>NZ_STGD01000014.1 GCF_005222755.1 Roseomonas sp. HF4
CGTGAGTGGTCCATGGCCAAGGCCCAGTTCGCCGTCCTGTTCGGCGAACGCTTCACCAAAGCCATGGCCTGACCGTGTCGTTCAACCGACCGGCCACACACGGAATTCCTGACAGTCCCCGCTCAAGCCCAACCCCGACAGATCGAGGCCGACGAGTGAGGTCAAGCGCGACAACCCGTCGAGCCGGCCCGTGATCATATTAACACCAAAACTTGGGCCAATCAGCTCTGCAAGCCGCGACATTCTTCCAAGTCGAAGCACTTGGAGGTGATCGAGCGCCAACAACTCCGCCGGCAGGTCGGTCAGTCCTAGATCCCGCAGATTCAGAGTACCGGTCTTCTCCGCCGCCTCCCGCGAGATCCGTTCCCGCGCGGTAGCCATTCCATCTGTCTCGGCCATCCCGGCATCGTATCATCTGCCCTCGCGCCTCCCAACTTCCCACTTGCAAAGGCCCTTCGGCCTTTGCCGGGGAGGTCCGGAGGGGCGGCGCCCCTCCGCCCCGCCCTGAATCATCTTGAGAAAAAGAAAAAATTCCTATATCCTGCCCGGTCCTGATCCCTGCTCCGGACCGCCCGCCATGCCCCGCCCGATCACCCCCCACCCCTTCCGCCCCCTGACCGACGCGGAATACGCCCTCCTCGCCCGTCACCTCCCGCCCGAGGCCGGGCGTCCCGGCCGTCCGGCGCAGGATCGGCGCCGGACCTTGGATGCCATCTTTTGGGTCGCCTGTGGCCGGTCGCATTGGAAGGACCTGCCGGAGGCGTATGGCCGTCCCTACAGCGCGTCCCGTGCCTTGCGGCGCTGGTCGCGGAGTGGGCATCTCGACCTGTTGCTCACGGAGGTGGCCGGGCGCGGGCGGGCGGATCGGGTGTGGCAGGCCTTGGCCTGGCGTGTGGCGCGGGCCTGGCGGCGGGTGTCGCGCCTGGCGTCCTTGTCGCGCATCCTGCTGGCGCGGCGCCTGGGTGTGCTGGAGGCCTTGCCGGCGGCGCCGCAGCACCTGCCGGACCCGGATTTGTCCAATGCGCTCCAGGCGCGCATCCGATGTGCGCTGATGGACGTGCACAACCAGCCGGCGGACCTGTTCGCGGCGCTGGCGCGCCTGATCGGCCGAGCCGGTGGCGGCCTCCGGCATTGGCGCCAACGCTGATGCCGTGCACCAGGTATCGGTTTCCAAAGGCCTTTCGGCCTTTGGCGGGTCCAGGGTGGAACCCTGGCCTGGGAGGTTTGGAGGGGCGGAGCCCCTCCAAGCGAAGGCGTGGTTTGGAGGGGCGGAGCCCCTCCACGAATCCGCGTGGCGTGGCGGCGCGCCCCCCTGGACAAGCCCGTGCAACCCCGCTACACGCCCGCCCTCGCCGACCGGCCGGGGGTTCGTCCCTCGGCCTTCGGCGTTTCAGGGAACGCGGGAGATCCTTCGGGGTCGCATGCACCGCGGGCCTCTGGCAACAGCAGAGGACTGCCACAGTGGCGAAGAAGATCGCAGGCTACATCAAGCTGCAGATCCCGGCCGGGAAGGCCAATCCGTCCCCGCCGGTCGGGCCCGCGCTCGGTCAGCGTGGCCTGAACATCATGCAGTTCGTGAAGGAATTCAACGCGGCGACGCAGCAGATGGAGCCCGGCACGCCGACGCCGGTCGTCATCACCGCGTATACCGACCGCACCTTCTCCTTCATCACCAAGACGCCGCCGAACACGTATTTCCTGCTCAAGGCCGCGAAGCTCGAGAAGGGCTCGACTGCGCCGGGCAAGGGTGCCGCGATCGGCCGCGTGACGAAGTCGCAGCTTGTCGAGATCGCGAAGACCAAGATGGTGCACATGAACGCGAACGACGTGGACGCGGCCGTGCGGATGCTCGCGGGGTCCGCGCGCTCCATGGGCCTCACCGTGGTGGAGGGCTGAGCCATGGCGAAGCAGGGCAAGCGCCTGAAGGCCGTCTACGCCGGTTTCGACCGCGAGAAGACCTATGCGCTGGATGAGGCGGTGAAGCTCGCGAAGACGGCCGCGAAGGCGAAGTTCGACGAGACGATCGAGATCTCGATGAACCTCGGCATCGACCCGCGCCATGCGGACCAGATGGTGCGTGGCGTGGTGGGGCTGCCGCATGGAACGGGCAAGACCGTGCGTGTCGGCGTCTTCGCGCGTGGTGCCAAGGCCGAGGAGGCGCTGGCCGCCGGTGCCGACGTGGTGGGCGCCGACGACCTGGCCGCGCTGGTGCAGGACGGCAAGATCGAGTTCGACCGCTGCATCGCGACGCCGGACATGATGGCGCTGGTGGGCCGCCTCGGTAAGGTGCTGGGCCCGCGCGGCCTGATGCCGAACCCGAAGCTCGGCACCGTGACCATGGACGTGAAGGGTGCGGTGACCGCGGCCAAGGCCGGCCAGGTGGAATTCCGCGCCGAGAAGGCGGGCATCGTGCATGCCGGCATCGGCAAGGCGTCCTTCGGCGATGATGCGCTGCTGGCCAATGCGCGCGCCTTCGTGGATGCGATCCAGCGCGCGCGGCCGGCCGGGGCGAAGGGGACCTACGTGAAGAAGGTCGCCGTGTCCTCGACCATGGGCCCGGGCGTGCGTGTGGATGTGGCCAGCCTTTCGGCTTCGGCCTGATGAGATACGCCCGTCCCCTCCGGGGTCGGGCGGGCAGGGCAGGGGCTGCGGCCTTTTGTCCGATACCTGTCGGAGACTTCCTGCGGCCCTTCGGGGCCTTGATTCGGCCAAGGCCGGGCAGGGATGAGACGGTATGCCACGGTGATGTCGCCCTGGGATGCGTCCCGGGACGGCTTGGCTTGGTGTTCCGGACTGACAGGCGAACCGGGGTGCGCGGCATGGTGCCGGGCGCCCCCGTGTGGACTGGCCGGTGCCCTTCCAGAAGGCATCTGCCACCGACGGAGACGTGGAGTGGACCGTACGGAGAAGCGTGAGTTCGTCGCTTCGCTGGCGACCGTCTTCGCAGAGACCTCCTTCGTGCTCGTGGCCCAGAACAAGGGGCTGACGGTCGCGGATGTGAGCGAACTGCGTCGCCGGATGCGCGCGGCGGGTGCGACGTACAAGGTCGCGAAGAACCGCCTGGCCACCCTCGCCCTCGAAGGCACCCGTTTCGACGGCGTCAAGCCGCTGCTGAAGGGTCCGACCGCGCTCGCGTGGTCGACGGATCCGGTGGCGGTGGCGAAGACCGCGGTCGAGTTCGCCAAGACGAACGACAAGTTCGTTGTCCTGGGCGGTGCGCTCGGTACCCAGACCCTCGATGCCACCGGCATCAAGGCGTTGGCCGAGCTTCCGTCCCTGGAGACGCTGCGGGCGCAGCTGGTTGGTCTGATCCAGACCCCGGCGACGCGCATCGCAGGCATTCTCCAGGCCCCTGGTGGGCAGGTGGCGCGGGTCCTGGCGGCATACGCCAAGAAGGACGAGGCGCAGGCGGCCTGAGGGCCGGAACCCGTTTCCCCCGGATTCGTTTCGCCGGCAGGTTGAAAACCCGGCGCCGGGGGAGTTGCAGAACCCAAGTCAAGCCATTAGATCGAGGAGCACACAGACATGGCCGATCTCGCGAAGCTGGTGGACGAGCTGTCGTCCCTGACCGTCCTGGAGGCTGCCGAGCTCTCCAAGATGCTCGAGGAGAAGTGGGGCGTCTCCGCCGCCGCGCCGGTGGCGGTTGCCGCCGCGCCGGCCGCCGCGGCTGCCGCCCCGGCCGCCGAGGCGCAGACCGAGTTCACCGTGATCCTTGCCGCCGCCGGCGACAAGAAGATCAACGTTATCAAGGAGATCCGCACCATCACCGGCCTGGGCCTGAAGGAAGCCAAGGACCTGGTCGAGGGCGCGCCGAAGACCGTCAAGGAAGGCGTGTCCAAGGATGAGGCGGATAAGATGAAGAAGGTGCTGGAAGAGAACGGCGCCAAGGTCGAGATCAAGTGATCTCGACCCTCGTCCCGGTCCGGCGACGGGCTGGGATGGGGGACAAGTTCGGACGGGTGCGGGTGGGGTTGCCGGATGGGTCCGGCAACGCCGCCCGTTCCTGCGTTGCCTGACCGAGGCAGCGCGAAAAGTCCCCGCCGGCCGGGGTGTTCGGGCCGGAGCAGATAGGGAAGCAGGACAGGCATGAACGCTATCACGAAGTCGTTCACGGGGCGCAAGCGGATCCGCAAGAGCTTCGGGCGCCTGCCCGAAGTCGCGCCGATGCCGAACCTCATCGACGTGCAGCGCGCCTCCTACGAGGCCTTCCTGCAGATGGAGACGGGCCCGGACAGCCGGACGCACACCGGCCTGCAGGAGGTGTTCAAGTCCGTCTTCCCGATCGACGATTTCGCCGGCCGCGGCCGGCTCGAATTCGTGCAGTACGAGCTCGAGGAGCCGAAGTACGACGTCGAGGAATGCATCCAGCGCGGCCTGACCTTCGCCGCGCCGCTCAAGGTGCGGCTCCGCCTGATCGTGTGGGACGTGGACGAGGACACGGGCAGCCGCTCCGTCCGCGACATCAAGGAGCAGGATGTCTACATGGGCGACATGCCGCTCATGACGGACAACGGCACCTTCATCATCAACGGCACCGAGCGCGTCATCGTCTCGCAGATGCACCGCAGCCCGGGCGTGTTCTTCGACCACGACAAGGGCAAGACCCACAGCAGCGGCAAGTACCTGTTCGCCGCGCGCGTCATTCCCTATCGCGGCTCGTGGCTCGACTTCGAATTCGACGCCAAGGACATCTGCTACGTCCGCATCGACCGCAAGCGCAAGCTGCCCACCACGACGCTGCTGTTGGCCCTTGACGGCCTGCGCACCGAGGCGCTGCGCGAGCAGGCCGCGACCGCGGGGCGTGACCTCGAGGCCAGCGAGATCCGCGGCATGGACGCCGAGGAGATCCTGAATGCCTTCTACGGCCAGGTCGTGTTCTCGCGCGGGCCGAAGGGCTGGTCGCGCGCCTTCGACCCCGAGGCCTTCCGCGGCGTCAAGCTGATCGACCCCCTGGTGGACGCCCGGACCGGCCTCGTCGTGGCCGAGAAGGACGCCAAGCTGACCCCGCGCACGGCGCGCAAGATCGCCGAGGCCGGCACGACCGAGGTGCTGGTCGGCCGCGCCGACCTGCTCGGCCGCTTCGTGGCCGAGGACCTGGTGGACCTCGCGACCGGCGAGATCTGGGCCGAGGCCGGCGACGAGCTGACCGAGCCGAAGCTCGCCGCGATCGAGGCCGCCGGGCTCGATCGCCTGCCGACGCTGGCCATCGACCAGTCGGTCGGCCCCTGGATCCGCAACACGCTCGCGGTGGACAAGAACACCAACCGCGACGAGGCGCTGATGGACATCTACCGGGTCATGCGCCCGGGCGAGCCGCCGACGCCGGAGACCGCGGAAGCGCTGTTCAAGGGCCTGTTCTTCGATCCCGAGCGCTACGACCTCTCGGCCGTCGGGCGCGTCAAGATGAATATGCGGCTCGGCTTCTCGATCGACGAGGTGCCGGACCACGTCCGCACGCTGCGCAAGCACGACATAGTCTCGACGCTGCGCGTGCTGCTCGACCTCAAGGACGGGCGCGGGCAGATCGACGACATCGACAACCTCGGCAACCGGCGCGTGCGCTCGGTCGGTGAGCTGATGGAGAACCAGTATCGCGTCGGCCTGCTGCGCATGGAGCGCGCGATCAAGGAGCGCATGGGGTCGGTCGACATCGACACCGTCATGCCGCACGACCTGATCAACGCGAAGCCGGCGGCGGCGGCGGTGCGCGAGTTCTTCGGCAGCAGCCAGCTGTCGCAGTTCATGGACCAGACAAACCCGCTGTCCGAGGTGACGCACAAGCGTCGCCTGTCGGCGCTTGGCCCGGGCGGCCTGACGCGCGAGCGCGCAGGCTTCGAGGTGCGCGACGTGCACCCGACCCATTACGGCCGCATCTGCCCGATCGAGACGCCCGAAGGCCCGAACATCGGCCTGATCAACAGCCTCGCGACCTTCGCCAAGGTGAACAAGTACGGCTTCATCGAGACGCCGTACCGCCTGGTCAAGGACGGCCGCATAGTGGGCCAGCCGCGCTACCTCTCGGCGATGGAGGAGGAGCGCCTGGTCGTGGCGCAGGCCGATGCCGAGGTGGACGCCGAGACCGGCGAGTTCCGCTCCGAGCTGGTCAGCGTGCGCCAGGGCGGTGACTTCCGCCTGGTGAAGCCCGAGGAAGTGACGGCGATCGACGTCTCGCCGAAGCAGCTGGTCTCGGTGGCGGCGGCGCTCATCCCGTTCCTCGAGAACGACGACGCCAACCGCGCGCTGATGGGCTCGAACATGCAGCGCCAGGCGGTGCCGCTGATCCGCGCGGACGCGCCGCTGGTCGGCACCGGCATGGAGGCGGCGGTCGCGCGCGACAGCGGCGCGACCATCGTCGCGCGCCGCGACGGCGTGGTGGACAGCATCGACGGCGCCCGCATCGTGGTGCGCGCGACCGGCGACGACGGCACGACGCGCGGCGTCGACATCTACCGGCTGCGCAAGTTCATGCGGTCGAACCAGTCGACCTGCATCAACCAGCGGCCGCTGGTGCGCGTGGGCGACAAGGTGATCGGCGGCGACATCATCGCCGACGGGCCGTCGACCGAACTCGGCGAACTGGCGCTGGGCCGCAACGTGCTCGTCGCCTTCATGCCGTGGAACGGCTACAACTTCGAGGACAGCATCCTCATCAGCGAGCGCATCGCGAAGGATGACGTGTTCACCTCGATCCACATCGAGGAATTCGAGGTGATGGCCCGCGACACGAAGCTGGGCCAGGAGGAGATCACCCGAGACATCCCGAACGTCGGCGAGGAGGCGCTGCGCAACCTCGACGAGGCCGGCATCGTCTACATCGGCGCCGAGGTGAACCCGGGCGACATCCTGGTCGGCAAGGTGACGCCCAAGGGCGAGAGCCCGATGACGCCCGAGGAGAAGCTGCTCCGCGCCATCTTCGGCGAGAAGGCGTCGGACGTGCGCGACACTTCGCTGAAGCTTCCCCCCGGCGTGTCGGGCACCATCGTCGACGTGCGCGTCTTCTCCCGCCGCGGCGTGGACAAGGACGAGCGCGCCCAGGCGATCGAGCGCGCCGAGATCGAGCGGCTGGCCAAGGACCGCGACGACGAGAAGGCGATCCAGGAGCGGTCCTTCTACGGCCGGCTGCGCGAGCGGCTGCTGAACAAGAAGGCGTCTGGCGGCTTCAAGGGTGTCAAGGCCGGCACCGTCATCACCGACGAGGTGCTGGACCAGTTCGCCCGCGCGACCTGGCGGCAGATCGGCGTGTCGGACGACGCGTCGATGGCCGAGATCGAGGCGCTGAAGCGCGAGTTCGACGCCGCCGTCGAGCGCCTGCAGAAGCGCTTCGAGAGCAAGGTCGAGAAGCTGCAGCGCGGCGACGAGCTGCCGCCCGGCGTGATGAAGATGGTCAAGGTCTTCGTGGCCGTGAAGCGCAAGCTGCAGCCCGGCGACAAGATGGCCGGCCGGCACGGCAACAAGGGCGTCGTGTCCCGCGTCGTGCCGATCGAGGACATGCCGTTCCTCGAGGATGGCAGCCATGTCGATCTCGTGCTGAACCCGCTCGGCGTGCCGTCGCGCATGAACGTGGGGCAGATCCTCGAGACGCATCTCGGCTGGGCCTGCGCGAGCCTTGGCAAGCAGGTCGGCGAGATGGTGGAGGAATACCGCCATCGCGGCGCCCGGCGCAGCGAGCTCGAGGCGAAGCTCAAGGATGTCTATGGCGACGAGATCTTCGACCGCGACATCGCGCCCATGAGCGACGAGCAGCTGGTCGAACTGGGCGAGAACCTGAAGAAGGGCATCCCCATCGCGACGCCGGTCTTCGATGGTGCGCGCATGGCGGACATCGAGGGCATGCTGACGAAGGCGGGCCTCGATACCTCCGGCCAGGTCTGGCTGCATGACGGCCGCACGGGCGAGAAGTTCGAGCGCAAGGTGACCGTCGGCTACATCTACATGCTGAAGCTGCACCACCTGGTGGACGACAAGATCCACGCGCGCTCGATCGGCCCCTATTCGCTGGTCACGCAGCAGCCGCTCGGCGGCAAGGCGCAGTTCGGCGGCCAGCGCTTCGGCGAGATGGAGGTCTGGGCGCTGGAAGCCTACGGCGCCGCCTACACCCTGCAGGAGATGCTGACGGTGAAGTCGGACGACGTCTCGGGCCGCACCAAGGTCTACGAGGCGATCGTGCGCGACCAGGACAATTTCGAGGCGGGCATCCCGGAATCCTTCAACGTGCTGGTGAAGGAGCTGAAGTCGCTCGGCCTCAATGTCGACCTGGAGAGCCGCCCGACGTGATGCGTCGGCGCCCTCCGCTTCCTTTCGAAACGCTCAGCCGCCGCGGAGCCTCCGCGGCGGCGGCCTCATCCACGAGGACCGCATGAACGAGCTGATGAAGATCCTGGGCCAGACCGGCCAGGCGATGACCTTCGACCAGATCAAGATCACGATCGCTTCCCCCGAGCAGATCCGGTCCTGGTCCTACGGCGAGATCAAGAAGCCCGAGACCATCAACTACCGCACCTTCAAGCCGGAGAGGGACGGGCTGTTCTGCGCGCGCATCTTCGGTCCGATCAAGGACTACGAGTGCCTGTGCGGCAAGTACAAGCGGATGAAGTTCCGCGGCATCATCTGCGAGAAGTGCGGCGTCGAGGTGACGCTGGCCAAGGTGCGCCGTGAGCGGATGGGCCATATCGAACTGGCCTCCCCGGTCGCGCACATCTGGTTCCTGAAGTCGCTGCCCTCGCGCGTTGGCCTGATGGTCGACATGTCGCTGAAGGAGCTCGAGAAGGTCCTCTACTTCGAGAACTACGTGGTGCTCGAGCCGGGCCTGACGGACCTCAAGCTGCATCAGCTGCTGAACGAGGACCAGTACCAGCAGAAGATGGACGAGTTCGGCGAGGACGCCTTCAGCGTCGGCATCGGCGCCGAGGCGGTGAAGCAGATGCTGGGCGGCATCGACCTGCAGGCCGAGGGCGTGAAGCTGCGCGCCGACCTGAAGGAGACGACGTCGGAGGCCAAGCGCAAGAAGCTGGTCAAGCGGCTCAAGCTGATCGAGAGCTTCGGCGAATCGGGCGCGCATCCGCAGTGGATGATCCTCGACGTCGTGCCGGTCATCCCGCCCGAGCTGCGCCCGCTGGTGCCGCTGGACGGCGGCCGCTTCGCGACGTCGGACCTCAACGACCTCTATCGCCGGGTCATCAACCGTAACAATCGCCTCAAGCGCCTGATCGAGTTGCGCGCGCCGGACATCATCGTGCGCAACGAGAAGCGCATGCTGCAGGAATCGGTCGACGCCCTGTTCGACAACGGCCGCCGCGGCCGCGCGATCACGGGCGCCAACAAGCGCCCGCTGAAGTCGCTCTCCGACATGCTGAAGGGCAAGCAGGGCCGGTTCCGGCAGAACCTGCTCGGCAAGCGTGTGGACTATTCGGGTCGTTCGGTGATCGTCGTCGGGCCGGAGCTCAAGCTGCACCAGTGCGGGCTGCCCAAGAAGATGGCGCTCGAGCTGTTCAAGCCGTTCATTTACTCGAAGCTCGAGAAGTACGGCCACGCCACCACCATCAAGGCCGCGAAGCGGATGGTGGAGAAGGAGCGTCCCGAGGTGTGGGACATCCTCGAGGAGGTGATCCGCGAGCACCCGGTGTTCCTGAACCGGGCACCGACGCTGCACCGCCTGGGCATCCAGGCCTTCGAGCCGGTGCTGATCGAGGGCAAGGCGATCCAGCTGCACCCGCTGGTCTGCACCGCGTTCAACGCGGACTTCGACGGCGACCAGATGGCGGTGCACGTGCCGCTGTCGCTGGAAGCGCAGCTCGAGGCGCGCGTGCTGATGATGTCGACGAACAACATTCTCAGCCCCGCGAACGGCAAGCCCATCATCGTGCCGTCGCAGGACATCGTGCTCGGCCTCTATTACCTGACCCTCGAGACGCCGGAGTTCCTGGCGACCGAGGAGAAGGACACGCCTGCCTTCGCCGCCATGGGCGAGATCGAGCAGGCGCTGGAAGCGGGCGCGATCACGCTGCACAGCAAGATCCGCGCGCGTCGCAGGACCATGAACGCGGACGGCCAGGAGGTGACCGAGCGCGTGCTGACCACGGCGGGGCGCATGATGATCGGCGCGCTGCTGCCGCTGCATCCGCAGTTGCCATACAGCCTGGTCAACCGGATGCTGACCAAGAAGAACGTCTCCGACGTAATTGACGCGGTGTATCGCCACTGCGGCCAGAAGGAGAGCGTGATCTTCGCCGACCGCCTCATGGGCCTGGGCTTCAAGCAGGCCGCCAAGGCGGGCATCTCGTTCGGCAAGGACGACATGGTGGTGCCGGACACCAAGGTCGCGTCCATCGCCAAGACCAAGGACGAGGTTAAGGAGTTCGAGCAGCAGTACCTCGACGGCCTCATCACTGCCGGTGAGCGCTACAACAAGGTGGTCGACGCCTGGTCGCGCTGCACGGACGAGGTCGCCGGCGCGATGATGAAGGAGATCCAGAAGCAGGAGGTCGGCACGCCGACCAACTCCGTCTGGATGATGTCGCATTCCGGTGCGCGCGGCTCGCCCGCGCAGATGCGCCAGCTGGCCGGCATGCGCGGCCTGATGGCGAAGCCCTCGGGCGAGATCATCGAGCAGCCGATCATCGCCAACTTCAAGGAGGGCCTGTCGGTGCTGGAGTACTTCAACTCCACCCACGGCGCCCGCAAGGGCCTGGCCGACACCGCGCTGAAGACCGCCAACTCGGGCTACCTGACGCGGCGCCTGGTGGACGTGGCGCAGGACTGCATCATCGTCGAGCAGGATTGCGGCACCGAGCGCGGGCTGACGGTCGCGGCCGTGATGGACGGGGCTGAGGTCGTCTCCTCCCTGTCTGAGCGGATCCTCGGGCGCACCGCGCAGGAAGACGTGGCCGACCCGGCCACGGGGGAGATGATCGTTCGGCGCCTCGACCTGATCGACGAGGTGGCGGCCGAGCGCATCGAGCAGTCCGGCGTGGAGCAGGTGAAGATCCGCTCCGTGCTGACCTGCGACGCGCGCCAGGGCGTCTGCGGCCGCTGCTACGGCCGCGACCTCGCGCGCGGCACGCCGGTCAACATCGGCGAGGCGGTGGGCGTCATCGCCGCCCAGTCGATCGGCGAGCCGGGCACGCAGCTGACGATGCGCACCTTCCATATCGGCGGCGCGGCGCAGCGCGGTGCCGAGCAATCTGCGGTCGAGGCCTCGGGCGATGGCACCATCAAGGTGCTGAACCGCGTGGTGGTCGCGAACAGCCAGAACCATCCGATCGTGATGTCGCGCAACTGCGAGATCATCCTGATCGACGCGATGGGCCGGGAACGCGCGCGCCAGCGCGTGCCCTACGGCGCCCGCCTGCTGACCGAGGACGGCGCCGCGGTCACCCGCGGCCAGAAGCTGGCCGAGTGGGACCCCTTCACCCTGCCCATCATCACCGAGCGCGCGGGCAAGGTGGAGTTCTCGGACCTGATCGAGAACGTCACCCTGGTCGACCGCCAGGACGAGGTGACGGGCCTTTCGTTCAAGGAGGTCGTGGAATACAAGGCGCCAGGCAAGTCGGCCGACCTCCGCCCGCGCCTGATCCTGCGCGACGAGAAGAACAACGTCGTCAAGCGCGAGAATGGGACGGAGGCGATCTACTTCCTCACGCCCGGCACCATCCTTTCGATCGAGAACGGCGCGCCTGTCGCCGCCGGCGACGTGCTGGCACGCCTGCCGCGCGAATCGTCCAAGACCCGCGACATCACGGGCGGCCTGCCGCGCGTGGCGGAGCTGTTCGAGGCGCGGCGCCCGAAGGACCACGCGATCATCAGCGAGATCGACGGTCGCGTGGAATTCGGCAAGGACTACAAGGCCAAGCGCCGCATCCTGGTGGTGCCGGAGCAGGTCGGCGACGAAGCCCCCGTGGCGCGTGAATACCTCGTGCCCAAGGGCAAGCACGTCTCGGTGCAGGAAGGCGACTACGTGAAGCGCGGCGACCCGCTGGTCGACGGGCCGCGCGTGCCGCACGATATCCTGCGCGTCCTCGGCGTGGAGAAGCTGGCCGACTACCTGGTCGAGCAGATCCAGGAGGTCTACCGGCTGCAGGGCGTGAAGATCAACGACAAGCACATCGAGGTGATCGTCCGCCAGATGCTGCAGAAGGTGGAGATCACCGACCCCGGCGACACCACCTACCTGGTGGGCGAGCAGGTGGACCGCATCGAGTTCGAGATCGAGAACGAGAAGCGGGTCGCGGCCAAGGAGCGGCCCGCGGTGGCCGAGCCGGTGCTGCAGGGCATCACCAAGGCGTCGCTGCAGACGACCTCCTTCATCTCGGCCGCCTCCTTCCAGGAGACGACCCGGGTGCTGACGGAGGCCGCCACGGCGGGCAAGGTCGACTACCTGGCCGGCCTGAAGGAAAACGTGATCGTCGGGCGCCTGATCCCGGCGGGCACGGGGTCCGTGATGAACCGCCTGCGCGCCCTGGCCGCGCAGCGCGACAAGGGCCGCCTGCCGGCCGCTGCGGCCGCCCTGCCGGACGCCAGCGCGGCGGAATAGGCCGGCGCCACGTGCGCAATTCGGGGCCGCCTCCGGAAAGGGGCGGCCCTTTGCGTGAATCGAGGGTTCACGCGCTTGACTCATGCAGGGTGCGGGCGTAGATAGCCGCCCCTCGGCAGGGTTCCGGATACCGGCGCCCTGTCAGGTTTTGGTCCACAACGCTGCGCCGCCGGCGCCGCCCCGGATTACAGGGGCTGAGGCCGGCAGCACGACGGACGCCCGGACGGCGCGACTTCCCGCGCCTGCCGGGCTCATCCGTTTGGCGAAGCTGTACGGAATGGTCACGAAGGGGCGTCATGCCGACGATCAACCAGCTCATCGCCAAGGGGCGTGAGACGAAGCCGGCCCGGAACAAGGTTCCGGCGCTGAAGGGCAGCCCGCAGAAGCGCGGCGTCTGCACTCGCGTCTACACGACCACGCCGAAGAAGCCGAACTCGGCGCTTCGCAAGGTCGCCAAGGTGCGCCTGACGAACGGCTTCGAGGTCGTGAGCTACATCCCGGGCGAAGGCCACAACCTGCAGGAGCACTCGGTCGTGCTCATTCGCGGCGGCCGCGTGAAGGACCTTCCGGGCGTCCGCTACCACATCCTGCGCGGCGTGCTCGACACCCAGGGCATCGCCAAGCGTCGCCAGCGCCGTTCGCTGTACGGCGCGAAGCGGCCGAAGTGAGGGGCTGAGAGATGTCGCGTCGTCACCGCGCAGAGAAGCGCGAAGTCCTGCCGGATCCGAAGTTCGGCGATATCGTTCTGAGCCGTTTCATGAACGTGCTCATGTACGACGGCAAGAAGTCGACCGCCGAGCGAATCGTCTACGCTGCCATGGACACGCTGAAGAAGCGCAGCGGCCCGCAGGGTGATCCGCTGCGCCTGTTCCATGAGGCGATGGACAACGTGAAGCCGGCCGTCGAGGTCCGCAGCCGCCGCGTCGGCGGCGCGACCTACCAGGTGCCGGTCGAGGTCCGCCCCGAGCGGCGCCAGGCGCTGGCGATCCGGTGGCTGATCGAGAGCGCGCGCAAGCGCGGCGAGAACACGATGGAGGAGCGCCTCTCCGGCGAGCTGATGGACGCGGCGAACAACCGCGGTTCGGCCGTCAAGAAGCGCGAAGACACGCACCGGATGGCGGAGGCGAACAAGGCCTTCAGCCATTACCGCTGGTAACGAAACCCCCGATCGGGAACGACGAAGATGGCCAAGGCGAAATTCGAGCGTAACAAGCCGCACTGCAACATTGGTACGATCGGGCATGTGGACCATGGCAAGACGTCGCTGACGGCGGCGATCACCAAGGTTCTTGCCAAGTCGGGCGGTGCGTCGTTCACGGCGTACGACCAGATCGACAAGGCGCCGGAGGAGCGGGCTCGTGGCATCACGATCTCGACGGCGCATGTCGAGTACGAGACGGCGAACCGGCACTACGCGCATGTCGATTGCCCGGGCCATGCCGACTACGTGAAGAACATGATCACGGGTGCCGCGCAGATGGACGGCGCGATCCTGGTCGTGTCGGCGGCGGACGGTCCGATGCCGCAGACGCGCGAGCACATCCTGCTGGCGCGCCAGGTTGGCGTGCCTGCGCTGGTGGTGTTCCTGAACAAGTGCGACATGGCGGACCCCGACCTGCTGGAGCTGGTCGAGATGGAGGTGCGCGAGCTGCTGTCGTCCTACCAGTTCCCGGGCGACGACATCCCGATCATCAAGGGCTCGGCGCTGATGGCGCTGGAGGACAAGTCGCCTGAGCTTGGCGAGAACGCGATCCTGGAGCTGATGGCGGCGGTGGATGCGTACATCCCGCAGCCTGCGCGCGAGGTGGACAAGCCGTTCCTGATGCCGGTCGAGGACGTGTTCTCGATCTCGGGCCGCGGCACGGTGGTGACGGGCCGCGTCGAGCGCGGGATCATCAAGGTGGGCGAGGAGGTCGAGATCGTCGGCCTGAAGGCCACGGTGAAGACGGTCGTGACCGGCGTCGAGATGTTCCGCAAGCTGCTGGACCAGGGCCAGGCGGGCGACAACATCGGCGCGCTGCTGCGCGGCACGAAGCGCGAGGACGTGGAGCGCGGTCAGGTGCTGGCGGCGCCTGGTTCGATCAAGCCGCACAACAAGTTCAAGGCCGAGGCCTACGTGCTGACGAAGGAGGAGGGCGGTCGCCATACGCCGTTCTTCACGAACTATCGTCCGCAGTTCTACTTCCGCACGACGGACGTGACCGGCGTTGTCTCGCTGCCCGAGGGCGTCGAGATGGTGATGCCGGGCGACAACGTGTCGATGGACGTGGAGCTGATCGCGCCGATCGCGATGGATGAAGGCCTGCGCTTCGCGATCCGCGAAGGCGGACGGACCGTCGGCGCCGGCGTCGTCGCGAAGATCACGGCGTAACGGCAGGAGCGCGGGTCCCGTACCATGGACAACCAGAACATCCGCATCCGCCTCAAGGCGTTCGATCACCGCGTGCTCGACGGCAGCACGCGGGAGATCGTGAACACCGCGAAGCGGACCGGCGCGCGCGTGCGGGGCCCGATCCCTCTGCCGACGCATATCGAGCGGTTCACGGTGAACCGTTCCCCGCATGTGGACAAGAAGTCGCGTGAGCAGTTCGAAATCCGGACCCATCGCCGCCTTCTCGACATCGTCGACCCCACCCCGCAGACCGTGGACGCGCTGATGAAGCTCGACCTGGCCGCGGGCGTGGACGTCGAGATCAAGATCTGAGGACGACAGACATGGCCGCGAAGACGGGCCGGACGGGCCTGATCGCGAGGAAGCTGGGCATGTCCCGGCTGTTCAACGAGGACGGCTCGACCGTGCCCGTGACCCTCCTGCACGTGGACAACGTCCGCGTCGTTGCGACGCGCACGACGGAGAAGGACGGGTACGAGGCGGTGCAGCTCGGCATCGGCGCGGCGAAGCCCAAGAACGTCTCGAAGGCGAACAAGGGTCACTTCGCGAAGTCCGGGGTCGAGGCACCGACGAAGGTGGTCGAGTTCCGCGTCGGCAGCGACGCGGTGATCGAACCCGGCAAGGTGCTGAGCGCGGCGCATTTCGTGAAGGGCCAGAAGGTCGACGTGACGGGCGTCACGGTCGGCAAGGGCTTCGCGGGTGCCATGAAGCGCTGGAACTTCGCGGGTCTCGAGGCGTCGCACGGCGTCTCGGTCAGCCACCGGTCGCATGGTTCGACCGGCAACCGGCAGGACCCAGGCAAGACCTTCAAGAACAAGAAGATGGCGGGCCATCTCGGCGGCGAGCGCGTGACCACCCAGAACCTGGAAGTGGCGGGCGTCGATGCCGAGAAGGGGCTGCTGCTGATCAAGGGCGCGGTCCCGGGCTCCAAGGGCGGCTACGTGATGGTGCGCGACGCCGAGAAGCGCGCGCGCCATGCCGATGCGCCCTTCCCCGCGGCCGTGGCGTGAGCGAGGCGACGATGCAGATCAACGTCATCACCCTCGACAACGCCGCCGCCGGCGAGATCGAGCTGCCGGAAGCGGTGTTCGGCGCCGCGCCGCGCGCCGACATCATGGCGCGCGTCGTGCATTGGCAGCTCGCCAAGCGCCGCGCCGGCACCCACAAGGCCAAGGGCATGGGGGAGGTCTCCGGGACCACCAAGAAGCCCTACCGCCAGAAGGGCACGGGCAACGCCCGCCAGGGCTCGCTCCGCGCGCCGCAGTACCGCAAGGGCGGCGTGGTGCATGGCCCGGTCGTGCGCGACCACGGCTACTGCCTGAACAAGAAGGTGCGCCGGCTCGGGCTCATCTCGGCGCTGTCGATGAAGGCCGCCGAGGGCAAGCTCGTGGTGCTCGAGGACGCTGTGCTGCCGGCGGACGCCAAGACCGGCGCGATGGCCGCGAAGGTCAAGGCGCTCGGCTGGAAGAGCGTGCTGGTGGTCGATGCCGCGGCGGACGAGAACTTCGCCCGCGTGGTGCGCAACCTGCCGAAGGTGCAGGTGCTGCCGACCATCGGCGCCAATGTCTACGACATCCTGAACCACGACGTGCTCGCTGTGACGCGGGCCGGCGTGGAAGCGCTGAAGGAGCGGCTGGCATGAGCGACGCGCCCAAGGCGAAGCGCCCGGTGATCGGCCGTGAGCGCATGTACCAGACCATCCTGTCGCCGCTGGTGACGGAGAAGGCGACGCTGAACAGCGAGCGCGGCCAGGTCACCTTCAAGGTGGCCCCCGACGCGACGAAGCCGCAGATCAAGGCGGCGGTCGAAGGGTTGTTCGGCGTCAAGGTCCTCGGCGTCAACACGATCGTCGTCAAGGGCAAGTCGAAGCGGTTCAAGAACCGGCCGGGCCAGCGCTCGGACTGGAAGAAGGCGATGGTGCGCCTGGCCGAGGGCCAGAGCATCGACCTCACCACGGGGCTCGCGTAAGCCATGGCGTTGAAGAACTTCAACCCGGTCACGCCCTCCCTGCGCGGGACGATCCTGATCGATCGCTCCGGGCTCTGGAAGGGCGCGCCGGTCAAGGGCCTGACCGAGGGCAAGCATGCCTCGGGCGGGCGCAACCAGCACGGTCGCATCACGGTGCGGTTCCGCGGCGGCGGACACAAGCGGTCCTACCGGCTCGTGGATTTCAAGCGTCGCACCAAGTTCGGCGTGCCGGGCCTGGTCGAGCGCCTGGAATACGATCCGAACCGCACGGCCTTCATCGCGCTGGTGAAGTACGAGGATGGGGAGCTGTCCTATATCCTCGCGCCGCAGCGCCTGAAGGTGGGCGACACGGTGGTTGCGGACGAGCGCGCGGACATCAAGCCGGGCAACGCGATGCCGATGGCGGCGATCCCGGTCGGCACGATCATCCACAACATCGAGATCAAGCCCGGCGCGGGCGGCAAGCTCGTGCGCTCGGCCGGCACCTTCGCGCAGCTGGTCGGCAAGGATGGCGGCTACGCGCAGGTGAAGCTGCAGTCCGGCGAGCTGCGCCGCATCCGGTCCGAGTGCATGGCCTCCATCGGTGCGGTGTCCAACCCGGACAACAGCAACCAGGAACTGGGCAAGGCCGGCCGCAGCCGCTGGCTGGGGCGCAAGCCGCACAACCGCGGCGTGACGATGAACCCGATCGACCACCCGCATGGTGGTGGTGAGGGCCGGACCTCCGGTGGCCGTCATCCCGTGACGCCCTGGGGCAAGCCGACCAAGGGCGCCAAGACCCGCAACAACAAGCGGACCGACGGGCTCATCGTCCGCCGCCGCAACGCGACGAAGGGCTGATCGCGATGGCGCGCAGCGTATGGAAGGGGCCGTTCGTGGACGGCTACCTGCTGGCCAAGGCGGACAAGGCACGGGAATCGACGCGGAACGAGATCATCAAGATCTGGTCGCGCCGCTCGACGATCCTGCCGCAGTTCGTGGGCCTGACCTTCGGCGTCTACAACGGCAAGAAGTTCCTGCCGGTGCAGGTGACGGAGAACATGGTGGGCCACAAGTTCGGCGAGTTCTCGCCAACGCGGACCTTCACCGGCCATGCGTCGGACAAGAAGGCGAAGCGGGGCTGATCCGATGAGCAAGCCGAAGCATCCCCGGGGTCTCGACGACCACGAGGCGCAGGCCGTGACGTGGAACATCCGCGTCTCGCCGCGCAAGCTGAACCTGGTCGCCGCGCTGATCCGCGGCAAGAAGGCGCAGGACGCGGTCGCGCAGCTGACCTTCTCCAAGCGCCGCATCGCGGTGACGGTGAAGAAGACGCTGGAATCCGCGATCGCCAACGCCGAGAACAACCACAGCCTCGACGTCGACCGCCTGGTCGTCTCGAAGGCCGAGGTCGGCCGCGCGATGGTGATGAAGCGCTTCCATGCGCGCGGCCGCGGCCGCGCGTCGACGGTCGAGAAGTGGTTCAGCCACCTCAAGATCGTGGTGGCGGAACAGCAGCTGGCCGCCGCGGCCGAGCAGGAGGCCGCGTAACATGGGGCAGAAGGTCAATCCGATCGGGCTTCGGCTCGGCATCAACCGGACCTGGGACAGCCGCTGGTTCGCGGGCAACGACTACGCGAAGCTGCTGCACGAGGATTTCCGCCTGCGCGAGACGCTGCAGAAGCGCCTCAAGGGCGCCGGCGTGTCGCGCATCGTGATTGAGCGTCCGGCCAAGAAGCCGCGCGTGACGATCCACGCGGCGCGGCCGGGTGTCGTGATCGGCAAGAAGGGCGCCGACATCGAGGTGCTGCGCAAGGACCTCGCGAAGATGGCGAACGCCGAGGTGGCGCTCAATATCGTCGAGATCCGCAAGCCCGAGATCGAGGCGATGCTGGTCGCCGAGAGCATCGCGCAGCAGCTCGAGCGCCGCGTGGCCTTCCGCCGCGCGATGAAGCGCGCCGTGCAGTCCGCCATGCGCCTCGGCGCGGGCGGGATCCGCATCAACTGCTCGGGCCGCCTGGGCGGGGCCGAGATCGCGCGCATGGAGTGGTATCGCGAGGGCCGCGTGCCCCTGCACACCCTGCGCGCCGATATCGACTACGGCACGGCGACCGCGAAGACCACCTATGGCACCTGCGGTGTGAAGGTGTGGATCTTCAAGGGCGAGATCATGGCGCATGACCCGATGGCGCAAGACAAGCGCGCCGCCGAGCAGGCGCCGCAGCGCTGAAGGTGATGGACGATGCTGCAACCTAAGCGCACCAAGTTCCGAAAGGCCCACAAGGGTCGCATCCACGGCCTGGCGAAGGGCGGCTTCACGCTGTCCTTCGGCGGCTTCGGCCTCAAGGCCCTCGAGCCGGAGCGCGTCACCGCGCGCCAGATCGAGGCCGCGCGCCGTGCGATCACCCGCGCCATGAAGCGCCAGGGCCGCGTCTGGATCCGCATCTTCCCGGATGTGCCGGTCTCGACCAAGCCCGCGGAAGTCCGCATGGGGTCCGGCAAGGGCGCGCCCGAATACTGGGTGTGCCGCGTGAAGCCGGGCCGCGTCATGTTCGAGATCGACGGCGTCCCGCCCGAGACGGCGCGCGAGGCGCTGACCCTCGGCGCGGCGAAGCTGCCGATCAAGACAAAGTTCGTCACCCGCCTGGGTGCGGAGGCCTGAGATGCCTGCGACCAAGATCGGCGATGTCCGCGCGAAGTCCGCGGACGAGCTATCCACCATGCTGCTCGACCTGCGCAAGGAGCAGTTCAACCTGCGTTTCCAGCGCGCGACCGGCCAGCTTGAGGCGCTTTCGCGCATCAAGCAGGTCCGCCGCGACATCGCGCGGGTGAAGACCATCATCGGGGAGCGTGCGCGCGCTTCCGCCACCAAGGCCTGAGAGGAGACCGACGGCCATGCCGAAGCGCGTCCTCACCGGGCGGGTCACCAGCGACAAGACGGACAAGACCATCACGGTCCTGGTCGAGCGTCGCGTGATGCATCCGCTCTACAAGAAGTTCATCCGGCGCTCGAAGAAGTACGCCGCGCATGACGACGCCAACCTTTGCAAGGAAGGCGACGTGGTGCAGATCGAGGAATGCCGCCCGATCAGCAAGTCGAAGTCCTGGGTGGTGATCGAGCGCAACGGCGCCTCGGTGGACCGTCCGGCCTTCCTCGGCGCAGCGGAGGCCTGATCGATGATCCAGGTCGAATCCAACCTCGAAGTCGCCGACAATTCCGGTGCGCGGCGTGTCCAGTGCATCAAGGTGCTGGGCGGGTCGAAGCGCAAGACCGCGGGCGTGGGCGACATCATCGTCGTCTCCGTCAAGGAAGCGATTCCGCGCGGCAAGGTGAAGAAAGGGACCGTGGAGCGCGCCGTGATCGTGCGCACCGCCTATCCGGTGCGTCGCCAGGACGGCACGGTGATCCGCTTCGACCGCAATGCGGCCGTGCTGATCAACAAGCAGAACGAGCCGATCGGCACCCGCATCTTCGGACCGGTGGTGCGCGAGCTGCGCGCCAAGAAGTTCATGAAGATCATCTCCCTGGCGCCGGAGGTGCTGTGATGGCCGCCAAGATCAGGAAGGGCGACCGCGTCCAGGTCCTCACGGGCAAGGACAAGGGCCGCCAGGGCGAGGTGATCCGGGTGATGCCGGATGCGGGCCGTGCGCTCGTGCAGGGCATCAACCTGATGAAGAAGCACCAGAAGCCGCAGGGCATGGGCAAGCCGGGCGGCATCCAGGAGATCGAGGCGTCGGTCGACCTCTCGAACCTGGCGCTGCTGGACCCCAAGTCCGGCAAGCCGACGCGCGTCGGCTTCAAGGTGCTGGAAGACGGCAAGAAGGTCCGGGTGGCGAAGGCCTCCGGCGAAGTGATCGACGCATGACCGACGTGAAGGAACAGCCGCGCATGCGGCGGCGCTACGAGGAGGAGGTGCGTCGCGCCCTCTCCGAGGAGTTCGGGTACAAGAACCCGATGGAAGTGCCGAAGCTCCAGAAGATCGTCATCAACATGGGCGTGGGCGAAGCCGCCGCGGACCAGAAGAAGCTCGACTCGGCCGTGGCCGAGTTGACGGCGATCGCCGGGCAGAAGCCGGTCAAGACGAAGGCCAAGAAGGCGATCGCGGGCTTCAAGATCCGCGAGGGCATGGCGATTGGCACGAAGGTGACGCTGCGCCAGACGCGGATGTACGAGTTCCTCGACCGGCTCGTGACGATCGCCCTGCCGCGCGTGCGCGACTTCCGTGGGTTGCCGGGGAACAAGGGCTTCGACGGGCGCGGGAATTTCTCCCTCGGCCTCAAGGAGCAGATCGTGTTCCCCGAGATCAACTACGACAAGGTGGACGCGATCCGCGGCATGGACATCGTCTTTGTCACGACGGCGAAGACCGACAAGGAAGCGAAGGCCCTGCTCAAGGCTTTCGACCTTCCGTTCCAGAACTGATTTTTGGAAAACCGCCGGGGGCAACCCCGGCAGGTTCCGGAGGACCTAGACGGCATGGCCAAGACCTCGTCTGTCGAGAAGAATAAGCGTCGTGAGAGGCTGTCGAAGCTTCACGCGCCGAAGCGCGCCGCCCTGAAGGCCGTGGTCATGGACCGCGACCTGCCGGTGGAGGAGCGCTTCGAGGCGACGCTCAGGCTCGCACAGCTTCCCCGCAACGGCGCCAAGATCCGCGTGCGCCTGCGCTGCGAAGTGACCGGGCGCCCCCGCGGCAACTACCGCAAGTTCAAGCTCTGCCGGAACCAGTTCCGGGAGCTGGCCTCGAAGGGCCAGATCCCGGGCGTGGTCAAGGCGAGCTGGTAAGGAAGGACCGGCCATGTCGATGTCCGATCCGCTGGGTGACATGCTCACCCGCATCCGCAACGCCCAGTCGGCGCGCCAGTCGCGCTGCAAGGCGCCGGCGTCCCGCCTGCGGGAGAACGTGCTCGAGGCGCTGAAGCGCGAGGGCTACATCCGCGCCTGGCGCACCGAGGAAGTGCGCCCCGGCGTGCGCTTCATCGATATCGAGCTGAAGTACTCGGAGGGCGAGCCTGCCATCAAGGAGATCACCCGCATCTCCAAGCCCGGCCGGCGCGTCTATTCCAAGATCGCGGAGCTGCCCAAGGTCTACAACGGCCTCGGCACCTCCATCCTCTCCACGCCGCGCGGCGTGATGAGCGAGAACGAGGCCCGCGCCGCCAATGTCGGCGGCGAAGTCCTCTGCCGCGTGTTCTGACGGGAGGCTGGAAGCACATGTCTCGCGTTGGTAAGTATCCGGTGCCGGTGCCGTCGGGCGTCACGCTCGCCATGGCGGGCCGCACCATCACGGCCAAGGGCCGGCTCGGCGAGCTGAAGCTCGACCTGACGGACGACGTGGATGTCGAGATCCGGGCGAACGAGGTCGCCGTGTCGCCCCGCCGCACGGACCGCCGCGCGCGGACCATGTGGGGGACGACGCGCAGCCTGATCAACTCGATGGTGACCGGCGTCTCCGCCGGCTTCACGAAGTCGATGGAGATCAACGGCACGGGCTACCGTGCCGCGGTGCAGGGCTCCGACCTGGTGCTCAACCTCGGCTACAGCCACGAGATCCGCTACGCGATCCCGCAGGGGATCAAGATCACCTGCGAGAAGCCGACCGCCGTGAAGGTGGAGGGCATCGACAAGCGCCAGGTGGGCCAGGTGGCGGCCGAGATCCGCGGCTATCGCGGCCCCGAGCCCTACAAGGGCAAGGGCGTCAAGTACGAGAACGAGCAGATCCTCCGGAAGGAGGGTAAGAAGAAGTAATGACCAGCAAGCTCGACCTCGAGGCGCGGCGCCGCCGCCGCCTCCGCTTCCAGCTCCGGCAGAAGTCCGGCGGGCGCCTGCGCCTGTCGGTGTTCCGCTCGGGCAAGCACATCTACGCGCAGGTCATCGACGACAAGGCGGGCCGCACCCTGGCCGCGGCCTCGTCGCTCGAGAAGCCGATGCGCGAAGGCCTGAAGACCGGCGCCGACAAGGACGCCGCGGCGGCGGTCGGCAAGCTCGTGGCCGAACGCGCGATCGCGGCCGGGGTGACGGAAGTCGTCTTCGACCGCGGACCCTATCTCTATCACGGGCGCGTCAAGGCGCTCGCGGACGGCGCCCGCGAGGGCGGGCTGTCGTTCTGAGAGGCTGACAGACATGGCATATGCACCGAGGTCCGGCGGCGAGGGTGGTGGCGAGGGCGGGCGCGAGCGCCGCGGCCGCCGTCGCGACAGCAACGAGAACCGCCAGGACCGTCAGGATGGCGACGAGCTGAAGGACAAGCTCGTCACGATCAACCGCGTCGCCAAGGTGGTGAAGGGCGGCCGTCGCTTCTCCTTCGCCGCGCTGGTTGTCGTGGGCGACGAGAAGGGCCGCGTCGGCTGGGGCGCAGGCAAGGCGCGCGAGGTGCCGGAGGCGATCCGCAAGGCGACGGAGCGTGCCAAGCGCACGATGATCCGCGTGCCGATGCGCGAGGGCCGCACCCTGCACCACGACGTGATCGGCGAATACGGCGCCGGGCGGGTCGTGCTGCGCGCGGCGCCGGCCGGTACCGGCATCATCGCCGGCGGCCCGATGCGCGCGGTGTTCGAGACGCTCGGCATGGGCGACGTGGTCGCCAAGTGCCTGGGCAGCGCGAACCCGCACAACATGGTGAAGGCCACCTTCGCGGCGCTCGGCCGCTGCACGAGCCCGCGCGCGGTCGCCGCGCGGCGCGGCAAGAAGGTCGCCGACATCCTCGGCCAGAAAAAGGACGCCCCCGAGGCGACGGAGGCCACCAGTGTCTGATCCGCAGAAGAAGACCGTGAAGGTGACCCAGCTCGGGTCCCCGATCGGCCGCAAGCCGGGGCAGAAGGAGACGCTGATCGGGCTCGGCCTGAACAAGCGTCACCGGAGCCGTGAACTCGAGGACACGCCGGCCGTGCGCGGCATGATCCGCAAGGTGGCCCACCTCGTGAAGGTGGAGGGCTGACGCCATGAAGCTCAACGAGATCCGCGACAACGAGGGCGCGCGCCCGAAGTTCAAGCGCATCGGGCGGGGGATCGGCTCCGGCAAGGGCAAGACCTCCGGCCGCGGCGTGAAGGGCCAGAAGGCGCGCACCGGCGTGTCGATCAACGGCTTCGAGGGCGGCCAGCTGCCGATCTACCGCCGGATGCCCAAGCGCGGCTTCGTGAACATCTTCCGCAAGGACTACGCGGTGCTGAACATCGGCGCGCTCGACGCGGCGATCGAGGACGGGCGGCTGCCCGCAGGCCAGCCGCTGGATGAGGCGGCGCTGAAGGCGGCCGGCGTGGTGCGGTCCTCGGCCAAGCTTGCCGGCGTGCGCCTGCTGGCCAAGGGTGAGATCAAGCGCCCCGTCACCATCAGCGTGACCGGCGCCTCGGCGGCCGCGATCGCTGCGATCGAGGCGGCGGGCGGAAGCGTCACCGTCACCGCGGCGGCCCCCGAGGCCGCGTCCGAGTGACCCTTGCCCCTGGCCGGGCATCCGCCTAGGTCAGGGTCCGGTCTTCGCTGCGGCGCGCGGGGGAACCCGGGCGCCGCAGTCGCTCAGGAGGGATTGCATGGCGTCGGCGGCCGAGCAGGCGATGTCCAGCCTCAATTTCGGGGTTCTGGCGAAGGCGACCGAACTCAAGAAGCGCATCTGGTTCACGCTGGGTGCGCTGATCGTCTACCGCATCGGCACCTACGTGCCCGTCCCCGGCGTGGACGCCGCGGTGATGGGGGAGATCCTCGCCCAGCACGGCGGCGGGATCCTCGCGATGTTCGACATGTTCTCGGGCGGCGCGCTCGGGCGCATGACCGTCTTCGCGCTGAACATCATGCCCTACATCAGCGCCTCCATCATCGTGCAGCTCATGACGGCGGCCATCCCCGCCTGGGAGCAGCTGAAGAAGGAAGGCGAGGCGGGGCGCAAGAAGCTCAACCAGTACACCCGCTACCTGACGCTGGTCATCGCGATCGTCCAGGCCTGGGGCATCGCGATCGGCCTCGAGTCGATGCGCGGGCAGTTCGGCGCGGCGGTCTACGATCCCGGCTGGTTCTTCCGGTTCTCCTGCGTCATCACGCTGGTCGGCGGGACGATGTTCCTGATGTGGCTCGGCGAGCAGATCACCGCGCGCGGGGTCGGCAACGGCATCAGCCTGATCATCTTCGCGGGCATCGTGGCGAACCTGCCCTCGGCACTTATCAGCACGCTTGAACTCGGGCGGACGGGGGCGCTGTCCACCTTCTTCATCATCTTCTTCATGCTGGCGGCGCTCGGGATCATCTTCGTGGTGGTCTTCGTCGAGCGCGCGCAGCGGCGCATCCCGGTGCAGTACCCGAAGCGCCAGGTCGGCAACCGCATGTTCAGCGGCGAGGCGACGCACCTGCCGCTGAAGCTGAACACGGCCGGCGTCATCCCGCCGATCTTCGCCTCGTCGCTGCTGCTGCTGCCGGCTACGCTGGCCGGCTTCTCGACCGACCCGACGCAGGAAAGCTGGCTGCAATCCATCGGCGCGCTGCTCGCGCACGGCCAGCCGCTCTACATGGCGCTCTACCTCGCGCTTATCGCCTTCTTCGCCTTCTTCTACACGGCCGTGGTGTTCAACCCGACCGAGACGGCGGACAACCTGAAGAAGTACGGCGGCTTCGTGCCCGGCATCCGCCCGGGGCAGCATACGGCGGACTACCTCGACCGCGTGCTGACCCGGCTGACCGTGGTCGGCGCCACGTACCTCTGCGTCGTCTGCATCATCCCCGAGATCCTGATCAGCAACTACGGCGTGCCCTTCTACTTCGGCGGCACCTCCCTGCTGATCATCGTCTCGGTCACGATGGACACGGTGTCGCAGGTGCAGTCGCACCTGTTCGCCCACCAGTATGAAGGCCTGATCAAGAAGGCGAGGCTCGGCGGGCGCGGCATGCCGCGGCCTCGCTGACGGAGGGGAACGAAGGGATGAACCTGATCCTGCTGGGCCCGCCCGGGGCCGGGAAGGGCACGCAGGCCAAGCGCCTCGAGGAGGCGCGCGGCATCGCCCAGATCTCGACCGGCGACATGCTGCGCGCCGAGGTGAAGTCGGGCAGCGAGATCGGCCTGCGTGCCCGTGCGATCATGGAGCGCGGCGACCTGGTGCCGGACGAGGTCATCACCGCCATGCTCGCCGCCCGGGTGTCGCGGCCCGACTGCGCCAAGGGCTTCATCCTCGACGGCTTCCCCCGCACGGTCCCGCAGGCCGAGGCGCTCGACGGCATGCTGGCCGAGAAGGGCCTGCGGCTCGATCACGTGATCGAACTGCAGGTGGACGACGCCGCGCTGGTCGAGCGCATCGCCGGCCGCTTCACCTGCGCCAGTTGCGGCGCCGGCTACCACGACACCTTCAAGCCGACCGCGCAGCCCGGCATCTGCGACAATTGCGGCGGGACGGAATTCACCCGGCGCGCCGACGACAAGGCGGAGACGGTGGCGGCGAGGCTCGACGCCTATCATCGGCAGACAGCGCCGCTGCTGCCCTACTACGCCGCCCAGGGCAAGCTGAGCGGCGTGGACGGCATGGCCGCGATGGACCAAGTGGCGGGCGCAATCGGCGCCATTCTGAACGGGAAGGCTTGACGGACCGGGTGACCGGGGCTAGATCGCCCGCTCTCGCGGCGGGGGTCACCCCGGCCGCCGTTCATCGTTGCACGGACTTATTCGCACCGACTTGTTCACCAGCGCCGGAGGGGCCCCCCGCCCCGGACGGCGGTTTTCGGGGCCTGGGCCCCAGGAGAGGCACTGTGGCGCGTATCGCCGGCGTGAACATCCCGACCACCAAGCGGGTGCTCATTTCCCTTCGCTACATCTTCGGCATCGGGCCGCAGAACGCGAAGGACATCTGCGGCAAGCTCGGCATCCCCGACGACCGCCGGGTGAACCAGCTGACCGACGACGAGATCCTGCGCATCCGCGAGATGATCGACCGCGACTACCGCGTCGAGGGCGACCTGCGCCGCGAGCAGGCGATGAACATCAAGCGCCTGATGGACCTCGGCTGCTACCGCGGCCTGCGCCATCGCAAGGGCCTGCCGACCCGCGGCCAGCGCACCCACACCAATGCCCGCACGCGCAAGGGCAAGGCGGTCGCGATCGCCGGCAAGAAGAAGGTGACGAAGTAAGATGGCCCGCGAACCCCGCGCCGGCGCCCGTGGCCCCGTCAAGCGCAAGGAACGGAAGAACATCAGCTCGGGCGTGGCCCATGTGCTGGCGTCCTTCAACAACACGATCGTGACCATCACGGACGCGCAGGGCAACGCCATCGCCTGGTCGTCCTCCGGCTCCCAGGGCTTCAAGGGCAGCCGCAAGTCCACCCCCTACGCGGCGCAGGTCGCGGCGGAGGATGCCGGGCGCAAGGCGCGCGAGCACGGCATGGAAACGCTCGAAATCATGGTGAGCGGCCCCGGCTCGGGCCGCGAATCGGCGCTGCGCGCCCTGCAGGCGGTCGGCTTCTACGTCACCGCCATCAAGGACGTGACGCCCATCCCGCACAACGGCTGCCGGCCGCGGAAGCGTCGTCGCGTCTGATCGCGACGCCTCGCCTGCCCGCCGGAACTGCCGAAAGGAGAGAGTGATCGTGCTCGAGAGGAATTGGCGTTCGCTGATCGAGACGCAAAAGAGCGTCGAGATGGGGTCGGACCCGCTGCGCACCGCGACCGTGGTGCTGGAGCCGCTCGAGCGCGGCTTCGGCATGACCCTCGGCAACGCGCTGCGCCGCGTTCTGCTGTCGTCGCTCCAGGGCGCGTCCGTCACCGCGATCCGCATCGACGGCGTGCTGCATGAATTCAGCAGCATCCAGGGCGTGCGCGAGGACGTGACGGACATCGTCCTCAATGTGAAGCAACTCGCCATCCGGATGCAGGGGGAGGGGCCGAAGCGGCTCCAGCTCACCGCGACCGGCCCGGGCGAGGTGACCGCCGGCCAGATCCAGACCACCGGCGACATCGAGATCGCGAACCCCGAGCTCGTGCTCTGCACGCTCGACGACGGGGCGAAGCTGTCCGCCGAACTGACGGTCGACATCGGCAAGGGATACGTCCCCGCCGCCGAGAACCGGCCCGAGGACGCGCCGATCGGCCTGATCCCGGTGGACGCGATCTACTCGCCCGTCCGCCGCGTGGCCTATCGCGTGGAACCCACCCGCGTCGGCCAGCGCACCGATTTCGACAAGCTGATCCTGACGGTCGAGACGGACGGCACGCTGGCCCCGGAGGACGCGGTCGGCGTCGCCGCGCGCATCCTGCAGGAACAGCTTCAGATCCTGATCAACTTCGACGAGCCGCGCGCGCGGGTGGAGGAGGAGGTCCGCGACGACCTGCCTTTCAACCGCAACCTACTGCGCAAGGTCGACGAGCTGGAACTGTCGGTCCGCAGCGCGAACTGCCTGAAGAACGACAACATCGTCTACATCGGCGACCTGGTTCAGAAGACCGAGCAGGAGATGCTCCGCACCCCGAACTTCGGGCGCAAGTCGCTGAACGAGATCAAGGAAGTCCTGGCCTCGATGGGCCTCGGGCTCGGCCTGACCGTCACCGGCTGGCCGCCCGAGAACATCGAGGAACTCGCGAAGAAGGTCGAAGAGCCGTTCTGACGAACGGCTCTCACGAAGGATAGATCACCATGCGTCACGGAATGGCCGGGCGTAAGCTCAGCGTCACCTCGTCCCATCGGCTCGCCATGTTCCGCAACATGGCGACGTCGCTTCTGAAGCACGAGCAGATCACGACCACCCTGCCGAAGGCGAAGGAACTGCGCCCGTATGTCGAGCGCATCATCACGCTCGGTAAGCGCGGCGGGTTGCATGCGCGCCGCCAGGCGCTCGCGCAGATCCGCGACGAAAAGGTGGTGACCAAGCTCTTCGGCGAGATCGCCGATCGCTACAAGGCGCGCCAGGGCGGCTATTGCCGCGTGCTGCGCGCCGGCGTGCGCTATGGCGACGCCGCGACCATGGCGGTGATCGAACTGGTGGACCGCAACCCGGCCGCCAAGGGCCAGGACAGCGGCCCGAAGCCCGAGGCCGCCGCCGAGGACAGTGCCGAAAGCTGAGCCCCGGCACGCAGCCAGGACCTGATCGAAGGGGGAGGACGCCGGCGTCCTCCCCTTTTTCGTTTGCCGGCTACTACCGCGGCCCCATCGCCTCGCCCAGCGCGGGCACGAAGGCGCTGAGCCCCGGGCGCAGCGCCTCGGGCCAGGCCTGGGGGTCCGGCGGGACGGACAGGCGCACGCTGCCGCGCTCGGTCAACAGCAGGTAGACGCGGTCGGCTTGCATGTCGAAGCCGAGGAAGGCGCCGCCTTCGCGGCACCCCTCGCTGCGGCAACCCCAGCCGAACAGGTAGCGATCCTCGGCGACCTCCACGGGCGGCCCCGGGTCGCGCAGCCGTGCCGCCAGCACGCCGCGATGGCCGCCCGCATTGAAGCGGAGCACGGTCGTCATCTCGGGCCGCTGCGCCAGCGCCAGCACCGGCTGACCGACGACGTCCATGATGTCCTGCTGCGCCAGGGCCGCCCCGGCGCCAAGCAGGGCCAGCGCCGCGGCTGCGAACCCCGCCGCGGCGCCACGCGCGCGTGGCGCGGGACGGGATGAAGGGGCCGGCGCGGTGCGCCGCACCGGCCGTGGCGCAGGATGATGTTTCACAGCCGCAGCATGTGCCCGATCGCCGCCGCTGCCGCCAGGGCGGCCAGCACGCGGCCCGGTGCCGCCCGCGGCGCGGGCAGGCGGGCCAGGATCGCGACCCCCCAGCCCACCAGCAGCAGCACGAGAAGGCCGGCCACCCCGCCGGCGAGGACCGACGCGCCGACGAGCACGGCGTCGCGGTACGTGTCCTCCCACATCACCGGGACCAGCGCCTGCCCATAGCCGCCGATGCGCCTCGTCGCGACGCAGGCCCCCAGGGCGGGGCCCAGCAGGGCGGGCGAAGCACCTCGCCAGCCGAGAATGCCGAAGGCCAGGAGCCAGGCGGCCTCGGCAAGGATGGCAGGTCCGGACATGCTCTCGCCCGGCATCCAGCCGTCGGCACCGAGCGTGCCGAGGACGGCCCGCAGCGCCACCGCGCCGGCCGCGCCGAGCATGACCCACCCCGCCGCGGCGGGCAGCTGCCGCGGGTCGCCCGCGAGCACCATGAGCGCGATGCCGGCAAGCGCGGCCGGGGCGCCCTGGACCTCGCGGCCCGCCACGGCGACCCCGAACACCGTGCCATCGATCCCGATTGCCAGAAGCGCCGCGACGGCCGCGCCGCCGAGAGCCTTCGCGGCCGTCCCTGCTGTCATGGCCTGCGGTCTGCGGGCCCGTGCCGTGCGCGTCAAGCCGCATGGCGCCGCACTGCGGCCGCGGGCAGGATGCCCGGCATGACGATGCCGCCCCGCTACGACGACCTGCCCCGCCCCGCCGGCGACCCGACCGGCCTGCCGCTCTCCTGGGGCGCCTGGGGCCCGGACGACCAGGTGGGCACGCTGAACCGGATCACCGCCGCCACGGTCGCCGCGGCGCGCGAGGAAATCCGCGACGGCCGCCGATTCAACCTCAACCTGCCGCTCGATGAGCCCTTCGGCGCCGCGCTGCCGGGCGCGCACCGGCGGCGGGACGCGCCGCACCCGGTGATGGTGGCCGAGGAACACCCCGGCCGCGTGACCCGCGACGACCGCCTGGACGGCTTCTGGCTGCAGGCGAGCACGCAATGGGACGGCCTCAGCCACTTCGCCGACCCGACGCATGGCTTCTACAACCACGCGCCGCTCGCCTCGATCGTGCACGGGGCAGACAGCCGAAACGGCATCGACAAGGCGCTGGCGCACGGCATCGCGGGGCGCTGCGTCATGGCGGACCTGGCGCGGCACTTCGCTCGCACCGGCCGGGACTGGGGGCCGATGGGCGGGCGGCGCGCGACGGCCGAGGACCTCGCGGCCTGCCTCGCGGCCGATGGCGTCGCGCTCCGCCCGGGCGACATCCTGCTGGTGCGCACCGGCTGGCTCGCCGCCTTCCGCGCCGCGCCCGACGTCGCCGCGCGCCACCTGCTGCTGCAGGGGGAAGGCGGCGCGCGGGACTATTCGGGCCTCGATGGGGCGGAGCCGATGTGGCGCTTCCTTTGGGATGCCGGCATCGCCGCCGTCGCCGCCGACAACCCGACGGTCGAGGCGTGGCCGATCTTTCCTTGGAAGCCGGCGCTGCACCTCGCGATCGCGCGGCTCGGCCTCTGCCTGGGCGAGTTCTTCGACCTCGAGGCGCTGGCCGAGGACAGCGCGCAGACCGGGCGCCGCACGGCCTTCTTCGCCGCCTCGCCGCTGCATCTGCGCGGCGGCATCGGCAGCCCCGGGAACGCGATGGCGATCCGGTAGGTCGGGCGGCACCGGTTCGCCACCCCTTCGGCCACCGGCCCGCGCTGCCCTATGCCCGCCGGAAGCCCTGCTCGGCCGGGGGCTCGGCGGCCTCCTCCACAATCCCGTGGACCCGCGCCAGCAGCGGGCCCCGCCGACAGGCCGAAAGCAGCGCCTGCACCGCCTCCTCCTCCCCGGCGACCAGCGCCTCGACCGTGCCGTCGGGCCGGTTGCGCACCCAGCCCCGGACGCCGTGCCGCGCGGCTTCCCGCACCATCCAGTCGCGGTAGCCCACGCCCTGCACGCGGCCGACGATGACGACCCGCAGCACCGTCATGACCGCACCAGCGCGAGGAAGCGTTCGGCCAGCGCCAGGTCCGCCGCGATCCGCGCGCGCCGCGCGGTCGCCTCGGGGTCCTCCCCCCAGCGGGCCTCCTGGAAGGTCTCGTCGAGCGCCGCGAGCGCCTGCGCCGCCGTCGCGTCGATCCGCCCGGCCGACATCGCCAGCCCCAGCACCAGGCTGCCCAGCCCCGGCACCGCCACGCCGAGCGCCGCCAGTTCCTCGGGGGCATGTTGCGCCACCGCCGCCCGCAGTGCGGCGAGGCTCGCCGCCGGCTGCGCCACCGGCATCACCCCGGCGGTCACGGTGAGCGGCGCGCCGAGCGCGTCCGCCGCCCAGTCGAGCAGCGGCTGCCAGTCCCGGGCCTGCAGCGCCGCCAGCGCCGGGTCCTCGGCGCGGTAGCAGAGCAGGTCGGTCCCGCCATATTGTGCGAGGCCCTCGACCATCGCCGAAGGATCCGGCGCCACGCGGTCCTGCGCCGTGCCGAGCAGGCGCGTCAGCGGCACCGCCTCCATCGTCATCTCGCCGCCCCGGGCGCCGCCGGCCGCCTGCCATTCGGCGGCGATGGCCGCGGCCAGCGGGGCGGAGCGGGTGGTGAGCGGCTGCCCGCCCGGCAGGCGGAGCGGGCGGCCGTCGAGCAGCACGGCATGGCCGCCTTCGGGTCGCGGCACCGCGACGGCATGGTCCCAGAAGCGCTTCATGGCGGCTCTCTAGATCAGATCGGGCTCCGGCGGAATCGAGCCGGCGGCGGGCGCCGCCCTACCGCCGACCACCGCCGCCCAGCAGGCCGCCGAGCCCGCGCAGCACGTCCTGCGCCGTGCCCTGCAATTCGCGCGGCACGCCGGGCACGATGCGCGGCGCCGCGGGCACCGGCCCGTCGGCGCCGAAGCGCGCGATGCGGAGCTGCGTCGCGCAGTCCCCGGCCGGCGTCGTGCCGCCCGCCCGCCCGCGCAGCCATTCCACCGTCGGGTCGCGCCACAGCCGGTTCGCGACCTTGTCGCCGATCACCTGCGTCAGCGCGCGCCCGGGCTCGACGCCGACCCGCGGCGTCGAGATCGTGCCACCGACGCCGACCGGCGCGCGCACCCGCACGCCGAACAGCGTCACGTCGGGCAACAGCCGCGCCGCCAGCCCCTCGGTCGCGAGGTTCACCGCCGCCACGCCTTCGATCCGCCCGGCCGAGGTCTCGACCAGCAGCGCGGATGTCCGCGCCATGCCGTCCTCGGCCGACAGGCGAACCGCAAGGCAGCGGAGATCGAGCCCGTCCTGAGGCGCGCCAGGCAGCAGCAGCCCGAGCAGATCCGGACCGAGGCGCAACATGCCCGCCTGCGCGAGGCGGCCATCGGCCAGCGCGAGCCCGGCTTCGCCGGTCAGGGTGGCGGCCACGGCGCGCGTCGTCGCGCCCTGCCCGCGGACCTCGATGCGGACCTGCGCCCGGCCCTCGATCCCGGCGGCCTCCTGCCGGGCCCGGCGCAGCGCGGCGAGGTCGAGGCCGGCGCCCTCGCTCCGCAGCGCCAGCGCGAGACCGGGCGGCGTAGCGGCGGCATCGAGCGTCGCCTCCCCGCGAACCGGCCCGCCGGGGGTGACGGCGGCGAAGTCGGTCAGGCGCGCACTGCCGTCCGCGACCGCCAGCCGCCCCCGCATGCCCCGCCAGTCGGTGCCGCCCACGATCAGGTGGTCGGCGGCGAGGTCGAGGCGGCCGCGGAAGACCCGGGCCATCGCGAGCGGCAGCGGGATATCCGGGATGATACGCGCCTCCTGCGGCGACGATGCTGCAGGGGGTGCGGCCCGGGGCGCGGGTGTAGGGGCGGCCGGGCGGGGCTGCGCGGCCTCGCGGCGGGCCAGGGCCTCGCCCAGCGCATCGAGGTCGATCCGTTCCACCGCGACGCGCCCGTCGAGGCCGACAGGGCTCCCGGGGCGGACCGTGACATCGCCCCCGGCCAACAGGACCGTCGAGGCGATGCTGAAGGGCGCGACGCGCCACGTGCCGTCCAGGCGTCCCGGCGCGGCCAGGCGCGCGGTCGCGGTCACGTCGCGGAGCGGCGGCGCATCCGGCAGCACGGCCGCCAGCGCGCCAAGGTCCGGCGCGGCGAGGCTGACCTCGAAGGCCGCATCCTCCAGGCTGCGGGGCCGCGCGATGCGGCCCGTAACATTGGCCGTGGCCCCGCCGGCGGTGATGTCGGCGGCGATGGCCAGCGCCGGCTCCGCCGCGCCCGGCAGCAGGGCGGCCGGCGCGTCGAGCCGCAGCGCGAGACGGAAGGGGAGGCCGCGATGGCTCCCCTCCACCGTGGCCTCGGCGGGCGCCGCAAGGTGCGGCAGGCTGGCCTCGAGCCGCGTCAGCAGCAGCCCGGGTGCCAGCGCGCCGAGGTCCGCGGCGCCGAGGCGCACCCGAATCTCCCGCGGCGCAAGGTCGGCGCCGAGGACGAGGCTCGCCTCGACCGGCGGCAGCACGGGCGGCATCGGCGCGCCGGGCGCCAGCGCCGCAAGCAGCGGCAGCAGCGCGGCGGGCTCGGGCAGCGTGGCGGCCAGCGCGAAGGGCGCGCCGAGCGCGCCTTCGGCCGTGACGCTGTTGGCGCCGGCAGACAGCCGGGCGCGCAACGGCCAGGGGAGGTCGGGCGGTGGCGGCAGGGCGCCTGACGTCGCTTCGATCGCAAGCGGCACGCCGTGCAGGGCCACGCGTGCGTCGAGGCCGACCGGCCCGCCCGTGCCGACCCCCGTGGCGGTCAGGCGCAGGATCGCCACGGTGCCGAGCCGCGCATCGGGCAGGGCGATGCGGCTGTCGGTCAGCACGACCTCGCCGACCGAGACCGCGCGCCGTGTGGCCGGGGCCGTCGCCTCGGCGGCGGGCGCGGGTGCCGCGGTGGCGGTGGTGCCGCGAGGCGGCGCGAAGGTCCAGTTCGCGCGCCCGTCCGCGAGCCGTTCGAGCAGGATGTCCGCGCCGTCGAGGGCGATGCGGCCGAAGGCGACCTCGCCGCGCAGCAGCGGCAGCAGCGCGACGCTGGCCTCGATGCGGCGGATGCGCGCCATCTCGGGGCGCGAGCCCCCCTCGATGTTCGCGAGCGTCGCGCCGTCGACCGCGAGGCGCGGCACGAGGCCCGGGCTGAGCGAGACGGCGCCGAGCGTCGCGCGGCGCCCGGTCGCGCCCTCGATGGCGGCGAGGAGGCGCGGCGTGAGCGCCCCGGCGTCGAGCGCGAGCACTAGCGCGACCATGCCGGCCGCGGCCAGCAGCAGCGCCCCGCCCAGCAGCGCCCCGGCCCATTTCAGCGCGCGCATCGCGGCCGCCCTATCGCACCCGCCGGCAGGGGGGCGTTCGCGGCCGGTCGAAGCCCAGGAAGACGAAGGTGTCCTTCATGTGCGGCGGCAGGGGGGCGGCGACTTCGAGCATGCCGCCCTCGGGGTGCGGCAACCGGAGGGCGCGCGCGTGCAGGTGCAGGGTCCGGTCGCCGAAGCCATCGGGATGGGCGGCGGCGCCGCCATACTTGCCGTCGCCGAGGATCGGGCAGGCCAGTGCGGAGGCGCAATGCACGCGCAGCTGGTGCGTGCGCCCGGTCAGCGGCGTCAGCTCGAGCCAGGCGGCGCGCTTCTGTGCGGTGTCGACGGTGCGGTACAGCGTGACGGCATGCGCCGCATCCCGCGCATCCGAGGGCACGACGCGTTCGCCGTGGCCGCCGGCGTGCTTGGCGAGCGGCATGCTGATCCGCCCCTCCAGCGGATGCGGCCGGCCCACCACGATGGCCCAATAGGTCTTCTGCGTGTCGCGCCCGCGGAAGGCGCGCGCGAGCGCCGAGGCCGCCGCCGGCGTGCGCGCCAGCAGCAGGACGCCGGTCGTGTCGCGGTCCAGCCGGTGCACGAGGCGCGGGCGGTCCTCCGACCCGAAGCGCAGCGCGTCCAGCATGCCGTCCAAATGCTTCGCGATGCCCGGCCCGCCCTGAACCGCCATGCCCTGCGGCTTGTCGATCGCGATGACGCTGTCGTCGCGGTAGAGGACCAGGCGTTCGAGGGAAGCAGCCTCGCGAGGGTCGACCGGCTTCGGCGCGGCAAGCGGCGCCGGCGCGTCGGGCATCGGCGGGATGCGCAGGACCTGGCCGGGGGCGAGGCGCGTATTCGCCTCGGCCCGCCGTCCGTCGACGCGGACCTGGCCGGTGCGCAGCATCTTCTGCAGCGCGCCCTGCGTCAGGGCGGGGAAGTGGCGGTGGAACCAGCGGTCGAGGCGGATCTCGCCGTCGGCGGGGCGGACGGTGCGGGTGGTGACGGGCATGGCGCATCCTACCGCGCCCGGCGGGGGGTGCGCCACGCGGCAGCTGCGCCGCGGCGCCCGTTGCGCGGCGGCCCGCTTGTCGCGTAACAGGCGCAGGACACGGGAGGACACCGAACCATGACACAAATCCGTCGCCGCTCGCTGCTGGCCGGCGCCAGCGGCATGCTTGCCGTGCCCGCGCTGGCGCAGGGCGTGGACTTCGCAGGCAAGACGATCGAGTGGGTGATCCCCTTCGCCGAGGGCGGCGGCAGCGACGTCTGGGCCCGCTTCATGGCGCCCTACCTCGCGAAGAACCTGCCGGGGCGGCCGACCGTGATCATCCGCAACGCCCCGGGCGGCGGGTCCATCACGGGCACGAACGACTTCTACCAGCGTGCACGCAACGACGGCTCGACCTTCATCGGGACCTCTGGCTCGACGCAGTTCCCCTTCCTGCTGGGCGACAGGCGCGTCCGCTACGACTACGCGAACATGCCGCCCGTGCTCGTCTCGCCGACCGGCGGCGTGGTGTACCTGCCGACGCGCTTCGGGGTCGCGAATGCGTCCGAGCTCGGCAAGCTGCGCGACCAGGAACTGGTCTATGGCAGCCAGGGCGCGACCTCGCTCGACCTCGTGCCGATGCTGGCCTTCCACCTGCTCGGCCTCAAGGTGCGGCACGTGTTCGGCATGCGCGGGCGCGGCGAGGGGCGGCTCGCGCTCGAACGCGGCGAGGCGACGATCGATTACCAGACCTCCTCCGCCTTCCTGACGCAGGTGCGCCCGCTGATCGAGGCGCGGACCGTCGTGCCGCTGTTCTCCTGGGGCGTGCTGGACGAGGCGGGGAACGTCGCACGGGATCCGACCTTCCCCGAGCTGCCGCATTTCGTCGAAGCCTACGAGATGATGCACGGGCGCCGCCCGTCCGGCGTCGAGTTCAACGCCTACCTGGCCTTCTTCGGCTCGGGCTTCGCCGCGCAGAAGCCGGCCATGCTGCCGCGCGGGACCTCGCCCGCCATCGTCGCCGCCTATCGCCAGGCCTTCGTGCAGGCGGTGGCGGACCCCGAGCTGCAGGCGCGGAAGGGAGAAGTGCTCGGCGAGTACCGCCAGGCCGTGGGTGGCAACATCCAGCGCCTGTACGAGGTCGCGACAACGATCGACGCCGATGCGCGGAGCTGGGTGCGCGAGTACCTGACCACCAACCACAACGTCCGCTTCTGAGCGCGCCCCACGCTTTCTTTCCGGGAGGACAACGGCAATGACAATCATCGGACGGCGCGGCCTGCTCGGCGCGGCCGCACTCGGCGCGGCGCTGCCTGCCCGCGCGCAGGCGCCCGTGGACTTCGCGGGCCGCACCATCGAATTCGTCATCCCCTTCGCCGAGGCGGGCGGGTCCGACGTATGGGCGCGCTTCCTGGCCCCCTTCCTGTCGCGCCACCTGCCGGGCCGGCCGACGGTCATCATCCGCAACGTCCCGGGCGGCGGCTCGATCACGGGCGCCAATGACTGGGCGGCGCGCGCGCGGCCGGACGGTTCCTCGATCTTCGGCTCCTCGGCCTCCACGCAGCTGCCCTTCCTGCTGGGCGACCGGCGCGTGCGCTACGACTTCGCGAAGTGGACGCCGCTGATCGTCTCGCCGACCGGCGGCGTGGTCTACGTTTCCTCCCGCACCGGCATCTCGCGTACCGACCAGGTCGCGCAGCTGCGCGGCAAGGAACTGGTCTTCCCGAGCCAGGGCGCCACGGGGCTCGACATCGTGCCGATCCTCGCGCTGCACATGCTCGGTCTGAACGTCCGCTACGTCTTCGGCATGCGCGGGCGCGGCGATGCGCGGCTGGCGCTCGAGCGCGGCGATGCGTCCATCGACCACCAGACGACGCCGGCCTGGCTGACCCAGGTGGTGCCGATGGTCCAGTCCGGCGCGGCGGTGCCGCTGTTCTCCTATGGCGTGCAGGACGACGACGGGAAGATCGTCCGCGACCCGTCCTTCCCCGAGATCCCGACCTTCGAGGAGGTCTACAAGGCCATGCACGGGCGCGACCCGGCGGGCCAGGAATACGAGGCCTACCTTGCCTGCTCCGTCGCCGCCTTCGCGGGCCAGAAGCCGGCGGTGCTGCCGAAGGAGACGCCGGCGCCGATCATCGCCGCCTTCCGCAAGGCTTTCCAGGACGCGGTTGCCGACCCGGAACTGATCGCGCGGCGCGGCGACATCCTCGGCGACTACCGTCAGGCGGTGGGTCCGGCGGCAGACCGGCTCTATGCGACCGCCACCACCATCGCGCCCGAGGCGCGGGAGTGGGTGCGGACCTTTCTGACGCAGAACCACAACGCCCGCTTCTGACTCTGTCCGCCGCCCGCCGGGGAAAAGGCCTTTCGCCATGATGGACGTGATCCTCGGCGCGCTGTTCGAACTGCTGACGCCCGAACGCATGATGTTCATGATGCTGGGCGTCAGCGTCGGGCTCGTGATCGGCGTGCTGCCGGGCCTGGGCGGCATCGCCGGGCTGTCGCTCCTGCTGCCCTTCATCTACGGCATGGACCCGACCTCGGCGCTGGCCATGCTGATCGGGCTCGTGGCGGTGATCCCGACCTCGGACACCTTCTCCTCGATCCTGATGGGGATACCGGGGTCCTCGGCCAGCCAGGCGACGGTGCTGGACGGCTTCCCGCTGGCACAAAAGGGCGAGGGCGCGCGGGCGCTCTCGGCGGCGTTCTTCGCCTCGATGATCGGCGGCTTCTTCGGCGCCATCGTGCTGACCGCCTCGGTGCTGGCGGCGCGGCCGATCATCCTGCTGTTCGGCTCGGCCGAGCTGTTCATGCTAACGCTGTTCGGGCTGTCCACCGTGGCGGCGCTGTCGGGCGGCAACCTCGCCAAGGGCGTCGCCTCGGCCTGCCTCGGCCTCGCCTTCGGGATGATCGGCGCGGCACCCGCCACCGGCGAGTACCGGATGGATTTCGACACGCTCTATCTGAGCGACGGCGTGCCGCTCGTCATCGTGGGCCTCGGCATCTTCGCGCTGCCCGAACTGTTCAACCTGCTGCGCGGCGGCGGCGCGATCGCGCAGCACAACCCGATGGGCACGGGCTGGATCCAGGGCGTCAAGGACGTGCTGAAGAACCCCTGGCTGGTTCTGCGCTGCTCGGGCATCGGGGCGCTGATCGGGGCCATCCCGGGCATCGGCGGTTCGGTGGTGGACTGGATCGCCTACAGCCACGCGATGCAGACGACGAAGGACACTTCCCAGTTCGGCAAGGGGGAGATCCGCGGCGTCATCGCGCCCGAGAGCGCGAACAACGCGACGCAGGGCGGCGCGCTGCTGCCGACGCTGCTGTTCGGCATCCCGGGCTCGGGCTCGATGGCGATCTTCCTGGCGGGGATGATCCTGATCGGCCTGCAGCCGGGTCCCGCGATGGCGGACCGCAACCTCGACGTGACCTACACGATCATCTGGTCGCTCGCGATCGCGAACTTCGTCGGCACGCTGCTCTGCATCGCGCTGGCGCCGGGCATCGCGAAGCTGACGACGATCCGCTACGCGCTGATCGCGCCCTTCATGATCATGGTCATCTCCTTCGCCGCCTTCCAGGCGACGCGGAGCGTCTACGACCTGATGGCGCTGTTCGCGGTGGGCATCCTCGGGCTGTTCCTGCGCCGCTTCGGCTGGTCGCGGCCCGCCTTCCTGATCGGCTTCGTGCTGTCGCTGGGCGCCGAGCGTTACCTCTACCAGGCGGTGCAGTTCTCGGGCTGGGAGTTCGTGACGCGTCCGGTCGCGCTGGTCATCCTGGCGCTGACGGCGCTTTCGCTCTGGGCGGGGCTCCGGCGCAGCCAGTCGAACGTGAACACCGAGGGCGCGGCCGACGAATCCCGCGCGACCTCGATGCTGCCGCAGGTCGCCTTCACCGGCCTGTTGCTGGTCTTCTTCGGCTGGGTCATCCTCGAGGGACTGAAGAACTCCTACCTGGCGGCGCTGATGCCGGTGGTGGTGGGCTCGCTCGGCGCCGCGGCGGTGCTGCTGGTCCTGGTGTTCCAGGCGCGCGGCGCGACCACCGCGGGCACCACGAACTTCGACCAGGAGGCCTCGGCGACCGACAACGGGCCCTGGCCCTTCGTGGGCTGGGCGCTGGGGTTCCTCGCGCTCACGCTGCTGGTCGGCTTCTTCGCGGCGCTGGCGATGTTCTTCGTGGCCTTCCTGCGCGTGGTGGCGCGCTGCGGCTGGGTCCAGACGCTGCTGTTGACGGCCGCGGCCTGCGGCTTCCTGCTGATCCTCGCTTCCTCGCTGAACCTGATCTTCCCCGGCGGCCTGCTGCAGGAGCACTACGACCTGCCCTGGCCCCTTCGCTGAGACCCGACCCATGACCCAGACCGCGATCCCCTGCACCCTGATGCGCGGCGGCACCAGCCGCGGCCCCTATTTCCTGGCGAAGGACCTGCCGGACAGCCGCGAAGGGATCTCGCAGGTTCTGCTCGCCGCCATGGGCAGCCCGGATGCGCGGCAGATCGACGGGCTCGGCGGCGCGACCACGCTGACGAGCAAGGTCTGCATCGTCTCCCCCGCCGCGGCCGGGGAGAAGCAGCAGGTCGACTACCTGTTCGCACAGGTCTCGGTCGACAAGGCCTTCGTCGATTTCGGCCCGACCTGCGGCAACATGCTGGCCGGCATCGGCCCCTTCGCGATCGAGAAGGGCCTCGTGCCCGTGCAGGATGGCGAGACGAGCGTGCGCATCCGCGCCGTCAACACCGGCGCGCTGATCGAGGCGGTGGTGCAGACGCCGGGCGGCGCCGTGACCTATGAGGGCGACACGGCGATTGCCGGCGTGCCGGGCACCGCGGCGCCGATCGTGCTGAACTTCGCCGACGCGGTGGGCGGCGCGACCGGCAGCCTTATGCCGACGGGCAATGCGCGCGACATGATCGAGGGCGTGGAGGTCACGTGCCTCGACGTCGCGATGCCGGTCGTGATCGCGCGCGCGGCCGACCTCGGCAAGACGGCGCGCGAGACGGCGAAGGACCTCGACGCCGACAGCGACTTCATGGCGCGGATCGAGCGCATCCGCCGCGCGGCGTCCCTCGCCATGGGCATGGGCGACGCCGAGGGCCGCGTCATTCCGAAATTCGCCATGGTGGCCGAGCCGGCCGGCGGGCAGGGCATCGCGGCGCGCTACTTCACGCCGCTCGCGTGCCATGAGGCGATGGCGGTCACGGGCGGCATCTGCATCGCGACCGCCTGCATGCTGCCCGGCACGGTGGCCGACGGCCTCGCGCGCATCGGGCCGCATGAGCGCGAGACCATCGCGATTGAGCACCCGACCGGGCAGATGGAGGCGGTCATCTCCACCCGCCGCACCGGCAACGATGGCGTCGAGGTGCTGGGCGGCGGCACGCTGCGTACCGCGCGGAAGCTGATGTCGGGCGAGGTCTTCGTCCCCGCGCGCGTGTGGGGCGGCCGCTGAGCACCCCCACCCTGTATATCGACGGCGACGCCTGTCCCGTCCGCGATGAGGCCTACCGCGTCGCGGGCCGGCTCGGCCTGCCGGTCGTGGTCGTGGGCAACGGGTCGCGCGGCGTGCGGCCGCCGCCGCTGCCCAATGCGCGGATCGTCGTGGTGGGGGAGGGCGCCGATGCCGCCGACGACTGGATCGTGGAACACATCGCCGCCGGCGATGTCTGCGTGACCTCCGACATCCCGCTCGCAGCGCGCTGCCTCGCGAAATCGGCCAAGGCGCTGTCGCCGAACGGGCGCGTCTGGGACAGCACGAATATCGGCGGCGCGCTGGCGAGCCGCGAGATCGGGCGGAGCCTCCGCGAGGCCGGCATGATGACCGGCGGGCCGCCGCCGCTCGACAAGGCGGCGCGGTCGCGGTTCCTGCAGGCGCTGGATGGGCTGGTGCAGGCGTCGTTGCGCGGGGGGTGAAGCAGGGCGGGGGAGGGGAACCTCCCCCGCGCCTACTCCCTTCTTTGTCATTGGGCACTGACCCCGCGAGGTCGGGCGCCAGGTGCCAAAGAAGGTTGAGGGGGGTCCGGGGGGAGAAGTTCCCTTCTCTCCCCGCCCTTCAGCGTCGCACCATCCACGCCCCCGCCAGGCACGCCGCGACGCCGAGCGCCACAGACAGCACGGCGTAGAGCACCGCGACCGGCGGCGCGCGTTCCCAGAGCAGCGTCGTCTCCAGCGAATACGCCGAGAAGGTGGTGAAGCCGCCGAGGAAGCCCGCCACCAGCAGCATGCGCAGATGCCCCTCGAGCCCAGCGGCGGCGATGGCGCCGATTGCCGCGCTGCCGAGGATGTTCACCGCCAGCGTGCCCCAGGGGAAGCCCGTGCCGAACAGCGCGAAGCCCGCCATGGTGGCGAGGTAGCGCAGAATCGAACCCGCCGCGCCGCCGAGGCCGACCAGCAGCAGGGCGCCGAGCGTCACGCCCGGCATCAGCCGCGCTTCCGCTTCCGCCGCATCTGGTCCCAGCGCGCCATGCGCTCGGCGATCGCGGCCTCCGCGCCGCGGTCGGTCGGGCGGTAGAAGGACTGCCGGCGCATCTCGTCCGGGAAGTAGTCCTGACCGGAGAAGGCCTCCTCCGCGTCATGGTCGTATTCGTAGCCGCTGCCGTAGCCGATCTCCTGCATCAGCTTGGTCGGCGCATTCAGGATGTGCTTGGGCGGCATCAGCGACCCGGTCTCCTTCGCCGCGCGCATCGCCGCGCCGAAGGCGGCGTAGACGGCGTTGGACTTCGGCGCGGTCGCCAGGTGCACCACGAGCTGCGCGAGCGCCAGCTCGCCTTCCGGCGAGCCCATGCGCTCGAAGGTCTCCCACGCCGCGATGGCGAGCGGCAGCGCGCGCGGGTCGGCCATGCCGATATCCTCGGCGGCGAAGCGCGTCAGGCGGCGGGCGATGTAGCGCGGGTCCTCGCCGCCCGTCAGCATGCGCGCGAACCAGTAGAGCGCCGCGTCGGGGTCGCTGCCGCGCATGGATTTGTGCAGCGCGGAGATGAGGTTGTAGTGCTCCTCCCGATCCTTGTCATAGAGCGCGGCGCGCTTCGCCAGCAGCGACGCCAGCGCCGCGGTGTCGAGCGGCGCGGTCGCCGGCGGCAGGGCGAACAGCTGCTCGGCCATGTTCAGCAGGTAGCGCCCGTCGCCGTCCGCCATGGCGCGCATTGTGGCGCGCGCGGCGTCGTCCAGCGGCAAGGCGCGGCCGGTCTCGGCCTCCGCGCGCGCCAGCAGCAGGTCGAGCGCCGCATCGTCCAGCCGCTTCAGGACCATCACCTGGCAGCGCGACAGCAGCGCGCCGTTCAGCGCGAAGGACGGGTTCTCGGTCGTGGCACCGATGAGCGTCACGGTGCCGTCCTCGACCACCGGCAGGAAGCCGTCCTGCTGGGCGCGGTTGAAGCGGTGGATCTCGTCCACGAACAGCAGCGTGCCCTGGCCGTTGGACTTGCGCGCCCGGGCCTCGTCGAACGCGCGCTTGAGGTCGGCCACGCCCGAGAACACGGCCGAGAGCGCCGTGAAGCGCAGCCCCGCCGCTTCCGCCAGCAGCCGCGCGATGGTGGTCTTGCCGACGCCGGGCGGCCCCCAGAGGATCAGTGATGCCAGCGACCCGCGGCCGAGCATGCGGGCGATGCTGCCCTCCTCGCCCAGCAGGTGATCCTGGCCGACGACCTCCGCCAGGGTCCGCGGGCGCAGCCGGTCCGCGAGCGGGCGGGCGGCCTCGGTCGCCGGGGCGGCTTCGGTGGTGCCGAACAGGTCGGCGGCGGGTGGCGATGGCCTGGCCATGCCGCCATTCTGCGCCGCCCCGCGGTCGCGATCCATGGGCCTCGGGCCGGTGCCGATTTCGGCGCAGCGGAAAACGTTCTACAGCCATGGCGATCAAGAAACCGGGAAGGAAACGCCGACATGACCCATCGCATCGCGCGCCGCACCCTGGTCGCCGCTGGCCTCGCCCTGCCCGCGCTGGCCCGCGCGCAGGCCTTCCCCACGCGCCCGATCCGCCTCATCGCGCCCTATCCGCCGGGCGGCGGCGTGGACACGACCAGCCGGCTGCTCGGCGTGCCGATGGGCGCCTTCCTCGGCCAGCCCGTGGTGGTCGAGAACCGCGGCGGCGCCGGCGGCTCGATCGGTGCGGCGGAACTCGCCCGCAGCGCGCCGGACGGGCACACCATCATGGTGGACGCCATGGCGCATACGGTGAACCCGCACCTCATCCGCAACCTGCCCTTCGACTACGCGACAGCCTTCGCGCCGGTCAGCCAGGTGGTGGTGCTGCCGCAGATCCTGGCGGTGAACCCAGCCAAGGTGCCGGCGCGGACGGTGCAGGACTTCGTCGCCTGGGCGCGGCCGCGGGCGCGGGAGCTGTCCTACGGATCATCCGGCAACGCGACGGCGGCGCATCTCGCCTCGGCGCTGTTCCTGAACCGCGCGGGGCTCGACCTCACGCACGTGCCCTATCGCGGCGGCACGCCGGCGCTGCAGGACCTGCTCGGCGGCAACATCGCCTTCGTCTTCGGCACCGTCTCCTCCACGCTGCAGCTTGTGCGCGACGGGCGGCTGGTGGCGCTCGGCGTCTCGACCGCGACGCGCATCGCGCCGCTGCCCGAGGTGCCGACGGTGGCCGAGCAGGGCTTCCCCGGCTTCGAGCTGAACGAGTGGAACGGCATGTACGCGCCGGCCGGCACGCCCGCCCCGGTCGTGCAGCGACTGTTCGAGGCGGCGAAACACGCGCTGGCCGATGCGGCGGTGCAGCAGCGGCTCGGCGCGCTCGGCGCCATTCCGGTCGGCACCGAACCCGCGGCCTTCGCGCGCTTCGTCGCGGAGCAGCGGGAGATGATGGGCCGCATCGTGCGCGAGGCGCGCATCGAAATCGGCTGACCCGGCGGAATCTTGATCCGCGTCAAGGCGCGCGGGCGCGGCATGGATGAACTTTCCTCCACCTGATGCCGGAGGACCCCCATGCGTGCCCGCGACCTGATGACCGCCGATCCCGTCACCGTGCCGCCCGACACGCCGCTCGCGGCGGTTGCCTCGCTGATGGCCGAGCGCGCGATCTCCGGCCTGCCCGTCGTGGACGGGGAGGGACGGCTGCTCGGCATCGTCACGGATGGCGACCTGATGCGCCGCCTGGCGGCGAAGGAGGACGAGCCCGCCTCCTTCCTCGCCGCGCTGATCGGCGCCAATGCGGACCAGGCGCTGCGCTACGCGCGCACCCATGGCCGGCGCGTGCGCGACGTCATGACGACCGACCTCGCCACAGTGGAGGACGACGCGACGGCCGAGGAGGTGGCGAAGATCCTGGAGACGCGCCGCATCCGCCGCGTGCCGGTGCTGCGGGACGGCCGCCTGGTGGGCGTCGTGTCCCGCGCCGACCTGCTGCGCGCGGTGATGGCGCCGGTGGCCGAGGGCTCGGCGGAGGAAGCCTCGGACGGGCGCATCCGGCGGGAGGTGATCCGCGAGATGCGCAACCAGTCCTGGGTCAGCACGCGCTTCGTCTTCCCCATGGTGGCGGACGGCGTCGTGTCGTTCCACGGCTTCCTTGGCAGCGCGGAGGTGATGGCGGCGCTGCGCGTCCTGGCGGAGGGCATTCCCGGCGTGAAGGAGGTGCGCTTCGAGACGCATCCGGCGCCGCCCTTCATGCTCGGCATCCCCTGAGGCTCACTTCGCCCGCTTCAGCGCGGCCTCCAGCATGTCGGCGAGGGTGGTGACCACCTTCACCCGCGCATGCAGCTTGTTGTCGGCCTCGACCAGCGTCCAGGGCGCCTGGCCGGTCGAGGTGCGCTCCACCATCTCGCAGACCGCTTCCTCGTAGGCGTCCCACTTCTCGCGGTTGCGCCAGTCCTCCTCCGTGATCTTGTGGCGCTTGAAGGGCGTCGCCTCGCGTTCCTGGAAACGGCGGTGCTGCTCGTCCTTGCTGATGGCGAGCCAGAACTTGGCGACCACGGCGCCGTGCGTCACGAGCTGGCCTTCGAAGTCGTTGATCTCGGCATAGGCGCGGCGCCAGTCGGCCTCGGCCGCGAAGCCCTCGACGCGCTCGACCAGCACGCGGCCATACCAGGACCGGTCGAAGATCGTCAGGCGTCCGGGCCGCGGCACATGGCGCCAGAAGCGCCAGAGATAGGGCTGCGCGCGTTCTTCCTCGGTCGGCGCGGCGACTGGCACGATGCGGTAGGCGCGCGGGTCGAGCGCGGCGCCGAGCCGTCGCACGGCGCCGCCCTTGCCGGCGGCGTCGTTGCCCTCGAACACGCCGATCACGCTGATCTTCCCGTAGCGCTTGTGCCGCGTGGCGCGCGCGAGCCGCGCCTGCGCCTCGACGAGCGCGCGGTCGTAGTCGGCGCGCGACATCTCCTGCCTCAGCGTCAGCGCGCGGATCACGTTCAGCCGGTCGGGCGGCGGCACCGTGAAGGGCTTGGCCGGCGGCGGCTTCGGCGGCGCCGGCGCGTCGAGCCGCGCGCGCAGCGTGCCGAGCAGGTGGCGCCCGACGAACAGCGCCCGGTAGCGGTCATCCGCCGCCGGAACCACCGTCCAGGGCGCCTCGCCGGTCGAGGTCTCGCGCAGGAAGGGGTCGCAGACCGCGCGGAAATCGTCGTAGCGCTCGAACAGCGCGCGGTCGTAGCGCGTGACCTTCCAGGAGGTCTCCTTCTCCTTCTCGAGCGCGCGGATGCGTTTGCGCTGCTGCCCCTTCGAGAGGTGGAACCAGTATTTCACCAGCAGAACGCCTTCCTCGGCGAGCATCCGCTCAAGGCGCAGGATCTCCTCCATGCGTGCGGCGAAGCCGTCGGCGCCGAGGCGGCCCATCACGCGCTCCAGGATCGGCATCGTCTGCCAGGCGCCGAAGAACACGCCGATGCGGCCCTTGGGCGGCAGCGCCCGCCAGAAGCGCCACATCGGCGGATGGGCGGCTTCCTCCTCGGTCGGCAGGGCGAAGCCCGTCACCTCGATGAATCGCGGATCAAGCCATTCGTTCAGCAGGTGGACCGTTTCGCTCTTGCCCGCGCCCTCGATGCCGGCGATCAGGATGAGCACCGGGAAGCGCTGCTGCGCGCCGAGGTCGCGCTGCGCCTGCAGCAGCGCGCGGCGGAGCTCCGGCTCCTCACGCTTGTAGTCGGCCTTCGTGACCTTGTGGTCGAGTTCCGCCGCTTCGAACATGGCGCTTCCGTCCTGACCCGCGCCCCGGGTGGGGCGCATCGGGGCATGGTGCCGGATAGACGGGCGGGGTGGTAGCGCGGTGCTCGTGTGGCGCGTGAGCGCGCGCCCATTCCCCCTCAAGCTTCGGTTGGAACCCGGCGTCGTGCCGGAAGGCCAGGCGCCAAACGAGAAAGAAGGGAGGGGGATCGGGGGAGGTTCGCCTCCCCCCACCTCTCCGGGCGCCACGGCCGATCGACACCCGCGCCGGCCGGCACGCGGATGCGCCGCGTTGCTTCCGCGCGCGTGGGTGCGCCGCGTTGCTTCCGCGCGCGCGGGTGCGCCGTTTTACTCCCGCGCGCGCGGGTGCGCGCGACGCCACGTCGCCAGCAGCCCCGCCGCATCGACCGCCGTATAGCGCTGCGTCGTGGACAGGCTTGCATGGCCGAGCAGTTCCTGGATTGCCCGCAGGTCTGCGCCGCCGCCCAGCAGATGCGTCGCGAAGGAATGCCGCAGCGCGTGCGGCGTCGCGTGTTCCGGCAGGCCGGCCAGACGGCGGAATTCGCGCAGGCTGCGCTGCGCCACCGCGGCATCCAGCCGCCCGCCCCGCGCGCCGAGAAACAGGGGCTCTGCCGGCGACCCGGGCCCGCGCTGGGTAAGGTAGGCCGCGACGGCGTCCCGCACCGCCGGCAGCACCGGCACCAGCCGTTCCTTCCCTCCCTTGCCGCGCACGCGCAGCGCCGCTGTGCCGCCCGGCAGAGGCGCATCCGCGAGGTCGAGCGCCAGCGCCTCCGCAATCCGCAGCCCCGCGCCGTAGAGGAGGCTGAACAGCGCGACCTCCCGCGCCGCCTGCAGCGCCGGCTTCTCCCGCCGGCCGAGCGCGTGCACATCCCCTGCCTCGGTCGCGACGCGACGCGCATCGGCGGCCGTCAGCGCGCGCGGGATGGGCGGCTTCGGCCGCGGGCCGCGCAGGGCGCCGAGCGGCAGGGCCGCCATGCCGTGGTGCCGCGTCAGGTAGCGCAGGAAGCCGCGCAGCGCTGCGAGCCGCCGCGCGCGCGTCGCGGGGCTGTCGCCTGCCGCCGCACGATCCGCCAGGAAGGCGCGCAGATCGGCCGGCACCATCGCGCCGAGCGCGCCGAGGTCTGGTTCCTGCCCCAGGTGGCGCGTCAGGAAACCCAGGAATTCGGCCGCGTCGGCACCATAGGCCTCGACCGTGTTCGGGCTGGCGCGGCGTTCGGCGGCCAGCCAGGCGAGCCAGGCCGCGCGCGCCTGCGCGCCCGTCACCGCGACAGCGCCGCCGCCACCGCGCGGCCGAGGAAGGCGAGGACGCCGACGCTCTGGCGGACCGGCAGCGCATTCGCCTGCCGCGTGCCGAGCGCGATCAGCGCCGGCGGGCCGTTCGCCAGCGGCACGCGGGCCAGGGCGTCGCGCACGACCAGCGGCGCGGCCTCGTTGTGCAGCAGCGCCGACTCCTGCGGCTGGATGCGGACCACGGCGTCCCGCCCGCGGCCGATCAGCCGCTGCACCGCGCCTTCGGCCAGGGGCCGCGTTCCCGCGGGCAGCACAAGGAACCCGGCACGCATGCCGGGCTCGGCCGCGAGCGTGCAGGTCTCGACGCCGAGCAGCGCCGGGATCTCCTGCGTCACGGCCTCCATGACGTCCTGTGCCCGCATCAGCGCCAGCACGGCCAGGCGGATGCGGACCGAAAGGCCGGCACCGGCGCGCCCGGCTTCGATCGCGGCCAGGACCTCGGCCTCGAGGGCCCGGGTGCGGGTGCGTTCCATCTCGAGCATGGCCGCCATGTGGTCCGCCAGCGCCTCCCCATGGATCCGCCGGGGCGGCACCAGGGCGCGGTAGATGCTGGGTCGTTCCGCGAGGAAGCCGGGATTGGCCTCGAGGAACGCCTCCACCTCCTCCGCCCGGAGGCCCGGCTGGGCAGCCCTGGCGGGGAGGCGGCGGCTGCTCAAAGGATGGATTGTCCCGTCTTCGCCCAGTCGGCCAGGAAGGCCTCGAGGCCGCGGTCGGTCAGCGGGTGCTTCAGCAGCATGCGGATCACGGCCGGCGGCAGCGTCGCGACATGCGCGCCCATCTTCGCCGCCTCGATCAGGTGGATCGGGTGGCGCACGGAGGCGACCAGGACTTCGGTCTTCAGGGCGGGATAGTTGCGGTAGATCTGCACGATGTCCGCGATCAGCCGCATGCCGTCGGTCGAGATGTCGTCGAGCCGGCCCACGAAGGGGGAGATGAAGGCGGCGCCCGCCTTGGCCGCCAGCAGCGCCTGCGCCGGGCTGAAGCAGAGCGTGACGTTGACCATCGCCCCTTCGCCGGCCAGCGTACGGCAGGCGACGAGGCCGGCTTCCGTCAGGGGGACCTTGACCGCGACATTGGGTGCGATGCCGCGCAGCGCCCTGCCCTCGGCGATCATGCCGGCGGCGTCGGTGGCGGTGACCTCGGCGCTGACGGGGCCGTCGGTGATGGCGCAGATCTCCGCGATCACCTCCTTGAAGTCGCGGCCGGATTTCGCGACGAGGGAGGGGTTGGTGGTGACGCCGTCCACGAGGCCGGCCTGTGCGAGGGACCGTATGTCCGCCACCTCGGCGGTATCGACGAAGAATTTCATGGTGTGGGACCTGCCAGATCGCGAATCGGGTGCCGGACGCCGGCCCCGGTCTTGGTTCGGGCCGGACCATACCTGATGGCGCGCCGGAAGCACACGCGGGGCGGCGCGACGTCGGGCGCTGTGGCGGCGGCGCCACGGGTGCGCGTGTTGCTGCCCCTGCCGCTGGCCGACGCCTACGACTACCGCGTGCCCGCGGGGATGGCGCTGGCGCCGGGCTGCTTCGTCGCCGTGCCGCTCGGCACGCGGGAGGCGCTGGGCGTGGTCTGGGATGGCGAGGCGGACCCCGGCCTCGCCGAATCCCGGCTGCGCGACATCCGGGGCGTGCTCGACGCGCCGCCCATGGCCGCGACGCTGCGCCGCTTCGTGGACTGGGTCGCGGCCTATACGCTGAGCCCGCCGGGCGCGGTGCTCCGCATGGCGATGAGCGTGCCGGCGGCGCTGGAGCCGCCGCCCGTCCGCGCCGGCTGGCGCCGCGCCGCGGACCCGCCGGCGGGGGCGCGAAGCACGGCCGGCCGCGCCCGCGTCCTGGCCCTGCTGGCCGATGGCGCCCCGCGCGCCGGGACGGACCTGGCCGCGGCGGCGGAGGTCGCGCCCGGCGTGCTGCGCGGCATGGCCGACGCCGGGCTCATCGCGCCCGCGCCGCTGCCCGCCGCGTCCCGCTTCGCCGCCCCCGACCCGGCCCATCCCGGCCCGGCGCTCGGCCCCGAGCAGCAGGAGGCCGCGACCGTGCTCCGCGCGTCGGTCGCGGCGCGCGCCTTCTCGACCACACTGCTGACCGGCGTCACCGGATCGGGCAAGACGGAGGTCTATTTCGAGGCCATCGCGCAGTGCCTGCGGGAAGGCCGCCAGGCGCTGGTGCTGCTGCCGGAGATCGCGCTGTCGACGCAATGGCTCGACCGCTTCCGCGCGCGCTTCGGCGCGGCACCGGCGCTCTGGCATTCCGAACTGACGTCGCGCACGCGGCGCGACACCTGGCGCGCGGTGGCGGAAGGGCAGGCGCCGGTGCTGGTCGGCGCGCGATCCGCGCTGTTCCTGCCCTTCCCCGACCTCGGCCTGATCGTGGTGGACGAGGAGCACGAGACCGCGTTCAAGCAGGAGGAAGGCGTCGTCTACCACGCGCGCGACATGGCGGTGGTGCGCGCGCGCCTGTCGGCCGCGTCCTGCGTGCTGGCGAGCGCCACGCCCTCGCTGGAGAGCACCACGAACGCGGCCACGGGGCGCTACGGGCTGGTCCACCTGCCGGCCCGGCACGGCGGCGCCGAGATGCCGGCGGTGGAGGCGGTCGACCTCCGGCGCACGCCGCCCGAGCGTGGGCGCTTCCTGAGCCCGCCGCTGGTCGCCGCGGTGACGGAGACGCTCACGCGTGGCGAGCAGGCGATGCTGTTCCTGAACCGCCGCGGCTATGCGCCGCTGACGCTCTGCCGCGCCTGTGGGCACCGCATGCGCTGCCCGAACTGCACCGCCTGGCTGGTCGAGCACCGCGCCGCCCGCCGCCTGCAATGCCATCATTGCGGCCATGTGGACGCCATCCCTGAGGCCTGCCCGTCCTGCGGCGCGGCGCATTCGACCGTGCCGATCGGCCCGGGCGTCGAGCGCGTGCTGGAGGAAGCGCGCCTGCTCTGGCCCGAGGCGCGGCTGCTGGTCATGGCGTCGGACACCATCCCCGGCCCTGCCGCCGCGGCCGCCGCGGCGAAGGCGATCCAGGACCGCGAGGTCGACCTCGTGATCGGCACGCAGATCGTCGCCAAGGGCTGGCACTTCCCGCACCTGACGCTGGTCGGCGTGGTCGATGCCGACCTGGGCCTGGCGGGCGGCGACCTGCGCGCGGCGGAACGCACGGTGCAGCTGCTGCACCAGGTGGCCGGCCGCGCGGGGCGGGAGGAACGGCCGGGCCGCGTGCTGCTGCAGACCTTCTCCCCCGAGCATCCGGTGATGCAGGCGCTGGTCGGCGGCGACCTCGACGCCTTCATGGAGGCCGAGGCGGAAGGCCGGAAGCCGGGACACTGGCCGCCCTTCGGGCGCCTCGCGGCGCTGGTCGTGAGCTCCGAGGACGAGCGCGCGGCGGACCGGACGGCGCGCGACCTGGGCCAGGCGGCGCCGGGCGGGGAGGGGGTGGAGGTGCTGGGTCCGGCACCGGCGCCACTCGCCATCCTGCGCGGGCGGCATCGGCGGCGGCTGCTGCTGAGGACGCGGCGCGACATCGCGGTGCAGCCGCTGTTGGAGGCGTGGCTCGCGAAGGTGCAGGTGCCGGGCAATGTGCGCGTGCAGGTGGACGTGGATCCGGTCGGGTTCCTGTGATGGGGCGGCGGAGAGGGGGGCAGCTTTCCCCGAACACGGCGCTGTCCGCGAGGAGGCATCCGCCCTCCCCGAACCCCGCGCCGACCTCAGGGAGGGCTCCGCCCTCCCCGAACCCCTCCGGCCAAAGGCCGAAGGGCCTTTGGAAACCGTGATTTCTAGAGCATGGCGAGACCGCGCTTGCGCGCGGGCGGGGCGAAGGCGGCATCGAGCGTCGCGAGGTCGTCTGCCGCCAGCCGGACGTCCCGCGCCGCCGCGTTCTGCCGCACATGCGCCGGGTCGGACGCCTTCGGGATGCTGACGATGTTGGGGTCGCGCAGCGTCCAGGCCAGCGCCACCTGCGCAGGTGTCACGCCATGCCGGGCCGCCACCTCGTGCAGCGCACGGTGGCGGAGCAGCTTGCCGCCCTGGCCGATCGGCGAATAGGCCATGACCGGCATGCGCCGCGCGGCGCAGAAGGGCAGCAGGTCGAACTCCACGCCCCGATGCTCGAGGCTGTAGAGCACTTGGTCGGTCGCGCAGTCGGCCAGCGCTGGGCCGAGCTCCTCGAGGTCGTCCACGTCGCAGTTGGACACGCCCCACCGGCGGATCTTGCCGGCGGCGCGCAGCGCCTCGAAGGCCTCGACCGTCTCGGCCAGCGGCACGGCGCCGCGCCAGTGCAACAGGTAAAGGTCGATCGCCTCGACGCCGAGGCGCTTCAGGCTGCGCTCGCAGGCGGCGACGGCGCCGCGGCGGGATGCGTTGTGCGGATAGACCTTGGAGACCAGGAAGGCGTCGTCGCGCCGGCCGCGGATGGCCTCGCCCACCACCTCCTCGGCGCCGCCCTCGGCGTACATCTCGGCGGTGTCGATCAGCGTCATGCCGAGGTCGAGGCCGAGGCGGAGCGCATCGGCCTCCTGCCCCCGCGCGCGGCGGTCGTCCCCCATGTGCCAGGTGCCCTGGCCGAGGGCTGGGATCGGGGTGCCGTCGGGCAGGCTCGGCATCGGCGGCTCCTCCGGGATTGCCCTGAGGCTAGACCTGCCGCGCCGGACCGGGAAAGTGCCCCCTTGCACGCCGCGCCAAGTGCCAAAGAAGGGAGGGGGTTCGGGGGAGGTTCCCCTCCCCCGACCTTCCCCGTCAGTCCGCCGCCACTTCCACCATCACGAGTTCCGCGTCCTCCGACGCCGTGATGGCGAACTCCGCCTCGTCGCGGATCGCGATGCCGTCCCGCGCCGCTGCGGCATGCCCGTTCACCGTGACCACGCCCTTCGCCGGCACGATGTAGGCCGCGCGCCCGGCGGCCAGCGGCTGCACCAGCGTCTGCCCCTTCGCCAGCGTGGCGGCCATCACGGCGCCGTCCACGTTGATCGGGAGCGCGCCGTTGCCGCCGTCCTGCGGCCGGCCGGAGGCGAGCACTTCGAACCCGGCCTCGCGCTTCTCCTTCGGGAAGGCCTTGGCGCCCCAGGCGGGCTTCACGCCCTGGCGGTCGGGCATGATCCAGATCTGGAAGATGCGCGTGGTGGTGGGCTCGAGATTGTATTCCGCGTGCACCACGCCGCTGCCGGCGGACATGATCTGCACGTCGCCCGCTCCCGTGCGGCCTTCGTTCCCCATGTTGTCGCGGTGCGTGATGGCGCCCTCGCGGACATAGGTGATGATCTCCATGTCGCGATGCGGGTGCGGGTCGAAGCCCTTGCCGGGCGCGATCTCATCGTCGTTCCAGACGCGCAGCCGGCCCCAGGCCATGCGCTTCGGGTCCATGTAGTGGCCGAAGGAGAAGTGGTGGTTGGCGTTCAGCCAGCCGAAATTCGCCTTGCCGAGGCTGTCGAAGGGGCGGATCTCGATCATCGGGATGCTCCGTCTCTGTGGCCCGCCGGGCGGACCTCCGTTCGACACGGCAGATAGGGCCGGGCGTGCCCGGCCGCCACGCGGGCGCCCGGATCGCGGCCATTCACGCCGGTGATGACGCCGCGCTCAGCGGCACATCAGGACCGGGATCTCGGCGTTCTCGAGCACGTGGCGCGTCACGCCGCCCAGGATGAGCTGGCGCAGGCGGGAATGCGAATAGGCGCCCATGCAGAGCAGGTCCGCCTCGAAGTCCCGCACCGCGCCGAGCAGGCCCGCGCCCACTTCCCGCGTCGTCGGCTTGAAGGGCACGATCTCGGCGGTGATGGAATGCCAGCGGAGATAGGCCTGGATGCCCTCGGCCTTCGGGCCGCGGCGCTGGTATTCGTCGGAACAGAGGATGCGCACCGCGCTCGCCTTGTGCAGCCAGGGCAGGGCGGCGGCGACGGCGGCTGCGCTCTCGGCCGTGCCGTTCCAGGCGACGCAGACCTTGGTGCCGATGTCGGCCGGCGCGACGCGCGGGGCGATCAGCACCGGGCGGCCGGAATCGAACAGGATGGCGTGCAGCGCGTCGGAACTGGACACGTCCTCGCCCGCCTCGGGGTGCGGCACCACTGCCATGTCATAGAGGCGCGACTGCTGCGCGACGATGTCCTCCTCCCGCCCTGCGATCGATTCGAAGGACAGGGTGGGGCCGCCGGACTTGGCCGCCGTGTCCGGGTTGTCGGCCATGGTGACGCCGCCGAGGCCCGCGGTGAACTTGTCGAACAGCGACCTCACGCGGTCGGCGCGCTCGCCGCTCTCGCGCTCGGTCGCGGCCATCATCTCCTCGATCATGGCGCCGGACAGGCCCTCGCCGGCGAGCGGTGCGACATCGCGGGCGTCCACGCGCACATGCAGGCAATGGACGTGCGAGCCCCAGGCGCGGGCCGCGATCAGCGCGGTGGCGAGCGCGGCCTCCCCGGCGGCGGTTCCGGTGAGTGGCAGCAGAAGCCGACGATAGGCCATGGTGTGAAGCTCCCCTTCCGTGCTGCGTTCTTCTTGGTCTGGAAGAAAAAGTCTAGCACACGGAATGGTGCGGGATGCCAATCGCCCGCGCCGCGGCCAGCGGAGCGCCGTCATCCGCCGCGATGCGATGCCAGGCGATGGGGCCGGGATCGGCTTCCGCCGCGCGCAGCAGCACGGCCTCGTCGGCGTCCGAGGCATCGCCGTGCCGCGCGGCCAGGCGTGCGCGCAGCGTCTCGATCGGCGCCTCGAGCCAGAGCCCGTCGAAGGGCAGGCCGGCCTCGCGCGCCGGCGCCTCGGCCGCGCTGCGCTGCGCGGGGTCGAGGAAGACGGCGTCGAGGATCACCGCCTGGCCGCCCGCCAGCGCCGTCCGCGCCGCGGCGAACATCTCGGTATGAACCTCGCGGCTGACCGTCTCGGCATAGGCTTCGGGCGGCAGGCGGTCTTCCGGCGCGACGCCGAAGCGGCGCTTGCGGATCTCGTCGGACCGCAGCACGAGCGCGCCGGGACAGCGGCCGACCGCCGGCGCCAGCGCGCGGGCCAGCGTCGACTTGCCGGTGCCCTGCAGGCCGCCCACCGCCAGCAGGCGCGGAGCCGCGGGGCGCAGATGCGCCTCCGCCGCCGCGAGCAGCGCCGCCGAATCCGCCCCGCGCGTCGCCGCCACATGGGCGCGGATCATGGCGCGCAGCGAGAGCCAGACCGGCAGGCCGGCCACGAGGCCTGCATCGCCCGTGCGCGCGACATAGCGGTTCAGCACCCGGTTCGCCGCTGCGCGGCCGTGCCGCAGGTCGAGGTCCATCAGCAGGAAGGCGAGGTCGTAGCCGACATCGATCGTCGCCAGCGCCTCGTCGAATTCCAGCGCGTCGAACAGCGTCGGCCGGCCATCCCAGAGGCAGATGTTGCCGAGGTGGAGGTCGCCATGGCCGCGGCGCACGAAGCCCGCCGCGGCGCGTGCGGCCAGCGCCGGCGCCGCGTGTGCGAGCCCGGCCCGCGCCGCCGCCGCCCAGGCCTCGACCCGCGCGGGCGGCAGGCCGGCGCGGCGGGCCGAGAGGACATTGCCCTCGAGGATGGCGCCGAGCGCGGCCGGGGCATCGACGTCGGCCCGCGGCGCCGCCGCATGCATGGCCGCGACGGCGTCGGCCACCGCATCGAGCAGCGCCGGCGTGGGCGCGACGCGGTCGAGGAAATCCTCGGCCGGGATCGGCGCCATGCGGAGCACCCATTCGACGGCCTCGCCTTCCCCGCCCTCGCGCAGCGTGCCGGCGGGGCCGCGCGTCAGCGGCACGACGTCGCGGTAGATGCCCGGCGCGTGCGGGCGGTTGAGGTCGAGTTCGCGGCGGCAGAAGCGTTCGCGGTCCTCGATGCGCGTGAAGTCGAGGAAGCCGAGCGCTACGGCCTTCTTCATCTTCCAGGCCGTGCCGCGGCCGACGAAGACGGCCGAGATGTGCGTCTCGATCGGCGCGGCGCCGGAGAGGCGTTCGAGGAAGGCGGCGGCCTCGGCCTGGGATGGGGGAATGGTCATGGCTGGGGGGAGAAGAGAACTTCTCCCCCCAGACCCCCCTCAACCTTTTTTGCGGCTCCGCCCTGGATCACGGGCGGGATTCCAAGGAAGGGAGGGGGATCGGGGGAGGTTCTCCTCCCCCGACCTTCACGGATAGAGCATCTCGAGCCGCCACCCGCTGCCGTCGCGGTGGAACACCCGCCGTTCATGAAGCCGGAACGGCATGTCGCGCCAAAGCTCGATCCGCCGCGGCAGCACGCGGAATCCCGACCAGTGAGGCGGCCGCGGAATTTCGCCTACCGCGTAGCGCAGTCCGTATTCCGCCACTGCCTTTTCCAGGGCGAAGCGCGATTCCAGCGGCCGGGACTGCTTCGACGCCCAGGCGCCGAGGCGGGAGGTGCGGGCGCGGGAGGCATAGTAGGCATCGGCGTCGGCGTCGGAGACCTGCTCGACCGCGCCTTCGACCCGCACGCTGCGGGCCAGCGTCTTCCAATGGAAACAGAGCGCCGCCTGCGGGTTGGCCGCGAGCTCGCCGCCCTTTCGGCTCTCGAGGTTGGTGTAGAAGACGAAGCCGCGGGAATCGATGCCCTTCAGCAGCACCATGCGCGCCGAGGGCAGGCCGTCCGGGGCGGCGGTCGCCAGGCAGACGGCGTTGGGGTCGTTCGGTTCCGACGCCGCGGCCTCGGCCATCCAGGCCTCGAAGATGGCGATCGGGTCGTCGGTGGTGGCGGTGCCGTCCATGTCGGTGCTCCTTGACCCTGCCTGTATCGGGGCGCGGGGGCGGGCGGCAAGGGGCGGGAAGCACTTGCTCCCGGGGGGCCGCCATGGCACCACGCCCGCCCAGCTTCGCCACGGACGGGCCCCCAAGCGATGAACGACGCCACGCCAGAGCCCCGGATCGCCACCGGCAGCCTCATGCAGGGCAAGCGCGGCGTGATCATGGGCGTCGCGAACGACCGGTCGATCGCCTGGGGCATCGCGCGCGCGATCGCCGCGCAGGGCGGCGAGATCGCCTTCACCTACCAGGGGGATGCGCTGGAGAAGCGCGTCAGGCCGCTGGCGGACAGCGTCGGTTCCTCGCTCGTGCTGCCCTGCGACGTGGCGGACGATGCCTCGATGGACGCGGCCTTCGGCGCCGTGGAGAAGGCCTGGGGAAAGATCGACTTCCTGGTGCATGCCATCGGCTACGCCGACAAGCAGTTCCTGCGCGGGCGGTATCTCGACACGCCGCGGGCGGCCTTCCTGCAGGCGATGGACATCTCCTGCTTTTCCTTCGTCGCGGTTGGGCAACGGGCGGCGGCGCTGATGGAGGCGGGCGGGTCGCTGCTGACGCTGTCCTACCTGGGTGCGGAGCGCGTGACGCCGCACTACAACGTGATGGGCGTGGCCAAGGCCGCGCTGGAAGCCAGCGTGCGCTACATGGCGACCGACCTCGGTGAGCGCGGCATCCGGGTGAACGCGATCTCGGCCGGGCCGATCAAGACCCTGGCGGCGAGCGGGATCGGCGACTTCCGCTACATCCTGCGGTGGAACCAGTACAACGCGCCGCTGCGGCGCAACGTGACGATCGAGGAGGTGGGCGGGTCGGGGCTGTACCTGCTGTCGGACCTCGCGGCTGGCGTGACGGGCGAGGTGCATCACGTCGATTCCGGGTACCACATCGTGGGCATGAAGAACCCGGATGCGCCGGATATCACGGTGGAGAAGGGCTGAGGGTCGGCCATGGTGGACCCGACCGCGCTGCTGATCTACGCCGCGGCGGCGCTGCTGCTGGCGGTGACACCCGGGCCCGGCATCTTCTACGTCGCCGCCCGCAGCCTGGCGGGTGGCCGTGCGGAGGGCGTCGCGTCGTCGCTCGGCACCGGTCTCGGCGGCATGGTCCATGTGGGGGCCGGCGCGGTCGGCGTCTCGGCGCTGGTGCTTGCGAGCGCCGAGGCGTTCCTCGTCGTGAAACTGGCGGGGGCGACGTATCTCGTCTGGATCGGCATCCGCACCTTCCGCGAAGCGCGCCACGCTTCGGTGTCCCTGCCGGCGGAGCAGACGCGAGGCGGCGCGCCCGGGCGCGCCTTCCGGGAGGGCATCGCGGTCGAGGCCTTGAATCCGAAGACGGCCGCCTTCTTCCTGGCCTTCGTGCCGCAATTCGTCGACCCGGCGGCGGGCCACGTGGCGGTGCAGTTCATCGTGTTGGGCCTTGTCTCGGTAGCGCTCAACACGGGGGTCGACATCCTTGTCGCCCTGGGCGCGGGCGGCATCCGGCGGGGGCTTTCGGCCCGGCCCGGGCTGCTGCTGCGGCTGCGGCAGGGGTCGGGCGCCATGCTTTGCGCGCTGGGCGCGGCCTTGGCGCTGGTGCGCCGGCCCGCCGCCTGACCTTCCCATGTCCCACAACACCTTCGGCCACCTGCTGCGCGTCACCACCTGGGGCGAATCCCACGGCCCCGCCATCGGCTGCGTGGTCGACGGCGTTCCCCCGCGGATCGCGCTGACCGAGGCGGACATCCAGCCCTTCCTCGACCGCCGCCGCCCCGGCCAGTCGAAATTCGTCACCCAGCGCCAGGAAGCCGACCAGGTCCGCATCCTGTCGGGCGTCTTCGAGGGCCTGACCACCGGCACGCCCGTTGCGCTCCACATCGACAACACGGACCAGCGATCGAAGGACTATTCCGAGATCGCCGAGCGCTTCCGCCCCGGCCATGCCGACCTGACCTACGAACTGAAATACGGCATCCGCGACTATCGCGGCGGCGGACGGTCCTCCGCGCGGGAGACGGCGATGCGCGTCGCCGCCGGCGCCGTCGCGCGCAAGGTGCTGGGCCCTGAGGTTCGCGTGCGCGGCGCGCTGGTGGCCATGGGCGGCGACTGGGTGGATCCTGCCAACTGGTCCTGGAACGCGGTGGACCAGAACGCCTTCTTCTGCCCGGACCCCGCCGCCGCCGCGCGGTGGGAGGAACGGCTGCTCGACCTGCGCAAATCCGGCAATTCCGTCGGCGCCGTCATCGAGGTCGTGGCGGAGGGCGTCCCCCCCGGCCTGGGCGCGCCGATCTACGGCAAGCTCGACGCCGACCTCGCCGCCGCGCTGATGTCCATCAACGCCGTGAAGGGCGTCGAGATCGGCGACGGCTTCGGCGCCGCCACCCTGACCGGCGCCGACAATGCCGACGAGATGCGCATGAACGCGGACGGCACTGTGGCCTTCCAGTCGAACCATGCCGGCGGGATCCTGGGCGGCATCAGCACTGGCCAGCCCATCGTCGCGCGCTTCGCGGTGAAGCCCACCAGTTCCATCCTGACGCCGCGCGCCGCGGTGGACCGCCACGGCCATGAGGTCGAGGTGCTGACCAAGGGCCGCCACGACCCCTGCGTCGGCATCCGGGCCGTGCCGGTGGGGGAGGCCATGCTGGCCCTGGTCCTGGCCGACCACCTGCTGCGGCATCGGGCGCAGAATCCTGACGCCCCTTCGGTCGCCCGCCTGCCGCGTAACTGATGCAGTGGCTTCCCACGGCATCTCGCGCGGGCGTGCGGCGGGCAGATCGTGGATCCCACCGTTGTCGAGGCCCGGCGACCTCGCCTGACCAAGGAGGAGAAGGCGACGCTGCGAGATGGCGGGACACCGGAGGGTTGCTCGAAGGCACGCGCGCGGCAGATCGACCGTGATGGCCGCTGGACCAATAAGCGCGGCCGCAGGGCCACGCCGCCCGAGGGTGGCGCCCAGCGTCTGGCCGCGGCCGAGATCGCGGTGTCGATGTTCGGCTACAAGAATCATCTCGGCATCGATCGCGGGCACGGCTTCATCCGCCGGTTCAGCGTCACGCATGCAGCGCGGCACGATGGCAGCCAACTCGGCGTGGTGCTGGATCCGAACAACACGGCCAGAGGGGTCTGGGCCGACACCGCCTATCGCGGCAAGGCCAACGTGGAACTGCTGGACCGGCGCGGCCTCGTGCCCGAGTTCCAGCGCGCCAAATCCGGCGGATGGCTCATGCCAGCGTACATATCGCGCGGCAATGCCACGCGAGCGCGGGTGCGCAGCCTGGTCGAGCATGTTTTCGCCACCGAGAAGCGCCGCATGGGCGTGATCGTGCGCGGCATCGGCCTGGTCCGCGCCACCGCGCGGATCACGCTGGCCAACCTCGGCTACAACATGCGCCGCCCGGTCTGGATCGAAGGGAGGGGCGTGGCCGCGTCAAAGGCCCAGGCGCCAGGAACGCCAGAAAGGCGGCTCCCGCCCCCAAGCAGCAGCCCATCGACGTACGCTCACCTGCGCCAAAACCGCGACGCCCGTCAGACGCACCCGATCGGCAGGTTATTCGAAGTGTCCGCTTGGCGCCGACATTCCACGGCCGACGCCAAGTGGCAAAGAAGGGAGGGGGCTCGGGGGAGGTTCTCCTCCCCCCACCTTCTTCCCCGCGTTCCGGCTGCAGTCGCTGCGGGCGCGCCTGGGCACGCAAGGCAACGCCCCCGACCCGACGCCGGCGCGAGGCGCCCGAACCCAGGGTCTCGACCGGCCTGCCGAGCGGCGCCTTCGAACGGGATGCTCCGGTCTGCCTGAGGATGCCGCGGCTCAGCCTTCCTCCGCCCCGCACCAGAGCCCGATCAGCGCCGCGATGACCGCGACCCCGCGCTTGTAGTCGGCCACATCCACCCATTCGTCGCGCCCGCCATTCTGCGTCAGGTCGCCGCAGAGCGGCCCGAGGCCGACGCAGGGAATGCCCGACTGCACCATCGGGTTGCGGATGTCGGAGGAGGTGTGCAGCGGGTTGATCTCGGGCGCCGTGCCGGTGCCGAGGCGTACCGCCTCGCTGGTCGCGTGCCAGAGCGCGTGGTCCTGGCTGACCTCGGCCCCCGTGACGCCCGAGAGGAAGACGATCTCCGGGGGATGCGCGCCGAGGGCGGGGTCGGCCGCCGCCGCGTCGCGCAGCGCGGCCTCTACCTCGGCCTGGACATCCGCCAACTTCTCCCCGGGCGGGAAGGCGAGCGCGCAGGACAGCTGCACCGCCGGCGGTACGCGCGAGGCCCGCCCGTCGCCGAGCGCGCGGATGTCGCCGATCAGCAGGTTGGTGGACCGTCCGATCGCAGTCTCGAGCACGGGATGCTTCACCCGCGCGCCGCGCCCTGCGTCGAGCGCGCGCAACGCCGCGATCACCGGCGGGACCAAATTCACTGGATTGACCGCGAGATGCGCGAAGGCCGTGTGGCCGGGTTCCTGCGTCGGCGGCTGGGTGCCGCGCAGCACTACGCGGAACACGAGCTGCCCGGGCGCCAGCGCCTTCACCTCCCGCATGCCGATGCCGGATTCGGCCGGGTGCAGGTAGACCGCGGCATCGGCCCCGACGCCGCCATGCAGCAGCGCATGCACGCCGCGCGCATGGCGCTTGGACGGCGTGCTCGCCAGGATCACGTCGCCCTTCGGCCGCAGCCCCGCGTCCCGCAGCACGCGCACGGCCTCGACCATGGTGGCGACGCCCGCCAGGTCGTCCGCCACGCCCCAGCCATGGATGCGCCCGCCATCCACCTCCCCCGCGAAGGGGTCGTGCGCCCAGCCGTGCCGGGGCTGGAAGGCCTCCCCGTCCGGATGGGCGAAGAAGATCACGCTGCGCCCGCCGCCCGTACCCGGCAGGCGCGCGAGCACGGCGACGCGTTCCTCGCTCGCCATGGCCGAAGCATCGGCGAATTCCTCGCGCAGGATGACCTCGGCCGGGCGGTAGCGGCGGCGCTCGACGTCACATCCCGCAGCCGCGGCGGCTTCGGCGACGCGCGCCTGCACCGCATCCTCCCCGTCGCGCTGCAGGCGGATCAGGTCGCGCAGGAACGCGACGGAGGCCTCCCCGCTGGCTTCGGCGGCGGCGGCGACGCGCGCGGCGACATCGGGTGCGGACATGCGGGATTCCCTGGGGCTAAGGGAGCGATGGTTCGGCGGCGCCCGGCTGGCGTCAAGACGCGCCGCGGGCGAGGATCACCGCACCGGACGGGAGTGCGTGCATGATGCGGCTGATCATCGGGGCCAAGTGGTCCTCCACCTGGACGATGCGCGGCTGGCTCGCCTGCCGCCTCTCCGGGCTGCCCTTCGAGGCCGAGACGCTGTTTCTCTCCCGCCCCGACAGCAAGGCGCGGCTGGCGGAGGTCTCGCCCACCGGGCTGATCCCGGTGCTGGTGGATGACGGCTTCGTCGTGACGGACACGCTCGCCATCGCGGAATACCTGTGGGAGCGCGCGCCGGGCTGCGACATCTGGCCCCAGGACCTCCGCGCGCGCACCGCCGCGCGCATGTCGGCGGCCGAGATGCACGCGCATTTCGCCGAACTCCGCGCCGCGATGCCGATGAACCTGGTCAAGCGCTGGCCGATCGCGAACGGCATCCCGTCCAATGCGAAGCTGCTCGGCCGGCCGGGGGTGGAGGCGCAGGTCGCGCGGGTGCAGCGATCCTGGCGCGACACCCGCGCCGCCTGGGGCGCGGGCGGGCCGTACCTATTCGGCGCGCGCTTCAATTTCGCGGATGCGATGTGGGCGCCGATGGCGTCGCGCTTCCGCACCTATTCCGTGGTGCTGGCGCCGGATGCGCAGGCCTATGCCGATGCCGTGCTGGCGCATCCGCTGGTGGCCGAATGGGTCGCGGGCGCCGAAGCGCAGGCGCGAGAGATCGGCTGGGAGGCCTGCGCCGCCTGGCCCTGACCCGACGGGCCCGCATGGCGCCATGACGCGCGCCCCATGGCGACCGCCGGCCGCGCCTGCCATGCTCCGCCGCCCGGGAGGAACAGGACCGCCGTGACCGATGCCGTGACCGACCGCCGCCCGGCCTGGCTGCGCCTGGTGGCCGCCGTGCTCCTGTCCATGCTCGGCAGCGCGCCGATGTGGTCGGTGGTGGTGGTGCTTCCCGCCGTGCAGGCGGAATTCGGCACGGCGCGGGCCGGCGCCTCGCTGCCCTACACCATGACGATGGTCGGCTTCGTCGTCGGCGGCGTTCTGATGGGGCGGCTCGCGGACCGCTTCGGGGTCATGGTGCCGGTGCTGATCGGCGCGGTCTCGCTCGGGGTGGGCGGCGTCGCGGCGGCGCTGGCGCCGAGCCTGCTCGTCTTCGGCCTCGCCTACGGCGTCTTCATGGGCTGCTTCGGCGCGGCGGCGGTGTTCGGGCCGCTGATCGCCGACGTCTCGCTCTGGTTCGTCCGCCGCCGCGGCATCGCGGTCGCGATCGCGGCGTCGGGCAACTACCTGGCGGGCACGCTCTGGCCGCCGCTGCTGCAATGGGGGATCGGCACGATCGGCTGGCGGCACGCGCACCTCGCGATGGGGGCCACCTGCCTGCTGACCATGGTGCCGCTGGCGTTGGCGCTCCGGCCGCGCGCGCCGGTGCCGCCGCCGCGCCCGGTGGCGGCCAAGGGCTCGCCGGGGGCCATGCCGCTCGGCCTGCCGCCCAATAGGCTGCAGGCGATCCTGGGCTTCGCGGGCATCGCCTGCTGCGTCGCGATGGCGATGCCGCAGGTCCACATCGTCGCCTATTGCGTGGACCTCGGCTACGGCGCGCAGCGCGGCGCGGAGATGCTGTCGCTCATGCTCGCCTGCGGCATCGTCTCCCGCCTGGCCTTCGGCGCGGTGATGGACCGCATCGGCGGGCTGCGCACGCTGGCGCTCGGCTCGGCGCTGCAGGGGGTGGCGCTGCTGCTGTTCCTGCCGGCGGACGGCATGGTCGCGCTGTACGTGGTCAGCGCCGTCTTCGGCCTGTTCCAGGGCGGCATCGTGCCGTCCTACGCGATGATCGTGCGCGAATACTTCCCGCCCGAGCAGGCGGGAACGCGGGTCGGCATCGCGCTGTCCTCCACGCTGGTCGGCATGGCGCTCGGCGGCTGGATGGCGGGGGCCATCTTCGACGCCACTGGGTCCTACGACGCGGCGATGTGGAACGGGATCGCGTGGAATCTCGTCAACCTCGCCATCGCGCTCTGGCTGCTGCGGCGGGGGATGCGCCTCCCGCGCGGATGGACAGCGGCGCCGGCCACGCCATAGCCTGCCAGCAACGCAAGAACCGGGAGGACACCATGGACCTGCCAGCTGGCCCGATCGGCGGGCAGGCCGCCTGGACGGGCGACGCGATGGCGCGCCGTACCGACTGGATCGAGACGCTGGGCGGCCCCGAACTGGCCGAGATCGACGCCGCCATCGCCGCCCATAAGGCTGCCGGCCGCGCGATGGGCGGGATCACGCCCGAGACCTTCCGCCTGCCGCTGCTGGCGCCCCGCCTCGCGCGCATCCTGGGCGACCTGCAGCGCGGGCGCGGCTTCGTGCTGATCCGCGGCTTCGACGTCGCGGCGCGGCCGATCGAGGACAGCGCGATCGGCTACCTCGGCATCGGCGCGCATCTCGGCGGGTTCCGTTCGCAGAATGCCAAGGGGCACCTGCTCGGGCACGTGAAGGACCTCGGCCTCGACATCCGCGACCCGAAGGTGCGCTACTACCAGACCAGCCGCGAGCTCGAGTTCCACACCGACAGCTGCGACATCGTGGGCCTGCTCTGCCTGAAGACGGCGAAGTCCGGCGGCGGCTCGCGCATCGTCTCCTCGGTCGCGATCCACGATTGCATGCTGGCGGAGACCCCCGACCTCTGGCGCGCGCTGTTCAACCCCATGCCGACCGACCGGCGCGGGGAGATCCCGCCGGGCATGCTGCCCTGGTTCGAGATCCCGGTCTTCAACTGGCACCGGGGGGAGCTCAGCACGATCTACGCGGGCCAGTACATCCGCTCGGCCCAGGCGAACTTCCCCGAGGCGCGGCGGCTCACGCCCGTCGAGCACGCCGCGATCGACCGGCTCGACGTGCTCGCCGCCGAGATGTCGCTCGAGATGGAGTTCCGCCCCGGCGACATGCAGTTCGTGCACAACCACACCTGCCTGCACAGCCGCACCGATTTTGAGGACTGGCCCGAACCCGAGCGGCGGCGGCACCTGCTGCGCCTGTGGCTCGCGCCGCGGGAGGCGCGCGAATTGCCGCCCGCCTATGCGCAGCGCTACGGGGATATCACGCCGGGGAACCGGGGCGGGATCGTGGTGAAGGACACGGTGCTGACCTTCACGCTGGCGCCGGCTTGAAGGGCGGGGGGAGAAGGGAACTTCTCCCCCCGGTCCCCCCCTCAACCTTCCTTGGCACCTGGCGTCCAACCATCCAGGACGGGCACCAAATGACAAAGAAGGGAGGGGTCGTGGGGGAGGTTCTCCTCCCCCGACCTTTCCGCCGTCGTGCGGCGTCGGGACCTGCACCGGCCGTCATCACTCCTTCGTGTCGCGCTTCGCCCGCTCCGCCTCGCGCAGGTAATCCTCGGTCGTCTTGGTGATCGGCCGTGCCGGCCCCGCATAGGGATCGAGCCCGCCCGAGGTCGCCTCCGTGATCCGGCAATCCTCGCAGAGGTCCAGGATCGCGACCTTCGACGGGTCGCTGAACATCCAATGCGCCGACAGCTTCGCCTTCACCCGCGCGATGGAGGCCTTGGTGCCGAACAGCTTGTTGCAGCGCGGGCAGGCGGCGGGTTCCTCCTCCTTCACCACCTGGGGCGCGCTGGCGGCCTCGGCGAAGTTCAGCCGCGGCTCCAGCGTGATGACCTTCTCCGGGCAGGTCGCGGCGCAGAGGCCGCATTGCACGCAGGCATCCTCGAGGAAGCGCAGCTGCGGCGTCTCGGGGTTCGCGCTGAAGGCCGAGGTCGGGCAGACGCCGGTGCAGGCGAGGCAGAGCGTGCAGCCCGCCGCATCGACCTGCGCGATACCGAAGGGGGCGAGCGCCGGCATGGGCACCGCCTCGGCCGGCGCGCGCGCGGCGGTACGCAGTGCCCGGAACGCCTGCAGCGCCATCTCCCGCGGCGTGCCGATCGCCTGGTGGGTCGACGGTGCGAAGGCGAAGGGCGCACGCGGCAGGGCGGCCAGGGCCTCGCCGAGGGCGAAGGGGTCGTCCGTCTCGATCGCCGCGGCGCGCGGGGCGGCGTGGCCGAGGCCGAGCCCGGCCAGCGCGGCATTCGCGTAATTGAGGTTGCGCAGCACTCCCTCCGCCCCGTGCGCCCGCTTGCCCGGCAGCAGCACCCGCAGCGCCGTCGCGCCCCAGGCGAAGGCGCCGGCGATGAGCGACAGGTCGAGTGCCGTCGGTTCGTTCACGCGCAGCGGCAGCACGCGCGCGGGCAGGCCGTTGCCGTGCCGGGCCAGCGCGTCGAGCAGCGGCTCGCCGGCGGCCTCGTCATGCACCAGCACGACCGGCGCCTCCCCGCCCGCCTCCCGGTACGCGAGCAGCAGGGTCCGCAGGCGCCGCGCGAGGGCCGAGGGCGGCGGCAGCGTGTAGGTCGCGGCACCCGTCGGGCAGACCGCGGCGCAGGCGCCGCAGCCGGCGCAGATCTCGGCACTGATGACGACATGGTCCTTCTCCGCCCCGGTGCCGGGCGCGATGGCGCCGGTCGGGCAGAGGTCGAGGCAGCGCGTGCAGCCCGTTTTCCTGTTGCGGGAATGGGCGCAGAGCGCGGCCTCGAAGGCGACGAAGCGGGGCTTGTCGAAGGTACCGGCCAACTCGCCCGCGGCGGCGATGGCGCGCTCGACGGCCGCGGCGTCGGTGGGGTCGGCGCGGAGATACCCCTGGCGGACCTCGTGCGCCGGGAACAGCGGCGCGCCGCCGGTCAGGTCCAGCACGACATCCGCGCGGCTCACGGCGCTGTCCTTGCCCGGCCCCCAGTCGTAGCGGGCGCGGGAGGAAGGGCGCGGCATGGCGGCGCCGTCCACGGTCACTTCGAAGGCACCGAGCCAGCCCGTCGCGGCGCGCGCGCGGCCCTTCATGACGGGGAAGGCGGCGGCGCGCGGCGGCACGACATCCTCGGCGCCGGTCAGCAGCACCGTGAGGTCGAGCCGGTCCTGCAGCCGCGCCGCGGCGTCGAGCGCCACGGCATCGCGCCCGAGCACCAGTGTCACGCCGTGGCTCTCGAGCGCCACGAGCGGCGTCGCGGGCATCGGCTCGGCCGCGGCGGCGACCAGCGCGGCCATCTTCGCGCCGGCGGCGCGGCCCTCCGCGGACCAACCGGCATGCTCGCGGACATTCACGAAGGTCGGCACGGCGCCGCCGGATTCCGCGGCTTCCTGGGCAAAGAGCGGCGCCTGGGCGGTGCAGGCGACGGTCAGCGGCCGGCCGGTCGCGATCGCAGCCATGAAGCGGTCGAGCTGCGCCTGGCAGAGCTGCTCGGCGGTGCGCAGCTCGGCGCGGCAGCCGCGGGCGATGGCCTTCTCGTCGAGGCGCATCGTATCCTCGCAACTGCACACCAGGGCGATCCGCCCGTCCGTTCCGCTCATCGACCGCACGTCTCCCGGAGACGCCCCGTTTGGACCTCAGGGGCTGCGCGCATATATGCCGGGCGTCACGGGGATGCGAGGGAACGAGTGTCCGAGGGCCTGTCCGACCTGCCGAGCGTCTTCCGGCCGATCATCGCGTTGCGCGAGGCCGGCTGCGCGATGGCGCGCGCCGTGGCCGAGGCGCCGCGGCACGGCGCCGGCACGCTGGTCTGGGTGCGGTCCTGGGCGCGCATCGAGGCGGCGGTGGTGCTCGAGCCCGAGCAGCCGCTGGGCGCGGCGCGCCCGGCGCTGCTGGCGGCGCTGGCCGCCTTCGCCGATGCGGCCGGCGCGCTCGGCCCGCCGGAGATGCCGATCACCTTCGACTGGCCGGCCGCGGTGCGCGTCAATGGCGGGCTGGTCGGCCACGCGCGCCTGGCCGCGCCGCCCGGATGCGCGGCCGATGCGGTGCCGGACTGGCTGGTGGTCGGCATCGAGGCCGCCTTCGCCGACCCGGCCGAGGCCGAGCCGGGCCGCGTGCGCGACCGCACCACGCTGTTCGAGGAAGGCTTCAACGAGACGACGCCCGCCGAGGTCACCGCCGCCTGGGCGCGCCACCTGATGGCGATCCTGGCGGAATGGCAGGCGCGCGGGCTCGGCGCCGTGACCTCCCGCTACCTGGCGCGGCTCGACCCCGCGGTGGGTGAGGGTGCGCGACGCGGCATCGATCCCGCGACGGGCGACCTGGTGCTGCAGCGGGGCGCGGTCCGGGAACGGCTTCCGATCGACGGGGTGGCGGCATGACGCGGCTGCTGCGCACCATCCGGCTCGACGCCTCGGACGCGCTGGTCTTCCCGCGCGCGGCCGAGCCCGGCGAATGGGCGGTGCCCGGCGGCTTCTGCTTCTGGGACGACGATCTGGGGGCGCTGGAGGGCAAGCGGCGGCAGGCCTTCCGGGCGGGCTTCCTCGGCCTCGGCTCCTTCGGGTGGTCGACGCTGGTGCAGGTCGTGACGGCCAGCGCGGCGCAGCGGGAGGAAGCGGCGGCCGCGCTGGCCGCGCATATCCAGGATGCCCTCGGCGCGCCGGACGCCGCGGCGGCGCGCGCGGCGGCGGAGGAGGAGATCGCCTTCGCCGAATCGCTCTGCGACCATCCGCCCGGGACCCTGGTCGCGCTCACCCGTGGCGCGGAGGGCGGCGAGATCCGCGAACGCTTCCGCACGCTGCATGAACGCGCCGAGCCGCACCGCGCCTTCGAGACGCTGCCGGTCTTCGCGGCCGTCGCGGTCGATGGCGAGGAGGAGCCGGTCATGCACCCGGACCTCGCGCGCATGGCCCGCGCCGGCACGGGTTCCAGTCGCGCCGGCCGGCGCGAGGGATCAAGCCGCGCCGGTCGGCGCGAGGACGAGGCCCCCGAATGAGCGACCTGCTCTCCCCCGGCGACTTCTGGGTCGCCTCCGGCCACCACCTTTGCGATGTCGGCGCGCATGGGCGGCTGCTGGCGACGCCCGAGCTGTGGCGCGCCTTCCTCGCGCGGCCGGAGCTGATCCCGCCCGACGAGGCCTGTGCGGCCGAGCGGGCGCTGCACGCCGCGCTGATGGAGGCGCCGCTGCAGCCGGTCGAGCCGGCCCGCCTCGCGGCGCTGGCCGATGCCGACGCGCGCGAGAATTTCGGCCATTTCATGGCCTTCCGCGACCGCGTCGCGGCGCAGCCCTCGCTGGAGGCCGCCTGGCTCGCGCTCTATCGGGAGGGCGTGGCGGGGCTGCCGCCGATCCTGCTGCAGATGCTGACGCACCTCGTGGCGCGCGCCGCGCTGGAAGGCGAAGGCGACCCCTTCGTGCTGCGGGCGGGCGAGCTGCTGTACCGGACGCAACGCGCCGGCATCCACCAGGGCGCGACACTGCTGGCGGATGAGGAGGTGGTCGAGATGCGCGGCCGCGACGGCGGCTTCGGCGCGATCGGGCAGTTGCTGGTCGAAGCCGGCGCGCCGCCGCGCGAGGTCGAGCTTGACGTGCTGACCGAGGCGAACGGCACGCTCTATCACGGGCGGTCGGATGCGCACGACTTCGCCCTCGACATCGCCGAGGGGCGGGACGGCGCGCGCGGCATCGGCCGCATGCTGGAACGCCTCATCCGCCACCTGTTCGGGGAGGAGGTCGCGATCCGGCCCGTCCCGGTGATCGAGGATGCGAACTGGACCTGGCATGTCGGCCTCGATGCCGAGGCGAGCGCGATCGCCAACGACCTCTGGCACGGCAAGACGGTGAAGCAGGCGCGGCTCGCGCGCATCCTCTGGCTCGGCGTGCTGGAATTCCGCGATGCGTCGCGCGTGCTGCCGCGCGTGGCCGGCCGGCCGGTCTATCTTGCGCTGGCCATGGATGCGGCGAATCGCGTGCGCATGAAGCCGCAGAACCTGGTGGCGGGGCTGCCGCTGGTCGCGAAGGATGAGGCCGCATGACGCTGGAAGTCCCGGGCACCATCCGGATTCCCGTCGGCGTCGTGGCGGAACGCCGCCCGGCCGTCACGCCCTGGGCCGAGCATGTCTGGCAGGCGCGCGAGGTGCTGGAGGACACGCCGCCCGTCGCCGCCTGGACCCTGCTGCGCGAGGAGGCCGGCCGCGCACTGTTCTTCGCCGGCACCGCCGAGGTCGCGCTGCACCCGACCGACACCGACAACTACAAGCACAACCTCGAGGCCGCGGAGCCGCGCATCTGGGTGGTGCTGCGGCCCTGCGAGGCCCCGCCCGGGCTGATGCTGCAGGCCGTCACGGTCGATGCCGGGGAGGCGCACCTCTATGCCGACACCGGCGACGACCTGCTGGAAGCCCTGCCCCTGCCGCCCCGGCTTCGCGCGACGGTGGAGGCCTTCGTCGCCGAGCACCATCGCGACCGCGGCTTCCACAAGCGCCGGCGCGACCGGGCGGACACGGATGCGCTCGGCCGCCGGCCGCGGGTGGACGGCGCGTGAGCGGGGAGGGGTTCCTGTCCCGCTGGTCGCGCCAGAAGCGCGCGGCGGAGGACGAGCGCGAGGCCGAGGCGCCGCCGGACGCGCCCGTGCCGGTCGCGGTACGGCCGGTCACGCCGGCCCAGGACCTCGCCCCCGGTCCGGCCGACGTTCCGGCCGGCGCGCCGCCGCCTGCCCCCGACGCGGAGCCGGAATTCGATCCGGCCAGCCTGCCGCCGCTCGACTCCCTGTCCGCCGAGAGCGATTTCGGCGCCTTCCTGCGCAAGGGCGTGCCGGAGCCGCTGCGCCGTGCCGCGCTGCGCAAGGCCTGGGGCCTCGACCCCGCGATCCGGGACTTCGTCGGCCTGGCCGACTATGACTGGGACTTCAACGCACCGGACGGCGTGCCCGGCTTCGCGCTCGAACTCAGCGGGGACGTGCAGCGCATGCTCGCCCAGGCGGTGGGGCTCGACCGCTTCGATCCGCCCGAGGCAAAGGCCGAGACGGGCGCGCCGGCGGCGCCCACGCCCGATGAGGCCGGCCCGGGGGAGGCGGAAGATCTTCCGGGGGAGCCCGTGCCTGATGGCCCGGCGATAGCCGCCGCCCCGGAGGCGGCGGAGGTGGCCGAGCCGATGGCCGCGCCCGCGCGCCGGCACGGCTCGGCGCTGCCAAGTTGAGAATGATTCTCAACTATCTGTTATATTTCAAAGGCTTGTCAGATCTGGCGATTCCAGAGTACCCCGCTCGGGATTTCGGGGAGAGGGAGATCCGTCTCGGCATGTCCAGCACGGGCACCGCAGACACCGTTCGTGATACGCTGGCGCATGAGCGCGGCCGTCTCTTTGCGTTGCTCGGGCGTTTGCTCGTCGCCGCGCCTGATGCCGGGTTGATCGCGGCGCTGCGTGGGCTGCGCGGCGACCGCACGGCGCTCGGGGAGGCCTATGGTGCCGTGGCGACGGCCGCCGGAACGGCGGACCCCGTCTCCGTCGAGCGCGAATTCCACGACCTTTTCATCGGACTCGGGCGCGGCGAGCTGCTGCCCTTCGCGTCCTATTACCTGACCGGCTTCCTGCATGAGCGGCCGCTGGCGGAGCTGCGTGGCGACATGCTGCGCCTCGGCCTCGAGCGCGCCGCGGGCGTGGCCGAGCCGGAAGACCACATCGCCTCGGAGTGCGAGGTCTATGCCGGGCTGCTCTCGGGCAGCTTCGAGGGCGGGACCGCGGAGGCCGAGGCGTTCTTCGGAAAGCACCTGCGGCCCTGGGCCGGCAGGTTCTTCGCGGATCTTGAGCGGGCCGAGGCGGCGCGGTTCTACCGCGCGGTCGGCATGCTCGGGCGCGTTGCAGTCGAGATCGAGCAGGCGGCCCTCGGGCTGCCGGGCTGAGGAAGGCCGGGAGAGGCGAGAGATGAGCACCAACGACAAGACCGTGGCCGAACGTCGAGGCTTCCTGAAGGCGCTTGGGCTTGGCGGCGCGGCCGCCGCCGCGGCGGGCGTCGCCGAGGCCGCCGGCCCCGTGCGCGCCGATGCGGTGCCCGCCGGCACCGCCCGCAAGGAGAACGAGGCCGACCGGCTGAAGGCCCGCTACCAGGCCGACAGCGCGCATGTGCGGGCCTTCTACCGCACCAACGGCTACGGCGGCTGAGAGAGAAGAGGGAGCGAAACCCCATGCTGATCAAGCGTTCCGAAGCCCGCGCCGGCAAGCAGCGCCTGGCCGCGGCCTATCAGGGCCTGTCCTCGGGCGGGCTCGACCGCCGCGCCTTCCTGAAGCAGGCGGGCGTCACGGGTGTCGGCCTCGCCGCGCTCGGCGCCATTCCGCTGACGACGGTCCGCCCCGCCCAGGCGGGGCCGATGAACCACGCCCAGCCGGTCACGCGCGTCAAGAACATCTGCACCCATTGCTCGGTCGGCTGCACGGTCACGGCCGAGGTGCAGAACGGCGTCTGGGTCGGCCAGGAGCCGACCTGGGAGAGCCCGATCAACCGCGGCACGCATTGCGCCAAGGGCGCGGCGGTGCGCGAGCTCGTGCATGGCGACCGCCGCCTCAAGTATCCGATGAAGCTGGTGGGCGGGCAATGGCAGCGCATGTCCTGGGACCAGGCGCTGGATGAGATCGCCGACAAGCTGATGGCGGTGCGCCAGGCCTCGGGGCCGGATTCCACCTTCTGGCTCGGCAGCGCCAAGTTCTCGAACGAAGGCGCCTACCTGTATCGCAAGTTCGCCGCCTTCATGGGGACCAACTCGGTCGACCACCAGGCGCGCATCTGCCATTCGACCACGGTCGCGGGTGTTGCCAACACCTGGGGCTACGGCGCCATGACGAATTCCTACAACGACATCCGGAATTCGAAGACCATCATGATCATGGGCGGCAACCCCGCCGAGGCGCATCCCGTGTCGCTCCAGCACGTGCTGGCCGGCAAGGAGATCAACCGCGCCAACATGATCGTCATCGACCCGCGCTTCACCCGCACAGCTGCTCACGCCACGGAATACGTGCGGATCCGGCCGGGCACCGACATCCCCATCATCTGGGGCATCCTCTGGCACATCTTCGAGAATGGCTGGGAGGACAAGGAGTTCATCCGCCAGCGCGTCTACGGCATGGACGATGTCCGCGCCGAGGTCGCGAAGTGGAACCCGGCCGAGGTCGAGCGCGTGACCGGCGTGCCGGGCGCGCAGCTCCGCAGCGTCGCCGAGAAGTTCGCGACGCAGAAGCCCTCGACGCTGATCTGGTGCATGGGCGCCACGCAGAAGACCGTCGGCACCGCCAATGTGCGCGCCTTCTCGATCCTGCTGCTGGCGACCGGCAACGTGGGCGGCGACGGCAACGGCGCCAACATCTTCCGCGGCCACTGCAACGTGCAGGGCGCGACCGACCTCGGGCTCGATGTCACCTCGTTGCCGCTTTACTATGGCCTTGCCGAAGGCGCCTGGAAGCACTGGTCGCGGGTGTGGGAGGTCTCCTACGAAAGCCTGCTCGCGCGCTTCGACAGCAAGGCGATGATGGAGGCGCCGGGCATCCCGACCACGCGCTACTTCGATGCCGTGACGCTGCCCAAGGACCAGGTGCAGCAGCGCGACAACACGAAGGCGATGGTCGTGTTCGGCCACGGCGGCAACACCGTCACCCGCATGCCGGATGCGGTGAAGGGGCTCGAGAAGCTCGACCTGCTGGTCGTGGCGGACCCGCATCCGACGACCTTCGCGGTGCTCGCGAACCGGCGCGACAACACCTACCTCCTGCCGATCTGCACGCAGTTCGAATGCGACGGCAGCCGCACGGCCTCCAACCGCTCCATCCAGTGGGGCTACCAGGTCGTGAAGCCGATCTTCGAGTCGAAGACCGACTACGAGGTGATGTACCGCCTCGCGGGCGCGCTGGATAAGGCCGCCGAGAAGCGCAACATGCCGGTCCGCTTCCAGGCCGAGATGTTCAAGAACATCGAGGTGCGCGGCCAGGAGCCGGTCGCCGAGAGCATCCTGCGCGAGATCAACCGCGGCGGCTGGTCCACCGGCTACACCGGCCAGTCGCCGGAGCGGCTGAAGCTGCACATGCAGCACCAGGACAAGTTCGACCTGGTGACGCTGCGCGCCAAGGCCGACGCGCCGGCCGAGATCGCCAACGACTTCTACGGCCTGCCCTGGCCCTGCTGGGGCACGCCGGAGATGCGCCACCCGGGCACGCACATCCTCTACAACACAAACCTGCCGGTGAAGGATGGCGGCGGCACCTTCCGCGCGCGCTTCGGGCTGGAGCGCAACGGCGTCTCGCTACTGGCCGACGGCTCCTATTCCAAGGACAGCCAGATCCAGGACGGCTATCCGGAGTTCACGGTCGCGGTGCTGAAGCGCCTCGGCTGGTTCGACGACCTGACGGCGGCCGAGAAGGCGTCCCTCGAACGGCATTTCGGCGCGAACATCGACAGCGCGTCCTGGTCCACCGACCTGTCGGGCGGCATCCAGCGCGTGGCGATCGCGCATGGCTGCATCCCCTTCGGGAACGGCAAGGCGCGCGCCAATGCCTGGAACCTGCCCGACCCGGTGCCGGTGCACCGCGAGCCGATCTACACGCCGCGCACCGACCTGATCGCGCAGTACCCGACGCTGCCCGACCGGCGCGCTTTCCGCCTGCCGCATCTCGGGCAGTCGGTCCAGAACCGGGCGAAGGATCTCGCGCCCAACTTCCCGATCATCCTCACCTCCGGCCGCCTGGTGGAATACGAGGGCGGCGGCGAGGAGACGCGGTCCAACAAGTGGCTCGCCGAGCTGCAGCAGGACATGTTCGTCGAGATCAACCCGCGTGACGCCGCCGCGCGCAACATCCGCGACGGCGCCTGGGTGCTCGTGAACGGGCCCGAGATGCCGCAGGGCAAGGCCACCCGCATGAAGGCGCTGGTGACCGAGCGCGTGGGCCCGGGCGTCGCCTGGATGCCCTTCCACTTCGCCGGCTGGTTCATGCAGGAGGACCAGCGATCGAAGTATCCGCAGGGGACGGACCCGATCGTGCTCGGTGAATCCGTCAATGCGGTGACGACCTACGGCTACGACCCGGTGACCTTCATGCAGGAAACGAAGGTCACCCTCTGCCAGATCCGCGCGGCTTAAGGAGGCGCGACACACATGGCCCGCATGAAGTTCCTCCTCGACGCCGAGCGCTGCATCGAGTGCAACGCCTGCGTCACCGCCTGCAAGAACGAGCACGAGGTGCCCTGGGGCATCAACCGCCGGCGCGTCGTCACGATCAACGACGGCAAGCCGGGCGAGCGCTCGATCTCCATGGCCTGCATGCACTGCACGGACGCGCCCTGCGCGGCGGTCTGCCCGGTGTCGTGCTTCTACACCACGGCCGATGCCGTCGTGCTGCACGACAAGGACCTTTGCATCGGCTGCGGCTACTGCTTCTACGCCTGCCCGTTCGGCGCCCCGCAGTATCCGCGCGTCGGCAACTTCGGCAGCCGCGGCAAGATGGACAAGTGCACCTACTGCGCCGGCGGCCCGCAGGCCGACAACATCGAGGCGGAGTACGTCCAGTACGGCTCGAACCGTCTGGCGGAGGGCAAGCTGCCGCTCTGCGCCGAGATGTGCTCGACCAAGGCGTTGCTGGCCGGCGACGGCCAGGTGATCGCCCAGATCTACCGGGAACGCGTGCAGAAGCGCGGCTACGGATCGGGCGCCTGGGGTTGGCGCACCGCCTACCGCGAGACGGTGGCGATCTGATGCGCGCGCTCGTCCTCGCCCTCGTGCTGATCGTGGCCGCGCCGGTTGCCGGCCACGCGCAGACCAATCCGCAGGTCAGCGGCACGCCGACCAACCCCACCTCGATGCTGCCGCCGGTGGCGGACGAGCTCGAGGTGATCAAGGCGCTGCAGGGCGGCCGCGTGGCCGGCCGCATCACCATCCCGGACCAGCAGGCGGCGAACCTGATCCAGCCGCAGGGCCGGTCCTGGCGCGACTTCCACAACGTGACGCTCGCCTGGGTGGGCGGCGTCGCGGTGCTGGGCATGCTTGGCATCCTGGTGCTGTTCCGCCTGTCCAAGGGGCGGGTCCCGATCGAGGGCGGCGCCTCGGGCCGCACGATCCAGCGCTTCAACGGGCTGGAGCGCGCGAACCACTGGATGGTGGCATCGACCTTCATCATCCTGGCGCTGTCGGGGCTGAACCTAACCTTCGGGCGGCACATCCTGCTGCCGCTGGTGGGGCCGGAAGCCTTCACGGCGATCAGCCAGTGGGGCAAGTACGCCCACAACTTCCTGGCCTTCCCCTTCACGCTCGGCCTCGTGCTGATGCTGCTGCTGTGGGTGAAGGACAACATCCCGAACGGGCGCGACGTGAAGTGGCTTGCGCAGGGCGGCGGGCTGATCGGCAACGCGCACCCGGACAGCGAGCGCTTCAACGCCGGCCAGAAGGGAATCTTCTGGATCACCATCCTGGGCGGCGCGGCAGTGGCGGTGACCGGCTACATGCTGGTCTTCCCGTTCTTCTTCACCGACATCGCGGGCATGCAACTGAGCCACATCATCCACAGCATCGTCTCGGTGCTGATGATCGCGGTGATGCTGGCGCACATTTACATCGGCTCGGTCGGCATGGAGGGCGCATCCGCCGCCATGACGACCGGCCAGGTGGACCTCAACTGGGCGAAGCAGCACCACAACCTCTGGGTCGAACGCGAGCTCGCCAAGGGGCGCGCTGCCGAGCCGCCCGCCTCTGCCAAGCCGGCCGGCGCCGACTGACGCAGCCGGATCATCGGACCTTGCGCGGGCGCATGGCGAAGGCCGTGCGCCCGCCGTCTTTCGGGGACCACGCGACGTGACGCGCATCATCGGGCTCGCGGGCTGGAGCGGGGCGGGCAAGACGACCCTCATGGTCAGGTTGCTGCCGGCGCTGATCGGGCAGGGCCTCGCCGTCTCCACCCTCAAGCACGCGCATCATCGCTTCGACGTGGACGTCCCGGGCAAGGATTCCTACGAGCACCGCCGCGCCGGGGCGGCGCAGGTGATGGTCGCCTCGGGCGCGCGCTGGGCGCTGATGACCGAACTGCGCACGGCGCGGGAGCCGACGCTGGCCGAGCTGGTCGCGCGCATGGACCCGGTCGACCTCATCATCGTCGAGGGCTTCAAGCGCGACGCCCACCCGAAGATCGAGGTGCACCGCGCCGCCAACGGCAAGCCCTGGATGCGGCCGGAGATGCCGGGGATCGTGGCCGTTGCCTCGGACGTCCCGCCGCCCTACGACCTGCCGTGCGCGGCGCTCGACGACGTCGCGGCGGTTGCGGCGCTCGTCCTTGCCCATGCAGCGCCCGTTGCGGAGATCGACTGGGGCGTGCGGCAGGAGGCCTGATGGCGCAACTCAGCGACGATTGCTTCGCCTTCGGCGGCACGCTCATGTCGGTGGAGGAGGCCCAGGCGCTGATCGCCGAGCGCATCCCCCCGGCCGATGGCACCGAGGCGGTGGCACTGCCCGAGGCACGCGGGCGCATCCTCGCCGCCGACCTGCTGGCGCCCGTGGCGCTGCCGCCCTTCTTCAACGCGGCGGTGGATGGCTGGGCCTTCCGCCACGACGACCTCTCCGAGGGCGCCATGACACGGCTCGAGGAATCCGGGCGCGTCGCGGCCGGCCATGTTCCCGTCCGCCCGGTCGGCCCGGGGGAGGCGGTGCGTGTCTTCACCGGCGCGCCGATGCCGGGCGGCACCGACACCTGCGTGATGCAGGAGGATGTCCGGCGGGACGGGCGCGGGCTGCTCATTCCGCCCGGCCTCAAGCGGGGCGCGAATGCGCGGCCGGCGGGCGAGGACGTGGCGAAGGGCGCGCTCGCGCTGGCGGCCGGCCAGCGCCTCGGCCCGGCGGAGATCGGGCTCGCCGCAGCACTCGGCCAGGCGGCGTTGGGCGTGCGGCCGAAGCCCCGGATCGGCGTCTTCTCGACCGGCGACGAACTCGCCGAGCCCGGCCGTCGCCTCGGGCCGGCGCAGACCTACGACAGCAACCGCTTCACGCTGCTGGCGCTGCTGGGCGGCCTGCCTTGCGTCGCGACCGACCTCGGCATCCTGCCCGACAGCGCGAACAGGACCGCCTCGGCGCTGGAGGCGGCCGCGCGCGGGCACGACCTGCTGCTGACCAGCGGCGGCGTCTCGACCGGGGAGGAGGACCATGTCCGCGCCGCCATCCAGGCCGCCGGCAGCCTGGTGTTCTGGCGCCTGGCAGTGAAGCCGGGCCGCCCGGCGGCGATGGGGGTCGTCGCCGGCACGCCGGTCGTGGGGTTGCCGGGCAATCCCGTCGCGGCGGTCGTCTGCTTCCTGCACCTCGCGCGTCCGCTGCTGCTCCGGCTCGCCGGCGCGGCGGAGGCGCCGCTGCCGCGCTATGCCGCGGTGGCGGACTTCGCCTGCCGCAAGAAGGCAGGGCGTCGGGAATACCTGCGCGTGACGATCAGGACCGAGGACGGCGCGACGCGCGCGCAGCGGTTCCCGCGCGAGGGTGCCGGCCTGCTCACGTCGCTCACGCAGTCGCACGGCTTCGTGGAATTGTCCGAGGCCGTGACCGAGGTCGCCCCCGGCGACGCCGTGACCGTGATCCCCTTCGCGGGGCTGCTCTGAGCGCGCGGGGTCCGGTGCGGCGCCTCGCCGCTACAGCCGCGCGCCCGTCGTGGTGAAGGCGGTCTCAGCCGTGCGCTGCACCTTGGTGTCGAGCACATAGGCCGCGCCGGCCGCGATGATCACCGCGATCACGATCCCAGAAACAATGGCCTTCATGACGCGCTCTTTCCCCAACCTTATCCGCGTCAGTCTATGGCCTCGGCGCCGGTGGTTTGCAACAGCGGCAGCAGGCGCTCGGCGGCGGCGAGGTCCTCGGGCGCATTGGCGTTGAAGAAGGGATCGACCGGCGTCACGGGCCATTCCGCCATCGCGCAGCCGTGCCGCGCGGTCCAGCGGTCGATCTTGCGCTCCCCCGCCAGCAGCGCGGCGCGCAGTTCGGCACGCAGCGCGACCGGCCAAAGCCCGACCGGCGGATGCGGCTGCCCACCGGAAGAAGCCGCAGCCAGCGGCACGCCCGCCACCGCCCGCGCAGCGTGAAGACGTGCCACGAGGTCCCGCGGGATGAAGGGCGAATCCCCCGGCACCGAGGTCACCCAGGCGAGCCCCGGCCGATGCTCCGCCGCCCAGTCGAGCGCGGCCAGAATGCCGGCCAGCGGCCCCGGATGGTCCGGCAGCCCATCCGCCACCACGGGCAGGCCATAGGCCGCGAAGCGCGCCGGATCGCCATTGGCGTTCAGGATGACCGCCGCCACCTGCGGCGCGAGCCGCGCCAGCGCATGATCCAGCATCGGCCGCCCGCCCAGCCGGCGGAGCGGCTTGTCCCCGCCGCCCATGCGCCGCGCCAGGCCGCCGGCCAGCACGCAGCCGAGCGTGTCAGCCCTCATCGCCGGCCGCCATCGCCTCGGTGCTGTTCTTGCGCCAGTGCTTCGCGGATTCCTCGGCCACGTAGTCGAGGTCGGCGTCGAAGACGATCCGGTCCTGCCCCGCCAGCGCCACGAAGCGCTTGCCCTTGCAGCGCCCGATCAGCGTGAGGCCCGCCTCGCGCGCCAACTCCACGCCCCAGGCCGTGAAGCCCGAGCGCGAGACCAGGATCGGCACGCCCATGCGCACGGTCTTGATCACCATCTCCGAGGTCAGCCGCCCGGTGGTGTAGAAGATCTTGTCGTCCGGCGTCTCGCGATGGCGGAACATCCAGCCGGCGATCTTGTCGACCGCGTTGTGGCGGCCGACATCCTCCATGTAGACGACCGGCTGGTCCCGCACGCAGAGCGCGCAGCCATGGATCGCGCCCGCTTCCAGGTACAGCGTCGGCAGCGTGTTGATCCGGTGCAGCAGGCGATAGAGCCAGGAAGTGCGCAGCTCCGCCTGCGCAAGCCGAACCTGGGCGAAGCCCTCCATCAGGTCGCCGAAGGCCGTGCCCTGCGCGCAGCCGGAGGTGAGCGTCTTCTTGCGCAGCTTCTCCTCGAAATCCGTCCGCTCCGGCGTGCGCACGACGACCACGCCGAGGTCCTCGTCGTAGGTCACATCCGTCACGACGGCATCAGGCTTCAGCATCCCCTGGTTCAGCAGATAGCCGAGGGCGAGGTCCTCCGGCCGGTCGAGGATCGTCATCATCGTCACGATCTCCTGGCCATTGAGGAACAGCGTCAGCGGTCGCTCGACCGTGACGCTGGTCTCGATGGCCGCGCCTGTGTGGTCGATGCCGGCGACGCGGCGCGTCAGGCGCGGGTCCGTGGGGTCGGGCTTGACGCGGAGGAGATCGTCCATGGGAGCGAGATGGGCGATGTCGGGCGCTGCCGCAACCAAGGGCGGGGCTCCGCCAGGGCTTCGCCCTGGACTCACCAAAGGCCGAAGGCCCTTCGGCCTTTGGCGGGGAGGTCCGGAGGGGCGGCGCCCCTCCTGCTGCTACGCCGGCAGGTGGATCCCCCGCCCCGCATGGAAGCGCGCGAACGCCTCGACCGGCAGCCGCGCATCCCGCTGCGACGCAGGTCTATCCCCCGACGGATTGTGGAATCTGAGCGAGCCCTCCGCCGTCCCGAAGACCAGCACGAGGTGCCCGCCGCGCGCGGGGGGCATGGACTCCGGCCGGCGGATCGAGGGGTGGACGGAGGCGATCACCATCCCTCCGGCCGCAACCAGGCCGGCGACCGCCTCCGCCGCCAGGTCCACCCGGACCTCCGCCGCGATGCCGTGTGCCTCCCGCAGCCAGGCCGCGGCCGGGGCATAGACCAGCCCGCGGATGGTGCCGTCCGGCTGCACCGCGTAGCCTCCGCGCGCGGTCAACTCGCGCGCCAGGTCGAAGGCGCGCGGCGGCACGAAGCCGCGGGCGGCGAGTGCCATGCGCAGGCACGCCACGCCGCAGAGATGGTCGGCCCAGCGCGCGTAGTCCGCCGCGCCCGCGGCGCCGGAGCGCGGCCAGAGCGGGTCGTCCTCCGCGGCCAGCGTGCCCGACAGGATGGCCCCGATCCGCCCGGCGGATTCCCATTGCCCGAAGAAGGGCGGGATCACCGCGCCTCGACCGCCCGCCCGCGCCGCCACACCGCGTCGACTGCCGACCAGTTCGCCGGGTTGCGCAATTCCGCCGCCAGCGCCGCGGCCATCGCCTCGAACATCGTGGCGCCCTTGGCCGCCGTCGCGGCGCGGGCATCGCCGCGCACGCCGGTGCCGGGCGCCCGCTCGGCGAAGGAGCGGAACCGTGTCACCGCACCGCCGCCGGCCGGCTGGCCCTCGGCGAAGGATTCCGCGATGCGCTCCTGGCGCACCTGCGTGGGGTCGAGGTGCAGCCAGAGGCTGGTTTCCGCCTCGCAGGCGTGCTGCATGCCGGGCTGCGCGGTCAGCGCCGCGGCGATCTCCTTCGCCGCGAGCTGCGGCGCGGTCGCGGTCAGCACCGGGATGCCGAATTCATGCGCGAGCTCGCGCGCGGAGACCGCCAGCGGCTCGATGTTGCCGCCATGCGAGTTGAACAGCATGACGCGCGCGAAGCCGTCCGCGAGCAGCGACTTCACGATGCAGCGGAGCACGCCGGCGAAGGTCGCGTAGTCGAGGCTGATCGTGCCGCCGAAGGGGAAATGGTGCTCCGACAGGCCGAGCCACATCGGCGGCAGCACGACGGCCGGCAGGTCCGCGCAGAGCTCGGCCGCGCGCACCGCGACGGAATGCCCGATGAAGCTGTCCGTCCAGACCGGCAAGTGCGGGCCGTGCTGTTCGAGGCTCGCGACCGGCACGACGACCACGGCACCGCGTTCGGCAAATGCGCGCAGTTCCGGCGCCGTCAGGCGTTCCCAGCGGACCTCCGGCATCTTAGCCCCTCCCCATCGCGTAGAATTCGTCGTTCGGGCGCAGGTTCGTCACGTTCGCCAGCCGGTTCGACATGCCGAAGAAGGCGGCGATGGCGGCGATGTCCCAGATCGCCTCGTCGTCGAAGCCGGCCGCGCGCAGCGCCGCATGGTCGGCATCCTCCACCTCGTTCGCGCGTTCGGTGACCTTGAGCGCGAAGTCCAGCATCGCCTTCTGCTTCGCCGTGATGTCGGCCTTGCGCCAGTTGGCCGCGATCTGGTCGGCGATCAGCGCGTTCTTCGCGCGGATGCGCAGGATGGCGCCGTGCGCCACGACGCAATACTGGCACTGGTTCCGCGCCGAGACGGCGACGACGATCATCTCGCGTTCCGCCTTGGTCAGCCCCTCGGCCTTGTCCATCAGCGTGTCGTGGTAGGCCATGAAGGCGCGGAATTCCGCCGGCCGGTGCGCGAGCATCAGGAAGACGTTCGGGACGAAGCCCGACTTCTCCTGCACCGTGAGGATGCGGCTGCGGATATCCTCGGGCAGGGCGTTCAGCTCGGGGATCGGGGTGCGGGCGATGGGGCGCTTCGTCATGCGCCGGACCATCCGCCCGAAGGCGGGCTCAGTCCAGCCCCAACAGCCCGCGCGCGAAGTCCCGCGCCGCGAAGGGGCGGAGGTCCTCGGCCTTCTCGCCGACGCCGACCGCATGGACGGGCAGGCCGAATTCCTGCGCGAGCGCAACGACGACGCCACCCTTGGCGGAACCGTCGAGCTTGGTCACGGCGAGGCCCGAGACCTCCACCATCTCCTTGAACACCTTGACCTGCTGCACGGCGTTCTGGCCGGTGGTGGCGTCCAGCACCAGCAGCACGGAATGGGGCGCCGTCTCGTCCACGCGGCGGAGGATGCGGATGACCTTCCGCAATTCCTCCATCAGGGCGGATTTGTTGTGCAGCCGCCCGGCGGTGTCGACCAGCAGGACATCAAGCCCCTCGGCCCGCGCCGTGGTCAGCGCGTCGAAGGCGAGGCCGGCCGCATCCGCGCCGGGCTTGGCCGGCGGGAAGAAGCGCGCGCCCGTGCGGTCCGCCCAGACCTGGAGCTGTTCGACGGCCGCGGCGCGGAAGGTGTCGCCGGCGACCATGCCGGCGCGCAGCCCCGCGTCGCGGTATTGCTTGCCGAGCTTGGCGATGGTCGTGGTCTTGCCGGTGCCGTTCACGCCGACGACCAGCACCACATGCGGCGCGCGCACGGGCTCCACGACGAGCGGCTGCGCCACCGGCGCCAGGATGGCCGCGATCTCCTCGGCCAGGGTCGCCCGCACCTCCTCGTCCGTCACTTCCCGGCCGAACCGGGTGCGGCGGAAGCCCTCGACGATACGGCGCGATGCTGCCACGCCGAGATCGGCGGCGATCAGCGTCTCCTCCAGCTCCTCGAGCGCCGCGTCGTCGAGCTTCCGCTTCGTGAACAGGCCGGTGACGCTGTCGGTCAGCTTCGCGGTCGAGCGCGACAGCCCAGCCTTGAGGCGGGACAGCCAGCCGCCGCGCGCCTCGGCCTGCGGCGGGGGCGCTTCCAGCGGCGGCAGCCGCGACGGCGGCGGCAACTCCACGGGCGGCACCGTCGGCGGCGGGTCGTCCGCCGGGGGCGGGGTCTCGGCGGGCCGGTCGGGTGTCGGGTCCTCGATCGGGCTGGGCGGCGCGTCGGGGGGCTCGGGCGGGCGCGGCGGCACCTCGGGCGAGGGCGGCTGTGGCGGCGGCGGGTCGTACCGCTCGGGGTCCGGTCGCGGGCCTGGCTGCGCCGGGTCCGACCCGCGCAGCCTTGTCCAGAGTTCGCGCAGCGCCATCAGGCGGCCTCCGCCAACAGGGCGTCGTCGGTCGCCCCGGTCACGCGCACGCGCCGGATCTCCCCGGGCCGCGCCTCCCCCCGCGTCAGGCGGAGCGGCGCGAAGTGCTCCGTGTGGCCGCGGTCGGCGTGTTCGAACAGCACGGCCTCCTCCTGCCCGATGCGCGCATGGAGCAGGCGCGCGGCGGCGCGCGCCCCGGCCTGCCGCAGCCGCGCGGCGCGTTCCTTCCGCACGGCCATGGGCAGTTGCGGCATCCGTGCCGCCGGCGTGCCCGGCCGTTCGGAATAGGGGAAGACGTGCAGGAAACTGAGGCCGCAGTCTTCCACCAGCGCCAGGGTCTCGGCCAGGTGGTCCTCCGTCTCGGTCGGGAAGCCGGCGATGAGGTCGGCGCCGAACACCACGTCCGGGCGCAATCGGCGCGCGCGCGCGGCCAGGGCGATGGCATCCGCGCGCAGGTGCCGCCGCTTCATCCGCTTCAGGATCAGGTCCGCGCCGTGCTGGAGCGACAGGTGCAAATGCGGCATCAGCCGCGCTTCCTCCGCGATCAGGCGCCAGAGGTCGTCATCCACCTCGACCGGGTCGAGCGAGGAGAGCCGCAGCCGCGGCAGGTCCGGCACCAGCGCCAGCAGGCGGCGCACCATCTGGCCGAGGCTCGGCCGCCCCGGCAGGTCCGGCCCGTAAGAGGTGATGTCGACGCCGGTCAGCACGACTTCCCGGTAGCCCGCGGCGACCAGCGCGCGCACCTGCTCGACGATCGCGCCGATCGGCACGGAGCGCGACGGGCCGCGCCCGAAGGGAATGACGCAGAAGGTGCAGCGATGGTCGCACCCCTGCTGCACCTGCACGAAGGCGCGTGCGCGGCCGGCGAATTCCGTAACCAGGTGCGCCGCCGTCTCGGTCGCCGCCATGATGTCCGTGACCGGCGCGGGCGGCACGTCGAGCGCGGCCCAGGTCGCGGGCTTCAGCTTGTCGGCGTTGCCGATGACGCGCTCGACGCCCGGCAGGGCGGCCCAGCGGTCGGGCGCGATCTGCGCGGCGCAGCCGGTGACGATGATTCGCGCGCCGGGATTGTCGCGATGGGCGCGGCGGATCGCCTGGCGGGCCTGGCGCTCGGCCTCGGCGGTCACGGCGCAGGTGTTCACAACGATCGCGCCGGCGTGGCCGGCCGCGGAGGCGTCGCCCGCCAGGGCGCGGGTCGCCAGGTCGCGCATCGCCTCGGATTCATAGGTGTTGAGGCGACAGCCGAAGGTGAGGACCTCGATGCTCATGTCGCGGCCTCGAGGTCCAGCGTGCCGGTGAAGGCGGTGGCGACGGGGCCGGTCATCAGCACGTGGCCGTCGGCCTCCCGCCATTCCATCAGCAGGTCGCCGCCCGGCATGGACACGGCGGCGCGGCGCCCGGTCAGGCCGCGCCGCGCCGCATTGACGATCGTGGCGCAGGCGCCGGAGCCGCAGGCCAGCGTCATGCCCGCGCCCCGTTCCCACATCACGAGCCGGATGTGGTCCGGCGCCAGCACCTGCGCGAAGCCGATATTCGCGCGGTCGGGGAAGATCGGGTCGCGTTCCAGCGCCGGGCCGAGGCTCGGGATGTCGAGCCCGTCGAGGTCGTCCACAAAGAAGGTCGCGTGCGGGTTGCCCATGGAGCAGGCGGCGGGGTCCGCCACCGGGCCGAGGGCGAGCGGCAGGTGCAGCGTATCGGCCCGGCGCGCCAGCGGCACGTCGTCCCAGCGCATGCGCGCCAGGCCCATGTCGGCGCGCCAGAGGCCGCCCGGCAGGCGCTCCACCGGGAGGTCGCCGGCGATGGTACGGACCACGACCCTGTCGGCGCCGCGCTCCTCGGCGACCAGGGAGGCGATGCAGCGCGTCGCGTTTCCGCAGGCCCCGGCCTCGGAGCCGTCGGGGTTGCGGATGCGCATGAAGACATCGGCGCCCGGCGGCGGCGGCTCCAGGATGATGACCTGGTCGCAGCCGACGCCGCGGTGGCGGTCGGCGATGGCGGCGGCGCGGCCGGGGGTCACGGCCAGCGCGGCGGCGCGCGCGTCCAGCACGACGAAGTCGTTGCCAAGGCCGTGCATCTTGCGGAAAGGGATCATCCTTCGTCGGATATAGGCGCCCCGGCGGCCGGCCGGAACCCGGCGCGTCGCGGGGAAGCCATCCGCCCGTGCGGCGCGGGCGGTCAGCCGTTGAGCAGGCGGTCGATCTCCTCCTGCCCCAGGTCCGGGTCGGCGGCGACGGCGACGGGCACGGTCGGCGCGTGGCCGACCACCTCGACCCGCGGTCCGGCCGCGTGAGGCACGCCGCCGGGCATCAGCCCCTCCAGCATCGTCTCGACCTGCTGCAACTGGCGGATGGCGCGGCGGATGCGCTGGCCCGTCAGGTCCTGGAAGGAGCACGCCTCGAAGATCGTGTTCACGCGCTCGGTCAGGGCGGCGACAGAGGACGCGTCGCGGCCGCCGCCGTCGAGCCAGACCTGGATCGCCTCCGCCGCCTCCAGGATCGTGTCGGCCGCGGCTTCGGTCGCCTGCACCACGGCTTCGAGTTCGAGGCCGGAACTGCGGGCGCCCAGGGCGGGAATGGCGACGAGGCGCGCGATCTGGCCATGCACCTCGGCAATGCGGGCGGAGATGGCGTCCTCCGTCATGCCGAGGAGCTGGACGGAGGAGGCGACCTCGGCGCTCAGTTCCGCGATGCGACGGTCGACGAAGGCACGCAGCGCAGCGAAATGCGGCGCCAGCGCCCGGTCGAACGCCTCGGCGGGCGGGGGAGGGTCGGTCTGCACGGCGGCGGCCTTCGCTGCGGGCGGCGGGAACGCCAGGAAACACGGAACGGGTGAAGGCATCCTTGCCCCGCGCGGGCGACTTGCCCTGGACCGCGCGCGCCGCTATACGCCCGCCTCCCGCGTCGTGGCCCCCTGGACATGCCCGGCCGGGAACACGCGTCCCCGCCGCATGGTGCGGCCCCGGATTCCGGGCGCAAGGCGGGATGTGCCACCCCGAGGAGGGCCAAATGTCCAAGATGAAGACGAAGTCGAGCGTGAAGAAGCGCTTCCGACTGACCGCGACCGGCAAGGTCAAGGCCGGGGCCGGCAACAAGCGCCACATGCTGACGGCCAAGACGAACAAGATGAAGCGGCAGAACCGTGGGACGTTCATCCTGGACAAGCAGGATGGCGACACGGTGAAGCAGTGGATGCCTTACGGCAGCGCGCGGTAAGGGAGAAGCACCATGGCTCGTGTCAAGCGCGGCGTCACCAAGCACGCCCGTCACAAGAAGGTCCTGAAGCTCGCCGAGGGCTACGTCGGCCGGTCTTCCACCGCCTATCGCCCCGCGCTCGAGCGCGTCGAGAAGGCCCTCCAGTACGCCTATCGCGACCGCCGCAACAAGAAGCGCGAGTTCCGCGGCCTCTGGATCCAGCGGATCAATGCGGCGGTGCGCGAGCATGGCCTGACCTATTCCCGCTTCATGGCGGGCATCAAGGCGGCCGGGATCGAGATCGACCGCAAGGTGATGGCGGCCCTGGCCTTCGACGAACCGGCGGCCTTCTCGGCGCTGGTCGAGCAGGCGAAGGCGAAGCTGGCCTGACCGCCTCCGGCCCGGGGGTTCCCCCGGGCCGCCGCAGCGTCTAGCAGAGGGCCGCTTCCCGGCGACGGGGCGCGGCCCTTCGCGTGTTCCGGACATGGTGCCAATGACCGACGACCTCGCTTCCCTGCAGGCCGAGACAGAAGCCGCCCTTGCCGCCGCTGCCGACCTGCGCGCGCTCGACGCCGTGCGCGTCGGCGTCATGGGCAAGTCCGGCAGCCTGACCGCGCTGCTGAAGGGCCTTGGTGCCGTACCCGCGGACCAGCGCAAGGACCGCGGCGCCGCGCTCAACCGCCTGAAGTCCGCGATCGAGGCGGCGATCGAGGCGCGTCGCGCCGTGCTCGACGCCGCGGCGCTGGATGCCCGCCTGGCCGCCGAGCGCATGGACGTGACCTTGCCGCCGCGCCCCTTCGCGGCTGGCACCGCGGCCGAGGGCGGCATCCATCCCATCGCGCGCACCATGGAGGAACTGACCGCCCTGTTCGGCGCCATGGGCTTCGCGGTCGCGGAAGGCCCGGACATCGAGGGCGACTGGTTCAATTTCGGCGCCCTCAACATTCCGGACCACCATCCGGCGCGCCAGGACCACGACACCTTCTACCTGCCGGAAGCGGACGGCCGCCGGCCGGTGCTGCGCACGCACACCAGCCCGGTCCAGATCCGCACCATGATCGCTAAGGAGCCTCCGATCCGCGTGATCGTCCCCGGCCGCACCTATCGCGCCGACCATGACGCGACGCATTCGCCAATGTTCCACCAGGTCGAGGGCCTGGTGATCGACCGCGGCATCACGCTGGGGCATCTCAAGGGCTGCCTGATCGACTTCCTGCGCGCGTTCTTCGGCATCGGAGACCTGCCGGTGCGCTTCCGGTCGTCCTACTTCCCGTTCACCGAGCCCAGCATGGAAGTGGACATCGGCTGGAGCCGGAAGACCGGCGAACTGGGCAAGGGCGGCGACTGGCTCGAGATCCTGGGCAGCGGCATGGTCCACCCGAAGGTGCTGGCCAATTGCGGCATCGACCCGCGGGAGTGGCAGGGCTTCGCCTTCGGCATGGGGATCGAGCGCATCACCATGCTCAAGCACGGCATTCCCGACCTGCGGCCCTTCTACGAGGCCGATATCCGCTGGCTGCGGCACTACGCGAGCAGCCCGCTGGCGCCTGCGACGCTGCATGAGGGGGTGTGACATGTTCGTTTGTCCCTCAGGCGCCGGGCGGGCCCCATCCGCGGCCCTTGGCTTCGCCGCGCCACTGGAGCGCCGTGGGGTGAACGCGCGTGGGCGGCGGCGGCCGCCGTGCGGCCGCATCCTCTGGGCGCGGAGCTGATTGAATGAAGTTCACCCTCTCCTGGCTGCGCGACCATCTCGACACGGACGCCACGGTCGATGACATCGCCCGCACGCTGAATGCCATCGGCCTCGAGGTCGAAGGCATCGAGGACCGTGGCGCCGCGCTCGCCTCCTTCCGCATCGCCCGCGTCATCGAGGCGGTGCAGCACCCGAACGCCGACCGCCTGCGCCAGCTGCGCGTCGATGTGGGCGATGGCGTGGAACGCTCGGTCGTCTGCGGCGCGCCCAATGCGCGCACCGGCATGATGGGCGTGGCGGCGCTGCCCGGCGACTTCATCCCCGGCACCGGCATCACGCTCAAGGCCGGCGAGATCCGTGGCGTGAAGTCCGAGGCGATGATGCTCTCGGCGCGCGAGATGGGCCTGGGCGATGACCATTCCGGCATCGTGGACCTGCCCGCCGATGCACCGCTCGGCGAATCCTACGTGCGCTGGGCCGGCATGGACGACCCGGTGATCGAGATCAGCGTCACGCCGAACCGCGGCGATGCGCTGTCGGTGCGCGGCGTGGCGCGGGACCTCGCCGCGGCCGGTCTCGGCACGCTGAAGCCGTGGTCCGCGCCGAAGGTCGCGGGGGCCTATCCGTCCCCGCTGAACTGGAAGATCGAGGACCCGCGCGCCTGCCTCTACGTGCTCGGCCGGGCGGTGCGCGGCGTGCGCAACGGGCCCAGCCCGAAATGGCTGCAGGACCGGCTGGTTGCGATCGGCCTGCGCCCGATCAGCGCGTTGGTCGACATCACCAACTTCTTCACCTTCGACCTCGGCCGGCCGCTGCACGTGTTCGACGTGGCGAAGGTGAAGGGCGCGGACCTCACGATGCGCATGGCGCGCGACGGCGAGACGCTGGCAGCGCTGAACGGCAAGGCCTATGCGCTGACGCCCGAGGATGGCGTGATCGCCGACGCGGCCGGCGCCGAGGCGCTGGGCGGCGTGATCGGCGGCGAGCCGTCCGGCTGCGACGAGGCCACGACCGAGTGCTTCATCGAATGCGCGCTGTTCGACCCGGTGCGCGTCGCGCTGTCGGGCCGCCGGCACGACGTGCGCACCGATGCGCGCGCGCGCTTCGAGCGCGGCCTCGACCCCGCCTTCCTGCCGGATGCGCTGGACGCGGCGACGCGCATGATCATCGAGCTCTGCGGCGGCGAGGCGAGCGAGGTGTCCTTCGCCGGTGCCGAGCCCGCCTGGCGGCGCTCGGCCACGCTCCGTTTCGACCGCGTGCGCGACTATGGCGGCCTCGACCTGCCGGCGGAGGAGAGCGTGGGGCGGCTCGAGCGCCTCGGCTTCGCCGTGCAGGCGCGCGATGCGGCGAGCGTCACCGTCGCGGTGCCGTCCTGGCGCAACGACGTGGCCTCCGACCTGTCGGCCTATCGCGCCGGGGGTGGGGCGCTGGCGCAGTTCGCCGGGCTCGATGCCGCCCGCGCGGCCAAGGCCGCCGAGGGCTGCGCGGCGATCGAGCCGGAATGCGACCTGGTCGAGGAAGTGCTGCGCCTGGGCGGCCTGGACGCCGTGCCGGCGGTCTCGCTGCCGGCGCTGGCGGTCATCCCGCCGCCGGCCTTCACGGCGAAGCAGGCGCGCGCGGCCTTGGCGCGGCGCGTGCTGGCAGCGCGCGGCATGCAGGAAAGCGTGACCTTCGCCTTCATGGAGGCCGCGACGGCATCGCTGTTCGGCGCGACGCCCGACACGCTGCGGCTGGTCAACCCGATCGCCGCCGACCTCGACCAGATGCGCCCGACGCCGGTCGCCTCCCTGCTGCTGGCCGCCGCGCGCAACGCCGCGCGCGGCTTCGCCGACGTGGCGCTGGCCGAGCTCGGCGCCTCCTATCGCGACATCACGCCCGAGGGCCAGGCGCATCTCGCCGCCGGCGTGCGGCAAGGCTCGACCCCGCGCCACTGGGCGGAAGCGCCGCGCGGCGTCGATGCGCTGGATGCCAAGGGCGATGCGCTGGCCGTGCTGGCCGCGCTCGGCGTGCCGATGGCCGCACTCCAGGTCACGCCGGATGCGCCAGGCTTCTACCACCCCGGCCGATCGGGCGTGGTGCGCCAGGGGCCAAAGGCGGTGCTGGCCACCTTCGGAGAGGTGCATCCGAAGGTGCTCTCCGCGCTCGACCTGCCCGGGCCGGCGGTGGCCTTCGAGGTCTTCCTCGACGCCGTGCCGGAACCGAAGCGCCGGAAGAAGGGTGCGCCGGACCTCCCCACCTTCCAGCCGGTCAGGCGCGACTTCGCCTTCATCGTGGAGGAGGGCGTCGCGGCCGAGGCGCTGCTGCGCGCCGCGCGCGGCGCCGACAAGGCGCTGGTCGCCGATGCTGCGCTGTTCGACGTCTATCGCGGCAAGGGCGTGCCGGAGGGGTCGAAGAGCCTCGCCATCCAGGTGACGATCCAGCCGCGCGAGGCGACGCTGACCGACGCGCAGATCGAGGCGGTGGCGGATCGCGTGGTGGCGGCGGTGGCCAAGGCGACGGGGGCGATGCTGCGCGCATGAGTGCCGCCGTGGCCGGCAAGCGCCTGAACCTGGCGCTGCTGGCCGCGTCGCTGGTCCTGGTGCTCGCCGTCTGGTTCGCGGGCACGGCGGCAGTGCCGGTGCTGATCGCCGAGGGGCTGGTGACGCCGGGCCGCGCCGCCTGGCTGACCGCGGCGGTGCAGCTGGGCTTCGTCGCCGGCACGCTCATCAGCGCGGTGCTGTCGCTGGCCGACAGGCTCGATCCGCGGCGGCTTTTCCTCGGCTGCGCGCTGGCCGCGGCGGCGGCGACGCTGGCGCAGGTGCTGGTGGCGCCCTCGGGCGCCGCGGCGGTCGGGCTGCGCTTCGTGGCCGGCGCGGCGATGGCCGGCGTCTATCCGGTCGGGATGAAGCTCGCCGCCTCCTGGGCCAAGGGTGACCTCGGGCTGCTGATCGGCATCGTGGTCGGCGCGCTGACGCTCGGCTCGGCGCTGCCGCATCTGCTGCCGAGCCTGCTCGGCTCGCTCGACTGGCGCGCGGCCTATGCCGGGGCGGGGGTGCTGGCGGCGGCCGGGGCGGGGCTGATCCTGCGCTTCCGGCCCGGGCCGCTGCTCGGCGCACGGCCGCCCTTCCGGCCGGCCCAGATGCTCGAGGCCTGGCGCAACCCGGGGCTGCGGCTCGCGAACCTCGGGTACCTCGGGCACATGTGGGAACTCTATGCCATGTGGGCCTGGATCGGGGTGTTCCTGGCCGCGATGCTCGGGCGGCCGGATGTCGGGCCCTGGGTCTTTGCCGTGATGGCGGCCGGTTCGGCGGGCTGCGTGCTGGCGGGGCTGGCGGCGGACCGCTGGAACCGGGCGCGCGTCGCGGCCCTTTGCATGGTGGTCTCGAGCGGCTGCGCGCTGGCGATCGGGGCGGCATCCGCCTGGCCGGCGCTGGCGCTCGGCATCGCGTTCCTCTGGGGCTTCGCGGTGGTGGCGGATTCGGCGCAGTTCTCGGCCTGCGTCGTCAGCCTCTCGCCACCCGAATACGTGGGCACGATGTTGACGGTGCAGACCTCGGCGGGGTTCCTGCTGACGGCCGTGATGATCGGCATGCTGCCCACGGCGATGGTCGCGCTGGGGCAGGGCGCGGCCTTCGCGCTGCTGGGCCTCGGGCCGCTGGCCGGCGCGGTCGCGATGTGGCGGCTGGCGCCCCTGCTGCCCGCCGCGCGCTAGCGCGGAATGCTTTGACTTCCCGGACTGCTGCCTTATCTCCCCGGTGAACAGACGCTCGGGGCCGCTCCGCCCGGGCCGCACGGAATCACATGACCGACACGCCGCTCGACCTCATCCGCAACTTCTCGATCATCGCCCATATCGACCATGGGAAGTCGACGCTCGCCGACCGGCTGATCCAGCAGACCGGGGCGCTGACCGCGCGCGAGATGAAGGAGCAGGTGCTCGACAACATGGACATCGAGCGCGAGCGCGGGATCACCATCAAGGCGCAGACGGTGCGTCTGGCGTACCCGGCCAAGGACGGCAAGACCTACGTCCTGAACCTGATGGACACGCCGGGGCATGTCGACTTCGCCTATGAGGTGTCCCGCTCCCTCGCTGCCTGCGAGGGCTCCCTGCTGGTGGTCGACGCCTCCCAGGGCGTCGAGGCGCAGACGCTGGCCAACGTGTACCAGGCGATCGACGCCGGGCACGAGATCGTGCCTGTCCTGAACAAGATCGACCTGCCCGCTGCCGAGCCCGCACGCGTGAAGCAGCAGATCGAAGACGTGATCGGCCTCGACACCTCCGATGCCGTCGAGATCAGCGCCAAGACCGGCCTCAACATCGAGGGCGTGCTGGAGGCGATCGTCACGCGCCTGCCGCCGCCCAGGGGCGACGCCGCCGCCACCACCAAGGCGCTGCTGGTGGACAGCTGGTACGACGCCTACCTGGGTGTGATCATCCTGGTGCGGGTGAAGGACGGGCACCTGCGGAAGGGCCAGCGCATCCGCATGATGTCGTCGGGCTCCGTCCACACCGTCGAGCAGGTCGGCGTCTTTGCGCCGAAGCTCACGCCGGTGGAAAGCCTCGGGCCGGGCGAGATGGGCTACCTGACGGCGGCCATCAAGACCGTGGCCGACACCAATGTCGGCGACACCATCACCGACGACCGCAACCCGGCGGTCGAGCCGCTGCCGGGCTTCAAGCCTTCCATCCCCGTGGTGTGGTGCGGCCTCTATCCGGTCGACGCCGACGATTTCGAGAAGCTGCGCGAGAGCCTGGCGAAGCTACGGCTGAACGACGCGTCCTTCCACTACGAGACGGAGACCTCGGCCGCGCTCGGCTTCGGCTTCCGCTGCGGCTTCCTAGGCCTGCTGCACCTCGAGATCATCCAGGAGCGGCTGTCGCGCGAATTCGACCTCGACCTGATCGCGACTGCGCCGTCGGTCGTCTACAAGATCCACAAGACCAACGGCGAGAGCTTCGAGCTGCACAACCCGGCCGATTTCCCCGACGGCAGCGTGATCGACCACATCGAGGAACCCTGGATCAAGGCGACGATCATGCTGCCGGACGACTACCTCGGCCCGGTGCTGACGCTCTGCAACGACCGCCGCGGGCAGCAGGTGGAACTCACCTATGTCGGCGCGCGCGCCATGCTGGTGTACCGCCTGCCGCTGAACGAGGTGGTGTTCGACTTCTACGACCGCCTTAAGTCGGTCAGCCGCGGCTACGCGTCCTTCGACTACCAGATGGACGGCTATGCCGAGGGCGACCTGGTGCGCATCTCGATCCTGGTGAACAACGAGCCGGTGGATGCGCTGTCCTTCATGGCGCATCGCGCGCAGGCCGAACGCCGCGGCCGGCAGATCTGCGAGAAGCTGAAGGAACTGATCCCGCGCCAGTTGTTCAAGATTCCGATCCAGGCGGCGATCGGCGGGCGCGTCATTGCGCGCGAGACGATCTCCGCCCTGTCGAAGGACGTGACCGCCAAGTGCTACGGCGGCGACATCAGCCGCAAGCGCAAGCTCCTGGAAAAGCAGAAGGAGGGTAAGAAGCGCATGCGGCAGTTCGGCAAGGTCGAGATCCCGCAATCGGCCTTCATCGCCGCGCTGAAGATGGACGCCTGAGCCGCAGGGGACGAAAGGGCGCTTGACTTTCCGACGCCCGCTGCGCGATGGCGACGCCGGCCGGCGGGTGGATGCGTCCGGCCGTTCAGGAAAGCGATCCCCCCATGCCGTTCGTCACCCGCCGCGCCCTGGCGGCGCTGGCCCTCGCGCCTGCCGTGCTTGCCGCCCCGGCCCTGGCACAGGGCACCTTCCCCGCCCGCCTGGTCACCATGATCATCCCCTTCGCGGCCGGCGGGCCGACCGACACGGTCGGGCGGCTGATCGCCCAGGCCATGGGCGCCGACCTCGGCCAGCCGGTGGTGGTGGAGAATGTCGGCGGTGCCGGCGGCACGCTCGGCGCGCAGCGCCTGGCGAATGCCCGGCCGGACGGGCACACCATCCTGCTGCACCACATCGGCATTGCAACGATTCCGACGCTGTATCGTCGCCTCGCCTACGACCCGATCAACGCCTTCGAGCCGCTCGGCATGGTGACCGAGGTTCCGATGACGCTGATCGGCCGCCGCAACATCGAGGCGAACAGCCTGGCCGAACTGGTCGCGCTCATCCGTCGGCGCGGCGAGAACCTCAACTACGCCAATGCCGGCATCGGCGCGGCGAGCCACCTGTGCGGCCTGCTGCTGATGAAGGCTGTGGATACGCGCATGACCACGGTGCCCTACCGCGGCACGGGCCCCGCGATGAACGATCTGGTCGCCGGCACGGTCGACCTGATGTGCGACCAGACCACCAACACGACCGAGCAGATCCGCGCCGGCACGGTGCGCGCCTTTGCGGTGACGACGCCCGAGCGGGTCTCTGCGCTGCCGGACCTGCCGACTGCAACGCAGGGCGGGCTCCAGGGCTTCGAGGTGAGCGTCTGGCACGGCCTCTATGCGCCGCGCGGCACGCCGGCGCCGGTGATGGAGCGACTGAACCGCGCGCTCGTGGTCGCGCTCGGCAACGAGGGGGTGGCGCGCCGCTTCGCCGACCTCGGGACCGCGCCGGTGCCGGCCGAGCGCGCCAGCCCCGCCTTCCATCGCCAGTTCTGGATGGCCGACATCGCGAAGTGGCGTCCGCTGATCCAGGCGGCGGGGCAGTTCGCGGACTGATCCCGGACGCACGAAGGCGTCGCCTTCGTGTCCACCGGCCGCCTTGGCTTCGCCGGACTTCCGACGGGCCGCAGTCGCGGCCTCGGCCCTTCGGGCCGCAGGTCGGAGATGCGTGCGCGGCTGATCAGGTGCCGGGGCGCCGGGCGGATCGTCCCGCGTCACCATCCTGCAGGTCGCGCCGCGGGAAGGTCAGGATCCGCGCGCACAAAAAAACCGCCGGTCCCGATCCCTCGGAAGCCGGCGGTTTGATTGGTGGAGCCAAGGGGAATCGAACCCCTGACCTCTTGAATGCCATTCAAGCGCTCTCCCAACTGAGCTATGGCCCCCCGGGAAGAGGCGCGCGGTATAGCCTTCGCTTCAGACCGCCGCAAGGGGGGCTCGACCCCTTTCGGCGGGCGGCGCGGAAGGCTAGGGAGAGGGCGTCATGGCAAGGATCGGGAGTTCCCATGGGCAAGGTCTATCCTGACGCGAAGGCGGCGCTCGCGGGCGTCCTGCGCGACGGCATGGTGATCCATTCGGGGGGCTTCGGCCTTTGCGGAATCCCCTCCCTGCTGATCGAGGCGATTCGCGACAGCGGCGTGAAGGATCTCACCGTCGTCTCCAACAACGCGGGCATCGACGATGCCGGCCTCGGGCTGCTGCTGAAGACTCGCCAGATCCGCAGGATGGTCAGCAGCTACGTCGGCGAGAACGCCGAATTCGCCCGCCAGTACCTGGCCGGGGAACTCGAGATCGAGTTCAACCCGCAGGGCACGCTGGCCGAGCGCATCCGCGCCGGCGGCGCCGGCATCCCCGCCTTCTTCACCAAGACCGGCGTCGGCACCGAGGTGGCGAAGGGCAAGGAAACGCGCGAATTCGACGGCGAGACCTACGTGATGGAGCGCGGCATCTTCGCCGACCTCGCGATCGTGCACGCCTACATGGGCGATACGGAAGGAAACCTCGTCTACCGGAAGACCGCGCGGAACTTCAATCCGATGATGGCGACGGCGGCGAAGGTCACGGTCGCGCAGGTCGAGCACCTGGTGCGCCCGGGCGAGCTCGACGCCGACCACGTCCACACGCCCGGCATCTTCGTGAAGCGGATGGTGATCTGCCCGCCGGGCTTCGAGAAGCGGATCGAGCAGCGCACCGTCCGCCGCCACCCCGCGCCCGCCGCCGGCCCCGACCACCTCCCGCGCTGACCGAGGAGAGACGCACATGCCCTGGACCCGCGACGAGATGGCGGCCCGCGCCGCCCGCGAACTCAAGGACGGCTACTACGTCAACCTCGGCATCGGCATCCCGACGCTGGTGGCGAACCACGTGCCCGCGGGCATGAACGTGCAGCTGCAGAGCGAGAACGGCATGCTCGGCCTCGGCCCCTTCCCGTACGAAGGGGAGGAGGATGCCGACCTGATCAACGCCGGCAAGCAGACCATCACGCAGCTGCCGACCAGCTCCTTCTTCGATTCCGCGCAATCCTTCGGGATGATCCGCGGCGGGCATATCGACCTGTCGATCCTGGGCGCGCTGCAGGTGGCGGCGAACGGAGACCTCGCCAATTGGATGATCCCCGGCAAGATGGTGAAGGGGATGGGCGGGGCGATGGACCTGGTCGCCGGTGTGAAGCGCGTGATCGTGCTGATGGAGCACACCGCTGGCGGCAAGCCGAAGCTGCTGAAGTCCTGCACCCTGCCGCTGACCGGGGCGCGGGTGGTGGACGTGGTGATCACCGACCTCGGGGTGTTCGAGGTGGCGCGGAAGGGGCCGGAGCGGCTGGTGCTGACGGAATTGGCGCCGGGCGTGAGCCTCGAGGAGATGCGGGAGAAGACCGAGGCGACATTCGAGGTGGCGTCGAAGGCGGCGGCCTGAGGCGCTCCGTCAGCTGCCGTGCGGCAAGGGTCGATAGGGCAGCGGCGCGAACCGGGTCCCGTGCAGCATCACCTCCTGCCAGACGCCGCCGGTCATGTAGGGATCCGATGCCAGCCACGCCCGCGCGGCCTCGTCGGTCGCGTGGCGCGTGACAGCGATCGATCCGCGCATGATCCCCGTCTCGTCCAGGATCGCCCCGCCCATCGCGAGCGTGCCGTCGGCCGCCGCGGGCAGGACGCGCGCCAGATGCGCCTCCCGCACCGCGATGCGCCGTGCCGCCGCGCCTTCGTCGGTGCCGTCCAGCGCCACGATCACGGTATGCGTCCGCGTGGCGGAGATCGGCTCCCCCGGCTGCGGCAGCGCCCGGTAGGGCAGCGGCGCGATGCGGAAGGGATGTGCCTCCCAGCGCGCCCAGACGCCCTCCGTCGCGAAGGGTTCGTCCGCCAGGTAGGCGTCGAGCCCCGCCTTGTCCGGCACGTCCAGCACCATCAGCGACCCCGCCGGCTGCCATCCGGGCGTGAAGAGCGGCACGCCGAGCGCGAGCCGCCCATCCGCCGCCCAGCGCGTGATGACCGCGAGGTGCCGGTCGCGCGACGCCGCGCGCCGCGCCGGATCAGGCCCGTCCCAGGCGATGATGGCATACCCCATGGCGCGTCTTCCTCCAGGCTTGCGACGTCGTGGATGCTCGCACGCGCGGCGCGCGGCGTCAGCCGTGTCCGGCCAACGGCCGGTACGGCAGCGGGCGGAACAGCGTAGCGTGCAGGATGACATCGCAGCGCGCGAGCGCCGGCTCAGTCGCGATCCAGGCGGCTGCCTGCGCGTCGTCCCGATGCGTCGTGACACCAGGATGGCGCCCGGCGCATCCTGGGTCCTCGCGGCGAAGATGAGGTGGCCGCGCGCCGCCATGGCGCTGAGTCCGCCGGGCTCCGCCTCCCCGGCTGCGAACAGGATGGTGTCGCCGCGGCGCGGCACCGGCGGTGCAGCGGGCGCAGGCCAGCGCTGCCAGGGCAGGGACGGGATGCGAAGCGGCCGTATGGCGATCTCCTCCCACACCCCGCCGGCCGCGAAGAACTCCCGCGCGAGACAGTCCCCGACCGGACCGGCCGCGATCATCAGCGACCCGCGGGAGCGCCTGTCCGGCGCATGCGGCGGCAGTCCGAACAGCAGGGTGCCGTCCCGCGCGAAACCCTCGATGGCGGCGATGTGCCGGTCGCGAAACGCAGCGTGGCGCGACGGGTCCGCCCCTTAGCGCCCGATCACCGCGAAGGCCGGCAGCGCCTCAGTACATGTGCTGCCCGCCGTTGATCGACAGTGTCGACCCCGTGATGAAGTCCGCGTCGTCCGCCGTGAGGAACACGACGCCGCGCGCGATGTCGTAGGCCGTGCCGAGCCGGCCGCGCGGAATGCGCGCGATGATCTTCTCGAGCACGTCGGGCGGCACGGCGCGCACCATTTCGGTGTCGACGTAACCGGGCGCGATCGCGTTGACGGTGATCTGCGTGCGGGCGCCTTCCTGCGCCAGCGCCTTGGTGAAGCCGTGGATGCCGGACTTGGCGGCGGCGTAGTTTACCTGGCCGTACTGCCCGGCCTGGCCATTGATCGAGCCGATGTTGACGATGCGGCCGAACTTGCGCGCCGTCATGCCGTCCCAGACCAACTTGCACATGTTGTAGCAGGAACCGAGGTTCGTATCGATCACCGCGTCCCACATCTCGCGCGACATGCGCTTCATGGTCGCGTCGCGCGTGATGCCTGCGTTGTTCACCAGCACCTCGACCGCGCCGACCTCCGACTCGATCCGCTTGATGGCGGCGGCGCAGGATTCATAGTCGGCGACATCGAACTTGTAGCAGGGGATTCCGGTGCGCTTCGTGAAGGCCTCTGCCGCCTGGTCGTTGCCGGCATAGGAGGCGACGACCGTTCGCCCGGCCGCTTGCAGCGCCTCGCTGATCGCGGCGCCGATCCCCCGCTGGCCTCCGGTGACGAGTGCGACGCGAGCCATGGCTTCTCTCCCTGTTCGTATGGCGGGACCTGCGCTTCATCGGCCTGCGAGGCGGCGCGGTCCTTGACGACGATCAAAACCCGCCTGCGCGACGCGCGCCAGGGGGGAATGCATACGGTGCCGTCGTAGGCGCGCTCAGCCCGGGGTCGCGCCCGAAGCCCGCACCACCGGCGCCCAGGCGGCGATCTCCGCGCGCACGAAGGCCTGCGCGTCATCGAGAAAGAGCCTGCCGGGCAGCGTCGCGGTCTCGGCGTAGCGGCGCGCCACCTGCGGCGCGGCCATCGCGTCCCGGATCGCGGCCGCCAGGCGTTCCTGCAGGGCGCGGGGCGTGCCCGCCGGCGCCGCGATCCCGGCCCAGCCATCGGCAATGATGTCGGGGAAGCCGCTCTCGACGAAGGTCGGGATATCGGGGAAATCCGCGATGCGCTCGCGCGTGGTGAAGGCGAGCGCGCGCAGCGTGCCGGCGCGGATATGCGTGGACGCCGCCGTGAGGCTGTCCATCACCGAGGGCACGACCCCCGCGATCGCATCGGTGGCCGCCTGCGCGCCGCCGCGATAGGGGATGTGCTGCAACTCGAACCCCGCCACCTGCGCGAGCCTGAGGCCGACGAGATGCGGCACCGAACCGATGCCGCTGGTGGCATAGGGAATTCCGTTCGGCCGCTTCGCCGCGGCGATGAAGTCCGCCAGCGTGCGCAGTGGCGTCTGGGGGTTCGCCAGCAGCAGGTACGGCGTGCCAAGGATGGTCGCGATGTGCGCGAAGTCGCGGTCCGCGTCCCACTGGATCCGGTCGCGGTAGAGCGTGTTGCCGACCGCCATGCCCGAGATGGTGGAGATCAGCAGCGTCGTCCCGTCGGGTGCCGCGCGTGCGACGAGCCCGGTGCCGAGCGTCGCCCCGGCGCCCGGCCGGTTCTCGACGATCACGGTGGTTCCGAGCCGCCGGCCCATCTCGTCCGCGATCAGGCGCGCGATGATGTCGGTGGTGCCGCCGGTGGCGAAGGGCACGATCAGTCGCACCGGCCCGGGATAGGGCTGCTGCGCGATCGCCGGCGCGGCAATCAAGGCGGGCAGGGCAAGGAGGCGGCGGCGGGCGATCATCGGTCGGGCTCCGGCGGCAGGGTCCGACACCCGTCTATCCTGCCGCCGCCCGCTCGGGAACGCCCTTCGTGCACGCCCCTGGTCCGGGGCTGTGCCCGGGGCCTGCCGCCCCGGGCGCTCAGGTCACCGGCCGCGGCGCGACGTGGCGACGGTGGCCGCCGCCTTCTGGCGGTCGAGCGCCGCGAGGTCGGCCGCGAGGTAGCCCCGCAGCGTCTCGGCCGTGTCGATCGTCGCCTCGGAGGACCGCTCGGCGCGCCCGATGTGGAGCGCCCAGTCGGCACGCACCGTCTGGGCGCGGCCGGCGAACCAGGCATCCCGCGCCTCGGCCGAGGAGAAGGAGGCCGGCGGCAGGGCGACCGTCACGTCGTAGAAGCGACGCACTCGGCCGGTCTCGCGGTCGATCCGGTGGTTGACCGCCCCGACCGGGCCGGTCGGCTGGTGATGCTGCACGCCGAAGTCGCGCAGCGGGCGCAGCGTCGCGGTCGTCTCGAGGCGGCCGGGCGCCGCGCAGCGCACCTCGGCCGGGCTGTTGCCGCGGGCGAGGGTGACGTTGGCCGGCGTAGCTGCGATCTCTGCCACCTGGGCGCCTTCGCGCGTGACGACGCAGCGCGCGCCGGCCGGCTCGGAGGCGACGACGATGGTGCCGTTCCAGGCTTCTGGACGCTGCGCGCCGTCGAGCGCGCGGTTGTCGAACTGGATGTGGGCCGTGCCGCAGCCGGCCAGGAGGAGCAGCCCGACAAGGGCGGGAGCCGCCGACGGGATGCGTGCCTGAGCGAGGATGTTGAAAGCCATGGAGGAGGTTTCCCTACGCGATAAGCCGTTCGTTCAGGCAGAGCGCCTCAACACAAAAATTGAAAATAAACTAACTTTTAAGATTTTCTAGATGAAACTTTGTCCCGGCGTCACTTTTTTCCGGGCCTCTGGGCCTCTGGGCCTCTGGGCCTCTGGGCCTCTGGGCCTCTGGGCCTCCAGCGTCCACGGCCGTTTCGTCCGCGGCCGTCGCGTAGGGGACGAGCCCGGCGGTACGGAACGTTCCGCTCCGCGAGGGCCGGGTGCGACCTCGCGCTGCGCGCCCCGGGCAAGTTCTCTAAAGGAGGCGGTATTCTATGGCCTGCCATAGCCGGACGTCGCGGCCGTGACCCGCGACGCGCCCCGCTCCGAGGCCACAGCCTCAGCGGAGCGACAGCACCGCCAGCATCACCACGCCGAGCGCGATCCGGTACCAGCCGAAGGGCGTGAAGCCGATGCGCCCGATCACCGCAAGCACGGCGCGCACCGTGAAGAACGCCACGACGAACGCGGCCACGAAGCCGACGCCGATCTGCCCGAAGGCCGAGACGTCGATCTCGGCGCGCGCCTTCCAGAGCGAATAGACGGTCGCGGCAGTCATCGTCGGGATCGCGAGGACGAAGGAGAATTCCGCCGCGGTCTTGCGGTCCACCCCGATCAGCAGCGCGCTGATGATCGTGGCGCCCGAACGCGACGTGCCCGGGATCATCGCCAGCGCCTGCCCGCAGCCGATCAGCAGGGCCGCGAGCGGGCCGATCTCGGGTACGGACCGGATGGTGGGCTCCGGGCGCGCGCGCTCGATCCAGATGATGACCACGCCGCCGAGAATGAGGGCGACGCAGACCACCCAGGGGCTGAACAGCAACCCGGTGATGGTGCCGTGCAGGGTGGCACCGATCACCGCGGCCGGCAGGAAGGCGAGAACCAGGTTCACCACGTAGAACCGCTGCAGCCCCGGCCGCCACATGTGCAACAGCAGGTCGAGGATCAGGTGCCGGTAGATCACCACGACGGCCAGGATCGCGCCCAGCTGGATCGAGATCTCGAAGGTCTTGCCCGGCGGGCCGCGGAAGCCGATCAGCTCGCCGAGCAGGATCAGGTGGCCGGTCGAGGAGATCGGCAGGAACTCGGTGAGCCCCTCCACGAGTCCCATGAGAAGGGCGGCGAACAGGGAACCGAAATCCATGGGGCATCCGACTCGACAGGTGTCGGCAGGGTAGTCGCAGCGTCTCGTGGCGGGAATCGGGCGCCCCGAACCGCGCCGACAGGCCCTGGTGCACCGAGGGGCCGTCGGGGAAGCGACCGCGGACCCTCCGCGATGGACGCCTGCGGCCGGGCCCCGGGCAGGGAGAGTGCGGCCCGAGGCTCACGCGTCGGGCCGCGGGCTCCTTGTGCCTCGGGTCAGGACCGGCTCATCGCTGCGCCGCGGCGGGGAAGGCGAAGTTGTCGAAGGAATTCTCCGCCACCCGGAACCACTGGTAGGATTCGTTCCGGTAGGGCTGGTAGCTCTCCCAGATCTTCTTGAACCGGGCGTTGCGGCCCGAAGTTTCGTCGTAGACCTCGTGCGCGGCGCGCCAGGCCGCCTGCATGACGTCGCGCGGCCAGAAGCGCAGCTGCGCGCCGGCGGCGACCAGGCGGCGCAGCGCCAGCGGGTTCAGATGGTCGTAGCGCGCCAGCATCTCCATGTCCGCCTCGCCGCAGGCCACCTCGATCGCGTGCTTGTAGGCGTCGGGCAGCGCGGCGAAGGCGGCGCGGTTCGCCATGAAGTGCAGCCGCGCGCCCGGCTCCCAGAAGCCCGGCGCGTAGTAGAAGCGGGCAACGCGCACGAAGCCGAGCTTCTCGTCGTCATGCGGGCCCACGAACTCGACGGCGTCGAGCGTGCCGCGCTCGAGCGAGGGGTAGATGTCGGCCGCGGCAACCTGCGTCGGTGCGGCGCCCAGGCGCTGGAACACCTGCCCCGCGAAGCCCGCGATGCGGAACTTCAGGCCGTTCAGGGCCGCAAGGTCGCGCACCTCGTTGCGGAACCAGCCACCCATCTGCGCGCCGGTGTCGCCGGCGGGGAAGGAGGTGATGTTGTATTCGCCCATCAACTCGGCGTTCAGCTCGCGCCCGCCGCCGTGCCGGAACCACGCATTGTACATGCGGTTGTTCAGGCCAAAGGGCAGGGCCGTGAAGAAGGCGAAGCCCGGCTCCTTGCCCACGTAGTAGTAGGGCGCGGTGTGCGCGCATTCGACGGAGCCCGACTGCACCGCGTCGAGCGCCGCCAGCGGCGGCGCGATCTCGCCGCCCGGGAAGGCGGTGATGCGGAACTTGCCGTCGGTGATCTGGCCGACGCGGCGGCAGATGCTCTCCGCCGTGCCGAACAGCACGTCGAGGTTGCGCGGGAAGGACGAGGTGAGGCGCCAGCGCACCTCCGGCATCGTCTGCGCCAGGGCGGGCGCGGCCAGGGCGACGGGCGCGGCGGCGGCCGCGGCCCCCATCAGTGCACGGCGGTTCATGCGTGGGTTTCCTCCGGGAACGCAATCCAGCCACCGGACATAGGCGAAACGCGCTGCGCGGGGAAGGATCACGCGGGCGCCGGGCGGGGCGGACGTGCCTCTGTCGCGGGCGGGCCGCGGCCGCGCAGCGCATAGGCCATCTGCACGGCGCCCGCGAACAGCCCCATGCCGACGCCGAGTTGCCAGGCCAGCACGTAGTCCCCGTTCAGGTCGAACAGCACCCCGCCCCCGAAGGCGCCGAGGAAGGAGCCGAGCTGGTGCGACATGAAGGCGATGCCCTGGATCATCGCCTGGAAGCGCAGCCCGAACATCTCGGCCACCAGCCCCGCCACCAGCGGCGCCACGCCGAGCCAGAGGAACCCCATGACGGCGGCGAAGACCAGCGTCGATGCCTCCGAGGGCGGCCACGCGAAATAGAGGCCGAGCACCAGCGACCGCACCAAGTAGATGCCGCCCAGCAGCGCCGCCTTGTTCCACCGCCCGCCCGCCCAGCCGAAGAACAGCGAGCCCAGCACGTTGAACCCGCCGATCAGCCCGAGCGCCTTGGCCGAGAGCATCGGGTCCTGCCCGCAGAGCGCGAGGTAGGACGGCAGGTGCGTCGTCAGGAATACGAGCTGCAGGCCGCAGACGAAATACGCCCCGGCCATCACGAGGAAGGGGGCATGCGTCATCGCCCGCGCCAGCGCCACCCCCATGCGCGGGCTCTCGCCGGTGGCGAGGGGCGGCACCGGGATGCGGTCGACGCGCCCGGCGATCCAGGCCGCGGGCACCATGGCGAGGCCCAGCACCAGGAACCCCAGGACGCCCGCGCGCCAGCCCCAGCCTTCCGCCAGCAGCTGGCCGATCGGCGCGGCGATCAGCGCCCCCACCGACCCCGCCGCCGAAACCACGCCGAGGGCCGTCGAACGCAGCGCCGCCGGCACCGGCCGCGACGCCACGGACAGGGCCATGCCGGTGGCGGTGCAGGCGAGTGCCAGGCCGATCAGCAGCCCGGCGCCCAGCATCAGGGCCAGCGCCCCCTGCGCCGCGGCCATGAGGCCGAGCCCGGCGAGGTATGCGAGCACGCCCGCCACCAGCACCGGGCGGAACCCCCAGCGCGCGGCGGCCGCGCCCGCGAAGGGCTGCAGGATGCCCCAGGCCAGGTTCTGCACCGCGATCGCCAGGGTGAACTCGGCGACGGCGATGCCGAGGTCCTGGGTCGCCGGCGCCATGAAGAGGCCGAGGCTCTGCCGCAACCCCATCGCGAGCGAGAGCATCACGGAGACGCCGATCAGGATCGGCAGGGCGGGGCCACGCATCCTCTACCGTGGCGCGGCGGACCGCGCCGCGTCGAGCGGGATCGCCATGCGTGCGCCGCGGGCGGCCATGCGCGGCGACGCGCCCGCGCGTGGCGCCATCAGGCGCAGTCCGTCGGCAGGCCTAGTTCGGCACACCACGCGATGGCGGCCTCCTCGGCTTCCCGGTCGGCCGTCCGCAGCAGGTCGAGGAAGGCCTGCTCGGCCTCCCCGATGGCGCGGCCGCGCGGGCGTATCACGCCGGGATGCACCGAGACCCAGGGGGCGCGCCAGGGCAGTGCAACGACCTCCCCGTGGCGCAGCGCGGCGGCGGCCACGGCGATCGTGACGGGCAGCACCGCGTCCGAATGCGGCGCGGCGCGGAGCGCGACGGTCGGGCTTTCGTGGATCAGCGCCGGAAAGGCGGCGTGAACGGCGCCATCGGCCCGCGCGGCACGGCGCGCCTCGGCGAACGGGGCCTGCACCTCGGACGGGATGCGCCCGATCAGCACCATGGGGAAGGCCTGGATCTGGGCCAGGCCCAGGTTGCTCCGGCCGGCCAGAGGATGCCCGGGGCGCACCACGAACACGCCGGGCTGCGGACGCAGCCGCTCGACCTCGAACTCCGGCTCATCGCCGGCGCTCCGCAGGTCGAGCAGGCCGATCGGTGCCTCCCGGTCGAGCACCATGCGCGGCACCTCCGCCCAGTTCGCCGAGACGAGCCGGATGCGCACGCGCGGATAGAGCGCCAGCATGCGTGAGGCGGCCGTGAGGCAGATGGTCTCCGCCACGAAGTTGCCGGCCACGATGTTGAGGTCCCGCGTCTGGTCCCCGCGCGCCGCAGCGGCATGGCGGTGGAGGCGATCGATCCGGCCGAGGATGTCGGCGGCGTCGGCCAGCACGGCGCGTCCGAGATCGGTGACGATGGTGCCGCGCGCGCTCCGTTCGAACAGCGTGCCGCGCAGTCGGGCCTCGAGCGCCGAAAGCTGCCGTGTGAGCGCCGGTTGCGTGATGCCGAGCACGCGTGCCGCCCGCACGAGGCTCCCATGTTCGTGAACCGCCTGCACGAGGCGGAGGTCGCGTACCTCGAACATATGCCTCCGCGGGCAAGCTCAACTTGTCGAGACGGCATTGGGCGCCGCCGTGTTCCCTGTGCAATCCATATTACGTGCCCGCGCCATCGCGGGCCAATCGCGATGAAGGGTCCGTACCGAATGCGCGACGACCGCGCCTGTGCCGCCATGGCGCTCATCCCCGGCGGCACCTTCCTGATGGGGTCCGACCACCATTATCCGGAGGAAGCGCCGCAGCACCCGGTGAAGGTCGGGTCCTTCGAGATGGCGGCGACCACGGTCACGAACGCCGAGTTCGCGCAGTTCGTTGCGGAATCGGGATATGCCACGGTCGCCGAGCGGCCGCTCGACCCCGCGGCCTATCCGGGTGCCGATTCTGCGATGCTGGTGCCGGGCGCGCTGGTGTTCCGCATGACCGACGGCCCGGTCGATACGCGCGACATCTCGAACTGGTGGCATTGGACGCCCGGCGCCCATTGGCGGGCGCCCGAGGGGCCGGGCAGCGATGTCGCGGGGCGGGAGGACCATCCCGTCGTCCATGTCGCCTTCGAGGATGCCATGGCCTATGCGACCTGGGCCGGCGCCGACCTGCCGACCGAGGCCGAGTGGGAATTCGCCGCCCGCGGCGGCCTCGATGGCGCCGAATTCGCCTGGGGCGACGAGCTGACACCGGACAACAGGTTCCTCGCGAACACCTGGCAGGGACCGTTCCCTTGGCGCAACTTCGCCGCCGACGGCTTCGAGCGCACATGCCCGGTCCGGTCCTACCTGCCGAACGGCTACGGGCTGTTCGAGATGTGCGGCAACGTCTGGGAATGGACCACCGATTGGTGGGGCACCCGTCACCAGGCCGACCCGACCAAGCCATGCTGCGCGCCACAGAATCCGCGCGGCCCGGCGGTCGAGGGCTCCTTCGATCCCGCCCAACCCGCGATCCGCATTCCGCGCAAGGTGGTCAAGGGCGGGTCCTTCCTCTGCGCGCCTTCCTATTGCCGGCGCTACCGCCCCGCGGCGCGCCACGCGCAGATGGTGGACACCGGCATGAGCCACATCGGCTTCCGCTGCATCCGCCGCGACAAGACGACACCACAGGGAGAGAACGCATCATGATGAAGACACCTTCGCGCCGCGGCATGCTGTTGGGCGGCGCCGCCGCGGCGGCCGGCGGCATCCAGCTGGCCCAGGCGCAGCAGCGGCCGGCGGCGCCCGCGCAGGCCGCGCAGCAGGCCCCGCAGGGGCGTCCCAACATCCTCGTGATCTTCGGAGACGATGTCGGCTGGTCCAATATCTCGGCCTACAACATGGGCATAATGGGCTACCGCACGCCCAACATCGACCGCATCGCGCGCGAAGGCGCGATGTTCACCGACGCCTATGCCGAGAATTCCTGCACCGCCGGCCGCTCCGCCTTCATCACCGGGCAGAGCCCGATCCGCACCGGCCTGTCCAAGGTCGGCCTGCCGGGCGCCGCCGAGGGCATGCGGGCGGAGGATCCGACCATTGCCGGCCTGCTCAAGGCGATGGGCTATGCGACGGGACAGTTCGGCAAGAACCACCTCGGCGACCGCGACGAGCACCTGCCGACGATGCACGGCTTCGACGAGTTCTTCGGCTCGCTCTATCACCTGAACGCCGAGGACGAGCCGGAGAACCCGGACTATCCGCGCAACCCGGAATTCCGCCGGCAGTACGGCCCGCGCGGCGTCCTCAAGACCTGGGCGAACCCCGACGGCACGCAGCGGATCGAGAACACCGGCCCGCTGACCATGCGCCGCATGGAGACGGTGGACGAGGAATTCCTCGCCGCGTCGCTCGACTTCATCGAGCGCCAGCACCGCGCGGGGAAGCCTTTCTTCACCTGGTTCAACTCGACGCGCATGCACATCTGGACGCGCCTCAAGGCCGAGAGCCGGGGGCGCACCGGGCTCGGCGTCTATGCCGACGGCATGGTGGAGCATGACGGGCATGTCGGGCAGCTGCTGAAGAAGCTCGACGACCTCGGCATCACGCAGAACACCATCGTGATCTACTCGACCGATAACGGCGCCGAGGTGATGTCCTGGCCCGATGGCGGCTGCACGCCCTTCCGCGGCGAGAAGGCGACCGCCTGGGAAGGCGGCTTCCGCGTGCCCGCCGCCGTGCGCTGGCCAGGCCGCATCGAGCCCGGACGGGTCATCAACGACATATTCTCCCACCAGGACTGGCTGCCGACGCTGCTCGCCGCCGCGGGGGACGCGGACATCAAGCAGAAGCTGCTCGCCGGCCACCGGGCCGGCAGCAGGACCTACAAGGTGCACCTGGACGGCTACAACCAGCTGCCCCTGCTGACCGGCAGCGGCCCCGCCGCGCGGCACGAGATGTTCTACTTCACCGATGACGGGGACCTCGCCGCGCTGCGGTACGACAACTGGAAGGTCCATTTCATGATCCAGGAGAACCATGGCCTGCACGTCTGGGAGCGGAACTTCACGCCGTTGCGGCTGCCGATGCTGTTCAACCTGCGCTCCGACCCCTTCGAACGCGCGGACGAATCCTTCGACTACGGGCGCTGGCGGGTGGAGCGTGCCTTCGCCTTCGTGCCGGCGCAGGCCTTCGTCGGCCGCTTCCTCGCGACCTTCCAGGACTACCCGCCGCGCCAGGCGCCCGGCAGCTTCAGCCTGGGCGATGCGATGGCACGGCTGAGGAGCAGCGCGTCGGGTCGCTGATCGCGGAGCGCCCGTCGCCGCGGCCTCCTCGGCGGCGGCGGGCAGTCTAGTCCGGCGGGCGTCCCCCGACGCCCGCCGGTGCCGTTTTTCGGTGGAGGCTGGAATGGCACACGAGACGATCACGCGCTTGGCCGCGCAGCGGCGCGCCTTGCCGGCGCTGGCGGCCGCACTGGCCGTCGCGCCTCGTATTGTCGCCGCGCAGGCCGCGGATCCTCTACCGTCCTGGCGCGATACGCCGCGTCGGCGGGCACTGCTGGACTTCGTCGCGGCGGTCACCACCGAAGGCGGGCCGGACTACGTGCCACCGGCCGCGCGTATCGCCGTCTTCGACAATGACGGCACGCTGTGGGTCGAGCAGCCAGTCTACACGCAACTGACCTTCATGCTGGATCGCATCCGTGCGATGGCGCCGCAGAACCCGGGCTGGGCCGCCGATCCGCTGTTCCGCGCGGCGATCGCCGGCGACGTGCGCACGCTTGCTGCTGGCGGCGCGGAAGGCCTCCTGAAACTCGCCGGCGCCGCCCAGCCGGGCAATACGCCCGAGGAATTCCGGCGCATCGCCGCGGAATGGCAGGCCACCGCGCGCGATCCGAGATGGGGACAGCCCTACACACGGTTGGTCTACCAGCCGATGCTCGAGCTTCTCGCCTACCTGCGCGCAAAAGGCTTCGACACCTTCATCGTCTCGGGTGGTGGCGTCGAGTTCGTCCGGGCCTTCTCTCAGGACGTGTACGGCATTCCGATGCACCAGGTGGTCGGCTCGACCTTCGCGCTGACGCCGGGCGAGGCCGATGGTCGCATCACCCTGACACGCGAACCGCGCGTGGATTTCATCGACGACGGCCCGGGCAAGCCTGTCGGCATCGCACGGCACATCGGCCAGCGGCCTGTCGCGGCCTTCGGCAATTCCGACGGCGACTGGCACATGCTGCGCTACACGACGGAAGGGCCTGGGCGGCGGCTCGGCATGATCGTCCGCCACGACGACGCCGAGCGGGAATACGCCTATGACCGTGAGAGCCATGTCGGGCGGCTCTCGCGCGCGCTGGACGAGGCGCCGCAGCGCCGCTGGCAGGTCGTCTCGATGCGTGGGGACTGGGCGCGGATCTTCCCGTAGCGGCCCGTCGGGGGGAAGGAGGGACGCGGATGAAGGAACTGAGGCGCGCGCTGTTCGACGGCGCGATGGTGGTGCTGCCGGTCGGCGCGATCGCGCTGCTCGTCCTCGGCATCCTGCGCCGGCTCCAGGATGCGGCGGATCCGCTGGCGGGGACCTATGTGCACCCGCTGATGGTCGCGGTCGCGATGATGGTGCTGCTCTGCCTCCTGGTCGGGGTATTGGTGCGGTCCGCGGCCGGTCGGCGGGCACGCAGCATCCTCGAGGGCGTGCTGTTCGAGAAGATCCCGGGCTATCGGCTGGTTAAGGCCTTCGCCGCGGACGGCCCGCTCGGGGAGGCCGCCGGCCGGTCCCTGCGCCCGGCGCTCGCGGCCTTCGACGATGCGCACTGCCCGGCTCTCGTGATGGACGAGTTGGCGGACGGGCGGCTGCTCGTGTTCATCCCCGGCTCGCCCGCGCCGATGTCGGGCGCGATCCATGTCTTCGCGGCGGAGCGCATCACCTTCCTCGATGTCCCGCTGCTTCCCTTCCTGAAGGCCATCTCGTCCTGGGGGCTGGGACTGCGAGAAATCCTGGAGGCTCAGCCGCGCTGAGAGCGGCCGGAAGCAACGCGCGGGTCAGGCGAAGCGCGCCAGCACCACGGCGGCGGTTACCATCTGCGCCACGTTCACCCGCACCGAGAGCCGGTGCGCCCGGTCGAACGCGGCCTTGGCCGCGGCATCACCGGCCTGCGCCGCGTCCGACAGCGCGTTGATGCGGGGCATCAGGGACTGCCGGAGCCAGAACGTCGTGCCCGCCACGGCGCCCAGGGCGAGTGCGTCCAGCGGCCGCAGCGGCAGCAGCGCGAAGGTCCCGGCGGCCGAGGTGCCGAGCACCCAGAGGTAGTAGACGGGGAAGACGCCCCGGATGAAGCGGCTGGCCCATTCCGGCGGCAGGCGCGTGAAGACCACCGGCGCAATGCAGGCCGCAAAGAACGCTATGCCCCCGAACAGCATGGCAGTGCAGAGAAGGGCGATCGCGGACAGGACAGTCATGCGGCGGAGGTGGCGCCCATCCCGCCACCCCGCAAGGCTTCTTGCCGCGACCCGGGATGCGGTGCAGGAATGTTGCAACGCGGCGGCCCGCCGGATGACGGGCGCCCTGGGGGGCAGCGCGCAATCGGGAGATGTGGGACATGAATCGTCGTGGGATTCTTGCGGCCGGCGGTGTGGCCGCGGCCTCGGCCGGCCTCGCCGCGCCGGCGCTGTCGCAGGGGCGCGTGGAATGGCGGATGGTTACGCTCTGGCCGCGCAACCTCCCCGGGCCGGGCGTCGCCGCGCAGAAGGTCGCGGATCGCATCGGCGCGGTCACCGCGGGCCGCATCAGCGTCCGCCTTTTCGCCGCGGGGGAGGTCGTGCCCGCTCCCGGCGCCTTCGATGCCGTCGCCGCCGGCACGGCCGATCTCTACCACGGCGTGCCGTCCTTCTGGATCGCCAAGTCGCCGGCGATCGGCTTCTTCGGCTCCTTTCCCTACGGCATGACCGTCTATGAGCGGCAGGCGTGGATGATGCACGGCGGCGGCCAGGCCCTCTATGACGAGGCCTATGCCCGCTTCGGCGTGAAGCCCTTCAACACCGGCGACAGCGGCCCGCAATGGTTCGGCTGGTTCCGCCGCGAGATCAACTCCGTCGAGGATTTCCGTGGCCTGCGCTTCCGAACCGCGGGTCTGGGCGGGGAGATGTTCCGCCGTGCCGGTGCCTCGGTCGTCACGCTTCCCGCCGGGCAGATCTTCGCCGCGCTGCAATCGGGCACGATCGATGCGGCCGAGTTCCTGGGCCCCTTCAGCGACGCCCCGCTCGGCCTGCACCAGGTGACGAAGAACTACTACTGGCCGGGCGTTCAGGAGCCGTCCAGCGCCGAGGAGATCGGCATCAACATGGCACGCTGGAACGCGCTGCCCGACGACCTCAAGGCCGCGGTCCGCTTCGCCTGCCAGAGCGTGGCGGAGGAGATCACGACCGAATACGACGCGAACCACCCGCGCGCGCTGGCCGAGCTTGTCTCCCGCCACGGCGTCACGCCCAAGGAGGTGCCGCGCGACGTGCTGATCGCGCTCGGCAATTCGGCCGGCGAGATCCTGGCCGAGTTCCGCGCCCACCAGGACCCGATGGTCAAGCGCGTGGCGGATTCCTATGCCGAGTTCCGCAACCGCAGCCAGGCCTACATGCTGCAATCCTACGGCGCGAACTTCGCGGCACGCGCGCTGCCGATCCGCTGGGGTTGACGCTGCGCGCCTTGCTCCGCATCGCCGATGCGCATGACACCGCGAGCCGCCTGCTCGCGCGCGGCGTCATGTGGCTCGCGCTCGCCACCGTTCTCGTGCAGTTCGTCGTGGTGGTGCTGCGCTACGCCTTCGCGTCGTCCTTCGTCATGATGCAGGAAAGCGTGACCTACCTGCACGCCACGCTCTTCATGCTGGCGATCGGCTACACCTTCCTCGTGGACCAGCATGTCCGGGTGGACGTGCTTTATGCCGGCTGGTCGCCGCGCCGCCGCGCGCTAGTGGACCTGGTCGCCATCCTGGTGGCGGTGCTGCCCTTCTGCGCGCTGGTGCTCTGGGCGTCCTGGGGCTTCGCGGCGCGCGCGTGGACCGAGGGGGAGGGACCCATGGCCTATGGCGGCCTGCCCCTCGTGCCGGCGCTCAAGTCGCTGATCCCGCTCATGGCCATGCTGCTTGCGATGCAGGCCGTCTCCACCGGCATCCGCTGCCTCGCTGTCCTGGCGGGCGCGGCCACGACGCATCTCCCGCACCGGGCGCACCAGGGCGGCGCATGAGCACATCCTCGATCGGGCAGGTGCTCGACCTGCTCATGTTCGGCTCGCTCTGCGTGCTGATCCTCACCGGCGTGCCGGTCATCTTCCTGCTGACCGGCTGTGCCATCGTCTTCGGCGGGCTCGGCATCGCCTTCGGGGTGTTCGACACCTTCCTGCTGGCGGCGCTGGCGCAGCGCATCTTCGGGACCATGACGACCGAGACGCTGGTCGCGATCCCCTTGTTCGTCTTCATGGGCATGATGCTGGAGCGCTCCCGCATCGCCGAGGACCTCCTCGAGGCCATGGGCCGGCTGTTCGGATCGGTGCGCGGCGGGCTCGCGATCAGCGTGTCGGTCGTCGGCGCGCTGCTGGCCGCATCGACCGGCATCGTCGGCGCGACGGTGGTCACGATGGGGCTCATGGCGCTGCCCGCCATGCTCCGCCGCGGTTACGACAAGCGCTTCGCCTGCGGCACCATCTGCGCGGCCGGCACGCTCGGGCAGATCATCCCGCCCTCCACCGTCATGGTCATCCTGGGCGAGGTGATCGCCGCCGCCTACCAGCAGGCGCAGCTCGCCCAGGGGAAGTTCTCGGTCGAGACCGTATCCGTCGGCCAGCTCTTTGCCGGGTCCATGATCCCGGGCCTCATGCTGGTCGGCTTCTACATCCTCTACCAGCTCGTCATCGCCTTCCTGCGGCCTGACCTGGCGCCCGCGATCCCGCGGGAGGAGGCGGGGCGAATCTCATCCCGCGAGCTGCTGAACGCGCTGGTGCCACCCATCGTGCTGATCGTCGCCGTGCTGGGGTCGATCCTCGGCGGCGTCGCCACGCCCACGGAAGCGGCGGCAGTCGGGGCGGTCGGCGCGACGATGTTGGCCGGGCTGCGGCAGCCGGGCCGAGCCTGGCCTATCCACCTGGCGGCGGCCTGCGCCGTCGGGCTGGTCGTGCTCGGCATGATGTTCGACCTCAGGCTCGGGCGGGCGGCGGCGCCGCTGACCGACCGCGTCGCGCTGGCCGGCGCCGGCGTGCTGGTCGCGGGGCTGACGGCGGGCGTGGTGGTCGCCCTGCTGCGGGCCTTCCGCGGCGGCGTGCTCCCCGCCGTCTCGCACGCAACCATGACGATCACGGCGATGATCTTTGCGACGCTGATCGGTGCGACGCTCTTCTCCCTCGTGTTCCGGGGCCTGGGCGGGGAGGAGACGGTGAAGGAGCTGCTTTCCGCCATCCCCGGCGGGCCGATGGGCGCGCTGCTGGCCGTCATGGCGCTGATGTTCGTGATGGGCTTCTTCCTCGACTTCGTCGAGATCACGATCATCGTCGTGCCCGTGGTCGGGCCAGTGCTGCTCGGCATGGGGCTCGACCCGATCTGGCTCGCGGTGCTGATCGCGCTGAATCTGCAGACATCCTTCCTGACGCCGCCCTTCGGCTTCTCACTGTTCTACCTGGGCGGCGTCGCGCAGCGATGGGTCAATACGGCCGACATCTACCGCGGCGTCGTCCCCTTCGTGCTGCTGCAGCTGCTGGCGGTGGCGACCGTGATCGCCTTTCCCGGCCTCGCGACGTGGCTGCCGGGCGTGCTTTTCTAGGCGAGTCCTCGGACCGCGAGCCAGGCGCCGAGCAGGCCCAGCGCCACCTGCACCACGCGCCGGAAGGCGCCCTCGTCCAGCCGCTGTCGGAGCCGCCGGCCGAGCGCCATGCCGGCGAAGGCCGGCGCCAGCCCCGCCAGGGACGCGACGCCGAGTTCCGTCGGCAGCAGCCCGGCCCCTGCAAGCCCCGCTGCGAGCGCCGCGTTCACCAGCACGACGCCAAGCCCGAAGCCCTGGATGAACTGTTCGCGTGGCAGGCGGATCGCCTGCAGCCAGGGCGCCGCCGGCACCAGGAAGCTGCCGGTGAGTCCCGCGATGGCGCCGGAGACCGCGCCCATCGGGGGCGCCAGCCAGCGCTCGACGCGGCGGGACGGCGCCGGCAGCGTGGGTGCGGCCAGCGCCAGGGTGGAGGACGCCACCAGCAGCAACCCGAGCAGCCCCGAGAGCAGCGCCGTATCGGCCCGCGCCAGCAGGCCCGCCGCCACATAGGTCGCGGCCACCGCGCACAACAGGAAGGCACCGATGCGTGGCGCGACGAGGCGCAGCGTCCCGCCGGCGAAGGCCTGCCAGATGTTCGTCGCGAGCGAGGGCAGCAGCATCAGCGCCATCGCTTCCGGCAGCGGGCGCAGCAGTGCGAGGAGCGCGATGCTCACCGTCGGCAGGCCGAAGCCCGCGACGCCCTTCACCACGCCCGCGATCAGGAAGATGAGGAGGATGTCGACCATGCCGCCATCCTGGCGCGAACCTGTTCCTCGACGGTCAGGCCTGCGCCGAAGCGTGGCAGCAGGCCGAGCACGGCGGCCAGCGGCAGCAGCCAGACGATCCGCGCCTGATAGCGGTCGACCGGCGCGGAGAGCGCCCCCGTCGCGAAGGCATTGACCGCGACCGCAACGACGATACCCGCGAGCAGCCCGTAGCGCACGCGGTCGCCGCGCCACAGCGCCAGCCCGATGGCCGCGGCCAGCAGCGGCAGCGCGGCCAGCAGCACGGGCAGGTGCGGCAGCAGGAAGGGCGCGGTGCGCGTCGGGAGTTCGCCGCGCATCTGCGCCGCGCCATCGAAGGCCGCGAGTTCGCGCGCGGGCATCACCGCGATGGCACGGCGTGCCGAGGCCGCGAGATGCGCATTCCCAAGCGTGTCGCCCACCTCCACCATCGTGGCCTGGCGGAGCGTATTGCGCGCCATCGCCAGCGCCACCTCGGCCGGGCGTTCCCGGAGTGTCGTGGCGATGATGGCGGATGCCTCGGGCGCGAGGCGCATTGCGCCCATCTCGATGGAGCGGCCGTCCGGCGTGCGGTTCGGCGGCGCGGCGGCGTCCCAGAGGAATTCGTCGCTGTCCATCGGCAGGCGCCCCGCATGGCCGCAGAGGTACCAGCGCGCGGACGGGCAATTGGCCCGGATGGTCGCCGCGGCCGGCCCATCCGCCTGCAGCCGTGCGAGCAGAAAGGCTGCCCCATGCGGCGAGAGCGACGGCGCGCCGAAGGCGAACGTATTGGCGCCGGCCAGCGACGCGACCGCCAGCGCCACCGGCAGCGCCGCGCGCAGCGGCGCGACCAGCCCCCGCGTCGCGACGGCGACGAAGGCCACCAGCGCCAGCGAGGTCGGCAGGTGCGACAGGTGCGTCGCCACCGCGAAGGCGCCGAGCAGCACGAGCCACGCCGCCTCGCGCCCCGAAAGCCTGTCCCGCGCGAAGCCGAGCAGCAGCAGGCAGAGCGGCGCGACGGCGGCGAAGATGTCTGGCATCAGCGTGGCCGCGAACCATGGCGCGGCGGTCAGGGCCGCGAGCCCGACGCAAAGCAGGACGTGCGCGGCCACCGTCACGCCGCCGCGAGCCGCGCGCTGCGTCAGCCACAGGAGATGCGACAGCAGCAGTACCTGGCCTGCCAGTGCGGGCCAGAGCGACCACCCCCAGTGGAACAGGTGCAGGAAGGGGCCGTACGCGGCCGTCTTGTCCCAGGGCCATTCGGGGAACAACGTGTGGCCGAGGTAGGAGACGCTGTCGATGAAGACGAGCGGGTAGCCGTTCAGCGCGGCGGGCCAGGCCAGCAGCGCCGCGCCGAGCAAGATCGCCGCCAGCGCCGTCACGCGCTCCTCCTTCGCGGGGGCAGCAGGAGCAGCATGGCCACCACGGGCAGTAGCCAGGCAATGCGCGCCTGATACCGCGGAAACACGCCGGATAAGCCACCCGTCGCGACGGCGTTCGCGACCAGGCCGGCGAGCAGCGCCAGGGCGAACCAGCGCCGCAGCGGGTCGCTGCCCCGCAGCGCGCCGACGGCGAGGAGCGGCAACGCCAGGATCAGTGTGACGAGGTGCGCCGGGACGACCCACGCGACCGCGGGAAGCAGGGCATCCCGCGCCTGCAGCGCATCATCGAAGGCGGCAAGTTCCATGCCCGGGAAGGCCTCTGCGATGCGCGGTCGCAGCGCGGTCGCCAGGTTGTGGCTTGTCAGCGTATCGCCGATCGAGATCGTGGCGATCTGCGCGAGCGTGTTGCGCAGGATGGCTCCCGCCACATCTGCCGAATACGTGCGAAGCGTCTCCGCGACGATCTCCGCAGCCTCGCGAGAGATCATCGCACCGCCGAGGAAGCGCGCCTGTCCCGCCGCGTCGCGGTTCACCGGGCTTTCGGGGGACCAGAGGAATGTCTGGGAGTCCATCGGGAAACGATCGGCGAAGGCGCAGAGATACCAGCCCGCTGCCGGGCATTGCGCCCTGATGACCTCCGTCGCCGGCCCGTCCGCCTGCAGCCGTGCCAGCAGGAAGGTCGCACCATGCGGCGACAGCGCCGCGCGCCCGTGACCGACGGCATTGGTCGCGAGCACCAGGGCGACCGCCGCAGCCAGGGGCAAGGCCGCGCGGACCGCGCCCCGCCAGCGGCCCGTCACCAGCACCATGCCGATCGCGGCCAGCGCGAGCGGCAGATGCGCGGGATGCGCCGCGATGCCCAGAGCCGCGATGCCGCCGAGCCATGCCGCCTCTCCGCGCGTCAGGCCCCCGCCACCGAGGCCGAGCAGCAGCAGCGCAAGCAGCACGACCGGCGCGAAGACATCCGGCATAAGCAACGCGACGGTGAAGGGCGCGGCCGTCAGCGCCGCCGCAACGGTGCAGGCCGCGACATGCGCGCCCGGCGTCGCCCCACCCCGAAGCACGCTTTGCGTCACCCACAGCAGGTGTGACACGACCAGCGCCTGGGCCGCCAGCGGCAGCCAGAGCGTCGTCCGCCAATGGAACAGGTGCAGGAACGGCCCGTAGATCCAGGGCTTGTCCCAGAGCATGAGGGGCCCGGTCGTCTGGTGCAGGAAGCCGCCCGTATCGCTGAACACGAGCGGATAGCCGTTCAGCAGCGCCGGCCAGGCGAGCAGGACCGCGCCGGCCACGACCGCGGCAGGCGCCGCCCACCACCGCCCTGCAGGCGCGGCGGTCACCGCGGGTCGGCCGCCGGTGACGTCACCCCGCCAGGAGGCACAGGACATTGCCTTCCGGATCGGCGACATGCAGCGACCATTCGCCGGAGGGCAGGCGGGTCGGCGGCTCGAGCACCGCCACATGTGCCATCAGCAGCCGCCGGTGCCAGCGTTCGACCTCGTCAGCACCGTCCAGGCGGAAGGTGAGCATCACCCCGGCCTGGCCCTCGCGCGGGAACAGCGCATCCCCCCGCGCGCGCAGCGCGAGGCTCAGCGTGTCGAGGTCGAACCGCACGAAGCCCGTCCGTGCCTCGCTGGGCGCGCGTTCCAGGACGCGTTCATAGAAGCCGCGCTGCCGCGAGAGGTCGCGGCAGGGGATGACGACCGCTGAAAGTCGGAGCGCCGGGGTCACGTTCCCCCGGCCGCCGCCCAGCGTGCGGCCGCGGCATCGTCCTCTGCCCGCGCCTCGACCCAGCGATGCGCGCCCTCGGCGAATTCCTCCCGCTTCCAGAAGGGCGCGCCGGTCTTGAGCCAGTCGATCAGGAAGGCGCAGGCCTCGAGCGCCGCCCTCCGATGGGCGGAGGCGGTGAGCACCAGCACGATCGGCTCCCCGGGCAGGATGCGCCCGACGCGGTGGATGACGGTGCAGCCGGTGAGCGGCCAGCGCGCCTCGGCCTCGGCCGCGATCCGGGCGATGGCGCGCTCGGTCATGCCCGGATAATGCTCGAGCACCATGGCCTCGAGCCCGTCATCGCCGCGGCAGACGCCGAGGAAGGAGGCGACGCCCCCAACATCGGTGCGCACTGCCGTCAGCGCCGTCGTCTCGGCGCCGGTATCGAAGGCCGCTTCCTGCACGAGCACGCGGGCCATGTCAGCCTCCGGTGACGGGCGGGAAGAATGCGACCTCGTCGTTGGCGGCGATCGGGTGATCGGGGGTCGCGAAATCCTGGTTCACAGCGGCGCGCAACTGCTTAGGGTCGGCGAAGGCGGCGGCGTGGCCCGGGGAACGCGCCGCCAGCCACGCGACCAGCGAGGCGACGTCGCGAACGTCGGAGGGCGGCGCCACCTCCTCCTCCGCGATGCCTACCTTCTGCCGGACCCAGGCGAAATAGAGCACGCGCATGGCGGTCAGCGCGTGGTCGGAACGGTGGTCACGCGTCCACCGGGCTGGATGACGGTGGTCGTCCCGCCGTCCCGGATGGCGACGCCGCCCGCTGGGTTGCCGGGCTGGATGACGGATTGCACCCGGCCGGCGCTGTCCGTCGTCACCGCTGGCGGCTGGCCGGGTATGGCGATGACGCGGTCGTCGCGACGCTCGGGCGGCTCGGTCGTCGGCGCCGCCACCGGTGGGCGGTCGGGGATCGTCGCGCGCGGCGGCACGGAGGCGACGGGCGGCGGCGTCGAACTGCCTACGCGTGGCGGCTGGGTGGCCGGGGGCGCCGGCGTCGCGCTGCCCGTGCGCGGCGCGGCCTCCGGCGCTGTCCGCCGCTCGATGTCGGGGCGCGGCACCGGGCTATACTCGGGCACGCTCCGGATGGCGGCCTCGGGCGTCGGCGGCGGCGCGGTCCGCAACGCGCCGGCGCTGAGGCGGAGCTGCGCCGGATCTTCGCTGCGCAGGGGTTCGAATTCGGCGTCCTGCCCGGTCACGCGCCGCATGGTCAGGCTGTCGCCGGGCACGATGGGCCGCGACGAGGTGTTCCACGAGGGCTGCCAGTCGGGCCCGCACCCCGTGAGTGCCAATGCCATCGTCGCAAGCAGCACGCTGCCGGAAATCCCGCATCGCATCGGTACTTGCTCCACCGTTCCTCGATTCAACATGATCCTCCGGTGCGCCGCACTCAAGGCTGTGCCGCCGTCTCTCCGACCGGCGCAGTCGGCTGCACGGCGGCGTCCTGCTCCCCTGCATGGCGCAATCCGGCCCGCAGGTAGTCCCAGCCTGTGGCGAGCGTCAGCGCTGCCGCCACCCATAGGCCGGCTTCGCCGATGAGGGAGACGGGCAGCGCAGAGAGCCCGATCAGCCCGGCGCCGCTGTCACCGGCGAGCAGCGTCCCGAGCGCCCCCATCTGGAAGCCCGTCTTCCACTTGGCCAGTCGCGTGACCGGCAGGCCGACCCGCAGCTCCGCCAGGTATTCGCGCAGGCCCGAGACCATGATCTCCCGCAGCATGATCACGATGGCGGGATAGAGCGCCGCATGGGACAGGCGCTCGAGTCCGACCAGCAGCATCAGCGCCGCGCCCACCAGCAGCTTGTCGGCGATGGGGTCCAGCATGCGGCCGAATGAGGAGGTCACCCCCCTGTCGCGCGCGATCTTGCCGTCGAAGTAATCGGTCACCGCCGCGACCGAGAACACGGCGCAGGCCACCATGTTCGACCATGGCGCGCCAATGGCCGCGAACGTCACCAGCACGGGGATGGCCGCGATGCGGGAGAGCGTCAGCAGGTTGGGCAGGTCGGTCGGCATGGCGCGGAGCCTGATTACCCCTTCCCGCCGCGTGGGGCCACCATTGCGCCGGGGTGGAAATGCTCGTGGATGCGCCGCGCCGCCGCTGGGCCGATGCCGGGACATGCCTCGAGGTCGCTCAGGCCCGCCTGGCGCACGCCGCGGGCCGAGCCGAAGTGATTGAGCAGCCGCCGCTTGATCGCGGCGCCCACGCCCGGGATGTCGTCCAGTTCCGATCGCGTCAGGGCCTTCGACCGGCCGGCACGGTGCGCCGAGATCGCGAAGCGATGCGCCTCGTCGCGCAGCCGCTGCAGGTAATAGAGGACCGGGTCGCGCGGCGGCAGCTGGAACGCCTCGCGGCCGGCCGTGTGGAACCATTCGCGGCCCGCATCGCGGTCGGGGCCCTTGGCCACGGCGACGAGCGGCACGTCCTCGACCCCGAGTTCGGCCATCACGGCCTGCGCCGCCGAAAGCTGCCCAGCGCCGCCGTCGATCAGCACGAGGTCCGGCCAGGCTCCGGATTCGCGCCCGGGATCCTCGCGCAGCGCGCGGCCGAAGCGGCGCTCGAAGACCTCGCGCATCATCGCCAAGTCGTCATTTCCCGGGGCCGTCTTGATCGAGAATTTCCGATAGGCCTGCTTCAGGAAGCCGCTCGGACCGGCCGCGACCATGACGCCGTAGGGATTGGCGCCCTGGATGTGGCTGTTGTCGTAGACCTCGATGCGCTCGGGGGGCGCCGCCAGGCCGAACAGCGAGGCCACACCGTCGAGCAGCTTCGTCTGCGCCGTGCCTTCCGCGAGCCGCCGCTCCAACGCTTCGCGGGCGTTGGTGGCGGCATGCTCCACGGCTTCCTTCTTCTCGCCGCGCTGCGGGCGGTGGAGTTCGACCCGGCGGCCGGCCTTGAGGGAGAGAGCCTCGGCGATCAGGGGTGCCTCCGGCGGGTCGTGGGACAGCAGGACCAGCGGAGGCGGCGGCAGGTCGTCATAGAGCTGGGCGAGGAAGGTGCCCATCACCTCCTCGGCCGGCTGGTCGTGCTTCGCATGGCTGAGGAAGTAGGGGCGGTTGCCGTTGTTGCGCCCGCCGCGGAAGAAGAAGACCTGCACGCAGGATTGCCCGGCTGCCTGGTGCAGCGCGACGACGTCGGCATCGCCGACGCCGTCGAGGTTCACCCGGTCCTTGCCCTGCACATGCGTCAGGCCGCGGATGCGGTCGCGCAGCGCCGCAGCGCGCTCGAATTCCAGGTGCTCGGCCGCCTGCTCCATCTCGGCGGCGAGGCGCTTCTGGATCGAGGGCGTGCCACCCGAGAGGAACTGCTTCGCATCCCCGACGAGCGCGGCATAGTCGTCGCGGCTGATCCGCCCGACGCAGGGGGCGGAGCAACGCTTGATCTGGAACAGCAGGCAGGGGCGCGTGCGGCTGTCGAACACCGTGTCGCGGCAGGACCGCAGCAGGAAGACCCTCTGCAGCGCGGTGATGGTCTGGTTCACCGCCCAGACGGATGCGAAGGGGCCGTAGTAGGCAGCGCCTTTCCGCCGTTCCCCGCGGTGCTTCGCGATCTGCGGATAAGGGTGGTCCTCGGACAGCATCAGCCAGGGGTAGGACTTGTCGTCGCGCAGGACGATGTTGAAGCGCGGCCGCAGGCGCTTGATGAGGTTCGCCTCGAGCAGCAGCGCCTCGGCCTCCGAGCCGGTCGTGACAATCTCGAGGCTGCGGGTCTCGAACACCATCCGCCGCAGCCGCTCGGGCAGCCGCGCCACCTGCGTGTAGGAGGTGACGCGCTTCCGGATGGAGCGCGCCTTGCCGACATAGAGAGCTTCTCCCTTTGCATCGAGCATGCGGTAGACGCCCGGGGAGAGCGGCAGGCTGGGCAGCACGGCCTCGATCACCGCAAGCCCATCGGCCGTTGCGGGGCTGTGGTGCGAGCCGGTCATGGCGAGGAAATGTTACGCCGCCGTGGCATGGGATTGTCCACGACTCCTGTGGAAAACCTTGTGGGCAATTGGCGGGGCATGTCGCGGCGGGCAAGCCAGCAGCGCGTGTGCAGCGTGGTGCCGTGCTGGCGGGCAGTCCACCAGAAAACGATCAAGCATTTGATATTTAATGATTTTATTCTGAGTCCGACATCGCGGAATAGGTCAAGATGCATTTTTCGCTTGACCCCGCTTGGCTCGCGTTTCGGTGGCAAGCGGCGGTGGACAAAATCCGCCTGCCGCATGTTTCAAAACCGCGTCCTTTCAACGACAACGCCGACACTCGTTACATCCGTCAGCACGTCGGGCTTCTCCACCGAGACGCGCGCCGAAAGGACGCGGTCATCCCCGAGCAGGGCGAGCGCGATGCGCTCGGCCAGCGTTTCGGCGAGGCGCACGTGGCCTGCACCGGCAATTCGCCGAGCGGTTGCGGCAACCGCACCGTAATCCACCACGCGCGCGAGTTCGTCCGGTCCTTCAGCGGCTGGTGCGTGCGTATCCCGCACCGCGAGGTCGATGCCGATCACCACGCGCTGCGGTGCCGCTTCCTCGTGTGCATGGACGCCCAGCCGGGCCTGCACGGTCAGTCCACGCACGAAGACATGGCGCACGCCGCGCGTCGCATCCGGGCCGAAGCTCATTCCTAGGGCTCCGAGCCATGGCTCGGAGCCCATTGCAGGTGCTGTCCGCCGTCGAGTGCGATCATCTGCCCGGTCATGGCCGGCAGGCAGAGGATCGCGATCAGGGCGCGCGCGACTTCATCGGGGCTGGTGCCGCGACGCAGCGGCACGGAATGGCACTGCCTGGCGAACTGTTCGGCCGTCTGACGTGCGCTGGGAAGCGCGGGGCCGGGGCCGATCCCGTTGACCCGGACATGCGGTGCAAGTGCCAGCGCCAGCGACTGCGTCAGCGCCCAGAGCCCCGCCTTGGACACGGTGTAGGAGACGAAGTGCGGCGTCATCGACCACACGCGCTGGTCGAGCAGGTTCACCACCGCGCCTTCCCGTCCCTTGGGCAGGGCGCGGGCGAAGGCCTGCGCCAGGACGAAGGGCGCGCGCAGGTTCGGCTCCATATGGCGATCCCAGGATTCACGGGTCGCGTCCTGCCATTCGTCGCGCTCGAAGGTCGAGGCGTTGTTCACGAGCACGCCGAGCGGTCCCAGCGCCCCCGTGGCGTCGGGCACGAGCCGCGCCACGTCGGCCTCGCGCGCGAGATCCGCACGCAGCGCTACGGCACGGCGACCAAGGGCCCGGATGTCGGCCGCTGTCGCCTCGGCTTCGACGGCGCTCGAGGCGAAATGTATGGCGACATCGAAACCCGATTCGGCAAGGGCGAGCGCCATGGCGCGGCCAAGCCGCCTCGCGCCGCCGGTGACGAGCGCGGTGCGCGGGATCGTGTCGGGAATCGTGAAGGACATCGGAGCGCATGTAGCGCGCGGCCCCCCGGTCGTCATCGGGGCTTGCGGGCGTTCACGGATGCCGGATAGGTTTCTTTCATGGCCGTGCGTCGCATCCCCACCGTTCGATTTTGGTACCGCTGGTATTCTCCAGCGGCCTAGGGAAGCGCCACGCGACCATCCCCGAAAGCCGCCAGCCCCTGGCGGCTTTCGTGTTCCGGGACATCGACATCCCGCCTCCCGCAAGACCCCAGGCACCTGGCGGCCCCACCCGTAACGGAGGCCCGCCATGCACCGCACCGACTACGATTTCGACGTCATCTCCGGCCCCTCGACGCCGGCCAGGCCACCGACGCCGCAGCCGCGCCCCGCGCCTTCCGCGCCCGGGGGCAAATGACTCAGGGAGCGGCCATTACGCCGCATTAACCCTCGCCCGGCATGATCAGAGGGCGGCATGCCCCCCGAGCCGCACGAGCGCCAGGACGGCGGATCCGCAAATGGAATCGCCATGCGCCCTGCCGACTGGACCGTGTTGAGCGACGACCTGCAACTGACCCTGTCGCGCGAGGCCCTGCGTCGCGCGGCCGAAACCCTGGCCGATCACGCCGAGATCCTGGCGCGGGAAATGGAAGGTGGCGCCCTGTTGGACTGTGGCGGTCCCGATGCCCTGCGCCTTTTTGCAGCGGTGGTTCGCGCGACCAATCGGGACGCCTTCGGCGAAGTCGGGCATGCCTGAAGCGCGGGCGGCACGGTTCCAGGGGCAGGGAATGCCGCGCCTGCGCGCTGGGATGCTCGACGCGACCTGACCGGGTCCTTAGGCCAGCCTGTAGCTTCTTCCGCATGAACGGCGCCCGCCAGCTCCCCCTTGGCGGGTGGGCATCCAAAGACAGCGTCCATGGGTCGCGGGGCGGGGGAGCGCCGGTGCCGGGACTTCCGAATGCACCCAAATGCGCGTTCCCAAAAAGTCTCTCAGCGACGAACCAGGATGTAGTGGATCGTCAGGTCGATCGTGACCTCTTCCTCTGCCGTGCCAGGCGGGAAGGGCGGCAGCGCTGCGCCGCGGAACACCGACTGCGAATAGTGGTTCAGAAAGATCGAGCGCGAACCTGCGCGTAGTTCCACGCGGCGCACCCTGCCATCCGCGCCTGTCGTGATGCGGACGGTGACCGGGCCTTGCTCGCCCAACTCGGCCGCTTCCCGTGGATAGCGAAGGTTGCGGTCGAGCCACATGCGGAAGGCGTTGCGCCAGTCGGGGCCGGCCTGGGCACCGCGGACGCGAAGGTTCTCGACGTCGCCGGGTCCCGGGAGGCTGGCGCCCGGCCGAAGATCGAGGCCGCGGCGCGGGGCACCCGGTCGTGACGGATCGGCCTCCCCGAGCCGGATCGGCGGCCGGTCCGTAAGGTCGAGCGGAGCGATGCGCGGCGGCGCCGGAGGCGCGGAGGGCGGTGTGGCCGGCGGCGCTGGAGGGGGCAGCGGCAAGGCGGCAATGGCGGGCGGGATGCTGCGCGGTGGTGGCGGTGCCGTTGGTAATGCGCCAGGGACGGGGTCCGGTACGGCCGGTGGGGTCGGTTCCGGCGGTGACGCGACGGATGGCATGGGTGGCGGCGGCGCCGCGTCGACCTGGCGGGCCGGAGGCGGCACGGGCGGCGGCGCGGCATCGACCTGACGGGCGGGCGGTGGCGCCGGGGGTGGCGGCGGCGGCGCGGCAGGCTCCACGATCGTACGCGGCGGTTCCGGCGGCGGCGCGACTGGGCTCGGCACAGGGGATGCGGCGGCCGGCGGTGGTGGCGGCGCGGCGGCCGGCGGTGGTGGCAGGGCGGCGATGGCGGGCGCCGGCGGGGGCGGGGCCGGCACTGCGGGCGTTGCCTCCGGCGGTGCAGGCGGCGGCGGAAGGGATGGCGGCGCGGACTCGGCCGTGACGGTCGGCGCCTCCTCCGGGGCCTCTGCGCCGCGTGGGGCCTGGTCCGATCCACCCTGGAACACGACCGCGAAGGACGGCGGCGGCAGCGGTTGCGGCGGGGGGCGGCGCGGATCGAGTTCGAGAAGGAAGGCGACGACGAGCACGCCGTGCAGCAGCGTCGAGACTAGGCCCGCCACGCCGATGCCCCTGCGGTGGCGACGCCGCTTCAGCAACGGGCCATGCGGTTCGGGCCTCGAAGCGGTGGTCGGCGCGGGCGGCGGGGAACGATCGCGGGGCGAGAGACGCATCAGGGGGTCCGGAACCCTGCTCCAGATGGGGGCGGGACGGCCGAATCGAAGTTCGACGGCCGCCAGGATGCGCCCTGGTACACCAATGCCCGGCACGGGTCGTCTGCTGGTTGGCGCGGTGCGATGATGATGCGGCCCGGGGCCGCTTTCCGCTTCGCGACCTGCATGCAAGCATCCCGGATCATTTCGGAGGTTCCTGGCATGGCCGCTTCGCGGGAAGGCGCCATTGCGCGCGCGGCACAATACTTCGATGACGGCACCTACCTGGATGCGTTGCGCCTGCTCGTCGCCGTGCCGACCGAAAGCCAGATGCCGGACAGCCTGCCGGCGCTGACCCGTTACTGCGCCGAGACCATCCCCGCGCTTATGGCGGGCATGGGCTTCGACCATGTGGTGCTCGACAACCCCGTGCCGGGGCGCGGGCCGGTCTTCCTTGGGACCAGGATCGAGGATCCCGCCCTGCCGACCGTCCTGGTCTATGGCCATGGCGATGTCGTGCGCGGCCTCGCGGGACAGTGGAGCGGCGGGCTCGACCCCTGGTCTGTCACCGTGCAGGGCGAGACGTGGTTCGGCCGCGGGACGGTCGACAACAAGGGCCAGCACCTGATTGCGATCGAGGCACTGCGCGCCGTGCTGGCCGAGCGCGGCGGCCGGCTCGGCTTCAACGCCAAGGTCCTTGTCGAGACCGGGGAGGAGCAGGGCTCGCCCGGCCTGCGGGACCTGCTGCGGCAGGAGCGCGCGCGCTGCGCGGCCGATGTCTTCATCGGCCTGGACGGGCCGCGCCAGACCACCTTCATGCCGGAGATGAAGCTCGGCGCCCGCGGCGGCGTCGCCTTCGACCTGGTCGTGCGGCTGCGCGACCACGCGCATCATTCCGGTCACTGGGGTGGCGTGCTGAAGGATCCCGGGTTCATCCTGGCGCATGCGCTGGCCAGCATCGTGACGCCCGAGGGGCGCATCCTCGTCGACGGATGGACGCCGGCTGCCATACCGCCCGCGGTGCGGCGCGCGATCGGCGGCCTCGTCTTCGAGGACATCCCCGGCCTGCCGCAGGAGGATGCCGGCTGGGGCGAGCCCGGCCTGACCAAGGGGGAGAAGATCTTCGGCTGGACCAGCGTCATCGTGCTGGCGCAGCTGACAGGGCACCCGGACGCGCCGACGAACGCCGTGCAGGGGGAGGCGCGCGCGCGCCTGCAGGTCCGCCACACGGCCGACGTGAAAGGGGACGCGATCGTTCCCGCGCTGCGGCGCCACTTGGCCGCGCGCGGGTTTGTCGACGTGGAGGTCGTGCCGGTCATGGAGCGCGACATGTTCGGCGCGTCTCGCACCGACCCGGACGACCCCTGGGTCGCCATGCTGGCGCAGTCCATGACGCGCACCACCAACCGCGCGCCGAACATCGTGCCGAATTCCTCGGGCTCGAACCCCTCGGACATGTTCCAGGAGGAGCTCGGCGTGCCGGTGGTCTGGATCCCGAACTCCTACGCCGGCTGCAACCAGCATGGGCCGGACGAGCATGCGCTCGCGCCCTTGCTGCGCGAGGGGCTCGGCCTCATGGCGGGAATCTGGTGGGACATCGGCGCGGGGCTGGCGCCGAAGCGGGGCTGACGCCCCGCCGTCAGGGAAGGTTGATCACGAGGTTGAGGAAACGGTCCACCCGGACCCTGCTGCCGGGACCGACGACGCAGGTGGATTCGCGTTCCTCGATCAGCGCCGGACCGTCGAGTTCCGCCCCGACGGGCAGGGCGTAACGGTCATGGACCGGGCAATCCTGCCAGCCCGCACCTTCGAACAGGACGCGGCGATGCGCGCGCGGCGCAGGCGGGCCGGCAGAGGCGACCTGCGGCACGGCGCCGGCCAGGTCGATCGTCTGGCCGGGAGCCGAACAGGCGAGGCGCCAGCTCAGCGCCTCGATCGGCGTGTCCTCCACGATGCGCTCGAAGCGATCGCGGTAGGTCTCGAAGAAGGCGGCGCGGATCGCCGGCACGTCGGCCTCCGACAGCGTCAGGCCGGGCAGGGGCACCGGGATCTCGAAGCCCTGCCCGACATGCCGCATCTCGGCGACGGGGCGGAAGGCGATGCTGTCCGGCGCCGCGCCGGCCTCGGTCAGCAGCGCCCGCCCCTGCGCCGCCATCTCGGCGAACAGGGCGTTCACCCGGGCCCAGTCGATCAGCTCGAGCCGCGCCACGTAGCTGCGCACCATGTCGGTCGCCGGCGGCGCCACCAGGAACCCGAGCGCCGAGGCGACACCGGCGCCGAGCGGCACGAGGATGCGCCCGATCTTGAGCAGCCGCGCCAGGTTCCAGGCATGGACCGGACCCGCGCCACCGAAGGCGATCATGGCGTAGCGGCGCGGGTCCTTGCCTTTCTCGGCCATGTGCATGCGTGTGGCAGATGCCATCGTCTCGTCCACGATGCGCTGCACACCAAGCGCGGCCTGCTCCACCGCGATGCCCGTCTGGGCGGTGATGCGCGCCTCGAAGGCGCGGCGCACGGGCTCGAGGTCGAGCGCCATCTCGCCGCCGAGGAAATAGGCGGGGTCGAGGCGACCGAGCATCAGGTCGGCATCCGTCACGGCCGGCTCGGTACCGCCACGGCCGTAGCAGACCGGGCCGGGCTTCGCGCCGGCGCTGCGCGGGCCGACCTTCATCAGCCCCGAGGCCGCGTCGATCCGCGCGAGGCTGCCGCCGCCCGCGCCGATCTCGATCATGTCCACCACCGAGACCTTGAGCGGCAGGCCCGAGCCCTTCTGGAACCGGCGCACGCGCCCGGCCTCGAAGTCGAACTTGTGGTTCGGCTCATGGTGGTCGACGAGGCACATCTTGGCCGTGGTGCCGCCCATGTCGAAGGAGACGACATGCTCGATCCCGGCGAGCCGCGAGATGAAGGCCGAGGCCATGGCGCCCGCGGCGGGGCCCGATTCGATCAGGCGAATCGGGAAGTCCTTCGCCTCCCGCACCGACGTGATGCCGCCGCCCGAGAGCATGATGTAGAGGTGCCCGGCGAAGCCCATGGATTCGAGCGACGCCTGCACGCGGTCGAGGTAGCGCGCCATCAGCGGCTGGACATAGGCGTTGGCGCAGGCGGTCGAGGCGCGTTCGAACTCGCGGATCTCGGGCGCGACCTCGGCGGAGAGGGAGACCGGCAGGTTCGGATAGAGGGCGCGGATGATCTCGCCCGCGCGCTGTTCGTGCGCCGGCGCGTGATAGGAATGGAGGAAGCAGACGGCGAGCGCCTCCGCTCCTTCCTGTTCCACCAGGCGCCGCGCGGCGGCGGCGACAGCGGGCTCGTCGAGCGGCAACAGCACGCGCCCATCCGCCGCGACGCGCTCCGGGATCTCGAGGCGGAGCGCCCGCGGCACGAGCAGCGCCGGCGTCTCGAGGAACAGATCGTAGAGGTCGTAGCGCGTCTCGCGGCCGATCTCGATGCTGTCGCGGAAGCCGTCGGTGGTCAGCAGCCCGACCGTCGCGCCGGTCCGCTCGATGATCGTGTTCGTCACGAGCGTCGTGCCGTGGATGACGCTGTGCACGTCCTCGGGCCGCAGCGCGGCCTCCCGCAGGATGCGCGCGATGCCGGCGAGGATCGCCTCGGAGGGATCGTCCGGCGTGGTCAGCAGCTTGCCGGTACGCACGATGTTGCGGCCCGGATCGTGCAACACGAGGTCGGTGAAGGTGCCGCCGACATCGACGCCGATGCGTGCGGTACGGGTCGCGCTGGCCATCGGCGTCACTCCAGCCCGTAGGTGTCGCGCGCAGCGCGGGCCGTGATGTAGCCGTGGCGGAGGTCTTCGCGAACGGCGTCCCGCGCGCGGGCCTTGGGGTCCCCGTATCCGCCGCCGCCGGCGTAGAGCATCGTCACCCGCTCCTTGCCGTTCACCGTGGTGCGGGATTTCGGGTGCGGGCGGCTGCCGTCGCTGAGCGTGATGGCAGCCGGTCCGCCAAGCTTGCCGCCGCGGACGCCGCCGGCCGGGTTGGCCTGCCGGTCGGACAGCAGCGAGAGGCGGACGGGAGTTTCCGTGTCGACCTCGAGCTCGATCTCCTGGCCGAGGCCGCCGCGGAAGGTGCCGGCGCCGCCGGAATCGGGCAGCAGGCGCTTCGTCCAGACGATGATCGGCGCCACGGTCTCATAGGCCTCGATGCTGCCGGCGCCAACATTGGTCGGGAAGGCGGTGGCGGACATGCCGTCCTTGTGCGGGCAGGCGCCCATGCCGCCCGAGGCGAAGAGCACCTGCGAAAAGCTGGTGCCGTCGCGCCGCGCGCCGCTGAACAATGCGCGCATGGTCGGCGCGCCGCCGCATTCGGCGATGATGCGGTCGGGGATGACATCCTCCAGCGCCTTGTAGACGGCGCCGGCCAGCAGGTGGCCGGTGAGTTGCCGCGCACTGACCGGCGCGGGATAGACGGGGTTCAGGATCGAGCGCTCAGGTGCCGTGACCGAGATCGCCCGGTAGGAGCCCTCGTTGCGCGGCGTGAAGGGGTCGAGGGCGCATTTGACCGGGTAGACCGAGTAGGCGTGCGTGTAGTTCATGACGCAGTTGATGCCGCGGTCGATCTGCGGCGAGGTGCCGGCGTAGTCGATGTGCATCGTCTCGCCGCGCACGGTCACCTCGCACCGGATGCGCGTCGGCTTGTCGTCGAAGCCGTCGGCCATGATTTCGGATCGCCAGGTGCCGTCGGGCATCGCGGCGATGGCGCGGCGCATCGCGCGGTCGGCACGCGCGGCAAGGGCAGCCGAGAGGTCCTGCAGGTCGGCGAGGCCCGTGTCGTCGAGGAATTCCGCCACGCGGCGGGCGCCGACCTCGGCCGCGACGACCTGCGCCTGAAGGTCGCCGAGCACCTCGCGCGGCACGCGAACATTGGCCAGCAGGATGTCGAGAATCTGCTGGTTCCAGGTGCCTTCCCGCAGAAGATGGCCCGGCGGGATCCGGATCCCTTCCTCGAAAATGTCGCGGCAATCGGCGGCCCAGAGCGAGCCGCCGACATCCGGCGAATGGGCGATCGATCCCGAGAAGCCGACCAGCCCGCCCTGGTGGAAGATGCCGGTGACCACCGTGAAGTCGGGCAGGTGGCCGGTGGCGAGCCAGGGGTCGTTGGTGACGACGACATCGCCCGGACGCCAAGTCTCGGCGGGGTAGCGCCGCAGGAAGGTCTTGGTCGTGCGCGGCAGTATGCAGGAGAAGGAGGCGAGGCCGCCCGTGTTCTCGCTGACGCTGTCGCCGTTGCGATCCATCAGCACGGTCGCGAAGTCGTTCGATTCGCGCACGATGGTCGAGAAGGCAGTGCGCAGCAGGCCGGTCGCGGCCTCGTCCGCCGCCGAGATCAGGCGGTTCCAGCAGATCTCGAGCGTGATGGGGTCGAATGCCGGCGGCTCAGCTGCGCTCATGGTGTCTTGTCCTGCCATCGGGCCTGCTACCGCATCGTAGGAAGGCTTGCGGCGCTTCGGCAAATCCGCGGGCCGCGCTATGAATCGGCCATGCGCCACACCGACCCCGCACCGTTCCTTGCCGCGGTTGCCGCCGCCATGTCCGAGCCCGGCGAGGTCGGCGCCGTCTTCGCCGCGTTCGAGCGGGCGATGAACGGGGCGATCGGGCACCGGCTCTTCACGATCATGCGCCATGATCCCCTCGCCGGCCGGAACAGGCGCGTCCACACGAGCGACCCCGTCGCCTACCCGGTCTCGGGCTTCAAGCCCGTGAACCCTGATCACCCCTGGACCCGCCGCGTGTTGCTGGAGGGGCGCCCCTGGATCGGGCGCGATGCCGCCGACATCGCCTGGGCCTATCCCGACCATGAGAAGATCGCGGCGATGGGCCTCGGCAGCGCCATGAACCTGCCGGTGCGCTGGGGCGGGCGGACACTTGGGGCCGTCAATCTCCTCCATGGTGCCGGCCACTACACCGAGGCCGATGCGGTGACGGGTGCTATCTTCGCTGCTCTTGCCGTCCCGGCGCTTCTCGGCATGGATGCGACCGACAGCCGGAGAGCCCCATGACCCATCTGCCTCGCCGCGGGCTGCTGCTCGCGACCCCCGCCCTGCTTGCCGCCTCCACGGCGGTCGCCCAGACCGCTTTCTCGCGGCCGATCCGCCTCGTCGTGCCTTGGGCACCCGGCGGCACGACGGACATCCTGGCGCGGATCGTGGCCGAGCCGCTCGGCCAGGCGCTCGGCCAGCCTGTGCTGGTCGAAAACCGTTCCGGCGCGAGCGGCAATGTCGGGTCCGACACGGTCGCGAAGGCCGCCCCGGACGGGCATGTGCTGCTGTTCGGGTCGATGTCGACGCACGCGATGAACCACGCTTTGATGCGCAGCATGCCCTTCGACGGCGTCGCGGACTTCACGCCGCTCGCCATGCTCGGCTTCGCAGTGAACACGATGGTGGTGCACCCCGCGGTGCCTGCGCAGACGGTGCCCGAGTTCATCGCCCACGCCCGCGCCAATCCCGAGAAGATCGCCTATGCCTCGGCCGGGCCAGGCTCGACCAATCACCTTTGCGCCGCGTTGTTCGAGAGCATGACCGGAATCCGCATGGTCCACGTGCCCTATCGCGGCGGGCAGCCGGCGGTGACGGACACCGTCGCGGGCCAGACGCAGTTGCTGTTCAGCGCGGCGACGCAGACCATGCCGCATGTCGAGGGCGGGCGCCTGCGCCTGCTGGGCGTGACCGAGGCCAGGCGGTGGAGCCGCCGGCCCGAGGTGCCGACGGTGGGCGAGAGCGTGCCCGGCTACGAGATGGCCGTCTGGTACGGCGCCTTCGGGCCGAAGGGGATGGAGCCCGCGCTGCAGCAGCGGCTCAACGCCGAGTTGAATCGCGTGATGGCGCTGCCGGCAGTCAAGGACCGCCTGGCGGGCATGGGGGTCGAGATCGCCCCCGAGGATACCGCGGCCTTCTCGGCCAGGATGCGCGCGGATGCCGATAAATGGGGCGCCCTGATCCGGCGGCTTGGCATCGAGGCGTCCTGAGCCTGTCTTGCCCGGGCGGTCGCCGCGCTCCATCCTCCGCGGCCTGAAGCGGGGGAACGTGACGATGGATGCGCCGATCAAGGTCGAGATCGAGGAGGGCATCGCCCTCCTCACCATGAACCGCCCGGAGACGCGCAACCCGCTCGACCCCGAGATGCAGGACGCGCTGCTCGACACGCTCTCCGCGCTCGATGCGGGGCAGGAGGTGCGTGTCGCCATCCTGACCGGCGCCGGCACTGCCTTCTGCGCCGGTGGCAATGTCCGGCGCATGGGGGAGGCGGCGAGCGGCCCCAAGGAACGTACGCCGGCGCAGGCGCGCGGCTACTATCGCTGGGGGATCCAGCGCATTCCGCGCCTGCTCGAGACGCTCGAGCTGCCGGTCATCGCGGCGGTCAATGGGCCGGCCATGGGGGCGGGCTGCGACCTTGCCTGCATGTGCGACCTGCGGATCGCGGCCGAGAGCGCGCGCTTCGCGGAATCCTTCGTGAAGCTCGGCATCATCCCGGGCGACGGCGGCGCCTGGCTGCTGCCGCGCGTGGTCGGCTTCGCGAAGGCATCGGAGATGGCGCTGACCGGCGATGCGCTGAGCGCACAGGAGGCGCTGGCCGCCGGCCTCGTTTCCCGTGTCGTGCCGGATGCCGAGCTGATCCCGGCGGCGAAGGCGCTGGCCGCGCGCATCGCGGCCAATCCGCCGCAGGCGGTGCGCATGGCGCGGCGGCTGCTGCGGGAGGCCTGGAACAACCGGCTCGACACCGTGCTCGAGATGTCGTCGGCCATGCAAGCGGTCGCGCACACCACGGACGACCACAAGGAGGCCCTGGCTGCGATGCGGGAGAAGCGCAAGCCGAGTTTCAAGGGCGCCTGACGTGGCCTTCGCGCCGGGGCTGCTCGCCGGGCGAAGGGCGCTGGTCACCGGCGGTGGAACGGGCCTCGGGCGGAGCATCGGCAGGCGGTTCCTCGACCTCGGCGCGTCGCTCGCGATCTGTGGCCGGCGCGCCGCAGTGCTCGACGCGACGGCGGAGGCGCTTCGGACCGAAGTGCCCGGCGCTGAGGTCACGACGCATCCCTGCGACATCCGGAATGCCGCGGCGGTCGAAGAGATGCTGGATGCGGTGTGGCGCCACGGCGCGCCGGACATCCTGGTCAACAACGCGGCGGCCAACTTCCTGGCGCAGACGCATCGGCTCTCGGCGCGGGCGGTGGATGCTGTGCTGGGCACGACCTTGCACGGCGCGGCGTATTGCACCATCGGCTGCGGGCGTCGCTGGATCGAGGCCGGGCAGCCGGGCGTCGTGCTTTCGATCCTCACGCTCTCGGCGCTGCAGGGCGGCGCCTTCACGACGCCCTCGGCGATGGCGAAGGCCGGGCTGCTGGCCATGACGCAGAGCCTCGCTGTCGAATGGGGGCCGCATGGCATCCGGCTGGTGGCGATCGCGCCGGGCACCTTCCCGACCGAGGCCGCCGTCGCGCGGCTGCGGCCAGGCGGCCTGGATCACGCCGGCGTGCCGCTCCGGCGCGCCGGACGGCACGAGGAACTGGCCGACCTCGCCGCCTTCCTCGTCTCCGGCCACGCAGGTTACATCACCGGGGAATGTGTGGTGGCGGATGGCGGACGTCGACTGCTCAGCGGCGCGCGGGCCGGCGCGCAGGAGATGCTGGACTGGACCGACGCCCAATGGGCCGCGCAGCGTGCACGTACTCCGGTGCGGTAGGGGGTTGTGGCCATGGCCTTCGCGGAGATCGCCTACGACGTCGATGATCGCATCGTGACCATCACTCTGAACCGGCCCGAGAAACGCAATGCATGGTCGGCCGCGGTGGAGGCGGAGGTGCGCGAAGCCTTCACGCGCGCCGCGGCCGACGACGGCGTGCGCGTGATCATCCTGACCGGGGCCGGCAGCACCTTCTGCGTCGGCGCCGACGTCAACGGGATTGCCGGCCGCACGCCGGAGCGTCCCCGCTTCGCCGGAGTCACGCCGCCGCCGGGCGGCGCACCACCGGTCGACGACCTCGCGCGCCGCTATTCCTACATCCTCAACATCGGCAAGCCCGTCATCGCCGCGATCAACGGCGCCGTTGCCGGCGTCGGGTTGGCGGTGACGCTGTTCTGCGACCTGCGCTTCATGGCGGGGGGCGCGCGCCTCGCCTGCGCCTTCCCGCGGCGCGGGCTGATCGCCGAGCATGGCAGCGCCTGGATGCTGCCCAGGCTGATCGGCCCGATGAACGCTGCCGACCTGCTGCTGTCCGGCCGCACCGTCACGGCGGAGGAGGCCGCCGCCATGGGCCTCGTGCGCGTGCTGCCGGCCGAGGGCTTCGGCGCGGCGGTACGGGCCTATGCGGCGGATATCGCGGCGAACTGCTCGCCGCGCTCGCTCCGCATCATCAAGCGCCAGCTTGCTCTCGCGCCGCTGCAATCGCTGTCGGCCGCGATCGAACTGGCCGAGGCGGAGCAGGCAGCGACCATCGGCACCGAGGACCGCCGCGAAGGCGCCGCCGCCTTCCTGGAGAAGCGCCGGCCCGACTTCACCGGCCGCTGAAGCGCGGGCCGAGGCCGCCGGCTTCGCGCAGTGCCTCGCGGGCCGGTTCGTCGAGGCCGAGCAGGCCGCCCAGAACCTCTCCCTCGTGCTGGTTCAGGAAGGGGCTCGGCTCAAAGGGCGGCGGCGGCGCGCCCTCGATCCGCAGCGGCGTCGCCGGCAGCACGACGCGGCCGACCTCCGGATGGTCCACCCAGCGCAGCATGCCGCGCTCGTGCATGCCGGGGTCGTTCAGCACTTCCTCGAGCGTGCGAACGGGCGCCGCCGGAACGCCGTGCTCGCGCGTCAGGGCCTCGAGTTCCGCGCGGGTATGCGCGGCGGTCCAGGTGGTGACGAGGCTATCGACCTCCGCCATGTGCCGCACCCGGTCGGGATTGCTGCGGAAGCGTTCGTCGCCGACGAGCGCCTCCTGGCCCATGGCGCGCAGCAGGCGGTCCCAGTGGCCCTCCGTCACGACGATGATGGCGATCCAGCCGTCTGATGCCGGGTAGACGTTGTAGGGCGCCATGGCGAGGCCCGCATGGCTGTTGCCGGTGCGCGGCGGCACGTCCTGCAGCATGCCGCCGAAATGCATGCCGATCGCGGAGGCGAGCGTCGAGTATGCGGCATCCTGCATGGCGACATCGACGAAGGCGCCCTTGCCGGTGCGCCCGCGGGCGAACAGCGCGGTCATGATGGCGCCATAGAGATGCGTGCCGCCCAGGAAGTCGCAGACGGTCGGCCCCGCCTTGGTGGGTGGGCCGTCGGGATACCCCGTCGTGTGCATGACGCCGACGGCAGCCTGCACCGTCAGGTCCATCGCCAGCCTGTCCTTGTCGGGGCCGTCCTGGCCATAGCCGGATCCCGCCGCGTAGACGAGGCGCGGATTGCGCCGGAGCAGCGCCTCGTGCCCGAGGCCGAGCCGATCCATGACGCCTGGCGAGAAGTTCTCGATGACGACATCCGCGCGCTCCACGAGGCGGAGGAACACGTCGCGCCCGGCCGCGTTCTTGAGGTCGAGGGAGATGCCCTTCTTGTTCGAGTTGAGCATCGCCATCGGCACCGAGCCGCCGGCCACCATGGCGCGACGGCGCAGCGGCTCGCCGGTCGGCGGCTCAACCTTGATGACGGTCGCGCCGGCCATCGCCATCAGGAAGCCGGCATAGGGCGCCTGGTAGATGTGCCCGAGATCGAGGACGAGCAGGCCCTCGAGCGGCCGGGTCACGGCGTCAGACCTTCCCGCCGAGGATGCGCCGGCCGATCGCGCTGCGGTGCACCTCGGACGGTCCTTCGTAGACGCGCATCAGCCGCACCTGCTGGTGCATGAGCTGCAGCGGCAGTTCCTTCGTGACGCCCATGGCGCCCCAGGTCTGCATGGCGTTGTCCAGCACCTGCTGCGCCATCTCGGTGGCACGGACCTTCAGGATGGAGGCCTCCGTCCGCACGTCCGCGCCGGCATCGAGCTTCCCGGCCAGGTCCTCCACCATCAGGCGGCAGGCATGCATCTCCATCGCCGCATCGGCGGCGAACCACTGGATCGCCTGACGGTCAGCCAGGCGCACGCCCCAGGTCACGCGGTTCTGTGCCTGCTCGGTCATCATCTCAAGTGCGCGGCGCGCCATGCCGACGCAGCGCGCGCCCATCTGCATGCGGCGCACGTTCAGGCGCAGCTGCATCGGCGCGTAGCCGCGGCCGAGCTCGCCCAGCACGTTCGCCGCGGGCACGCGGCAATCCTCGAAGACCAGCTCATAGGTCGTGCGGCCGCCCAGCATCGGGATGGCGCGCTCGATGACGAAGCCGGGGGTGCCGCGTTCGACGATAAAGGCGGTGATGCCGTCCTGGCGCTTGCCTTCGCCCGTGCGTGCCATGAGTATAATGAAGTCGGCGCGCGGGACGTTGGAGACCCAGATCTTGCGCCCGTTGATGACCCAGTCGTCGCCGTCCCGCACGGCGCGCGTTGTCATCCCGGCGGGATCGCCGCCGGCGCCGGGCTCGCTGATCGCCATGGCGGAGCGCTGGTCGCCCTTCGCATAGGGCGTGAGGTACTTCTCGCGCTGCATCGGGCTCGCGACCGAGAGCATCATGTGCAGGTTCGGGCTGTCGGGCGGGATGGTGAAGGGCACGCAGGCGCGGGCCATCTCCTCCTCCGCCGCGGCGAGGGACAGGAGCGGCAGGTTCGCGCCGCCGAACTCCTCCGGCACGTCGAGGCCCCAGAGACCGAGTTCCTGGCACCGGGCGAGGAGCTTCGCCTCCTCCTCCTCGGTCAGCTTGAAGCCGCCGCCGGTCGCTTCCCGCTTCAGCACCGCGGGCTCGAGCGGCATCAGGTCGCGCTCGACGAACTTTGCCACGAGGTCCCGGAGCATACGGGTCTCCTCGGAGGCGGCATGGGGCTGGTTGTGGTCCATCAGGCGATCCTCCGGCGTCGCGGATACCGACCACCAGGGGCCGGCGGCGTCAAGCGGGCGGGGCGGTCAGCGGAGGTAGCGCCAGCGGAAGCGGTCGCCCGCCGCCTCGACCCGCCCGACCGACGGGTCGGGAAAGTGGATCGGCAGGATCCGCGTATCCGTGCCCGCCACCCGGCCCAGGAAGCGGCGCCGGCTGGCCTCGGCTTCTGCCGGGTCCCAGCAGAAGATCGTGGACCAGTCCGGCTGGTGCACCTGCAGCGCGTGGTGCATCAAGTCGCCGGTGATCACGGCGTGCTGCCCGCCGCTGCGGATGTGGACGCAGCAATGGCACGGCGAATGGCCGGGCGTCGGCTCGATGGTGATGCGGTCGTCGAGCGCGAAGTCGTCGTCCACCAGCAGGGCCTGGCCGGCCTCGACGACAGGCTCACAGTTGAATCGGAAGACGTTGCCGCCGCCGCCCGGCCTCTCGACCGCCGCCTTCGTCGTCGCCTCCCAGGCCGCGTATTCGCGCTTGTGAAAGACGTATTTCGCGCGCGGGAAGGTCGGTACCCAGCGTCCGTCGCGCAGCACCGTGTTCCAGCCCGAATGGTCGATGTGGAGGTGGGTGCAGAAGACGTAGTCGATGTCCTCGAAGGACAGCCCCTCGGCCTTGAGACCGTCGAGCCAAGGCTGCTTCGGGAAGTCCATCGGGGCGGGATAGCCCTTGTCGTCGCCCGTGCAGGTATCGACCAGGATGGTGTGGTGCGGGGTACGCACGACGTAGGTCTGGTAGGTGATGACCATCTTGCCGGAGGCGACGTCGTAGGTCTCGGGCTCGATCTCCTTCAGGCGTGCGGCGAGCAGGTCCGGCGCTTCGGCAGCCTTTGGGAACATCGCCTCCGGAGCGCGCCAGGGCCCGTCCCGCTCGATGATGCTGGTGATGGTCACGTCGCCGATGGTCAGCTTGCGCATGGGCTTGGTCATTCCTTCCCGTAGGTCATTCAGCGCGGATGCCGGCGGCCGCGGCGACGCGCTGCCAGGTCGGCACGTCCTCGGCCAGCCGGGCGGCCAGCACGTCGGGAGCGCTCATCAGGGGCTCGGCGCCGAGCCGTGCGAAGCGCGCCCGGAAGTCCGCATCGCCGCGCAGCGTGGCAAGTTCCCGCGACATGCGCGCCAGGATCGGCGCCGGCAGGTCCTTGGGTGCCGCGATCGCATACCAGTTCGGCGCGATGTAGCCCGGCACCATCTCGACTGCTGCGGGCACCTCCGGCAGGGCGGGGATGCGCGCCGCCGTCGTCACCGCGAGAATCCGCGCCCGGCCTTCACGGGCATGGTTCAGCGTCTCGACGGTGCTTGCGAAGACGAGGTCGATGTCGCCCGCGTAGAGTGCGTTCATTGCCGCGGCGGCACCGCGGTAGGGCACATGGACCAGTTCGATCCCCGCAGTCGTGCCGAACAGAGCGCCCGAGAGGTGGTTCGAGGATCCGATGCCCGAAGTGCCGTAGGTCACTGTTCCAGGCTTGGCGCGCGCCTCCGCCACCAGGTCGCCGAGCGCCGCAAAGCGATGGTTCGCGCGCACGACGATGGTCGTCGCGATCTCCGCAACCAATGACACGGGCGTCAGGTCGGTGCGCGTGTCGAAGCCGAGGTTCGCGTAGATCGCGGGCAGGATCGCCAGCGAGGAGGAGGTCAGCACGAAGGTATAGCCGTCCGGCGGCGCCTGAACGGTGTTGCGCAGGCCGATCGCGCCGCCGGCCCCGGTGCGGTTCTCGATGATGAAGCTCTGGCCGAGCGGCTCGCGCAGCTTCTCCCCGATCATCCGTCCGACCGTGTCGATCGGGCCGCCGGCGGAGAAGGGGATGATCAAGCGTATCGGCCGCGAGGGCCAGGCCTCCTGCCCGCGGGCGACGAGCGGCACGGCGAGGGCGAGCCCGAGGGCGGGCAGGTGACGGCGGCGCATGTTCTCATTCCCTCCACGACGGATCGATTGCGTCGATGCGGCGCATCAGCCCCTGCCATTCCAGCGGCCCGTAGGTACGCGAAGCACCCGGCGCGTACATGGCACAGGACTTCGCCACGACCTCGGGGCTCGGCATCTCGAGTTCGGTATTGCAGGCCATCGCCTGCAATTGCGCCTGGCAGGCGCGTTCCAGCCCCCACATCGCGATGAACGCTTCCGGCATGCTGGCGCCGACCGTCAGCAGCCCATGGTTGCGCAGGATGCAGTAGTTCAGCGATCCAAGCGACCCGGCCAGCGCTTCTCGTTCGCTCGGGTCGCGCTCGGGCCCCCGGAAATCGTGGTAGGCGATGCGGCCGTAGAACCGTGTCGCGGTCTGCGTCAGCGGCAGCAGACCGCATTTCATCGCGGAGACCGCCATACCGGCGATGGTGTGCGTGTGCATCGCCGCCATCACGTCCGGCCGCGCGCGGTAGAGAGCGCTGTGGATGGTGAACCCCGCCGGGTGCAGGCCGTAGGGCAGGTCGGGGCGATAGAGGATTTCGCCGTCCAGGCTGACCTTCAGCAGGGAGGACGCCGTCATCTCCCCGAAGAACAGGCCGTTCGGGTTGATCAGGAAGTGGTCCGCGCTGTCGGGCACGCGCGCGGTGATGTGCGTGTAGATCATGTCCGACATGCCGTAGTGTTCGCAGAGGCGGTAGCAGGCCGCGAGGTCAAGCCGCGCCTGCCATTCCGCCTCGCTGACCAAGCCGTGCAGCGGTGCGATCCGGAGCGGGCCCATGCTTGTCATGCGTTCCTCCCGTCGCCCTCGGTGAGGCGATCATCGGGCTGAGGTTCGGCCACCGACGGGCGCCGCGCAAGATGGCGGTTCAGCTGCGCACTGCCTCTCGCTGCGCGATCCAACTGGTGGCGACGAAGATGATGGCGGCGCCGGCGAAGGTGGTGGTGGCCGGCGTCTCGCTGAACACAAGCCAGCCGAGCGCTGAGGCCCAGAGCATGTCGATGAACTTCACCGGCTGCGTGGCGGACATGTCGGCGATGCGGAAGGCTTCGGTCAGGCACCAGTGACCTGCACTTCCGAGCAGGCCAGTCATCAGGAACCAACCCCACTGCTCGGCCGAGGGCCAGGTCCAGCCGGGGATGGCAAAAGGCAGCGTGAAGGCGGCGACCGTGATCGCCTGCCAGGCAACGATCACCTCCGGCCGATCCCGCCGGGTCAGTGCCTTCGTGATCAGGAAGGAGGCGGCGAAGAGGGGGGAGGAGGCGAGCATCACGAGCGACCAGGCGCCGCCGCCGCCCACGAGGTTCGGCACCACCACCACCATGACGCCTGTGAAGCCGATGCCCGCGGCGATCCAGCGGGCGCGGACAACCGGCTCGCCCAGGAACAGAACGGCGCCGGCCATGATGAAGATCGGGCCCGTGAAGCCGATCGCGGTCATGTCCGCCAGCGGCACGTGCGGGAGCGCCCAGAACCAGAGCAGCAGGCCCGCCGTATGGACCAGCCCGCGCCAGCCCTGCCCCTTGATGTCGTGCGGTCGCCAGGCCGCAAGGCCGGTGCGCAGCACGAAGGGCAGGAGGACGACCAGGCCCGCGAGGTACCGCAAGAACTGCGTCTGGAATGGGTCGAGTTGCTGCGCGAGGCTGCGCCCAATGGTATTCAGCAGGCAGAACAGCAGGCCCGCGACCGCCATCCAGGCCATGCCGCGCAGGGTGGCGGCGCGGCTCGGCCGTGCTTCCGGGGAGGTCACGCTGCCGCGCTCTCCCGTCCCAGGATTCGCGCCAGCGCCGCGTTGAAGGCGTCGGGCGCCTCATAGGCGACCCAATGGCCGGCGCCCGGGATCAGTTCGGTCCGGGCGTCGGGGCGCATCTCGCGCACCAGGTCGAGGCGCAGAGACACATATGGCCGCGCAATGGCGTCCTGCTCCCCATAGATCGCGCCGAGTGGCGCGCGGCTCCGTAGGATCGCCTGCTTCAGCGAGTCCGTGTTCGCCCAGCCACGGCTCTTGAAGCGCGCGCGCCGGGTATGGAGGTCCTGCATCGCCAGCGCCGCCTCGTCGATCCGCGCTGCGTCTGCGAACATGAGCGCCGCGAGATTGTGCCGATTGGCCTCGTCCCTCGCCATGCCTTCGAGATGCCGGACCTTCACGAGTTCGGTCGGGCTGCGGACGAAGCCGAGCGCACCGGCGCCCACGATGGTCAGCGACCGGCAGGCGTCCTGATCCAGCGCAGCGAGGTGGCCGGCGCAGAGCGCTCCGAAGGAGAAGCCCGCGAGGTCGTAGCCCTGTCCTTCGGGCAACAGGATCTGCAGGCCGTGCTGCAGGATCGTGGCGATGCTCTCGGGCGAGGCCGGCTCCGGCGGCAGGTCGCTGTCGCCGAGCCCCGGCAGGTCCGGGCAGATCACCAGCCTGTCGCGGGCGAAGACGTGGATGTTGCGCAGCCAGTGACGCCACGAACCCGACCCGCCATGCAGGAGCACGAGTGGCCGACCCTGTCCCCACGCCCGCCAAACGAGGGAACCGCCACCGCATGGCGTCTCGGCGCGCCGCGCGGGCGCGGCTGCGGCGCGTAGGTCCGGGTGGGGTTCCTCGCGTTCCGAATTCGCGCTCCAAGCGCCGAGGCTCATCCGCAGGTCTCTCTCCGCACGCCGCGACGCATCCTAGGCCAGCGGCGAAACGGGTCCACCCGTCTCGGACTCAGGCGACCGCGATCCTCCTGGGTGGCGGCTCCTCGCCCAGGTCCCCAAGACCAAGGCGTTGCTCGAGGGCCGGCAGCGTCCCGCGGGCGGCGGCGACAACGCGGGCCTGCAGGTCCTGTGAGGCATCGCCGGCGCGCGCCGCCTTCTGCAGTGCCTCCGCCTCATCGGCGAGTCGCGTTGCGCCGAGCGTCCGCGCGGCGCCGACAATTCGGTGCGCCGCGTGCTGCACATGCGCGGCATCGGTCCTTTCGGAGGGGGCGGCATGGGTCAGCAGCGCGAGGGCCCGCCTCAGTTCGCCAACGAACTCGGCGAGGATGCCATGGGCGGCGTGGCCGAGTTCACGCTCGAGCATGTCGAGTGCCGATGTATCGAGGAATGGTGGACCCGATTCGTCCGCATCCGGCGGGGCTTCGGGCTCCGGGCTACGGCGCGGCAGGCTGCGCAGCACTTCGAGCAGCACCCTGCGGTCCAGGGGCTTCGGAAGATGCGCATCCATGCCGGCGCGTCGCGCGGCCTCCACCTGCTCCGGGAGGGCGGATGCGGTGAGCGCGATCACAGGAACCCTCGCGGCCGGCGCCGACAGCGCGCGGATCCGCCGTGTCGTCTCGAAGCCGTCCATCTGCGGCATCTGCAGGTCCATCAGAACGGCGTCGAAACGCTCGCGTTCCAGCGCCAACAGGGCCCCGCTGCCGTCTTCGACAAGGGTCACCTTGTGTCCGGCAGACACGAGCATCGCCTCCGCGATCTGCCGGTTTGCGGCAACGTCGTCGACGACGAGGATGTGCAGGGCGGTCGTCTCGTCGGAGGGCTGCACCACCGGCTCGTTCAAGGGAAGTATCTCGGCTGCGTTCGCGGCCACCAGCGGAATCTCGATCCAGAACAGCGCCCCGCCCCCGGCCGGGGCTTCGCAGCCGATTGTGCCGCCCATCAGATCCACGAGGCGTGCCGAAATGGCGAGGCCGAGGCCCGTGCCCTGTGGTTCCGGGCCGCTGTTCGGCGCGAGCTGCACGAAGTCCTCGAACAGCAGGTGCCGCTGCGCTGCCGGCACGCCTGGTCCGGTATCGGCGACCTCGATGCGCATGCTGCCGCCCGGCAGGTGGCGCACCCTGAGGTCCACGCGTCCGCCTGCTGGGGTGAACTTCACGGCGTTCGAAAGAAGGTTGAGCAGGAGCTGGCGCATCCGCAGTGGGTCGAGCCGCGCGGCCTCGGGCAATCCTTCGTCCATGTCCAGCCGGAAGGAGAGCGCCTTGCGGGCGATCTCCGGCTCGAGCAGCGTCGCACAGCCTTCGAGGAGCTGGCGCAGATGCACCGCCCGCGGCGCGAGATCGAGCCGCCCGGCCTCGATCTTGGAGAGATCCAGCAAGCCGTTGACGAGATCGAGCAGATGGCGCCCGGCCTCGTGCAGGGTGGTCACGTGCTCACGCTGTTCGGGCGTCAGCCGCGGATCGTGGAGCAGGACCTGCGCGAAGCCTAGGACGCCGTTGAGCGGCGTGCGTAACTCGTGCGACACGCGCGCCAGGAAGCGGCTCTTTGCTTCGCCGGCCGCGGCGGCTGCGTCGCGCGCGGCGGCCAGGTCCTGCATCGCGCGCTTGAGCACCGTGATGTCCGTGCGAATGCCGACCGTGCCGCCGTCGGGCGTTCGCCGTTCCGTGATCAACACCCAGCGGCCGTCGGGCAGAAGCCGCTCCATGGGCGGCTGGTCGCCAAGGTGGAACGCCTTGCTTTCGCGGACGAAGGCTTCGAGGTCCGTGCCGGCCTGAGGATACTGGCCCAGCCGCGCGCCCTCGCGCATGATATCCTCGAAGCGCGCCCCGGGCTGGATGACATGCGCGCTGATCCGATAGAAATCCAGATAGCGACTGTTGCACGCGACCATCCGGTCCTCGGCGTCGAACATCACGAAGCCGTCCGACATGGATTCGAGGGCATTTTCCAGCGTTTGCCGGGCCTTTGTGCGTTCTTCCTCCGCCCGCCCGCGCTGGCCCAGGACATACATCAGCGTCACGGCGATGAGAGCGATGACGGCGCCGAGGACGCCCGACAGCATCAGCGCCCGCAGGCGGTCCCGGTACCACCCCGCCATCGCGTCATCCACACCGATGGCCGTGGTGATGACAAGCGTCGGATAGAGCGCAAGGCGCGCGGACGCGAAGACCAGCTGACCGGTGAACCGGCTGTTGGTGACGACGGTGAGCGAGGCGTCGGTGTCGGGCGGTAGCAAGGCGCCGATGCGCTGGCCGATCCGCGTCTCGTCATGCGGTACGGAGGCGAGCAGGGTACCGTCGTCCCGTTCGAGGGTCGTGCGCAGGCCAGGGGCCTCACCAGCCGCGGAGAGCAGCGCGCGGACCGATGGCACGGGCAATTCGGCCACCGCCAGCACGGGGCCGATACCTCTCAGGGTGATGTTCCGTGCCAGGAAAAGCGTCCACTCGCCGGTGCTGGGGTTGCGCACCGGGCCACCGATCGTGACACCGCCGCGGGCGGCGGCGAGCTCGGAAAAGCCGGTCTCGACCGGCAAGGGCAGTCGCCGACGCCGCGACACCGGCAGCGCGGTCGCGATCGGAAGTCCGTTCGGGCCGAGCAGCAGGATGTCGCGGTAGGTGAAGTTCTGGTTGATCAGCTGTCGCAGGATCCGGTTGACCGCGGCGATGTCGGCCTGCTCGCCCGACGCGAAGGGCGCGAGCATCGCGGGCAGGCCTGCGAGCATCGCGTCGACCTGCACGAAAGCTCTGTTGATGGAAGCTTCCGTCGCGATGCCGACGCGCTGGACCGCCTCCTCTGCCGCCCGCACCTGCGCGTCGCGCGCCCGTCCGATGATCAGGAGTGCAGCGATCGTCTGCGCCAGCAGCAGGGCGAGCGCACCGATCAGGATCGCGCGGCGCAGGAGGCGGGTGTTGTGCATCTCAGTCCGGGCGCGCGGTCACGCCGAGCGCCGGCGCAAGCCGTTCGTTCCACGCGTCGACGCAGGGCTCGCCGCAGCGACGGACCCAGCCCGGCAGCACCGTTTCTGTCAGGAGCTGGAGGCGCCGTGCCTCGTCTGCGGGCGTCGTCGGCACCAGCGTCATCGTGCCGCGGCGGCCGGACCGGCAACTGGCCTGTCCTGTATTGCAGGCGAGGCCCTCCCCGGTCTCGATCTCGGCTGCATTCCAGATCTGGCGCTCGAGATCTGCGACCTCGCTGCGTATCAGGGTCCGCGCCCATTCGGGCAGGGCGTTCCAGGCCTGCCGGTTGGCGCCGAAAACGGAAAGGCCCCACGTGATCGCCATTCCATGCATATGGGTGGTCACCTCGTGCAGCCCGATCGAGTTCGCCGACAGGGTTCCCGTCACCGCGCATTCGACCACGCCCGAGCGCAGGGCAGCGAGGGTTTCGCCGAAGGGAATCACGACCGGCGTTGCGCCAAGGACGGCGAACATCTCGGACTGCCCGACGGACGAGGTCCTGATCCTCCGTCCTTCGAGGTCCGCCAGGCCCCTGAAGAGATCGCGGCAGAACACCACCTGCGCCGGGTAGGTGTAGACAGCCAGGAGCTCGACGTCGTAGCGCTCGGCCAGGATCATCTCGAGATGCGGCCGGTAGAGCGCCACCGAGCGGCGCAGCGAGGCCATGTCCGGATTGACGATCGGCAGGTCGACCGCGTTGAATTCCGGCTCCTCGTTGCTCACGACCGCAAGCAGCGCCGTGCCGAAGGGAACCACGCCGAGCCGCATCAGCGCCAGCATCTCCTGGGCGCGGATGCCGCTTCGATCGAAGGGCGCGATCTCGGCCCGGATGCGCCCGCCGGACGCTTCGGCGAGGTGCTGACGCCAGAACGGCTCCTCGTAGCGGACGTATTGGCTGACCTCCGCGAGGCCGCCGACGATCTTGAGGCGGAGCTCGGGCTCGGGCTGCGCGGAAGCCTGCGCGAGCGCGAGGGCCGGCTGAAGCAGCGGCGCCGTCGCCAGCAGCAGAACGGACATGACATGGCGGATCGCGGATCGAGCCATCGGAATCTCCTGAAACGCCAGCATGCTCGTTTTTGCCAGCTTTGGGGACCAGGTTGTCACAGATTTCGTTAACGGAGCCGCCTGCCCGTTGCCGAGAATGCAGGATAGTGTAGGCATCCGCGCGGTGGGTGCCGGCGGGCCCGGCAGTCCTGCGGCAGGTTACTGCCAGCGGCAACACCAGGTGGAGTCCCATGGGCACGAGCCGAACAGCCATTGCCAGCCATCGGGGCGGATCCTTCCTCTGGCCCGAGAACAGTCTGACGGCGTTCCGTGAATCGTCACGTCTCGGGGTCGAGCAGGTCGAATGCGACGTCCATGCGTCAGCCGACGGCGATCCCGTCATCATGCACGATGCGACGCTCGACCGCATGAGCGACGGCATCGGGCCCGTCGATGCGCTGCCGACCGCGGCCTTCGCCGGGCTCCGGGTCCGCGGGTGCGAGGCGCGTCGCGTGCCCATGCTCGATGACCTCATCGGGATCCTTCACGGCGCCGGCATCGCGCCCCGCATCGAGATCAAGTCGGACCGGCAGGGGCGCGCCTATCCAGGTTTCGTGCCGCGTGTCCTGGACGCCCTGGATCGGAAGGGGATGCGGCGGGACGCCTGGATCATCTCCTTCGCGGCTCCGACCGTGGCGGAAGCGGCGGCTGCCGGCGGGCTGGCTGGCGTCGCCTGGTTGCTCGACGACCGCAGTTGGCGGGCGCTCGGCGTCCGGGGGGCGGTCGCCGTGGCGCAAGGCTACGGTTTTCCGGAGATCGGCCTGCACGAGGCGACGCTCGATGCCGAGGGGTGTGCGGCTCTGCGGGCTGCGGGGCTGGGCATCTCGGTCTGGGGCGCCGATCGAGAAGCGTCGATCCGTCGCGCACTTGGATTGGGGGTCGATGTCCTCACGACCGACGATCCGGTCCTCGCGATCCGGTTGCGCGGCTGACGGCCTGCCGGCGCGAAATGCGCTTGGCAGGCGGAAGCGTCCCGGCGATCCTGGCAGGGAGGAGACGCCATGGCCCTGAACCAGATCCCCACGCTCGATTTCGGCCTCGGCGACGAGGTCGACATGTTGCGCGACAGCGTCCGGTCCTTCGCGGCCGAGCGCATTGCGCCGATCGCTGCCGAGATCGACCGGACCGACGAGTTCCCCCGGCATCTCTGGCCGGAGATGGGCGCGCTTGGCCTGCATGGCATCACGGTCGAGGAGGAGCATGGCGGCGCCGACATGGGCTACGTCGCCCATTGCGTGGCGATGGAGGAGGTGAGCCGCGCCTCGGCGTCCGTCGGGCTGTCCTACGGCGCGCACTCCAACCTCTGCGTCAACCAGATCCGGCGCAACGGCACCGACGCGCAGAAGCGCCGCTACCTGCCGAAACTGATCTCCGGCGAACATCTCGGCGCGCTCGCCATGAGCGAGCCGGGCGCGGGGAGCGACGTGGTCTCGATGCGCCTGCGCGCGGAGAAGCGCGGCGACCGGTACGTGCTCAACGGCACGAAGATGTGGATCACCAATGCCCACTACGCCGAGACGATGGTGGTCTACGCCAAGACCGACCCCGATGCGGGGCCGAAGGGGATCACCGCCTTCATCGTCGAGCGCGGATTCAAGGGATTCCGAGCGGCGCAGAAGCTCGACAAGCTCGGTATGCGGGGTTCGCCCACCAGCGAACTGGTCTTCGAGGATTGCGAGGTGCCGGAGGAGAACGTGCTTGGGCAGGTGGGCGGCGGCGTGCGCGTGCTCATGTCCGGCCTCGACTATGAGCGCGCGGTATTGGCCGCCGGGCCGATCGGCATCATGCAGGCCTGCCTCGACCTCGTCGTGCCGTACGTCCATGAGCGCAAGCAGTTCGGGCAGGCAATCGGCGAGTTCCAGCTGATCCAGGCGAAGCTGGCCGACATGTACACGCAGCTCAGCGCCTGCCGGGCCTACGTCTATGCCGTGGCGCGCGCCTGCGACCAGGGGCGGACGTCGCGCAAGGATGCCGCCGGCGCCATCCTCTTTGCGGCCGAGGCGGCGACGAAGGCCTCGCTCGATGCGATCCAGATCCTGGGCGGCAACGGCTACATCAACGACAATGCGACAGGACGCCTGCTGCGCGATGCGAAGCTCTATGAGATCGGCGCCGGCACCAGTGAGATCCGCCGCATGCTGATCGGGCGCGAACTGTTCAAGGAGACGGCGTGAGCCACCTGCTCGCTTCCTCGGTTGACCCGCGCTCGGACTCGTTCCGGGCGAACGCGGGTTCGATGCGCGCGCTGCTCGACCGGCTTGCGTCCGAGGTCGACACCGCAGCCGCTGGCGGTCCTGCATCGGCCCGGGAGAAGCACCTCGCCCGCGGCAAGCTCCTGCCGCGGCAGCGGGTCGAGCGGGTACTCGATCAGGGGGCACCCTTCCTCGAACTGTCGCCGCTCGCGGCGCACGGGATGTATGGCGGCGATATCGCCGGCGCGGGCATCATCACGGGAATCGGCCGCATTGCCGGGCGCGAATGCGTGATCGTCGCCAATGACGCGACAGTAAAGGGCGGCACCTATTTCCCCATCACGGTGAAGAAGCACCTGCGTGCGCAGGAGGTCGCCTGGCAGAATCGCCTGCCCTGCATCTACCTCGTGGATTCCGGCGGCGCGAACCTGCCGAACCAGGACGAGATTTTTCCGGACCGCGAGCATTTCGGCCGAATTTTCTACAATCAGGCGCGCATGTCGGCGGCGGGCATCCCGCAGGTGGCGGCCGTCATGGGGTCCTGCACCGCCGGCGGCGCCTATGTGCCCGCCATGTGTGACGAAGCTGTGATCGTGCGCGAGCAGGGCACGATCTTCCTCGGCGGACCGCCGCTCGTGAAGGCGGCGACGGGAGAGGTCGTAAGCGCCGAGGATCTCGGCGGCGCAGACGTCCATACGCGTCTCTCGGGCGTCGCCGACCACTTCGCGGCCGACGACATGCACGCGCTTGGCCTGGTGCGGCGGATCGTGGGAAACCTGGGCGCACCTGTGCAGGCAGCGTCCGGCCTTCGGGGCGCCGTGCCGCCGCGATACGATCCGGCGGAGTTGCACGGCATCGTCCCTCTGGACCTCCGAACGCCCGTCGAGGCACGTGAGATCATCGCCCGCATCGTCGACGGCTCCGAGCTCGACGAGTTCAAGCACCGATACGGCACGACGCTGGTGTGCGGCTTCGCGCGCATCTGGGGGATGCCGGTCGGGATCCTCGCGAACAACGGCATCCTGTTCTCGGAATCCGCGCAGAAGGGCGCGCATTTCGTCGAGCTCTGCTGCCAGCGCGGCATCCCACTGCTGTTCCTGCAGAACATCGCGGGCTTCATGGTGGGACGGAAATACGAGGCCGGCGGAATCGCGAAGGACGGCGCGAAGCTTGTCACGGCCGTCGCCTGCGCGAACGTGCCGAAATTCACGGTCATCACCGGCGGGTCCTTCGGCGCGGGCAACTACGGCATGTGCGGGCGTGCCTATTCGCCGCGCTTCCTGTTCACCTGGCCGAACTCGCGCATTTCCGTGATGGGTGGGGAGCAGGCGGCGAGCGTGCTCGCGACGCTGCGTCGCGACAACATCGAGGCGCGCGGGGAGGCCTGGCCCGCCGAGGCGGAGGAGGCATTCAAGGCCCCGATCCGCGACAAGTACGAGCGCGAGGGGGATCCCTACTACGCCACCGCGCGCCTGTGGGACGACGGCATCATCGACCCGGCCGACACGCGCGACGTGCTCGGCCTCGCCATGGCGGCGGCGCTGAACGCGCCGGTCGAGGAGACACGCTTCGGCGTGTTCCGCATGTGATGTTCCGCAGCCTTCTCATCGCCAATCGCGGCGAGATCGCCTGCCGCATCATCCGCACCGCGCGGCGCATGGGCCTCCGCTGCATCGCCGTGTTCAGCGAGGCGGACGCCGATGCGCTGCACGTCGCGATGGCCGACGAGGCGCATCCCATTGGCCCGGCGCCTGCGCGCGAGTCGTACCTTCGCGCGGACAGGATCATCGAGGTCGCGCGTGCCGCCGGCGCGGAGGCGATCCATCCGGGCTACGGGTTTCTCTCCGAGAATGCCGATTTCGCGGAGGCATGCGCCGCCGCCGGCATCGCCTTTGTGGGGCCGCCCGCGCCCGCCATCCGCGCCATGGGCAGCAAGGCGCAATCGAAGGCGTTGATGGTCGCGGCCGGCGTGCCCGTCGTGCCCGGCTATCATGGTGAAGACCAGTCCGCGCAGCGGCTTGCGGCCGAAGCGGCGCGCATCGGCTTCCCGGTGCTGATCAAGGCGAGTGCGGGCGGAGGCGGGAAGGGCATGCGCCCGGTGCTTTCGGCGCCGGACTTCCTTGACGAACTGGCGGGTGCGCGGCGCGAGGCGAAGGCCGCCTTCGGCGACGACCGGATGCTGCTCGAGCGCTACCTGCAGAAGCCCCGACACGTCGAGGTGCAGGTCTTCGCCGACAGCCATGGCCGCACGATCCACCTGCACACGCGGGACTGTTCCGTGCAGCGTCGCCACCAGAAGGTGCTGGAGGAAGCGCCGGCGCCGGACCTGGCGCCCGCGCTGCGCGAACGGCTGCACACCGCGGCGATCGCGGCTGCGCAGGCGGTCGGCTACGTCAATGCCGGCACGGTGGAATTCATCGTCGAGGGCGAGGACGCCTTCTTCATGGAGATGAACACGCGCCTGCAGGTCGAGCATCCGGTGACGGAGATGATCATCGGCCTCGACCTGGTCGAATGGCAGCTGCGTATCGCGTCCGGCGAGCCGCTTTCCCTGGACGCCGCGCCGATGCCGCGCGGCCATGCGGTCGAGGTGCGGCTCTATGCCGAGGATCCCGCGCAGGAATTCCGCCCGGCCACGGGGCGGCTTCGGCACTTCGCGCAGCCGACGACCTCGGCGGAGCTGCGCGTCGACACGGGTGTGCGGGGGGGGGATTCGATCACGCCGCACTATGATCCGATGATCGCTAAGCTCGTGGCCTGGGGCCCGGACCGCGCGGCCGCGCTGGCGCGCATGCAGGGCGCGCTGGCGGCGACGGAGATCGGCGGCCTCGTGACCAACCTCGGTTTCCTGGAACGCCTGGTCGCGCATCCCGCGATGCGGGCGGCCGAGCTCGATACCGGTTTCCTCACGCGTCACCGGGACGCGCTGATCCCGGCGCCGACGGCAGCGCCGGTGGATGCGGTCGCGGCCGCGGTCGCCATGAATCTCGTCCAGCGGTGGGGCGAGGAGGCAGGGGAGGCGCTGCGCCGGGGCGTCTCCTCGCCCTGGGATCGCAAGGATGGCTGGCGCTTGCAGGGCGCCGCCGCGCTGTTGCTCCGTCTGCGTGACGGCACGACGATCCGCGAGGCGGCGGTCTCCCTGCATCGTGGCACGATGCGCATCGCCGTCGATGGCGGCGCGGCCGTCGAGGTCGGCGCGCGCTGGCGTGAGGATGGGCCGAGCGTGGTCCTCGGCGGCGTGGAGCGCCGCATCCGCTACAATCAGGATGGTGATGCGATCGAGATCGTCTGGGGCGACGATCGCCACGTCCTCACGCGGCTTGACGCCCATGCGCCGCTGGGTGGCGAGGCCGCGGCCGAGGGGCGGCTTTCCGCACCCATTCCGGGACGCGTCGTGCAGATGCTGGTGGCGGTCGGGGACCGCGTGGCGCGCGGGCAGGTGGTCGCGATCCTCGAGGCGATGAAGACCGAGTTGCGCATCGCCGCGCCGGCGGATGGCGTCGTCGCGCATGTCGGCTGCGCGGCCGGGGACAGCGTCGAGGAAGGGACGGAGATCGTCACCCTCGCGCCGCTGGACGGGGACGCATCGCCTCCCTGAGCGGGTGGCGCAGCAGCAATCCGGCACGGCTTAGCGCGCAGCCGAGATGGATCGCCGCCGGCATGGCGGCATAGGCGGCGCCCAGCGGCAGCAGGCGCAGCAATGCGGCCAGTGCCTCGCTGCGTGCGCCGCGCTGGGCCAGTGCGCAGGCCAGCAGGAGGCCGGCTTCTGACGGCGCGACGCGTGGGCAAAGTGGGCAGCCGACGGCGGCCGGCGCCGCGCGCAGCATGGCATCGAGCGGAATGGCGGCGCTGCCCGCATCCCCGGCCGCGAGGGTCAGGCGTGTCGCCGGGAGCGGCGCCGCGCCGGCGCGCGCCGCCGCATGCCAGGTCCGGATGGTGTCGAGCAGCAGGCGCTCGGCTGCGGGCAGGTCGTCGGCCGGCGCGCCGCTCCAGGGCCAGTCGGGCAGTCCGTGCGTCGCCATGCGGGCTCCTCGTGCTGTTGCATTTCGGGGTACAGCAAATAAGAATGATTCGCAATAAAGCCCGAAGATGGATAAGCCCGTTACGGTCGCCGCGTTCTGCGCCGGCAGGGTCAGGTGAAGGGGGCGCCAGCGTCCTGTGGTTTGGCGCGGGCCGGCCCGGCCCGGCTCAATGGAAATCCCGGCTCGCCGGCATCCGCACCCGCGCGCGCGGATCGTCCCGCGGGTTGGGCCTGCGCACCTCGTCGGCCCGGGCCATGGCTGTCTCCCATCGCGCTTCCTCCATCAGGTGCAGCCCGTCCAGCAGGTCGGACCGGTCCTCCGCCCGCGCGATCAACAGGTGGATGATCGGCACTTCCGACGTCTCGTTCCGCTCCACCCGGCCTTCGGCGACGATCAGGCGGGCGGCGACCACGGCGGCGCGGAAGCGTTCCGCGATGTCTGGATACATCACGAGGTTGGCGATGCCGTGCTCGTCCTCCACCGTGAAGAAGACCACGCCCTTGGCGCTGCCGGGGCGCTGGCGCACCAGCACCAGGCCGGGCAGGCGCAGGCGGCGCCCCTGCGGCGCGCGGTTCAGCGCGCGCGTGTCGGCAAGCCCCAGCGCATCGAGCCGCGGGCGCAGCAACGCCAGCGGATGGGCGCGCAGTGTCAGCCCGGTGCCGGCGTAGTCCAGCACCGTCTGCTCGCCCGCCGTCGCACGCGGCAGGCGCGGCGCCGCTTCGTGCCCCTCGGCGGCGGCGAGGGACGGGGCCGGGCCGGAGAGCGCCGCGGCATCCCACAGCGCGGACCGCCGGTCCCGCCCGAGGCCCCGGAAGGCATCCGCCTGCGCCAAGGCTTCGAGCGCGCTGCGATCGAGCCGGGCGCGCCGCGCGAGATCGGCGATAGACGCGAAGGGTGCTTCCGCCCGCGCCGCGGCGATGCGCCCTGCCGCTTCCTCCCCCAACCCCGAGACCAGACGCAGGCCGAGCCTGATCGCGAGCCCCTCCGTGCTGCGCTGGTCGGCTTCCAAGGTGCAGTCCCAGTCGCTTGCGGCCACATCGGCCTCGCGCACCGCGACGCGGTGTTCCCTCGCGTCGCGCACGATCTGAGCCGGCGCGTAGAAGCCCATGGGCTGGCTGTTCAGCAGCGCGGTCGCGAAGACCGCGGGGTGGTGGCACTTCACCCAGGCGCTCGCATAGACCAGCAGCGCGAAGGACATGGCGTGGCTTTCCGGGAAGCCGTAGGTGCCGAAGCCTTCGATCTGGTGGAAGCAGCGCTCGGCAAAGTCCTGCGCGTAGCCGCGCCGCGTCATCCCGCTGACGAACTTCTCCCGGAATGCCGCGACCTTGCCCTCGAAGCGGAAGGTCGCCATGGCGCGGCGCAGCGCATCGGCCTCGGTCGGGGTGAACTTCGCCGCGACGATGGCGATCCGCATCGCCTGTTCCTGGAACAGCGGCACTCCGAAAGTATGGCGCAGCACCTGGGCGAGCTCGTCCGGGGGGCCGTGTTCCGGCGCCGGGCCGGGTAGGTCCACCGGCTCCTCCCCCGAGCGGCGGCGCAGGTAGGGATGCACCATGTCGCCCTGGATCGGGCCCGGGCGCACGATCGCGACCTGCACCACCAGGTCGTAGAACTTCACGGGCCGAAGCCGCGGCAGCATGTTCATCTGTGCCCGGCTTTCCACCTGGAAGACGCCGACGGCATCCGCGCGCCGCAGCATGGCATAGACGCGCGGGTCGTCCGGCGGCAGGTCCTCGAGCGCGAGGCGCCGCCCGTGGTGCTTCTCGATCAGGTCGAAGCCGCGGCGCAGGCAGCTCAGCATGCCGAGGCCGAGCACATCCACCTTCAGGATGCGCAGCGCCTCGATGTCGTCCTTGTCCCATTCGAGGGTGGTGCGCCCGTCCATCGCAGCCTGCTTCACCACCGCGAGGTCGACCAGCGGCCCCTTGGTGATGACGAAGCCGCCGACATGGGTCGAGAGATGGCGCGGGAAGTCCTGGATCTCGTCCGCCAGATCGATCGCCATCGCGAGGCGCGGGTCGGCCTCAGCATCCAGCCCGCGCTCGGCCGCGACCTCAGCCATGTCGCGATCGCCGCGCGGACCCCAGGAAGCGCGCGCGAGGCCCGCCGTGATATCCTCCGTCAGTCCCAGCGCCTTGCCCACCTCCCGAATCGCACTGCGCTGGCGGAAGCGGGTCAGCGTCGCGCAGATCGCCGCGCGGTCGCGCCCGTAGCGTTCGTAGATGTGCTGGATGACCTCCTCGCGTCGCTCATGCTCGAAATCCACGTCGATGTCGGGTGGCTCGTCGCGAGCGGCCGAGATGAAGCGCTCGAACAGCAGGTCGTGGGTGTCGACATCCGCCGCGGTGATGCCGAGCACGTAGCAGATCGCCGAATTCGCCGCAGATCCGCGCCCCTGGCAGAGGATGCCCTTCGACCGCGCGAAGCGGACGATCTCGTGCACCGTGAGGAAATATGGCGCGTAGTTCAGCTCGCGCACCAGCGTCATCTCATGCGCGATCAGCCCGCGCAGCTTGGCCGAGGCGCCCTGCGGCCAGCGTTGCACGAGCGCCTCCGCCACGCGCTTCTCGAGCGTCTGCTGCGGGCTCAGCCCGGGCTCGAGGATCTCCTCGGGATATTCGTAGCGCAGCTGGTCGAGCGAGAAGCCGCAGGCCGCGACCACGCGGCCCGTGTTGTCGATGGCTTCGGGATGGCCGGCAAACAGCCGGCGCATCTCCGCCTCGGGCTTCAGATGCGCCTCGGCATTCGGCGCGGCGGCCAGGCCCAGTGCATCGACCGTGGTCCGCAGCCGGATCGCCGTCAGCACATCGGCGATCCGCCGCCGCGCCGCGACGTGGAAGCGCGCGCCTCCGGCCGCCAGCAGCGGAGCGCCGATCGTGGCCAAGGCATCGAGGCGCCGCCGGTCGTCGCCGCCGTAGCGATGGGCGACGGCGATACAGAGCGGCAGCGCAAGCCCCTTGCGCAGCGCCGCCATGTCGCGCCGCAAACATGCGGCGAACGCCGCATCCGGCACGTCAGGCGCCACGCGCGCCAGCACGCTGCCCTCGGCCGCGCCGGCCAGCGCCTCCCGCCCGATGCGGCATTCCCCCTTGGGCGAGGCGAGCCGCGCCTCCGAGAGCATCCGCGTGAGCCGCCCCCATGCCGTGCGGTCGGCCGGCCAGGCGAGGTATTCCGCGCCGTCCTCCAGCGCGAGCCGCACGCCGGGCAGGAAGCGCAGCCCCGCCTCCCTGGCCGCAACATGCGCGCGCACCACGCCGGCGAAGGAATTGCGGTCCGCCACCCCAACCGCGGCGTGGCCCAGCGCATGGGCGGTGCGCACGATCTCATGCGGATGCGACGCCCCTTCCAGGAAGCAGAAATTGGTCAGCGCGCCGAGTTCGGCGAAGCCGCTCATGGCCTGCCGGCCCGCCGCCGTGCTCCCCCCGTCATGCGAAATGCCCGTGCAGGGCCCAGCGGATGTCCTCGCCGGGCTGCGCCAGGCCGATCCGGCACACCCAGAGCCGCGCGCCGGACGCCAGTTCCACCCGGTAGTAGTCGCGCAGCCTGCGGTCCGGCCTGTCGCGCCACCATTCCGGCTCGAAGCGTTCCGGCCCCTCGGCGCGGACCACGCGATGCGAATCCCGCCCGATCCGCAGCAGGGAAGGCGGCGCATCCGGCAGCAGCGCGATGGCGCCGATGAAGGGCGGGCGGCGCAGCAGACGCGCCGGACGGGGCTGCGCGGCCCAGCCCTCGAAGCCCTCTGCCTCATCGAAAGGGCCGATGCGCCGCACCCCGCGTTCCGGCCAATGCGATGCCTGCGGCGCCAGGCGCCAGACCGGCAGGCGCTGCGACAGGCGATCGAGCAACTGCGCCAGTTCCTCCCGTCGCGCCGTGCGCCCCGCCGTGCCCAAGCCGTCCTGCAGCCCCGTCAGCGGATCGGTCGCGGGCGCCTCCAGCGCGATCCGGTCGTAGCCGCAGTCCGGCTCCAACTGCTCGAGCCTGCCGCGGAACAGCCGCGCCAGGTGCTTCGGGTCGCGCGTCGGGAGCCCCGTGCCGATCGCGACCTCCTGCACCGCGCCATCGACACGGTGCGCGCGCAGCAGCATCCGCCGCGCGCCGCGTCCGGCTTCCCGCAGCGCGCGGCACAGATCCTCCAGCAGCAGGCCGAGTGCTGCCTCGATTCCCTCCCGCGTCACCACCGGGTCGGCGAAGTCCCGCGCCACGGCCATCTCCGGCGGCGGGCGGATGGGCGAGATCGGTCGCGTCGCATGCCCCATTGCCTCATCCAGTGCGCGCGCCAGGCCCGCGCCGAAGCGCCGCACCAGGCCGGCCCGCGGCTGGGCCGCGACGCTGCCGAGATCGCGCAGGCCGAGCCCCTGCAAGGCGCTCACCAGCCCCCGGTCCAGCCGCAGCGCGGCGAGCGACAGCGGCGCCACCGCTGCCGCCTCCTGCCCTGTCGCGACGCAGCCGCCCCGGCCCGCCCGCACCAGCGCCAGGGCCGTGCCGGCCGCCCCGGCCACTGCCCCCCGCGCCGTCAGCCCGAACCGCGCGAGCCGCGCCAACACCTCCGTCCGCAAGGCCGCCTCGCCGCCGAACAGATGCTCCACCCCCGTGATGTCGAGCAGCAACCCATCGCCACCCTCCATTCCCACCTGCGGCGTGAAGCGCAGGCACCACAACGCGAGGCGCTCCAGCGCCGCGGCATCGCTGGCCGGATCCTCCGCCACAAGAATCACCCCGGGCAGGATCGCCTGCGCATCTGCCAGAGCCTGGCCCACGCGCAGCCCGGCCGCCTCGGCCTCGGCACTGGCCGAGGTCACGACCCGCCGCGCGCCACGTTGCGCCCATACGGCGACAGGGCCCGGGCGGCGCAGGCGCTCGACCGGCAGGCGGGGCAGGAGGAGGGCGAGGATGCGGCGCCGCACATGGGGGGGCCTGCCAGGGGGCGCCGCCCCCTGGACCCCCGCCGGGGAGGCTGCGGCCTCCCCGGACCCCACGGCCAACGGGGCCAGGAGAGGGAGGGGCTCGCGGGCGCCCGCGGCATGACAGGCGGGCCTTGCCTCTTCCTCGCTTGGCTCCCACGGAATCGAGGGGCCGGGAGGCTTCTGCCTCCCGGCGGGGGGATCGGGGGGCTGGCCCCCCGGCACGCGCCCCATCCGCGGCGGCCTGCAGCATCGCCGCCTCATGCCCGCCTCCGTGCCGCGTCGGCCGTGCCTGTCCCGCCCTCGGTCAGCAGCCGGTCGCCGTGCCAGGTGGCGCGCCAGGTCGCGGGGCGGCCGCCGCGACAGCGCAGCAGGTCGAGGCTCCAGGCCGGGTCGCCGATGGCGTGCGGGCTGTCGCTGTCGGATAGATCTGAGCCGATGCGCCAGCGTGTCAGCGCTGCGGTCGGGGCGGCGCCATCCGCATCGGGGCGGAGCAGGAGGCCGAGCACGCCGCCCGATTCGGCCGCGAGTTGCAGGCGGCGGGCTGCCGTCAGGTCGAGTTCCCCGGCGACGAGAAGCGCGGCGCCGACGGCCGGGCAGCGCAATGTCTCCTCCATCGCCCAGAGCGCGTCCTGTTGCCGGGCCGCCCGCACCAGCACGAGTTGCGCGGGGGAGAGGCCGAATCGGGCCAGCCCTGGCGGCCAGGCATCCGGATCCGGCGCGATCCACAGCACCGTGCCGCCTGCGCGGGCCAGGATAAGCGCGGCGAAGCCCGCGGCCGCACCCGGTTCGGTGGCCAGGATCTCGTGCAGCGCGGCGCGCGGCAGGCCGCCCCAGGGCAGGGCCTGGTCGATGGCGGGGGCGAGCGGGACGGCATCCTCCCCCCGGCTGGCCAGGGCCCCGGCCGCCCCGGCGCGCTCCAGGCGCGCGATGCGGGCGCGCAGCGCGGAGAGCAGGGCGGGACGGTCGAGCGGAGGTGGGGTCGGGGGGGCGGGCATGGCCGGGGCAGGGGCCGCTGATGTTCGCTTTATGTTCTCGTGTTGGCGGGCCAAAGGTCAAGACGCGTGGAAGGCATCGCCCCGACAGGCATACGTAAGCCAAGGTTTTCTGTGACCGGGTGTTCCGGGAGAAAGGGTTCCCCTCCCCTTGTCCCGCCCCCCTCGGCGGCCGACCATCATCAGCCGAGACGCAAGGAACGCCCGACCATGGACGCAGCCCCGCACCCCAGCCCCGGCATCGTGGATGGCTTCGAAGGTGCGGTCGGCAACACGCCGCTGATCCGCCTGCGGCGCGCGAGCGAGGCGACGGGTTGCGACATCCTCGGCAAGGCGGAGTTCATGAACCCCGGCGGGTCGGTGAAGGACCGCGCCGGGCTCGGCATCATCCTCGATGCCGAGAAGCGTGGCCTGCTCACGCCCGGCCAGCCCGGCACCATCGTCGAGGGCACGGCGGGCAATACCGGCATCGGCATCACGCTGGTCGCCAATGCGCGCGGCTACCGCGCCGTGATCGTGGTGCCCGAGACGCAGAGCCGCGAGAAGATCGACTTCCTGCGCATGATCGGTGCCGATCTTCGCCTCATCCCGGCCAAGCCCTATTCCGACCCCGGCAACTACGTCCATTTCAGCCGCCGCCTGGCGGAGGAGATGGGCGCCGTTCACGCCAACCAGTTCGACAACACGGCCAACCGCGACGCGCATGAGGCGACGACCGGCCCCGAGATCTGGACGCAGACGGATGGCCGCGTCGACGCCTTCACCTGTTCCTGCGGCACCGGCGGCACGCTGGCCGGCGTGGCGCGCGCGTTGAAGGCGCGCAAGCCGGGTGCGCGCATCGTGCTGGCCGACCCGATGGGCAGCGCGCTGTATTCCTGGGTGAAGACCGGCACGCTGAAGGCCGAGGGCAACTCCATCACCGAGGGCATCGGCCAGGCGGCGCGCGTGCCGGGCAACCTCGAGCCCGACCGCGCGCTGATCGACGACGCCGTGCAGGTCACGGACGAGGAGGCGCTCGAGCAGGTCTTCGACCTGCAGATCCACGAGGGCATCTCGATCGGCGGCTCGGCCGGCATCAATGTCGCGGCCGCGATCAAGGTCGCGAAGGCCCTCGGGCCCGGGCACCGGGTGGTCACGATCCTGTGCGACGGCGGCGCGCGCTACCAGTCCAAGCTGTTCAACCCGGACTTCCTGCGCGGCAAGGGCCTGCCCGTGCCGCCCTGGCTGGCCTGAACCGCCGAGGCTTCCCCATGGAAGTGATCGATCTTGCCCGCACCATCCGCAGCCGGGATCCGGCCCGGCCGTCCTGGCCGGAGGCGATCCTCTGCTACGCGGGCCTGCATGCGGTGCTGTGGCATCGTCTGGCGCACCGGCTCTGGCGCCTGGGGCTGAGGGGGCTGGCGCGCTTCGCCTCCCATCTCTGCCGCTTCCTGACCGGCATCGAGATCCATCCCGGCGCCACGATCGGCCGGCGGCTCTTCATCGACCACGGCATGGGCGTGGTGATCGGGGAGACGGCCGAGATCGGCGACGACGTGTTGATCTATCACGGCGTGACCCTCGGCGGGCTGTCCGGCCAGCCAGGCAAGCGGCACCCCACCATCGGGAACGAGGTGGCCATCGGGGCCGGGGCGCAGGTGCTCGGGCCGATCACAGTCGGCCACGGGGCGCGGATCGGCGCCAATGCCGTCGTGACGAAGGACGTCCCGCCCAACTGCACCGTGGTCGGCATCCCGGCGAAGCCGCCGGCCGGCTCGATCTGCATCGACCCGACCGTCGGCTATGGCATCACCCATCCCGAGGATGATCCCGTGGGCGAGCAGCTGTCCGCGATGCGCTCGGAACTCGCCGCCCTGCGGGCACGGGTCGCTGAACTGGAACGTCAGCCCGAGACGACCCGCTGACCCTTCTGTCAGCGCCGCCCGCGCGGCGTCAGGTCCCAGGGCGCGCGCGCGGCTTCCTCGAGCGCCTCGGCCCGGCTGATGCCGATATCGGCCAGCATGCGCCGGTCCATCTGCGCCAGCTGGCGGCGGCTCTCGACGGCGTGGAGGGCGCGGCGCAGCCAATCGAGCCAGGCGGCGCCATGCAGGTCGCGCGTCCGGATCGCGGGGGTGGGGGATGCGGGAAGGCTGCGGGTCGTCATGTTGGCGGTCCTCTGGTTGCGCCGGGACGGGACCTTGGCAGCAGGCGCAGCATCAGAAAAACGAAATCGCTTGACGATAAACATCAGCATAATTGATCTATCGGGCGGAGGGCATCGTCATGCTGGCCATACCGCCGGGGCTGGACCCCGACCTGCTGCGCTCGTTTGTCCTGATCGCCGAGGGCGGTTCCTTCACGCGCGCGGCGCATGCCGTCGGGCGCACGCAATCCGCCGTCTCCATGCAGATCCGACGGCTCGAGGAGACGCTTGGGCAGCCGCTGCTGCTGCGCGGTCCCCGCGGGGTGGAGGCGACGCCGCATGGCGCCTGGCTGCTCGAGCGGGCGAAGCGTTTGCTCGCGATGCATGACGAGATCGTCGCGACCTTCCGGGCGCCGGCGGTGTCCGGGATGGTGCGGCTCGGCACGCCCGACGACTACGCGCTGCGCTGGCTGCCCGGGATCCTGGCCCGCTTCGCGGAGGTGCATCCGGCGGTCGAGGTGGTCGTGACCTGCGCGCCGTCGAACGAGTTGGTGGATCGCCTCGAGCGGGACGAGATCGACCTGACGCTGCTCTCGGCCGGCAACGAGCGACCGGGCATGGTCGGGCAGTCGCTGTGGCAGGCGGGGCTGCGCTGGATCGGGTCCGCCGCACATGCCACGCACCGGCGCTCGCCCATGCCGCTGGCGACAGCGCAGCCGCGCTGCGTCTGGCACCGCGCGGCGGTCCGTGCGCTGGATGCCGCGGGCATGCCCTGGCGAGTTGCCTATACCAGCACCTCCCAGGCGGGCACGCTGGCGCCGGCGCTCGCCGGCCTGGCGGTGACGATCGGCCTGCCAGGGCCGCTGCCATCGGGGCTGCGGTTCCTGGGGCCCGAGGAGGGGATGCCGCCGCTGCCGGATTTCTCGATCATCCTGGTCAAGGGAACGCCTGGCGGGCCCGTGGTCGAGACGTTGGCGGAGGCGATCCGGGACGGCTTCGCCGCGGCGGCCGTCACGCAGGCTTGAGCCGGGAAAGCCGCCGTGCGATCTGCCCCAGGCGCTCGGAAAGATGACGGTGGACAGTGGTGGTAACGGAGGCTGCCCGCTTCGCGGCGATGATGGAGGATGGCGCTGCGCTGCGCCGTCGCCTCGCGACCGAGGCCGCGCCCGCCCTGATCGGGGTGGTGACCGCCTGCGAGGCGTCGATCCGCGCCGGCGGGCGTCTGTTCTTCTGCGGCAATGGCGGCAGCGCGGCTGATGCCCAGCACCTCGCGACCGAATTGCTGGTACGGCTGCGTTCGAGCGTGGAGCGGCCGTCCTGGCCCGCGATCGCCCTGACGCTTGACCCTGCGGTACTGACCGCGGGCGGCAACGACTATGGCTTCGATCAGGTGTTCGCGCGGCCGCTCTCGGGGCTGGGGCGTGCGGGCGACGTGCTGTTCGGCATCACGACGAGCGGTCGGTCGCCCAATGTGATCAAAGCGTTGGAGACCGCCCGCGCGATGGGGATCGTAACGGTCGGCCTGCTCGGCGGCGATGGCGGGCCGGCCAAGGCGCTGTGCGACCATGTCCTGCTGGTCCCGAGCGCCGAGACCGCGAGGATCCAGGAGGCCCACATCGCGCTCGGCCACGCAGTCATGGAACTTCTCGAGGATCGGCTGGTCCGGCCATGACTGTCCTCCTGACCGGTGTCGCGGGCTTCATCGGCATGCATGTCGCCGAGGCCCTGCTGGCGCGCGGCGACCGCGTGATCGGCATCGACAACCTTACGCCCTACTACGACGTGCGCCTGAAGCGGGCGCGTCTCGCGCGACTCGAAGCGCTGCAGGGGTTTTCCTTCATGGAGGCCGATGTCGCTGACAGGGGCGTCATGCTCGACCTGGCGTCGCAGCACCCCGAAGTAACACGGGTTGTGCACATGGCGGCGCAGCCCGGGGTGCGGCATTCCCTGGTCGACCCGTTCGCCTATGTCGAGGCGAATGTGATGGGCCATCTCGTGGTGCTGGAAACGGCGCGGCGCCTGCCGCGGCTGGAGCACGTGGTCTATGCGTCTTCATCCTCCGTCTATGGCGGCAACCGGAAGCTCCCGTTTACCGAGACGGACCGCGTGGACCACCCGGTATCGCTCTATGCCGCGACGAAGCGGTCCGGCGAGCTGATCAGCGAGGCGTATGGCCACCTGTTCGGGCTGCCGCAGACGGGGCTGCGGTTCTTCACCGTCTATGGCCCGTGGGGACGGCCGGACATGGCGCCATGGATGTTCGCCGAGGCGATTCTGGAGGGACGGCCGATCACGCTCTACGAAGGCGGACGGCTGAAACGTGACTTCACCTTCGTGACGGATATCGCGGCCGGCGTGTTGGGGTGCCTCGATCGGCCGGCAGACGGGGCGGCGCCGAGGCTGCTCAACATCGGGAACCATCGCAGCGAGGAAGTGCGGCGTTTCCTTGGGGTCCTGGAGGATGCGCTCGGGCGCCGCGCCGTGGTGGTGGATGCCCCCCGGCCGGCGACGGATGTCGAGGAGACATTCGCGGATATCGACGCCATCCACGCGCTGTGCGGTTTCGTTCCGAGCACTCCGATCGAGGCCGGAATCCCGCGGTTTGCCGATTGGTTCATTTCCTGGCCTTGTGGGGCTTGACCCGTTTTCCTGCTGGGCCTAGAAGCCCGTCACGCCGCTGATGCGGGGGGTTGACGGGTTGCCGGGATGTCGGTAGTGTCGTCGGCCCGCTGCGAAAGC
>NZ_STGD01000015.1 GCF_005222755.1 Roseomonas sp. HF4
CCCGACCAGGCGCCATTCGTCCCTCGGCTACCTCTCGCCCATCGAATTCGAAGCAAGGAAGATGCTCATGAAGGACTGACCACTGCCCGCAGACCGTCCACAGAACCGGGGCAACTTCAAGTGAACTCGCGCCATGGAACCTGCGGCCCGACGCCACCTGAGCCGCGTCAAGGCCATCACGCCGCAGTCGTCGGCGCACGCTTACCCCTCACGGCGGCTTGCGCATGCGCTCGCCCCGTGAGTTCATCGCTACGCAGTCAGCAACCCACGCCGACTGTCCGGTTTGATGGGGGCAACTCCATCGCGCCCGTACAGAGGCCCTCTCACATGCGCTTTAGCCCGACCACACTGCCTGACGTTGTCCTGATCGAGCCGGAACCGCATTACGATGTACGCGGGTCCTTCGCGCGCACCTTCTGCACGAGAGAATTTGCCGCACAGGGGCTCGAGACGTCCTTCGTCCAGCACAGCGTCTCCCATTCACGACTGTGCGGCACGGTCCGCGGCATGCACTTCCAGCGTGCCCCTCATGCCGAGGTGAAGATCGTACGTTGCATCCGCGGCGCCATCAGGGACGTTCTCGTCGACCTGCGACCTGACTCGCCGACCTTTGGACGTTGGGAGGGCTTCGATCTAACGGCGGATAACGGCCGCTCGCTTTACGTTCCCAAGGGCGTAGCGCACGGCTTTCAGACACTAGAGGCCGAGACGGTCGTCGCCTACCTCATCTCCGAGTTCTACGTACCGGAGGCGTCCTACGGCGTACGGCATGACGATCCGGCATTCGGCATAGAATGGCCGCTTCCGCCGTCCGCCATCTCGGAGAAGGATCGTGACTGGCCTGCCTTCGCTCGCTGAGGTCGTTCAGCGTCGCGGCAACAGCGAGTCGCGGATAACCCGCAAAGCGTGACCCCTCGCATTCGGCATGCGCCAGAGGTGCTCGAGCGGCGGCATCCATCGGCTGCGCGGCGCACGCGAGTAGGCGAAGCGCAGCAGCTCCATCGCGGCATTCACGTCGCCCTTCACGAGATGAGAGGCGGCCGCCCACCAAGCTGCGGCGCCAAGCCGGGCGCGGACGATCCGCAGCAAATCAGACGCTTCCGCCATCGCAGCGCCTTCGTGCGAGAAGAAGCTCACGAATGCGTCCTCGCGGTGGCGCAGGGAGTCGATCCGGCGACGCCAGAAGAGGCACGACATGTTGGCACCATGCTCACGGCGCAGCCCCTGAACGCATTGGCTTCGCGCGACGCGCCCGAACAGGGCGAGGCGCATCATCATCTCCCAGTCGTCGGTGTAGGGCAGTTCTGGCCGGTAGTGGCCAGCGCGCTTCTGGATCGGCGTGCGAACGAGGACGGAAGCACAAGCGAGCGATGTGTTAGGGGCGTCGCAGAGAGTACGGATGAAGTCGCACCCGCCATCGAAGCGCCAATGCAATTGATGCGGCATCCTGGTGAGGTCGGGCGGTCCAACAGTCTCGTCGAAGATTGCCTCCTCGCCGATCGCCATGGCGGCGCCGCGGTCGATCTCCAGGGTCGTGAGCGCGCGATCCAGGGCCGACTCTGTCAGCATATCGTCGGCCGGTATGATCAGCATGTAGTCAGCCTCGGCCCAGTCGATGCCGGCGTTGAAGGAAGCTTGAGGACCGAGGTTTTTTTCGCGCAGCAGCAGGTGAATTCGTGCGTCCTCGGCGGCGAGCGAGCGTGCGACCTGCCGGCTGTCGTCATCGGACGCATTGTCGACGATGAGGATCCGCAACCCCTCGATGCCCTGCCCGCGGATGCTGCCGACGCAGTCCCGCAGGTAGCGACCATAGCGATAATTCGGAATGACAACGTCGACGGTTGGCACGGCCCTCTCCGGGATCAGTCAATGCTTCAAGGATGCCGCACCGGGCGCGGAAATCCACGGTAAGTCGTGAATCCCCTGAAAGTTTTTCCTATCGTACCGGATGACCTTTCGGCAAAATTGGATCTGAGTGGACAACCGGAACCATGGCGCTCATCGCTTTTATCCAATCCTACCCCTACGAGGCGGATTACGGTGGTGACCCCGAATACATTCATAGGCTGGCTCGCCGTCTGAAAAGACGCGGCCATGACTGTCATTTCCGCGTCACGGACATGACACGCGGCCGTTCGATGCCCTTCTTCCGGAGCCCGTACGCAATCGAGAGCTATTCCTCCTATCGCATGAGGAACGGGGTTCGAATCGGGCGTGTCGTCGCATGCCTCGATCCACGCTTCTCGCTGCGCGTGCTGGCACGAAAGCTGGGCACTCAGATGGCGGCAACCCAGCCCGGCGCATCCGAGTTCAGCGAAGTGGAGGTGGCATGGATCCGGAAGGAGTTGCGCGACCTCGGGTTCCAGGTGGCCGTGTTGTGCTTCGGCGCCGTTCGTATGGCACCGATGCTTCGCGATTCAGGCCCGCGCATCATTGGACTACCATCCATCATACCGGGCCGGACCCTTGGATTGGGACAGGATACCGACGCAATCCCAGAGTGGTTCCTTGATGCCGCGCGAGCCTGCGACGTCATCGCCGCAAACATCGACGACGATGCGCGCGCGCTGGCCCAGGCCCTGCCCGGCGCGGATGTCGTGGTCGTCGGCATGGGCTCGACGGCACAGTTTGCCGAACTGGAATTGATGGACGGCGGCCAGCGCCTGCTCTTCGTCGGCAACGACACTCCTTTCAATCGCAGTGGCATTGCCTGGTTCCTAGCCGAGGCCTGGCCGCGCATCATCGCGGATCTGCCTTCCGCGCGGCTGCGCGTCGTCGGCCGAGTGGTGCAGTCTCTCGGTCCTGTTCCGAAGGGGGTCGAGGCCGTGGGACCAGTTGGTGATCTCGCCGCCGAGTACAGGAAGGCGCAAGTGGTGGTGGCGCCGCTCATCGAAGGTACAGCGAGTGTCAAGACCAAGGTCGCTGAAGCGATTTCGTTCGGCCGTGCCATCGTAACCACCCGTGTCGGCGTGGATCCCGCCCACCCGAATCAACTGGACCTGGCGGGTTTCGTGGCGGATGACGGCAATACCTTTGCGGATCGCGCGATCGAACTGCTTCGCGATCCGGTCCTTCTGGCGGAAAAGTCTCGCGGGGCGCGCGTCGTGTTCGAGAGGTTTTTCTCGGAGGATGCCGCTTACGGAGCGGTCGAAGAGCGTATCCGGCGCTTCGAAGAGATCCGCAAAAGATAGGCCACGAGAGTGTTCGAGCGTGCTCCGGGCACGCCGGAAAGCGACCCGCGCAGCGGATGAGCCGTGGCAAGGATGGCCAGCAGCCAACCTATCCCGGCTAGTGGCGCGGCCAGGAGCAATTGAACGACGGGATTCGTGAGTCCGAGGAAGCCGATCTGAGTCAGCAGCAGTGGTCCGATAGATGCTGCCAGTGCCAGGACCATTCCTCGCCAAGCATGCGCGAGGAGATCCCACGCTGAGAAAGCCACGACCCGGCGAACAAAGAGCATCGAAACGACGCATTGGAAGGGACCGACGATGAGCAGGCTCCACACCGCCGCTTCGAGACCCCACCCGGCAGCAGCTATGATGAGAGCACCACTCGCGGGATAGATGATCGCCGCCCTGATCAGATTGGCCCGGATCGCGCCGCAGACCACGAGAACCGGATAGTTGATCTCCGCGGTAAAGAAGAACATCCACGCGACTGCCGCGATGGGTAGAAGATCCGCCACGTCGGTCCACTGGCTGCCGAAGAGCATCAGGATGATGGGATCCGCCAGGACTGCGAGCAGCGCGAGGGCCGGCCACTGAAAAGCCGCTATATACTCGATAGCGCGCAGATAGGCCTGACGGAGATTACCGCCTTTCCTCGCCTCGCGCGCGAAGGCTGGCAGGGCGACCGAGATGACGCCGCTCAAGAGCATGCGATCCGGCAACTGGGCAACGGTCAGCACGCGCTGGAACATGCCGGTCGCGGCGACGTTGAGGATATGGCCCACGGCCAGCAGCGGAAGCGCTTCGAACGTTCGATGGAGGAGGGCAGAACTTCCATTGTAGGCGCCGAACCGCAAGGGCTCCAGGAGCCCTGCGCCGAGGGGTACGAAGATGCGTAGATCCCGCCGAAGGAAAACCGCCACTACAGACGTCGTTGATGCTGAAGCGAGCCAAGCCCATCCGAACGCCTCGAATGTCATGCCAAGGGCGACCAACTCCACTATGACGAAGCCGTAGACCATGGCATTCGTGATATTCAGGATTGCAACTTTGCCGAATGCCAACTCGCGACGCAGTAGGCCCCCGATAGTCTGGGAGATCGGCTCGATCAGTAGAGCGAGGCAAATCAGATGCAGATAGAACGTGATTCCTTCCCGATCGTAGATCTGCTCGATCCAATCGGCGGCCCCATAGATTCCACCGACTATCAGCAAGGTGACGAGGACCATGACTGTGAAGAACGACCTGACGGTGGGGGTGGAGAGCTCCTGGCGTTGGATCAGCCAGGTCTGAGAGGCAAACTCCCGGGCCGCCACAGCGACTGACGTGATCGCCGCGCCGAGGACCGCGACGCCGAAATCCTCAGGCGCCATGAGGCGAGCAACAACAGCGAGCGAGATGAAGTTGACCGCCATCGAGACGTAGCGGTCGCCCGTCGTCACCAGCAGCGCGAGCCTCAGTTCCATCAGTGCGCCTCGGACAGGCGGAGCGCGCTGAACATACGCTTCTCCTGTGAGGCGAGGCGGTCACGATAGGCCTCGACGCGCTCGGCTATGCGCAGTGCATGCTCCTCCCGCTCCGCCATCAGTGTCTTCACGCGATCCTCGAGCCAACCAAGCTCGAACCGCTCAACGTGAGAGGTGAAGGCCCCGAGGCCCATGTCCTGAAGCAGGACGTCATTCTTGCTGCCATAGCTGAGCGAGATTACCGGCGTGCCAGCCATGAGTGCACAGACGACATTGTGAAAGCGCGTCGCAACCGCAACATCAACCCTCGCCATTTGCTCCATGACATCGCCCAGGCTCCGGGCCGGCATATATTCGACGGATGCAAGCAGGCCGCGCGCCCCCTGCTCCGCAATGGTGGTCCGTAGGGCCTCGACGGCTTCCTCGTCCGCATCCTCACCGATCATCAGTCGAATTCGATAGCCCTGCTGGAGCATGGCAATCGCGAACCGTGCGAGCTTCCCGATATAGGCTTGGTAGATGCCGCCATCATCGTTGGTCCAACCGCGGTAACGCATGACACCGAGGCCTAGGACCGGTGCGTTCGCGGGCGGCCATGATGCGCGCTCGGGGATCGGCAGCCCGAATGCAAGATCCGGAAACACGTCATCGGCGGAGACAGGCACGTGATGCCGTCGAGCAAAGTCCCGGGATGGCTCATCGCGGAAGGTGAGGAAGTGCGCGTAACGTGAGGCTGTGAGCATGAAGAACCGGCTGAGACGGCGATGAATGGGACCTGCGCCGATGCTGACCATGGCGAAGGGGCATCCCGCTAGGCGTGCCGCCAAAGCCCACTTGAAGATGACGAAGGGCACACCGCGCGGGCGTTCACCGAAATCGTCGAGGATGCCGGTCCCCGGGATGATCAGCGCATCGAAGCGGCGGAGGATGCGGCGCGCGCGGATGGGGCCCAGCAGCTTGTAGGGAATGCGCAATGCTGTCCCGTTCAGCCACCTGAGCACCGGGTTCCGCAGTTCCTTGCGGGTCCATGATATGCCGGGGACGGCAAGACCCGGATCGAGCGCGTCAGGCGCGGAGCAGACGGCATAGATCCTGGCCTCGGGGTGGTGCCGGCGAATGGCGAGCACCATCGCTTCGAGCGAACCATCGTTGCCGAGGTTGCCGATGCCGAACTGGCCGAAGAGGGCAATTCTCGGGTTGCTAGTCATACGACCTGATGTCCAAGATCCAATCGGCTGCACCATCGGCATTTGTTCCTGGCAGCTCATACCGGCCGCTTGAACGGCCCAACCTAATCGCCGGGCGGTAGGTTCCATTTGCAGGGTCGTACCATCGCGCGGTGTGGCGCCGGCCCTGCAGCCCTTCCAAGGCCACTCTGAACGGCGTCACTTCCGTGAAGTGCAGCAGTGCCGTCCGACGATCCAACGTCATGGCAGCCGAGATCGGTTCGGCCGACTGCGACGACGCCTCGGCAAGCATGGCACCTGTCGCCACCGGCACGAGTTGTGCCCAGGAGACCTCGGCAAAGAACTTCAGCAAGTGCTCCATGCTGCGGCTGCCTCGGCCGTCCAGCGCCTGCCGCCAAGTGACCGGTGCTGGACGGGCATGGGGCGTGCCGAAATGCCAGATCGGATTGTTGCCGAAGACCTGGCCGCACGCGCCACCGAGCACGGCCTGGTATGCCTGGGTACGCAGCCTATCCGCACGAACCCCATGCTCATTTTCATAGGCGCTCTCGATGAGCAGGAAGGGCCGGCGAGGTCGTCGGTTTTCCGCCCGTAGCGCCGCAGTATGCACGGGCCGGTAGGTGTACAGCGTATCGAGATCGAGCCAGGGAAGCCCGCCCCAGAACAAGGCCGCGTCGGTTTCCGGTGCGCCATGCGCCGTATGAAGGGCGTTCGGCGCGTGCTTGCGAATGCCCTCGACGACCGCCTCGACGAGGGATCGCCTCGGCGGGTTGTAGTCGCCTCCATGGACCCAGATGATGTTGTCCATGCCGCCGTAGCGCCGGCCGATGAACTCGCCATAACGAAGCAGGCGATCTTCGCCCGCGGTCACCATCGCCTGGTACCAGCCTTCGTCGTTCCCACCGTAGCCGAGATAGGCCGGCGCGAGCAGCACAAGGAAGCCTAGTGCCCTCGCGCGGAGCAGCACCCGGTCCACATGCGCAAAGTAGGCGTCATTCGGTGCGGCGAAGTCTCCCGACCTGAGAAATGGTGCATCCCCATAGGCGTTGAGAGGTGCTCGGGAAGCGAACTTGTGCTCGATGAGGTTCACAAGGAGAGTGTTGAACCGCTGTTCACTTCGGCGCTGAAGGTAGAACTCCGCATCCTCGAAGCGCAGCTGGGCAAGCAAAGACCAGGCCGTGTCGCCGTGCACGAGAAAGGGCCATCCTGCCGAATCAACAAGGCGACGCCGATCGGGCGCAATGCGCAGGGGAAATATGCGCGCCTGTGCCGAAGGACGTCGAGGCAGGACGGCAAAGGCGGAACCAGCGCCGAGGAGGATCCGTCGGGGGAGCGGGGAGCCGCCTTTCAAGCTGATCATCCCGCGACCGACACGGGACGGGCCGTGTTGTAACGCCGATAGACGATATCCGACGGGCGACCGACCAGGAACCGCTCGACGCCGCTCTCCATGGCCATGCGGTAGACGTTGAGGGCGCCGTCCAGGGCGTCGACTGTCCGCGCGATGTCTTCGTCCTGGTGCGCATAGCTTACAACCAGGGAGGGCATCAGGACGCCGCGGCGGATCGTCTCCTGCAGCAGGAGCGAGCGGAACGCCTGCGACGGTTTTCCCTCCACATCCAGCGTCGCATAGGCCAGGCAGCAGTTCCGTCCAACAATACGGACATGCTCCTGCAGACCATGTCGCTGGATTGCCTGCTCCGCCTGAGTGCGCAGCGAGGCCCCTTGCCGGTGCAGGTGCTCTATGACCGGCTCGCGGCGATAGATTTGCATGTTCGCAATGCCGGCCGCCATGGCGTGGGTCTCGGCGCCATGGGTCGTGGAGAGCAGGAAGACGCGCGGCCGTTCCGTCTGCTCCAGGCCGCCGAGGCTCATGATCTCACGCTTGCCGGCGAGGGCCGAGAGTGAGAAGCCGTTGGCGAGCGCCTTGCCGAAGGTGCTGAGGTCCGGATCCACGCCGTAGAGCCGCTGCGCGCCGTTCACGTGCCAACGGAAGCCCGTGATCATCTCGTCAAGGATGAGCAGCGTTCCGTTCTCGGTGCAGAGCCGTCGCACCTCGTGCAGGAAGCCGCTGACCGGCTCCTCCCCGCGGGAAGGTTCGAGGATCAGGGCGGCTATTTGCCGCGGATGCTCCGCGAACAGACTGCGCACGCTGCCAATGTCGTTGTAGCGGAAGCAAAGCGTCAGGCGCTTCACCGTCTCGGGGATGCCGGCATCGACCGGTGTCGTGCCCATGAACCAGTCGTCGGTGGAGAAGAAAGGATGATCGCTACAGATCGCGATCAGATCCCGCCCCGTCCAGGCGCGCGCCAAGCGCATCGCGGCCGAGGTCGCGTCGGACCCGTCCTTGCAGAACTTCACCATCTCCGCCGTGCCGATCAGGTCCAGGAACTGCTCGGCGCATTCCACCTCGATCGCCGCCGGGCGCGTGAAGTTCGCGCCATGCGTCATGGCCTCGCGCGCTGCGGCGACCACCTCAGGCCACGCGTGCCCGAGGCCGACCGCGCGATTGCCCATGCCGAACTCGATGTACTCGTTGCCGTCGACGTCCCAGACGCGGCATCCCGACCCGCGTGCGATGAAGCCGGGCGAAAGGACCGGATACTGGTCATCCCCCTTCGCATAAGTATGGCAGCCGCCGGGGATCAGGTGATGCGCCACGCTGCGGAGACGCTCGGAGGTTGCGAAGCCGCGATGCTGGATGCCCATCCTGCCCACCGTCATGCGATCGAGGCCGGGACGTGCGACGGACGGCCGGAACGGCGCCACTCCGCGGTTCGGCCCGGCATTGCCTCGGGGAGCAGGACCTGCGCGACCAGCGCCTCGAACGCGTCCATCCCGACCCTAACGCGGCGCAGGCCCTGCTCGCTCAGGGATAGCATGCGCCTGTCGCGACGAAGCATGTCCCGCTGCTCCGCGCGCCGCAGCAGGTTGCGGATCGTGACCGGGGTCACATGCAGCCTATCGGCCTCGCGCCGGATCAGGTCCGTCGTCGCGAGCGGGCTGTGCAGATGCAGGTCGAGCATCGCGAGCATGAAGCTGAGGCTCCCCACGCCCCGATTCCCGAGATCGAGGCCGCCGAGGAACTGCAGCATGCCTTCGATGAAGCGGCGCTGCGCCGCGCGCCCGCGCGCCATCGTCACGGGCGCGCGGCGACCGATCAGCGCGGGTGCGGCTTCGTGGAAGTCCTCCACGAGGCGATCGAGCAGGTCGAACGCCCGCGCGCTCGGCTCGAAGACGTACTGGCGCGCATCGCGCGGGTCACGGCGGCGCTCGAAGTCGCCGGTCGCATGCGCCATCTCGAGCAACTGCGACAGGCGGGCGAGCGACAGTTGCGACCGCGTGGCCGCCAGCGCGAAGGGGACGCGTCCCGCCTGTCCGTCGCGCATCCAATCGGACTCACGCAGCATATAGAGGAACAGGCAGAAGCGTCGCAGGTCGGAAAGCCAGAAGCGCTCCATCGGCGCCTGGCGCAGGAAGTTCGCGACGAAGGGACCTTCGCGGAAGGTGCGGAAGCGCGCGTCCTGCCCGGCCGGCCGGGACGCGGGCGACGCCGCGGCCAGGCGCGGCAACAGGGTCGAGGCGGCATGGCCCATCATCATCGTACTCCCCTGCCCTCGGGCCGAGGCCCTTCGTGCGTTGCGTCGTTCGAGGGGGAACATCGATGCTGCGTCGACGCGGCGCACTGACATCCGTCATTGCCGCAGGGTTGAACACGCGCCCGGCGTTGCATCCATGGCTCGCAACGGCCGCGGCGACGACGCAACACCGGGGAAACCCGGGCGCCCCTTCAAGCCGCATGGCAAGGAATTCAACCCAAGGCTGCCGCGGATGGCGCGTTCGCCCGCCGATCGCGGGATGCGCGACGCCACATTCGCACGACAAGTTTTCCCCGTGCGGCCGTTCTCCCCGACACCGCGGGCCGGCCACTCTCGCCTCGTTCGATCGCAAAGCCGAGGAGCCGCGACATGAAGGTCCTGATCACCGGTCATCTCGGCTACATCGGCACCGTGATGACGCCGATGCTGCTCGCCGCGGGGCACGACGTCACCGGCCTCGACAGCGGGCTCTATGAACGCTGCACCTACGCCCCCGGCGGTCCGATCGTCTCCGTGCCCACGATCGCGCGCGACCTGCGCGACGTCGAGGCGGAGGAGATCGCCGGCTTCGACGCGGTCATCCACCTCGCAGCGCTCTCCAACGATCCGCTCGGCAACCTCGACGAGGCGCGGACCTACGACATCAATCACCATGGCAGCGTCCGCCTGGCACGGCTCGCGAAGCGCGTCGGCGTGCGCCGCTTCCTGCTCGCCTCCTCCTGCTCGAACTACGGCAAGGCCGGAGAAGGGCTGCTCGATGAGACCGGCGCGCTCAACCCCGTCACCGCCTACGGCCGGTCGAAGGTCCGGTCGGAGCGCGACATCGGCGCGCTCGCGGGTGACGGCTTCTGCCCGACCTTCCTCCGCCCCGCCACGGCCTATGGGCTGTCGCCGCGGATCCGCTTCGACATCGTCCTCAACAACCTCGTCGCCTGGGCGACGACGACGGGGCGCATCCTGCTGAAGTCCGACGGCTCGCCCTGGCGGCCGATCGTCCATATCGAGGACATCTCGCGCGCCTTCATCGCGGCGCTGGAGGCGCCCGAGGACGTGGTCTTCAACCAGGCCTTCAACGTCGGGCAGACCGCACACAACTACCGCATCCGCGACATCGCCGAGGTGGTGGCCGAGGTCGTGCCGGGCTGCCGCATCGAGATCGCGACCGATGCCGGGCCCGACCTGCGGTCGTATCGCGTGGACTTCTCGAAGATCGCGCGCTGCCTGCCGGCCTTCCGGCCCGAATGGGACGTCCGGCGCGGCGCCGAGCAGCTCTATGAGGCCTACCGCGCATCGGACCTCGACCTCGAGGCGTTCGAGGGACCGCGCTATCAGCGCATCGGGCACATCCGGATGCTGATGGCGGAGGGCGTGCTCGGCCCCGACCTCCGCCGCAGCGCGGCGCAGGGCCAGGACAGGACGGACGCCGCGCTGCTGCCGGCCCCATGACCGCGGAGACGGGCGCGGCGCTGCACGCCCTCGTCGCCGGGCTCTACCCGATCTGCCGCAGCATCACGGGCGACGGCCTGCGGCGGAGCCTCGACATGCTCCGCCGGCACGTGCCCCTGGCGATCCACGAGGTGCCGAGCGGAACCGCGGTCTTCGACTGGACGGTGCCCCGCGAATGGCGCATCCGCGACGCGTTCATCGAGGACTCCGCGGGGCGCCGCGTGCTCGACTTCCGCGCCTCCAGCCTGCATGTCGTGAGCTACAGCGCCGCGGTCGATGCCGTGCTGCCGCTCGCGGAACTGCGGCGCCACATCCACACCCTGCCCGCGCAGCCCTCGGTGATCCCGTACCGCACCTCCTACTACGCGGAGGCATGGGGGTTCTGCATGGCGCATGACGCGCTCGAAGCCCTGCCGGAGGGCCTCTATCGCGCGCGCATCGATGCCGAGCACCTCGACGGCAGCCTCACCTACGGCGAGTACCTGCACCGGGGCGAGACGGAGGAGGAGGTGCTGCTCTCGGCGCATTGCTGCCACCCCTCCCTTGCCAACGACAACTGCTCGGGGATGGCGGTGCTCGCGTTCCTCGCGGCCCGCATGGCGGGGCGGCGGACGCGGCTGAGCTACCGCTTCCTGTTCGCGCCCGGCACCATCGGCGCGATCACGTGGCTGGCCCGCAACCGGGAGACGGCACTTCGCATCCGCCACGGCCTGGTCGTCGCGGGCGTGGGGGATGCGGGCGCGGCCACCTACAAGCGCAGCCGGCGCGGCGACGCGCCGATCGACGCCGCCATGGCGCATGTGCTGCAACACGCCGAACCGTCGGCCCGGCTGCGCGACTTCTCGCCCTATGGCTACGACGAGAGGCAGTTCTGCTCGCCCGGCTTCGACCTGCCGGTCGGCCTCCTGCAGCGCAGCCCGTATGGCGAGTTCCCCGAATACCACACCTCGGCCGACGACCTCGACTTCGTGCGGCCCGAGAAGCTCGCGGCTTCGCTCGCCCTGATCGAGAACGCGCTCTCGATCCTCGAGCAGGATCGCCACCTGCGCAACGCCTTCCCGTTCTGTGAGCCGCAGCTCGGTCGCAGGGGCCTCTATGCCGCGCTCGGGGGCGATCCCGACGCCGCCCGCCGCAACCTCGCGATGCTCTGGCTGCTGAACCAGGCGGACGGGTCGCGGAGCCTGCTCGACATCGCCGAGCGCGCCGCCCTCCCCTTCGCGACGATCGCCGCGACCGCCGCGGTCCTGGAACGCGAGGGCTTGCTGGTTCCCGACTGAACGGGCTGCTTTAGCAGGCGCCGCGTGCGCGCAGCACGACCAAGGGGGTCCTGCAAAGGATACGAAGGTCGAGAGCCAGAGATGCGTTGCGGACGTACTCGACATCGAGGCGTACGCGATCGTGGTAGGCGAGCCCGCTGCGCCCGCTCACCTGCCAGAGGCCGGTCACGCCGGGCCTGACGCTGCAATAGAGGTGCGCAGCCTCGCCGCGGTAGTGCTCGTCGAGCTCGGCCTGCACGACGGGGCGCGGGCCGACCAGGCTCATCTCGCCGCGGAGCACGTTCAGGATCTGCGGGAGTTCGTCAAGCGAACTGCGCCGCAGCAGCCGCCCGACCGGCGTCACGCGCGGGTCGTCCGTCAGCTTGCGGCGCTGCTGCCATTCGCGCCGCGCGGCCTCATTCCGCTCGAGATGCGTCGCGAGCACCCGGTCTGAATTGAGGACCATCGTGCGGAACTTGAGGCAGGGAAACACCTGGCCGTTGCGCCCGATGCGCGGGTGACGCACCAGCACCTGCGGCCCGCTCGTGATGCGCAGCAACAGGGCAATGGCGGCGAGTATCGGAACCAATGGAACCATAAGCGCCACGGCGAGGACAAGGTCCATGGCGCGCTTGGGGCGCCCCGACCACGCCGCGTCGGCGCGCGGTATCCGGACCGTGCCCTGCGGTGCCGACACCGTCCGTTCGAGTTGTGCCGCGCCGCCGGTCGTTCGCATGCCATCCATGACGTGGAAGGTGCGATGCGGCGTGCTTGCCGTTCAAAGACAGGGAGCAAAAACTCTTGGCTGCATCCGCGCGACGCTTCCGGCGACCGCGCATCCGTCGGTTGTCGTGCTGACGCTGCGAAAGTGTCAGAAGCGCCGCTCGAACACGGTGACGACGTCGCCGGGCTGCAGCAGATCCGCGCGACCGGCGCGGTACTCACGGCTGCGCCCATCCGCGTCGAGGCGCGTGACCGAGACACGGTCCTGGATGGCGCGGTAGTTGAAGCCGCCGGCAAGCGCGACGGCCGAAAGCACCGTCATCCCCGGCTGGAAGGGGAACTGCCCGCCGCGCTCGACCATGCCGAGGACAAAGAGCGGGCGGTAGGCGACGACCTGGACGGCGACGCCCGGGTCCTGAAGCAACTGGCGGCGCTGGAACTCGCGCCGGATCAGGGCCTCGGCCTCGGCGACCGTAAGGCCGAGCACGCGCACGGGGCCGAGCAGAGGGATCGCGACCGTGCCGGAATCCGCCACGCGGAACTCGCCCGACAGGCGGGTATCCTCGAAGACCGTGATGCGGAGCTGGTCCTCCGCCGCGAGCCTGTAGGGCCCGCTCGGCGCGCCGGGCAGCGGCGGGAGGTCCGCGCCCGGTCCGGCGCAGCCGGCAACGACAAGGGCGACGGGCAGGAAGCTCCTGCGGGCGAAGGATAGGCTCACGATAATTTCTCTCCCCTTCTGCGGTCGGCGCATCCTGCGCGCCTGCGACCGCTCCATCCGAGCATAGGGCCACCACGGAGCAAAGCGCCACGCATTGATCCTGCTCGCACAGTCAGCACTGCGCGCGTCGCGACGACCGTCGACCAAGGGTTTAGCGTCCCCCCGCGCGCTTCGAGGGAAGACTTTTCCGCGGTGCCGTTTGAAGCGCGCCGCCCCCGGCCGCCATCAATGCGCATGATCTCGGAACAGACGCCGTCGATGCGCGCACGCCCGTACCGGGGTCGGCCATGACCCCCTGGAAGGCGCAGTTCAAGCCGGCGCTCGCGCAGGTCTACTCGCGGGCCTGCGCGCAGTACGTTCGGCTGTCCGTCGGCAGCGCAGAGGCGGAGCGCAGCTTCGGCCGCGTCGCCATCGTCGCCGCGCTCGGGCGCAACAACGGCATCGCCAACGGCGCCCGCCTGCAGCACGCGATGCTGCGGCGCATGGGCGTCGATGCCGAGCTGATCGATGCCGGCGCGGTTCTGCGCAACCCGCTGTTCCGCTCGCGCCACACGCCGGCATCGGCCTATGTCGTGCATTGCGGCGGCCCGCAGACAGCCCAGCTCCTCACCGCCATGATGCCTGCGGCGGCGCGTGCGTGGCGCATCGGCTACTGGGCCTGGGAGCTGCCCGACCCGCCGAGAGACTGGCACGGCTTCGACAGCCTGCTGCATGAAGTCTGGACACCGAGCCGCTTTTCGCAGCGGAGCCTTCGCCGGCTGACGGACCTTCCCATGGAGGTCGTTCCCCATGTCGTGCCGGTTGCGCGGCGGCGCACGCGGGATGGCGCGTGTCCCTTCACCGTGCTCTGCTTTGGCGACAGTCGGTCGAGCTTCGCGCGCAAGAACCCCATGGGTGCGATCGCTGCGTTCCGCGCGGCCTTCGGCGACAGCCCGGGCGCACGCCTCGTGGTCAAGCTGAACGGCGGCGCCGAGGATGGCTGCGAACTGGCGCGTGCTGCGGCCGGCTGCGCCAATGTCACCATCCTTCGAGACTTCCTCGATGCAGATGCGCTGGCGCGCCTCCACGCATCCGCCGACGTTCTCCTCTCTCTCCACCGTGCCGAAGGCTTCGGCCTGCCGATGATCGAGGCGATGGGCCACGGGGTCCCGGTCATCGCCACCGCATGGTCGGGCAATCTCGACTTCATGGACGGCACGAATGCGGTGCTGGTGCCTGCGCGGCTCGTGCCGGTCGTGGACGATGCGGGCATCTACCGCGACAGCGTCTGGGCGGAACCGGACCTCGACGTCGCGGCCGCGGCTCTGCGCGGACTCGCGCAGGACCCCGAGCGTTGGTCGCGGCTCTCCGTGGCTGCGCACGCCGCGGCATCGGCGCTCGCCCGGCAGGTCCCGACGGCGCTGCTGCAGCCACGCCGTCGTCGCGATGAGATCCGCGCCACCGTCGCCGCACGAATGGCCGGCCCGAACCAGACAGCACCGACGGCCCTGCGCGGCGCGCCGCCTGCCTGGGAACCCGTCCAGGGAGAACACGGATGAGGATCGCCATCGGCATTCCCACCTTCGGCCGTGCGGCGGTCCTCGCGCAGACCGTCGCGGACCTCGCGCGGCAGACGCGGCGGCCCGACCGCATCGTGGTCTGCCATGCGCGCGCCGAGGACGTGCCCGCAGCGCCGACCCGCGCATCCGGGGTCGAGTACGTGAGCGCCGAGCCCGGCCTGCCGCGGCAGCGCAACCGTATCATCGACCATGTGCGGGACTGCGACCTGCTGTTGTTCCTCGACGACGACTTCCTGCTCCGCAAGGACTACGTTGCGGTGATGGCGCGCCTTTTCACGCTGCGGCCGGGACTCGTGGTCGCGACGGGGACCGTCCTGGCGGACGGGGCGACCGGCAAGGGGCTGGGCTTCGCCGAAGCGCGCGCGGTCCTCGAAGCCGCCTCGCCCTGCGCGGACCCGCTCGCCACGACGCCCGTGCCCAATGGCTACGGGTGCAACATGGCGATCCGACTCGAGACCCTCCGCCGGACCGGCCTCCGCTTCGACGAGCGGATGCCGCTCTATGCCTGGCAGGAGGATGCCGAACTGTCCTGCCGGCTTGCTGCGCATGGCGAGATCCTGCGCGTCGCGGGCGCGCGCGGCGTGCATCTCGGGGTCAAGGGCGGCCGGACCGCAGGGCTGCAGCTCGGCTACTCCCAAGTCATCAATCCCTTCTACATCGCCCGCGGTGTCCCGGCCTACGGGCTGCGTCGCGCTGCGCTGCAGGTCGGGCGCAACCTGGCGGCGAACCTGCTGCGCGCGGTGCGACCCGAGCCATGGATCGATCGGCGGGGTCGGCTGCGCGGCAACATGCTGGGGCTTGTCGACCTCGTGCGCGGACGCCTGACGCCCGAGCGCGTCCTGGCGCTCGGCCCATCGAATAGCGGGCGTGGAGGGCGGGGCATGATCGGGACCGTTGCATCCGGGCCCGGCACGACCTACCGCCGGGAATCACGCCAATGACCCTGCCCGCCCTCACGCTCGCCCCGTCCCGTCAGGACGCCGACGCCTTCCGGGAGGACGAGCCGCTCGGCGTCCCGGTGCGGCGGCTGCTCGCCGTGCTGATCCGGCGGGCATGGCTGGTGCTGCTGGTGCTCGTGGCCGGCCTTGCCGCCGCCTTCGCCTGGCTCGACCGCTCGCCGCCCGTCTATCGCGCCGAGGCCTCGGTGCTCATCGAGCCGCGCAGCACGCAGGTAAGCGACCTGCAGGCGATCTCGGCCGACTCCAGCAGTGCGAACGTCATGCGCACGCAGATCGACATCCTGCGCTCCCCCGCCATCTCGCGCCGCGTCGTCGACCAACTCGGCCTTGCCGAGGAGCCCGAGTTCAAGGGCGGCCCGGGCCTCTCCGCCCGCGTCATGGCGATGCTGCACGATACCTTCGGCCTGTTCCCCGATGCCGTGCGAATCCCGGCCACCGGCGATGCGCGTGAGATGGCGGCGGCGATTCTGGCGTCGCGCATCGGCGTCCAGAACGAGCCGCGCTCCAATGTCCTGATCGTCTGGATCGAGACCCAATCGCCCGAGCTGAGCGCCAGGATCGTCAACGCGCTCGCAAATGATTTGCTGGAATTCCGGCGGCGGCAGAAGGGCGCCGCAATGGAGCGCGCCCATGCCTGGTTCAACGATCGCCTCGGCGAGCTGGCGGAGCGCATGCGCCAGTCCGAGCGGGCCATCGAGGCGTATCGGATCGAGCACGGGCTGACCGAGATGATCGGCATGCGTTCCGGCGCCACCCCCGTCCTGACCGTCAACCGGCAGCAGCTCGACGACATCGCGCGCCAGCTCGTGGCCGCCGAGGCGGACCGCCTGCGCAAGGAGGGCCAGCTCGACGAGGCGCAGGCGGCGCTTCGTGCGGGCGGCCGCGCGGACGCGCTGCCCGAGGTGATGAATTCGCCGATCATCCGGACGCTGCGCGACCAGGAGGCGGTGGTCGCGGCGCGGGAGGCGCAGCTCTCGGCCCGGCTCGGCGCCCGCGCGCCCGACATGATGGCCGCGCGCGCGGAGCTCGTGGGACTGCAGCGGCGCCTGCGCGAGGAGATGGCCAACGCGATGGCCGGGCTGCGCAGCGAGGTCGCGGCGGCCCGTGCGCAGGAACAATCCCTGCGCGACCGCATGGCCGCGCTCCGGGCGACCGTCGCGCGGGACAACATCGCGGAGGTGCGCCTGCAGAGCCTGCAGGCGGAAGCCCAAGCCAACCGCGCGATCTACGAGAGCTTCCTCAACCGGGCCACGCAGCTCGCGAACGCATCCGGCATCCAGGAGGCGGATGCCGAGCTGGTCTCCGAGGCGATCCCCGCCGAGGCGCCGAGCGGGCCGCGGCGCGGACGCCTCCTGGCGCTCGCCTTCGGGGGGTCGCTGGTCGCCGGCATCGTCCTCGCCTTCCTCATCGAACGGCTGCGCGACGGGTTCTCGACGCCCGATGCGCTCGAGGGGGCGCTCGGCGTCGCCTCGATCGGGCTGCTGCCCAAGGTCGGCCAACGGGCGATGCTGGGCGGCAGCGGCGTCGCCGCCGCGCAGTACGCCGCATCCGTCGCGCGCCTCAGGGGCATCATCCAGGTGCTCGGGCGCGAGCGGCGCATCCGCACCGTCACGGTCACCTCCGCCCTGCCGCGCGAAGGAAAGTCCGCCCTCGCCCTCGGCCTCGCGCGGAGCGCGGCGCGCAGCGGCTCGCGCGTCCTGCTCGTCGGCGCCGACATGCGCAACCCGATCATGACCGGGACAGGGGAGGCCGATCGCGGCGCCGGCCTGGCCGAGATCCTGGCCGGGAACCTCGTGGGCGACGGGCGCGAAGTGCTGCGCGAGATCGAGAAGGGCCTCCACCTGCTGCCGAGCGGGCGCCTCGCGGGGGATGCCCAGGAACTGCTGGGCTCGCCACGCCTCGGCAAATTCCTGGAATGGGCGTCGGAGAATTTCGACCTGGTCGTGCTCGACACCCCGCCGGTGCTGCCGGCGGCCGATGCGCTGCTGGTCGCGCGGGCGACGGATGCAACGGTGCTCGCGGTCCGGTGGGAACACACGCCGCGCGCGGCTGCGCGCGACGCGCTGCGCCTGCTGCAGGGCAGCGGGGCCCAAGTGCTCGGCGCCGTGATGACGCAGGTGAAGCTCCGGCACTTCGCCCGCCAGGCCGACCACGGCCTTGCCCACCTTTTCCGGCATCATCGTGGCTATTACGGGCATCCGACGGACGGGCGCGTGTGACACCGACGCCGATCGGCATCGTCGTCCTCGCGTTTTGCGTCCTCGCGATGGGGAACGCCACGCGGCTCGCGCAATTGATCCTCGTGGCCGGGGTATTCGAAGCAGCGGCGGCGGTCATCCTCGGCTCGCTCGGCGTGCAACCCGGCCTGGTGCCGGCGGGGATGCTGGTCGGGCTGGTCGCGATACACTACCTGGCCGGCCGGCGCAGCCCCGCCGAAGCGCCGGTGCTGGGCATCATGGCGCCGTTGCTCGTGATGTTCGCCTACGCCGCGCTGACCGCGGTCCTGATGCCCGAGGTCTTTGCCGGGCACATCATCGTCTGGCCGCAGAAGCTCGACCCGCTGTGGCTTCAGCCGGTTCCGCTGGCGCCCGGCCAAGGCAACCTGAACCAAGTCGTCTACCTTGCGGCCAATGTTGCGCTGAGCTGCGCCGCGGCGCTCGCCTTCGGGCGGCCCGGGACGGCATGGGCATCGCTGGTGCGCGCCTACCTGCTGGGGGGCTGGCTGGTCGTCGGGATCGCCGGGTGGGAGTTCGTCGCGCGCACGCTCCGCCTGCCCTTCCCGCGCGAGTTGTTCTACTCCAACCCCGGTTGGACGATCGTCGAGCAGAGCCTCGGCGCGATGCCGCGCCTGCAATCGACCTTCGCCGAGCCATCCGCGCTCAGCTTCTATCTGGTCGGCGTGGCCTTCGCCTGCACGGGCCTCTGCCTTCGTGGCCGAACAGTGATGCGCGCCGACATCCTGCTCGTGCTGGTGCTGGTCGCGATCTTCCTCTCCACCTCGACGACCGGGATCGCCGCGGTCGCTATCGGCTTGCCCGGCATGCTGGTGATGGCGGCGCTGCGCGGCCGAAAAGTGGCGCTGAAGAAGCTGTTGCGGACCCTCGCCATGCCGCTTGTGGCCGCGACCCTTGGGGCCACGGCGCTGCTGGTGCTGCGCCCCGAACTCCTGGTGCAGATCGGCGATGTCGTGGCGACGACGCTCAGCAAAGGAGAGTCCGACTCCTTCGCCGAACGGAGCGCGATGAACGCCGCCGCCTGGGACGCGTTCATGGCGAGCGGCGGGCTCGGGATCGGCTGGGGCAGCACGCGGGCCTCGAGCGTGGTGCCCGGTCTTCTGGCGGGCGCCGGGCTGGTGGGCTTGGTCGCGGTCGTGTGGTTCGGGCTCTGTCTGCGGCGCGCGGTCCGCATGGCCCGCGCGCTGCCGCCGCACCCGTCGGCGATCGCGATGGACGCCTTCGGCGCCGCGCTTGCCGGGCAATGCCTTGCCGGACTGCTCTCGGCGCCGGTGATAACGACCCCGATCTTCTTCGTGCAAATCGGGATCCTCGCCGCCGCCGCGATCCGGGCGCGCATGGATGCCCGACGGGAGCGTGACGCGATCGCGCGCGTGGCGACGATGCTTGCCTATCCCGCGCCCGGCGGGCTCAGCGGCCGATGAATTCCAGCGAGGCGCGGTGCAGGATCTGCACCGCATGGCTCTCGGGCAGAGCCACGAGCCCGTCCGCGACCATCTGGGTGAAGTTGCGGCACACGGTCTCGGGCGAGAGGCAGAGATAGTCGGCAATGTCGTAGCGCGACATCGGCAGCACCACCTCGTTGCCACCGGCGGCGATCCGGTCCGACATCTCGATGATGAAGGCGGCGAGCTTCTCGCGTGCGTTCTTGTGGCCGAGCATGAAAAGCTTCGCCTGCAGCACGCCGAGCCGGGCGTTGTAGAAGTCCGTCGCCTGTTCCTCGTCCCGCGGATCGGTCGGCTGGAGGGTGATGGCGGCGGGCGTCACCGCTTCGATGCTGCCGTTGTGCGAGCGCACCTCTGCCAGACCGATCCGGTCACCGGCAAAGAGGAATTCGGTGATCTGGCGCCTGCCGTCCGAATGGGGATGACAGACACGCAGGCAGCCCTGCTCGACCTGCAGGGCCTGTTCCGTGCCGCGATCCTGGGTGCGCAGGACCTCGCCCCGGCGCAACCGCTTCGCGACGCCCGAGGACAAGGGCGGGGAGGACCGCAGCTCACGCAGGAGCTCGGGGTCGTGCTGCCTGATCAACATGGCGTCCTCCATCCGGGGGGGGGCTGGAAGGCCCGGCGTTGGACAGACGGTATGAAGAGAAATGCTGCACCGCCATACGGGAGAACCCTGACGGTACCCTCACGTTATATTCACGCTGCGACTCGCGTCAGGCGTGTGTCGACGACGAGGTTTCCTCCACGATCCCCGCCGCGATCGCGATGCGCACGAGTTCCGGCACCGAACTCGCGCCCGACTTGCGGACGATGCGGGAACGATGGACCTCGACCGTCCGCGGGCTCATGCGCAGCGCGTTCGCCACGCCCTTGTTCGACCCGCGGGTCACGAAGCTCGCGAGCACCTCGCGTTCCCGCGGCGTGAGGGACCTGAGGCGCTCGGCGGCGGCCGGATCCTTGGGATCGCCCTGCTCGAGGTCTGCGAAGGCGTCCTTGACTGCCTTCAGCAGGAGGTCGGGGTCCGCCGGCTTTTCGATCACATGGGCTGCCCCGCTGCGCATCGCCTGGACCGCGAGCGGCACGCAGGCGTGCCCGCTCAGCAGGATGATGCGCAGCGCCTGGCCAGGTCCTTCCTGCCCCGGCCGCAAGTCGTGCAGCAGGGCGAGACCGCTGCGCCCCGGCATCTCGACATCCGTGATGACGACCATCGGCCTGGAGCCCGGGCGGTGGGGGAGGAATGTGGTCAGAAAGGCGTCTGCCGAGGCATGCTTATGGACCGAATACCCGTTTTGCGTGAGTAGGATGCCCACGGACTCGCGGATATCGGCGTCATCATCGAGCAGATGCACGATCTGGTCTGTATTCATGACATCAACCTCAACGAGCAGATTATATTGGACCGCCCCCGGCAATATTCTTTAACATACTCGACGACCACAAGAGCATTTTTCATTTGATCTGGATCACAAGCCGGGCATGCTTTCATCCGCAAATCCGTGCTTCTATCTGGCAAACTGTATCGAAAAAAGCATGCCTGCAGCGAGCGAGGCGCGCGGTATACGTAAATGCGCGGTGTCGAGGGGGCCGAGGATCATGTCACGGCAGGTGTTCCCAGGCCGGACTGCCTCCGCCATGACGGCACGGGCCGGGTGGAACGCGCCGGCCGCGTCGGGCGCTAGGTGAAACAGCCGACTTCCCGCGCCGCGTCGGGGCGGCGCGCCTCGCGCTGGCCCTTCATCGGGCTGTCCGCCGTCGCGGGCTGCATCGCGGCGGGCGGACTGGCGATGACGCTGATGCCGGCGGAACGCCAGGAGTTGGCGGGCAGCGCGGCGGGGCGCCAGGCGCAGCAGGTCGCAGCCGCAACGGCGGCCCACGTCGCCGCCGCGGTCGGGCAAGCGCAGGCGATCGCCCGACTGGCGCTCGCATCGCAGGACGGCGCGACCGCCGCCCGTCGGGAGATCGAAGGCGGCGCCGGCGTCACCATCCTGCTCCGGCCGGATGCGGATACGCCGCAGGATCCCCTGGTCCCGCGCTCCTCCCCCAGGGTCGATCTCACTGAGCCTTCGCCGGGCGTCCTCGGCATCGTCGTCGAGCACGCCGCTGCGCCCCCCGCCGGCGGGGCCGTGACCGTGACGCTTCCGCTCGGCCGCCTGTCTGCATCGGACGGCGCGGCGGAGGTCGCCTTGTTCCGGGTCGGAATGGCCCCGGCGTTGCGGCCGGCCGCCGCCGGACCGCTCCGCGCGGCGGAACGGTATCTGTCGGGGCTCCCCCGGACGGCACTTGCGGCGCCCGGCGCCCTTGCGATGCCGCCCGACGATGCCGGAACGACGGCCCGGGTCGCCTGGACACCGGTCGCGGGCACGGATCTGGCGGCCGTTGCCGCCGTGTCGGTCGCGCCCGTCGCGCCGCGCCAGGTCTTCCCGCCGCCGGTCATCCTGGCCGCGATCCTTGGCGCCATGCTCGGCATCCTGGTGACCGACCTCGCGCGGCGCCGCGAGGATCGGCGGGACCTCGGCGCGGCTCTCGCCCGTGCCCGGCGGGACCACGATGCGGCGCTCCGCGCCCTGGCCGAGCGCCAGGACCTCGAGACCCTGGGTCGCCTCACGGCCGGCGTCGCGCACGACATGGGCAATGTGATGCAGGTGGTCGAGACCTACCTCAGGGCCATCCCCGGCGCCGCCGGCGACCCGGCCGAGATGACCCGGCTGCTCGATCGGGCACGCGGCGCCGCGCGGCGCGGCGCGAATGGGGCACGCGACCTCCTGGCCCTCGCGCGCGGCAGCAGCCGCAGGCCGCGCCCGGTCGATGTCCCCTCGCTCCTTGCCGAGCTCGCGGACGTCATGCAGGAACTGCTGGGGGAGACGTTCACGGTGCGCCTCGACGTGCCGGCGGCCCTGCCGCCCGCCCTCGCCGACCCCGGCGACCTCGAGGCGATGCTCGTGAACCTCGCCACCAATTCGCGCGACGCGATGGCGGCGGCGGGCTCGGGCATGCTGACCATTTCCGCCGCGCTGATCGGAAGCCCCGGCTCGGCCAAGCCCGACGAGGCATCGCAGGGCGGCGAATGGATCCGCATCGATATCGTCGACACCGGAATCGGCATGGATGCTGAGACGCTTGCCAACGCCCTGGAGCCCTTCTTCACGACCAAGCCGCGCGGCCGGGGGACCGGCCTCGGCCTAGCGCTGGCGCGCGAATTCGCAGAACGCTCGGGCGGCATGCTGCAAATCGAGAGCACGCCCGGCGTCGGCACGCGGGCGAGCCTTCTCCTGCATCCGGCTTCGCAGGAAAACTTGACGGACGACGTGGCTGTGCCCGACCTGGACGCCGCGTTGAATGCTTCGGGCAACACCGCTCCCCCGCAAGGGGCGATGCACATCAAGGGGTAGCAGTCAGATGCGGCATGCGGTCAGGTCGCCCCACGCCCCGGCATTCATGGCATGCCTGGTCGCGGCGTTTCTCGCGCCGGCAGCGCCGGCGGCGGCGCAGGAGGATCTGCGCACCGTCCCCGCGCGCGGGCAGCCCGTCATGGAAAGGCCGCGCCCCGAGGTCGACCCGGCCGGGGTCCGCATGGGCAGCTTCCGGCTCGATGCCTCGGCGGCGGCGGGAATCGGCTACGACGACAACCTGTTCGGGTCGAACAGGACCCGGCGTGGCGACGGCTTCGGCGAGACCGCGCTCCGCGCCCGTCTCGCGAGCGACTGGACGACCCATGCGGTCGGCGTCTCGGCGGGGCTGACCGACCGCCGCTATTTCAGCGAGCGCAACCTCGACTGGACCGACTGGGACGCCTCCGTCTTCGGGCGCTACGACATCGACAGCGTCACCGCGGTCCGCGCGTCATACGTCCGTCGGCGCGAACACCTCGACCCGCAGAATGTCGACGCGCAGCAGGCGGGCCTCGTCGAGCCGGTTCCATACGATGTCGACGAGATCGACGCCGGCATCGCGACCATGCTGAACCGCATCCCGCTGGGCGCCTCGGCGACCTATTCCCGGTACCGCTACCAGGACGAAGCGGGTGCCGGCGGCGTCGGGGCCTTCTCCGTGTTCGACTACGATACCCTGACGCTGCGCCTCGACAGCGGCTACGAGTTCATGCCCGGCCGGACGCTGACGATCGGGGTGCGACACCAGACCGTGACCTACCAGGACCTCCTGCTGCGCGACCGCGACAGCGAGACCTGGGCTGGCCTCGTGGGTTTCCGCTATGACTTCGACGGCGTCTGGGCCGCACGCATCGCCGTCGGCTATGCCCGGCGCGACTACAGCGGCGCGCAGTTCAAGCCGATCGAGACGCCGGCCGTCGACATCGCCGTTACCTGGAACGTGACGCCGCTGACCACGATCAGCTTCGCGGCCGGCCGGGCGATCCGCGAATCCATCCGCACGAACAGCGCGAGCTACGTGAGCGACTACGCGGTGCTGCGCGCGGACCACGAACTCTATCGCAACATCATTCTGTCCGCTTCGGCCGGGCTCAATAGGCAGGATTACCAGCAGCCTTCGGAAAGCGCGCTGGACGGCGTCCTGCGCGCCTCGGCCACATGGCTCGTCAACCGCAATATCGCCGTCACGCTAGACTATCAGTATACGAACCGCCTCTCGCGCTCGGGCGGCATTCCGGATTTCGACGAGAATGTCGTCTTCCTCCGCGCGCGTTTTGCGATCTAGGGCGGCGTCCGGCCAGGCGTAACCTCGGCGAGGGTCTGGCACCCAGGCATTGGCTTGCTCCGAAGCGTATGTTTGCCGGGCAAGCCATCCGGCCGGGTGGTTCCGGCTGGCAGGTTATTGCGTCAGGAGGCTCTCCGGAACGCCCGGCGGGCCACGCACGCTTCGGAAAGCTGCTGCCGTTGGATCGCGCCATGCGTGCACGTTTCTCCCGCATCAATGCCTTGGCGCGTATCGGCCTAGGTCAGGCCGCTCCGCCAGTGCGTGCGCCCTGAAGTCCTCCCGTGTGTGTGCCGACAAGTTTTCGCCAGCCCTCAGGGACCCGCCTGAACCTTTCGACCATACTGATGTTTCAGCCGAGGTCGGGAGGCGGTGCGACGGTGTCGGCGAAGGAGAACGGGCCAGCCGCGGCATCCCCTGGAAGACTGACCACGCTCGACGCGCTGCGCGGCGCCGCCAGCCTCCTGGTGCTGTTCTACCATCTCGACGACGTGCTCGTCGCGCTGGGCGCCGACCCGCCCTTCGGCGGCCTGGGCCATGGCGGCGCGCGCGGCGTGGACTTCCTCTTTGTGCTCAGCGGCTACGTCATGGCCCGGGTATACCTGATGGACCGCGAACGAAGGACAAGCGCGACCGCGTTCCTCCGCCAGCGGGCACAGCGCCTGCTGCCGGCCTTCTGGACCGTCAGCCTCGCCGCGCTCGCGCTCTATGTGGCCGGATACGGCGGTATGGAAAAGGCGACGAAGCTTGAGCCGTTGCGCCTGTTGGCGAGCTTCCTGCTGCTGCCGCAGGACCACCAGCCTCTCCTGAATGTCAGTTGGTTCCTGGTCTACGAGGCTTTCTTCTACCTGCTGGTGGCCCTCGCGCTGTTCGACCGGCGCATCGGCTTCGCCGCCATCTTCGCATGGCAAGGCCTGGTGCTGGCGCTGCTGTTGGCTGGCCAGCATGTCGGGCCGTCGGAGGTTCCCAACTACCTCAGCCCGAGGTGCCTGGGCCTCGGCATCGGGATCGCCTTCGCGATGCTCGGCCGGCGGATCGAACAGCGTTGCGGCCTTCGGGCAATGTCCTTCGCCTTCGTCGCTGCCGCAGGGCTCTTCCTGGGCGACATGGTCTGGGAAGGGATCGGCGAGCGGGACACCCACGGCCTGCCGATCCTGTTGCTCGACCTGGCCGCCGGCACCGTCCTGCTGACCGTCACGACGCTGGAGCGCCGCGGTGGCTGGAAAGCGCCGCGTCCGCTGGCGGCACTCGGTTCCATCTCCTATTCGGTATACCTCACGCATTTTGCGGTGCTGACGCTGTCCGTCCGCTTCATCGCATCGCTCGGCATGCCTGTCGGACAAGCTACGGCGCTCGCCTGTGCGGTCGCCGCGCTTGCGGTGGGGGCCAGCTTCCACCGCTGGCTGGATGCGCCAGTCCAGTCGGCCCTGCGCGGCAGGCAAATGGCACGAAAGGCGGAGACGCGGCGCACGGTCGGCGTCGAGGCGAGCCACCGCTCGGCCTGATGCCAAAGGCTTCGGTGAAGCTGGCATTGCCCCGCCGTCTTGATGGTCGGCAGGTGCTGACAGGTCGCTCCTGGCCATGATCCCCGCTTGCCATGCCATCGGCAGTCGGCGCGACGATGAGGCTTGTCTTTCGGATCAGCGCGCGCCGTCACGCCCTTGAGCAACAAGGGAAACATCTGATCGGATTTCTTGCTTCGGAAAACATCGGTTCTGGAGGAACTTACGTCCGACCGGCGAGACCGTGCCCCCCCAGGCACGGCGCTGCTCCAGGCGGGGCGGCGCGCGTCAGGCGCCGCTGCCGGGGCCCTTCCGGCGCGCCAGCGCCAGGATGGTCCAGCCCAGGCCCAGGTCTTCCTTGAGCCGCTCGAACCGGTCGCCCACCACCGCGCGGGCCAACCGGTCCAGCTTGCGAGAGTTCAGTAGCCGCAGCACGCCCTGCCGCGCGCGACGTTAGGGTCCGCATGCCAAGAACGTCGAAATCCGCGCGAGTAGCTGGCGGAGCTCACGCCGGTCCATCCATTTCCGCAACTGCCCCGGCGCCGGGAGCGGGATGCGGTTGAGTTCGAGGATGGGTCGGTTCTGCGTCGCCAGCAACAGGTGCCCGCCCGGCCGCAGCAGGCGCGCGATGCGCCCGAGGAACGCCTGCTGGTTGGCCACATGCGCCAGCACCTCGAGGCTGCCCGCCACATCGTAGGCGGCCTCGCCGAACTCGAGCGTCATGAAGTCGCCCGCGACGAAGCGTGCGCGGGGTACGCGGCGCGCGGCGCGGGCGAGCACCTGGTCCGACAGGTCCGCCGCCGTGACGCGACCGAAGGGCAGCACGTCGCTCTCGAGTCAGCCCGCGCCGCAGCCGACGTCGATGATGTCGAGGTCACGGCGACCGCGCGTCGCCAGCCACTCCAGCACCTCCCGCCGCTGGCGCGCGGGCATCTCGTCGACGGCATGCTCGCGCGTCTCGGCGTTCCAACGGTTCCAAAAGGGCCGCTGCAGCGTCGTGTCGTGGAGGAGGGGGCTGGTCACCACGCCGACCGCCGGCAAGATAGGGCCAAGGACGTTTTTCAGGGCGGTCCGTGGCGCGGCGTGGCGGGCATCTGCCGAAAACGTGTCCGCACTTCACCCGGCGGGATAGGAAATCGACACGACCTCGACCTCATCCGTGCCCGCAGGCGTGCGCACGCGGCGCACATCCCCCACCTGCGCGCCGAGCAGCGCGCGCGCCACGGGCGCGACCCAGGAGACGTCGCCGCGGTCCGCATCCGCCTCGTCCACGCCCACGATCCGGATGGTCGCCTCGGCGTCGTCGGACAGTCGCGCATAGGTGACAGTCGCGCCGAAGAACACCTTGTCGCGCCGCGATTGCGCCGCCGGGTCCACCACCTGCACACGCTCCAGCCGCTTGCGGAGGAAGCGCACGCGGCCGTCGATCTGCCGAAGCCGGCGCTTGCCGTACTGGTAGTCGGCATTCTCTGACCGGTCGCCGAGCGCGGCTGCCCAGGACACCACCTCGACCACCTTCGGCCGTTCATCCTCCCAGAGCGCGCGGATCTCCTCGCGCAGTCGCGCCGCACCTTCCGGCGTCATGTAGAAGGGCGTCCCGGGCGGGAGGCCGGGCGGCGCGTCGTCGCCGTCCTCGTCGTCGCCGTTCACGGGTCGAGCAGGGCGTGCCGCACGGCGTCCCAGGAGTGACGGTCGGGCGTCACGATCAGTCCGCCGTCACGGTGCAGCGGGCCATAGGCACTGCCGTCGAAGCGCGCGGCATAGCCGCCGGCCTCGCGGTGGATCAGCCATCCGGGCAGATGATCCCAGGGCATCAGCCGGTTGTAGAACTGCGCATGGCAATGCCCGCTGGCGGAAAGCCTGTATTCGTGCGCCGCGCACCGGAAGCCCACGACGCCGGCGAAGCGCGCGAGCCGTCCCGCGACCTGGCTGCGCATCGGCTCCTTGAGGTAGGTCCAGGACACCGCGACGATCATGCGCTCGACCGGCACGGGCGCCGCGACGCGCAGGTCCGCCATGTGCCGCCCCTCCCCGTCCGCGATCCAGGCACCCTCACCCCGCAGCGCGATCGCCGTGTCGTCGCCGAGCGGGTCGTGGATCCAGGCGCCCACCACCTCGCCGCGCACCACGGCCGCCGCCATGCAGCCGAACAGGGGCGTGCCGGAGGCGAAGTTGGCCGTCCCGTCCACCGGATCAACCACGAAGGCGAGGTCGGCCCCAACCAGACGGTCGAGCACGCCCTCGTCGGCCGCCGCCGCCTCCTCGCCCACGATCACGGCGCCCGGGAACATGCGCAGCAGGCCCGCCTCGATCACGCGCTCGGCCGCCTCGTCCGCATCGGTCACGAGGTCCAGCGGCCCCGACTTCGACCGCACCTCCCCCTGCGCCAGCCTGCGGAAGCGGGGCAGGATCTCGGCGCGCGCGGCCTCGCGCAGCAGGGTCGCGACCTCGGTCGCGTGTCGTGCGGTGATCATGCGCGATCCTCGAAGCGCGCGCGATCGGCCGGCGAGATTCGCACGGTCAGCCGGATCGCCTCGTCCCCATCGTTGCGCGCCAGCACCTCGCCGTGCTCGTAGAGCCAGGCGAGGCCGGCGCCGTCGGTCGTGGGGAGGCTGACCTCGATCGTCTCCATCCCGGCCGAGAGGCGCGCGTCGATGGCGGCGCGCAGTTCCTCGAGCCCCTCCCCGGTCAGGGCCGAGACGGGCACGGCGCCGGGTGCGCGCCGCTGCACCGCCTCGATGCCGCCGAGCAGGTCGGCCTTGTTCAGCACCTCGACCACGCGGTCCTGCCAGCCTTCCTCGAGCGAGGCATGCGGGCCTTCGGCCATCTCCTCCATCACGCCGAGGACGTCGGCGCGCTGCGCCGCGCTGTCGGGATGCGCGATGTCGCGCACATGAAGGATGATGTCGGCCGCGGCCACTTCCTCGAGCGTCGCGCGGAAGGCTTCCACCAGCTGCGTCGGCAGGTCGGAGATGAAGCCGACCGTATCCGACAGGATGGCCGTGCGGCCCGACGGCAGGCGGATCGCCCGCATGGTCGGGTCGAGCGTCGCGAAAAGCTGGTCCTGCGCGTAGACGCCGGCACCGGTCAGCGCGTTGAACAGGGTGGACTTGCCTGCATTGGTGTAGCCGACCAGCGCGACCACCGGATAGGGCACTCGCTCGCGCGCCTTGCGATGCAGGCCGCGGGTGCGGCGTACCTGCTCCAGCTCGCGCTTCAGCTTCACGATGCGGTCGCCGATCAGGCGACGGTCGATCTCGATCTGGCTCTCGCCCGGCCCGCCCAGGAAGCCGAACCCGCCGCGCTGCCGCTCAAGGTGCGTCCAGGAACGAACGAGGCGTGTGCGCTGGTATTCGAGGTGCGCCAGCTCGACCTGCAGCGCGCCTTCCTTGGTGCGGGCACGCTCGCCGAAGATTTCGAGGATCAGGCCGGTACGGTCGATGACCTTGCAGGCCCAGGCGCGTTCGAGGTTGCGCTGCTGCACGGGCGTCAGCGCCGCGTCCACGACGACGAGCTCCGCTTCCTGTTCCTTCAGCGCGCGGCCGATCATCTCGACATGACCTTCGCCGAGCAGCGTCGCCGGACGGCGTTCGCGCAGCGGATGCACCGCCTCATGGACGACGGCCACGCCGATCGAGGCCGTCAGGCCGACCGCCTCCGCCAGCCGCGCCTCGGCCGCGCGATGCCCGCCGCCGTCGCCGATGGCGACGCGGGAGGGACGCTCGAAGGGGAGGATGACGGCGGCGCGCGTCGGGCGGCCGCCGGGCGCGTCAGTCGCCACCGCCAGTGGGCACCTCGCTCCGCGCCAGGGTCATGCGCGTTTCCGAGGCCGGCGCGGCGGGCTGCGCGCCCGCCTGGGCGGTCGCATCGAACAGCATTATCGGTGCGCCGGGCATGACCGTACTGATGGCGTGCTTGTACACGAGCTGCGTATGGCCATCACGCCGGAGCAGCACGGAGAAATTGTCGAACCAGGTGATGATCCCCTGCAGCTTCACGCCGTTCACCAGGAAGATCGTCACGGGGGTCTTCGATTTGCGAACGTGGTTCAGGAACACGTCCTGCACGTTCTGGGACTTCTCGGCGGCCATGGGACCGGTCCTCTGTTTTTGCTGGTCACCGACCAGGGGCGGACCGGCGAAAACCATTTCCGGCCGCCGGCGTGCTCAGTGTTGTCCTGACATCAGCGGATGGCAAGTGGCAGGAGATGCGCTTCCAGCGCATGGCCATCCGCGAAGGCGATGTCGGGCGCGACTGCCGCCATGCCGCCATCATGCGACGCGTCGCCGAGCAGCACGGCGCGGCAGCCGGCCGCGCGCGCGGCCTGCATGTCGAGCGCCGTATCGCCCACGTACCAGACCCGGCCCGAGGGCGGCACGCCGATCGCGGCCAGCGCCATCAGCAGCGGTGCCGCGTCGGGCTTGTCGCGCGCCGCATCCCCGGCGCCGACCAGCGTGCCGAAATGCGCGGTCCAGCCGAGATGCGCGGCCTCGGCCCGCAGCAGCGGCCCCTGCTTGTTCGAGACGACCGCCTGCGGCGCTGTCCGCCCGGCCGCCGCCAGCGCCGCCGCCGCACCCGGCATCGGCACAAGAACCGAGAGATGCGTGGCGCGCACCTCGGCATAGAAGATGTCCCGCGCCCTCTCCCACTCCGCGCCGAACAACGGCGGAAAGCTCTCGCGGAGCGATTTCCGCACATTGGCCAGCACCTGGATGCGGGTCCATTCCGCCATGCCGAAAGCACGGAAGGCCGCGTTCAGCCCGGCCTCGATGGCGGCCCAGCCATCCACAAGCGTGTTGTCCCAGTCCCAGAGGATGGCATCCGGCCGGGTCATTTCTTCAGCTGCGCCATGAGGCCGAGCATGTCCCCCATCACCCAGAGGTGGCGGATGCGGCCCTCATGCACCTCGAAGAAGCCCACGCCCTCCCAGGCGAGGTCGCGCCCCGAGGGCTCCGCGCCGAGAAAGGGTCCCACGTCGTGCGTGCCGGAGAAGCCGACGCGCGCGGCCGCGCGGGCGCCCTCCACGACCAGGTCCCGCAGGTCGCAGCGATAGGTGCTGAAGGCCTCCCTCACGCTGCGCACATAGGCGCCGAAGGCCTCGAGGCCGCGCATGGTCTGGCCGAAGGTGCCCTGGAAGGCGACATCCTCGGTCAGCAGCGCGGGCAGTCTGGAGAAATCCGCCTTCTCCCAAAGTTCGGCGTAGAAGGCGCGGACGACGCTGGCGGTGTCCGCGGTCACGCGGCGTTCTTCAGCCCGCCCTTCACGTGGCGGGCGAAGATCTCGAACAATTGCCGCACCACGGGCCCGACCTTGCCATCGCCGACCGGCTGCCCGTCGATCTTCACGATCGGCTTCACGAAGGAGGTCGCGGAGGTGATGAAGGCCTCCCGCGCGCGGCGCATCTCCTCCATCGAGAATTCCCGCAACTCGAACGGGATGCCCGCCTGCTTCAATTCATCGAGCAACGCCGCGCGGGTGCAGCCGGGCAGGATGGCATGGTCGAGGTGGCGAACGCGGATGACGCCATGTTCATCGACGATCCAGAAGGATGTCGCGGCGCCTTCGGTGACCATGCCGGTGTCGGGGTCGAACAGCACCGCCTCGATCGCCCCCTGCTCGCGCGCCGCCTGGCGCGCCAGGCAGTTGGGCAGCAGGTTCACGGTCTTGATGTCGCAGCGCGCCCAGCGGAGGTCCGGCGTCGTGATCGCGGCGGAGCCCCATTTGTCCACATCGGTCGGGTAGGGCGGGATGCGCTTGATGGTCACCACCAGCGCCGGCGGCACCGGCTCGGTCGGGAAGGCGTGGTCGCGCCGGGCCACGCCGCGGGTCACCTGCATGTAGAGCAGGCCCTCGGTCACGCGGTTGCGTCGCGCCACCTCCCGCAGCACCAGGCGGAGCGCCGCGCGCGACATCGGCATGGGCAGGCGGATCTCGCGCAGCGAGCGTTCCAGGCGGTCGAGGTGCAGGTCCTCGTCGATGTAGCGGCCGTCGAACAGGTGGACGACCTCGTAGATGCCGTCGCCGAACTGGTAGCCGCGATCCTCGATGTTCACGCTGGCTTCGGGCTGCGGCAGGTAGCGGCCGTTCACGTAGGCGATGCGGGACATGCGTCCGTCCTTCAGGCGTTGCCGACCGTGCCGGCCGTGGTGGCGCGGTCCTCGGCATGCACGCCGAGGAACTTCAGCTTGCGGTGCAGGGCGCTGCGCTCCATGCCGACGAAATTCGCCGTCCGGCTGATGTTGCCGCCGAAGCGCAGCAGCTGCGCCTCGAGGTACTGGCGCTCGAACAATTCCCGTGCGTCGCGCAACGGCAGGGTCATGATCTCGCTGCTGCGATCGAGCTTCAGCACCGCCGGCGCCGCCGCGCCCACCTGCGGCGGCAGCATGTCGGGGCGGATCGACTCACGCGCCTCGCCCGGCGCCATGATCAGCAGCCAGTCGATCAGGTTGCGCAACTCGCGCACGTTGCCGGGCCAATCATAGGCCTGCATGGCGGCCAGCGCGTCCTCGCTGAGCTCGCGCGGCGCCATGCCGGTGGTCTCGGCGGACCGCCCCATGAAGTGGCGCGCCAGCACGGGCACGTCGTCCCGGCGCTCGCGCAGCGCAGGCACGCGCAGCGGCACCACGGCCAGGCGGTAGAACAGGTCTTCCCGGAAGCGCCCGGCCTGGATCTCGGCCGTGAGGTCGCGGTTGGTGGTGGAGAGCACGCGCACATCCACCTTGACCCGCGTGCCGCCACCGACGCGCTCGAAGCCCTGTTCCTGCAGGGCGCGTACGATCTTGCCCTGGGTCTCGAGCGGCATGTCCGCCACCTCGTCCAGCAGCAGCGTGCCGCCATGGGCGCGTTCAAGCACGCCGGCCCGGCGCGGCTGGGCGGATGGGTCGGGCCCGGCCTCGACGCCGAACAACTCCTCCTCGAAGCGGCTGGGGTTCAGCGTCGCGCAGTTCAGCACCAGGAAGGGACCGTCGGTGCGGCGTGACCGCGCATGGATCATGCGCGCCGCTACTTCCTTGCCGGCGCCGGCCGGCCCGGTGATCAGCACGCGCGATCCGGTCGGCGCCACCTTCTCGATCGCGCCGCGCAGCGCGCCGAGCGGCCCCGAGCCGCCGACCAGCTCGGTCTCGGGCCCGGCGCGCAGGCGCAGCTCGCTGTTTTCCCGCCTGAGGCGCGCCGCTTCCAGCGCGCGGGAGACGATGAGCAGCAGGCGGTCGGACTTGAAGGGCTTCTCGATGAAGTCGTAGGCGCCCTGCTGGATCGCCTGCACAGCGGTCTCGATGGTGCCGTGGCCGGAGATCATGACCACCGGCACCTGCGGCTCCTCGACATGCAGGGCCTCCAGGATGCCGAGCCCGTCGAGGCGCGAATTCTGCAGCCAGATGTCGAGGATCACGAGCGAGGGCCGGCGCTGCCGGAAGGCGGCGATGGCGGAATCCGCGTTGTGCGCCTGGCGCGTCTCGTAGCCCTCATCCGACAGGATGCCCTCGATGAGGGCCCGGATGTCGGGCTCGTCGTCCACGATCAGGATCTCATGCGCCATGCGCGACCTTCGCTCCCTCCGCCGCCGGCGTCGACTCCCCGCCTGCCTCGCCTGCCGGGCGGACCGGCAGGATCAGCGCCACGCGGGCGCCCGGGCCGTCTTCCCGGTCCTCGAGCACCAGCCCGCCGCCATGGTCCTCCATGATCTTCTTGACGATGGCAAGTCCGAGCCCGGTTCCCTTCGCCTTGTGAGTGACATAGGGCTCGGTCAGGCGGTCGCGATCCTCGTCCTTCGGCAGCCCGACTCCGTCATCGGTCACGACGATCAGGACCCGGTCCGGCCCCCTCTCGACCCGCGCCTCGATGCGCCCGGCGCCTTCCTCGGCGCGCATGGCGACGGCGTCCGCCGCGTTCTGAAGCAGGTTCGTCAGCGCCTGGCCGATCAGCCGGCGGTCGCAGGGCAGGACGGGCGGCGGGTCGGCGTAGGCGGTCTCGTAGACGATGCGCGGATGGGCGTCGCGCTGCAGCACCAGCGCCTCGCGCAGCAACTGGTTGATGTCCTCGGGGCGGATGACCGGCTGCGGCATCCGCGCGAAGGCCGAGAACTCGTCGACCATCCGCCCGATATCGCCCACCTGGCGCACGATGGTGTCGGTGCATTGCCGGAAGGTCTCGGGGTCGTCCGTGATCTGCTTGAGGTAGCGGCGCTTCAGGCGTTCGGCCGAGAGCTGGATCGGCGTCAGTGGGTTCTTGATCTCGTGCGCGATGCGCCGCGCCACATCCGCCCAGGCCGCCTTGCGCTGGGCGGACAGCAGTTCCGTGATGTCGTCGAAGGTCAGGACGTAGCCATCGACGCGCCCGCCCTGCGCCTCGGCGCCGAGGCGCGCAATCAGGGTCCGCCGCGCGGAGGGCGGGCCGGTGCGGATCTCGTCGGTCTGCGGCCGATCCGGGCTCGCGCGCACGGCGGCAAGCAGGGGCGCGAATTCCGGCGCGACGCCGGCCAGCGGCAGCCCGATCGCGGCATCCAGATCGACGCCCAGCAGCGCCGAGGCCGAGCGGTTCGGCAGGTTCACCCGCCCCTCGGCATCGAGGCCGATGACGCCGGCGGTGACGCCCGAGAGCACCGTCTCGGTGAAGCGCCGCCGCTCGTCGATCTGCCGGTAGGCCTCCATCAGCTCCCCACGCTGCGCGGAAAGCTGGCTGGTCATCCGGTTGAAGGCGCGGCCGAGGGAGGCGACCTCGTCATCCGCCGCCCCTTCCTGCACGCGCGTCGATAGATCGCCCGCCCGCACCCGTTCCGCCGCGGTGATGAGGCGCGAGATCGGCCGCGCGATCCGGTTGGCGATGAGCAGGCCGAGCAGCACGGCGCCCAGCAGCACGAGCAGCGTCGCGATGGCGAAGACCAGCACGAAGGTGATCTGCAGGTCGCCGCGGTTGCGCTCCAGCCGGTCGTATTCCTGGAAGGCCAGTTCCGTGCGGCGGATGTGCTCCAGCACCCCGGGGTCAACCGGGCGGCTGATCATCAGCAGCAGCCCCGGCGGGATGTTCAGCTGCACCAGCGCGCGCACGCGCCCCTCCCCGCCCTCGCCGGGCAGCACCGCGACCTCGCCCGCCCGCGCCGCCTCCAGCGCCCAGGTCGGCGGCACGTTCACCACGGCCCCCGTGGTCAACCCGGCCGAGGCCACCACTTGGCCGAGGGTCGGCTCCACCACCAGCGCGTCGGTCAGGCCGCGGATCGCGGTGTGGGTCGCCAGCAGCCGCGCGAAGGCGATGCCGTTGTCCGGCAGCAGCACGGGCCCGGCGCGGTTGAGGTCGTTCGCCATCGCCAGGATGTCGGCGCGGATCGTGTTTCGGTGTTCCTCGAGATAGGCGCGCGACGCGACCAGGGAGGCTTCAAGCGTGTCCCGCACGCGGTCGCTGAACCAGGCCTGGATGCCGAGGTTGAAGAAGAGCGCCGCGAAGCCCGCGACCAGGATGGCCGGCCCGACCGCGACCACGCCGAACAGCAGCACGAGCCGCACATGCAGCCGCGACCCGGCCGACCCCCGCCGGCGCTCCGCCCACATCCGCACGAGCCGCGCGACCAGCGAGGCCGCCAGCAGCAGCAGGACGGCCAGGTTGGCGAGGATGATGCCGACCACCTGCCCCGGGCTGGTCGGCCCGAGTGGCGTGCCGCCCGACAGCGCCGCGAAGGTCGCAAGCCCGAGCACGAAGGCAATGAGCGCGAGGCCGATCGTGGCCGGCGCACCCTGCAGCGCATCGCCCACGCGGCGGAGGAGGGACCGCCGCACGGGCGCGCCCTGCTGCGGCGGCGCTTCAGGCGCCGGCCCGCGCCGCGCGGCCCGGCGGCGGCGGAACAGGCCCGACATGTCAGGGGCCGCGCATGGCTCAGGTCAGGCCGCGCACCACGGGAAGCTCGAGCTCCCGGATCTTCTTGCGCAGCGTGTTCCTGTTCAGCCCGAGCATGGCGGCGGCCTTGATCTGGTTGCCCCTTGTAGCACCGAGGGCGAGTCGCAGCAGCGGGCGTTCCACCTCCGCCAGGACGCGGTCATAGAGGTCGCGCACCGGCATGCCGTCCTTGTGCGCCGACATGAAGGACTGCAGGTGCCGCTCGACCGCCTGCTCGAGCGTCGCGGGCTGCGCCTGCCCGTCCGGGCCGGCGGGCTGCACCGCCTCCGCCAACTCGGCGGCGACGGCATCGGCGCCGATCACCTCCTGCGGATAGAGCGCGGCCAGGCGGCGCGTCAGGTTCTCGAGCTCGCGCGCATTGCCCGGCCACCCATGGCCCTTGAGCGCATCGAGCGCCTCGGCGCTGAGCTGCTTGCCCGGCAGCCCCGCGGCGCGCGCGCGGTCGAGGAAGTGGCGGGCCAGCAGCGGGATGTCCTCCATCCGCTCGCGCAGCGGCGGCAGGCGGATGGGCACGACGTTCAGGCGGTAGAACAGGTCTTCCCGGAACATGCCCTGGCGGATCAGCTGCCGCAGGTCGCGGTGCGTCGCCGCGACGATCCGGACATTCGCCTTGATCGGCTGGCGGCCGCCGACGGTCGTGAACTCGCCTTCCTGCAGCACACGGAGCAGGCGGGTCTGGGCCTCGGGCGGCATGTCGCCGATCTCATCCAGGAACAGCGTCCCGCCGGCGGCCTGCTCGAAGCGGCCGATGCCGCGGTTGAGCGCGCCCGTGAAGGCGCCGCGCTCGTGGCCGAACAGTTCGGCCTCGATCAGCTCGCGCGGGATCGCGGCCATGTTGATCGCGACGAAGGGCCCCGCCCGGCGCTTGCCGTAGTCGTGCAGGGCGCGCGCGACCAGTTCCTTGCCCGTGCCGCTTTCCCCCGTGATCATCACGGTCAGGTCGGTCGTCGTGAGGCGGGCGACGGTGCGGTAGATCTCCTGCATCGCCTGGCTGCGCCCGACCAGCGGCAGCTTCTCGCCCTCCGGCTCGTCCGCCGCCTGGGCGGAGGGCGGCGCCGCCAGCGCGCGCTCCACCACCGACAGCAATTCCTTCAGGTCGAAGGGCTTGGGCAGGTATTCGAAGGCGCCGCGCTGGGTCGCCTTCACGGCTGTCGCGAAGGTCGACTGCGCGCTCATGACGACCACGCGCAATTCCGGGCGCACGCGCCGGATGCGGGGGACCAGGTCGAGCCCGTTCTCGTCCGGCATCACGACGTCGGTGATGACGAGGTCGCCCTCCCCGTCCTCGACCCAGCGCCAGAGCGTTGCGGCGGAGGAGGTCGCCCGGACCTGGTAGCCGCTCCGCCCCAGCGCCTGGCTGAGCACGGTGCGGATGGCCCGGTCGTCATCGGCGATCAGGATGGTGCGCGCTTCGGCGGTCATTCACTCGGTCCCAGTGCTTCCCGGCGGGGGCGTTGCCATGGAGAGCCGGAAGACGGTGCGTCCCGGGCGGCTGTCGCATTCGATCAGCCCGCCCTGGTCGGCCACCAGCTTCGCGACGAGCGCGAGGCCGAGCCCCTGTCCCCCCCGCTTGGTGCTGACGAAGGGTTCAAAAAGCGTGCCGCGCACTTCCTCGGCGATGCCGGTGCCGTTGTCCCGCACGCTGATCTGCAGCGGCAGGTGCACACGTTCGGCCGAACCTGGCACTGCGATGCGCACGCCGTGATGATAGGCGGTGGCCAGGACGATCTCGCCGCCAACGGGATCGACAGCCTCTGCCGCATTCTTCACCAGGTTGAGCAGAATCTGCACAAGCAGGTCCCGGTTGCCCCAGACCGGCGGCAGGGAGGGGTCGTAGTCCTCCACCAGCCGCAGGTGGGAGGCGAAGCCGGTGGCCGCGATCCGCTTCACGTGGTCCAGCACCTGGTGGATGTTCACGGGGGCGAGGTCGACCGGCCGTTCCGAAAACATGTCGAAGCGATCGACCAGGCCGCGGATGCGGTCGGCCTCGTCCTGGATCAGGACGCAGAGCTCGCGGTCGCCTTCCTCCGCATTCTGCTCCAGCAGCTGCGCGGCGCCGCGGATGCCCGAGAGCGGGTTCTTGACCTCGTGCGCGAGCATCGCCGCCATTGCCGAGGCGCCGCGCGCCGCGCCGCGGAAATTGAGTTGCCGGTCCAGCATCTGCGCCGTCGAGCCGTCCTGCAGCGTCAGAACGACCGCGCCCGGCATCTCGGGCAGCGGCGCGGCGTGGACGCTGACGCCGCGGCGCGCCAGGCGCGGACTTTCCAGCATCAGGTCGTGGTCCGAGACGTTGCTGTTTTCCTGGCGGACCTGCGCGATGACGGCGAAGATCCGGCTGTCCGGCGGCAGCAGGTCATCGAGGCGCACCTGCGCGAGCGAGGCCGCCGAGGCGCCGAAAAACTGCTCGGCCGCGGCGTTGGCGCTGACGAAGCGGTTCTCCGCGTCCAGCACGACGATGGGCACGGCGATGGCGCCGAGGATCGCCGCGGCGTCAGGCCCGTCCGGCCGCAGCAGGATCGCGCGCAGCGCCGCCCGGCCGGGAATGCCGCGACTCACGCCGGCACGCGGCTCGCGCCGCGCCTCCGGTTCACGCGGCTCACGCCGCGCATCGCCACCACGCGGCTCACGCCGTGCTTCGCCACCACGCGGCTCACGCCGTGCTTCGCCACCACGCGGCTCACGCCGTGCTTCGCCACCACGCGGCTCACGCCGTGCTTCGCCACCACGCGGCTCACGCCGTGCTTCGCCACCACGCGGCTCACGCCGTGCTTCGCCACCACGCGGCTCACGCCGTGCTTCGCCACCACGCGGCTCACGCCGTGCTTCGCCACCACGCGGCTCACGCCGTGCTTCGCCACCACGCGGCTCACGCCGCGATGCGGTCGTCCCCCGCCTCCCGGAACGCTTCGCGCACCGCCTCGACGCCGCGCTCGATCAGCGGGTCGTAGAAGGCGTGGACGAGGTCGGTCACGGCCTCGGGCGTCTCGCAGCGGTTGACCTCGACCCGGAACTCGGCCGAGCCCGGCAGCCCCTTGGAATACCAGGCGACATGCTTGCGGGCGAGCCGCACGCCCGTCCCCCGCCCATGGTGCAGCAGCATGTCCTCGTAATGGCCCAGCAGGATGCGCTTCTGCTCCGCCAGGGACGGCTCGGCGGCCGTGGCGTCGCCCGCCAGCCGCGCCGCCACCACGGCCGGGAACCAGGGGCGCCCGTAGCAGCCGCGGCCGATCATCACGCCATCGGCGCCGGATCGCCGCAGCGCCTCCTCGGCATCCTCGACGGTCACGATGTCGCCGTTCGCGATCACGGGGATGCGGACCGCCTCCTTCACCCCGCGGATGAAGTCCCAGTCGGCGCGGCCGGTGTAGAACATCTGGCGCGTGCGGCCGTGCACCGTGACCATGCGGATGCCGCATTCCTCGGCGATGCGCGCCAGGCGCGGGGCGTTCAGGCTGCCGTGGTCCCAGCCCATGCGCATCTTCAGCGTCACGGGCACCGAGACGGCGCGGACGGTCGCCTCCAGGATGCGCGCGGCCGCGATCTCGTCGCGCATCAGCGCCGAGCCGGCGCTCTGCCCGACCGCCACCTTCTTGACCGGGCAGCCGAAATTGATGTCCACGACCGCGGCGCCGCGATCGACCACAAGACGCGCCGCCTCGGCCATCGTGGCCGGGTCGCACCCGGCCAGCTGCACCGAGGCCGGGCCGCCGAAGCCGTCCACCTCGGCCATCTTCAGGGTCGCACTGTTGGTCCGGACCATGGCCTGGGACGCGATCATCTCGCTGACCACCATCGGCGCGCCGAGCGCGCGGGACAGGCGCCGGAACGGCAGGTCGGTGACGCCCGACATGGGCGCCAGGATGACGGGCATCGCGATGACCGGGCCGCCAAGATCGATCGGCGCCAGCCGGGGAGCGGATGGAATGCTCATGATTTGGGCTGGATAGGGCGTCGGCGGCCGCTTCGCAATGGAAACCCGGGGTGACTGCCGCATTCTTGTTCAGCGGGTGGCACCTCCGTCCCCGCACGACGCGCCCGGTCCGCCCGCAGCGCAGGGGCGCGCCGGCGCCCGCTTCGCCCTATGATGCGCTGAAGGAGGACCCGCCATGACCACCGACCCCTGCATCATCGGCTGGGCGCACAGCCCCTTCGGCAAGCTCGAGGACTGCCCGGACCTCGAGACGCTCATGGCTCGCGTCGCCCGCGCCGCCATCGAGGATGCCGGCGTCGCGCCCGAGGAGATTGACGCCGGCTTCGTCGGCGTCTTCGGGGAAGGCTTCACGCCGCAGGGCTTCCCCTCCTCCCTCGTGCTGCAATCGCTGCCGGAACTCCGCTTCCGCCCGATCACGCGCTACGAGAATGCCTGTGCCACCGGCTCGGCCGCGATCCACGCGGCACGGGACTTCCTGACCGCCGGGCGCGGCCGCCTGGCGCTCGTGGTCGGCGCCGAGAAGATGACCGCGACGCCCGGGCCCAAGGTCGGCGACATCCTGCTGACCGCGTCCTACCGGCGGACGGAACAGGACATCGAGGGCGGCTTCGCCGGCGTCTTCGGTCGCATCGCGGAAGCCTATTTCCAGAAGCACGGCGATCAGTCCGATGCGCTGGCCGCCATCGCGGCCAAGAACCACCGCAACGGCGTGGACAATCCCTGGGCGCAGATGCGCAAGGACCTCGGCTTCGCCTTCTGCCGCACGGAGAGCGAGAAGAACCCCTATGTCGCGCGCCCGCTGAAGCGCACCGACTGTTCCCTGGTCAGCGACGGCGCGGCCGCGCTGGTGCTCGCGGACGCCGAGACCGCCGCCGCCATGGCCAAGGCGGTCCGCTTCCGCGCGGCGGTGCAGGTGAACGACTTCCTGCCCATCGCCGCGCGCGACATCACCCGCTTCGAGGGCGCGCGGGAGGCCTGGGCGCGCGCCTACGAGGCGGCCGGCGTCACCGTCGCCGACCTGTCCTTCGCCGAGACGCATGACTGCTTCACCGTGGCGGAGCTCATCGAATACGAGGCGATGGGCCTGGCACCCGAAGGCCAGGGCGCGCGCGCCGCGTTGGAAGGCTGGACGGCGGCGGACGGACGCCTGCCCGTCAACCGCTCGGGCGGGCTCAAGTCCAAGGGGCACCCGATCGGCGCGACCGGCGTCTCGATGCACGTGCTGGCGGCGATGCAGCTCACCGGTACGGCGGGGACGATGCAATTGCCGAAGGCCGATCTCGGCGGCGTGTTCAACATGGGCGGCGCCGCCGTCGCGAACTACGTCAGCATCCTGGAGCGCGCGCGCTGACGGGGCTGCGCGAGCGCCGCGTGAATCCAGCGTCAAACCGATTTCTTTAAATTGTGCGAGTCGAATATCGCGCTTTAGTTGAGGGCTGCCGGCCGATCCGCGCCGGCGCCGCTCAACTTGCGGAGGCGCGCGATGTCCGGCACCGGGTGGTTCGATCCCGATGGCAATCCCCGTCCCGGCAATGCGCCGACCCCGGGGGATGACAGCTTCGTCGGAACCGAAGGCGACGACATCCAGACCGGCGGCGAGAGCCCGATCATCAGCGCCGGCCTCGGCAACGACACCATGCGGGGCTTCGGCGGCACCGACCTGCTGTCCGGCGACGAGGGGGAGGACCTTCTCGACGGCGGCGCCGGGGACGACGAGCTCTACGGCGGCGCGGACAACGACACGCTGATCGGCGACGCCGGCGACGATTTCCTCTCCGGCCGGGACGGCGACGACAAGATTTACGGCGGCGAGGGCAGCGACACCGTGGTGCTGGGCGGCACGCCCGGCGGCTATTCCTGGACACCCACGGCCGGTGGCTGGATCGTCACCGACCTCAACGTCAACGACGAGGACGACGGTACCGACTTCATCGCCTCCGACGTCGAGTGGATCCAGTACAACGCGTCGGGCGACATCCTGCCCACTCCCTGCTTCGCCGCCGGCACGCGGATCATGACCGCGCGGGGGGAGGTGCCGGTCGAGATGCTGCGCGTGGGGGACCTGGCCGTGACCCTCGGCCTCCGGGGGCCGTGGCTGCGTCCGGTGGAATGGATCGGCCATCGCCGCGTCGATTGCCGGCGGCACCCGCGGCCGGCCGCGGTGCAGCCCATACGGATCCGCGCCGGCAGCCTCGGCCCCGGCGTGCCGCACCGCGACCTGCTGGTCTCGCCGGACCACGCGCTCTACCTCGACGGCGCGCTGGTCCCGGCCGCCATGCTGGTCGACGGCACGGCGGCGGTGCGCGAGGTCGCGGCACGCGAAGTGCGCTACTTCCACGTCGAGCTCGACCAGCATGACGTGCTGCTGGCCGAGGGGGCGCCGGCGGAATCCTGGCTCGACTGCGGCAACCGGGACCAGTTCTCCAATGGCGGGCTGGTGGCCCGGCTCCATCCGGACTTCGCCGCCCCGCGCGGCGCCGCGGCTTGCGCCGAGCTGGTCACCGGCGGGCCGCGGCTCGCGCGGATCCTGGCCGCCATCGCTGCCCGCCGGGGCGACGGCGGCGGCGGCCCTGGCGGCCTGAAGCAGGCCGGGTAGGCTCACGCGATCCGTGGCACGCAACCTGCATCATGCGCTGTGTCAGACAGCGGGATCCTCCCGGGCCTGGCAGCTTAGCCTTCCTCAACCTTGCCTCGGGGCCATCCACACGGATGGCCCTTCTTTTTGTCCTCATCGATTCGCAGAATGCGAAGCGAGGCGCGACGCCGAACGCGAACCACCCTGTGCGGCACTGTCCATCCTTTTTTCATCTCCGCGTGCGCAGGTTGAGATTGCGGGCGCGCCGGACGAACCAGGCCATGCGCCGCCCGCGCTAGTCAGGGAAGGCAGGCAGGGCGCGATGGACGGGATGGCGGAAGCCGGCGCCGCGGAAGCCGCGCGGAAGGGCACTCCAGGGGCCGGCGCCTCCGCGGCCGCGGCCGAGGCGGTGCTGAGCTTCGACGCCGGCCTTCGCGTCGGCATCGTGTCCGGTGGTGCGGCGGCGCTGCTCGGCCTTTCACGGGCGACGCCCGGGCTGCGTTCCCTGACCGAATTGCTGGAGGCGAGCCCGCGCCTCGACCGCGCGGCGGTGGCGGCGCTGACCGCCGCCTGCCACGCCGCGGCCCTCGGCATTCAGGACGGCACGGCGGGCCTGCGCTTCACCGGCGCACCGGGGCTCTGCTTCCGCATCAACCCCGCCTCCGCCGTCGGCTGGCTGATCGAGGTCGCGGCGGACCGCAGCCTGCCCGGCGGCGGCGGCGCCGACCCGCTGACGGGCCTGGCCGACCGCCCGATGTTCGAGGCCCGCCTCGCCGCGGCCCTCGACCGGCCGTCCCGGCGCGTCGGCGGCTGTGCCGTGCTGCTCTGCGAACTCGAAGGCATCCGCGCCGTCAACAACATGCTCGGCCACGCGATCGGGGAGGACCTGCTGCGCGCCGCCGCGCGGCGCCTCCAGGCCGCGGTCCGCGACGGCGACCTCGTGGCGCGGCTGGCGGGCGAGGAATTCGCCATCCTCCAGGGCAACGTCCCAGACGCAGCCCAGGCCGCGGCGCTGGCCGGACGGCTCGTGGACCTGCTCGGCCGGCCCTACATCATCTCGGGCGAGACCGTCGTCGTGACGCCGCGCGTCGGCACCGCGATAGCGCCCGCCGACGGCGCTGATGCGGCGCTGCTGCTGCGCCGCGCCGCCATGGCCCGGCACGAGACCCCGGCGGAGGGCAGCGGGTCCTGGCGCCGCTTCAGCCCCGAGATGGATGTCCGCTGGCGCGAGACCCGCGCGATCGAAGCCGCGCTCCGCCTGGCCGTCGCCGAGGACCAGTTCGAACTCCACTACCAGCCCCAGGTCGCCCTGCCCGAAGGACGCCTGACGGGGTTCGAGGCGCTGATCCGCTGGCGCCACCCGCAGCGCGGCGTGCTGACCCCCGCCTGCTTCCTGCCGGTCGCCGAGCGCCTCGGCCTGATGCGCCCGATCGGCGCCTGGGTGCTGCGCGAGGCCTGCCGCGCCGCCGCCGGCTGGGGCGGCGGGCTGCGCGTCGCGGTCAACATCGCCCCCTCGCAGTTCGAGGACGGCAGGCTGGCCGAGGCGGTCGGGGAGGCCCTGGCCGCCAGCGGCCTCGATCCTGGCGCGCTCGAACTCGAGGTGACCGAGACCGTGCTGCTGGCCAGCGGGGATTCCGCGCTGGGCCAGTTGCTGGCGCTGCGCCGGCTCGGGGTCGGCATCGCCATGGACGATTTCGGCACGGGCCATTCCTCCCTGACGCAACTCAGGGTCTTTCCCTTCGACCGCATCAAGATCGACCGCTCCTTCGTGACCGACCTGCCCTCGGGCGGCGATGCGGCCGCCATCGTGCGGGCGGTGACGGGTCTGGGCCGCAGCCTCGGCATCGCCGTGACGGCCGAGGGCGTGGAGACCGAGGCGCAGCTGCAGGAACTGCTGAAGGAGGGCTGCGACGCCGCGCAGGGCTACCTGTTCGGTCGCCCGATGCCCGGCGCGGCGCTGGCGGAGATGATCGCCGGGCTCGAAGCGGCCTGAGGCCCTGCGGCCTGGCGTCAGCGCGGCATGGTCGCGAGCAGCGGCGCCACGCGCGCCAGCGCGCGCAGGACCGCCGGGTCGAACTGCCCGGGCGACATGCGTTCGTCGCCTTCCGCAAGCCGCGCCAGCGCCTCCTCGTGCAACTGCGCCTCCTTGTAGGCACGCTCCGAGCGCAGCGCGTCGTAGACATCCGCCACGGCCACGATGCGCGCCGCGAGCGGCACCGCCTCCCCCGCCAGACCGGCCGGATAGCCGCTGCCGTCCCAGCGCTCATGGTGGCCGAGCGCCACGACGGCGCCGAGCCTGAGCCACGGCGCGGCGCCATTCGCCAGGATGCCGGCACCGAGGGTGGTATGGCTTTCCATCACCCGCCGCGCACCCCGGCCGAGCGTACGCGCGCGGCCAAGCACGCCTGGGGGAAGCAGGGCCTTGCCGACATCGTGCAATGCAGCGGCCCGCTCGAGTACCGCCCGATCCTGCCGCGGGAGGCCGAGCGCCCCACCCAGCAGACCGGCGATGCGCCCGACGCGAAAGGGATGATCCGGCCCCTCCGGATCGGTCGCGATGGCCTGCCGCGCGAAGGCTTCCAGCGCCGCGTCATGATAGGCGTCGGGCTCGAGGGGCCCTGGCGAGGCCGCCGAGCCGCGTTGCGCGACGGGGCGAATTCTTGAAATGCGAGACATGATCCCGGCCTGACGAGCCGGGACCATAACGCGGGACGCCCTGTCTTTTCGCCCGATACGGCGCGGGGTCACGCCATAGTGAAGGCGGCGTCCGGCGGCAGCAGCACAACCGCGGCGGCCTGCGCCGCGATCCCCTCCCCGCGCCCCGGGAAGCCGAGCCGCTCGGTCGTCGTCGCCTTGACCGAGACGGCGCCGAGGCCGACGCCGAGCAGGTCGGCGAGGCGCGTGCGCATCGCCTCGGCATGCGGCGCGATCTTCGGGCGCTCGCAGATCAGCGTCACGTCCGCATTGGCGAGCACGCCGCCGCGCGCCGCGATCCGCGTCGCCGCATGGCGCAGGAAGCGGGCGCTGTCGGCGTCCTTCCACTCGGCCTCGGAGGGCGGGAACCAGCGCCCGATGTCGCCTTCCGCCAGCGCGCCGTAGATCGCGTCGCAGAGGGCGTGGATGCCGACATCGGCATCGGAATGTCCCGAAAGGCCAAGCGGATGCGGCACGGTCACGCCACACAGGATGAGCGGCCTGCCCGCGACCAGGCGATGCACGTCGAAGCCCGTGCCCATGCGCGGGACCAGGCGGGCGGCGAGATGGGCTTCCACGCGGGCGAGGTCCTCGGGCCAGGTGATCTTCACGTTGCTCTCGGCGCCCGGCACCAGGGCCACGGGCAGGCCCGCCGCCTCCAGCAGGGCGGCGTCGTCCGTCGCGCCGCCATCGCCGCCGCGATGGGCCGCGGCCAGGGTCTCGAAGCGGAAGGCCTGCGGGGTCTGGGCGCGGAACAGGCCGTCCCGCGGCACCGTCTCCTGCACCCGCCCTGCAGCGCCGCGCTTCAGGGTGTCGGCGACGGGCTGGGCGGGGATGGCGCCGGGCGCCCCGTCCAGTGCCGCGAGAAGCGCGGCGATCGTCCCCGGCGGGATGACCGGGCGCGCCGCGTCATGCACCAGCACCACCGCGGGCGGGTCCGCCGCCAGGGCGGCGAGGCCGGCGCGGACGCTCCCGGCGCGCGTCGCGCCGCCGGGGACGGGCGGTCGGGCGGGCAGGCCGGCCAGCAGGGCGGCGACGCGCGCTTCCTCCCCGGCCGCCACCACCGGCTGGATGGCGTCGACGAGGCCGCCCGACAGCAGGGCCTCCGCCGCATGGCGGATCACGGGGCGGCCGAGCAGCGGCAGGTACTGCTTCGGCTCGGGCGCCCCGAAACGCGTGCCGCTGCCGGCGGCCATGAGAAGTGCGACGATGCTCATGCGGGGCTTCTAGAGGAATATCCGAGCGGATGAAGCCGATGGAACGGATCTGCCGCGCCCGCCGGCATGCGATGCCGGGACGCCGGGCCCGAGTGCCCGTCGTGGCGGCGCTGCCCGCCCGTCATCGCGGCGGCCGCAGCGGGAGGGCCGGTGCCATGGCCGGCGTCAGCGGGAAGGCGGACAGGCGCTCGCGCAGTGTCCCGACCGCGGGCGCGGGTTCCGGCGTGGCGTCGCGGGACGACCAGCCCATCGCCTCGGCCCGCCAGCCGAGCAGCGCCAGCAGCGGGCCGCCGGGCGCCGCGCGCGGCAGGCAGGGCGCGGCGTCCGGGCTCGGCAACCCCGTCTCGACCGCGGCGCCCTCGGCCAGCACGGCGTCATGCCCGGCGAGCAGCAGGAGGATCGCCTCGCGCCCCGGTTCCGTCGCTTCCGCCACGATGCCGAGGCCGTCCACCAGGGCGCCGGCCCCGACCAGTGCACCATCGAGCAGCAGCCCCTGCCCGGCAGGCACCAGCAGGTCCTGTCGCGGCGCACCGTCGGCGAGGGCGCCGGCGCGGATCCGCACCAGCGGCCCGGCGAGCGCGACGCGCCGGATGTCGGCCACGCGCTGGAAGGGCGCCGCCGTGCCGGACACCGCGATGACGAGATCGCCGGTGGACAGCGCCTCCACCGGCCTCTCGCCGGCCGGCGTCAGCACGAGCGTGCCGGTGGGCAGGCCGCTTTCCGGCAAGGTCGGCGTCACGTCGTCTCCCGCATCGCGGCGATCGGCCATGCCGGCCAGCGCCACGTCACTTCGCGGCAGGCCGGGCCGGCCGTCAACCGGCGGCGCTTGGCGCCAGCGCCGCGGCGTAGCGCGCCGGGTCGAAGCCGACCAGCACGGCGCCGTCCTGCACCAGCACCGGGCGCTTGATCATCGAAGGCTGCGCCAGCATCAGCGCGATGGCGCGGGCTTCGGTCAGGCCCTGCTTCGCGGCCTCCGGCAGCTTGCGGAAAGTGGTGCCGGCACGGTTCAGCAGCGCCTCCCAGCCGACCTGCCTCGCCCAGGATTCCAGGGTGGGACGGTCGATGCCCGCGGTCTTGTAGTCGTGGAAGGCGTAGGCGATGCCGCGTCCGTCGAGCCAGGCGCGCGCCTTCTTCATGGTGTCGCAGGCCTTGATGCCGTGCAGGGTGATGGCGTCGGGCAAGGGGGCCTCCGTGGTCAGGCGGGCTTGCGCAGGAAGCATCCGGGCGCGTGGTCGTCGATGATGCCGACGGCCTGCAGCCAGGCATGCGCGATGGTGGGACCGACGAACTTGAAGCCGCGCCGTTTCAATTCCTTCGAGACGCGTTCGGACAGCGGGGAGACGCTGGCGATGCCGTCGCCCCGCACCGGCACGCCGCCGGTGAAGGACCAGCAGAACGCCGCGAAATCCTCGCCCGCCGCCTGCATCGCGTTGAAGATGCGCGCGCCGGCGATGGTCGCCTCGATCTTGGCGCGGGAGCGGACGATGCCGGGGTCGGCCAGCAGGCGGGCGATGTCGGCCTCGGTGAATTGCGCGACGCGGGCGGGGTCGAAGCCGGCGAAGGCGGCGCGGAAGGCGTCGCGCTTGCGGAGGATGACGGTCCAGGACAGGCCGGCCTGGAAGCCCTCCAGCATCAGGGTTTCCCAGAGCATGCGGCCGTCGCGTACGGGCACGCCCCATTCGGTGTCGTGGTAGTGGCGCTCGAGCGGGTTGCGCTCGGCCCAGGCGCAGCGGGGATGGTGCGTCGTCGTCATGGATTCATGTTCGCATTGTGTTCCCGGCCCGGCCAGCCCTGTTCGCGGCCGCCCCGTGGCTCCGCGTCAGGTCGCCAGCATCGTCGGGCGGAAGCCCAGCGCCTCCTCGCCCAGCCGCGCCTGGCCAAGCAGCGCGGCATCGCCATGCGGCCGCCCGACCAGCTGCAACCCGACCGGCAGGCCTTCCTTCGTCAACCCGCACGGGATCGAGATCGCCGGGCAGCCGGTCAGCGTCACCACGAAGGTGAGGAACATCCAGTCGATATAGGTGGTGAGCGCCTCGCCCGCGATCTCGGTCGGGAAGCGCTGCTCCACCGGGAAGGGCGGCACCGCAACGGTCGGGCAGGCGAGCAGGTCGAACTCGTCGAAGAAGCGCGCGACGCGATGAAACAGCGCGGAGCGGGCGCGGCGCGCGGCGATGATCTCCTCCGCCGTAAGTGCGAAGCCCTTCTCGATGTTCCACACGATGTCGGGGTTGATGCGCTGGCGCTCGCGCGGCAGCAGGCCACCGCGCACATCGGCGAACAGCAGCGCGCGCAACACCTGGAAGGCCTCGATGGCGCCGGCGAAATCCGGCGCGGCCGCTTCCACCGCCGTGCCCATCGCCGTGAAGCGCCGCGTCGCCGCCTCGCAGATCGCGGCCACCTCGGGGTCCACCTTGCGCAGGCCGAGATCGGCGCTGAAGCCGATCCGCGCCGGCGGGCGCCCCGCCCGCATGGCCGCCTGGTAGCCGCCCGCCGGCAAGGGGCGGGAGAGCGGGTCATGCGGCGTCTGCATCGCCATCGCGTCCAGCATCAGCGCGAGGTCCGGCACGTTGCGCGCCATGGGCCCATCGACCCAGAGGCTGTCGAAGGCCGGCAGGCCATCCCCGCGCGGCACCACGCCCGCGCTCGGGCGCAGCCCGACCACGCCGCAGAAGGCGGCCGGGATGCGCAGCGACCCGCCGAGGCAGGAGCCGTTGGCCAGCCACACTTCCTGCGCCGCCAGCGCCGCCGCCGCCCCGCCGGAGGACCCGCCCGCCGTGCGCCCCAGGTCCCACGGATTGCGCGTGACGCCCCAGACCGGGTTGAAGGTATGGCTGCCGGCGAATTCGGGCACGTTCGACTTCGCAACCGGGATCGCGCCGTTGGCGCGCAGCGTGGCGACCGTGCGGTCATCCGCCGGCGCGACATGGTCCGCGTAGATTGGCGAGCCGAAGGTGGTGAGCTGCCCGCCCACATCGTTGTAGTCCTTGATCGCGACGGGCAGGCCGGCGAGCCAGCCGGGATGGTCCCTGCCCTCGCGCGGGAAGTCCCGCGACTGCGCGCGCGCGGCGTCGAGGAAACGGATCGGCAGCGCGTTGATCCTGGGCTCCACGGCCGCGATGCGCGCGGCGGCGGATTCCACCATCTCGAGCGGCGAGACCTCCCCGCGGCGCAGCCTTGCGACGGCCTCGGTCGCGGTCAGTTCCCACAATTCCATCGGGTGCCCTCCCGGCCGGTAGCGGCCGAGGCCGCGCACCACGATGGGCGAGCATCAGGTGGCGCGCAACCGGTGGCGGCGCGCCGTCACTCCCACTCGATGGTCAATCAGAGTCTTAGGCACAAGTTTTCATTCAGAAATTCGCCCCATAACGCCGCCATATACCGTCATCCATACCGTCAGATGATAGCCTCAGAAAGCCCGCCCGCATGGCAGCCCGAGCATCGCCGCTCACAGCCAATCAGCGCGCACTTCTAGTCGCGCCGCGTCAGAAGGCGGAGCTTCTCCAACGCTACACGCTCGCTTTCCTTATGGTCGATCGTCCCGGCGAACCGCCCCGACGCGTCAAGCAGGAAGATGCTGGCGGAATGGTCCATCGTGTAGCCGCCGCCGTCCACCGGTACGCGCCGGTAGTAGACGCGGAAGCTCTGGGCGACCCGCGCAATCTCGGCCTCGGTGCCCGACAGGCCGGTGATCCGACGGTCGAAGGCTTCCAGGTAGCCGGCCATCGCCTGCGGCGTATCGCGCTCGCTGTCGACGCTCACGAACAGCCAGTGAACCCGGTCCGCCTCGGCGCCCATGGCCTCGATGAAGCCCGTCATCTCGGTGAGGGTGGTCGGACAGACATCGGGGCAGTACGTGAAGCCGAAGAACACCGCCGTCGGCCGGCCGCGGAAGTCGCGCTCCGTCACCGCGCGGCCGCGGTGGTCGGTCAGGCTGAAGGGCCCGCCGATCGCCAATGTCTGTGGCCCGGTCGCGACGCGCGGCGGCGCCAGCGGACCATCGGAGACCAGCCACCCGCCGGTGGTGGCCAGCAGCAGAAAGCCCACGACGCCAACGGCGCCCCAGGCAACCCAACGGATGATGCGGAGCATTGTCGCCTCAATGGCCCTGGTGCGGCCCGGTGCCGCGCGCACCCGGCGCATCGACGGCCAATTCGACCGTGATCCGCCCGGCGCGCTCGAACACCAGCGTCACCGGCACGCGAGCGCCTTGCTGGAAGCCGCCCTGCGGCCCGATCAGCATCAGGTGCAGACCGCCGGGCGCGAGCCGGACCTCCCCGCCCGGCGGCAGCGGGATGCCGCCGGCAATCGGGCGCATGCGCATGATGCCGTCAGTGACGGACATCTCGTGCATCTCGACGCGCGCGGCGCGCGGCGTCTCGGCGGCGACCAGGCGATCCGGCGCGGCGCCGGTGTTGCGGATGACCATGTAGGCGGCGGCGGTGGGCGCCGCAGCACCGACGGCGCGCGTCCAGGGATGGTCGATGGCCAGGTCCCCGGCACGGAAATCGTGCGCGGCGACCGGGGTGCCCAGGAAGGGCAGCGGGACGAAGGCGGCGCCGGTCATCAGGACCGCGCGCAGAAGGGTGCGACGCATGGAAGGATACTCCGACAAGGATGGAACAGCCCCGCGCCAGGCGGGGCGGGCTTCAGCCGAGGATCGGAGCGGCAGGCGGTGCGCGGGCCGGCGGCGGCGCCCGCGCCGGCGGCAGGGGAGATGCGCCGGCGACCGCGGCGCGGGGCGCGGCCAGCGCCGCCCAGGCCGGCATCGGCAGCACGAGTGGGGCCGGCGGCGGCGCATCCGCGGCATCGGGCAGGCGGCACAGCGGGCAATGCGTCGCGGCCGTGGCGTCCGGCGCCTGCTCGGGCGCCTCCGGTGCGGGCAGGCCGGACGGCAGGCACAGGGTCGCGCGCAGCATCGCGTCGAAAGCGGCCCGGTCCATCGCCGCGAGAGCCGGCAGCGGCGCCAGCAGCCGCGCTACCATGGCCAGAAGCAGCAGCGCGGAGATCGGCGCGCGCAGCTCGGCCCAAGCCCGCCTCATGCTGCGCGTGGCCCCCACAGGATAATCGCCGCGCCAGCCAGGGCAACGGCACCGCCGATCAGGTCCCAGCGATCGGGCGCGAAGCCCTCGACCACCCGCAGCCATACAAGTGTCGCCGCGATGTAGACGCCGCCATAGACCGCATAGGCGCGGCCGGAGTGCTCCACCTCGACCAGGGTCAGCAACCACGCGAAGGCGATCAACGCAACGACGCCCGCGGCTGCCCACAGGGCCGAATGGCCCAGCCGCAGCCACGCCCAGAAGGCGAAGCAGCCGGCAATCTCCGCCAGCGCCGCCGCGGCGTAGATCGCGACCGTCCTCATCGCCGGGCGGGCGCCTCGGCGACCTCGATGCCCGGGATGCAGGACTGCCGCGTCAGCCAGGGTCAGGGATTCTCCGCGCGCCCGTCGCGGCGCAGCTCGACATGCAGGTTCGCCCCGGTGGTGCGGCCGGTGCGCCCCACCACGCCCAAATCCTGGCCCGCCGCGACCGGACGCCCAGCCGCCACGTCGGGCGCGAAGCGTGCCAGGTGGGCGTATCGAGCGCGCGAGCCATCGGCGTGCTCGATCTCGATCATCAGGCCGTAGTCGTAGTAGCGGCCGGCGAAGACCACCACGCCGTCGCTCGGCGCCACCACGGGCGTGCCGATCGGCGCGCGGATGTCCACGCCGGGATGCGGCCTGCCGTGGCGCGAGCCGAAGCCGGAGGAGAATTCGCCTGCGACCGGCATGGTCGCTGGACAGGGGGCTGCGAGCGCGGCGGACCCGGTGCCGAGAACGAGCGCGACACCCAGGATCAGGGAGGGGCGATGGATCATGGCGCGGTCCGTGCCTTGACCTGCGCCGGAAGGCAACCCCGGAGCCTCAGCCACGCGGCGTCGTGCCCGGCGGCAGCAGCGGGCGGACCAGCGCGGAGAAGCGCTCGAAGCTCTGCACGCCGCGATGCAACTGCCCGTTGATCACGAAGGACGGGGTCGCGTTGACGCCCGACTCGCGCTCGCCCTGGAGCCGCATCAGGATGATCGGGTCGGTGAAGCCGCGGTCGGTCATGCAGGCGTCGATCCGCGCCGCCGGGATCCCGGCGAGCGTGCCGGCGCGGCGCAGCCAGGTGCGCGCATCCGGGCTGTGCGCCCAGGCCTCCTTGTTCGCGTAGAGCGTTGAGATCAGCGCCTCGTAGCGCTCCGGTCCGCCGCAGTGGACCATCGCCGCGGCTTCGAGCGCGACGCGGTCGAGCGGGAAGTCGCGCATCACGAAGCGTACCAGGCCCGGCTCGATGAAGGTCGTGCGGATGCGCGGAAAGATCGTGGTGTGGAAGTTCGCGCAATTGCCGCAGGTCAGGGAGTGGTACTCGATGACCGCCACCGGCGCGTCGGCGCGGCCGATGATGCGCTCGCCCGGCAGGGGGCGCGGCGTGTCGGGGCCGGGTGCCGTCGGCTCGAAGGCCTGGGGCCCGGGCGCCTGGGCGAATGCGGCCGCCGCGGGAATGGAGATTGCGACGGCGAGCGCCGCCCGGCGGGTTGTGGCGTGGGACATCGGTAGTTCCTCCGGTTCAGGGATGGTGGTCACAGGGGCTGCGCCTGTGGCGCCGGCGCGCGGAAGCTGGTGAGCACCAGCAGCGTGACGCCGCAGACGATGGCGACATCGGCCATGTTGAAGGTCGGCCAGTGCCAGCCGCCGTAATGCGCGTCGATGAAGTCAGTGACCGCGCCGATGCGCAGGCGGTCGGCGATGTTGCCGATCGCCCCGCCGATGATGAGGCCGATCGCCGTCGCCTCGGTCCGGTTGGCCGCGCGGCGCAGCCACATCAGCAGCCAGGCGACCACGGCGAGCTTGATGCCCACCAGCAGCCAGACAGCGCCGGCGGCGCTATCGGCGAACATCCCGAAGGTGACGCCGGTGTTGAAGCCAAGCCGCAGGTTCAGCACCGGCAGCAGCGTGATGCCCTCGCTGTAGGGCGGCCAGAGCGCCTCCAGCGCCCAGGCCTTGGTCGCCTGGTCGATGACCGCTGCGATCGGCGCCGCGATCAGGCCGAAGCGCCGCAGCGCGCGCGGGGCGGGCGTGGTCATCCCAGCCGTGCCAGCCATGGAAATGCCTCCAGGATCCAGATGGCGAGACGGGTCATCTCGCCGGTTGCGATGGCCAGGCCCGCCGCCACCATGATGGCGCCGCTCGCGACCTGCAGGATGCGCCCCAGCCGCCCGAGCCGCCGCGCACGGGCCATCGCTGCCGGCAGGTAGAAGGCCGCGAGCAGGAACGGCACGCCGAGGCCGAGCGCATAGGCGGCGAGCAGCCCCACCCCCGCGCCGGGTGTGAGCGCCGCCGCCGTCAGCACGCCGGCCAGCACCGGCCCGATGCACGGCGTCCAGCCGAAGCCGAAGGCGACGCCGATCAGCGTGGCGGAGACCGGGCCGCCGCCCTCGCCCGGCGGCTTGAAGCGCAGGTCGCGCATCAGCGGCGCCACGCGCAGCAGGCCCATCTGCACGAGGCCCATCGCCGCGATCAGCAGACCGGCAACGACGGTGAGCTCGTTGGACCAGCGCCGCAGCAGCCCGCCGATGGCGGTCGCCCCCAGGCCCAGCAGCACGAAGACCAGCCCGAAGCCGAGCACGAAGAAGGCCGACAGGCGCAGCGCCCGCCAGCGTTCCGCGCGCGCGGTCGCAAGATCCGTCCCCGCCACCCAGGCGACATAGCCCGGCACCAGCGGCAGCACGCAGGGCGACAGGAAGGACACCAGCCCCCCGCCGAAGGCCAGCACCAGGCCGAACAGGGTGAGGTCGATCGTCATGCGCGCCGCCCTGCGGCCAGCGCGAGCCCCGCCAGCGCCGCGACGCCGATCGCGAAAGGCAGGTCGCCGAAGCGCGCATAAAGCGTGCCGCCGGCCAGCGCCGCCGGCAGCGGCAGGTTCAGCACGCCCTCGGTCGCGAGCGGCAGCCGCGCGCGCTCGCGCCCCATCGCGTCGGTCACCAGGGAGATGCCGCTGTTCGCCACGCGCACCAGCGGCAGGCCGAGCTCGATGGCGCGCAGCCGGGCGGCAAGGGCATGCTGGTATGGGCCCCAGGAGGTGCCGAACCAGGCATCATTGGTCACCGTCAGGATCCAGGCCGGCGCCGGGCCTTGCGCCGGCAGCGTGGTGGGGAAGATCGCCTCGTAGCAGATCAGCGGCCAGAACGGCGGGAGCCCGGCGACGCGCATCGCCCGGCGCGGCGGGCCGGGGATGAAGTCCACCGTCCCGGCGGTGAGTTTCGGCAGGTCCGTGAGCAGCCTGCGGAGCGGCTGGTATTCGCCGAAGGGCACCAGCTGGATTTTGTCGTAGGCGGCGGTGATCTCGCCGGTGTCGTCGAGCGCGACCAGGCTGTTGAGCAGCGCCAGGCCGCCATCGTCCGCGATGGTCCGCCTTACCGCGCCGGTCAGCAGCGCGCCGCCCGGCGGAATGATGCGCGCGACCGCCGCGCGGATCGCCGGCGCCTCGGCGAGGAGATAGGGCACGGCGCTTTCCGGCCAGACGATATGCGTCGGCGCTTGGCCATCCGCCGCCGGCGCCGTGCTCAGCGCCAGCAGCTGGCCGAGGATGCGCTCGCGCTCGCCCTCGGCCCATTTCAGGTTCTGGGGGATGTTCGGCTGCACCAGGCGCAGCCGGATGCTCGGGGCGTCGCCGGGCATCGCATCGGCAAGGCGCGCCGTGCCCCAGGCCCCGGGCAGGGCGATGATGACCACCGCGACCGCCGCGGGCCAGACGCGCCGCTGCCGCACCGCCACCGCCGCCAGCACCGACGCGAGCACAGCGAGCAGCCCGAGGCCATGGATGCCGACCAGCGCCGCCGCCTGCAGCCCGGCATCGCTGCCGCCCCAGGAATGGCCGGCGATGTTCCACGGAAAGCCGGTCAAAACCATGCCGCGCAGCCATTCGCCCGCGACCCAGCACGCGGCCAGCGCCAGGGCGAGCGGCACGCCGCACGCGCGGCCCGCCAGCAGCCGCGCGGCTGCGACCGAGACTGCGGGGAACAGCGCAAGCCCGGCGCTGAGCGCGGCCAGCGCCGGCAGCGCCAGCGCACCGAAGCGTGCCGCATCCACGCTGAAGGCCTCGGTGATCCAGGACAGGCCGACCAGGAACGATCCCAAGCCGAACAGCCAGCCGAGCACGAAGGCGCCGCGCAAGGACGCCGTCCGCTCAAGCACGAACCACAGGCCGCCGAAGGCCACCACGCCAGCGGGCGCGATGTGCAGTGGCGCCAGCGCAATGGCGCTGAGCGCTCCGAGCCCGAGCGCGGTGGCGCCATAGGCCATGCGGTGCGTCACGTGGTGGATTGGTCCGCGCGCCACTTGCGGCCGCGTCACGCACGCGCCGTCGTGGCGGGTCCACGGCAGCAAGAAGCCCTTCATGGCGCGGTGCAGCTCAGCGCGGTCGCTCGCAGCCGGGCGTCCCATCATCAGTGCCAATGCGCCCGAAGCGACACGACCACTGCGCCTGCGCGTTCGAAGCGCAGCGTGACGCGGATCTCGTCGCCGAGCGCGAGCGGTACCTGCAGGTCGCGCAGCAGAAGGTGCCGTCCGCCGGGCTCCAGGGCGACGACGTCACCGGCTGGGATGACGAAGCCCTCGGTCACGGCCCGCGCACCGCCGGAGGCGGACGGGTCTGGTTCTCGCAGTTCCACGGCGGCCGCGCCGGACGACGTGGCGGAGAGCAGCCTCTCCGCCTCACTGCCCCGGTTGCGGATCGTCACGAAGCCGAAGGACAGGCGCTGGTCGTTGTCGGCGGCCTTCGCCCAGGCTCCGGTCAGGAGCAGGCAGCCCGCCTGAACATCCTGGGCCGCGGCCGGGCCCGACAGGATCAGGCGCCACGCGAGGAGGACAGCGGGCATCAACCAGCGCCGCCCGAGGATGTTGCCGGGCATCATGCGGTCGCCTTTGTAATGTTCCGTGTCACCCAGGGACCCACCACGAAGGACATCAGGCAGCATCCTTGGGCCCGGCAGGTGTCCAACGCAGCAGCCTGAGCGCATTCAGCGTCACCAGCACGGTCGCGCCGGTATCCGCCATGATGGCCGGCCACAGGCCGGTGATGCCGAGCATCGTCGTGACGAGGAACACTGCCTTCAGCCCGATGGCGACAGCGACATTCTGCTTCACGTTAGCCATGGTCGCGCGCGACAGGGAGACGAGTTCCGCCACCCCCGTCACGCGGTCCTTCAGCACGGCGGCATCGGCGGTTTCCAGCGCGACATCGGTGCCACCGCCCATCGCCACGCCGACATTGGCCGCCGCCAGCGCCGGCGCGTCGTTGATGCCGTCGCCAACCATCACCACCGCGCCGCGCTCGCGCAGCTTGCCGATCTCGCGCAGCTTGTCGTCGGGCAGCAGTTCCGCCTTGGCGTCGAGGCCGAGCGAGATGGCGATCGCCTCACCGGTGCGGCGGTTGTCGCCGGTCAGCATCACCGGCCGCACGCCGAGCGCGGTGATCGCCGCGATGCCGGCCGCGGCATCCGCGCGCGGTTCGTCGCGCAGCGCGACCAGCGCGGCCACCACGCCGCCCGCCAGCACGACCGACACCGTCTTGCCCTCGCCCTGGAGCCGCTCCAGCTCGGCCTCCAGCGGGCCGAGCGCGGCATTCGATTCGCGCGCATGGCGCGGGCTGCCGATGCTGACCTGCACGCCATCGACCGTGCCGGCCACGGCGCGGCCGGGGATGGCCGACTGCGCCTCGGCCGCCGGCACCGCGACGCCGCGCGCCGCCGCTTCCGCCAGGATCGCCTTGGCGAGCGGGTGGGAGGAGCCCTGCTCGATAGCGGCGGCGAGCGCCAGCACGGACTCCGCGGTGCGCCCCTCGGCCGGCAGCACGTCGGTGACGCGCGGACGGCCTTCGGTCAGCGTGCCGGTCTTGTCGAAGGCGACGGTCTTCGCGCTGCCAATCGCCTCGAGCGCCGCGCCGCCCTTGATCAGCAGGCCGCGCCGCGCGCCAGCCGAAAGCCCCGAGGCCATCGCCGCCGGCACCGAGATGACCAGCGCGCAGGGGCAGGCGATCAGCAGCACCGCCAGGCCGCGATAGATGCTCGTGCTCCAGTCCCAGCCGAACAGGAAGGGCGGCAGCAGGATGACCAGAAGGGCCACGATCATCGCGCCCGGCGTCCACCAGGTCGAGAAGCGCTCGATGAAGCGCTGCGTCGGCGCGCGGGAGGCGGTGGCGTCCTCCACCATACGGATGATACGCGCGATGGTGTTGTCGGATGTCGCGCGCGTGACGCGCACGCGGATGGCGCCCTCGGCGTTGATGCTGCCGGCGACGACTGGGTCGCCAGGGCCGCGCGAGACGGGCACGCTTTCCCCCGTCACGGGGCTTTCATCGAGGGCGGAGACGCCTTCCTCGATCAGCCCGTCGCATGGCACGCGGTCGCCGGGGCGGATCAGCACCAGGTCGCCGACCGCGAGCCGGTCCGCCGCCACCTGTTCGGTCGTGCCGTCCGTCCGCAGGCGTAGGGCTGTGCGTGGCATGAGGTCGGCGAGCGCCCGGATGCCGGCGCGGGCGCGCCCGGCGGCGACGTTCTCCAGCAATTCGCCGACGGCGAACAGCAGCACCACGACGGCGGCTTCCTCGGCAGCGCCGATGATGGCAGCGCCGACCGCGGCGGTCACCATCAGCGTCTCGATGCTGAAGGGGCTGCCGGCGCGGGCGAGCGCGATGGCGCGGCGGCCGAAGGGCACCAGGGCGACGGTGGTGGCGGCCAGGAACAGCGGGTAGGTCAGCCGTTCCGGCAGCGCCAGCGACAGCGCATAGGCGCCGCCGACCAGACCGCCGAGCAGCCAGACGAGCATCGCCTTGCCGGTGCGCCACCAGGGCTTGCCGGCATCGGCCGGGTCGTCGTGGTCGTGGCCATGCGCCGCGGGGCCGGCGGCGGATGCCCGCGCGCCGCCGTGCGCCTGGCCCGCATGATCGCCCGTGTGACCATGACGATCGGCGCCATGGTCGTGACCACAATCGGGACCATGGGCATGCGCCGGCTCAGTCCGCGCAGCCGCGACGGCGGTCACCATGGGCGCCACCGTATATCCCAGCGCCTCGACCTGCCGGGCGATGGCGTCGCCCTGCGTAGTGTTCGGCGCGAGCGCGACGGTCAGCCGTTCGGCCATCAGGTTCACCTGGACGTCCGAGACACCGGGCAGCCGCTCGACGGCCCTGGTCACCTTGGCGACACAGGCGGCGCAGTCCATGCCCTCCACCCGCCAGGTCAGTCTGGTCGTCTCACTCATGGCACCCGTTCCAACGTCGCGGGCATCGGTATGGCACTTCCAGTGACTGGAGGTTCAAGGGGCTTTTTTCGGCCTCATGTCATCACTGGCCACCCTCAGCGGGAGCGCGGTCGGGACGTTGCGCGCTCGGTCCACGCCGCTTGCGCATTGACCGCGATGTTTGGGATAGATCGCTCCCCCCCCCCGGGCCAGGAGCCTTGCCGTGCGGTCGTTCAATTCACGAGATCTGCGCATCGGTCGCCGTCTCGTCGTGCGCGCCGCGCTGGCTGCGCCGTTCATCGCTGCCGGACGCGACGCCGGTGCCCAGCCGGTGGCCGAGGCGCCCGCGCCGCCCGCCGGCTCGCTGTTCGTGCTCAATTCGCTCGATGCCAATGTGCAGGTGCTGGACCCTGCCAGCAGCAATGACCTGCGCCGCGTACCGGTGCTCCGCGAACCGCACCACCTGGTCCTGACGCCGGCGCGGGACCTGATCCTGGTCGGCGATTCCGGCGCCAACGAGATGTTCCTGCTCGATCCGCGCAGCGGCGAGGTGCGGCGGCGGGAGCCGATCAGCAACCCCTACAATCTCGGCTTCACGCCGGATGGCAAACGCCTAGTCGTGACCAGCCTGCGGCGCAACCAGGTGGACATCTACCGCTGGGACGGTGCCGCCCTGGCCTTCGAGGGCCGGCTGCAGGCCGGGCGCAAGCCGAGCCACGTCACCTTCTCGCCGGATTCGCGCTACGCCTTCGTGACGTTGCAGGGCGAGGCCGCCGCCATCGCGATCGACCTCGACACCTGCACCGAGGCCTGGCGCGCCGAGGTCGGGCGCGACCCGGCCGGCATCCTGTGGCATCGGGGCCGCATCCTGGTGGGCGTTATGGGCAGCGACTACGTCTCCGTCATCGACCCGGCGACGCGCCGCGCCGACCGGCGCATCACGGTCGGGCGCGGTGCGCACGCGCTGTTCGAAGGGCCGCAGGATGGCTTGGTCTACGTCACCTCGCGCGTCGACAGCCGGATCACCGCGCTCGACCCGCAGACGCTGGAGATCAAGCGCGTCCACGAGATCGGCGGCGGGCCGGACTGCCTGACCTTCGACGCGGACGGCACGATCTGGGCGACGCTGCGCTGGACCGGGCGCGTCGCCGCCATTGATCCGCGCAGTGGCCTGACGCGGGTGTCGCGCGTCGGGCGGTCGCCGCACGGCATCGTGTTCGCGCCGGCGACTGGCGCCTGACGGCCGCGCCGGCACGGCGCCGAAGGGCGAGCCGGACCCTGGTCCGGTCGCCTCAGGCGGGTTGCGACCCGTTGAACCGCATGAAGGACCGGTGTGGACCGCTACCGAAGGCGATCACGTCGTAGCTGTCGACCGGCGCGCCGGGCACTTCCATGCCGGGCGAGCCGACCGGCATCTCCGGCACGGCGAGGCCGCGGACGCCGGCAGGGCGTTCGGCCAGCAGGCGGCGGATGGCGATGGCGGGCACGTGGCCTTCGAGCACGAAGCCCTCGACCTCGCCGGCATGGCAGGACAGCAGGTCTGCCGGTGTCCCGAGGCGACGCCGAACCGGCGCGACCGAGGGCACCACCTGGTCCACCACGGTGAAGCCCTCGGCGCGCAGATGCGCGACCCAGCCGGTGCAGCAGCCGCAGTTCGGGTCACGCCAGACGCTGACGCGCGTGGGTGCGGCGGCGTGCGTGGCTCTGGCGGTGGCGAGAAGCGCCACGGATCCCAGCAGCAAGCGGCGTTTCTGCATGTGACGGTTCCTCTCCCTCTTGCCGCAGCAGTCAGATAGCACTCCGCCTTCGAAGTAAATGGGCGTAGTGCCCCAGATCACCAGACGCGCCGCCGCGCCGATCGTGCGCAGCGGCGCCGCTCGGGCGTCAGGGTCGGATGATGCGCGCGTAGTCGCCGCTGGTCCGCAGCGTTACGGTCAGATCGCGGTCGGAGCGGTTGCGCCAGAACCAGCCATGGGTGCCGTCGAAGCGGGCGATGAGTTCGCCCTGCTCCCCGGAGGAGCCGCGGCCGTTCCGATAGCTGTATGTCGAGTTTCGCCCGGCGTTGGGCGGCTCGCCATGCATGTCGTAATTGACCGGGCCGGTGGCGGTCCAATTGAAGTTGACCCGCGCACCACTGCGCATGTCGAGCTTTACCTCGATGCCCTGGTTCGGCCGGAGCGTGATGATGGTCTCGTCGGTTCGCGCGGCGACGGCCGGCAGCGCCGTCTGAGCGGCGGCCGGGCGGATGAACAGCCCTGCGAAGATCGCGCCAGGCAGGCTCGAACGCGGGCCTGGCGTTGCGGCCGGTGGCGCCCGATCGGCTGCAGCCTCGGCCGCCAACTGCATCTTCAACTCGCCCATCTCGGTCAGGCCGAGGGGACGGCCAACGCCGGTCGGGTCGATGCCGTACTCAGCGGGCAGGACCACGGTGATGAGGATGGCCACGGCGGCCGCGGCTGCGATAGCGGTGGAGCGAAGCAGCTGCTTTGAGGAAGGCAGTTCCGCGCGGGTCGGCAGGTCGGTGTTGTACATGTCAGGGATCCCTCAAGAGACGAACCAGCCGGTGAGCTGATAGCCGATCAGCACAAACCCGGCGGTCATCATGACGACGTTGGCGGTGTAGGCATGGCGCAGGAAACTCGGGCTGCGGCGCCAGAAGCCCATGGCGATAAGGATGACGGCGAGCGCCAGCAACTGCCCGACCTCGACGCCGACGTTGAATGCCAGCAGGTTCGGCAGCAGGCCATCGGGCGAGACGTTGTAGTCGAGGATCTTCGAGGACAGGCCGAAGCCGTGGCAGAAGCCGAAGACCAGCGTCGCCACCTTGGTGTTCGGCTGGTAGCCGAGCCAGCGCTGGAAGGCGCCGAGATTGTCGAGCGCCTTGTAGACGATCGAGAAGCCGATGATGGCATCGATGATGTAGCTGTTGATACCGATGCCAAAATACACGCCGGCCAGCATGGTCGTGGAGTGGCCTAGCGCGAAAAGGCTCACATAGATCGCGATGTGCTGCAGCCGGTACAGGAAGAAAATCACGCCGAACAGGAACAGGATGTGGTCGTAGCCGGTGACCATGTGCTTGGCGCCGAGATAGACGAAGGGCAGCAGCTGGATGCCCGATATTTCCTGGATGTAGCCCTTGTCGCCCTCGGCGACGGCATGGGCGAGCGCCTCGGTGGTGGCGCCCAGCAGGGTCAGGCCGAGGACGCACAGGCATAGCCATGGAATTCGCGACAGGCGCACGTCGCCCGCGATGATGGGATTCATGAGTGAGACCGCTCAGGTGAGAAAGGAAGGAACTGTCCGAAGACGGCGGCATGGGCAGCTCAGCCGAGCCCGCGGGGCGGCCGTTCCATCCTGCTGTTTGGCCCCGGCGCGAGGCCCTCCTGCCCCAGGATTGCGAGCCCGGCACGCGGCATCCATCGCGGCGCCAAGGAGGCCGGACGCACGGTTACCGCCTCATGCACATGGTCTGTGATCGCATGATCGACGGCATCGTGGGGTCCGCGCAGGTCCTGATCGTCCGTGGCGTGGATATGGTCGGCAGCACCGTGCATCGACACCGCGGCGAGGGGCGGCGCGAAGGTAACCACCAGCAGTGCCACGAGCAGCAGCCTGACGATGTGTCGAAACCCCCTCATGCCGCGCTGCTGCTCCAATCCGCCATCCCATGGTGACTAGCAGATTGACGGTATCCATACCAGGGGGATAGGACAGGCCCATGAGCGAACAGCATGTCCACGGATCCCACCCCGAGATCGCCAAACGGCTGAAGCGGGCCGAGGGTCATCTGCGCAGCGTGGTTGAGATGATCAACGCGGGGCGACCTTGCCTCGACATCGCTCAGCAACTGCATGCGGTTGAACGCGCGGTCAGCGAGGCCAAGCGCAGCTTGATCCGCGACCACCTTGACCACTGCCTGGATCACGCCGCGGAGGAGACCGGCGCCGAGCGGCGCGCCGCAATGGAGGCGTTCAAGCAGATCACGAAATACCTGTGATGCTCTTCCTATCAGGAGCGGCGAAATGCTGAGTCCGCTGGCCGACCGCACCTATCGCCACCTGTTCGGCGCGCAGATCCTGTCGCTGATCGGCACCGGCCTCATGACCGTGGCACTCGGCCTGCTCGCCTTCGACCTCGCCGGCGCCAATGCCGGCGCGGTCCTGGGCACGGCACTGGCGATCAAGATGGTGGCCTATGTCGGCATCGCGCCAGTCGCCGGCGCCTTCGTGCACCTGGTGCCGCGGCGCGCGCTGCTGGTGGCGCTCGACCTGCTGCGCGCCGCCGTCGCGCTGGCGCTGCCCTTCGTCACCGAGATCTGGCAGGTCTATCTGCTGATCGGCCTGCTGCAGGCCTGCTCGGCCGCCTTCACGCCGACCTTCCAGGCCACCATCCCTGACGTGCTGCCGGATGAGGCGCAATACACCCGCGCTCTGTCGCTCTCTCGCCTCGCCTACGACGTGGAGGCACTGACCAGCCCGATGCTGGCCGCGGCCCTGCTTTCCGTCATCGGCTTCCACTGGCTGTTCGCGGGCACGACGCTCGGCTTCATCGCCTCGGCGGCGCTGGTGGTCTCGGTGCTGCTCCCCTCGCCCAAGCCGCCTTCGACGCAGGAGAGCGCCTGGGGGCGCACGACGCGCGGCGCACGGCTCTATCTCGCCGCGCCGCGGCTGCGCGGGCTGCTGGCGCTGAACCTGGCGGTCGCCGCGGCCGGGGCGATGGTCATCGTCAACACGGTGGTACTGATACAGGCGGGGCTCGGGCTGGGTGCAGGGCAATTGGCATGGACGCTGGCGGCCTATGGCTTCGGCTCGATGGTCGCCGCACTCGCGTTGCCGCGTGTGCTGGATCGCGTCGGCGACCGCCCGGTGATGCTGGCGGGCGCCGTGATCCTGGTGGCAGGCCTGCTCGCGGGGCCGCTGACGCTGCAACACTGGGGGCTCGTGCTGGCGCTCTGGGCGCTGCTTGGCCTCGGCAATGGGCTGGTGCTGACGCCCTCGGGGCGACTGCTACGGCGGTCTTCTGACGCGGGCGACCGTCCCGCGCTGTTCGCGGCGCAATTCGCGCTCAGCCACGCCTGCTGGCTGCTCGCCTATCCGCTGGCGGGGTGGCTGGGGGCAGCGGCGGGGCTGGCGCCGACCTTCCTGCTATTGGCGGCGCTGGCGGCTACCGGCACATGGCTCGCCATCCGGCTGTGGCCGGCGGAGGCCGAGCGCGCCGCGCCGCACGACCACCACGGCCTGCCGGCGGACCACCCGCATTTGAACGGCGCGCAGCCCCTGCCGGACGGCGGCTTTCGCCACGTCCATGCCCCGGTCGCCGATACACTGCACGCGATGCGCGGCGGCTGAAGCGCCCATCATCGCCGTGCCCGACCTTGCCGCCTATGCGGGCCTGTTCGCCATCGCCTTCGCCGCCGCGACACTGATCCCGGCGCAGTCCGAGATCGCGCTGGCCAGCCTGCTTGTCGCCGGGCAGCAGCCCGTGGTCCTGCTGCTGGCGGTGGCGAGCCTCGGCAACATCGCCGGCTCGGCGCTGAACTGGGGCCTCGGGCGCGGCGTGGCCCGCTTCCGGGACCGGCGCTGGTTTCCCGTATCGGTGCAGGCGCTGGCCCGTGCCGAGGGATGGTACCGGCGCTGGGGACGGTGGTCGCTGCTGCTCAGCTGGGCGCCGGTCATCGGCGATCCGCTGACGGTCGCCGCCGGCGTGCTGAAGGAACCCTTCCTGCCGTTCCTGGCGCTCGTCGCGCTGGCCAAGGTCGGGCGCTACCTGGTTGTCGCGGCGGTCGCGCTCGGCCTGGCCTAGCGCCTCCGTCAGTCCCCGAAGGCGGCGTCGAACAGCAGCTTCATGTTCAGCCCGACGATCACCGCCGCGGTCGCCCAGCCCAGGGCCAACTGCCAGGCGGGTGCGGTGAAGACCCCCATCCGCTTGCGGTCCTGCGCGAACAGCATCAGCGGGATCACCGCGAAGGGCAGTTGGATCGACAGGATCACCTGGCTCAGGATCAGCAATTGCGCGGTACCCGACGCGCCATACATCCAGGTCACGATCACCGCCGGGATGATGGCGATCAGCCGCGTGACCAGCCGCCGCAGCACCGGCGGCAGCCGGAACCGCAGGAAGCCCTCCATCACCACCTGGCCCGCCAATGTCGCGGTGACTGTGGCGTTCAGCCCGCACAGCAGCAGCGCCACGCCGAACGCCGTCGCGGCGATGCCCGCGCCCAGCAGCGGCGTCAGCAGCTGGTAGGCTTCGCCGATCTCGGCCACCTCGGTATTGCCGCTGGCGTGGAACGTGGCGGCCGCGGTGATCAGGATGGCGGAATTGATCAGCAGCGCGAGCGTCAGCGCCAGCGAGCTGTCGATGGTGGCGAACTTGATCGCTTCGCGTTTGCCCGCTTCGTCTAGGTTCCACGACCGCGACTGCACCACGGCGGTATGCAGGTACAGGTTGTGCGGCATCACGGTGGCGCCGAGGATGCCCATGGCGATGTAGAGCTGCGTCTGGTTCGTCACGATCGAGACGGCGGGGATGTAGCCGTTCAGCACTGCCGCCCAATCCGGGTCCGACAGCACGATCTGGATGCCGAAGCAGCCCACGATCAGTACGATGAAGCCGAAGATCAGCGCCTCCAGCCAGCGCACGCCCTTGTTCTGCAGCCACAGGATCAGGAAGGCGTCGAGCGCGGTCAGGAACACGCCATACAGCAGCGGAATGCCGAACAGCAGCTCGAGCGCGATGGCGGTGCCGATCAGCTCGGCCAGGTCGGTGGCGCAGATGGCGATCTCGGCGAACAGCCACAGTGGATAGGCGACGACCTTGGGGAAACGCTCCCGGCACAACTGGGCCAGGTCGCGTCCGGTGGAGACGCCGATCCGCACGCACAGCGCCTGGAGCAGGATCGCCATCAGCGAGGAGGTGAGTGCGACCGCGAGCAGCGTGTATCCGAAGGCCGAGCCGCCGGCGAGCGATGTCGCCCAGTTGCCCGGATCCATGTAGCCGACAGCGACGAGGTAGCCCGGGCCCATGAAGGCGAACAGCTTGCGCAGGAAGCCGCCGGCGTTAGGCACGGCGACGCTGCGGTGAACTTCCGGCAGGCTGGGCGGGCCGGATATGGTGGTCGCGGCGGCGGCGTCATCGGGAGGCGGTGTCATGTCGAAGCTCCGAAGTTCAGCCTAGGCTAAGTTATGCCAACACGACTATCAAGTGGGTCCGCTTCCATCGCCATATCCGAGTCATGACACGCAGCCCTGCCAGGCGATCCCTTCCACCGGCCGATGACCACGCCGTGCGGTTCGCGCGCCAGCGTGAGGCCGACCGCACGGCGACCGCCGAGGACTACGTCGAACTCATCGCCGACCTGCTGCGCGAGGAAGGCGAAGCGCGGGCGGTCGAGCTCGCCCGGCGGATGGGTGTATCGCAGGCGACGGTGACGGCCACGGTCGGACGCCTGCAGCGCGACGGGCTGGTCGAGACGAAGCCCTATCGGGGCCTGTTCCTCACCGACGCCGGCCGGGCGATGGCCGAGGTTGCCAAGGCGCGTCACGACCTCGTGGTCCGCTTCCTGATCGCCGTCGGGCTTGACGCGGAAACCGCCGAGCAGGACGCAGAGGGGTTGGAGCACCACGCGAGCGAAAAGGCGCTCGCGGCCTTTGCAAGGTTTGTCGCGAAGGCGGAGACGGATCGCGCATGACCGACTCCTACTCGATCGGCGACCTCGCGCGCGCGACAGGCGTCAAGCCGACGACAATCCGGTGGTATGAGCAGGAAGGCTGGATGCCCCCTCCCGCGCGCACCGAAGGTGGGCATCGGGTCTATGGTGTGGCACATCTCCGACGCCTCGGCTTCATCCGCCATGCGCGCGAACTGGGATTTGAGAGCGAGGCAATCCGCGCGCTGCTCGACCTGGCCGATCATCCAGAAGCCGATTGCGGGGCTGCGCACACGCTTGCCACGGCGCAGATCAGCGAGATCGATGCGCGGCTGCGGCGCCTCGCGGCACTGCGCGCCGAATTGCAGCGGATGGCGACCAGCTGCGAGGGCGGCGTGGTCGGCGACTGCAGGATCATCGAGACACTCGCCGATTTCGCGCATGGGCACTGCGCTGATCCGATCCATCGGGAGCGCGGATGATCACGCCCGAAGGCACCTGAGCGCCGCGCATTGCCGTCACCCAGGCGCGCGCGCCCTTCGAAGCTGCAACAGTGCTACAGCGCGGGAATCCTTTGTCACGGGACTGTCGTTAGCCGGAAAACTCCGATCGGCATGTTCGCCTCGTCGGCCAAGCAACGGTCGAAAAGGAGAATGCATCCATGCCCACCCAGATCCGCAATCCGCGCGTCGTTCTCTCCGCCGCGACCGCGCTGGTAATCCTCGGCACGATCGCCACCGCGGCCAAGGCGGATGGCCAGCCCGTGGTGTCGCTCGAGCCCATGATGCTCGGCCGCACCGGCTTCATGATTTATTCCGATCGCGCGTCGCCGCTGTCGTCCCTGCCGGTCCGCCGCGTCATCACGAACGGCGAGAATGTCGAGATCGAGTACGACACGTCCGCGCCGCCGCGCATGGTCGTGTCCCGCCCGGTCGCGCGCATCGTGGGCAGCGGCGAGAACCTCAGCGTCGAGTACGACGACCAGCAGGCCTCGAACATGCCGCATGCGATGCCGAATGTCGGCGGCGGCCACAACGCAGGCCTGTGGAACCTGCGCTCGCTGCCGCCGTCGCTGCGATAAAGCAGACAAGCCCGGGCCGCGATGGCCCGGGCTTTGTGGCAGCCTTGCCGACAACGGATCGAAGCCCCTGGTCATCGCCGCGAAGCAACACTCTTCAGCATGCCGCTGAAGAGTACTTTTGCGTTCCTGACCGCGCTCTTGGCGACGCAGGAGCCACTCATACCAACGGTCGAATTCTTCGACCGGTTGGTATCCGCCTTTGCCGACCCTCAGACGCCAGGCGGAAACCTTCGGCTTCCTTGGCGTCGCCGGTCTCCCGGCGGCGCCCGTTCGGGCGCTCGGCACGAGTCAAGCGCTCGTGCCGTGGGTATCAGCCCGCCACGACGAATTCCGTCATCATGCCCGTCGCGAGATGCGGCATGTGGTGGCAATGGAACATCCAGCGACCAGGCGTTGCGAACTCGAAGGCCAGCGTAACCCGCTCCATCGGCGGCACCTGGACGGTGTCGCGCCTCGCGCCGACGAAACGCTGCGATCCCCATCCCACGACCTGAAACACCGTCCCGTGGATATGCATCGGATGCGCCATCATCGATACGTTCGTCATCGTCAGCTCAACGCGTTCGCCACGGCGGGCTTCGAGCACCCTGTGCCGACCCCAGGGGCGATCATCGATGGACCAGACATAGGGCGTCATTCCGCCGTTGAGCGTGACCGCCAGATTCCGATCAGCGCGCCGCGCGGGCACCGGGCTCGTCGAATGCAGCCGTAGCTCCTGCCGTCCGTCGAAGCCATGCGCGGCGCTCTCCGCCTCCGGGGCGATGCGCGCGACCGGAGCATTGGGCGTGGCCAGGATGATTCCGGTCCGCTCACGCGCGCCTTCCCGCAGCGCGAGGATCGGAAAGGTGCCGCCTTCACCTGGCAGCTCGAGAAGGAGATCGGCGCGCTGGCCCATCGCAAGCGCGAAGCGAGTTGTGCGAAGTGGATCGACCGGATGCCCGTCGACCGCGACCACAGACGCCTCGAGGCGCCCCGTATCGATCCAGAACACCGTCGCCGCCGCGCCGTTGATGACGCGCAGCAGAACGCGGCCGCCGCGCTCGACCCGGACCACCTCCGGATCGCCCAGCGTCCGGTCGTTGGCGAGGTAGGCGTCGAAGTCGATGTCATTGATGTCCGCCGCGCCCATCGGCATGCCGCCGTGCGGCGCTGCGTAAGGCGACATCCCGCCATGCGGATTGCCCGCCGCGGCATGCGGCGCGCCACCGCCCGCCCCGAGCCGGGCGAGGATCTCGCCGAGCGGCGTGAACGAATAGTCGTGCAGCATCATCACGACCTCCTGCCGATCCGCCCGGGCATCCTCCGCGCTGCGTACGATGTGCGGCGCCGCGAGAAGGCGCATCTCCTGGTCGGGCACATGGGCATGCATCCAGTGGGTGCCGGCATTGGGCACGAAGTCGAAGGCACGGTCCGCGCCGGCTGCGATCAACGGCAGCGGCGTATCGGGCACACCGTCCTGCGCGAAGGGCGGGGTCTGGCCATGCCAGTGGATGATGGTCCGCTCCGGCAGCCGGTTTTCCAGGCGCACGCGGAACCGCTCGCCGGGTTGTTGCACCAGTCCGTGACCGCCATCCGGGCGCAGAAGGCCCAGGACCGTCGCCGCACGACCGTCGATGTCGAGCGTGCGTGACGTGGCACGGATCACCGCAAGTTGGGTGGATGCCTGTGCGGGCCGATGGGCCGCACTCGAGATCGACAGCGGTAGTGCTGCGCCGCCTGCCATCAGGACACGGCGTGAGAGGCTCATGCTTTTCGCTCCAATCAGCAACCGGGGAAGTCTGCCCACCGCAAGACGACCCGGAATTGAACGGAGCGCTACAAAGTGTTTCCGCCTGATCACTCATCCGGCGGCTGGTATTCCCGACACATCCCGCTCCTGGATGGTCGGGCCGGAGCCGCCCGGTGCATTCCGCTGGAACCCGCCGTAGAGCGCCCGAAAAAGGAACTCATGCCATGTGTCGCGCATCTCCCTCGTCGCGCGCAGGGCCTGTGTGACCGTGGCGAGCGCGTCACGTTCGGCAAGTCGCAGGGTTGGGAACTTGTCGTTCCCGCCCGGGGCCCTTGCAGCGCGCACCGCATCGGCCATGAGCGCGACGCCGCCCATCCAAGGTGCGAACCGTTCCGAAAGCAGATAACGGCTGACGCGCATCGGATGCATCCAGCGCGCCATCGTGGCTGCCGCGGGGTTCGCCGCGGCCCGGATCCATGGTGAGACAAGGGCGCCATAGAGTGCATCGTTCCACTTCGAGACCTCCCCGACGCGCTCGAAGGCGGCGGACGGCGGCTCGAAGCGAAGGTCCTCGACCCGGCGTTCGACAAACCTGACGCTGTACTGCGGTTTCCGGCACTCCGGATCGCCGGTCGGGTTGTCGATCGACATCTCGTAGAGGCCGGGCGCTAGCAGGGAGACATCGTCGAGCGCCTCCAGGATGGCGCGATGCTCGAAGCGGGCGACCGAAGCCGAGACGAAGATCCCGAGGTGACCCACCTTCGGGTTGAGCAGATACACGATGCGCTGTCCCGCCTGCTTCAGCGCGTCGGTATCGCGGTACACCCGCGCGATCCAGCCGAGGGCCTGGTGCGGCGGCGTGATGTTGTCGCCCTGCGATGCGAAAATCACCAGCGGGCTGCGCAGCTCCCGCAGATCGATCCGCGTGCCGTCGCCGAGGTCGAGCACGCCGCGTTCGAGCTCGTTGCCGACGAAAAGTTGTCGGACGATGGTGGTGATCTCATCGCGGCTCAGGGCGTAGAATGTGTTCCACCAGCGCTCGAAGGCGAGGAAACGGGCACGCTCTCCTTCCGGGTCGAGGAACAGCGGAAGGTACTTCTCCCACAAGGCGTTCTCGGGCTTCAGGCCCTCGAAGTTCTGCACGAGCCAAGCGCCATCGAACTGGCCATCGCCGAGATCGGCGAGCAGCCGCACCGGCCAGACGCCGCCGGACAAGCCCCCCGCCAGCCGCATCGGGTTCACACCCGGCTCCCCCGACCAGTACGACAGCGGCGATCCGTTCAGCACGACGGGGCCGAGCGATCCCTCGCAGTGCAACGCCAACAGGATAGCTGCCCATCCACCCTGGCAGTTCCCGTAGAGAATCGGTGGCCTGCCCTCGTGCCGCGCGGCGACGGCATCCACGAAGCGCCGCAGCGCGTGCAGCACGTCGATCAGCGTCTGCCCGGGGCACGGTGCGGGAAAGAACGTCACGAAGTAGACGGGGTATCCTTCGTGCAGCGCGATGCCGAGTTCGGACTCGCGTCGGGTTCCACCGATCCCCGGTCCGTGCCCGGCGCGAGGGTCGATGACAATCAGGGGCGGCTTCGCCGGGTCGAGACAATGGTCAGCCTCGTCCTCTCCATATGCCGTGATGCGCAGGAGCGCGTAGTTCGCCGGGCGCGGAAAACGTCGCGCATCGAGCAGCGTCTCGTGCCGGAACGCGAGGATATCCGGCGCGCCTGCGCTGTACTGGCTCAGGATGTCGTTGGCGCGTTCGCGCTGCACGTCCCAGAAGAGAATTGCGCGCTGCCACGCGTCGATCATGTATCCGGCAGCATCAGACATGTCGGGCAGGACCGCAGGCGTTGCGGGATCGGTCGGTGTGGCGCTGCCAAGGTCTGCCATCGTCCTGCCTTCCATGTGGCGAGGGCCGGCGGGGTGGGTGTCCCCGCCGGCGGTCCCTCACCGGCCGGTGCCACTCGAGGCGCCGGCGATCATGCCGGCGCCGCTGCCAGGAATGACGAGCCACGCCAACGCGTCCACGGTCCGCCGCTGGGCGTCGTCGAGCGCCGGCAGGAGCGCGGCGGCCGCCTCGCGGCAGGCCCGCGCGCGCTCGAGTTCGGCGGCAAGGCGGGATTCCGCCATGGCAAGACGCGCCTCGAGCCCGGCGGCCGGGGCCGGCATCCGTTCGACCGCGCCGCGGTAGCGCGCCGCGGCTTCGCGGATTCGCCCCGCGAAGGCGGTCCAGGCCGCTTCCTGGTCGGGACGGATGCGCAGCTCCGCGCGCAGGAAGGCCAGGCCGCCCTCGACGCGTTCGGCCAGCATCTCATGCAGCGGACCCGCCATGGGCGAGCTGCCAGCCATGCCGGAACGCCCCGCCATGCCGCCCATGGGCGAAGCGCCCTGCATGCCGCCGGGCATCATGCCCTGCATCATGCCGGGCCGGGGTGGTCCGGGCGACCGGTCGGCATCCTCGACTTCGAGACGAATCCCCGGGCCGATGTTGATGATGACGTTCGTCGGCGAGCCGTACGCGCCATGATGACGCATCGCCGGCATGCCGGACGGACGGCCCTCGCCGCCCATCATGCCCATCATGCCCATGCCGCCGGGGCCGCTCATCATCCCCATGCCCCCGGGCGTCGCAGGTGCCGGCGCTGGCGTCGCCTGGGCTGGTGCTGTTGTGGTGGCCGGCGGCGCGCTGCCTGCCGGATGGTGCGGATCGGGTGCTGGAGCCTGTTGTGCCGCGGCCGGCAGGCTGAGCAGCAATGCCGTCATCGCGACGGCGGCGCCTGGTGCGTGGCTGGTCATGGCACATTTCCTCTCCGTAGGGCCGCGCAGGAATTCCGGCGCGGGATTTGCGGACCCGATCCAGGTCCGATCGCGGCGCGCGGCGGCGCCGCGATGCAGGTGCAGGTCACGGCTTGCCGGCCTGATCGCGCAGCGCACGGCGCGCGCCTGCCAGTGCCAGCGGCGGCAACAATGCCCATTGCAGCAGCGGGGCGACCCCGGTGCCGAGAATGGGCAGGCGGGGCATTGCGGCGGCATAGGCCCAACTGCCGCGGATCTCGACGTTCAGCCATTCGCTGTAGGTCGTATAGACGAGACCGATCACGACAGTGGCGGCGAGCACCCGTCCGAAGCCCTGCCCCGGCCATTGCGGCGCAGCGACGATCACCAGCGCCCAGGACAATGCGGCGAGCGCGATCAGCGCGTCGCCGGCGGTGCAGTGCAGAACGGCGAAGGCCAACTCCCACGCCGTACCGTCGCGCCAGAGCGTATAGAGCGGCAGTTGCACGATCTCCCATGCGAGCATCGCCGGCACGAGCCGGATCATCGTGCCGCGCATCATGGGCAGCCAGGTCGCGGAATCGCGCGTCGCGTGGCTGGTCGGCATTGCGTGGTGCGCCTTCGTTCATGGTGCGGCCGGGTCGCTGCGCGCGACGTCGGCGCGCAGCGCCGCGAGCCGGCGTTCGCCCTGGCGGCCCAGCAGCCGCGCGTTGACCGCGACGACGACGGTCGAGAGCGACATCAGCGCCGCGCCGACCGCCGGCGTGAGCAGAATCCCCCACGGCACACCGACGCCGGCGGCCAGCGGGATCGCCACGACGTTGTAGCCGGTCGCCCAGGCCAGGTTCTGGGCCATGCGCGCATAGGTCGCACGCGCGAGCGCGAGGATCGCGACGACATCGCGCGGGTCGTTGCGCACCAGCACGATGTCGGCGGCCTCGGCCGCGACGTCCGTCCCCGCGCCGATCGCGATGCCGAGGTCGGATTGGGCGAGTGCCGGCGCGTCGTTCACGCCGTCCCCCACCATCGCGACGGTCAGGCCGCGCGCCTGTATGGACTGCACCACCTCGGATTTCTGGTGCGGCAGCACCTCGGCGCGCACCTCGTCGAGGCCGAGTTCGCGGCCGACCTGTTCGGCGACCGGCCGTGCATCGCCCGTCAGCATCATGCAGCGCAGCCCGAGCGCGCGGAGCTGGCGGACGGCTTCCCGGCTCTCGGGCCGCACGACATCCGCCAGCGCGACCGCGCCGGCCAGCGCGCCGTCAGCCGTGACGAACACGACCGTCCGGCCGGCTGCCTGCTCCTCGGCAACGCGGGCATCCGTTATCTCGACGCCGCGGCGGCGAAGCGTGCCGGGGCTGACCACCTCGACCGCGACCCCCTCGATCGTCGCGCGCGCGCCTTCGCCGGGCAGGTTGCGGAATTCGGTCGCCGCCGGCGGCACGATGCCACGCGCCTCCGCGCCGCGCAGGATTCCCTTGGCGATCGGATGCTCGGAGGAGGATTCGAGACCGGCGGCCAGACGCAGCACCGCGGCCTCGTCGAAGCCGACGCCGAGCGGGACCACGGCAGCGACGCCGAAGCGACCTTCGGTCAGCGTCCCGGTCTTGTCGAAGACGACGACCTGGAGCGCGCGCGCCCGTTCGAAGGCTGCGCGATCGCGGATCAGCAGGCCGTTGCGGGCGGTGAGCTCGGTGCTGACAGCCACCACCAGGGGCACGGCGAGGCCGAGCGCATGGGGGCAGGAAATGACCATGACGGTCACCATCCGCTCCAGCGCGAAGGCCAGCGGCGCGTCCAGGAGCAGCCAGACGCCGAATGTCCCGCCACCGACCCCGATCGCGACCCAGGTGAGCACGGCGGCGGCGCGATTGGCGAGATCCTGCGTGCGCGACCGCGTGGCCTGGGCCTGTTCCACGAGGCGGATCACCTGCGCGAGATAGGTCTCGCCACCGGTGCGCTCGATCCGCACGGTCAGCGCGCCTTCCCCATTGACCGCGCCGCCGACGACGCGGGCGCCGACGGCCTTGTCCACCGGGCGGGATTCGCCGGTGAGCATACTCTCGTCCATGGACGAGCGGCCCTCGGTGACGATGCCATCCGTCGGCACCTTCGCGCCCGGGCGCACGAGCACGAGGTCGCCGGGCCGCAGCGCGGCGATCGGCACCTCCTCCTGCGCGCTGCCCTCGCCGAGCCGGGTCGCCGTTGACGGCATCAGGCGCACAAGGGCCTGAAGGGCGCCGGAAGCGCCGAGCACCGACTTCGCCTCGAGCCAATGGCCGAGCAGCATGACCAGGATAAGGGTCGCGGTTTCCCAGAAGAACACGTCGCCCGGCAGCCCGGCGAGCACGGCAAGCGAATAGACGTAGGCGGAGACGATGGCGAGGCTGACCAGCGTCATCATCCCGGGCTTGCCGCGCCGCAATTCCCCTGACAGGCCAGCGAGGAACGGCCAGCCGCCGTAGAAGAAGATCACGGTCGCGAGCGCGGCCTCGACGAACGCGCTGCCGGGGAAGGCCAGGACGCCGGGCAGGCCCACCAGCATCTGGATGTGCCGCGAGAGCACCACGACGGCGATGGTCAGCGGGAGACAGATCCAGAAGCGGCGGCGGAAATCGGCGACCATCGCGCCGTGGTCGTGACCTGCCTCGCCATGGCTGGTGTGCGGTGCGCCGCCGCTCGCGGGCGGGGCATGTTGGCGGTGGTGATGCGCGGCGTGGTCGGTCATGTCGGACTTGCCCTGCATTCGTTTCCGTGGCGCGAGGGTCACGGCGAGATCGCCGGCCCGGGAGACGGGCTGCTCAGCCTTGGAATCCATGAGGGAACGCGCCTCGCCCAGGCGGCGTGCTCGGCGCCGAACTGCGCGGCCGCGGCGGCGTCCTCGCGTGCGGCGAGGCGGAGGTACATGACGAGCAGCACAGGATACATCGCCAGCGTGACAAGGGTCGGCCACTGCAGAAGGAAGCCGGTCATGATCAGGATGAACCCCGCGTACTGCGGATGCCGGATCCGCGCATATGGGCCCGTAGTCGCAAGCGTGCCGCGCCGCACGGCCCGGTAGAGCACCGGCCAGGCCGCCGCGATCAGCCAGAAGCCCAGGAGAATGAGGATCGTGCTGAGCAGGTGGAATAGGCCGAAATGCGGGTTGATGCCCGGGCCTGCAACCATCTCCAGCAGATGGCCGCTGTCGTGGCTGAGCCAGTTCACTCCGGGCCAACGCGTCTGAAGCCAACCGGCGAGGAGATAGATAGTCAAGGGGAAGCCGTACATCTCGGCAAAGAGCGCCACGATGAAGGCCGAGAAAGCGCCGAAGCTGCGCCAGTCCCGCCCATCGAGCGGGCGGGCGAAGCTGTAGGCGAAGCCTATGAAGAGTGCGGCATTGGCCGCGGCCAGGAGCCAGAAGCCGTACTCGGCGGTCGGGCTCATGACCGCTTCTCCGCATCCCCGCCGTGTCGGCCGTGACCGCCGTGACCGCCGTGCATGAAGATGTGCATGAGCGGGCACAGGAGGATCAGCCCGAAGGGCAGCCACTGGAAGACGTGCGCGGTATGGCTGAAGAGCAGGTAGGCGGCGACCGCGACCGCGAAGATGATGAAGACGACGCCGGTACGGCTGCGCCAGAAGCTCGCGGTTGTCGCTGCCACGGCCATTTCGTGCGACTGCTGGGACATGCTTGTCACTCCTGGTGTGCGCCGGGCGTCGGATCGCCGGAAGCGCCGGCTGCATCGGCAGCATGTGAGGGACGGCGCGGCGCGTGGCTGTCCGCAGGATGCTCGACGCTGTTCTGCACCGTTGATGCTCCGAGTTCGGGCGCGCCGGTGATGATGGCCGCACGTGGATGCGGCAGATCCTCCAACGCGGCCCCGAACCGCGCGGTCACGACTTCGAGCAGGGAAACGCAGCAATCCATGTGAATAGCCAGGGCCGAGACAGGGTCTCGCGCCTCCGCGAGCCGGCGGCCATGCGCGACCAAACGATGCATTGCATCCTGGGCGGCGCCTGCCTGCGCGGCGAAAAATGCGCCGCCTATTCCCTGGACTTGAGTAGCGAGGTCCATGGTGAGCATGAGCGGATCGAGACGTCGGGTATCAGCCGGCTGTCCTTTTGCCTCTGCTTCGCGGTGCATCGCATGCACTCCCTCTCCGTGGCGTGGCCGGCTGCGACGTTGCAGGGCCACATCGGAACAGACGGTGCCGGGGACGTTTCCTTACACGCCGCGCGCGGCAGACGATGGGCAGGCCGATGGGTCGAAACGTCCGCCCTCGGAACAGACGTCGCAATGCACGAGAAGCGCGGTCCGCAACGCTCCCCGCGCTCGGTGCAGCCGCACGTCGAGCGCGTTTCGCGTCAGGCCGAGACGCTCGGCGTGCGTTGCGCGATCACTTCCCCGGAGATCGATTGCTTGAAGCAAATCACGCTCTCCCTCCCGCAACTTGGCGACGACATCGGGGAGGCAGTCACAGGACTCGCTATGGCGAGACGACATTGGGTGTGGCAGCGTATACTCTTCTCGATGCTCCAGAGAGTGGGGATCGTCGGAGCGGAACCTGCGGCGTTCGGATCGCGCCGATCGCCAGTGATCCGCGACGGTGGTGCGCAGCACAATCGCAAGCCAACCGCGCACCGCCGACACGTCACGCAACTCTGGTGCGCGCGTGAGTGCGCGCAGGCAGAATGCGGCCAAGATCTCGCCGGCAGCCTGCGCATCGCCTTCGCAACGCCGCAATAGCCACCGGCGGATCACCTCGAAGTCGGCAACGAGAATGTCGCGGACCGCCGTTTCTCCCCGACGCTTGGGGGCTGGATCAGCGGGCCGATCTTCGAGGATCTGCATGGCTGCGTCCGCCGATCAGCGGGCCGGCAGCCGCGCCAGCATGGCGCGCATCTGGGCGATTTCGCGTTCCTGCGCGGTGACGATCTCCTGCGCCAGTTGCCGGATTTCCGGGTCCTGGCCGTGCTGGAGGACAATCCGTGCCATGTCGATCGCGCCCTGGTGATGCGGGATCATGCCGGTGACGAAGTCGCGATCGGCATTGCCGCTGTACTGGATCGCCATGTCGCGATGCATCTTGTCCATCGCCGCGGCGAAGGCTTGCGACGACGGTGCGGAGGCGCCGGGGCCGGCGGGCTGCATGCCCTGCTGCATCGGCATCTGGCCGTGCTGCATGCCGGGCATCATCTGGCCGCCGGGCATGCGATGGCCTGGCGGCATGCCCTGGGCGAGGACATAGCCCGCGCCACCGCCGACAAGAGCGGCGGCGGCCGCCGCCGCAAGAATGGAACGACGCATCTCGAACTCCTTCATGGTCTCGGCACCTGATCGGTGACGAGGTGAAGTTCGGACCAGCGCATGTCCCGCGCATCAACACAGTGTGACAAAATATGTCAGGCGAGGCTGGCAGGGACGAAATGCCCGACGTGGCCACGGAATCGCACCGGACGCAGTCTGCTTAGGGCACGCCATCAGCGCGTGCGCGGCAACTCCACGAGAGTGGTCAACCCACCCGCCGGCCGGTTCAGGAGCCGGATCGTGCCGCCATGTTGCGAGATCACCTGCCGCGCGATCGTGAGGCCAAGACCGGTTCCGCCGGTACCGCGGTTGCGCGAAGGATCGAGCCGCCGGAAGGGTTCGAAGACGACCTCCATGTCGGCTTCGGGAATTCCGGGGCCATCGTCGTCGATGCGCACCAGGATGCGCTCAGCGAGATCATCGAGTTGAACCCGCGCCACCTTTCCGTATTTCACCGCGTTCTCGATGAGGTTCGCGAAAGCGCGCTTGATGGCCACCGGACGGCAAGTCAGGCGAGCCTGCCCGGGTCCATCGTAATGCGCTTCTGCGCCGGTGTCGGCTGCGGCGTCGCACAGTGTTTCGAGCAGGGCCACGATGTCCGTGGGACGCCTAGGTTCGAGCTCGTCCTCTCCACGAAGGTAGGCGAGCGTCGCGCCGATCATCGCGTCCATTTCGTCGAGATCGGCATCGATCTGGCGTTGCGCTTCAGGATCGTCGAGGAAGCCTGCGCGCAGCCTCATCCGTGCGATTGGTGTGCGCAGATCGTGGCTGACCGCCGCAAGCGCCTGCGTACGATCCGCGATCAGCTTGTTGATGCGGGATTGCATGCGGTTGAAGGCGAGCGCCGCATGACGCACCTCATAGGGGCCGGTCTCGGGCATGGCGATCGTCACGCCGGGCATGCCGACCCGATCGGCGGCATCCGACAACTGCCGCAGCGGCCGCCCAATGAGGCGCACGACGAGCAATCCCAGGAGCAGGATGCCGGCCGCCATGGCGCTGGTGGACAACAGGCTCGCATGCTCGACGGTGGGGGGGCGAAACAGGCCGGCCGAGAAATTGAGCCAGGACCCGTCAGGCAGCTCGACCGCGCCGATGATCACGTGACGGAATTGCTCGCCACCGGGCATCGGCGATGTGCCGTCCTCCGCATAGCCCAGCCGTAAACCGGTGCTCCGAAGTTCCGGAACCAGTTCGACGAGCCGGGTCCGTAGCGCTTCGATCCGTGGGCTTGTCTCATCGACCAAGCGGACGGTTGGCGCAGGCGTCCAGTGCATGTCGAGGCTGGCGGACGAGAGCGCATGCGCTGTCCTGTCGCGATCGGCGACAGGCAGCTCGGCCACGGCGCGCTTGGCCGCGGCGAGGCGCTCCGCGGTCTGGCGCTCACGCGTGGAACCGAGCAACGCGTCGGTGCCGACCTGGTGCAACCAAAGGCTGCCCACGTGGAATGTCAGCAACCCGATCAGCAAAACGAGCACGATGCGCCCGCCAAGGGTATCGGGGATGAGACGGAGCCGGAATCGGCCAGGAGGCGTCCCGCTCACCCGCGGGCGACCGCAGGGACGAACATGTAGCCGGCTCCGCGGATCGTCTTGATGATGGTCGGGCTTTCCTCCGTCGGCTCCATCTTCCGGCGGAGCCTGCTCACCATCACGTCCACCGTGCGATCAAGCGCGTCCGAGACCCGGTTGCGGGCGAGGTCGAGCAGCTGATCGCGGCTGAGGACGCGCTGGGCGTGTTCGCAGAACGCCAGCAGAAGATCGTATTCGCCGCCCGAGAGATCGACAGCGACGCCATCGGGCGCCGTGAGTTCGCGTCGCCGCGTGTCGAGCGCCCATCCGGCGAAGAGCAGGCGGTCCGCAACCAGTCCCGAGGCACGTTGGTCATTTCCCTGCGCCCGCCGCAGTACGGCACGGATCCGCGCGAGAAGCTCAGGCCGCGAGAACGGCTTCGGGATGTAGTCATCGGCACCAAGCTCGAGGCCAAGCACGCGGTCGGCCTCGTCGCCGCGCGCTGTCACCATGATGATCGGGACTTGGGACTTCGCGCGCAGTGCGCGCGTCAGGTCGAGGCCTGACTGCCCCGGCAGCATCACATCAAGAAGGATGAGGTCCACCGCGGCATTCGCGAGGGTTTCCCACATCTCGCGGCCGTCGCGCGCGCCGGTCGCGCGGTAGCCGTTCTGACGCAGGAACTTCGCGATCAGATTGCGCATCTCGCCGTCATCCTCGACGACGAGCACATGCGCCTCCGGCTTCAGCAGGTCCGGCGCCATTCGGTCATCCTCAAGCCTGATCCCTCGGCGTGAATCGCCCCTGCGCGGGGCGCTGTCCCGGCATGGTTAGGGTGACGACCACGCGCATTCCGGCAGCCGCGGTAAAATCCCCTTGCCCTCGCAGCATATCTGCGCCGGCGGGCGTGAGGGGAACCGTTGTCTGGCGGCCGCCGGCCAGCACGACCGCCTGGCCGCTCGCGCCCTCGGCAGAGCGAGGACGATACGAGTTGTCGGTCAGATAGAGTCTGAGTTCATTCCCGTCGGCGACAAGCTCGGCGTGTCCACCGGCGAGGTCGATCCGCTGGCCGCCATTCGGGCCGCGGGTGATGCTTGCGCGCGCACCCGGCGCGAGGACGGGCAGCATCGTTGCAGCGGCAAGGAGGGTGCGTCGGTTCATGGGTGTTGTCCTTTCATCGAATCAGTAGGCCTCGGCAACTTTCATCTCCTGCTGGCGATCCATCAGGCTCGCGAGCGCCGGCCTGCCGAAGCGATGGAACAGGAGGGGCGTGAGGAAGGTGTCAAGCAACGTCGCGGTTACCAGTCCGCCAAAGATCGTGACGGCGACGGGGTGGAGGATCTCCTTGCCGGGTTCGCTGGCGCCGATCATGAGCGGGACGAGCGCAAAGCCCGCTGACAGTGCGGTCATGAGAACTGGCGTGAGACGCTCCAAGCTACCGCGCACCACAAGCCCGAGGCCCCAAGGCTCGCCCTCGAGCAGGGCCAGGTTCAGATAATGACTGACCTTCAGGATCCCATTGCGTGCGGCGATACCGGCCAGCGTGATGAATCCGATCATGGAGGCGACCGATAGCGGCTGGCCCGCGATCCAAAGCGCCGCAATGGCGCCCACCAGCGCCAGCGGCACATTACCCATGATGATCAGCGCCAGGACTGCTGAGCGATATCGGCTGTAGAGCACCATGAAGATCAGCGTCAGCGAAACAAGTGAGAGCATGGCAATCAGGCGGGTTGCTTCCTCCTGCGCCTGAAACGTACCTTCGAGCGCGAAGAAGTAGCCCGGCGGGAGCGGCGCATTGGCCATCTCCGTGCGGATGCGCTGCACGATCGCCGCCGTGTCGCTCCCATCGGTATTCGCCAGCACCACGATGCGCCGCCGCCCGTTCTCCCGCAGGATCTGGTTCGGACCGTCGGTATCGCGTACCTCGGCCAGCAGCGAGAGGGGAACACGCCCACCCGGTGTCTCGATCATGATCGACGACAGCCCGCTGCCGGTGCGGTCCTGGTCGGCAAGCCGCATGACAAGGTCGAAGCGGCGGGCACCGTCAACAACCTCGCTGACGACCTGGCCGCCGGACATGTCCTGCACCGCCTGGCCGATCGTCGCGGCCGAGACGCCGTGAAGCGCCGCGCGTTCGTGATTGACCGTCACTTGCAGCTGCGGGACGCGCACCTGCCGTTCGATCTGCAGGTCGCGCAATCCTGCCACTCCGGCCAATCGCTGCTGCATCTGCTCGGCGATGGTGCGCAGGGTGTCGAGGTCGTCGCCGTAGATCTTCAGCGCGATCTCCGCCCGAACGCCCGAGAGCATGTGGTCGAGCCGGTGTCCGATTGGCTGGCCGATATTCAGACTTCCGGGAATGATTCCGAGGCGCGCGCGGATATCCGCGGCAATCTCCTGCTTGCCACGGCCGGAAGGGTGCAGCGTGACGTCGATCTCCGAGGAATGGACGCCTTCGGCATGTTCATCGAGTTCGGCGCGGCCGGTTCTTCGGCCAACCGACCGCACCTCAGGCACCTGCATGATCAGCCGTTCCGCGGCCGTGCCCAGGCGGTTGGCCTCGGCCAGGCTGATGCCTGGCTGGAACTGCAGGCTGATGGTGAGCGTGCCTTCGTTGAAGGGCGGCAGGAAGGCGCGCGGCAGGAATGGCAACGTTGCCACCGCAACCGCGATCGCGCCGCCCGCCATGACATACATCAGCCGCTCGCGCCGGAACGCCCACAGCAGCGCGCGCTCGTTGCCGGCCTTCAGCTTGCGCACCATCCAGCCGTCGCCGTGGTCCATCCGCTTCATCCGCGGCAGCAGGTAGTAGCAAAGCACCGGCGTGACCGTGATGGACACGATCAACGACGCCATGATCGAGACGATGTAGGCGACGCCCAGAGGCGCGAACAGCCGGCCCTCAATGCCGGAGAGCGCAAAGAGCGGCACGAAGACGAGGATCACGATCATCGTCGCGTAGACGATGCCGGAACGCACCTCCTGGCTTGCCTTGGCGACGACGGTGAAGACCGGCAACGGGTTGCCCTTTTCCCGGTTCTCTCGCAGGCGCCGAAACACGTTCTCGACGTCCACCACGGCATCGTCTACCAGCTCGCCGATCGCGATCGCCAAGCCGCCCAGCGTCATGGTGTTGATCGACAGGCCCAGGAGATGGAAGACGACCACCGTAATCAGTACCGAGAGCGGGATCGCCGTGAGCGAGATGACCGTGGTTCGCACGTTCAACAGGAACAGGAACAGCACGACCGCGACCACCGCCACCGCCTCCAGAAGCACGGTCTGGACATTGCCGATCGACGCCTGGATGAAGTCAGCTTGGCGGAATTGAACATTGTCGGCCGTGACGCCCGCCGGCATCACGCGCTGCAGTTCGCGCAACGCTTCTTCGACCGCGCGGGTAACGACGACCGTGTCGGCATTGGGCTGCTTCTGGATCGACAGGATCACCGCCGGCCGGCCCATGCTACCGGCCTCGCCGCGCCGCAAGCGTGCCGCGAAGTCCACGCCGGCGACCTGGCGAAGAAGGATGGGCTGGCCATTCCGCAGCGCGATGGGCGCATTGGCCAGATCCTCGATCCGCGTCGTGCGCCCGATGTTGCGGATGAGGTATTCGCGGCCGGCCTGATCGACGTAGCCGCCGCCGCTATTGGCTCCGAACTGCCGCAAGGCGGTGACGATCTGCTCATGCGTGATGTCGAGCGCATGCATGCGGGCCACGTCCGGGGTCACGCGATACTGCTTCACCTCACCGCCGATCGGGATCACCTGGCTGACGCCCGGGATGGTCAACAGGCGTGGCCGCACGACCCAGTCGGCCAGCTCGCGCAGCTGCATCGGGCTCGCCCGTCCATCGGTGGACATCGCCACCAGCATGATCTCGCCCATAATCGAGGAGACCGGTGCCATCTGCGGCACGACGTTCGGCGGCAGCTGCGAGCGCACAAGCGAGAGGCGCTCGCCGACCTGCTGGCGGTTGATCCAGATATCGGTGCCCCAGTCGAATTCGACGAAGACGATCGACAGGCCGACCCCGGACACCGACCGCACGCGGGTCACGCCAGGCATGCCGTTGAGGGCAGTCTCAATCGGGAAGGAGATCAGCAGCTCGACCTCTTCCGGTGCCAGCCCCTCGGCCTCGGTCAGCAGGGTGACCACCGGCTTGTTGAGATCCGGGAAGACGTCCACGGGCAATTGGCGGAGCGTGAGCGAACCATAGACAACGAGGATGGCCGCTGCTGCGAGGACGAAGAGCCGGTTGCGCAGGCTCGTCGAGACAAGGAAGTTGAACATCCGAGGCGGCCCTCAGCGGATCTGCGCGATAAGGCTGGCCGCTTCAGTGACGACACGCTTTCCCGCGTCGAGACCTGCGATGACGAGCACGTTGCGTCCGTCGAGCGGCTGCACGCGCACCGGGCGCGGCACGAAGCGCTCGGCCGTCGTCATCTCGAAGACGATGGGCGGGCCCTCCGCGCTCCGGATCACGGCTTCACCGGGAAGCACGATCCCGGCCGCACGGCGGTTCGTCTGCACCGTCACGGTAACTGGCGTTCCCACCGACAGTCCGGGCGAAGCGTTCACGATACGAAACTGCAGGGGAACCGCCTGTTGGCGCAATGCAAGGCCGCGTCCAATGAACGCGAGGTCCAGGGTAAGTCCCGCCGAGGTCGTGGCCCTGGCGCCGGCGATGTCGGCAACCATCCCGCCATCATAGGCAACGGCTTCAACCCATAGGCGGGTCGGCTCGACGATCTCGAAGAGCAGTTCGCGCGCATCGACGATCTGTCCGCCGACGGCTGCCGCGACGCTGATGAAGCCCGACGCGGTGGCCTGGACGGCCAGCCTGCCGTTCAGGCCCTCGGCCACCGCGGCCCGGCGGGCGCGCAGCCCGTCAAGCTCCGCGCGTGCCTCGGCGATCTCGCGTGTCGACACGCTGCCCGCCAGGCCTGCAAGACGCTGCGTACGCTGCTGGGCGATTCCGATCTGCGAGTCGAGCTCGGCGAGGGTCGCCTGCACCCCGCTGCGCTCCTGTGCGCCGAGCACCGGAACGACATAGGCCAGGGTTTGCCCGCGGTCGACGCGGCTGCCGAGGGCGGGAAATCCCCCCTCCGGCGACTCCACCCGACCGGCCTGGGGCGCCTGAACGCGCCCGGATGCATTCGGATCGGCGATCACCTGGCCAACCAACTGCAACGAGACGGGCGCGTCGGCGCGGTCGACGATGGTGGCGCGCACGCCGAGCAGTCGCTGCGTCGGCTTCGGGACGAAGACGCTGCCGTCCGGCTGCCGGCGCGGCTGGTCCAACGGCTGTGCCAGGACCGGCAGCGCTACGAGCGCCAGAATCAGAGCCATCGGGGCAGCTGCTGCCCGCACCGGCACGCCACCGGCAGCGGCCTTGTGTGGTGTTTCCAGGGCCGGCTCCGCACGCGGCTTGAGCGAGACGGTGTCCGCCGCCACCAACGGCGGGAGGTTGCGCGGTGCTGCTACCCTGCCAACCAGAACGCCCAGGAGAAGCAGCGCGAGGCCCGCAGCCCAAATCACAGGCTCCACCGCGGCGCGCATCGCTGTTTCGCGCCAGCCCGGCGCCGCCGCGGCTGCGGCCGCAACGGCCGGGACCTCGATCTCGAACGGCAGCAGATCCACATCGGACCCTGCGGTGATGGTGAAGATGAGGTTGCGCGGGCCCGCCTGCCCGAGCAGGGGATGGGAGACGACGTAGGTCGCCTCCGCACTGCGGGTGACCGGGACGGATTGCCCGTCGAGCGTGGCGGTGATCTCGGCGTTGTCGATCGGCTCGGCGGATGCGTAGCGGTCCAGGTAGAGCCAGAGGCGCGCATCCGGACCGAGGACGCCGACGAGATCGAAAATGTCGGAATGCGCGATCGCACGCGGAGCGGCGTTGGCGGGTGGCGGTGGCTCCTCGCCATGGCCTTCGTGAGCCAAGGTTACCGGCGCGGCAGTGAGAAGCGTCAGGAACGTAGCGGCGAACAAGCAGCGAATTAGAGATGTGGCACGCTTCATGGTTCGACCCCGATCGCTTGATTGTAGCGTGATATGGCTTGGCGGACCGCGACCTGCATCCGCCGACGATCGGCGTCGGCGCCGGCAAGGCTGGTCCGCAGCCGAAGCGTCTCCGCGAGGGTTGTCTGGCCGTCACGGAACGCGCGCTCTCCCAGGCCCGCGGCTTCCGCGAGCGCCGCATGCCGCTGATCGGCCAAGCGCGCGGCGGCCCGCGCATCGGCCAGGGCTGCGCGGGCCCGCTCCCGCTCCGCGGTAATGAGGCGATCGACGGCACTGGCTTCTGCGGTTGCGGTGGTGAGTTCACCCTGCGCGGTCGCGCGTCGTTCCGCATTGCGCGGCGGATGAGCGAACGGTATCCGCACGCGCACGCCGAACCGGGTGTCCCATCCGGAATCACGGTCGTCGCGCTCTTGCCGCATGAACGCCCCTATCTCCGGGCTTTCGCGGTCTTCGACCTCGGCAATTCGAATGCCGGCGCGGGCGACGTCGAGCCCGAGCCGTGCGGCGACGATGCGGGGATGCTCGGCAGGCGCGGCAGCGTCGCGCAACACTTCCTGCGATCCAGGCGCGGGATCACGTCCGGTCAGCGCGCGAAACGCGATCCGTGCCTCGCGGACAGCGGCCTCGGCTTCGCGCAATGCGCCCTCGCTTTCCCTGGCATCTGCGGTCGCGAGCAGTTCCTCCGCCCGAGAGACCTGGCCGGCCCGAGCCTGGCGCGTGACGTCGCGCGTCAGCGCCGCCGTGCTCGCCGTTCGCGTTCGTGCCGCGGCCAGGGCGGCCTCCGCGGCCGCCCAGGTCCAGTACGCGTCACGAACCTCAGCGGCGATAGCCAGGCGACGAGCCGCAATTTGCGCCGCAAGACGCTGACCTTCAGCATCGGCGAGACCACGCTGTGCGCGAGACTGCCCTGGAAGCCACACCGGGACGCCGACCTCCAGTTCGGCTTCGCGAAAGCCACGATTTTGGGTGAAGCGATCGGTGGTGTAGCCCAGCCCTACACTGGGAGCCCCGGGTGTCAGCGAATTGGCGCCGCGCAGCCGTGCATCGATCGCTGCACGCTGCGCCTCGAGTGTCCGCAGTTCGGGGTTCAGTGCGGCCGCAGCTTCGAAAGCGTCGCGCAACGGACTGGCATGCGCCGTGGCGATACCGCCCGCTAGCACGGCAGCCAAGATGAACCGAATCAGCACTGAATCCCCTTCCGCGTCGCCCCTGTGCGGACGGGTATGGCGACCTCACGCGAACGGGTCTTTTCCCGATCATGACAAAGTATTGCAAAACGGGAGGCTCGCTGGTGCGCCGGGCTCAGGCGCTGAAGTCGTGCACGCAACGCTGCGGTCAGTCGTCATCGCCTTGCACAGCAGACTCCGCGCCGCAGATCGAAGAGAACGAACGCAGTGCGGCGCATCATGACGACGTTCACCGATGCCAGCCGGGCGAGGCGACATCAGGGTTGAGATTCCGCTTGACCCTGCCAACGTGGGAGGGACGACGAAGGCGTCTCCCGCAGCTTCTGAACAGGAGACACACATGCAGCACTTCAACGTTCCGGATATGACCTGCGGCCATTGCGTGAAGACGATCACGCAGGCCGTGCAATCGGTTGACGCGGCGGCGCAGGTCCAGGCGGACCTCGCCACGCACAGCATAAGCGTGACCAGCAGCGCGAGCGCGGCCAGCCTCGCGGCCGCCATCGCCGCCGCTGGCTACGCCAACACCCCCCGGGCCTGAGGCAGGAGCAGCCGGGATGGCCCCAGACACCAACGTCAAGGAGTGGATGCCCGCGCTCGCGGCCTCCACCTCCACTTCGCTGGACGCAACGCTCTCGGTCCCGATCGAGGGAATGACCTGCGCGTCCTGCGTGCGCCGCGTCGAGCGGGCCATCGCGGCCGTGCCCGGCGTGGCCGACGCCTCTGTGAACCTCGCGACCGAGCGTGCGGAGGTGCGCTTCGACGGCGCGCCGGACCTCGCGGCGGTGCTCGGCGCCGTTAGTGGGGCTGGCTACGACATCGGCACCGAGGCGACCGACCTCGCCGTGGAGGGCATGACCTGCGCCTCCTGCGTCGGCCGCGTCGAGCGGGCGCTCAAGGCCGTGCCCGGCGTGACGGAGGCCGTGGTGAACCTCGCCACCAACCGCGCCCGCGTCACGCACCTGCCCTCGGTCACTGCGGCAACGCTGATCGAGGCGGTGCGCAAGGCGGGCTACGGCGCCGAGCGCATCGGTGATGAAATCCCATCCGACCGTGGCGACCGCGAGCGCGCCGCGCGCTCGGCCGAGATCCGCGGCCTAGCGCGCAGCCTTGGCCTCGCCGCGGTCCTGACCGCGCCGCTGGTGGTGCTGGAAATGGGCGCGCATCTCTCGATGCCGCTGCACCACGTGATCCGTGACAGCATCGGTTTCGCGCTGAGCTGGCAGATCCAGTTCGTGCTGGCAGCACTCGTCATGTTCGTCCCCGGCCTGCGCTTCCAGACCAAAGGCTGGCGTGCGCTGCTGCGCGGCGCGCCCGACATGAACTCGCTGGTCGCGATCGGCACCGGCGCGGCCTTCGTCTATTCCACCGTCGCAACTTTTGCACCCGCCCTGCTGCCGGAAGGCGCGCGACACGTCTTCTTCGAGGCGGCGGCGGTGATCGTGACGCTGATCCTGCTCGGCCGCTGGCTCGAGGCGCGGAGCAAGGGCCGCACGTCGGAGGCGATCCGGCGGCTGATGGGCCTGCAGCCGCCCACCGCGCGCGTGCTGCGCGACGGGCAGGAGCAGGAGATCCCGGCGGCGGAACTGCTGACCGGCGACATCGTCCTGGTGCGGCCGGGCGAGCGCATCCCCGCCGATGGCGAGGTGACCGACGGCGCCTCCTTCGTGGACGAGGCGATGATCACCGGCGAGCCCGTGCCGATGGAGAAGACCCCTGGCGCGCGCGTGACCGGCGGCACGGTGAACGGCACCGGCGCCTTCCGCTTCCGCGCCACCGCCGTGGGCGGGGAGACGGTGCTCTCGCAGATCGTCCGCATGGTCGAGCAGGCGCAGGGATCGAAGCTGCCGATCCAGGCGCTGGTGGACCAGGTGACGATGTGGTTCGTCCCCGCGGTGCTCGCCATCGCGGCGCTGACCTTCGGCGTGTGGCTGTTGTTCGGCCCCGATCCGGCGCTGGCTTTCGCGTTGGTGAACGCGGTCGCGGTGCTGATCATCGCCTGCCCCTGTGCGATGGGCCTGGCGACGCCGACCTCGATCATGGTCGGCACCGGTCGCGCGGCGGAGCTCGGCGTGCTGTTCCGCAAGGGCGAGGCGCTTCAGTCCCTGCGGGACGTTGAGGTCGTCGCTCTCGACAAGACCGGCACGCTCACGGAAGGCCGCCCGACCCTGACCGACCTCGCGGTCGTGCCGGGCGAGGATGAGGCCGCGATCCTGACGCTCGTCGCCGCGGTGGAGGCACAGTCCGAGCACCCGGTCGCCCAGGCCATCGTCGCCGCGGCGCGGGCGCGCGGGCTGGTCCTGCCGGAGGCGACGGCCTTCGAGGCCGTGCCCGGCTACGGCGCGACCGCGCTGGTGGACGGGCGGCGCGTCGCGGTCGGCGCAGACCGCTATATGGCGCGGCTCAGCCTCGACGTCGCGCACTTCGCCGCCACGGCGGCCGCGCTCGCGGACCAGGGCCGCACGCCGCTCTACGCCGCGGTGGATGGGCGCCTCGTCGCGGCGCTCGCGGTGGCCGATCCGGTCAAGCCGGGCACGCCGGCGGCTCTCGCCGCGCTGCGGGCACAGGGGCTGCACATCGCTATGGTGACCGGCGACAACCGGCGCACGGCGGAAGCGATCGCCCGCGGCCTCGGCATCGATGAGGTGGTCTCCGAGGTGCTGCCGGACGGCAAGGTTGCCGCCGTGCAGGGCCTGCGTGAGGGCGGGCGGAAGGTCGCCTTCGTCGGTGACGGCATCAACGACGCGCCGGCGCTTGCCGCCGCCGATGTCGGCCTCGCGGTCGGCACCGGCACGGACATCGCGATCGAGAGCGCCGACGTGGTGCTGATGTCGGGCGACCTCGGCGCGGTGGCGACCGCCTTCGGGATCAGCCGGGCCACCATGGCGAACATCCGGCAGAACCTGTTCTGGGCCTTCGCCTACAATGTTGCGCTGATCCCGGTCGCCGCGGGCATACTCTGGCCTTTCGGCGGCACGCTGCTCTCGCCCATGTTGGCGGCGGGGGCGATGGGGCTCAGCAGCGTCTTCGTGCTGGCGAATGCACTCCGGCTGCGGCGGTTCCAACCCGCCGCAGCCACCGCGCGGGAGGATGCGTGATGAACATCGGCGATGCGGCGAAGGCCTCGGGCGTCTCGGTGAAGATGATCCGCCACTACGAGGCGATCGGCCTGCTGCCGGCGGCGACGCGGACCGAGAGCGGCTACCGCGTCTACCGACCCGAGGATGTGCACGCGCTGAGGTTCGTCCGAAATGCTCGCGACCTTGGCTTCGCGCTCGCGGAGATCGAGGAGCTGCTTGGCTTGTGGCGAGACAGGGAGCGAAGCAGTGCGGACGTGAAACGTCTTGCCCTTGGCCATCTCGCGACGATCGAACAGAAAGTCAGGGCGTTGCAGGCAGTCGGTGAGACTCTGCGACACCTTGCGAAAGCCTGCCACGGAGATGGCCGGCCCGAGTGCCCGATCCTGCAGGGTCTTTCCGAACGCGAGCCGCCAGCGGCGCCCTCGGCGACGCGCGCCTCACGGTCCGGAGGAGGACTGCGACACAGCGGGATCAGCGCCGAACCGCGCGGGTGAATGTGTTGGCGATGCTCTTTACGGATTTGCAATCGAGGCCTGGGTTCCCACGCTGCAGCCGAGGACCGCAAGCAGCGGGCCGAGAACCGATGACCTCGGGCACGGTTATTTCATCTCGTTTGTGATTGCACACGGACAACTGAGTTCGGCATGCTCCCGTCATCGTAGAAGATGAAGGCCGGTCCTGCGCGTCTGGAGCGCGCTCCAAGGCCCGCGCACGACCGGGATCGGGGTCGGCCGGCATTGGAGGCTGGGGCAAGTGCCGCAACGGCTACAGCGGCCGAAACGAGGCGAACCACTTCGGGGCGAAATTGACCTGCGTGGAATGTCGTTGGCAATCTTGGTCGCACGCACCGGGAGCATCCGTTTGGCGGCACGCGAGGCGCGCAGAACTGTTTCGGCCGTCAGCCGCAGTATTCGGGCGCTTGAGGACGGGCTCGGGGTATCGCTCTTCGAGCGGCGTCCGTCGGGCGTGAAGCTGACAGCCGCCGGCGACGAGTTTCTTGTTGAGGCAACGCGCGTGCTCGGCGGCCTGCAATCTGCCGTATTGCGGGCGCGGGGGGCTGGATCGGCAGCGACGGGCCGATTGGTGATAGGCACATATTTCTCGGCCTCGATCGGACGGTTCCGAGAGGCGCTGATGCGGTTCGTCGAGCAGAACCAAGGCGTCGAGATCTGGCTTCGTGAGGGAAGCCGCGATGAGCTCCTGTTGACCCTGCGCCGCGGCGAGGTGGATCTCGCATTGCTGCTGGGGCCGATGGATGAGGCGGCGCTGGACCGCCTGACGCTTTGGCAAGAGGCCGGCATGGTGGCCTTGCCCGAACGCCATCCCCTTGCCGACGCCGACTTCATTCGATGGCGGGACTTGGTGGACGAGACATTCATAGTCACGTCGCGTGGTTCCGGACCAGAGGCCCGCATCACGGTCCAAGGACTGCTGCCGCCTGGGACGACAGCTCGCTTCGCAGCGCATGATGTCAGTCGGGAGGGCATGTTCAATTTGGTCGGCGCGGGGTTTGGCGTCGCCGTGCTCGCTGAATCCGCGTCAGGCGCGTCCTATCCGGGCGTCGTGTTCCGGCCCGTTGGCGACCAGACCGGCCCGACGATGGTAGAGGCCGCGGCGTACTGGGACCCCAAGCGCGACAACCCCGCCTTGCGTCGGTTCCTAGCGCAACTGCGCGCGACTCAGGGATCGCGCGCTGGCTGAGCCTGTGGTCCGCGCGATCGAGGCGCGGGCCGGCGTGCAGAGCGGAAGCCTCGGTCGCTCGCCAGGAACCGCGCCAGCATCGGCGCCACCAGCTTCGTGGGCTCGACCTGCTGCCCCGTTTCGCGTGAGAGCGCCTCGGCGTAGGCGACCAGGTCGCGGTGGAGATCCGCCGGCAGCTCCACGGTGAGCTTCACCGGACGGTCATCAAGGATCGGGCCGAGCTTCAGCTTCGGCATAGGTCAGCCTCCGTAGGGCTCGAGCACAAGGTCGCGGTGGACGATGACGCGGACGGGAAAGCCAGGGCGCACGGTCAGCGTCGGCGGGACGGAGAGCTGCCGGCGGACGATCTCCTCGCCGGCGCGGCCAACGGTGTCCTGGCCGCTTTCGCGAATGGCGTGGGCGATGTCGCTTTCGTCGTCGCGGCCGAGTTCCAGGCCGAGGTTCAACAGCGTCGCCAGCCCTGCGGCCAGGAAGAGCCGTCCCCAGTGGTAGTCCACGCCGTCCTCGAGCCCGGCATAGCCTGCCTCGTCGGCACCGGGCATGCGCTCCAGCACGATGGAACGGCCGTTGGGCAGGATGAGCCGGTTCCAGACCAGCAGTATGCGGCGCTGCCCAAAACTGATGCGGCTGTCGTAGGCGCCGATCAGGCGCGTGCCCTGCGGGATGAGCAGGTGCCGCCCGGTCGGGCTGTCGAAGACGTTTGCCGTGACCTGGGCGGTGATCTGCCCCGGCAGGTCGGAGCGGAGGCCGGTCAGCAGCGCAGCGGGGATGACGCTGCCGGCCTGGATGACGAAGGGGCTCGTCGGCGCCTGGAGCCGATCCGGCGAGGTCGTGCGGCGATCGGCAGGCCCGCCCAGGAAGGCGAGCCGCCGGTCGGTGGCGTCGGGGCCGATCGGCATCGCGCCCTGATCCGCTGCCAGGGGTCCGGCGGGCGTGGCGCCGCGCGGCTCGCCCCGCGCCTCGACCTGCACGAAGAGCCGGCTGGTGCGCGCCGCCTCGATCTCCTGCAACCGCCGCTGCTCGGCCGGATCGGCGCTTGTGGGCGAGGCCGGCGGCACGACCGGCTGGCCGCGCTCCTGCGCCCGCACGATCGGTCGGCCGAGATCGCCTGGCAGCGGCGGCCCCAGCTGCGGAATGCCGGCATAGTCACGCGGCAGGGTGGCGAGACCGCCGGCCTGCGGGTTCCGGTCCGTGCTGTAGAGCTCGCGCGGCCCCTCGCCGCCGCCGCGGCCCTGAAGTGCCACGATCAGCGCCGCGCCGATCCCCAGCCCCGCCGCAACGCCGAGCCCGATCAGCACCCGCCGGGAGAGCCGCACCACGCGCGGCGGATCGGGGCGCAGGCGGAGCGCCGCGGCGATGTCGCGCTCGCTCCCGCCCCGTTCCGGCGCCGCCCCGCTCATCGCGCCCGGCCATCGGTGCGCACGATGCGCACGCGCTGCTGCCGGTCGCCGAGACGCAGCTCGGCCGCGGCGAAGAGCCGGTCGACAATCATGAAATTCTGCCGGACGCGGTAGTTGACGAGCTGCCCCTCGCCCTCCGGCCCGATGACGAAGAGCGGCGGCATCTCGCCCTGGCCGATGCCGCGCGGGAACTCGATGAAGACCTGGCGCCCGTCGTCGAAGGCGCGCAGCGGCCGCCAGGCGGGGCTGTCGCCGTCGATCTCGTAGCGGAAGCGCAGACGGGCGAGATCGAGCCCCTGCTCGACGGGTGCGGCGGCGTTCTGCCGGCGCAGCGCGATCAGCGCGTCCTGCGGATACTGCCAGGAGACGGAGGCCATGTAGGTGCGCTCGGTGGAGCGCAGCTCCAGAAGGTAGGTCCGGCGGTCGGTGTTGATGATGAGGTTGGTGGTGAGGTCGGGCCGCGTCGGCTTGACGATGATGTGCACGCGGCGCGTGGGACCGGTGCCGCTCTCGGTGTCGCCGATGATCCAGCGCACCGTGTCGCCGGCGGCGACGGGGCCGTTGCCGACCAGCGTCTCGCCCTCCTGCAGCATGATGGCGGTGACCTGGCCGGGCGCGGTGTAGACCTGATAGAGCGCGCCGGGCGTGAAGGGGTAGACCTGCACCGCGTTGATGAAGCCCGCGCGGACCGGCTGCACGCGCGCGGCGGCGTTGGCCTGGTTGACGCGCACGGTCGGATCGGGGGGCTCCGGCGTGCGGCGAGAGGGTGGGATGCGCTGGAGCTGGCCCGGCAAGGGCAGCGGCGTCGGCACCTCGACGATTTCCACGGGCCGCGGCGGCTCCGGGATCTGCGTCGCCTGGATCGGCTCGTCGTCGTAGCTGATCTCGGGCGGGCGGAAGGCGCAGGCGCCGAGGCCGAGCAGGAGGAGCGCCAGGGTGGGGGTTGCGTGCCTCATTGCCCGAGCTCCCGCGACCAATTGATGGCGTGGACGAAGATGCCGAGGGGGTTCTTGCGCAGGCGTTCGGCGTCGCGTGCGGGCTGGACGATGATGGTCAGGATCGCCGTCCAGCGCTCGGTGCGGGCGAGCTGGCCGTTCTCGTAGGTGCGTTCGATCCAGGCGACCCGAAAACTGTCGTCGGAGGCGCGGATGACGCTGGAGACTTCGACGGCCACCTGCTGACGGCCGACGCGGCCGAAGGGATCGCTGGCGCGCGCGAAGTCGTTCAGCGCCAGCGCGCCGCGATCGGTCGCGAAGTCATAGGCGCGCAGCCAGTTCTGCCGGACGATGATCGGGTCGGCGGCGATGCCGCGCACCTGCTCGATGAAGCGCGCGAGGTGCCAGGCGATCTGCGGGTCGGTCGGGCGGAAATTGGCGATGGCGGGGGCGACGGCCTGCGCCTCGCCGAGCCGGTCCACCTGCACGACCCAGGGCACGATGGTGCCGCGGGCGGACTGCCAGACCAGGGCGCCGGCCAGCCCCGCGATCAGGAAAAGCTCGCCGAGCGCCATGAGGCGCCAGTTGCGCGCCTGGATGCGGGCGGAGCCGATGCGTTCGTCCCAGGCCTGGGCGGCGCGCTGGTAGGGTGTCTCGGGCTCCGGCGTGCGGCCGTAGCGGACGGAGGGACGCCGAAAGGGAGAGGATGACATCAGCGATCCTCCGAGAGGCGAATGGAGGAGCCGGCGCCACCGCCATCGCCGGAGCGGATGGCGTGGCCGAGGGTGGTGACGCCGTGGCTCAGCGCCTGGCCGCGCCGCATGCGGCGGGCCCAGGCGGGGGCCCCGGAGGATGGCGGATCCGCGGGCGGCGGTGCGCCGCCGGAGACGGCTGCGCTGCCGGCGGCGTGGCTGGCGCGAAGGCTGCCGGCGGCACTGCGCAGCGGGCTGGTCGCGCCGGAGCCCGCGGCCATCACCACGCCGGACGCGCCCCCGCGACGGTAGGCCGTGCTGGTGGCGCCGAGCGCGTAGGCTGAGCCGCGCGCGCCGGCGCCGATGGCGGAGCCCGCCGCGCCGACAGCCGCCGCGCCCGTGCGCACGGCCGCGGCGCCGGCGATCATGGCGCCTCCCGCCGCGAGGCCCGTGCCGACCGCCGCGCCAGCGCCGAGCTGCGGCCCGCCCGAGATCAGCCCGTTGGCGATGCCGGGCCCGAAGATCCCGAGCGCCAGCAGCGCCAGCGCCGCGAGCACGATGGACATCGCCTCGTCGATGGTCGGCTGGTTCGCGCCGAACCCGGCGGTGAACTGCGCGAAGAGCGTCGAGCCGATGCCGATGATGACGGCGAGTACCAGCACCTTCACGCCGGAGGAGACGACGTTGCCGAGCACGCGCTCGGCGAGGAAGGCCGTCTTGCCGAACAGCCCGAAGGGCACCAGCACGAAGCCCGCGAGCGTCGTCAGCTTGAACTCGATCAGCGTGACGAAGAGCTGGATCGCCAGGATGAAGAAGGACAACAGTACGACCGCCCAGGCGAACATCAGGATCGCGATCTGGACGAAGTTCGTGAAGAACGAGATGTAGCCCATCAGGCCGGAGACGGCCTGGAGCAGCGGCCGCCCGGCATCAAGGCCGACCTGCGCGACGCGGCCCGGCTGGAGCAGTTGCTGTGCCGTGATGGTCGAGCCCGACGCGACCAGGCCGAGACCGGCGAAGCTGTCGAAGATGACCTGGGCGAGGAAGTTCCAGTTGCCGATGATCCAGGCGAAGACGCCGACGAAGAGGGTCTTCTTGATCAGGCGCGCGATGATGTCGTCGTCGGCACCCCAGGCCCAGAAGAGCGCGGCCAGGGTGATGTCGATGACGATGAGCGTCGCGGCGAGGAAGGCCACCTCGCCGCCGAGCAGCCCGAAGCCGCTGTCGATGTAGCGGGTGAAGACGTCGAGGAAGCGGTCGATGACGCCGGTGCCGTTCATGGCACGTCCCGAGATGTGCGGAGATACGGCGCCACGACCACGGCTCAGCGGCCATGGAACATCTGCGCCGAGCCCGGCTGGTAGCCGGCGCCCGGGGCGAGGAAGCGCTCCAGCTGCTCGCGCGCCTGCTCCTCGCCGCTGGCCACACGCGCCGCCTCGAGCGCCTGGGCGCGGCCCTGCGCGGCGAGAAGCGCGGTGAGGTCGGCGATCTGCTGGGATTGCAAGGCGAGCAGCTGGTTGCCCGCCTGCGCGGCCTGGAGCGCGCCGGTCGCACCCTGGCTCTGGCCGATCAGCGCCTCGATCTCGGCGCGCGTGCCGGTCAGGTTGCCGACCACGGTCGCCTGGGTCATCAGCGCGTCCTGGAAGCCGGCGACGGAGGTCTGCCAGCGTTCGCGCGCATTGGCGAACATCTGCTGGCTGGAGCCGAGCGAGGCGGCGCTGCCGTAGCCCTGCGTGAAGGCGCGCTCGATGTCGGTGACCTCGTAGGCGAGGCGCTGTGCGCGGGCGATCAGCTGCTGCGTGCGCGCGAAGGACTGCTGCAGCCGCATGAGCGAGGAGTAGGGCAGGCTCGCGAGGTTGCGTGCCTGGTTGATCAGCATCTGCGCCTCGTTCTGAAGTGAGGCGATCTGGTTGTTGATCTGGTCGAGCGCGCGGGCGGCGGAGAGGATGTTCTGCGCGTAGTTCCACGGATCGAAGACGGTCCACTGCGCCTGCGCGGGGGTGACCGTGACGGGGAGAGGCGACGCAACAAGAGCTGCGCCGAGCAGCGCGGCGCGGAGCGGGCGGCGGATCATGGAACGGTGTCCTCCGGAGGGTCGGGCAGGAGCTCGGCGGCCCAGTCGAGGCCGCGGCGCAGCAGCCAGGCGCGCGCGAAGCCGGCGCGGCCATGGGTGGCGAGGATCTCCGCGATGGCGGCCTGGTCGGTCTTGGAGGAGGCGGCGCAGAAGGCGAGCGCGACCTCCGAAAGCCCCAGCTCGAAGAGCCGGTTGCCGCGGCGGGATTGGCAGTAGTAGTCGCGCTTGGGCGTCGCCCGGGCGAGGATCTCTGTCTGTCGGTCGTTCAGCCCGAATCGCGCGTACATGGTAGCGATCTGCGGCTCAAGCGCGCGCTCGTTCGGCAGGAAGATTCTGGTCGGGCAGCTCTCGATGATCGCCGGCGCGATGGCCGAGCCATCCACGTCCGCCAGCGACTGCGTCGCGAAGACCACCGAGGCGTTCTTTTTGCGGAGCGTCTTGAGCCATTCGCGCAGCTGCGCGCCGAAGGTGGCGTCGTCCAGCGCCAGCCAACCCTCGTCGACGATGATCAGCGTGGGCCGGCCATCCAGGCGCCGGCCGATGGCGTGGAAGAGATAGGCGAGCACGGCGGGCGCGGCAGCGGCGCCGATCAGCCCCTCGGTCTCGAAGGCCTGCACGTCTGCCTCGCCCAGCCGCTCCGCCTCGGCGTCGAGCAGCCGGCCCCAGGGGCCGGCGAGGGTGTAGGGCTCGAGCGCCCGCTTGAGCGCTTGGGACTGCAGCAGCACGGCGAGGCCGGTCAGGGTGCGCTCGTGCACGGGCGCTGAGGCAAGGCTGGTCAGCGCGGACCAAAGATGGTCCTTCACCGCCGGATCGATCGCCACACCCTCGCGGGCGAGCAGGCCCGCGATCCACTCCGCCGCCCAGGCGCGCTCCTCCGGTGCGTCGATCCGCGCGAGCGGTTGCAACGCGACCGGCTCGGCCATCTCGCCGGCCAGCGCGCCGCCGAGGTCGTGCCAGTCCCCGCCCATGGCGATCGCGGCGGCGCGGATCGAGCCGCCGAAGTCGAAGGCGAAGACCTGCGCGCCGGCGTACCGGCGGAACTGCAGGGCCATCAGCGCCAGCAGCACCGACTTGCCCGCGCCGGTCGGGCCGATCACCAGCGTGTGCCCCACATCGCCGACATGCAGCGAGAAGCGGAACGGTGTCGCCCCCTCCGTCCTCGCATGGAACAGCGGCGGCCCGCCGAGATGCTCGTTGCGTTCCGGCCCGGCCCAGACCGCCGAGATCGGCACGATGTGAGCGAGGTTCAGCGTCGAGATCGGCGGCTGCCGGACATTGGCATAGAGGTGCCCCGGCAGGCTGCCGAGCCAGGCCTCGACGGCGTTCACCCCCTCGCGGATGACCGTGAAGTCGCGGGACTGGATGACCTTCTCGACCAGGCGGAGCTTGTCGTCCGCGGCGCGGGCATCCTCGTCCCACACCGTCACGGTCGCCGTGACGTAGGCCCAGCCGGCGATGTCCTGGCCGAGTTCCTGCAGCGCCTCGTCCGCGTCGGCGGCCTTGTTGGCGGCGTCGCTGTCGAGCAGCACGCTCTGCTCGTTGGTCATCACCTCCTTGAGGATCGCCGCGATGGACTTGCGCTTGGCGAACCACTGCCGGCGGATGCGGGTGAGCAGCTTCTGCGCGTCGGTGCGGTCGAGGCAGATGGCGCGGGTGCACCAGCGGTATTCGAAGGCGAGCGTGTTCAGCTCGTCGAGGATCCCGGGGAAGGTCGCGCTCGGGAAGCCGATGATGGTGAGCACGCGCAAGTGCGCGTCGCCCAGCCGGGGTGCGAGGCCACCCACCAGCGGCTGGTCGGCCAGCAGCGCGTCGAGATGCATCGGCGTCTCGGGCACGCGGACGAGGTGGCGGCGGGTCGAGACCGTCGAGTGCAGGAAGGTCAGCGTCTCGGCATCGTCGAGCCAGCGCGCCTCCGGCACGAAGGCCTCTATCTGGTCGAGCAGGCGGTCGGTGCGGTCGATGAAGTTTTTGAGCGCCTCGCGGCCACCCGCCACCTCGGCGCCCGCTGTGCCCTCATAGAGAAAACCCTCGGCACGGGCGGCGTCGTCGGCGGGCGGCAGCCAGGCGAAGGTGAGGACATAGCTGCTCTCGAAATGCGCGCCGGCCTCTTCGAACTGGGCGCGGCGCTCGGCGTCGACCAGGGCCGAGACGGGGTCGGGGAAGGTGCTGGCGGGGTAGCCGCGCGCCGGCACCCGCTGCGCCTCAGCGAAGACCGCCCAGCCTGAGCCGAGGCGCCGCAGCGCGCCATTCAGCCGCGCGGCGGTGGCCGCGAGCTCTGACGGCGTGGCGCTGTCCAGGTCCGGGCCGCGGAAGCGCGCGCTGCGTTGGAAGGAGCCGTCCTTGTTCAGCACGACGCCCGGCGCGACCAGCGCGGCCCAAGGGAGGAAGTCCGCGAGGGTGTGGGGCTTCCGGCGGTACTCGGCGAGGTTCAGCATCGCCGCCTCACGCGCGCAGCCAGGCGGGGTAGCGCAGGTGCCGGCGCACCACCTCGACGAACTGCGCATCGCGTCGCGCCGCCCAGACGGCGGCAAGGTGGCCGACAAGCCAGATGAGCACGCCGGCGACCCAGAGCCGCAGCCCGAGCCCGATCGCCGCGGCGAGTGTGCCGTTGGCGATGGCGACCGCGCGCGGGGCGCCGGCGAGCAGGATCGGCTCGATCAGCGCGCGGTGCACCGGCGCCGAGAAGCCCGGCACGGAATCGGCCGGCGCGGCCATCAGACCAGCGCCCCGCCGCCGAACTGGAAGAACGACAGGAAGAAGCTCGACGCCGCGAAGGCGATCGAGATCCCGAAGACGATCTGCACCAGCCGCCGGAAGCCGCCCGAGGTATCCCCGAAGGCCAGTGTCAGGCCGGTGACGATGATGATGATCACGGCGATGATCTTGGCGACCGGTCCCTCGATCGACTCCAGCACCTGCTGCAGCGGCTGCTCCCAGGGCATGTTGGAGCCGGCGGCATGGGCGGGTGCGGTGAGCGCGAGGCAGAGCGCGAAGGCGGCCGCGCCGGCGAGGCGCGTGCGCAGCGTGGACGTCATGAGGTGTCTCCTGCTGGGGTGAGGTCGTAGTCGCCGGCCACGGTCAGGCCGCGGACCTGGGCGAGCTCGGCAAGGCGGCGGTCCCCGCCGCGACCGGCGAGCACGGCGATGACGTCGATCGTCTCCGCAATCAGCGCCCGCGGGACGGTGACGACGGCTTCCTGGATCAGCTGCTCGAGGCGGCGCAGCGCGCCGAGGGCGGAGCCGGCGTGGATCGTGCCGATACCGCCAGGGTGACCGGTGCCCCAGGCCTTGAGAAGGTCGAGCGCCTCGGCACCGCGCACCTCGCCGATGGGGATGCGGTCGGGGCGCAGGCGGAGCGCGCGGCGGACGAGCTCGGAAAGCGAGACGACGCCATCCTTGGTGCGCAGCGCGACCAGGTTCGGCGCGCGGCATTGGAGCTCGCGCGTATCTTCGATCAGCACGACGCGGCCGCCCTCGCCGGCGACCTCGGCGAGAAGGGCGTTGGTCAGCGTGGTCTTGCCGGTGGAGGTGCCGCCGGCCACGAGGATGTTGCGGCGCTCCGCGACGGCGGTGCGCAGCGCGGCGGCTTGGGCGGCCGTCATGATGCCGGCGGCGACGTAGTCCTCCAGCGTGAAGACTACGACGGCGGGCTTGCGGATCGCGAAGGCGGGACCAGCGACCACGGGCGGCAGCAGGCCCTCGAAGCGTTCACCTGTCTCGGGCAGTTCTGCGGATACGCAGGGGCGGTCCGCATGCACCTCCGCGCCCACATGATGCGCGACGAGGCGGATGATGCGCTCGCCATCGGCGAAGGCGAGGCGCTGCCCGGTATCCGCGAGGCCTTCCGCAAGACGGTCGATCCACAGCCGGCCGTCGGGGTTCAGCATCACCTCGACGACGGCGGGGTCCTCGAGCCACGCGGCGATGCCGGGACCGAAAGCCGTGCGCAGCATCCGCGCACCACGCGCAGTCGTCTCGGCCTTGAGCGGAAGCAGCGACATGCGGTCCCCGTGGTGTTGCTGCGGCGCATGTGCTGCAGCAGGCGGGGACGATTAGAGAGCGGCAGAACCAAGCGAGTTCAACAAGCGGGAGGGCGTAGTAGCGGTGCGGCGAGAAAGGGCAGGCTCCGGGGCGGATCGGAGCGCATTGCTTGCCGGCTAGACAACACGGCAGCGACACGAAGCAGAGCTAACGTTCCGTTATAGCAACTACTGCCGCGCGTCGTTCGCCGATCAGGACGCTGCATCCTCCCGGCTTCGGTTCGGCTTCAGCATTGCCTAGCTCGCCGATCTTGCGGTTGCGATCGAGACATTCGTCCCGTTGAGAATCGCGACCGCGGCACCTCGCTTGCAGAGCGCGAGGTCCCCTGATCGCGCCAATCAGTTTTTCACTCGAGGCTGGTGCGCAGTCCTGCCGCGATCGCCCGCAACACGGCTGTCCGTAGCGGCGTTCCGGCGCGGCCGAACAGCACAATCTCCGAAGGTGGCAACGCCGGCAGACCGAGCTCAGGCCCGCGATCGGGAAGATCCCCAGCTGCCAGACGCCCCATCGGCGCGACACCGAAGCCGGCGCGGACGCCTGCCAGCAACGCGGCACAACTGCCGGCCGCGAAGGCTTCGCGCCAGGGCAAGCGTGCGGCCTCCAGCGCCTGCACCGCTGCCGCCCGCACACCACAGGGCGCGGGCAGCACGGCGAGCGGCACGCTCGTGGTCGGCACGAAACCTGCCACCGCGCGCCAGCCCAGCGGATCGGTCCCCAGGACCTCGCCATCCTTGCCGCCGCCGTCGCGGCGAAGGATGCAGGCATCACAGGTCCCCTCCTCCCACGCAGCGCGCATGGCATGGGAGAGTCCGACGCGAACCTCAAGCTCGGCTTCCACAGGCAGGGCCGACCGCACGCGTCGAAGCAGGCCTTCGAGCGCGAGGCCGGTGGCATGGTCGCTGATGCCGATGGCGAAGCGCTGGCGCGGCATTTCGGGCGCGACGGCGGCATCGTGCGCGGCCAGCAGGGCCTCCGCCCGCGGCAGGAACGCCTCGCCTTCCGGCGTCAGCCGCACGCGCCGGGGGGTGCGCTCGAGCAGCCTCCGACCCAGCCGTTCCTCCAGTTGCTTCAGGCGCTGGCTGACGACCGGCTGCACCGTCCCCGCTGCCTCGGCGGCGCGGGTGAGGTTTCCAAAGCGCGCCGCGAGCACGAACAGGCGGATTGAGGCAAGGTCGAGCATGATTGCATACTACGATGTCAGGTATCGTTATTGATAGCGTTCTCTTATGTCACCGAGACGTGCGACATGGCGGCCGACACGAACCAGGAGCTCGCCATGCCGATGATCACGCTGCGCTATGTAACGCCGACGCCACGTCCGGAATTGCGGGAGAGCATCGCCGCGTTGGCCGCGCGCCTCGCCGCGGAAACGCTCGGCAAGGCACGGACGCTGACCGCCGTCCTCGTCGAACCGGCGGATCCAGCCGCGTGGTTCATCGCCGACCAGCGCCCGACCGAGGTGGGTCTCTCGGCGTTCTGGCTCACCATCACCATTACCGCTGGCACCAACACCAAGGCGGAGACCGCGCACTTCGTCCGTGAGGCGTTCGTGGAGTTGGAGGCGCTCCTGGGGCCGTTGCACGCGGAGAGCTACGTGCTGGTGCAGGCAGCCGACGGCCACGCCTACGGCTATGGCGGCCGGACGCAGGAGGCGCGATGGGCCGAGGCAAACCCTGGGTGACGCCCGGGCGTTGCGTGGCAGAGGTCGGCACTGAAGCCGCGCAGTTTGCGGGCGCTGGCACGCGTGCGGGAAAGTTCGCGAAGTGAAGGCCGTTGTCGTTAGTATCGTCACCTCGCGCAAAGCGGGCACGACGGACAACGAGGATGTTGCGTCCCTTAGCGATCGGGCGCGCAGGACGCCGACCATGGGCGAAAGCGGGGCATGGGAGCGTTCATGGCTCCCAGAAGCGTCGGTTGAGATAGGTCCGCAGGGTGTCACCGGTCACGCCGAAATCGCGCAACACCTCCTCGGGCTCGTTCAGGACCTGGCGGCGCAGCGCAGATCGGTACCAGATGCGGCACGCCCAAAGCAGTGGACGTGGCATGCCGAGCCCTTCAAAGCCGGGGCGCAACAGGTCTCTGTCGGGCAAGTCTTGTCTGGAGCGGGTTCGCAGCCACACGACCGTCATGGCTGCCCGGACCATCGGCTTGTTCCGCCGCGCGCATCAATGCGCGGCCTGCCAATGTCCTTCAACATGCGCGCGTCTAGTTCGGTAGCGACCTTGCGGGAACGGTGGTGGCGAGCACCACAGCGAGCGCGCCTACGATTGGGGGTAGACCCAGGTAGCGGCGCTTGGGTCACGCTCCACCCGAATAATCTGTGGAACAGCCCTTTGTGGCCAGTCACGAGAGCAGCGCTCGCAAGCCCCGGACGACGAGCCAGGCACCGACGGCAAGTAGGAGCGCCCCGGCGACCCGATGCAAGACGAGTGCGTATGTCGCCGAGCGCTGCACCACGGCGCTGGCGAGGGCGGCGTACGCCAACTTGGGTATCGCCACGCCCAACGTCATTGTCGCAATGATCAACGCGAGGTCGATCGCAGTGACCTGCTGCAGGTCGATGAATGCGGGGACAAAGGCGAGATAGAAGAGGATCGCCTTCTGGTCCATGAGCGTGATGCCAAGGCCGGCCAACATGCTGCGCAGCAGCGGCGTGCGCGGTACCGCCTGCCACCGCACTGCGGGCTTGGCGCGGAGCATGGCGGCCCCGAGCCAGAGCAGATACAGCCCGCCGCACAGCGCGAGCAGCCACGCCCAACGCCCGGCCACCGGTTCCAGCCAGGCGAGGCCGAACAGGGCGACCGAGAGATACAGGCCATCGCCAAGAATGATCCCGAAGGTGCACGCGAGTGCGGCCCGTAGGCCGCCGGCTACCGCCTGGGACACCACCGTCGCAACACTGACACCCGGCAGCGCCGCGAGGGTCAGCATGGCGAGCAGCATCGTGCCGAGAGACAGCACGGATACCGTCATTGTGCAGCGGTTGCTGGCTGAAGCGCGCACGCCGCCATGGCCAGTCAGCGCGAGGCCGGCGGAATGTGCGACAGACGCTCGGTGAACGCGATGATATCAGAGTGCGCGTAGCTCAGCGCGATCCGCTGCGTCGATGCCGGGCGCTGCGCGAGCGAGAGACCTGGGCGCCATGCCGTCTTCGGCCGGATGGGTCGCGGTTGGAAGCCGCCGCCGCAGTTCGGGCAGACGTTCCTGAGGTGCTGGTCAACGCACCGCGCGCAGAAGGTGCATTCATAGGTGCAAATACGCGCGTCCTCGGCGTGCGGCGGAAGGTCACGGTCGCAGTATTCGCAGTTCGGTCTCAGTTCGAGAGCCACGGCTTCATGCCCCACAGGATTCCGGCTTCCGGACGGTGATGCATCATGGTGAGCTTGGCGGCGATGACACAAAGACGACGATTTCCGCCACACCCGATCCATGCGGTCGAGCTCCTGGCGTTCCCCGATGTCCAGTTGCTCGATGTGACGGGCCCGATGCAGATCTTCGCCTCGGCAAATGAGGCACTTGCGGCCCGGGACATGCCCTGTCGCTACGCCCTTTCGCTGGTCGCCGCGGCGCAACTGGTTCCGACCTCTGCCGGGCTGAGCCTTGCGGCGACGCCGTTCCGGGGCGTGCGGCGCGCCGTGGACACTCTGATCGTGCCCGGTGGCGCAGGCGTGGATGCCGCAATGTCGGATGCGCGCCTGCTGGCATGGATCCGGCGCCGGTCGCGCATGGCACAACGCATGGTCTCGGTGTGCACGGGTGCCTTCCTGCTGGCCGAAGCGGGGCTGCTCGACGGCCGCTCGGCCGTCACCCATTGGGCCCGCTGCGGCGAGCTGGCACGCCGCTTCCCGTCAATCGACGTGCGGCCGAAGCCCATCTTCGTGCGTGACGGCCGAGTCTGGAGTTCCGCAGGCGTAACCGCGGGGATGGACCTCTGCCTCGCTCTCGTCGAGGAGGATGTGGGACGCGACATCGCGCTCGCGGTCGCCCGCGACCTCGTGATGTTCCTGAAGCGGCCCGGTGACCAGGCGCAGTTCAGCGAGGCGCTCGCGCTCCAGCGCGCGGGGCAGTTCGACGATCTCCACCACTGGATTCGCGGGAACCTCGCGGGCGATCTCTCGGTCCAGGTCCTCGCGACGCGCTGTGGGATGACCGAGCGCACCTTTGGTCGCCGATACCGGGCAGAGGTGGGATTGAGTCCTGCCCGGATGGTGGAGCAAATGAGGATCGAGGCAACGCAGCGTCTTCTCACCGAAACCGCGGAGCCGCTGAAGACGATCGCCGCGCGCTGCGGCTTCGCGAGCGAGGACGTCCTGCGTCGGTGCTTCCTTCGCCAGACATCCGTTACGCCAAGAGAATACCGGCAGCTCTGGCGGCTCGACCGAGGATCGAGGAACCGCAGCCGGCCTTGATTGCCGCTCAACCGTACACGACGCACCACCAGGTCGTGACAACGCCCGCTTCGCCGGTACGTCAGGCGGATACTCCGACGGCGGCCACCGCGTCGCTGACCTGGCGCGGATGCCTCCGCGGGCATCACGACCTTCGCTCGGTGACAGCAGGTGGCACTCGCGGGACAGACCGCGGACGGTCGCGCGCGCCGAGCGCCACCGCAGCGAGGACAAAGGCCATCCCTATGCCCTGCGGGAGAGAGATCGGTTCCCCAAGGACCAGCGCCGCGAGCGTCACGGCTGACAGCGGCAGGATCGCTGTCGCCAACGCAGCCTGCGCCCCCGTAAGCCGCGCCGCGCCCGCATACCCCAGCAGAAAGCCGCCCACTGTCGGCACCATTGCGTACCACAGCACCGCAAGCAGGGCCGGCGCGGCGAGATCGGCCTCCCACGGCCGTTCCAACAGCGCGAAGGGCGCGGCGAGCACCAGCCCCAAGCCGGTCATGACGGTGGACAGGGCGAGCGGCGGGACCGGCACGCGCAGCCGCTTGTTCAGCAGCAGAAAGGCGGCTTCGCACGCGACGGCGGCGAGCACCAGCAGGTTGCCGATCAGCGCTGCAACATCCACGCGGAGAACCTCTGCCGTGCCGCCCGCGGTCACCAGCGCGAGGCCTGCGCTCGCCAGCCCGATCGCACCGAACTGTGTGTGCGAGGGCCGCTCGCGCAGGAGCAGCCAGGCAAGCAGGGCGACCATCGCCGCCAGGCTGCCCGCCACCACGCCGGCATCGGCCGCCGCGGTGAATCGCAGGCCGAGGACGAGCAGCAGCATGTAGCCGACGCTGCCGAGGGCTGCCTGGGTCATAAGCAGAACGCCGTCACGGCGGTCCGGCAGCGGCAGACCCTGGCGCGCCAAGCGCATCAGCAGGAGGAACACCGGCAGGGCCAGCGCAAAGCGCATCGCTGCGGCAGTGAAGGGCGGCATCCCCGAACCAATCACCTTGCTGGCCACGACTGTGCTGCCGACGGTCACCATCGCCGCGCCGCACAGCAAGAATCCCAGAAGCTTCTCCGACACAAGCCACCTCCCTCGCTCGCCAAGAGAGGACGCGCTGGCGGAGATAGGGTCTTGGACGAAATTTCAGCCGCGCGTCGCGGCCCAGGCGCCCGGAGTAGCGCCGGTGACGCGCAGGAAGGCGCGGTTCATGTGGCTCTGGTCGGCAAAGCCGAGCGCCGCCGCCACTTCGGCAAGCGGAACGCCGGCGCGGATCATCGCCCGCGCGCGCTGCACGCGCCGGACGATCCGGAAGGCGTGCGGTGGGAGGCCGATCTCGCGGCGGAAGCCGTGCAACAGCTGAAAGCGGTTTAGGCCGACCTCGGCGGCGAGTTCGGCCAACGTGGCGGGTGCGGCCGGGTCGTCCTCGATGCGCTGACGCGCGCGCGTTATCGCGGCGGCGCCGGCAGGCGGCGACCGGCGCGACGTGTGATGGCGCAGCACGACATGCAGCATGTCGAGCAACGCCGTCTCTTGCGCCAAGGGATCAGCGGATCCATCAGTGACAAGCGCGTGCGCGCGGAGCACCCGCGCGGCGAGCACCGCGTCACGGATCACTGGGCGCCCGAACACGACGCCCGCGGCATCTGGCGTTCCGGCTTCCGCCGCCGACTGCAGGAAGCGGCTCGGATCGAAGTACAGCATGCGCCAGGCGCGTGGCCCGCCGAGCGGTGCGCCGTCATGCACCTCGCCGGGGTTGACAGTGATGACCTCGCCGGCGACGGCCTCGACCGGGCCCCGCCCGCTGGCCGAGCGCTGCGCGCCCTGGCGCAGCACGCCGATACCGAACTGGTCATGCGTGTGGCGTCCGAACGCTAAGCCGCTGGCTGCCTGTGTGGCCTCGATGCCTGGCAGGAAGCAACGCTGGACGATGATCCGTTCCTGACGCATGGGCGCTCCTCTACCATGCTGCGGCGCAGGCCTTCGAGACCGGGCGTGCAATCCTGTGGTTTCTCCGTCACCTGCTTCGGGGCAGGAGCCGCCCGTCCAGAACGACCAGGCCAAGCCCGATGAGAGCCATGCCCCCAAGCTGCAGTGCCGACAGCCGCTCGCCGAGAAACGCCGCACCGAGAAGGACCGCGCTGATCGGGATCAGCAGCGTGACGAGCGACGTGTTCGTCGCCCCGGCCGTCGCGATCAGGCGGAAGAAGATGATGTAGGCCAGCGCAGTGGATAGCAGCGCCAAGCCGATCAGCGCGCCCCATGTGGCGAGGCCGGGCATGCCGTGCTGCCAAGGCCGATCGACAATCAGGACAAGCGGCAGCGCCATGCACGCGGTGGCCGTGATCTGCCCGAAGGCGCCCACGGCAGGCGCGATGCCCATGCGCTTGAAGCGGCGGCCGAAGGTATTGGCGAAGCCATACGACAAGGCGGCGCCGAGGCAGGCCAGGACACCCCACACCGCACCATCAGCCGCCGACGATGTCTGTGCTCCCAGCAGCACGACGACGCCTGCAATCCCGAGTGCGATCCCCGTCAGCTTGTAGAGGGAAAGACGTTCATCAGCGGCGAGGAAGTGCGCGACAAGGATCGAGAACAGCGGTGTCGTGGCGTTGATGATCGAGGCCAAGCCGCTTTCGATGAATGTCTGGCCCCAGAATATCAGCGTGAAGGGAAGAAGGTTGTTCAGGAACCCCATGCCGCAGAAGGCCCACCAGGTCGCTGCGGTGGACGGGATCGGGGTGCCGCGCAGTCGTAGGTAGAGCCAAAGGGCACTGGCGGCGATGGCCACGCGCGCCAGCACGATCGTCAGTGGCGGCACCTCTGATAGCGCGACCTTGGCAAAGAAGAACGAGCCACCCCACAGGAGGGAAAGCAGGCAGAGGAGCCCCCAATCCCCCGGAACGATCGGCCTTGTATCGGACATGCGAAGAGACCTCAGAGCAGGACATGCGCCCATGGATTGCGCATCGTGCAGGACTTGCCTCGCCGTAATCGGACCTCATCCTCCAAGCTGGGATCGCGTGCGGTAGGATCGGCTGCATGATCATTGAAGCTGAAAAATGGGAGAGGGCCTGGGCGGAGCGCGATCCCGCCTTTGATGGACGCTTCTTTGTCTGCGTCAGGACCACCGGCGTGTATTGTCGTTGCACCTGCCCCGTGCGCCTGCCGTTCCGCCGCAACGTGCACTTCGTCCCGAGCGCAGCGGCGGCAGAGGCTGCCGGCTTCCGGCCCTGCCTGCGGTGCCGGCCCGAGACGATACCCTTCTCGCCCGCCTGGAACGGCACCTTGGCAACCGTGGAGCGGGGCTTGAGGCTTATCATCGAGGACGGCGCGCTGGACGGCGAAGACAGCACGGTCGAGAGACTGGCTGCCCGCCTGGGCGTGACCGAGCGGCACCTGCGTCGGCTATTCGCGCACCACCTGGGCGCTAGCCCGAGCGCCGTCGCGCGGACTGCTCGCGTGCAAAGGGCAAAGCGGCTGCTGACCGATACGGATCTGACAATGACCGAGATCGCGATGGCCGCGGGGTTCGGAAGCCTGCGGCGTTTCAACGCGGCCTTCGCCGACGTGTATGGGCGGCCTCCGAGTGCGATCAGACGCGGCCCGCGGAAGCGGTAGAGGCGTGCAAGTGGCCCTCGGGCGTGGCATAGGCGGCGCGGGATCCAAACCCAAGATAATCTCACTAATGGAACGCTTTGCGCTCGGCAATACCGCGAATGATGCCGGGACCATTTAGCGGCACATGCTGCACCGACCCTCTGGGTGCAGGGCGGTGCGTCAGTTGTCTTCGGGGTGGCGAGTGCGATCGAAACGGCACCGCGCGCGATCCAGGACAAGGCTGCCAGCTTGCCGCGAACCGCCTTCGCGGTGCTGAAATCCCTGGGATGTTGCGGAGTTGGCCAAACCTGATGAATTTCAGCTGGAGTAAAGGATCGGACGGGCTCATCCGCGCTCAAGCATCGTCGTCACCTTCGCTCTCAGCCATCCTATCCTCCGTTCCCGCAACGTCGACGGAAACCTCGCGCAGCAGCGTCGGCCCCTTCGACAGGCGGCGACCAAGCGCTTCGAGGAAACGCTCGTAGCGTTCTCGGCCCTTGGCCTGCGCGGCGGCGTAGTGCGCCTCCGACGGCGCAGGTACGGCGACCAGCCAGTGCCGCACGAAGAGCGCGAGCGTCTCAAGGCCTATATTGGTGTCGCGGTTCAGGCGCTCGATCTGGCGGCTCATCCTGTCGAGGCGTTTTGCCATGACCGCCTCCATCCGGTCCGGTGCGTCGGGCGAGAGGAACGAGGCGATCGAGGCTTCAGCGACGACGGAAAGTGACCGGCGCCGCTCCTGCGCATAGGTTTCGAGCTGTTTTGCGAGGTTCGGGTCGAGATAGACGGAGAGGCGCACCTTCTTCACGACGGCGCCTCAGAGCGCGATGCCGTCATCGGGGTCGAGCGCCGCTTGGCGCGCCAGCCGCCCGGAGCGGACGCGCAGCGCACGTGCCCGCGCTGTATCGTCTTCCTGGTCCTCGTCGAGCAGCGGCAGTTCCTTCTCGGGCGGTGCCCCTGGCTCGGGTGCGACCTGCTCGTGCTCAGGCAGTGTCGGTTCTCGACGGATGCCGCCGTCAGCATCGTCGGCCGCAGCGGCGGCGGACGTCATTGCCTCGCGCGCGAACGGCTGGAGCGCGCTCCAGTCATCCAGGCGGGGCATGGATGGCTCAGCTGATGTGGGGTCAGGCGGCGAGACCACCCGTGCACGAAGCTGCCGGTCTTCGTAGTAGCGTGCCTTCCGTGCACGGATCGGAGGGCAGCCTGACACCAGGACAATCTCGTCAGTTGGTGGCAACTGCATCACCTCGCCTGGCGTCAGCAGCGGCCGCGCGGTCTCCTGGCGGCTGACCATCAGGTGGCCGAGCCACGGCGACAGTCGGTGCCCCGCGTAGTTCCGGCTATCGCGGATCTCCGTCGCCGTGCCGAGCGCATCGGAGACCCGCTTGGCAGTGCGTTCGTCGTTCGTCGCGAAGGCGACGCGGACGTGGCAGTTGTCCAGGATCGCGTTGTTCGGCCCATAGGCACGTTCAATCTGGTTCAGCGACTGCGCGATCAGGAACGACCGGATGCCATAGCCCGCCATGAAGGCGAGCTGGCTCTCGAAGAAGTCGAGCCGACCGAGCGCGGGGAACTCATCGAGCATGAGCAGCAGCCGATGCCGACGCCGCTCGTTCTCCAGCGCTTCCGTCAGCCGGCGGCCGATCTGGTTGAGCACGAGCCGCACCAGCGGCTTGGTCCGTACGATGTCGGAAGGCGGGACGACGAGGTAGAGTGTGACCGGCGCGCGCGCCTCGACCAGGTCGGCGATCCGCCAGTCGCACCGGCGGGTGACCTGCGCAACGACCGGATCGCGATAGAGGCCGAGGAAGCTCATCGCGGTCGACAGGACGCCCGATCGTTCGTTGTCCGACTTGTTGAGCAGCTCGCGCGCGGCGGAGGCGACGACAGGGTGAGGCCGATCGCCAAGATGCGGCGTCGTCATCATCGCGGCCAGCGTCCGCTCGATCGGGCGGCGCGGATCAGAGAGGAAGCCCGCCACGCCGGCGAGAGTCTTGTCCTGCTCGGCGTAGAGGACGTGCAGGATGGCGCCGACTAGCAGCGAGTGGCTGGTCTTCTCCCAATGGTTTCGGCGCTCCAGGGCGCCCTCGGGGTCGACCAGGATGTCGGCGATGTTCTGGACGTCGCGCACTTCGCTGTCGCCGCGGCGGACCTCCAGCAGCGGGTTGTAGGCGGCGCTCGCCGGGTTGGTCGGATCGAAGAGCAGCACGCGCCCGAACCGCGCCCGCCAGCCGGCGGTGATCTGCCAATTCTCGCCCTTGATGTCGTGGACGATGGCCGAGCCCGGCCAGGTCAGCAGCGTGGGCACGACGAGGCCCACGCCCTTGCCGGAGCGCGTCGGCGCGAAGCAAAGGACGTGCTCTGGCCCATCGTGCCGGAGGTAGCGCTGCGCGAACCAGCCGAGGACAACGCCATCGGGGGCAAGCAGTCCAGCCTCGCGGACTTCCCGTTCGGTTGCCCAGCGGGCCGAGCCGTAGGTGGTCACGTCCCGCGCCTCGCGGGCGCGCCAGACGGACATGCCGATGGCGATGCCGATCGCCGCGAAGCCACCGGCCGCAGCGATGATGGCGCCCTCGTAGAAGACCTGCGGTGCGTAGGCGTCGTACCAGTACCACCACAGGAAGAAGGCGGGCGGCGGATAGACCGGCACGTCCGCCCAGACGTCCATCGGCTGACCGAGCTGGGCCTGGTAGCCAAGTCGCCAGGCAACCCACTGCGTCGCGCCCCAGACCGCGGCGAGCACAATCAGGAAGACGATCAGGACCTGGCCCCAGAGGATCTTGGTGGCGGTCATGGGTGGGTGGGCTGCGCAACGACCATGGCGCGAGAGGTGCGCAATCGACGCGGTGACCTTCAAGCGGCCAGAAGTCGGCATCGTGCCGGCGGCGAGCGCGTCGTACGAAACGGCGGCGGGTGGTGCCAGTCCAGTACCGCGGCGCGGCATCCGGTCAGAGGCTAAGGCCTCGCTTGCGCGTGGGCGTGAGCTCCAGACCGCCGCCCGGCGCAATGCTCCCCGCCACGGCCAATCCGCGCTGCTGCTCCATCGACGGCTTCCACGGCACCAGCTGGAAGCCGAGCCCGTCGTCGATCATTGCAAAGCGACCCGACGCTAGATCGAGGCGGCGGGTGAACACCCCAGAGACGGAGTCACCCTCCCGTGCCGGGCGCCACGCCTTCCCCGTCTCGGCCGTCACGCGCGCCGCGACCGACTCCACCTCACGCTGACGCAGCGTGTCGAGCAGGTCGCGCGCGAAAACCACGCGCTGACCCTGCCGGCGCGCGAGACCCTCCGAGACCAGATGGTCGGCTCGCGCGGCAAGGGCGGCACGGACCTCGCCACCAAAGCCGTCCCCGCTCAGGGCGCTGGGCGCCCGATCGAGCAGGCGGCGATCAAGCCAAGTCGCTCCCCTTGCGGTCACCTGCGCCTCGATCGACAGGTCGGAGCGAACCGCCAGCGCGGAGCGCTCGCTCCCCTTGGCGTCGGTGAAGTGCCGGAGTTCGACGATGGCACCGGGTGCGGCGTCGCTTGTGGCTTCGAGGTCGCGGAATCGGAGATGATGTGCGCGGCCGTCCACATCATCCACGATGGCGAAGGCCGTGCCCTTGAGCTCGTCGTCCAGGCCCCGTGCGACGAGCCTCCCGACGATGGTGCTACGCTCGCCGTCGAGCACGTAGCGTTCCGCGCCGCGATGCCAGCCTCTGCCGGTCAGCTCACGGTGCATGCGCTTGATGATGTCACCGCGCTCCCCGAGTGCGCGCAGGCGGGGCTCCAGATCATCGGCGATGCGCCAACGGGCCGGGCCCATCGGCTCCGCGAGGCCGAGGCGCTCCAGGGTCCGAAGCCGCCCGATCCGAATGGCCGTGTCGGCGCGATCCGCGATGCCCGCTGCCGATCGCAGGTCCACGATCCCACCATCGGCGCGCTGTACGATATCACGGTCCAGGCCCGTCCAGCGCTCGGCAGCGGCGTCTCGCTCAATGGCCCGGCGGATGTCCTGTTCGGTCCGCGGACCCAGCTCCAGCGTTGCACGCTCCGCCGCTCGGGCGCGCAGACCGTCGCTGATGTAGTCGCGCGAGATGACCAGGTTCTCGCCATCGTCGGCCCGGCCACGGACGATGACGTGGATGTGGGGATGCTCGGTGTTCCAGTGATCGACGGCGACCCAGTCGAGGTGCGTGCCGAGGTCACGCTCGGCGGTCGCCATCAGGTCGCGCGTGTAGGCGCGGAGGTCGGAGAGTTCGGCCGCACCCTCTGGCGAGACGATAAAGCGGAAATGGTGGCGGTCGTCCTCGCAGCGTTCGGCGAAGGCCCGGTGATCGGCGTCGCCGGTTGAGTCGAACATGCGTCCCGGCGCGCCGTCACGGGTCACGCCATCGCGCCGGAGGTAGGAAAGGTGCGTCGACAGAGGTGCAGCGCGGATGCCGTGTCGGACGACACGTGCCTTGATGGCGACGACGCGGCTTTCGGGCCGGAGCCGCGCGCGGGCCTGCACCGCGGCTGCGCGGCCTCTGCCGAAGGTGCTGCGGCTGGAGGGGTGGCGCTGGCTGCTACGCTGAAAGCCGCCGGCCTTCTCCGTGGCTGCGAGCGCCTGAGCGACGAAGGTGCGCGCCCGGCGCGGCGCCTTGACGTCGCGAATGCGGCCAGGCCGGACGCGCAGATCATCGTCGCGGGTCATGTGCCGCCTGTGCGCACCTCGCGCAAGGTGATGCTGGTGCAGCGGGTTGCCGCGTTGCGCAGGCTGCGAGAGCAGGAGGCACCTCGCGCGAGTATGTTGATCTGCCTGCCTGCTCCGCCCCGACCGACGCCGCGCACATCGCGGCCTTTATCTTGCAATCTGCGGTCGGGGTTCCTTGGTTCGCCGCCTCCGCCGCTTTGGTGGTCGGTCCTGGAGTAGCCGGCAGCACGACAGAAGCACTCGAGCCTGCGCGCATGTGCGACATGTGTGAGACTGCAGAGCCGCGCGATGCCCTGCGTCTGAAGGCTATCGCTCATGGTGCACCGCCTGAGCTGCGACGGATGGCGAAGATGGGGCCGAGATGGCTCCCCGGACCGTCGGCCTCATGTGCGTCCGCTGCTCGGGATCGGCCGATGAATGGCTGCGCGGCTGCTGTGTCGGCTGCGGTTGTCGCACCGCCAACCGGCACGAAGATCGACCGCGTCGGTGCCGTATCGTCACCGCCCAGCCGCACGAAGATGCCGTCAGCGTTGCGCGCAGCACGCACCGCAAGCTGGCCAGGCGCAGAGGTGCCGGCGTCACCGGTCAGCAGTGGTTTGAGGGCTGCGACATAGGCCCGCGTCTCCGCAGGCAGCGGCTGGCCTGTGGCAAGATGCGCCTCCACCCGACGCGGGCCGGCGTTGTAGGCCGCCAGCATCAGCGGCACCGATCCGAACCGGTCCAGCATCTCGCGCAGATACGCCGTGCCCGCCAGGATGTTGTCCTGCGGCACGAAGGGATCGGCGCCGAGACCGTGCTGTGCGCGCAGGCCTGCCCAGGTCGCCGGCATCACCTGCATCAGCCCCATGGCGCCGCGGTGCGACACGGCGTGCCGATCGCCGGCACTCTCCGCGCGCATCACCGCCCTGATCCAGGCTTCCGGGATGCCGAAGCGCTGCGATGCGGCAGCGATCTCGGCAGCATGGATCGTCCGCGCCGCCACCCCGGACAGAGGAAGGCTGACCAGCAGCAGCACGGCTGCGATGACGGGCCACGACCGGGACGAGAGGGAGGAAGCGAGCTGTGCAGCGCGCCCTGCCAGAGCGCCGCGCGTCGCCAGTGGGCAGGCGTGGAAAGCGGGCGTCGTGCTCATGGTTCGTGCTCCGCGGTCCAGATCGCACGCAGGCGGGCGACAATGCCTGTGCGCGGGAGAGGCCCGAAGTAGCGGCCGTCGAGGCTGTCCGGCTCGGCGGGGTTCAGAAGGAACACCTCGCCGGCTTCCAGCCTGTGGCAGCCATGCCAGGTCGGCAGCGGGCGGCCTAAGCGGTCAGCCGTGCGCCGGTGTGCGACCGTCTCGCTGTCGACCGTGATCGCGGTGCCCTCTGCGCACACCACCTGCGGCGTCAGGGCGGCGACGTGCTTCAGCAGCGGCACGCCGCGCGCGACATACCCTCGGTCGGTGAGGAACGCCGCCAGCATCGCCGGTGGGCGGACCAGCACGAGGTCGCCCAGCGCAATGCGGTCGGCAGGTGCCGTGACGTAGAGGCCGAGCGGCACGCTCGCCGACGCGTTCCAGATGATTCGCGGCTGCCACCCCGCGACCGCTGGAACAGCAATCAGCCCCAGCCCGGCGAGCATGGCCGCGACGGGCGCCGCGCGCAGTCTCCGCCGCGCGGTCATGCGTCGATCCTCCGCCGCAGCAGCCAGGCGCGGTGGCGCTCGCGCGTGTAGGCGCGCGGCGGCTCGCCGGCCGCGAGGCGGTTCATCACGTGCCGCCAGTGGTCGGGGCAGGCATCTTCGGGCGCGACGCCCGTCTGCTCGACCGCGTCGATCGCGCGCAGCACCTCGTTGACCTTCGGCCAGCCGGAGATGCGCAGCAGGATATCCGCCCCCGGCTCCACGAAGCCGATCGTGCTGAAGGCCTCGCCGGCCGCGACCGCGCGCAGGATATCGATGCGGCTGACGACGGTGCCGTAGCCGTTCGACGCCCACCGCACGAAAGCGAAGATCTCGCTTGCGGCGAAGGCGACGACGCGGCGACGGCGGTCGAGGATCGTCTCCTCGGCGATCCGCCCGAAGCGGATCCAGCGCTCGACGCGGCCCTCGAGCCACAGCAGCTCGACGCGGGTCAGCGCCGTCATGGCGCCGCCTCCCGCTCCCCGTCCCGGTCGTGTTTTCCACCGACCGCGCTGGGCCTACCTTCATTAGAATTAGACTCAATTAGAGTCTTTACGGGCCAGAATTCCGCTTGTGCCGCAACGGCTTGCGGGTGGTTCGTGCGCCTGATCTGCCGTGTCGGTTGCGCCTGATCTGCCGAATCCCCTGCGCCTGATCTGCCGTGCGGTTCAACAGGCCTGCACAAGTTATCCACAGAGCGGGCTTGGCGGCTGCACGGCGTGATCCGCAACAGTTCGGTGCCGCCGGCATCGCGGCAGATGGCGAGGCGATAGCCGGGCAGGCTCTGACGCACGACGAGCCGACGCAGGTCGAGCGCGAAGTCGGCGAAGCGAGCGAGGCTGCCGGACTTGGCGTGCAGGTGCCGGAACTCGAATGCCCAGCCGGACGGCTGATGCCCGGCGTGCTTGCGCGCAACGCGGTAGAGCCAGCGTTCAATCCCACCCGACAGGCGGAAGTACGCTGGGTCGATGGTCAGCAGGAGTTGGCGGTCGAGGACGCCGCGGTAGAACCAGTCCGGCAGCACGAACTCCATGCCGTCGGCGCGGCCGGAGGCGGTGACGCGCTCCTCCCACTCGTTGATCCAGGAGAATTGCTGGCGCCGCCAGTGCGCGCCGTGGCGGATCGTGGTGCGGATGACGGTGGACTGGAGCCGGCCGAGGGCGGCCTTCAACAGCAGGTATTGATGCTGGCCGGTGCCGCGCCCGATGGCGGTTAGCAGTTGGTGCGGCGTGAACCGCATGAAGCGGGAGGCGGCGAGGCCTCGATCAGCGGCCTCGACGATCTGCGAGCCGGCCCAGATCAGCACGTCGGCGTCCCAGATGGTGGCCATGCCATGCTCGGGGACGGCATGCACCTGCACCTCGATGTCGCCGGCGCGGTAGAGGATCGGCGCAACGCGGCGGCCCTTCGCCAGCGAGAAGAAGGGCCGTTCCATGAGGTCGCGCTGGTCACGGCGCGGCGGTCCCTCGTCCGGCAGGGCGTCGAACGGGCTCAGCCTGAGCCGCTCGCTGGGGGTGCGATCGCCGTGCATCGTCGGGTCAGCGCCGTGCTGCGCCGGCATAGGCCGGCGAGACGGCGGCATGGCGCTTGGCGGGCAGCACGGTCTCGCCCGTGTCGTCGCTGGTCGAGGCCTTGGTGCCGCGGTTCACCCAGGCCTGGAGGTCGGTCACCGCATATACGACCCGACCGCCGAGCTTTGAGTAGCGCGGGCCGGTGCCGTAGGTGCGGTGCTTCTCGAGAGTGCGGCCGGACAGGCCGAGAAAGCGGGCAGCCTCGGGCGTGCGGAGATAACGCGGTGGCAGGCCGGCGTTCGGGTCAGGCATCGGGAGCCTCCGGTGATGCTGTCGGATGCCGCGCATGGGGCGCGGCGGTCAGGTCGGAGGCTGGCGAAGCGTGGTCGCAGTGGGGGAGTCCGAAGACGGCGCCGGCGAAAGCGGACCCCGTGCGGAGGTCAGAGGCGTATGCTGCCTCCGGCGGTCAGCAGGTCGCGGTAGCCGCCATCTCGAAGCGCGCGGGCAGCCGAGAGGAGGCGCAGGGTGCGGCTGCGCAGATCGTGGCTCTTCCAGGCGGCGCCCCGGGGAACGCGGGCCGGTCCGAACAGGCCGACAGCAAGGTCGCGGATGCTCGCGCCCTCCGCATCGCCATCGAGTGCGCGCAGGCGGTTGATCAGGACGCGTCGGCGATTGCGCGAAAGAGCGCGCTCGCGCGTGGGTCGACCCCGGAGCGCAGTCCAGAACTGCAGCGCAGCAGCCAGGCGCTTTGGCGTGAGGGCGTCGAGCGGCACCAAGACGCCGAGCGGCGCATCGGGCGGCGGATCGCCGATCAACCAGACCGGCAGCGATTGCGTCCCAACGACGGCATGCAGCCCGTCACTCGCCTGGCGCGGCGATCTCACAGGCGGCAGGGCAGCCGGAGAGCGTGGCGAGGATGACGGCGGCAAGGCCGAGAGCGCCACGGTGGCGATGCAGAGCGCCGGCATCCAGACGACGCCCGCCGCGCGTGCGTCGAGCGACGGGTCGGCCGGGAAATCGCAACCCCCAGCGCTCGGCAACGGCGTCGGCCGCGTCGTCGGGCCGCCGGTCGTCGAGCTGTTCCCAGTCGCGCACATAGCGCGGGTTGCGCCGGAGGAACTCCCAGGCGAGATCGCGCGCCGAGGCGTTCTCCAGCTCTGCGTAGGCGGCGGCCGACCGCCAGTCTCGCGACGGCATGGCAAGGCTCCGGCACAGCGCGGAGCGCACGCTCCGCGCGCAGCATGCCGAGAGATGCGACGAGTCGATGGGTTGTGGAGGCCTTCGCGAGGCAACATGTGTTGCTACCAGCGCAACGCCGGTCAGTTCGTCGAACCCTGCCGCAGCAGGTCGCGGTAGCCCGCCTCCGTCATCCAGCGGGCGCGGGCGAGGTGACTGTCGTGGATTCGTCGCGCCAGGCCGGGATCGCCGTCCGGGTCGAGGCCGAGGACGATGCGCGCGACCTCCCGCCAATCGGCGCCCTCGGCGGCGGCATCCAGCAGGCGCAGGTAGAGGATCTTGTGGGCTAGGTCATAGGCCGTGATGCGCGGTTCGTCGGGTGGGGTCTCGAGGATCGTTGCGGCGGTCATGCGGGCGCCCCCTCTGCCGGCGTCTCATGGCGCTGTCGCCGGAGAGTCACCCATCCGGGTCGCGAGCGCCAGCCGGGGCGTTACATGGGAGCGCGGGCACGCGATTTACACACTATGGAAGATAAACTCAAAGTATGTAACGCCCCGACCGTGCCGGCATGGACATGCGCCGGCTGGTGGGGAGGAACGTGCGTCGGATCAGGCTGGAGAAGGGCCTGACGCAGGAGGCGTTCGCCGAGCGATCCGGGTTCAGCCAGCAGTACCTCAGCAGCCTGGAGCGCGGGACGCGCAATCCGACGGTGGTGACGCTGTTCGAGCTCGCCAGCGCGCTTGGCGTCAGCCACGTCGCGCTGGTCGAGCCGGATGGTGAGGTGCAGGCGGCAAAGCCGATGCGGCGCGGGGGACGACGCAACCGACGCTGAGGCGAGCACTTAGCCGAGCCCGGCAGTCGTGATGTCCAATCGGATTTGGGTCTACCAGCGTTGGCGGCGCAGGGTGCCAACGATGACCCTATCGGTAGCGTTACCTGCTGGTCGCGACCATTCCAACCGAACCAGCCCGCTCTCGAGTGGCTCAACCCATGAATGCCGGTGCTGGATTTGCTTGCACAGGGCGAATGGTATGATTATCTTACCGCACGTAAGAACCCGGAGCGGAAGGCGATGGACGCCGGCCATGTCAGGAAAGAGCTGATCACCATCCTGGGCCAGATCCAGGCGATGAGCGGTCTGGCGTGCCCCGCCCTCACCGGCGCCAGCGTTCCGATCACGGATCTCGACAAGTTCGACAGCAAGATCTGGCCCGTGGCAACCGGAATGCTTGCTGCGACCCTCAACGTGGAAATCCCCAACAACGTGAACATCTTCAGTACGCGCGGCGCCTGCCGCACGCCCCTCAGCATCGATCAGGCGGTCGCCGAAGTTTGCCGTGTCGCGTCCTCGGCCACCCCGGTTGCGGCGGAGTGAGGCGGCCATGACCGAGCAGCAGGATCCCGCGCGGCGCGCGCAGCTGGCCGCCCGCATCAAGGAGGCGCGGACGATGGCCGGGCTCTCGCAGGGCCAAGTGGCGCGCATGCTCGGCCTCCATAGGCCTTCGGTGTCCGAGATCGAGGCGGGCAACCGCCGCGTCACGGCCGAGGAGCTGACCCGGATGGCGGAGATTTTCGACGTGGGCGTGTCGTGGCTCGTCGGCGAAGCGCCGGACACGATCGCGCCCGACGATCCCCGGCTGCAGCTCGCCGCACGCGAGCTCGGCAAGCTCAAGCCGGCCGACCTCGACCGCCTCATGGCCCTGCTCGCCGCGATGCGGCGCTCGGAAGACGACGGGGAGGGCGAGAGCCAGCCGTGATCGTGACTCCGAAGACCAAGATGCTGCCCGATCGCCGTGCCCTCACGCAACAAGCTATGCAGGCCTCCATCCGGGCGCGGCAGGTGGCCGGCCTCGACCTGCACAGCCCGATCTGTATCTACGGGCTCTCCGAAGCGCACCGGGTGACGGTCCGCTTCAACGACATCGCGAGCATGGAGGGGATGTACGAGCGCGGATCTCCGTCGCGCATTCACCTCTCCGCGCTGCGCCCCCTGCCACGGCGGGCGTACAACTGCGGCCACGAGCTAGGGCATCATGTCTTCGGGCACGGCTCCACCATCGACGAGCTGCGCGAGGACGTGGCAGGCGGCGCGCACAGCAGCCCGAACGAGATCCTCGCCGACGCCTTCGCGGCCTTCGCGCTGATGCCGACGCTCGGCGTCCGCCGCGGCTTCGCGGCCCGGGGCGGGGCGCCGGCGTCGGCGACGCCGCGGCAGGTCTTCGCGGTCGCCTGCGAGTTCGGCGTCGGGTACGCCACCCTAGTCACCCACCTCGCCTACGCCCTGGGCGAGATGCCGCGCGCGCACGCGGCGCGGCTCCTCCGCGCGACGCCCCGCTCGCTGCGCGAGGAAATCCTCGGCGCGGTCACGCCCAGCCCGCTCGTGGTGGCCGACCACCACTGGGCGGCGCCGACCCTCGACGCGGAGGTCGGCACGCTGCTCCTCCTTCCGCCGGGCACGCAGGTCGCGGGGGCCGTCGCGGCGGCCGAGGGCAGCACGGGGTCGGGCTCCCTCTTCCGCGCGGTCTCCCCGGGCGTGGCGCGCGCGACTGTCCCCGGAACGCCGTGGGCGACCTTCGTGCGTGTCGCGCGGCCCCACTACGTCGGCCTCGCGCAGTACCGGCACCTGGAGGACCACGATGACGACTAGCGTTGCGCCCCTCCCCTTCGTCGCCGAGGAGAGCAGCGTGTCCCGCGCGTGGGCGCGCGCCTTCCTGCGCGTGATGGACAACCCCGGCACGGAGATTTCCCCGCTCGTCGTCAGCATCGACGGCTTCGGGCCCGGGGGCGAGATCCCCGAGGACGGGGCGATGCGGGCGGCGATGGACGCCGCCCTCGTCGCCGCAGGCGAGCGCTGGGACGTGGAAACGGTCGCCTTCACGATCTTCCCGGAGCGCTACTGGCGCATGGCGCAGGGCGACCGGGCGAAGTTCTTCGATCTGTGCCGCCGCGCCCTGCCGCGCCTGATGGCGATGAACCCGGCCTCGAACCGGCGGGGCCTCTACTTCGGGCGCCTGGTCGCCTACGGGTCCGGCCCGTGCGGCGGCAACCAGTTGGAATGGGTGCTGTCGCAGTATCTCGGTCGGACGGGGGTGCGGCGTTCCATGCTCCAGGCCACCACCTTCGACCCCGCGCGCGACCACGTTCCGGACGCGCAGCTCGGCTTCCCGTGCCTCCAGCAGGTCAGCTTCGTCCCCACCGACGACGGCGGCCTCGTCGTCAACGCCTTCTATGCGACGCAGCAGCTCTTCCACCGGGCGTATGGCAACTATCTCGGCATCGCCCAGCTCGGCGCCTTCATGGCGCGCGAGATGAAGCTCCGGCTCGCACGGGTGAACATCACGGTGGGGATCGAGAAGCTTGACCGTCCCGGGAAGACCAGTCCCCACCTCGTGCCGCTGACCTCGGCCGCCCGCGCCTGCCTGTCGCCCGCGGCGACGCCGGCGCGGACCGGGGCGCTGGCCGTCGCGTGAAGCGCCCGAAGCCGCCGGGGGGGGCGACGGGCCGCCCGCGCGGGCGACCGCGGAAGCCAGCATCTGGGGAGGGCACGCCGCAGGCGGCCTTCGCGCTTCCGGTGCCGGCGGGACCGCGGCCCGCGCCGCCGCTCGCCCTGCCCAAGGCCGTCTATTCCAAACATCTGGCGCCGGCGCGCGTCACCGAGGTGTACGACAGCTACTGGCACTTCGCGGTGGAGCGGCAGCGCGTGTTTTTCCGCAGGCTCGCGGGCGAGCGCCCCCCGTGGACGGGGGACCCCGTCATCGGCGGGTACCGCTTCACCAACGCGTACCGCGCGTCGGACCGGGTGAGCCAGTACCTCATCCGCAACGTGATCTACCGCGAGGACCTGCCCTCGTCGGACGAGGAGGTCTTCTTCCGCATCCTGCTCTTCAAGCTTTTCAACCGGGTCGAGACCTGGGAGCTGCTGGAGGCCACGTTCGGCGCGGTGACGTGGTCGGACTACCGCTTCGACCTTTACGACGCCGCCCTCGCGCGCGCGCTGCGCGGCGGCACGAGGATCTACTCGGCCGCCTACATCATGCCCCCGGGCGGTTCGACCTTCGGCTATCCCGCGAAGCACCAGAACCACCTCCGGCTGCTGGAGGCGATGATGCGCGCGGGCACCCCCGCGCGGCTGCGCGGCGCGCGGCGGATGCAGCAGGCGTTCGACCTGCTCCGCTCCTTCCCAACTATTGGCGATTTCCTCGCCTACCAGTTCGTGACGGACATCAACTACAGCCAGCTGACCGACTTCTCCGAGATGGAGTTCGTCGTGCCGGGCCCGGGCGCGCGGGACGGGCTGAGCAAGTGCTTCGCCAGCGGCGGCGGCCTCAACGAGGCGGAGCTGATCCGTCTCGTCGCGGACCGGCAGGAGGAGGAATTCGAGCGCCTCGGCCTGGATTTCCCCTCGCTCTGGGGCCGCCGCCTCCAGCTCATCGACTGCCAGAACCTGTTCTGCGAGATCAGCAAGTACGCCCGCGTCGCGCATCCCGACATCTCCGGGGTCGCGGGCCGCACCCGGATCAAGCAGCGCTTCGCCGCGAGCGCGGCTCCTCTCGCGCCCCCCTGGTACCCACCGAAGTGGGGCCTCGACACCTCTGTCGCGCCTAGCCCCGCCGAACAACGCGCGGAAAGTCTGATTATTGCCTCGAGGAGACCGACTATGGACATGCGCACCTACCAGCGAGAGGCGCGGGCGACCGACCGCGTGCCACTGACCGCATCCGGCACCGTCGATCCCGTGGCCGGCCTTATCGTGCCCCTGCTCGGCCTCGCGGGCGAGACGGGCCAGCTCCTCAGCGAGTACAAGAAGCACCTTCGCGACCGCGACGCGCACCTCATGTTCAAGGAGCGGGTCGCCGAGGAGCTGGGTGACCTCCTCTGGTACGTTGCCAACGTCGCCAGCAAGTTCGATCTCGATTTGGCCGAGATCGCGGCGGCGAACCTGGAGAAGACGCAGGGGCGCTGGGGCGCGAGGCCCGATGCTCCGCATATCTTCGACGAGGGGTACCCCGAGCACGAGCGCTTCCCGCGGCGCTTCGAGGTCGAGATGTACGAGACCGTGGTCGAAGGGAAGGTCAAGGTGCGAGTGCTGCTCAACGGCTCGCCTCTGGGCGCAGATCTTACTGACAACGCCTATGATCCAGACGGCTACCGCTTCCACGATGTGTTCCACATGGCCCTGGTGGCGGTGCTGGGTTGGTCGCCCGTTGTGCGTTCGCTGATGAAGCGCAAGCGCAAGAGCAGGCCGAAGGTGGATGAGGTCGAGGACGGCGGGCGCGCGCAGGTGATCGAGGAAGGCGTCTCGGCGCTGGTCTTCGACTATGCCCGCGCGCACAGCTTCCTCGAAGGGGTCCGCGACCTCGACTACGAGCTCCTCAAGACCGTCGCGAGCATGACGCGCCACCTTGAGGTCTCGCGGTGCAGCCTCGGCGACTGGCAGCGGGCCATCCTGTATGCCTACGGGGTGTGGCGGGAGATAGTGAAACATAGCGGGGGTCGGGTACTTGTAGACCTCGACCAGCGCGCCATTCGCTTCCTGGGCGCTTCGGACGCTGGGGCGACAGAGGCGATAGTCGCCGACGCGTGACGGGCCAAGCTTAGCTGCGAACTTGGTCGCCGCATCCGGGGCGTTCGCCGACTGCCACGGCAACGGCGGTCGCATACCCGCCGGCACAGCTGATACTGACAAACCAGCGAGAAACATCCACTGCCGCGGTAGCTGCCACGTTGTAGAGGATGACTGACGGCGCGCCCGAGGGGGATGTCAGAACCTCGATGTCAGTCCAAGCGATGCCGTCTCCCCAACCGATGCCGAGAGCTTTGACCACAGCCTCCTTTGCCGCGAATCGGCCCGCGAGACGCGGAGCGCGACGGGCGGATTGACCGGCGAACGCGAGCTCCGCCTCCGTGAAATAGCGAGATACAAAGCCACCGCCCGATTCAGATATGATGCGCACAATACCGGCGATTTCTACCAAATCAATTCCAACACCAATAATACGACATCTCAGCATATCTTGCAACTTATTATTCCTTCTTGTTGGATCTATCAACTTTATTGTGACAGCATTATATATTTTTGCGGAAATAACGCATGTTTTCTGCGTACAATTTTAGTGTGTATTGTCAATCAATTATTTGCCAAGAGCGGATGCGCAGATTTTACGCTTTGACGGCCGCGGGCTCAGTGTCTCACGAGATCTTACCGAACACTTTCGTTGTGACCAAGCGCGTAACGCAACATCTGACGACGGCCCGATCAAGCTGCGAAATACGGCTGGTGCGTCAGGAAGACTGTTGATGCGGATGGTTCGAGCGCAGCCCGGCAAGCGCAGAATCGCGGGCTGCGTAGATCTGCGCCCCGCCCTCCCGGGCGGGGCGCCGTTGGCCGTTCACTCCCGGCTGCGGTTGCCGTTCGGGCGGGACCAGATCAGCTCGAACTCGCCGCTCTCCATCTCGAAGAGGTTCGCCAGGATCGGCGCCGGCAGGGAGGGGTCGTCGAGCTTGACCGAGAGGTAGTCACGCCCCTCGTTCGAGGTCTTCTTCCACGCCGCCCCGATCTCGGCGCGGCCGGCGAAGATGCGGAAGTCGGGGGCCTTCTCGCTGCTCTTCTCGGCCGGCCGGACCTGGACCTTTGCGTCGAGGGTGAGCGTCGAGACCGTGCCGGTGAAGCCGTCGCCGGTGCGGGTGAAGGTGCCGATGGTCGCCATGACTGTCTCCTGTCTGTCGATCGGGCCGCGCCCATCGCGGCCTCGATGGCGATCGTCCGGCCGGGGGCGGGCGCCGACGCACCCGCTTGCGGGCCGCAGCGCAGCGGAGGACGGGGCTGGGGGACTTTCTTGCCTCGCGAGGAATGCGCGGTACGCGCAGGGGAAGAAAGTCGCACCGCCGCCGTTGCGGCCGAGGCGCCCGAGGCGTCAGCCATCCCTCGGCCAGATCAGGCCATCCGAGGCAGCGTGGCAGCGCGACACCGGACGGACCACGGAGACAGCAGGCGACTGTCGCCACGCCCGGCACAAGGGCGATGATCCAGGCATCGCGGTCACGGCGCCCAAGGCGTGCAAAAGGGAGGTTCCGGCCGGAACGGGGAAGGCGAAACGCTGGCCCTGTTGCGCATCATCCCGGCTGTACGGGTCGCGGCGCGGATGTTCCCGCCGAGGGTCGCCCCGCTTCGGCTCAGCCGCGTGATCCCGATGACGACGCAGGCAGGCGGGCCACGGAGGAGGATGGCAGGCGAGGCTGATCTGGTCCCACGCCTTCGGCGAACTCTGCGTCAGGACGGACAACGATGACCTGCCTCGGCTGGGCGCCGGCGCCCGCGAAAGCCGCCAGCTGTACGGCAGCGGAAACACCCACCACGAAGCCGCCGATTGCCGCGAACACGTGCCGCCAGGCTTCCGACGGCACGAGCAGCGCCGAGATCCCGAGCACCGCGTGGTAGCCGGCGACAGTTGCCGGTGCGGCAAACAGCAGCGCGATGACGGCCCGCAGCGCAAGCGAGCGGACGGACGCGAAGAGCAGCTGCGCGGCGAACAGCGCGATCAAGCCCGCGACGATACCGACCAGCACGGCGCCGATGACGCCCGCGCCTGCCTCGAATGCCCACATGCCGACCGTCAGCCCGACGAAGAACGGCACGGCGTAGATGGCGAGCGTGAACAGCAGCACGAGCGCCGTGCCGAGGCCGAACAGGCTGAGGATGACACCCAGCGTCATGCGAACCTCCCCGGTCGAGGCGCAATGATGCGCCCCGATTGTAGCGGATCGCGGGCGCGCAGCAGTTCGCCTTTGCGCGAGCGCATCATCGTGCGGGCGGCGCTACCCGCCGCCCCCGCGGAAGTCGAAGAGCGGGATGCCGAGGCGTCTCGCCTTGTCGGCCAGGTTGTCGGTGACGCCCGAGCCGGGGAAGACGATGACACCGATCGGCAGCGTCTCGAGCAGCGCGTCGTTGCGCTTGAAGGGCGCGGCCTTCGCGTGGCGGTGCCAGTCCGGCTTGAAGACGATCTGCGGCACCTTGCGCTGGTCGGCCCAGCAGGCGGCGATGCGCTCGGCGCCTTTCGGCGTGCCACCATGGAGCAGCACCATGTCGGGGTGCTTCGCGTGCACGCGGTCGAGCGCGGCCCAGATGCGCTGGTGATCGTTGCACTCGACGCCGCCGGCGAAGGCGATGCGCACGCCCGCGGGCAGCAGCGGCTCGGTCTCGGCGCGGCGCCTCGCGGCGAGGAAGTCGCGGCTGTCGATCATCGCCGCGGTCATCGTGCGGCGGCTGACCATCGACCCCGCGCGCGGGCGCCAGGCGGAGCCGGTGTGATGCTCGAAGTGCTCGGCCGCGGCGTCGCGGAGGAACTCGAAGGCGTTGCGGCGCTCGATCAGCGTCAGGCCCTGTGCGAGGAGTCGCTCCAGCTCGACGGAGCGAACCTCGGAGCCGTCCTGCTCGCGCTGGGAGCGCTGCTGCGCGGCCTCGTTGGTGTCGAGCTCGCGGCCGATGCGGTCGATGCCGCGATGGAAGAGGTTGACCAGCGACCAGAGCAGGTCGGGCAGGTCGGGCTCGAGGCGCGTCTCGCCGAGGCTGGCAACGAGTGCATCGAAGATGTCGGCGACGGCGCCGGAGAGGCGGTCGGGATCGGGCAGCGGCCGGGGGTCGGGCTCGTCGGCGAAGGGGCGGTAGCCGTGGAGCTGAAGCTCGTCGAGCAGGTGCGCGGTGGCAGAGGCGGCATGGGTGGGTTCGGCGTCGTCGAAGCGGTTGGTCATGGCCGGGTCCTCGCTGTCACGGGCCGCGCCCATCGCGGCCTTCGTGGCGATCACCCGGCCGGGGGCGGGACGGCCCGGCACCCGCAGGCGAAGCCGGAGGGCCGCAGCGCAGCGGAGGACGGCGGCGCGCGGCTTTCTTGCCTCGCGAGGAAGCGGCCCGTCAGGGCCGCGGGGAAGAAAGCTGTGCGACGGCGTTGCGGGGAGGGCCCGGCTCCGGCCCGATCGCCGGCGAGAAGGTCGTGGGCGCTGTGATGCGCGGTTGCCGGTGGAAGCGGCTGCTGTCGTCGACCCCAACGGCTGATTTCGACCTGGAGCGCAGTCCCCCCTTAGCCGCCGCGCTGGCCTGAGGCGCACCGACCCTCAGGGGGCAGATCAGCGTTGATGAGGTCGAGGCCGAGCCCAACGATCAACCGACCTTGCCAGGGACCTAGGTTCGCGTGTTACACTTGATTCTGAGATACACAAGTCGCCGCAGGAGGATCCAATTTCCAAGCCCCGCGCCGGCCGCGCCGCAGCCGCTAGGCCCCCGCGCCCACGGAGCGGGGAGCGGATGCTTCACATCCGTCTTGGCTCGGAATTGCACCGCGCGCTTCGGGTCATCGTCGCCGAGCAGGACACGACCCTTCAGGAATGGGTCGTCCGGGCCCTAACTGCCGCGGCGCGTGAGGCCGGCATGCGCGAGCCGACCGACAGCCAGGGGGCCGGCTAATGGCTCGCAAGCCAGCGGCAACCGCCGATTTGCCCCCCGCCGAGCAGGACGTTTTGGTCGCAGTGGCCGATCTCCGCTTCGACCGCGAAAACCCGCGGATGCCAAACGTCCTTCTCGATGACGACGACGCGGTGGTGCGCCACCTGCTCGACGATTTCGACGTTGAGGAACTCGTGCAGTCTATCCTCTCGTCTGGATGGATCGACTACGAGCCATTGATCGTGCAGCGCAGGACTAATGTCGTCTTCGAAGGCAACCGGCGCCTTTCAGCGCTACGCCTCATCGGCGACAAGGTTTTGCGCGAACGCGTAGGCTACTCCTTGCCGGTCGTCGATGGCGCGAAGCCGCTCCCGGAGCGCGTGCGCGTCCGATATGTAGCTGACCGAAGGGATGCGCGCCGCTTCATCGCGTTCAAGCACATCAACGGCCCATATAAGTGGGACGCTTTCGCAAAGGCAAAATACGCAGCCGAGTGGCTGGCTGAGGGTGAAGACATCGACGTCGTCAGCCGGATGCTTGGCGACAACCACAACACGATCCGGCGTCTCGTAATGGGCTACAACGTGCTTGAGCAGGCGCAGCGGGCCGGCTTCGACCTCGAAGACCGGACAAAGAAGCGCTTCGCGTTCTCGCACCTCTACACGGCGGTCTCCCGACCAGCCGTGCGCAGTTTTCTCAACGTTCAGGAGGGCGACGACGGGGTTCCCGCGAAGCCCGTTCCTCCCGAGGGCGAGGAGCGCCTTCTTCAGCTGATGTCCTGGCTGTACGGGCAGGAGAAGAAGAAAGAGCCGGCGCTAATCGCCAGCCAGAACCCGAACCTCAACCAACTCGTCAGGGTTATTGAGAACAGGGACGGCCTAGCGAACCTGATCAAATACCGGCGCCTCGACCAAGCCTTCGAGGCGGTGGAGCCGCCCGCGGGGCGCTTTAAGGAGGCGCTGATCGCCGCCAACAGGCAATGCGAGACCGCCCTCGCGCTGTCCTCCTACTTCGACGGCGACGAGGCGCAGCTCGCGATGGTGAAGAACCTAGCGACGACCGTGCGCAGCCTGCGCGAGGCCATGGTGAAGAAGAGCCTCGCTGCGGACGATGACCTCTAGCCGGATGCGCCTTGAGGCGCCGGACCTCAATTCGCGCCGGGCCAGGCTCGCCGACTGGATCGAGCTGCAGGCCCTCACCAGCGCAAGACGATCAGCCTCGACTGCGCTCATCCGCTCTGAGGTACGCCGCCAGGCGGACGGTCGCGCGCGCGCGAGCGACATTGACGCGGACGCCGACGACACCGGCGAAGCCGAAATCACGGAGCGCCTTGCCGACGATCTTGAGGAGCGGCTGTCGGAGGAGCTAGCGTTCCGCTTGAAAACCGTGGGCGAGGCATACCCGTTCGAGCTTGCGACCACTCAAGGCGGCCGGTCGCAAATGGTGAAGCTTCGGGACACCTGGAGCAATACCGCGTCGGGTGAGTTGGCCTACGTTTTCTGCCTCCTCGATTCGGGTATCCGCGAGGGCCTGATCACGTGTCCGCCCTCGGCGCGGCCGCTGGTGAACGCAATCGGCAACGTCTTCCAGATTTGCTCCTGCGTCGCCGTGGGTGGCTATACCAATGCGGAGGTCGTCTCGTTCGGCTTCCCGCGGGCCACCGGCACTGCCTTCCTACCGGCTTTGCAGCAGGCTTGGGCCCGGTATGGCTCCTACGACATCCTCACCCATATCCCGTTCGGGTTCGACGACAAGCTGAAAGATGGTGGCGTGGACATCATCGCTTGGCGCCATTTCGCCGACCGGTTTGCCGCAACCCTCATCATGTTCGTGCAGGTGGCATCGGGCCTCGACTGGAAGGAAAAGGAAGTCGCGGGCGATGTGCGGACGCTAAAGAATTGGTTCGCCGGATCTTCCATCGAACATTTCCTCCCCGCGATCTGTATCCCATTCCCGCTCTGGTTCGATCTCGACGAGCCCGCCGTGGACGCGGACGGCAACAAGACGGCCTTCAGCAACGGAGTGCAGACTCGCTTCGTTTACCGCGAGAAGAAGTTTGGAGTGATCTTCGACCGCGGTAGGATCGCGTATTTCTGGGCGCGAGCCATGGCGGCGCAGGCCGCACGGATACTCCCGCATCCTGTTGATGGCATCGACCGGATTGCGGAAGTCGGAACCTGGGTGAACGAGGTGTTGTCGAACTTGGCAGAAGTCCGGGCCAGTTCATGAGGCACCCCCTGCATTCGATTTGCCCATATTTCGCCATGTTCCCAGAAGGTTTCGTGGCCGAGCAGCTCTACGCCTACACGCGTCCCGATGATGTCGTGCTTGACCCCTTTTGCGGGCGAGGGACCACTGTTCTGGAGAGCCTGCTGAACAATCGCCAGGGTTTGGGCACCGACATAAACCCGGTTGCGGCGTGCATCGCTGGAGCGAAGGCGAATGTGCCAGCCCTCAAGTCGGTGCTGGCCAGGATCGGCGAACTTGCCGGAGATTTTGGGAAGCAGACCTACAGGGAACTGCCGCCGACCGAGTTCTTCGAGCACTGCTTCCACCAAGACACCTACGCGGAGGTGGCCTTCCTTCGAGGGATCCTTTCGTGGCGCCGAAGCTCGGTGGATCGATTTATCGCGGCGGTCATGCTGGGCATCCTGCACGGCGAGTCACACCGATCGGGAATGTACCTCAGTAATCGTATGCCACGGACTATCAGCACAAAGCCCGACTACTCGGTGCGTTGGTGGCGGGAGCGCGGCCTTCGGCCTCCGCGCCGGGAGACGTTCGAGGTGCTCCGTCAAGCCGCGCGTTTTCGCTTCTCCCAACCGCCGCCGACGCGGAAGGGCCACGTTGTGCTGACCGACGCGCGGCGCTGCGCGCGCGTGCTAAGGAAGCATGAGGGCAGCGTTGCGCTCGTCGTCACATCGCCGCCGTACATCGACACGACTGATTACGCGGAGGACCAATGGCTGCGCATGTGGTTCCTAGGCGGCGAGCCGAAGCCCATGCTCCGCCTGCACAAGGACGATCGCCACACCTCTGCCGAGAACTACTGGAGCTTTCTCGAGGACGTCTGGCGGGGATGCGCGCCGCTGCTGCGCGACAAGGCGCGCATCGTAGTGCGCATAGGCGGGACCAAGCTCGATAAGCCTGTGCTCCTACAGGGCCTTCGGGGAAGTCTCGTACAAGGTCTGGGTGGGCGGACCGTTCGCGCGCTGAACCAGGGCACCTCTTCGCAGATAGCAAAGCGCCAGACCAATTCATTCAGGCCGGGAACCTCTCCCGACCGGTTAGAACACGACTTCACCTTCTCGATCTCATAGTCAGTTCTCTCGCGATCCAGGTTGGATCAGCGTCCTTAAGGAGAATGGAGCGGTGGAGGCGAAGTGCGGAGATACGCGCCGACCCAGGCGACACGGCAAGGCTACACCCGCTGCACTGGAGGGCGCGGGGCTGCCATGACGCCCAGGAATCGACCGACGTCTTCAGGCGAGAGCTGCGCACGCAGCAGCGCGGCAAACTCCGCCTGACCGACCTGGCGCAAATCGCCATTGAAGTCGTCCGAACGCGGGCTCAGGGCGATAGACTCAGCGCCGCCGCGCCGCGCGCGTTCGGCTAGTGTTTCGGCGGCCCGGGCGCCCGCGTGGTCGCGGTCTCGGGCAGCATAGAGTCGGCGCAGACCAAGCGGCAGAACTAGCGCCGGGAGATGGCTTGCCGACAGCGCGGCGACCATCGGCATGCGCGGCAGGGTGCATCGCAGCGCGAGGATGGTCTCGATGCCCTCACCGACGGCGACGACGTCCTGCACGACGCCGAGCCGGACACCATTTCCAAGCAACCGCCCCATCGCCCGCCGCGGCGTCGCGATCGGCGCCTTGCCACTGCCGTCGCGCGCGAGCCAAGTGCGGTGCACGCCGGTGATCGTCCCGTCGAGGTCCGTCACTGCGGCCAACATCGCCGGCCACGTCTCGACGGGCGCGTTCTCGTCCGCGCGGTAGTAGCAGCGCGGGTGGAAGCGCAGCGCGGGCAGGTTGTCCAGGTAGGTGATGCCGCGCGCGCGCAGATAGGTCTCGGCGAGCGTGCCCTTGATCGGCTGCCCGGCGTGGAACAGCCGACGCGCCGCATCCGGTGAGCCGGCAGCGACAAGCGCGCGCGGCTCCGGCCGCTGTGGCGCCGGCAGGCTCAGGAACCGCCGCGCCTCGTCCAGCACGTCGCGCAGGCTGTCGAGGCCGCGCACCCGGGCGATCAGGTCCAGCAGGTCGCCATGCTCGCCCGTCGCGGCGTCGGTCCACTTCCCGGCGGCGCCACGGCCCGCCTCCGGCCCGTGCAGCCGCACGAACAGGCTGCGCCCCGGCGTGTTCGCGACATCGCCCACTGTCCACCAGTGCCCCTCGCGCCGACCGTTGGAGAGGTAGTGGCGGCAGACCGCCTCGGCGTTGCGGGCCAGGCGGCGCGCGAGCGCGGCGGCATCCTCGCGCATCGGTCCCTCCATGAAAGTGCGGGCCCGCCTTGCGACGGGCCCGCGAGGTGCAGGGAGGCCGGTTACTCGGCGGCGATCGCGGCGGTGGGGATCGCCGCCGCCTGAGTGTCCTCGGCCGGCGGCGCCGAGGCGATGGCCGGTTCGCCGCCTTCGGCCGCCGATTCCGCTTCGCCCTCCGGCGTCGCCTCGGTCTCCGGCTCCACCGCCGCGAAGACCTGGCCTGGCGTGCGCAGCGGCTCAGGCACCCAGCCGGTGCCGGCGAGGAGCTCCTCGGCGGCCGTCGCCATCTCGGCCTTCTTCAGGCCGGCGAGGCGCTCCGCCGCCCGCGCCCCGCCCGCCTCCCGCACGGCAGCGACGATGCGGCCCTTGGTGACGCGGCCGAGATAGGCCTCCGCCGTCGGCCGCCAGCCGACCGCGACCATGTCGAGGTTGACCGCCTCGGCGATGCGGTCAGCGTGCGCGATCGCCTTGGGCCGGCGGTTGTAGGCCTCGTGCACCGCGTTGACCGTCAGCCCGACGCAGTGCGCGAACAGCGCCTCACGGCTGTCGGCGTCGAAGCCTGCGAGGACCGGCCAGAGCTCCCCCGGCTCCTGCGGCATCTGCGCCTGCCAGCGCACGTGGCGGGCCTCGATGGCGCGAGCCGAGGCGGTGTCGGCGAGGCCCGGCGCCTGGGCGGAGAACAGCGCGCTCTTCGGCTCGATCTCCAGGCACGAGTCGAGGCCGTAGCGGTAGAACAGCCGCAGGCAGAGCGCGTGCAGCGCGGCTAGGAAGGCCGTCTGCGGATCGGCGGCGAGCGCGTCGCGCAGCGCGAGGGTGCGGTGCGCGGTGAGCTCGGTCAGCAGCCGATCGGGCAGCGGGCGGATGCCCTCGTCCTCCTCCGGGGGCTCGGCGGGCGAGGCAGACGTGCCGGTGTCGGGCTCGGCCGTGGTCTCGCCCTCCGGCTCCGCACCGGCCTGGGGCTGGTCGGCCTCGACCTGCTCCTGTTCCGGCTCGGCCGCGACCGGCGGCTCATCCTCCGGCCGGACATAGCCGCGCTCGATGCGCAGCGCGCCCGAGCCATCGATGCTGACGAAAGCGCCGGCGCGCGCCATCTCGTCGGCCTCGTAGGCAACAGGCCGGTCGTCGAAGGCGGCGAGCGCCTCCTCGATCTCGGCCAGGCGCCGGTCGGTCTCCTCCGGCACCTCGTCGGCCTCGGCGCACTCCTGCTCCAGCCGGTCGAACTCGGCCTGGAGCGCCTCGCGCCGCGCCGTCTCCTCCTCGCTGAGCGGCTGCGCCTCGCCGGCCAGGCGGCGCAGGCCGTAGGTGTGGCCGTAGGGGAAGTCGGGCGCAGCCTCGACCCAGCGCCAGCCCTCGGCGCGGATCGCCTCTGCCTCGCGCTCCAGCCGCTCGCGCGCGAGGCGGTCGAGCAGCCCCGCATCCTGCCACCAGCCGCCATCGTCGGGCTGGAACAGGTCGCGCAGGATCAGCCCGCCTGCGGCCTCGTAGGCCTCGGCGCCGACGAAGCGAGCGCGCTTGTCGGACGCACGCACGGCGCCCTCGGTCAGCAGGCGGCGGATCTGGTAGGGCTCCTTCGTGTAGGAGCGCTGCAGCGCCTCCCACACCTGCTCCTGGCGCTCATGGTCGGGGCTGACGGTGAAGGCCATCAGCTGGTCGAGCGTCATGCCGTCCTCGGCGTAGACGTCGAGGAGGCGTGGCGAGACGGCGGCGAGGCGCAGCCGCTGCCGAACCACGCCGACCGACACGAAGAAGGCCGCAGCGATCTCCTCCTCCGAGCGGCCGCGTTCGCGAAGTGCCTGGAAGGCGCGGAACTGGTCGAGCGGGTGCAGCGGGGCGCGCTGCACGTTCTCGGCCAGGCTGTCCTCCTCGGCGATGCCCTCGGTGCGGATGATGCAGGGGATCGGCGCGGTGCGGGCGAGGCGCTTCTGCTTCACCAGCAGCTCGAGCGCGCGAAAGCGCCGGCCGCCCGAGGGGACCTCGAACATGCCGGTCTCGCGGCCGTCATCGTCCAGCACGGGGCGGACGGTGAGGCTCTGCAGCAGGGTGCGCCGGGCGATGTCCTCGGCCAGCTCCTCGACGGCGATGCCGGCCTTGATGCGGCGGACATTCGCCTGGCTGAGGACGAGGCGGTTGAAGGGGATGTCGCGCGAGGCGGAGAGCGCGACCTTGGGGGTGGACTTCGACATGGGGGTTCTCCATGACGGGCCGGCCGGGAGCCTCTCTCCCGACCCTCAACCCGTCACGAAGACCCCTTCAGCCCTCTAACTGTTCTCCGGCCCTCCGCGTCGACGATATCCCGAGGGAACACGCGCGGAGAAGAGTCTCTCGACGACGCCGCGTATGCAGCTGAGGCTGCGTCGTGACGCCTATCGTAGCGTCTCGCCATGCCCGGCCACTCGGAAGGCGTGTATGGTGTGATCGCCTTCGATACCGCCAGACATTCCGCCTAGCGCGTAAACTGGAGAGGCAGGGAGCCCGCCTGGGCTCCGATGCGAATCTGCCGGATCAGGCGGGCGCCCAGGTTACCCCGTTTGGGGTGCGACCGACGCGCAGCTGCCGCCGAACTGTCCGCGTCGTGACGTCGATCTCGGTCAGCGTGTCATCGTAGAGGTTGGTGACGAAGGCGCGGGTCCCGTTTCCGCACACCACCACTCCATGTGCACCCCGCCCGGTCTCGATGGTCGCAATGACGCTGCCCAAGGCAAGATCAATGACGGAAGCGGTTGTCCCAGGCGCATTGCGCGTGCCTTCATTGGCAACGTAGAGGAACCCGCCATCGGGCGTCGCGAAGAGCTGGACGGGCCCGCGGCCGACCTGGATGCGCCGAAGCACGCGCCGGCTCCGCGCATCGATCTCCGCCACAGCATTGGCACCGCGGAGCGAGACATAAGCCCTTGAGCCATCGGGGACGAAGCCGACCTGCACCGGCGACGGCCCCGCCGGAATGCGCGCCACTTCCCGCGCGGCTGCGATGTCGACCACAGAGACGGTACCGTCCCTGACATTCGCGAGCCATGCCTCGCGCCCGTCGGGGCTGAGCCGCAGCCCATGCGGATAGTCGCCCACTGGCACGCTGGCCGCGATGCGACGTTGCGCCACATCTACGACCAGCAGCGCGTCAGTCTCAGAGTCAGTGATGAACGCGCGCTCTCCCGCCGCATCCGCCACCACATGACCTGGATGCCGACCGGCGGGAATCTCGTCAATCACCCGCGGTGCTGCGCCCCGCACCGGCTCGAGGATCACCAAGCGGCCGCCGGCGCGCAAGTGGTCGGCACCATGCGCGCCGGACGCGATACCGACCGCGAAGAGCTTCCGCCCGCCCGCCACGGCCTCAACGTTGTGTGGCACGATCGGGACTGTGGCGGCGTGGACGCGCCCCGAGGTGAGATCGACCGCGCTGATGCTGGCGCCGCCCTCGTCTGCGGTGAAAACCGTGCCAGCGCAAGCAACGGCGGCGCGCGCTAAGGGTGCGGCTGGTAGCAAGCCGCCACCTATCAACAAAAGCGGCAGTTCGCGACGAAGCAGACGGGGCATGGAGCGGTCCTCCCTGTGTGGTCGCCGCTAAGCATTCCACCGCCAGATTTCGGGGAGACAACCGTCCCGCGACAAAGTATGTCGATTCTCAGGCTTGCGTAGCAGCGTGAATCGGCCCGCCAGCACAACGGCCGGTGGCGCGCGGCATGTCCTGCGGGCCAGGAACGGTCTGCATGAATCGCACCACTAATTCGCCGCGCGCCGTGGCGTTTCAGCGAACGCGAGCCCAAGCAGGAAGTCAGCCGCTTTAGACGCGGCGCTCGCCGCACGGACGATCGCGCAATTGTCCTCGCGCAGCACCTCCAGCCAGGCGCCGATGTAGTCGGCGTGGCGCACTGTCGGCACGATGCCGAGCGCGGCGCAGGTGAAGGCCGCGGTCATCTCGGCGACCAGCTCCTCCTGCGCGTACTTCTTCGAACCGAAGCTGTTGGCGATCTCGCGGCCCAGGCGCGACGCGTGCCCCGTCCAGTGGCCGAGCTCATGCAGCGCGGTCCGGTGCCAGTCGATCGGCTGGAAATAGGCCTGCGGCGGCGGCACGCGGATGAAGTCGCCGAGCACGTCGTAGTACGCGCGATCCCCACCAATGCGAAGGTCGGCGCCGGAGCTCGCGATCAGCGCCTGGACCCGCGGCTCGATGAGCGAGGTATCCGCAGGCGGCGCCGTCGCCGCGAGCTCGGGCGGCAGGCCATCGCACTGCTCGACGTTGAATACGGTGAAGCGCTTGAGGAAGTGGATCGCGCGGGCGTCCTTGCCCGTCTCCTGCGCGCGCTCGCGTTCCTCGCCGGGGATGAAGCGGTCGGCGTAGACGACGGTGGTGCCACGTTCGCCCTTGCGCACGCTGCCGCCCAGCGCGAGCGCCTGGCGGAAGGTGAGCCAGCTCTGGCCGGCGTAGCCGCGCTCGACGACAGCGCCCCAGAGGATCAGCACGTTGATCCCTGAATAGCGCCGGCCGGTCGCGGCGTTCTTCGGGAGGGCCAGCGGCGCGGCCACACCGGAGGTTCCCCAGGGCTGCACCCAGGGCAGGCGCCCGGCCTCGAGTTCGGCGATGATCTTATCGGTGATCTCGTCGTAAAGGTTCGCGCGGTCACCCGAGGCTCGGCCGCTCGGGGCCGGCCGCGTCACGGAGCGGGTCATGGCGGTTCTTCATGACGGGCCGGCCGTGAGCCTCTCTCTCGGCCCCGAAACCCGTCACGGCGACAGCCGCCAAACTCTTCCCCTCGCCGGCGCGGTCAGACGTCTACGTTGCCAGCGGATCGTAAGCGTCGTCTGGGCCCCACGGCCGCGGTGAATTGGGTTCAGGATGCTGCGGCGTGATGTCGCCAGTAGTCGCGGATGGCGCAGACGGCTTCGGGGATGTGGTGGTAGGCGCGGG
>NZ_STGD01000016.1 GCF_005222755.1 Roseomonas sp. HF4
CGCCGTTCCGGGCGGTGCGGCAGCCCAGGTCATCCTTGCCCATGGCGGAGAACCCGCCACCGCAGCAGCCGCAGGTGACCTTGTCGGTCAGCAGGTGCATGGGGCCAGCGCCGCTGCCGACGGGGCGGCCCTTCGCGCCGATGCCGCTGCGGCTGCGCGGCGCGGGCGCGGCTGCGGCGGTTGCCTACCTGCTGGTCGTGCTCGGGCTGCCGATGCTTTCGCTGCTGCTGGCAGCGCTGGTGCCCGCGATCGGCGTGCGCCTGTCGGCCGCGACCTTCACCCTGGCCAATTTCGCGGCGGCGCTGGCGCCGGGCGCGCAGACAGGGGCGGCCTTCGGGCGGTCGCTGGTGCTCGCGGGCGTCGCGGCGCTGGTGCTGGCGGCGGCGGCGGGGGCGATCGCGCTGGCGCAGTCGCACCGCAGCGTGCGCCTGGCCGGCGCGGCGGCAGACCTGCCCTATGCGCTGCCGGGCGCGTGCATCGGTGTCGCCGCCATCCTGATCGTGCTGCGCGCCTATGCCGAGGTCATGGCGACGCTCGGCGTCGGCGGCTACCGGGACGAGGCGCTCGGCCTCGGCGGCGAGATCGACCACGGCCCGGATCACTGCACCTGCTTCCAGTTCGACTACGACTGGCGGCAGGACAACGTGACGAATGCGCACCGCTACGGCGTGCGCGACGCCGACGTGAAGCTCGACATCGTCGCGCATTCGATGGGCGGGATCGTTGCCCGCTACGCGATGCTCTACGGCGGGGCCGACCTCCCTGCTGACGGGTCGTTGCCGCCGCTCACCTTCGAGGGGGCACGCTTCATGGCGCGGCTGATCCAGATCGGTACGCCCAATGGCGACTCGCCCGATGCCTTCCGCGTGCTGGTTGATGGGCGCGATTTCGGCACGCCGATCGTCCCCTCCTACAGCCCGGCGATCCTCGGGACCTTTCCGTCGCTCTACCAGTTGCTGCCGCGGGCGCGCTCGCGGCCCGTGGTCCTGACGGGGTCGAACGAGGTTGCACTCGACCTGCACGACCCTGAGGTTTGGCAACGCATGGGATGGGGCATCGCCAAGCCGGGGATCGATGCCGGGCTGGCGACGCTGATGCCCGATGTCGCCGCAGCCGAGGAGCGCCGCAGGCTTGCCGCCGACCTGCAGGCGCGGCTTCTGCGCCGGGCGCGAGCCTTCGCGGCGGCAATGGAGCGCGGCGTAACGCAGCCGGCCGGGACGGAACCGATGGCCGTCGCCCGCGATGCGCTGCCAATGACGATGCGGATGGCGGCAGATCCGGAGACCGGACGGATCGAGCCGCTCCAGAGGGCCGCAGGCGACGGGCTCGTCCTGCGGGACTCGGCGCTGCTCGACTTCCGGCAGGGGCAGGAGCCGCGCGGCCTGGGCGTGATCACGCCGATGGACGTCCAGCGTGTGCTGTTCCTGCCGCGCGAACATCTTGAGATTACGCGCGACCCGACGTTTCGCAACAACATCCTCTTCTGCCTGCTGGACGAGCCAAGGCGGCGCTGACGCATACCGGTACGGGCCGAGGTGTCCGAACCCCAGACACTGCACCAGTGTCACGAAGGTCGCGGCATTTTTCGTCGCGCATCAGGCATGTATCTGGGGTCATTCCCACACGCATGGCTCGCGATCAAAATCGGAAGACGAGAGTTCGGCACAAGTGGATGCATGCCCGATCCCCGTCCCTTCCTTGTTACGTGGCGCCGGACCCCGAGGGATCGGCGCCAGGTGCCAAGGAAGGTTGTGGGGGCGGAGACGGGGGAGAAGTTCCCTTCTCCCCAGGCCTTCTCAGCTGGCGTTGCTGCGCACCCGGTCCTCCGGGCCGATCAGGCGGAACGCCCAGGGGTCGGCCGCCTCGGGGTTCACCTCGACCACCACCGCGCGCGTATCGGCGGCGCCAGGCACCATGATGCGAGTCAAGTTCGGCGCCTCGGGCACCGGGCGGTCCTGCAGCCAGGTGTGGATGTCGCCATGGATGAGCAGGACGGGGCGACCGAAGCCCGCGGCTTCGCGCGCCAGGGCAGCCCGCATGTCGCGGAATCCGCTCACCTGGCCGCGGCCGCAGCGGTCGGCGAAGTACATCTCGGCCTGCATCGCGAGCACGACGGCGCGCGCCTCGACGCGCCGCGCCTCGGCGAAGACCGCGGCGAGCCAGGCACGATTGGCCGCGTCGCGCGCCTGGTATCCCTCCATCGCCCCGGCGGGCGGGCGGGATGCGGGCGTCTCGCCGGCCTCGGTCGGCCGGTTGTTGTTGCTGCCGACCACGTGCAGCGTCGCGAACACCACACCCTGGTGTGTCCAGCGGGCATTCTCGACGAAGGGGCGGTACTGCGGGTCGGCATCGGCCTGGCGCGTCAGGGCCATGGGCCGGCCGAGGCTCGCGGCCGTCGCGAAGAAGCGCGCGCGGAGCAGCGCCAGCCGTTCCAGCGGGTCGAACCGCCCGCCGCGGTCCTGCCAGCAATCCGTCCATTCATTGTCGCCCGGCGTATAGACCAGCGGGCGGTTCGCCAGCGCCATCCAGGAAAACGCGCGCAGCACGCGGTCATCCGTGCAGATCTCCGCCCCGCCCTTGGTGTCGCCCACGAACACCGTGAAGGCCGGGCGCGCGCCGTTGATCTCGCGCATCAGCGCGGCGACGCGGCCTTCCTCGGCCGGGCAGTCCTGCGGCCGGGCGGGACTGCAATAGGGCATGTCGCCGAAGGCGGCGAAGCGGAAGGGCTCGGCCGCGGCGGGCAGCGCCAGCAGGGCGAGGATCGGGAGCAGAAGGCGGCGCATCGGCGGGGTCCTGGTGAAAGGATGCACGATAGGGGGTAGCGGGCTGCGCGGCGTGGCGCCACCTCCGTCCTGTTGCAGTTCCGCGAGGAGACCGCCCATGCCGCCCGCCATCGCCATCGCCCCGCATGCCGGCCAGGTGCGGGTGCGCTTCGCCGGCCAGACCGTGGCCGAGACGACGCGCGCGCTGGTGATGCGTGAAGGCGCGCGCGCGCCGGTGCTCTACATCCCACGGGAGGATGCGGCGATGACGCTGCTGCAGCCGAGCACGCTCCGCACCACCTGCCCGTGGAAGGGGGATGCATCGTATTTCAGCATCGAGGCCGGCGGCCGGCGCGCCACGGACGCCGTCTGGTCCTACGAGGCGCCGCTGCCTGGCGTCGCCGCCATCGCCGGGCACCTCGCCTTCTACCCGGACCGCGTGGACGCCATCGAGGGCGCCTGACCGCGCGGCGGTTGCGCGCGGCGCCGGCGCGGGCTACCCGCCCCCGGTGCCCGAGACCCCCCCGCCGCTCGCCACCGCCGATTTCGACTTCGCCCTGCCCGAGGACCTGATCGCCCACGCCCCCGCGCGGCCGCGCGACGCCGCGCGGATGCTGGTGGTCGGCACCGCGGGGCTGACCGATGCCGGCGTCGGCGATCTGCCGGGCCTGCTCCGCCCCGGCGACGTCATGGTGGTGAACGACACCCGCGTCATCCCGGCCCGCCTGCGCGCCCGCCGCGGCCAGGCGCGGATCGAGGTGATGCTGAACCGCGCCGAGGGCGGCGGCGTCTGGCATGCGCTGGTGCGCAACGCGCGCCGGCTGCGCGCCGGCGACGTGATCGCGGTGGACGGCACCGAGGGCTGCGCCGCGACGGTGATCGAGGCGCCCGAGGGCGGTGCCGTGCGGCTCGACTTCGGGCCGGACCAGGCGGCGCTCGCCGCCGCGCTGGACGCCGCCGGCGAAGTTCCGCTGCCCCCCTACATCTCCCGCCCGGACGGCCCGCGCCCCGAGGACGCGGCCGACTACCAGGCCATCTTCGCCGAGCGCCCCGGCGCCGTCGCGGCGCCGACCGCGAGCCTGCACTTCACGCCGGCGCTGCTCGCCGCCATCGCCGCGCGCGGCGTGGCGCGCGCGGCCGTGACGCTGCATGTCGGCGCCGGCACCTTCCTGCCGCTCCGCGCCGAGGACCCCCGCCAGCACCGCCTGCACGCCGAATGGGGCGAGATCACCGAGGAGGCCGCCGGCGCCATCAACGCCGCACGCGCGGCCGGCGGGCGGATCGTCGCGATCGGCACCACGGCGCTGCGGCTGCTGGAATCGGCCGTGGACGCGGACGGGCGCATCCATCCCTTCCGCGGCCTGACCGACATCTACCTGCTGCCCGGCCACCGCTTCCGCTCCGCCGACCTGCTGCTGACCAACTTCCACCTGCCGCGCAGCACGCTGTTCATGCTCGTCTCGGCCTTCGCCGGCACGGCGCGCATGAAGGCGGCCTATGCGCATGCCGTCACCGCGCGCTACCGCTTCTACTCCTACGGCGATGCGACGCTGCTGGAGCGCGCGGATGACCGCGCGACGCTGCTGGAGCGCGCGGATGACCGCGCGACGCTGTTGGAGCGCACGGCATGACGCTGCGCTGGACCCGGGAGGCGACGGACGGCGCCGCGCGCGCGGGCGTTCTTCACACCGCGCATGGCGAAGTGGCGACGCCGGTCTTCATGCCCGTCGGCACCGCCGGCACGGTCAAGGCCATGACGGCGGACGCGGTGCGGGCCACCGGCGCGCGCATGGTGCTCGGCAACACCTACCACCTGATGCTGCGCCCGGGGGCGGAGCGCGTCGCGCGCCTCGGCGGGCTGCACCGGATGATGGACTGGCAGGGGCCGATCCTGACGGATTCCGGCGGCTTCCAGGTCATGTCCCTGTCCGGCCTGCGCAAGATGGACGAGCAGGGCGTGACCTTCCAGAGCCACATCGACGGCTCGAAGCACCGCCTGACTCCGGAACGCAGCGTCGAGATCCAGCGCCTGCTTGGCGCCGACGTGACGATGGTGCTCGACGAATGCACGCCCTTTCCCGCGACCGGGCAGCAGGCGGCCGACAGCATGCGCCTGTCCATGCGCTGGGCGGCGCGCTGCCGCGACGCCTTCGTGCCGCGCGACGGCCACGGGCTGTTCGGCATCGTGCAGGGCAGCACCTATCCGGACCTGCGCGCCGAGAGCGTCGATGCCCTGACGCGCATCGGCTTCGAGGGCTATGCCGTCGGCGGTCTCGCGGTCGGCGAGGGCCAAGCGGCGATGTTCGCCGTGCTCGACACCACCGTGCCGCTGCTGCCCCGGGACAGCGCACGCTACCTGATGGGCGTCGGCACGCCGGCGGACCTGGTGGGCGCGGTCCGGCGCGGCATCGACATGTTCGACTGCGTCATGCCGACGCGCTCGGGCCGCACCGGGCGCGCCTACACCCGCCGCGGCGTGCTGAACCTCCGCAACGCCCGCCATGCCGAGGACAACGGGCCGCTCGACCCCGATTGCGGCTGCCCGGCGTGCCGGCGCCATTCGCGCGCCTATCTGCATCACCTGTTCAAGGCGGGGGAGATGCTCGGGCCGATGCTGCTGACCTGGCACAATATCCAGTATTACCAGGATCTGATGCGTGACCTGCGCGCGGCGATCCTGGCCGGCACATTCGAGGAGACGGCCGCGCGGATCGAAGCCGGCTGGCACACGCGCGAGGAGGAGACAGCGGCATGAGCGGCGCCCCCGACCACGAATACCACGCCCTGACGCAACTCGGCCGCCAGACCGCCCTGCCCGCGAGCCCCGAGGCCGCGGTGCTGGAGAAGGTGCCCGCGCCGCACCAGGGGCTGCGCTACTGCGTGCGCTTCACGGCGCCGGAATTCACCTCGCTGTGTCCGCTGACGGGCCAGCCGGATTTCGCGCACCTCGTGATCGACTACGTGCCGGGCGAATGGATCGTGGAGAGCAAGTCGCTCAAGAACTACCTCGCGTCCTTCCGCAACCACGGTGCCTTCCACGAGGCCTGCACGCTGGATATCGCGCAGCGGCTGGTGGCGCTGCTGGCGCCCGTCTGGCTGCGGATCGGCGGCTACTGGTACCCGCGCGGCGGGATCCCGATCGACGTGTTCTGGCAGAGCGGTCCCGCGCCGGAGGGGGTGTGGATCCCGGCGCAGGACGTGCAGCCTTATCGTGGGCGCGGGTGAAGGGCGCCGCCCCTCCGGACCACCCCGCCAAGGGCCGAAAGGCCTTTGGAAACCACGTGCCGCGCGATGCCATCAGGCAGCAGGCCATGGCGCTCGGCTTCGATGCCGTGGGCTTCGCACGCGCGGAGCTGGCGCCCGAGATCCGCGACAGGCTCATGCACTTCCTCGGCGAAGGCCGCCATGGTTCGATGGGCTGGATGGCGGACCGCGCCGAGCAGCGCGCGAACCCCCGCGCGCTCTGGCCCGAGGCCGTGTCGGTCGTGGTGCTCGGCCTCAACTACGGGCCGGACGACGATCCACTGGCGACACTGGCGCAGAGCGACCGCGCCACCGTCAGTGTCTACGCGCAGAACCGCGACTACCACGACGTGGTCAAGAAGCGCCTCAAGGCGCTCGGCCGCTGGATGGCGGAGACCTGGCCGGGCACGGGCATCAAGGTCTTCGTGGACACCGCCCCGGTCGCCGAGAAGCCGCTCGCGCAGGCCGCCGGGCTCGGCTGGCAGGGCAAGCACACCAACCTCGTCTCCCGCGCGCTCGGCTCCTGGCTGTTCCTGGGCGAGGTGTTCACGACCCTCGACCTCGGCGCCGACGACGCCGAGGCCGATCATTGCGGCAGCTGCCGTGCCTGCCTCGACATCTGCCCGACCGCGGCCTTCCCCGCGCCCTACCAGCTCGATGCGCGGCGCTGCATCTCCTACCTCACGATCGAGCATCGAGGGCCGATCGACCCCGCGCTGCGCCCGCTGATGGGCAACCGCATCTATGGCTGCGACGACTGCCTGGCGGTCTGCCCGTGGAACAAGTTCGCGCAGGCGCACAGCGAGCCCGCCTTCGCGCCGCGCGATGCCTTGCGCGCGCCGATGCTCGCGGACCTCGCGCGGCTGGACGACGCCGCCTTCCGTGCAATGTTCGCCGGCAGCCCGGTCAAGCGCATCGGGCGCGACCGCTTCGTGCGCAACGTGATGATCGCGGTCGGCAATTCGGGCGATGGCGCGCTGCGGCCGGTGGCGCAGGCGCTGTGCGAGGATGCCGACCCAGTGGTGGCCGAGGCCGCGCGCTGGGCCGTAGCGCGGCTGGAGGAGGCGACATGACCGACGACGCGGCGCTGGTGCTGTTCTCCGGCGGGCAGGATTCCGCCACCTGCCTCGCCTGGGCGCTCGACCGCTTCGGCCGCGTCGAGACGCTGGGCTTCGACTACGGCCAGCGCCACCGCGTGGAACTGGACTGTCGCGCTTCCTTCCGCGCCGCGCTGCCCGCCATCGACCCGGACTGGGCCGCCCGCCTCGGCCCCGACCACACGATCCGCCTCGATGCGCTGGGCGAGCTTTCCGACACCGCGCTGACCCGCGACGCCGAGATCACGATGGGCGAGCACGGCCTGCCCACCACCTTCGTGCCCGGCCGCAACCTGGTGTTCCTGACCTTCGCCGCCGCGCTCGCCTATCGGCGCGGCATCCGCCGCATCGTCACGGGCGTCTGCGAGACCGACTATTCCGGCTATCCGGATTGCCGCGACGACACCATCAAGGCGCTGCAGGTCGCGCTCAACCTCGGCATGGAGCGGCGCTTCGTGCTCGAGACACCGCTGATGTGGCTGTCCAAGGGCCAGACCTGGCGGCTGGCGGAACGGCTCGGCAGCCAGGCGCTGGTGGCGGCGGTGGTCGAGCACACCCATTCCTGCTATCTCGGTGATCGATCGAAGCGCCACCCCTGGGGCCATGGCTGCGGCACCTGCCCGGCCTGCGAACTGCGTGCCCGGGGCTGGCACCACTACGCCCAGGAGCGGCTATGACGTTGACCCCGCGCGCCGAGGGCGTGCTTGCGCTGATCGGCTTCGGCCTCTGCATCCCGGCCGCCAACTGGCTGATCGGCAATGCCGGCACGGTCTGCGTGCCGGACGGTCCCTGCCTGGTGCCGGTGGCACCCGGCCTCATGGCGCCGTCGGGCGTGCTCATGATCGGGCTCGCGCTCGTGCTGCGGGACCTGGTGCAGCGGCGCCTTGGCCTCGGCTTCGCGGCGGGCGCGGTTCTGGCTGGCGCGGCGCTTTCCGCCTTCGTGGCACCGCCGGCGCTGGTGGTGGCCTCCGCCGTCGCCTTCCTGCTCAGCGAATTCGCCGACCTCGCGGTCTATACGCCGCTGCAGCGGCGCCGCCTGGTGCTGGCGGTGGCCGCCAGCGGCGCCGTCGGCCTCGTGGTGGACAGCGTGGTGTTCCTCTGGCTCGCCTTCGGCAGCCTGGACTACCTGGCGGGCCAGGTGGTGGGGAAGGCGTGGATGGTGGCGCTGTCCCTGCCGCTGGTCGCGCTGCTCCGGCGGCGCGACGAACGGCGCGGCATTCAGCCGGCCTGACGCTTCCGGTTCACGAACGCGCCCAGCATCCGGACGGGTTCCTCGGTCCGCCAGGATGCGGCGAAGGCGTCGATGCCGGCGGCGATCGCCTGCGACAGCGCCATGTCCTCCCACTTCCGGATCAGCGCCTTCTGCGCGCGGATCGCCTGCGGGCCGGCTTCCAGCAGCAGGTGGAGCCATTCCTCCACGGCCGCGTCGAGCGCCGCGGCCGGCGAAGCATCGCCCGGCGCGCCTCGCGGCACGACGCGCTCGACCAGCCCCCATTCCAGCGCCTCGGCGGCGCCGATCGTCTCGGCCAGCAGCAACAGGCGCCGGGTGCGGCCCCAGCCGATCAGCCCGGGCAGCAGCGCCGCCTCCACCACCGAGGGGATGCCGACGCGCACCTCCGGCATGCCGAACTTCGCCGTTTCGGTCGCGATGCGGAGGTCGCAGGCCGCCGCCACCTCGAGCCCGGCGCCGAGGCACCAGCCATTGACCCGCGCGATCACCGGCACGGGGCAGTCCCGGACGGCGCGGCAGCAGCCATGCACCAGGCGGATGAAGGCCTCGCCGCCCGCGGGGCTCGTCACCGCCGCCATGGCGCCGATGTCGGCGCCGCCGATGAAGGCGCGCGGGCCGGCGCCGGTCAGCACCACGGCGCGCAGGCCCTCCTCGGCCGAGAGCGCGGCGAAGGCGGCGGCGAAATCCCGCATGAGGTCGGGATTGAGCGTGTTGAGCTTGGCGTCGTGGTCCACCACGACATGCGCGACGGCGCCGTCATGGGTGCGGTGCAGGTCGATCCGTCCGGTCATGTCTCGCTCCCAGGAAGGCGGGGGGAGAAGGGAACTTCTCCCCCCGGACCCTCCTCAACCTTTTGGCAGGATGGGCGCCAGGTGCCAAAGAAGGGAGGGGGTTTGGGGGAGGTTCCCCTCCCCCGACCTTCCCCTCACCGCGCCACCGCAAACCCCGCCATCGCTGCGTACCCGCCCGCGATCGCCGCCAGTTCCTCGCGCGTGATCACATCCTCCAGCCGCGCGAAGCCCTCGGGCGCGCGTTCCGAGACCACGTCCACCACGCGCTCCGGCCCGCCGAGCCGGTTGCTGCGCACGATCTCGGCCGTCTTCGGCAGGCGTTCCGCCTCGTAGGCGGCCAGCGCCTCGGCCGGCGGGCGCGCGGCCAGCATCCCGGCCAGGCAGCGCGCATCGAGCACCGCCTGGGACGCGCCGTTCGAGCCCACCGGATACATCGGGTGCGCCGCATCGCCGAGCAGCGTGACCCGCCCGCGCGTCCAGGTCGGCAGCGGGTCGCGGTCGCACATCGGGTATTCCCAGAATTCGGGCGTGGCGCGCACCAGCGCCGCGACATCCAGGAAGGGAATGCGGAAGCGCGCGACATGGGGCAGCACCTCCTCGAGCCGCCCGGGGCGCGACCAGTCCTGCCGCCGCGGCGGCGGCTTCGCGGCATCGCCGATCCGCGCGCAGACAACCCAGTTGGTCAGCCGCGTCCCCGGCCGCGATCCCTGCGCGATCGGGTAGAGCACCAGCTTCTCGGCCATGTCGCCGGCGACGATCATGGTGTCGCCGCCCTCGAATTCCGGCCACTCGACGGCGCCCCGCCACATCTGGATGCCGTTCCAGCGGATGCCCCCGTCCTTCGGATAGAGCCGCGCGCGCAGGACCGAATGGATGCCGTCGGCGCCGACCAGCACGGCGCCGCGCGCGGTGCTGCCATCCGCGAAGCGGGCCGTGACGCCCGAGCGGTCCTGGCGGAACCCCGCGAGCCGCGCGCCGGTGACGAGGCTGCCGCGCGGCAGCCGCTCCCGCACCGCCTGCCACAGCACCTGGTGCAGGCGCCCGCGATGGATCGAGAATTGCGGCACCTCGTGCCCCGCCCAGGTGCCGCGCGGCTCCGACCAGATCTCCTGGCCGAAGCGATTGAGGTAGCGCAGGTCCCGCGTGCGCACAGCCACCGCATCGAGCGCCGGCAGAAGGCCGAGCGCCGCCAGTTCCCGGATCGCATGCGGCAGCGTGTTGATGCCGACGCCGAGCGGCGCAACGCGCGCCGCCGCCTCGAACACCGTGCAGCCGATGCCCCGTTCCTGCAGCGAGAGCGCGAGCGTGAGGCCACCCACGCCGCCGCCCGCGATCAGCACATGCATGGCGGGCATCCCCTCAGGTCTCGTCGTCGTCGGGCGGCGGCGGGGGCGCTTCCTCGGGCCAGGCCGCGCGGTCCCTGGCCCGGCGGCGCGCGGCGCAGGCCAGGACCGCCGCCCCGGCCGCGGCGGTCGTCGCCGCGCCCAGCAGCGCCATCCCGACCATGCCGGCCGCCACTGCACGGAGGATCATGGCAAGGCTCCTTTCCCGTCACGGGAGAATGATGTCACGCAATGCACGCGATGCTGGCATCGCGCGCCCGCCGGCCGATAGGCTGCGCCGCCGGGCTGCCCACTGCTGTAGCGCCGACCAAACGGAGGAACCAGCCATGACCATCGCACGCCGCGCCCTGCTGGGCGCGGGGATTGCCGCCGCGGGCCTCGCGACGGGCACGCTGCCCCCGTCCCGGGCCCATGCCGCCGCCCCCATGATCGGCCGCGGCGCGCCCGCCTGGTACCGGTTCCGCTTCGGGGACTACGAGGTGACCGTGGTGTCCGACGGCGCGCTGCCGCTCGGCAAGGCGGAGGACGCCTTCGTCGGCGCCGGGCCGGGCGAGGTGAACGCCATGCTGCGCGCCGCGATGCTCGACCCCGCCAATGCGGTGCTGGAGCAGAACGCGGTGATCGTGAACACCGGCCGCCACCTGGTGCTGTTCGACACCGGCATGGGCGACAGCATGGGCGAGGCCAGCCGGATGTTCGGGCCCACCACCGGCCGCCTGCTGCGCAACATGCGCGCCGCGGGCATCGAGCCGGCGCAGATCGACATGGTCGTGCTCTCCCACGCCCATTGCGACCATTGCTGGGCGCTGGTGGACGCGCAGGGCAACCGCAACTTCCCCAATGCCCAGGTGGCGATCGCCGAGGCCGACCTGAAGTACTGGACGGATGACGCGAACATCCGTGGCCCCGCCTTCATGGAGCCCTTCATCCGCGGCGCGCAGAAGAACCTCGCCGCCTATCGCGACCGCATGGTGATGGTGCAGGACGGCCAGCCCGTGGTGCCGGGGATCACCGCCATCTCCGCACCCGGGCATACGGTCGGGCACACCGTCTATGCCATCGCCTCGGGCCCCAGGGTCATGGTCTATACCGGCGACCTCGCACACCATCACGTGCTGCTGCTGCGCCGGCCGATGCTGGAATTCGCCTTCGACACGGACCCGAAGCAGTCTGCGCAGACGCGCGCGCGGATGCTCGACCGCTTCGCGACCGACCAGCCGCAGGTCCTGTCCTATCATTTCCCCTGGCCGGGGCTCGGCAACGTGGTCAAGGAGGGCGAGGGCTTCGCCTGGCTGCCGGCGCCGATGGACGTGACCAGCCTCGGCTGAGGCCGGCGGGCGGCGCCCCGCGCGGGCGCCGCCCTTTCCGGTTCCGTCATGACGCCGCCTGTGGCACCAACGCGGCGAAGGCCCGGAGGACCGCATGCTGCTCTACCGCGGATTGTCCAAGACCCGAGCCGACGCGATCGTCGGCGGCGCCGAGCAGATCGCCGCCACGAGCAACGGCGAATTCGGCAATGGCAGCTACTACTGGCGGGACGACCTGCCGGCCGGAATCATCTCGGCGCTGCAATACTACGGCCAGGCGGCGGGCGGCTGGGCGGTCATCTCCATCTCGGTCTCCCAGCTGGCGGTGCAGCAGCAGGGCATCACGGCGCCGGCGATGATGAGCTTCCGGCCCAATGCCAACCGCCCCTCCGACTACGGCACGGGCTACGACGCCGGCACCGACACCACCATACGCAGCGTGACCGTGCCGCAATTCGGCGACGCCAGCGTCCGCATGAACTTCAATGAATTCCGCGAGATCAACGCCGACCCCGAGGGCCATGGCCTGACGGGGGAGAAGAACACCCTGACTTGGGGCAACTACGCCATCATCGCCGGGCCGACCGTCGCCTGCCCGACGGATGCGACGCTGACGCAGATCAAGTTCCAGGGCCAGGGACTCGCGCTGCTGAACGCAGCGCCGAAGGCGCTGGTCATCCACGGCCCGGCGTTGAACGACATCACCTACCAGCGCGTGCGAAGCTGGTCGCTCGAGGACCGCAAGCGGATCTACGAGGACAGGTTCGCCGGACGCGCCGAGGTGAACCTCGCGCTCTGATGCGGCGGTTCAGCCCCGCGGCGCATCCCGGTCGGGCAGCGGCCGGAGCGCCCGGATGCGCTCGGCCAGGTCCGGCCGCCCGGCCTCGAGCGCCAGGAAGGCGGCCTCGTCGCGGGCGATCTCGTAGCCGAGGCGGTAGCCCTCCCCGGTCGCGACATCGAGGCTGCGGGCAAGGCGGGCGGCCACGCCGCGCGCTGCGTCCTTCATGCAGGTCTGCTCCCGGTGAAACGCTGCCATTCCGGGCTTTTTCGGCCCCCTGCGGGCTTGCCGCACCGGCGCCCCCGGTGCAAGGTCCGGCCGCGCCGGCCGGCCTGCAAGGGGTGGCCCGCTTCACGCACGCGCCACAGAGGACAGGCATGGCCAAGATCAAGGTGAAGACCCCCGTCGTCGAGATGGACGGGGACGAGATGACCCGCATCATCTGGGGGTTCATCAAGGACAAGCTGATCCTCCCGTACCTCGACATCGACCTGAAGTACTACGACCTCGGCATCCAGAAGCGCGACGAGACGGACGACCAGATCACGGTCGACAGCGCCCATGCCACGAAGCAGTACGGCGTGGCCGTGAAGTGCGCGACCATCACCCCCGATGAGGCGCGCGTCGCAGAGTTCGGCCTCAAGAAGATGTGGCGCAGCCCGAACGGCACCATCCGCAACATCCTCGACGGCACGATCTTCCGCGAGCCGATCATCTGCAAGAACGTCCCCCGCCTGGTGCCGCACTGGTCGAAGCCGATCGTGGTCGGCCGCCACGCCTATGGCGACATCTACCGCGCCGCCGAGACCAAGATCCCGGGTGCGGGCAAGGCCACGCTGACCTGGACACCCGAGGGCGGCGGCGAGCCGATCGAGCTGGAAGTGACCAACTTCCCCGCCGGCGGCGGCGTGCTGATGGGCATGCACAACACCCGCAAGTCGATCGAGGGCTTCGCCCGCGCCAGCCTCAACTACGGCCTGGCCCGCGGCTACTCGGTCTACTTCAGCCACAAGAACACGATCCTCAAGGCCTATGACGGCGAGTTCAAGGACATCTTCAAGAAGGTGTTCGACGCCGAATTCGCCGACAAGTTCAAGGCCAAGGGCCTGACCTACGAGGACCGCCTGATCGACGACATGGTGGCCTGCGCGCTGAAGTGGGAAGGCGGCTATGTCTGGGCCTGCAAGAACTACGACGGCGACGTGCAGTCCGACATCGTGGCGCAGGGCTTCGGCTCGCTCGGCCTGATGACCTCCGTGCTGCTGTCCCCCGACGGCCAGACCGTTGAATCCGAGGCCGCACACGGCACCGTCACCCGCCACTACCGCGAGCACCAGAAGGGCCGCGAGACCTCGACCAACCCGATCGCGTCGATCTTCGCCTGGACGCGCGGGCTCGCCTATCGCGGCCGCTTCGACGGCACGCCGGACGTGACCGCCTTCGCCGAGACGCTCGAGAAGGTCTGCATCGACACGGTCGAGAGCGGTCACATGACGAAGGACCTCGCGGTCCTGATCGGGAAGGACCAGCCCTGGCTCAATACCCAGGCCTTCCTGGCCAAGCTGGACGAGAACCTGAAGAAGGCGATGGCCTGACCGGCACACCGGCCGCGCGGGCTGCAAGGGCGGCGGGGACGACCCCGCCGCCCTTTGCGCATACGGTGTGATCCGGGTTGCTGGCCGCGACGTCAGGCTCGTTCCAGCCTTGCATCCCCGATCAGCCGCGGAGCCAGCCATGCAGACCGATGCGGACCGCACACCCCAGCCCGAGCAGCGACCCGCGCTCGAGCTCCGGAAACTGGCAGCGGAAGTCGACAAACTCGCGGCCGAGGTGCCGAAGCTACGCAACGACAACCGGCTGCTGAACCGCCACGCCGGCGCCTTCGTCTCGGTCGCCGCCGTGCTGGTCGGCGGCGCGACCCTGGCCAACACCTATTTCGTGCAACGCGAGCAGGCCCGCCGCACCGAGATCGAGCGCACGGAGAATACCCGCCGCGCCGCCGCCGCGGCCCAGGAGCAGCAGCGGCGCGAGGAAGCCGAGCAGCGCCGCCTGGCCGCCGAGCGGAGCATCCGCTGCGTCGAACTCGGCATGCGCATCGTGGGCTTCACGCGCGAGCAGATCCAGGCGGTGGGCGCGGCACGTGACCGCGCCTCGGTCGAACTGATCGCGAATACCGTCATCGCCCTCTTTCCACCGGCCGAGGCGGCGGCGATCCTGCGCGCCATGCGCCACGACCTGCCGTCCGCCGTCATGGACGAACCCGCCGTCCAAAATGCCTGGCGCGAGATGCTGGACCAGCTGGAGGACAGCGCGCCGGCCGGCTGCGAGCGCTCGCCCGACCTTCGCATCGCGCTGCCGGCGCCGCGCGGCGCCGTCGTGGCCGCCGCCCCAGCCTCGCCGGCCGCCCCGCCCCGCCCGGCCGAGGGCTGCCCCGCCCTCCCCGCGCCCGTCGCGAATGCCGAACGCCTGACGGTCTTCGCCCAGGTCGTGCAGGAACCGGACCGGCCGCTGGCCCGACGCATCCTCGACCGCGCCAATGCCGTGGACCAGGACTTCAGCCGCGCGCCGATCGAGAACGTGAATGCCCGCAACCCCGCCGCCCAGGCGGCCGAGGTGCGCTACTACCGCACCGGCCAACAGGAGGAAGCGGAGCGCCTGGTCGGCGTGATCCGCCACGCCGCCTGCCTGGAAGGCCTCGGTGGCCCGCTGTCGGCGCTGCGCGCCGTCTTCATCGGCGACCGCTTCCGCAACCTGCCGGCGGGGCGGATCGAGCTCTGGTTCCCACGCCTGGCCGCCCCGCCCGCCTGACCGGGACCAATGCCGCCCTTCACCCTGCTCGACGCGATCGCGCTCGCGGTCTTCGTGCTGTGCTGGCTCGCCTATGCGCTGCTGGTCGACCGCATCCCGTCCATCCGCGCGCGCAGCGTCATCGCCGCGATGGACGAGCACCGCCGCCGCTGGATGCTCGCCGCCCTGCCGCGGGAAAACCGCATCGCCGACATCGCGGCGATCGGCAACCTGATGTCCTCGGTCTCCTTCCTCGCGACCAGCTCCATCCTGATCCTGGGCGGACTGGTCGCGATGATGGCGGCACCTGACCTCGGCCGGCGCGTCGTCGCCGCCTTCCCATGGTCCACCGTGCCGGACGACGCGATGTGGGAGGTGAAGATCGGCCTGCTGCTGCTGATCTTCGTCAACGCCTTCTTCGAGCTGACCTGGGCGCTGCGGCAGTTCAACTACACCTCGACGCTGGTCATGGCGATGCCGCGCGACGAGGCGGCGACGGCGCAGGCCGAAGCCGCGGTGCGCCTTGCCAACCGTGGCGCGCAGCACTTCAACACGGGGCTGCGCTCCTACTATTTCGGGCTCGCGGCGCTCGCGTGGATCGTGCATCCGCTGGCGCTGGTCGCGGCCAGCCTGCTGGTGCTGCGGGAGTTGCACCGGCGCGAGTTCAGATCGGCGGCGCGCGACGCGCTCGTGCCGTAGCGCGTCAGGGCACCCCGAGCCGCCGCCCCGGCACCTGCCCGACCGCGAGCCCGCAGGCCGCGCGCACCGTGGCCGCCGGCGGCTCCTCGGCGATGGCGAGGCCCTCGCAGGCCAGCGCCCGGCTGAAGCCTTCCTGCCGCTCGACCGCGAAGGCTTCCCGCAGCGCGCCCTCGGCCGAGAAGCGATGCCACGTCAGGCTCGACGCGCAGCAGCCGTTCCGTCCGAGCGCCACCAGCATCCCGCCGCGATCGCGCGAGAAGCCGAGGCCGCTCACCTCCCCCGCGCGGACGAAGCGCGCCTCGGCCGGGCGCATCAGCCAGACCTCCCAGGCGGTGTTCGCATTGCCGCCGATCACCGGCACCCAGAGGTCCGGCGCGCCGTCGCCATCCGCATCGGCGAGCCGGGGCAGCACCTCGGGCAGGTCGGACTGCACCTCGATCCGCTGGCTTTCCATGCCGCCTTCCAGCACCAGGATGCGCCAGTGGTCCTGCCCGTGCTCGGCGCGCAGCGTCAGCGGCGTCATGTTCTGCCGCGCGGCGGTAAGCGTCGCGCGCCGCGCCTCCGCCGCCGGCCAGGCCAGGCCCGCCAGCAACAGGGCGCCGAGGATCACCCGCCTCATCGCCCGTGCCGCGCCAGCACGGCGCGCAGCGCGTCGAGGTCGATCGCCTCCCCCGTCGCGCGCCGGCCCGTGCGTCCGTCGCGCCCGATGATGGTCGTCGCCATGGTCAGCGCGTTCAGCACCGCCTCCTCCACCGCCTCGGCCGCCGCGACGAAGAGCGGCGACATGCGCTCGTTCGGCCACTCGGCCAGGATCGCCTGGTGCGCGCGGCGCTCGGCCGTGCGGCGCACGCCGGGATGGGTGGCGAAGGCCAGCGCATAGTCGCCCGATCCGTCGCTGAAGGCCGCCCCCGTGCGCGCCAGCCCCGCCATCGCGCGCGTCGCGAGGCGCGAGAGGTTGCGGTCCGACAGCGGCGCATCCGTCGCCATCACCACCATCACCGAGCCGTCGGCGTCGCCGCGGTCGGTGTGCTCCTTCAGGTACCAACGGCCGAGCGCCCGCCCGACCGGGATGCCGTCCATGACCAGCGCGCCACCGTAATTGGCCTGCACCAGCGCGCCCAGCGTCCAGCCGCCAAGCGCCGCGGGCAGCACGCGCGACGCGGTGCCGATGCCGCCCTTGAAGCCGAAGGCCATGGTGCCGGTGCCGGCGCCGACGCTGCCCTCCGCGACCGCGCCATCCGCCGCACCGTCGAGCGCCGCCAGCACATGCGCGGCCGTCACGCCGCGCGCGCGGATGTCGTTCAGCCGCCCGTCATTGGTCTCGCCCACCAGGGCGTTGACGCTGACCGCCCCGGGGTTGCGCGCCAGCGTCCAGTCGACCAGCGCCTCCATCGCGCGGCCGACGGCCAGCGTGTTGGTCAGCACGATCGGCGTCTCGATCTCGCCCAGCTCGGCGACCTGCGTCGCGCCGGCCAGCTTGCCGTAGCCGTTCATGACGGCCAGCCCCGCCGGCGCGCGGTCCGTGAAGGGGTTGCCGGGATGGGGCAGGATGGCGGTGACGCCGCTGCGCGTTGCCTCCCCTTCGATGAGCGTGACATGGCCGACCCGGACGCCGGCCACGTCGGTGATGGCGTTCAGCGCGCCCGGGCGGAAGAGGCCCGGCGCCAGGCCGAGGTCGCGCGCGCGGGTCCGCCCGCTCACCCGCCCAGCGCCGCCTTCACCGCGGCCAGCGCGTCCGCCGCCTTGTCGGCATCCGGCCCGCCGGCCTGCGCCATGTCCGGCCGCCCGCCGCCGCCCTTGCCGCCGACCGCGGCGCTGGCGGCGCGCACCAGCGCCACCGCGTCGGCGCGGCCCTTGGCACCCTCGCCGATGCCGACGACGATGCTGGCCTTGCCCTCGGCGGTCGAGACCAGCGCCACCACATCCGCCGTGCCGCCTTTCAGGATCGCCTCCGCCAGGCCCTTGAGGTCGCGGGCGGGCACCTCGCCCAGGTCGCGCAGCGCGACGCGCAGCCCGGCCACCGTCTCGACCTCCGCCCCGCCGCCGCCGGTCGCGAGCTTCTTGCGCAGCTCCGCGACCTCGCGTTCCAGCTTGCGGCGGTCCTCGACCAGCGCGGCGATGCGGCCGGCCAATTCGCCGGGCTGCGCCTTCAGCACCGCGGCGGCGGCGATCAGGCTCTCCTCCATGCCCGCGACATGCGCGAGCGCGGCATCGCCGGTGACCGCCTCCACGCGCCGCACGCCGGCGGCGACCGCGCCCTCGGCCACGATCTTGAACAGGCCGATGTCGCCGGTGCGCCGCACATGCGTGCCGCCGCAGAGTTCCAGCGAATAGACACCGTGCTTCTCGACCGCGGCGGCGTCATGGCCCATGCCGACGACGCGCACCTCCTCGCCGTATTTCTCGCCGAACAGCGCCATGGCGCCGGCCTCGACCGCGGCTTCCGGCGTCATCAGGCGGGTGACGACCTCGGCATTCTCGCGGATGCGGGCATTCACCTCGGCCTCGACCCAGTGCAGATCCTCCTCGGTCATCGGCACGGGCTGGGAGACGTCGAAGCGCAGCCGGTCGGGCGCGTTGAGCGAGCCCTTCTGCGCCACATGCGTGCCGAGCCGCCGGCGCAGCGCCTCGTGCAGCAGGTGCGTCGCCGAATGATGCGCGCGGATGCGCGAGCGGCGCTCATGCGCGACCTCCGCCTGCACCGCGAGGCCGAGGGTCGCCTCGCCGTGCACGACGGTGCCGAGGTGCACATACAGCGCGCCGAGCTTCTTCTGCGTGTCGCGCACCTCGATCCGGCAGGCGTCGCCGGCCTGGATGATGCCGGTGTCGCCCACCTGGCCGCCGGATTCCGCGTAGAAGGGCGTCTGGTTCAGCAGCACCGCGACCTCGGTGCCGATGGGCGCGCGATCGGCCGGCTTGCCGTCCACCACCAGGGCGACGATCTCGCCCTCCGCGGTCTCGGTCGTGTAGCCGAGGAACTCGCTGGCGCCGGCCTTCTCCTTGAGGTCGAACCACACGCCCTCGGTCGCGGCCTCGCCCGACCCGGCCCAGGCGGCGCGGGCGCGCTTGCGCTGCTCGGCCATGGCGGCGTTGAAGCCCTCCACGTCCACCGGCCGGCCCTCGGCGCGCAGCGCGTCCTGCGTCAGGTCGAGCGGGAAGCCGAAGGTGTCATAGAGCCGGAAGGCGACGTCGCCGGGCAGGGTCTGGCCGGAGCCGAGCCGCGCCGTCTCCTCCGCCAGCAGCCCGAGGCCGCGTTCGAGCAGGGAGCGGAAGCGGGTTTCCTCGAGCCGCAGCGTCTCGGAGATCAGTGCCTCGGCGCGGACCAGTTCCGGATAGGCGCCGCCCATCTGGCGCACCAGCGCCGGCAGCAGCCTGTGCATCAGCGGATCGCGCGATCCCATCATGTGCGCGTGGCGCATCGCGCGGCGCAGGATCCGGCGCAGCACGTAGCCGCGGCCCTCATTCGACGGCAGCACGCCATCCGCGATCAGGAAGGCGCCGGCGCGCAGGTGGTCGGCCACCACGCGGTGGCTGCTGCGGAACGGCCCGTCGGGCTCCTGGCCGGTCGCTTCCGCGCTGGCCAGGATGATCGCGCGCAGCGTGTCGGTGTCGTAGTTGTCGTGCTTGCCCTGCAGGATGGCGGCGAATCGCTCCAGCCCCATGCCGGTGTCGATGGACGGGCGCGGCAGCGGGTTGCGCGTGCCGGGCGGGTCCTCGAGGAACTGCATGAACACCAGGTTCCAGATCTCGATGAAGCGGTCGCCGTCCTCGTCCGGGCTGCCGGGCGGGCCGCCGGGGATCTTGTCGCCATGGTCGAAGAAGATCTCGGAGCACGGGCCGCAGGGGCCGGTGTCGCCCATGCGCCAGAAATTGTCGGAGGTGCTGATCCGGATGATGCGGCTGTCGGGCAGCCCCGCCACCTTCTTCCAGATCGCCGGCGCTTCCTCGTCCTCGGAATAGACGGTGACCAGCAGGCGGTCCTTCGGCAGGCCGAAATCCTTCGTCAGCAACTCCCACGCGTAGGGGATCGCCTGCTCCTTGAAGTAGTCGCCGAAGGAGAAGTTCCCCAGCATCTCGAAGAAGGTGTGATGGCGCGCGGTGTAGCCGACATTGTCCAGGTCGTTGTGCTTGCCGCCCGCGCGGACCGATTTCTGCGCAGTGGTGGCGCGGCTGTAGGGGCGCTTCTCCTGCCCGGTGAAGACGTTCTTGAACTGCACCATGCCCGAATTGGCGAACATGAGCGTCGGGTCGTTGCGCGGCACCAGCGGGCTGCTCTCCACCACCTCGTGCCCGTTGCGGCGGAAGTAGTCGAGGAAGGTGGCGCGGATGTCGTTGCTGCTCGTCATGTCCTGCCCGTCGCGTCGCCCGCATGCCGTCCGACCGGAAAGCGCGGCATTTCAAAGGCGCGACAGGTAGCGCGCGGGGGGCGGGGCGTGAAGGGGCACGCGGGCCATGGCGCCCGGGGTCCGGTGCCGGGCCGGGTGTCGCAGCGGGGTCGTCAGCGCCGCGGCTTGGCCGGCGGGGGCCTGGCTGCCTCGCGTGCTTCCTCGGCGGCGCGCTCCCGTTGCTCCGGCTCGCGGCCGAAATCCGGGCCGCCTTCCTTGCGTTCGTCCGGGCGCTGCCGGGCGCGCGGGCCGATGCGGGGCGGGCTCACCGCCTCCGGGGGCGGCAGGTCGCGGGCGGGGCGCGGCGGCTTCCCGCCCGGTTCGGGCTTCCTGGCCATGGCGTTCCTTTCCCGCCCGGTCTGATCCGGGCGGACGCCATCATACTCCGCTTCCCAAGCAGCCGCAGCCGCGAGGCAGCACCAGCCTGGCCTACTGGCAGGCCAGGCATTCCTCGTAGTTGTTGCCGTTCGCGGCCGGCGCGGCGGCCACGGCCGCCAGGCGCACCGGGGCGCCGCTCGGCACGTGGGCTGCCATGATGTCGCCCTGGCCGACCACCTTCTCGCTGATCGTATCCGCCCGCTGGATCGACAGCGACCGGCAGTAGTAGAGCGACTTCACGCCCTTCTTCCACGCCATCATGTGGATCTGGTGCAGGTCGCGCTTGTGGACATTGGCAGGCAGGAAGACGTTCACCGACTGCGACTGGCAGATATACGGCGTGCGGTCGGCGGCATGCTCGACCACCCAGCGCTGGTCGAGCTCGAACGCGGTCTTGAACACCGCCTTCTCCTGCTCGCTCAGGAAGTCGAGGTGCTGGACGGACCCCTTGGTGACCGTGATCGAGGTCCAGGTGTCCTCGTCGTTCCGGCCGTGCTTCTCCAGCACGCTTGCCAGGTACGGGTTGCGCACGATGAAGGAGCCCGACAGCGTCTTGTGGTTGTAGACATTGGCCGCGATCGGCTCGATGCCCGGGCTGGCGCCGCCGCAGATGATGCTGATCGACGCCGTCGGCGCGATCGCCATCTTGTTCGAGAAACGCTCCATGAAGCCGTATTCGGCGGCATCGGGGCAGGGCCCGCGCTCCTCGGCCAGCAGGCGCGACGCGGCGTCAGCCTGCTCCCGCACGTGCTTGAACATCTTCTTGTTCCAGACCTTCGCGACGACACTCTCGAAGGGCACGTTCATCTTCTGCAGGAACGAATGGAAGCCCATCACGCCGAGGCCGACGGAGCGCTCGCGCATCGCGCTGTACTTCGCCCGAGCCATCGAATCGGGTGCCGTGTCGATGAAGGACTGCAGCACGTTGTCGAGGAAGCGCATCACGTCGGTGATGAAGAGTGGATCGTCCTTCCACTCGAACCAGGTCTCGCAGTTGAGCGAGGAGAGGCAGCAGACCGCCGTCCGCTCCTGGCCGTGCTGGTCGATCCCCGTGGGCAGCGTGATCTCGGAGCAGAGGTTCGACGTCTTCACCTCGAGGCCCGAGAGCTTGTGGTGCTCCGGCCGCGCGCGGTTCACGTGGTCGGAATAGATGATGTAGGGCTCGCCCGTCTCGATCCGCGCCGTGAGGATGCGGATCCAGAGGCCGCGCGCCGAGACCTTGCGCATCAGCGCGCCATCCTTGGGGGAGACCAGCGCCCAGTCCTCGTCGGCCTCGACCGCGCGCATGAAGGCGTCGGGGATCAGCACGCCATGGTGCAGGTTCAGCGCCTTGCGGTTCGGATCGCCGCCGGTCGGGCGCCGCATCTCGAGGAATTCCTCGATCTCCGGGTGGTTCACCGGCAGGTAGCAAGCGGCCGAGCCGCGGCGCAGGCTCCCCTGGCTGATCGCGAGCGTCAGGCTGTCCATCACCCGAATGAACGGAATGACGCCCGAGGTCTTGCCGTTGCGGCCGACCTTCTCGCCGATGCCGCGCAGATTCCCCCAGTAGGAGCCGATGCCGCCGCCCTTGGCCGCCAGCCAGACATTCTCGTTCCAGAGGCCGACGATGCCATCGAGGCTGTCGGACGCCTCGTTCAGGAAGCAGGAGATCGGCAGGCCCCGCGTCGTGCCGCCATTGGACAGTACCGGCGTCGCCGGCATGAACCAGAGGCGCGAGATGTAGTCGTAGATCCGCTGCGCATGGGCCGCGTCGTCGCCATAGGCGGACGCCACGCGGGCGAACAGGTCCTGGTAGGACTCGCCCGGCAGCAGGTAGCGGTCATTGAGCGTTGCCTTGCCGAAATCGGTCAGCAGCGCGTCGCGCGAACGATCGATGCGGACCTGACCGTGGCCCTCAAGCTGGACTGCGTCGAACACCGATAAGACCCCCCGGAAAACTTATCCCCTAGGACGGCATCCTGCCGCCGCGGGGGGATGGGAAACAAGATGTAGTCTTGCCACAGTTCCGTCACCACCACATCGGGTGGGCGAGAGAGGACTTGCCAAACGCCGCAGACCTGCCAAACGATGTTACATGTTCCCGTTTCGTTCATTATCGGCATCGCCACCTCCGGCGCAAGGCGGGACTTTTCCACAGCCCCGAACCGCCGCACTCTGTCGGCCCAAGCACCCGGAGCCGGAACCCGACATGACCCGCCTGCCACGCCGCAGCCTCCTCGCCACCCCCATCGCGGGGCTCGCCGCCCCCGCCCTCGCGCAGGCACCCTGGCCGACCCGGCCCGTCCGCATCGTCGTGCCCTTCGGCACCGGCGGCGGCACCGACATCACCACCCGGCTGATCCAGCCCCGCCTGGCCGAGATCCTGGGCCAGGCCGTCGTGATCGAGAACCGCCCCGGCGCCGGCGGCGTGGTCGGCACCGACTACGTGGCGAAGCAGCCGCCGAACGGGGAGACCTTCGTCCTGTCGACCCTGTCGCCCATCGCGCTCGCCCGGGGCCTGCCCGCGCCCGTGCCCTTCGATGCGCGGCGCGACCTGGTCGCCATCGCGCCCACGGTCTTCGTGCCGATCGCCATGGCCATCACGACCCGCAACTTCGCGCCCCGCACGGCGGCCGAGTTCGTCGCGGCCCTCCGGGCCGCGCCCGGCCGCTACCAGTACGGGTCGTCGGGAATCGGCACCTCGGGGCACATCGCCTCGGCCACCTTCTGCATCAAGACGAACACCCAGGCGGTCCACGTGCCCTATCGCGGCGGCGGCCAGGTCTTCGCGGCGCTCACGGCCGGGGAGATCCAGTTCTGCTCGGACATCCCCTCCATCCTGAAGGGCTTCCAGGAAGGCGGCACCGCGCGCGTCATCTTCGTCGCGACCGACCAGCGGTCATCCCTGCTGCCCGACGTGCCGACGGCCGCCGAGGCCGGCATCCCGGGCTACAAGGCCTATTCCTGGTACGGCTTCTTCGCGCCCCGCGGCACGGCGCAGCACGTGGTGGACCGGATGGCGGCGGCGGTGGACCAGGCGCTCGCCGACCCCGTCATCAACGGGCGCCTCGAGGAGATGGGCACCCCCGCCATGCGCGGCTACACGCCCGAACGCTTCGCGCGCTACGTGCGCGACGAGATCGACCTCTGGGAGCCAGAGGTGCGGGCGCTGGGGATCCGGGCGGAGTAGGGCGAGCCGTCGCGCGGACAAGGCCGGGGGAGGAGAACCTCCCCCGAACCGGCTCCCCGCGACGTTGCTGCGCAGCGCCGCAGGGACCCCAAGCCCTCCCTTCCTTGGCACTTGGCGCCCATCCTCGAAGGTAGGGCGCCAAAGGACTAAGAAGGTTGTGGGGGGTCCGGGGGGAGAAGTTCCCTTCTCCCCCCCCCCTTCACCCCCCGCCCGCGTTGCGCCGCGCGAGCCGCATCCCGGCGATGTACCCCCAGGCCATGTTCGGCCCGATCGTCGTGCCCGTGCCGACGTTGCGCGTGCCGATCGGGCTCGCCATGGCGATGCCGGCCGCGAACAGCCCCGGGATGACGCTGCCGTCCGGGCGCAGCACCTCGGCATGTTCGTTCGTCCGCGCGCCCCCCTTGGTGCCGAGGATGGCGCGGCTGATCGGCAGGGCGATGAAGGGCGGGTGGGCGATCGGCTCGATTCCCGCCCGTCGCCGCTTGTCCCCGGCGGCGGCGGCGTCCGGGCGCGCGGGGCGGCCGAACGCCTCGTCCCGCCCCGCGGCGGCCGCGGCGTTGAAGCCGGCCACGCTCGCGGCCAGCGCCGCCGGCGGCAGGCCGGTCAGCGCCGCAAGCCCCGCGAGGTCGGGCGATTCGCGCAGCCAGCCGGGATCGGCCCGCGCCGCCCAGCGCGCCGGCGGCAGGCGTTCCAGCAGCCGGGAATCGCTGATCACCCAGGCCGGCAGGTGGACCGGCGCGCCCGTCGCGGGGTCGCGCGCATCCAGCGCCTCGCCGATGTTGAACGTCAGCTCGCTGACGAATCGCACCCCGTGCCGGTTCACCAGCATGGCGTTCGGCTCGGTGTGGAACGGCACGGGCTGCGCCAGGATGCGGCCCTGGTAGCGGACGGGAATCGACGGCGCGATGGTCGCCTGGTCCATCCGCGCGAGCGCCGCACCGGCCGCGGCCGCCATGCGCTGCCCGTCGCCCTCGTTGCCCGAGGGACTGCCGAGGTAGTCCACCGGCCCCGGGAAATGCCGCGCGAGCAGCCCGGCCTCCCATTCGAAGCCGCCGGTCGCGATGACCACGCCGCGCCGCGCCGCCCACGCCTCCCGCCGCCCGGCGCGCTCGACCACGGCGCCGGTCACGGTGCCGTCGGGCGCCTGCGTCAGTTCCATGGCGCGGGCACCGAGGAACACCTCCACCCCCTGGTCGAGGCACCCGCGCAGCAGCCCCGTGACCAGCGCCGTCCCCTTGCCCCGGCTGTTGGTCAGCCACCGCCAGAGCAGACGCGGCCAGAGCGAAAGCGCCGTCCGATAGGGCTTGTGATAGAGGTCGGTCGTCACCGCCTCGTGGTAGGTGAAGATCTCGGGGATGGTGGACCGCCGGATCCGGCGCGCGAATCGCCCCGCCCGCCAGCGACTGAGCGCGCGGGGACTGAGCATCCGCCCCCGGTCCTTGGCGCCGGGCAGGCCGCGCAGCGGGTCGGGCTCGGGCGTCAGCGCGAATCGGAGCGGCGTCGCGGCCTCGACGAAGCGCAGCATCTCGGGCCCCGCGCGCAGGAAGGCCTGCCAGAGCGCATCCTCCTCCGCCGCCCAGCCGGGCGGCGCGCCGGCACGGACATAGGCGAGCGCCTCCTCGACGCTGTCCTCGATGCCGGCGGCGGCGGCGTGGTGGTTGGCCGGCACCCAGGTGCCGGCGCCCGACATGGCGCTGGTACCGCCCAGCCGGTCTGTCTTCTCCAGCACCACCACCGAAAGCCCCTGCGCGGCCGCGGTCAGCGCCGCCGTCAGCCCCGCCGAGCCCGAGCCCAGCACCAGCACATCCGTCCGGAAATCCACCATGCGCCGTCATCGCGCCGTGGGCGCCGTGCGGCAAGGGGGGGGGGAGAAGGGAACTTCTCCCCCCGCGCCCCCCTCAACCTTTTTTGGGACCCGGGGCGGGGCTGCGGGCCAGGGATCATGCGGCCGGCGGCGACAGCGCAGGTGAGGACGCGCTTCACCCCCATGGACCGCACCGATCGCCGCCATCCGCCGGCTTGATTGGCGCCGCCACGCGCGCGGGCGCAAATGACCGCCAGCAGCAACGAGGACCCGCGCCATGACCGCCGCCATCCACCCCGCCACCCGCATCGGCCATGTCCACCTGAAGGTCGCAAACCTCGACCGCGCGCTCGGCTTCTGGCGGGACGTGATCGGGCTCGGGGAACAGCAGCGCCTCGGCGACCGCGCCGTGTTCCTCTCGGCCGGCGGCTACCACCACCACATCGCGCTCAACACGTGGGAGAGCCTGGACGGCGCCTGGCCGCCGCCGGGCACGACGGGGCTGTTCCATGTCGCGCTGCTCTACCCGGACCGCGCCGCGCTGGCGGATGCGCTCAAGCGGTTGCTCGACGCCGGCTGGCCGCTGGAAGGCGCGTCGGACCATGGCGTGTCGGAAGCGATCTACCTGCGTGACCCGGACGGCAATGGGGTCGAGCTCTATCGCGACCGGGTGGAGGCGGAATGGCCGCGCGACGCGGCGGGGAACCTCGCGATGGTGACGCGGCGGCTCGACCTCGAGCAGTTGCTGGCCGCGGCGGCATGAGGCGCAACCGGAGAGGCATCGCCCCTCCGGACCACCCCGCCAAGGGCTTCAGGCCCTTGGAACCCCCGACATGGCGGCCGCTACCCGACCTCCTCGCGCAGCATCTCGAGTTCGAGCCAGCGTTCCTCGGCCGCGGCCAGCGCGGCCTGCGCCAGCGCCAGCGCCTCGGTCGTGCGGGCGAAGCCGGCCGCGTCGCGGGCATAGAAGGCGGGAGCCGCCACCTTCGCCTCCAGCGCGGCCACCTCGGCGCCGAGCTTCTCCATCCGTGCGGGCAGCGTCTTCAGTTCGTGCTGGTCCTTCGCGTTCAGCCCGCGGCGCCTGGCCGGCGGCGCGGCGCGCGGCGCAGCCTCGGCCTTCGCGGCGGCGGGCTTCGCGGCAGCCTCGGCCGCCCGCGCCCGCACGCCATGGCCGCGCTGCGCCACCATGTCGGAATAGCCGCCGGCATATTCCTGCCAGCGCCCCTCCCCTTCCCAGGCGATCACGCTGGTGACCGTGCGGTCCAGGAAGTCGCGGTCGTGGCTGACCAGGATGACGGTGCCGGCATACTCGGCCACGAGTTCCTGCAGCAGGTCGAGCGTCTCGAGGTCGAGGTCGTTGGTCGGTTCGTCCAGCACCAGCAGGTTGGACGGGCGGGCGAAGGCGCGCGCCAGCATCAGCCGCCCGCGCTCGCCGCCCGACAGGGCGGACAGCGGCGTGCGCGCCTGCTCCGGCGTGAACAGGAAGTCCTTCATGTAGCCGATCACGTGGCGCGGCTGGCCGTTCACATGCACTTGGTCGCCACGCCCCTCGGTCAGCGCCTCGGCCAGCGTCAGGCCGGGGTCGAGGCTCGCGCGCTTCTGGTCGAGCCCCACCATCTCGATCGCCGTGCCGAGTCGCACCTCACCCGCATCCGGCGCCAGCACGCCGGTGAGCATGTTGAGCAGCGTCGTCTTGCCCGCCCCGTTCGGCCCGACGATGCCGACCCGGTCGCCGCGCAGGATGCGCGTCGAGACATCCCGCACCACCGCGCGCCCGCCATAGGACTTGCAGATGCCCTCGGCGGCGACGACGAGGTTGCCCGACCCCGCCGCCTCGCTCGCCGCCATGCTGACACGGCCCTGCGCGCCGACGCGCTCGCGGTGCTTCTGCCGCAGCGCGTGCAGCCCCTCGAGGCGGCGGACGTTGCGTTTGCGCCGGGCGGTGACGCCGTAGCGCAGCCAATGTTCCTCGCGCACGATCTTGCGCGCGAGCTTGTGGGCGTCGCGCTCCTCCTCCTCCAGCACCTGGTCGCGCCAGGCCTCGAAATGGGCGAAGCCCTGCTCGATCCGCCGCGTCGTGCCGCGATCCAGCCAGGCCATGGCGCGCGACAGGCGTTCGAGGAACCGCCGGTCATGGCTGATCAGCACCAGCGCCGAGGACAGCGACGCCAGTTCGGATTCCAGCCACTCGATCGCCGGCAGGTCGAGGTGGTTGGTCGGCTCGTCCAGCAGCAGGATGTCGGGCTCGGGCGCCAGCGCGCGGGCGAGCGCCGCGCGCCGCGTCTCGCCGCCCGACAGCGCGGCGGGGGCTTCGTTGCCGCTCATGCCGAGTTCGCCGAGGAGGTAGCGCGCGCGGTGCGCGTCGTCCGAGGGGCCGAGCCCCGCCTCGACATAGGCCAGCACGTTCGGGAAGGCCGAGAGGTCGGGCTCCTGCTCCAGGTAGCGCAGCGTCGCGCCGGGCTGCAGGAAACGGGTGCCGCCCTCGGGCTCGACCAGGCCGGCCGCGACCTTCAGCAGCGTCGACTTGCCCGACCCGTTCCGCCCGACCAGCGCAAGGCGTTCGCCCGGGGAGACGGACAGCGACGCGCCCTCCAGCAGGCGCGTCGCGCCGAAGCCGTGGCGGATGTCGGTCAGCAGCAGGAGCGGGGGCGCCGCCATGCGCGTCACCCCGCGAAGGGGTCGCGCATCATGATGGTGTCGTCGCGTTCCGGGCTCGTGGACAGCAGCACGATCGGCGCCTCGACCAGTTCCTCGATGCGCCGGACGTACTTCACCGCTTCCGCCGGCAGTTCGGCATAGGACCGCGCGCCGCGCGTCGAGCCGGACCAGCCTTCCAGCGTCTCGTAGATCGGCTCGGCCGCCGCCTGCGCGCGGAAAGCGGCCGGCAGGCGCTTCACCGTCTCGCCCCCGATGCGATAGCCGGTGCAGATGCGCAGTTCCGGCAGCCCGTCCAGCACGTCGAGCTTGGTCAGCACCAGCCCCTGCACGCCGCCCACCTTCACCGCCTGGCGCACCATGCAGGCGTCGAACCAGCCGCAGCGGCGCGGCCGGCCGGTCACGGTGCCGAATTCGTGCCCGCGCTCGCCGAGCAGCCGGCCGGTCTCGTCGTGCAGTTCCGTCGGGAACGGCCCCGATCCGACGCGCGTCGTGTAGGCCTTGGCGATGCCGAGCACGAAGCCGATCGCATCCGGCCCGCAGCCCGCCCCCGCCGCCGCATTGCCCGCCACCGTGTTCGACGACGTGACGTAGGGGTAGGTGCCGTGGTCGACGTCGAGCATCACGGCCTGCGCGCCCTCGAACAGCACGCGCTTGCCGGAATGCCGCGCCTCCTCCAGGCGTTCCCAGACGGCCTCGGAGAAGGGCAGCAGCCTGGGCGCCAGCGCGAGCAGCCCGTCGAGCAGCGCCTGCTTCCCGAATTCCGGCGCGCCGAGGCCGCGGAACAGCGCGTTGTGGTGCAGCAGCAATTCATCGAGCTTGGCCGACAGCGTCTCGGGCTCCGCGAGGTCACAGAGGCGGATCGAGCGCCGCCCCACCTTGTCCTCGTAGGCGGGCCCGATGCCGCGCCCGGTGGTGCCGATCCTGTCCTCGCCCCGCGCCGCCTCGCGCGCCTTGTCGAGCGCGGGATGCAGCGGGAGGATGAGCGGCACGTTCTCGGCGATGCGGAGGTTCTCGGGGCTCACCTGCAGCCCCTGGGCGGTGACCTTCGCGATCTCCGACAGCAGCGCCTCGGGGTCGAGCACCACGCCGTTGCCGATGATGCCGAGCTTGCCGCGCACCACGCCGGACGGCAGCAGGGACAGCTTGTAGGTCTGGTCCCCCACCACGAGCGTATGGCCGGCATTGTGGCCGCCCTGGAACCGCACGACGATGTCGGCGCGGGAGGCGAGCCAGTCCACCACCTTGCCCTTGCCCTCGTCGCCCCACTGGGCGCCGATCACGGCGACATTGGCCATCGGGTCAGTCCTTCGTCACGACGGGGACGGCCGCGCCGTCCTTCAGTTCATGGGTGCAGCGCAGGCGCGCGGGCGTGTCCTCGGGCGCCAGCGCCGCGACGGTCGCGAAGCCCCGGGCTCGCATCGCCGCGCCATCGGCGCCGAGCGGCAGGAACAGCCGTGGCTTCGGCGCCACCGGCGGCGCCGCGCGCAGCACCGCATCGGGATAGAGCGACATCCCCGTCGCCGGCTCGTCGTTCTGGGAGACATAGCGCCCGCCGCGCGCCAATTCGCCCGACATGCCCGGCCCGTACAGCGTGAAGGCGACGCCCGTGTGGTAGCGGAAGCCGCGGAACTCGACCGGGTCGAGCGTGATGCGCAGCGCCGCCGCGCGGGCGCGGATCGCGCCCAGCACGGCGGCCGCGTTCAGGGCGATGGCGCGCGCCGCCGGCGGCAGCGCCGCATCCTCGAGCGCGGCCAGCGCGCCATCCGCCGGCCCGGCCGCCGCCATCAGCCCCGGCAGCGCCGCGAGAGCGCCGCCCTGGTCCTGCACCAGCGAAGTGACCGCCGCGCTGTCCTTGCGGTCCAGCGCGCGGGCCAGGCGCGCGCGCAGCGCGGCGTCCGCGCCTGCCGCGTCGAACAGCGCCGGCACCATGGTCGGCAGCGTGACATCGAGGCTGACCGCCGTGACGCCGACGGCCGCCAGCGCCTCGACCGCGACGATCGCGACCTCGGCATCGGCGGCCGGCGCCGCGCCGCCGATCAACTCGATCCCCGCCTGCGGCAATTGCCGGGCGGGGGCCAGCTGCGTGCCGCGCACGCGCAGCACCTGGCCCGCGTAGCAGAGCCTGAGCGGCCGCGCCTGGGCGGCCAGGCGCGTCGCCGCGATGCGGGCCACCTGCGGCGTGGTGTCCGCGCGCAGCCCCATCATGCGCTGGCTGACCGGGTCCATCAGGCGGAAGGTCTGCTCGGCGACGGCGGCGCCGGACCCTGCCAGCAGGCTGTCCTCGAATTCCAGCAGCGGCGGCTTGATGCGTTCGTACCCATGCGCCGCGAAGACGCCCATCATCGCCTCGACCAGCGCAGCCTCACGCTCGGCCTCGGGCGGCAGCAGGTCCGCCAGGCCGGCAGGCAGCAGGGCGGGGTTGGGCAGGTCGTCGGTCATCTCAGGCGGCAGGGTGTGGCAGGGGCGGTGGCGCGGGGCAACCCCGCCCGCGGCCATGGCGGTCAGAGCTGTGATTCGACCGGCAGAAGCCGCACGAGCCGCGCCAGCACCCGGCGGATGCGGGAGGCCTCGGGCTCCCGCGCCAGGACCCGGAGCGTCCCGTCCACCTGGGCGGTCCAGAGCAGCCGCCCTGGCCCCGCGCGCGTCACGCGCCAGCTCCGGAGCGGGGAGGCGAGCCGCGCGTGCTCCTCCCGCAACTGCCGCGCCACCTCGTCGTTGCGCACGAAGGTGCCCATCTCGGTGTTGAGCGCGACCGAGCGCGGGTCGAGGTTGAAGGAGCCCACGAAGCCGCGCTCCCCGTCCAGCACAAGGGCCTTGGTGTGCAGGCTGGCGCCGCGGGAGCCGAAGACGCTCGCCCCCTCGTCGCGCGTCGGCTTCATCTCGTGCAGCGTGATCCCGGCGGCGAGCAGCCCTTCCCGGTAGCGGGCATAGCCGCCATGCACCGCGACCACGTCCGTCGCGGCCAGGGAGTTCGTCACGACCGAGACCCGCACGCCGGCCTGCGCCATCCCGGCCAGCAGCGCGGCGCCGGCCGGACCGGGCACGAAATAGGGGGAGATGATCAGCGCCTCCCGCCGCGCGGAGCGCAGCGCGGCAAGGACGGCATGGGCCACGCCCTCCCCGGCCCGTGCGCGGCCCTTGGCCTTGGCGGGCGGGTCGGCCACCACCTCGATCTCCGTGGGCGCCACGGGCACGAAGCGGGCGTCCGGGTCATCGGCCAGGATGCGGCCGACGGCCGGGTCGGCGTCGAGCCGGTCGAAGAAGGGCCGCGCCGCGGGCGCTCGCGCTGCGGCGTCGAGCCGGCGCATCAGCCGCCGCGCCGCGCGCCGGCGATAGGCGACGCGGCTGATCCGGCGCAGCGGCGCCGAGAGCGGATGGTTCCAGTATCGGTCGAAGGCCGCCTGCACCTGGCCCGCCCCCTCCCCCGAGATGGCGAGGTCGAGGTCGCGGAAGTTGAACGCGCCGGAGGTGTCGAAATACTCGTCGCCGATGTTCCGCCCGCCCTGGATCGCGAGGCGCCCATCCACGATCCAGGCCTTGTTGTGCATGCGCCGGTTCAGGTGCCAGCCGCCGAACAGCATCTCGAGCAGCAGGCCCGGCGGGCCGAAGCGGCGCCAGCGGGTCGCGTTGAACAGCCGCACCTCGATCCGGCCATGGGTGTCGAGGGCGGCGAGCACGCGCTCGGCGCCGACGGCGTACATGTCGTCCAGCAACAGGCGCACGCGCACGCCGCGCTCGGCGACGCCCAGCACCTCGCGCGCCAGCAGGCCGCCCGTGAGGTCGCCGCGCCAGATGTAGTATTGCAGGTCGAGGCTGGTCTCGGCCCTGCGGGCGGCAGCCACGCGGGCAGCGAAGGCGGTCAGCCCGTCCGGCATCAGCGCGACGCCGCCGGCGGGCACCTCGCGTTCCCGCGGGGCCGCGTCCATGCGGCGCCGCCTCGCGTCAGGCGGCCTCGGACAGGGCCGGGGCCAGGGCCGGCGCCTGCACCGCGGCCAGGTCGATCACCGCCCGGATCGGCAGGTGGTCGGAAGCGACGCGCGCGCGCGGCGTGTCATGCGCCTCAACGCCGAGCACGAGGCCGCGCGGCCGGCCGAGGATGCGGTCGAGCGCGAGGACCGGCAGGCGGCTCGGGAAGGTGGCGGGGCCGGGCACGGCGCCGCCGAAGCCGTCCTCCAGCGCGCGCAGCGAGGAGCGCGGCCCCGGCCGCCATTCGTTGAGGTCGCCGAAGACGAGCGTCGGCACGTCCTCGGCCTCGGCCAGCGCGGCCAGGATGGCCATGGCCTGTTGCGCCCGGTGGCGTCGCAGCAGCCCGAAATGCGCCGCGACGACGCAGAGCCGGCCGGCCGGCAGGTCGAGCTCGGCCATCACCGCGCCGCGCGGCTCGCCGCCCGGCAGCACCAGGCGGCGCTGGCGGATCACCCGGGCGTTGCGCACCAGCAGCGCATTGCCGCGCCAGCCATGCCCGCCGGGCTCGAGCGAGAGCGGCAGAAGCGAGAGGCCGGTGCGCCGTTCCAGCGCCGGCATGTCGAGCAGCCCGTGCCGGCGGCCGAAGCGGCGGTCGGCTTCCTGCAGCGCGAGGATGTCCGCGTCGAGCTCCGCGATGACGGCGGCGACGCGCGCCGGGTCGAAGCGGTTGTCCGTGCCCACGCATTTGTGGATGTTGTAGGAGGCGACGGCCAGCGCCCCGGCCGGCACGGGGCGGCGGGCCGGCGGCTCGACACGCAGGCGGTCACGCAGCCCCGCAAGCAACCTGGGCAGGGCAGGCACGCGGGCAGGAGTGGGCCGCTCGGTCGGCAGCATCATCTATGGTCGGTCCCGTATCGGGTGCGAGCCGGCACCCAACGGAGCCGCGACTGCACATATAGAACGCGAAGCCCCGGGATTGCACGCTGGAAGCGTAAGGATCGGATGAACCGCCTACATGGGTGGGGCGCGGGGCGCGGCCGCGCCCCGCGCCGGTCAGAAGGCCAGCGCCGTCGCCTGCACGACCAACGGCAGGCCGCGGACGCCCGCCAGCACATCCTCCGGCATCGGGCCATCCAGCCCAACCAGGCAGATCGCGTCCCCGCCGGGGGCGGACCGCCCCAGGTGGAAGGTCGCGATGTTGATGCCCGCATCGGCCAGCGCCATGCCGAAGCGGCCGATGAAGCCCGGCTTGTCCTGGTTCGTGACGTAGAGCATGTGCGGCGCGAAGTCGGCCTCGACCGCGATGCCCTTGATCTCGATCAGGCGCGGCCGGTTCTCGGCCAGCAGCGTCCCCGCGATGGATTTCTCGTAGCGGTCGGTCACGACGGTCAGGCGGACCAGCGTCTGGTATTCGCCGCTGCGCTCGAGCACGGTCTCGGCCACCTCGATGTCGCGCTGCTTGGCCAGCACCGGCGCGTTGACCATGTTGACCGCGCCCATCAGCGGCGTCAGCACGCCGGCCAGCGCGGCGGCGGTCAGCGGGCGGTGGTTCAGCTCCGCCGCATGGCCCTCGTATTCGACGCGGATCGCCCTGATCGCGCCGTCCTGCGCGGCGGTCAGCTGCCCGGCCATGGCGCCCAGCATGCGCGCCAGTTCCATGTAGGGCTTGAGGCGCGGCGCTTCCTCGGCCGTCACGCTCGGCATGTTGATGGCGTTGGAGACGGCGCCCGACAGAAGGAAGTCGGCCATCTGGTCGGCCACCTGGAGCGCCACGTTCTCCTGCGCCTCGGCCGTCGCGGCACCGAGATGGGGCGTGCAGACCACGTTCTCGAGCCCGAACAGCGGGCTCGCGGTCGCGGGCTCGGTCTCGAACACGTCGAGCGCGGCGCCGGCCAGGTGGCCCGAGACCAGCGCGTCATGCAGCGCCGCCTCGTCCACCAGGCCGCCGCGGGCGCAGTTGATGAGCCGCGCGCCGGGCTTCATGCGCGCGATGTTCTCGCGCGACAGGATGTTCCGCGTCTGCTCGGTCATCGGCACGTGCAGCGTGACGAAATCGGCGCGGTGCAGCAGGTCGTGCAGCTCCGCCTTCTCGACGCCGAGATCGAGGGCGCGCTTCTCCGACAGGAAGGGATCGTAGGCGACCACCTTCATCTTCAGCCCGACCGCGCGGTCGGCGACGATCGCGCCGATGTTGCCGCAGCCGATCAGGCCGAGCGTCTTGCCGAACAGCTCGACGCCCATGAAGCGGTTCTTCTCCCACTTGCCGGCCTTGGTGGAGGCGCTCGCCTCGGGCAGCTGGCGGGCGAGGGCGAACATCATCGCGATGGCGTGCTCGGCCGTCGTGATCGCGTTGCCGAAGGGCGTGTTCATCACGACCACGCCGCGCGTGGTGGCGGTGGTCACGTCCACGTTGTCCACGCCGATGCCGGCGCGGCCGACCACCTTGAGCCGCGGCGCGGCCTCCATCAGTTCGCGCGTGACCTTGGTGGCCGAGCGCACCGCGAGCCCGTCATAGGCGCCGATGATCTCGCGGATCTCGGCGGGCTTGAGGCCGGGCTTGAAGTCCACCTCGATGCCGCGGTCGCGGAAGATCTGAACGGCGGCGGGGGAGAGCTTGTCGGAAATCAGGACCTTCGGGGTTTTGGAGAGCATCGGTCAGGCCACCACGATCTCGGCTTCGACGGCGGCGAGCGCCCAGTCGAGCCAGGGCAGCAGCGCCGCGATGTCGGCGGTCTCGACGGTCGCGCCGCCCCAGATGCGCAGGCCCGGCGGCGCGTCGCGATAGGCGCCGGCGTCGAGTGCCACGCCTTCCTTCTCCAGCAGGCCCGCGAGTTTCTTCGCCGCAGCCGCCTGCGCCTCCGCCCCCATGACGGTGAACCAGGGCGCGGTGATGGTCAGGCAGATCGAGGTGCAGGAGCGCGTCGCCGGGTCCTCGGCGAGGAAGCCGAAGCCCGAGCCCGCCGCGACCCAGGCCGCGATGGCGGCGAGGTTCGCCTCGCTCCGCGCGACCAGCCCCTTCAGGCCGCCCACGCTCTCCGCCCAGCGGAGCCCGTCCAGCGCGTCCTCGACGCAGAGCATCGACGGCGTGTTGATCGTCTCGCCCTTGAAGATGCCCTCGTTGAGCTTCCCGTCCTTGGTCATGCGGAAGATCTTCGGCATCGGCCAGGTCGGCTTGTGGGATTCGAGCCGCGCCACCGCGCGCGGGCTGAGCGCCAGCATCCCGTGTGCCGCCTCGCCGCCCAGCACCTTCTGCCAGGACCAGGTCACGACATCGAGCCGGTCCCAGGGGAGGTCCATCGCGAAGGCGGCGCTGGTCGCGTCGCAGATCGCGAGCCCGTCCCGCTGCACGGGGATGAAGTCGGCATGGGGCAGCCGCACGCCGGAGGTCGTGCCGTTCCAGACGAACACCACGTCGCGGCTGGCGGCATCCACCTGCTCAAGGTTCGGCAGCCTTCCGTAGGGCGCGTCGATCACGCGCGCATCGGTGAGCTTCAGCTGCTTCACCACATCCGTCGCCCAGTCCTTCGAGAAGGATTCCCAGGCCAGGATGTCGACGCCGCGGGCGCCGAGCATGGACCACAGCGCCATCTCGACCGCGCCGGTGTCCGACGCCGGCACGATGCCGAGCCGCCAGCCGGCCGGCAGGCCGAGGATCGCCTTCGACCGATCGATCACCTCGGCGAGCTTCGCCTTGGGATCCTTCGCGCGGTGGCTGCGCCCGAGCAGCGCGCCCTCCAGCGCGGCCAGCGACCAGCCGGGGCGCTTGGCACAGGGACCGGAGGAGAAATTGGGGTTGGCCGGACGGATGTCCGGCTTCGGGGCGGCGTTCGCCATGAGGTGCTCCCTTCCAGAAGCGGATGCGCCCCGGTGGGGGGGCGTGGCCCGGGCGGAGGGTTACGCCCGAAGCCCCGGCTCGATCAAGCCCGGATGGACAGGCCCGCGATGATGGCGAAGGGGTCCGTGGGTGCCGCCGCCTGCCCCTCGGCCGCCCGGTTCGCCGCGGCGATCAGGTAGCGTTCCGCGAGTTTGCGCACCGCGCGGTCATCCTGCAGCGCCTCGAGCTTCAGCCGGGACGTGACGGCGCGGCCCTGCGCCTCCACCCCCTGGATGGCGATCTGGTCCGGCAGGCCGAGCGCGCCCGTCACCACCCGCCGCAGCACCGCATCGCCCAGCACGTCGAAGACATCCTCCGCATTGCGCGCGGATTCGAGGAAATAGAGCGCATCCGCGAGCCCCGCCTGCTGGTCGTCGAGGCCCGATCGGTACTGGTACTTCAGGAAGGCATCCGACAGCCGCTGCACCATGGCCGGGTCGCGCAGCCCGTCGAGCCCGGCCTCGAACACGCCGAGCGTCCGCGCCGCCGCCTGCCAGGTCGCGCCGAGCCTGGCGGCGAGGCCGTTGCGGTCATCGGGGTCGGACAGCAGGGCCTTCCGCGCGAGCGCCGGGCTGCCTGCTTGATCCGGCAGGCCGAGCGCGGGCATCACCACCTTGAGGATGCGCGGGTCGGACAGCGCGGCCTCGATGCTGCCGGCCTTGTCGAGCGCCTGGCGGAACTGCGCCAGCGCGGTCAGCGACACGGGGTCCTTGCGTTCCTGCGCGATGCCCTTCGCCTCGGCGCCCGCTTCCGTCGCGCGGCGCAGCGCCGGGATGGCGGTCGCGGCATTGCCCGCGGCCGCGCCCTGCGACGACACGCCGAACAGCGCCTGGATCTGCGGCAGGGAGAGATTCATCGCGCGACCATGGCGACGCGCGCCTCACCAATGCCTTAACGGCACGCTCGCCGCCGGGCCCGAGGACCGATAGACACGCGCCATGCCCGATCCCGCCTCGCCGACCCCCGGACAGGGGGCGGCGCCCATGCCCGTCATCGTGGGCGCGCCGCGTTCGGGCACCACGCTGCTGCGCATGATGCTCGACAGCCACCCCGCGATCGCCATCCCGCCCGAGACCGGCTTCCTGCCCGCCTGCGCCGCGCTCGCGGAAGCGGGCACGGCCGATGCCGCCGCACTGATCGACCTCATCGAACGGCCGGGCGACCCCTGGTCCAGCTGGGTCGATTTCGGCCTCGACCGGGCGACCTTGGCCGAGGCGCTCGGCCGGATCCGCCCCTTCGACGTGGCAGGGGACGTGCGCGCCTTCTACCGGGCCTATGCCGCCCGGCACGGCAAGCCGCTCGGCGGCGACAAGACGCCCGCCCATGTCGCCGCGATCCCCGCCATCGCGCGCCTGCTGCCCGAGGCGCGCTTCATCCACCTCATCCGCGACGGCCGCGCCGCCGCCGCCTCGCTCCGGCCGCTCTGGTTCGCGCCGGGCACCGATATCGAGACCCTGGCGCGGCACTGGCGCGACCTCGTCGCCGCCGGCCGGGCAGCCGCGGCGGCCGGGCACCCGGTGCTCGAACTGCGCTACGAGGCGCTGCTCGCAGAGCCGGAAGCGGCGCTGCGCCGGGCGGCTGCCTTCCTTCGCATCGACTACGACCCGGCGATGCTGCGCTACCACGAACGCGCGGCGACCCGGCTGGCCGAGCACCAGGGCCGCGTCGCGGCGGACGGCACCGTGCTTCTCGACCGGGATCGCCGCCTCGACCAGCAGCGCCTGGTGCGCGAGCCGCTCCGCCCCGCGCGCGCCGAGGCCTGGCGCGGCCTCCTCACCCCGGCCGAGATCCGCGCCTTCGGGGTCGTGGCCGGCGACCTCCTGGCCGAGCTCGGCTACCGGCCCGACTGATGCAGCCGGCCGAAGGTCCGGACGCATCCGCGCGCAGGGTTGACGGGCGCCGATCGAAGCTCGCTTCGATGGGACCCGGTGTGGCGGCTGCGCGCGACAGAAAGGTCATGCCGGCGGTCGCTGGCATGAACCCGCCTCGGCCGTGCCAGGTCAGAACCGCCCGGGGTCCACGGTCACGCCGTGATCAAGCGGCCCGTGCCCGGCGCCATAGCCCGGCGCCGCCGCGATCGCGGCCAGCACATAGGCGCGCGCCCGCGCCACCGCATCGCGCAGCCCCAGCCCCTGCGCGAGACCGGTGGCGATCGCGCTCGCCAGCGTGCAGCCGGTGCCGTGCGTGTGGCGCGTCGCGATGCGGGGGGAGACGAATTCCTCGACGCCGCCGGCCGTGACCAGCAGGTCGGTCACCGTATCGCCGTCCAGATGCCCGCCCTTGAGCAGCACCGCGGGCACGCCCAGCGCGCGCAAATCCGCGGCCGCCGCGCGCATCCCGGCGACGTCGCGGATCGGCCGGCCGGCCAGCACCTCGGCTTCCGGCAGGTTGGGCGTGATGACGGTCGCCAAGGGCAGCAGCCGCGCCTTCAGCGTGCCGACCGCGTCCGGCGCCAGCAGCGGATGCCCACCCTTCGCGACCATGACCGGGTCGGCCACCAGCGGCACGCCCCTGGCACGCGCGGCGACCTCCTCGCACACCGCCTCGATCACCGGGACGCTGTGCAGCATGCCGGTCTTGATGGCATCGGCGCCGAGGTCGTCCAGCACCACGGCGATCTGCTGGCGGATGAAGGCCGGATCCACGCCGACCACGCCATGCACGCCGAGCGTGTTCTGCGCGGTCAGCGCCGTGACCGCGGTCATGGCGAAGGCGCCGAGCGCGGTGACGGCCTTGATGTCGGCCTGGATTCCGGCGCCGCCGCCGGAATCGCTGCCGGCGATGATCAGTACGCGTCCTTGCATGGTCACTCCGTAAGACCGGGGGGAGCAGGGAACTTCTCCCCACGGTTTTCACTTTGCCGAAACGTCGAGCATGGCGGCGAGGCGTGAGGCAAGGGTGTCTTCCTCGGGGGCCAGGCCGGCCGCGCCGGCCTCGAGCATCGCCATGAGGGTGCCCGGTCAGTTCGATGCCGGGCAGACCGCCGGGATCGTCGGTCGGCGAGACGACGACGGTGTCGATCAGGGCACGGGCGGCCTCGAGGGCTTCGGCGCCGCCCTCGGCGGCGATGGCGTGGCGGAGATCGGCGTAGACCTGCGCGAGGTCGGGGTGCAGCGCCGGCGGGGCGACCGGCGGCCCGGCATCGAGCGCGGCCTGCCGGTCTCGCTGCCGGGCCTCGGTACCGGCGGAGGCTTCGGCCGCCAGGCGGTTCGATTCCGCGATGAAGGTCGCGCAGAATTCGGCCACCCGGTCCGGCCGCATCTGCTGCGTCCCGCGCGCCCGGAACGGCACAATCTGCCGGCGACGACGGAGATGCATCCGGCCATCGTCGGCGCCAGACGGCGGCATCAGATCCGCGCGGCAACGCCGACTAGTCCAATGCCGTCGTCGCGCCACCCGTCGGCGCCGCGGTGCGCCCGCCATCCACCACATACTGCGCGCCGGTGACGTTGCCGGCGAGGTCGGAGCACAGGAACAGCACGACATTCGCCACTTCCTCGGCGGTGCCGTAGCGGCGCAGCGGGATGCCCGCGGTGTAGCGCGCCTCGACGCCGGCCGGATTGTTGGGCGAGACCTGGCGCGCCAGGTCGTCGATCATGCGCGTGGCGATCGGGCCGGGACAGACCGCGTTGACGCGGATGCCGACCGGCCCGACCTCGGCCGCCGCCACCTTGGTCAACCCGATCACCGCATGCTTGGACGCGACATAAGCCGGCATGCCCGCCGTGCCGATCAGCCCGGCCGTCGAGGCCGTGTTGACCACCGCGCCGCCCCGCTGGCGGATCATCACCGGCAGCACGTGCCTGAGGCCGAGAAACACGCCCTTCGCGTTCACGCCCATCACCGCGTCGTACACCGCCTCGTCGTATTCGGCGGTTGGCGCCACGCGGCCCTCGATGCCGGCGTTGTTGTGGAAGCAGTCGATGCTGCCGAAGGCATCGAGCGCCCGGGCGACATAGGCCGCGACATCGGCGCCGCGCGTCACGTCCGCGGTGCAGGCGATCGCCTGCGTGCCGCCGATCTCGGCGGCAACCGCGGCTGCGCCCGCGGCGTCGCGGTCAACGACCACCACCCGCGCGCCATGGCGCGCGAAGCCGAGGCAGACGGCCCGGCCGATGCCGTTGCCGCCGCCCGTGACGACGGCCACCTTGCCGGCGAAATCCATGTGCGTTCCCTCCGTGTTCAGCCCCGGGGCCCGGCGACGGGACATACGCCCCTGCCGTCGAGCCGCCCACCGGCACGACACCATCGCCGTCCCGGATCCGAACGACCAGGGCTCCGCACCACGTCAGGCATTCGGGACGGGAATTCGGCATAAGTGGCTCCCTGCCCGATCCCCCTGCCTTCCTTGTCGCCTGGCGCCACGCCTCGAGGCATCCGCGCCCGGTGGCAAGGAAGGGGTCCCCCCCCCCGGGGGGGGGAGAAGTCCCCTTCCCCCGCGCTCTTTGTCGCTCGCGCCCGGCGCCGCAGCCGAACCGTGCGATCTCACGCCACCCGCAGCCCTGCCAGGAAGCCGTCCACCTGGCCGCGCAGGCGCTCGGCCTGTTCCGCCAGTTCCGAGGATGCGGCCATCAGGTCCTGCGACGCGCCGCGGGTCTGCTCGGCGCCCTGCTTCACGCCGCCGGCGCTGCGCGACGCTTCCTGCGTGCCGGCGGCGGCCTCGGCGACGGCGCGACCGATCTCCTGCGTCGCCGCGGCCTGCTGCTCGGACGCCGCGGCGACCTGCGCCGTATTGGCGTTCAGTTCGCCGATCGTGCGCGCGATCGCGGCGATCGCCCCCACCGTGCGCGTCGTCTCGGCCTGCATCGCGGCGATTTGCGCGCCGATCTCCTCGGTCGCCTTCGCGGTCTGGGTCGCGAGGTTCTTGACCTCGCTCGCCACCACCGCGAAGCCCTTGCCGGCCTCGCCCGCGCGGGCCGCCTCGATCGTCGCGTTCAGCGCCAGCAGGTTCGTCTGCCCGGCGATATCGCTGATCAGGCGCACCACGTCGCCGATCTTGTTCGCGGCCTCGGCCAGGCCGCGCACCGTGGCGTCGGTCTCCTGCGCCGCCTCAGCCGCGCGGCCGGTGATGCCGGCGGTGTCGCGCACCTGGCGCGCCACCTCGGCGATCGAGGCCGCGAGTTCCTCGGCCGAGGCGGCGACGGTCTGCACGTTCGCGCTCGCCTGCTCGGACGCGGCGGCGACGACTGTCGCCTGGCGCGTGCCGTCCTCGGCGGTCTCGTTCAGCGTGGAGGCGGTGGCGGCCAGTTCGGTCGCGGCGCTGCCGACCGAACGCAGCACGCCCGCGGCCTCCTCCTCGAAGGCGGTGACCAGCGCATCGACGCGGCGGCCGCGCTCGGCGCGCGCCTGCTCGGCCTCCGCCTGGCGTGCGGCCAGCGCGTCGGCCTCCCGCAGCCCGTCGCGGCAGGCATCGAACGCGCGCGCCATGGCGCCGATCTCGTCGCCGTCCTTCGTTTCGGCCAGGGTGAAGGCGTAGTCGCGCTTCGCAAGCTGGCCGAGCGCCGCAGACAGGCGCCCGACGCGCCCGGCGATGCTGCGCCCGAGCAGCAGCGCGACGACAACCCCCGCCAGCAGCGCCACGGTGCCGAGCGCCAGGGTCGCAGTCAGGGCCAGGGTGCTCGTAGAGCCCGCCAGGGCCGCGCGCGCTTCGAGGTCCCGCGTGTCCAGGTCCTGCATGGCGCGAAGCGCGGTCTGCCACTGGTCGAAGACGGCGTAGGAGGTCTCGAGCATCCGGATGGCGCCGTCGCGGTCACCGGCCTCGAGCAGCCCGGCCAGCCCGCGCGTCGCCGCCATGTAGCGGTTCCCGAGTGCCTCGGCGGCGGCGGCGGCGCGCCGGATCTCGGGCGCGGTCACGAGCCGATGATGCTGTGCCCAGGCGCTCCGCATCTCGCCGGCCGCTTCCTCGATCCGGGCGAGCCGGCCGCGCCGGCCTTCCTCCCCGGGGAACAGGATGACCGCGAGCTGATCAGCCCGCAGCCGCCCGGCGTCGTAGCGATAGCGCCCGAGCAGTTCGACCGCGGGCGCCTGCACGTCGGTGATCTCGTCGAGGATGCCGTGGACGCTGCGCTGCGCCACGACGGACATCGCGCAGACCCCGACGAGCAGCAGAAGCACGACGGCGAAGCCACCCAGCAGCTTCGAACGGATGGACAGGCGGGACATGGGCAGTGATCTCCGGACGTATGCGCCGGCCCGGGGCGGGCCGGCACGCGGGGCAGGCCGATCGGCGCGCGCGAACCGCCCGAGCGGCCTGCAACCCTTACGACCACCGTCATTTCCGCCCCGCTAACGGCCATGACGCCCGCGTGTGTCCCGCCAGGGCTTCCCGCGGTCGCCTGCCTTCGTCACATTGCCCGGCCCCGACGCAGGACGCTTACCCATGGATCGCACCCTCGAGGGCCGCACGGCCCTGATCACCGGCTCGACCTCGGGCATCGGCCTCGCCATCGCGCACGCCATGGCCGAGGCCGGGGCCAAGGTCATGCTGAACGGCTTCGGCCGGCCGGCGGAGATCGCCGCGGCGCGCGCCAAGGTCGGCGCGGCCATGGGCGGCGGCGACGCCCCCTATTCCGCCGCCGACATGGCGAAGCCGGCCGAGATCCGCGCCATGGTCGCCGAATGCGAGGCGACGCTCGGCGCCTGCGACATCCTGGTGGACAACGCCGGCATCCAGCATGTCAGCCCGGTCGAGGAGTTCCCGGAGGAGAAGTGGGACGCGATCCTCGCGATCAACCTGTCCTCCAACTTCCACGCCATCCGCGCCGCGCTGCCGGGAATGCGCAAGCGCAACTGGGGGCGGATCATCAACATCGCCTCGGCCCACGGCCTGGTCGCCAGCCCCTACAAGGCGGCCTATGTCGCGGCCAAGCACGGCGTCGTGGGCCTCACCAAGGTTGTGGCGCTCGAGGTGGCAAGGACGCCCATCACCTGCAACGCGATCTGCCCCGGCTTCGTGCGCACGCCGCTGGCCGAGGCGCAGGTCGGGCCGCTGGCCGCGAAGCACGGCGTCAGCGAGGAAGCGGCGCTGACCGACTACCTGCTGGAGAAGCAGCCCTCGAAGCGCTGGATCGAGGTGGAGGAGGTCGCCGCCATGGCGCTCTGGCTCTGCGGCCCGGGCTCGGGCGGCGTGAACGGGGCCGCGCTGTCCGTGGACGGCGGCTGGGTCGCCGCGTGAGCGAAGCAACGCCCTCGCCCGCCGCGCCCGCGGTCGCGAAGCCGCCGGCGAAGCGGCGCATCAGCCTGGCGCTGCAGGGCGGCGGCACGCATGGCGCCTTCACCTGGGGGGTGCTGGAACGCCTGCTGGAAGACGAACGTCTGGAGGTGGACGGCCTGTCCGGCACCTCCGCCGGTGCGATCAACGGCGTGATGCTGGTCGAGGGCCTCCTGGAAGGCGGCCCCGCGGCGGCGATCGCGGCGCTCGACCGGTTCTGGCGCAGCATCGCGGGCAAGCTCGCCGTCAGCCCGCTGCAGGCGACGCCGATGGAGAAGCTGGTCTGGGGCCACGACCTCACCTGGTCGGTCGCCTACCGCACCTTCGACACGCTCTCCCGCGTGCTGTCGCCGTACCAGATCAACCCCTTCCCCTATTCCTACAATCCGCTGCGCGACGCGCTGGTCGACAGCATCGACTTCGAGCGCCTGCGCAGCGAGGCCAAGGCGCCGCGGCTGTTCGTCTCGGCGACCAGCGTGCGCACCGGCAAGCCGCGCGTCTTCACGCGGCGGGAGCTGACGGTCGATGCGCTGCTCGCCTCGGCCTGCCTGCCGCAGGTGTTCAAGGCGGTCGAGATCGACGGCGAGCCCTACTGGGACGGCGGCTACCTCGGCAACCCGGCGCTCTGGCCGCTGTATGACCAGGGCGGACCGCCCGACATCGTGCTGATCCAGCTGAACCCGACAGTGCGCGAGGAAGCGCCCACCACCGCATCCGATATCGTCAACCGGCTGAACGAGATCACCTTCAACGGCTCGCTCATGGCCGAGATGCGCGCGATCGACTTCGTGCAGCGCCTGCTCGACACCGGGCGGCTCGAACAGCCGCGCTACCGCCGCCTGTTCCTCCACCTGATCGAGGACGAGGATCGCATGCGGAAATTCAAGCTGAGCACGAAGTTCAACGGCGACTGGGACTTCCTCAGCACGCTCCGACAATACGGGCGCGAGGCCGCGGACGCCTGGCTGGCCGAGCATTTCGACAAGCTCGGCCGCGAGAGCAGCGTGGATATCCGGGCACGGTTCCTGTGACCTCAGGCGCCGGCGCCTTTATTGTGACCTCAGGCACCGGCGCCCGCATCCGCGGGCTTGGCTTTCGCGCCGCGCGCGGGCGCTCCGGCAGCGACGCGCAGGCTGGGCGCGGTCGCGCTTCGCGCTCCCGGATCGCGGCGTTGCCTCGATCCGAAGGGATCGCGCACAGGATGAGGCCATGACGCAGGCGACCTGGGACGCCGCGCAATACCTCCGCTTCGAGGATGAGCGCCTGCGCCCGGCGCTCGACCTCATTGCCCGTATCCCGCACCCGGGACCGGCGCGCGTGGTGGACCTCGGCTGCGGTGCGGGCAATGCGCTGCCGGCGCTCGCCGCGCGCTTCCCCAGCGCCGCCGTCACGGGCGTGGACGGCTCGGCCGCGATGCTTGCCAGGGCCGCCGCGACGGGCTTCGCGACCGCGCAGGCCGACATCGCCGCCTGGACGCCCGCCGCGCCGGTCGACGTGCTGTTCAGCAACGCCGCGCTCCATTGGCTCACCGGGCACGACAGGCTGTTCCCGCGCCTGCTGGGGCATCTCGCGCCCGGCGGCGCGCTGGCGGTGCAGATGCCCGCGATGCACGCGGCGCCGCTCCGCGCGGAACAGGACCGGATCGCGCGCGCGGGCCCCTGGGCCGCGGCGCTGGCCGGCATCGCGAGCGCGCCGGCCATCCTCGAGCCCGGGGACTACTACGACCTGCTTCGCCCGCGCGTGGCCGCGCTCGACCTCTGGGTCACGGACTACATCCACGTCCTGCGCGGCGAGGATCCCGTGGTGCAATGGGCGATGGGCACGAGCCTCCGGCCGTATCTCGACGCGCTCGAGGCGCCGGCGCGGGAAGGCTTCCTCGCGGCCTACCGCGCCGCGATGCGCGCGGCCTACCCGCCACGTGCGGACGGCGCGGTGCTGCTGCCGTTCCGGCGGATGTTCATGGTCGCGCGGGTCGCGTGAGAAGAACGGTGGGGGGGGGGGAACCTCCCCCGAGCCCCCTCCCTTCTTTGGCACCTGGCGCCGGTCCGGGAAGGCCGGGCGCCGAGTGCCAAAGAAGGTTGTGGGGGGTCCGGGGGGAGAAGTTCCCTTCTCCCCCCGCCCTTCCTCGACAAGGCGCCCCTCCCCCGCCAGACTCAGTCCCATGGACGCCGCCCGCGACATCGCCGCCCTGCGGCGCCTGATCGACGCCGCCCGCCGCATCGCGGTCTTCACGGGTGCCGGCATCAGCACCGAATCCGGCATTCCCGATTTCCGCGGCCCGAACGGCACCTGGGCGCGCATGAAGCCCATCATGTTCCAGGACTTCGTGGCCTCCGCCGCCGCGCGCCGCGAAGCCTGGCGCCGCCGCTTCGAAGCCGAGCCCGTCATGGCCGCGGCGCAGCCCAACCGCGGCCACCGCGCCGTGGCGCTCATGGTGCGCCAGGGTCGCGCCGGCGCGGTCATCACGCAGAACATCGACGGCCTGCACCAGGCCTCCGGCATCCCGGAGGAGCAGGTGATCGAGCTGCACGGCAACTCGACCTACGCCGCCTGCCTCGACTGCGGCGCGCGGCACGAGCTGGCACCGCTGCGCGCCGCCTTCGACGCTGCCGGGGTGGTGCCGGGCTGCGCCGCCTGCGGCGGCCTGCTCAAGACCGCCACCGTCTCCTTCGGCCAGGCGATGCCGGAGGCGCCGATGCGCCGCGCGCAGGAGGCGACGCTGGCGGCCGACCTGTTCCTCGTGCTCGGATCCTCACTCGTGGTCTATCCGGCCGCGGGCTTCCCCGAGATCGCGAAGCGCGCCGGCGCGCGGCTGGTGATCGTGAACAACGACCCGACGCCGCTCGACGGCATCGCCGACCTCGTCGTCCATGCCCCGATCGGGGATGCGCTGGGCGGCGCGACGGGCACCAACTGACGCGACCGGGCCGTCGTCACACCGGGCGGCCGCCCCCCGGGCCGCGGCTCATGCGGTCGAGTGCGCCGATCACGTTCTGCTTGTACTGGCGGCGCAGCCCGCAGGTGAGCACCGCCTTCTCCGCCTGATGCAGGCGGCGCACATCCGCGGCCGGAAGGCGGCCCTTCGCGTGCTGCGACGCGTCCTCGGCCGAGGCGCCCGGCGCGCCGGCGACATGCGCCAGTTCGTGCAGGATGGTTCCCGCCAGGTATTCGGCGCTGCGCAGCGACGTGATGTGCACGCCGATCTCGGCGAAGGAGGTGGCCTTGTAGGTGCCCACCACCTGCGCCAGCGTCAGCCCCGCATCCGATTCCGGCCACTGCCCCTCGGCCCCCTGCGGCGCGAAGGCGAAGAAGGACAGCGTCCAGCCCCCCAGGATGTCCGACAGGCCTAGCCCGGCACCGAGCGCCCGGAAATGGGCGTTGCACGCGTCGCGCCGCGCGCAGAGCTCGAGTTCCCTGAAGGCGCCGGCGAAAATCTCCTCGACCTTCGCCGGGCCGCCCCTGATGCCCCGGTCGCCGCCGTACCCCGCCGGCACCTCGACCATCGCCGGGAACTTGTAGCCGACATAATCCGCGACGCGCGGCGGCATCCGGTCGGTCGTCAGGCCATACAATTTGTAGTTCGCCATCGGGGCTTCCCATTCGGGGTGGACACGGGCCCGGCGCGCCGAGCATGGCGCGTCACGCCGCACGCCCGCAAGCGGGACCTGCGGCGCAGGCCGGGCGACGCGGGACGTCGGAATGCGTGGGCATGCGCAGTCCCGGTTGCGCTTTCAGCGCCCCGCCACGACGCGCCGGAACAGCAGGAACAGCGCCAGCGCCACCGCCAGCAGCGCGGCCGCGAAGACCACCGGCGCCGTCGTGCCTGCATGGTCCGCGAGCCACCCCGCGACCGGCGGGAAGCCCGTGCAGCCCGCGTAGAACCAGACGAAATAGACGCCCAGGCCCTGCGCCCGCCGCTCCGGCGGCACGGCCAGCGCCGGCAGGGCCGAGAAGACCGTGATCGGCAGCGCGTAGAGCAGGCCATGCAGCGCCAGGATCGGCGCGGCGAGGCCCAGCCCCGCGAAGGGCAGCAGCGCCGCGAGCAGGGCGGCGGCCGTGATGCCGCCCACCACCATCGGCCCGACCAGCCCCGCCCGCCGCGCCAGCAGCGCGCCCCCCGGCACCGCCAGGATGTTCACCCAGGACATCAGTGAGGTGGCGAAGCCGGCCTCCGCCACCGACAGCCCGCGCTCCACCAGCAATGGGGGCGCGAAGGTCACAAGCACCATGTAGGTGCCGTTGACACAGGCCCAGCAGGCGCCGGCCAGGCACATCAGCGCGACCTCCCGCCGCGTCAGCCGGCCGGTCCCGGCCGGCGGCGGCGCCGCGCGCGGCGCGGGCCGGGCGGCGGCGGCCAGCCCGGCAAAGGCGACGGCCCCCGCCACGGCGGCCACCAGGAAGGGCAATTGCCAGCCCATCGTGACGGCGAGCCCCGGCAGCGCCGCCTGCGCCGCCGCGATGCCGATCGGCCAGCCGAGCACGTAGACCGACATCGCCAGGAACAGGTCCGCCCCCTGGAAGCGGTCCTGCATCATCTTGGTCAGGAACAGGATGCAGAAGACCGTGCCGATGCCGGTCACGAGGCGGCCTCCGAGCAGCACCGCCTCCCCGCCTGCCGCGGCCGAGACCAGCGCGCCCGCCGTCAGCAACCCGAGCCCCGCCAGCACCCCCGCGCGGTCCCCGATCCGCCGCGCCGCGAGGCCGAGGGGGAAGACCAGCACCAGCCCCGGCAGCCAGAACAGCCCGACCAGCGTGCCGAAGCGCGTCCAGTCCAGGTCGAATTCCGGCACCAGCACCGGCCCCGCCGCGCCCGGCGCCTGGAACAGCGCGCCCAGCGCGAAGCGCACCGCGAAGACCGCGACCAGGAAGGCGCCGGAGCCCTTCACCGCGGACGCCCCCACGCGGTGCCGCGGCGCGCCCGGGACATCAGCGCAGCACCAGCAGGACCGCGGGCGCGCGCAGCCGCAGCCGCAGGACCGCATGCTGGCGGAACACCCGCGCGAGGCGGATCGCGGGGCGCGCATCGCCCGGCACGACGAGATGCGGCTCCGGCTTCCAGGCGCCGCGCGCCGGGCGGCCGAGCGCCTCCAGCACGCGAAGCCGCCGCGCGCGCAGCATCAGCCGTGCCTGCATCGCGACGTTGCGCCGCGCCGGCCAGCGCCGGCTCGCCGGGTTCCAGGCGCCGAGGACGACCGCCTGGCGCACGCCCGCAGCCGCCAGCACCGCATCCATGCCCGGCGACCGGCGCCCGAGCCGCCCCACGGCGCCGCCCGCCTCGAAGCCCGTGCCGCGCCAGCCGCGCAGCAGCGCGGCGCCGATCGGCCGCGGCGCGGCGCAGAGGAAGCGCAGATGCGGCGACGCGGGCGGGATCACGGCAGGTGCAGCAGCATGCCCTTGAGATACTGGCTCTCGGGCAGCATCGGGTGCAGCGGATGGTCGGGGCCGGCGCCGCCCATGTGCAGGATGCGCGCGTCCCGCCCATGCACCGCGCGCCCCTGGCGCGACGCCCGGTGCACGCCCCAGACCACGGCATCCGCGAAATCCCCGGGCGCGACGTGGTGGGAACAGGAGGCGATGAACAGGAAACCGCCCCGCTCGACCAGCCCGGCGGCGAGCCGCGCGAGCTTGCCATAGGCGCGCAGCGCCGCGGGCTGGTCCTTGCGCTGCTTGGCGAAGGCCGGCGGGTCCACGATGACGACGCCGAAGCGCCGTTCCTCCCCCGCCATGCGCTCCAGCGCCTCCATGGCCTCGGCGCGCAACGTGGTCACGCGCGCATCGACGCCGGCCAGCGCCGCCGCGTCCCGCGCCGTCGCCAGCGCGTGCTCGCTGCGGTCGAGCAGCGTGACCGCGGTCGCGCCGGCGAAAGCGCAGCCGATCCCGAAGCCACCGGTGTGGCAGAAGGCATCGAGCACGGTCGCGCCCCGAGCCAGGCGCGCGACGCGCGCGCGGTGCTCGCGCTGGTCGAAGAACCAGCCGGTCTTCTGCCCGCCCAGCAGGTCCACGGGGAAGCGGAGCCCGCCTTCCTCGACCATCGCGCCCGCGGCGTCGCCGGCCAGCAGGCGCACCTCCTCGGGCAGGCCTTCCAGCCCGCGCACTGCGCTGTCGTTGCGCGCGACCACGCCACGCGGCGCGATGAGGCCCGCCAGCGCGTCGAGGATCATCGGCGTCGCCGCCTCCATCCCCGCGGTATTCGCCTGCAGCGCCATCACGTCGCCGTAGCGGTCGATCACCAGCCCCGGCAGCCCGTCCGCCTCGGCATGCACCAGGCGGTAGTGCGGCGCTTCGAACAGGCGGCCGCGGAGCGCCAGCGCCTCCGCCAGGCGGGCGCGGAACCAGGCGGCGTCGCAGGGCGCGGCCGGGTCGGCGTCGAGGCGCCGTGCCGCGATCAGCGAATGCGGATTGAAATGCCAGGCGCCGTGCCTGGTGCCGTCGTCGCCTTCCAGCCGCACGACGCTGCCGGGCGGCAGGGCGCGCGCGGCCGGCGTCATCGCGACCTCGTTGCTGAAGGCCCAGGGGTGGCCCGCCTTCACGCGGCGGTCGCGGCCGGGCAGAAGGCGGATGATCGGGCGGGTCTCGGGCATGAGGCCGCCTAGCCCCTCACCGCCTGCCCGGCAAGGCACAGGTTCGCTGAGGGCCGCTCAAAATATCGTTCGAATTCAACATTGAATCCGCGAAAAATATCACCAAGTTTAATACAGCGGTTTTTCTGAGATTTTCATGAGAATGATTCTCGTGGCGTCGCAGGATTTCCAGGGACTGCCCATCCAATAGTCCCATCCGGAGAATCCAGGCCATGTCCGCCAATACCCCGAGTGCCTTCGCCCGCTTCACCGCCGATGCCGGCGCCCGCTGGACTGCCGCGAAGCCGCTCCTGCTCGCGCTCGGCGTGGGCCTCGTCGCCGGGCCGGTCATCTCCGGCATGGCCGGCTTCCAGATGCGAACCAGCACCGCCCAGGCGATGGCCCGCAACGGCGTGATCGAACAGCAGGCGATCTTCTGCGCCGACCGCGCGCGCGCCGACACGGCGGAGACCGCGAGCCTCGGCTGGTCCGCCCGCAACGACCTCGCGCGCCGTTTCGCGACCATGCCGGGTGGCACGGCCATCGACCCCGACGTCGCCCGCGCCTGCGCCGACCGCCTGGCGCGATGACCGCGGCGCACCCTGCCATGACCTCCGCCGAGGCACCGCCGCCCCGCTGGGACGGCCACAGGCTCCTCTTCGACCTGCCGCTCGAGGGCGGCGGTCAGGTGCGTTGCGCGATCTCGCGCCTGGCGCTTCTCGCCGTGAGCGGCGGCGGGTCACTCCGCACCATGGACCTGCTGCGACGATTCGCCGCGGCGCGGCCGCGTATCGAGGCGGCGGCGCAGGCCAGGCTGCGCGAACGCGCCGGCCCGCCGCTCGGCCTCCTGCATATCTGGGAGGAAGACGTGACCGACCCGTCGCCCGCCGCGCCCACCGTCTCCCGGACCGCGACCGCGCCGCGCGGCTGACGAACCGGCCCCGACGGCGCAGCGATTCCGGGTTGGGGTCACGCGCCGGGATTCCCTGGTCCCGCATCGGCTGGTGCCCTCCGGCAGACCGGGCCCTGCGATGGTTCCCCGCGATGGGGCGCTGTTCTAGCGTCCCGGCATGCAGATCTGCCGCGACCTCCCCTCGCTCCGTGCCGCCACCGCCGCGCTCCGCGCCGACGGCCGGCGGCTCGGCCTCGTGCCCACCATGGGCGCGCTGCACGACGGCCATCTCGCGCTCGTCGCCGCGGCGCGCGCCGCGGGCGCCGGCGCCGTCGCCGCCTCGATCTTCGTCAACCCGCTGCAATTCGCCGCCAACGAGGATCTGGCGCGCTACCCGCGCGACGAGGCAGGCGACCTCGCGAAGCTCCGCGCCGCCGGCTGCGACCTCGTCTGGATGCCGCCTGTCGAGGCCATGTACCCGCCCGGCGCCGCCACCACCGTCGAGGTCGCCGGCCCCTCGGCGGGCTTCGAGGGCGATGCCCGCCCCGGCCATTTCCGCGGCGTGGCGACCGTGTGCTGCAAGCTCTTCCTGCAATCGGGCGCCGAGATCGCCGCCTTCGGCGAGAAGGACTGGCAGCAATTGCAGGTCGTGACGCGCATGGCCGCCGACCTCGACATCCCCGTCCGCATCCTGCCCGTGGCGACGGTCCGGGAGGCGGACGGGCTCGCGATGTCGTCGCGCAACCGCTACCTCACGACCGCCGAGCGCGCGACGGCGCCGCTGCTCCATCGCCGCATGACCGAGGCCGCCGCCGCCATCGCCGCCGGCGCGCCCATCGCGCCCACGCTGGAACGCGCGCGCGCGGCGTTGTGCGACGCGGGCTTCGCGCCCGACTACCTCGCGGCGGTCGAGGCCGCGACGCTGCGCCCGCTCGACGCACCAAGTCGCGACACGCCGATGCGCCTGCTGGCGGCCGCGCGCCTCGGCGCCGTGCGGCTGCTCGACAACATTCCCCTCGGCGCGCCCGCCGGCACGCCCGGACCGGGCTGAACATCCGGCCGGGGACCGCCGTCGCAAGGGGGGGGGAGGAGAACCTCCCCCGCGCCCCCTCCCTTCCTTGTCCCTGGGTGACCGACCTCCAAGGCCAGCGCCAAGGGCCAAAGAAGGTTGTGGGGGGTCCGGGGGGAGAAGTTCCCTTCTCTCCCCCCGCCCTTCCAGCGCGCCCCCTCAGCGCGCCGTGATCCGCCCATCCTCCCGCACGGCGCCGAAGCGGCCGGCGGCGATCGCCTCGGCCACCGTCTCGTCGAGCACCGGCCCGGTGTCGTAGGGGTCGAGCGCGCGGTCACGGAACATCACGTAGCCGTCGCCGCCGCGGCGCATGAAGTCGTTCGTCACGACGCGATAGACCCGCCCCGGGTCGAGCGGCACGAAGCCCGCGCCCTGCGCGACCTCCACCTGGCGCACGCGGCTGCCGGGCGCCGCCGCCGGGTCCCAGGCGAAGCGGATGCCCGCCACCTGCGGGAAGCGCCCCGCCGTGCCCGCGCCCTGCGACAGCCCGTTCTCCAGCGCCGCCACCACGTCGGCGCCGCGCAGCCCCATCACCGCGATGGTATTGCCGAAGGGCAGCACGGTCAGCACGTCGCCATAGGTCACCTGGCCGCCCGGCAGCCCGGCGCGCAGCCCGCCGCCGTTGGTGATGGCGATCTCGGCGCCCGGGATGCGGTCCAGCATCGCCTGCGTCACCAGGCTGCCCAGCGCGCATTCGCCGCGCCGGCAGCCGGCATTGGGCAGCGCGGACGAAAGCGTGCCGACCGGCCGCCGCCGCGTCTCCGCGAGCGGCCGGGCGAGGTCGGCCACCAGCGCGGCCACGCGCGCATCCTCGGGCACCGCGGCATCGAGCGCGAGCGGCGCGCCGCCATGCGCCGCGATCCGCCCATCCGCCGCGAGGTCGAGGTCGAGCCGCCCGAGGAAGCGCCCATAGGCGCCGGTCTGCACGATCCGCACGTCCCGGTCGCGCCCGGCGACCAGCAGGGGCGCGGGGCCTTCCGCGTCGGGCTCGGGCGCAAGAAGCGTGTGGGAATGGCCGCCCACGATGGCGTCGATGCCGGCCACCTCCGCCGCCAGCCGCCGGTCGGCGCCGAGGCCCAGATGCGACACCACCACCACCGTCGCGGGTCCGCGCGCGCGGATCTCGGCGATGGCGCGCGCCACGGCCTCGGCCGGGTCGGCGAAGCGGAGGTTCCGCCCCGGGGAGGCCAGAAGCGGCGTCTCGGGCGTGATGACGCCGACGAAGGCGATGCGGGCGTCGGCCTTCGTCGTCTCCCAGAACGGCCGGATGCGCCCGGACAGCAGCGGTTCCGCCCGCGCGTCAATATTGGCGGCGAGGATCGGGAAGCCCGCGCCCTCGGCGAAGCGCGCGAGCACCTCGGGGCCGTTGTCGAACTCGTGGTTGCCGAGAGTCATCGCCTCGCAACCCCAGGCCTGCATCACGGCGCGTTCCGCCAACCCACGGTGGTGCGTGTAGAACAGGCTGCCCATGAACTGGTCGCCGGCGTCGACCGCGACCACGGCGCGCCCGGCCGCCGCCGCTTCCGCCCGCGCCGCCGCGATCCCACCCACCAGCCGCGCCGCGCCGCCGAGGCAGGGCGCATCCGCCCGGCACGCCGCGCCGGTCGCGCGCGCCACGGGCTCATGGCGGGAATGGAAGTCGTTGACGTGCAGGAGGCGCACGGCGCGCGCCGCTTGCGCCCGCGCCGGGCGCAGGACGGGAGCGGCAAGGGCGGCGCCGAGCAACAGGCGGCGGGGAAGGCGCATGGGGGGGACTCCGGGGTCGTCTGCCGCAATCCTGCCGCGCCGGCGGGCGATTGTCCCTTGCCGCATGCGGCACGCGGGTTCAAACCGCGAGGGTTCGACGTCTTTCCCAGCAACCGGGACCGGAACGCGATGCAGGTCTACCTGCCGATCGCCGAGATGAGCGTGGATGCCATGCTGCTGCTGGGCATCGGCTTCGGCGTGGGCTGGCTGTCGGGCCTGTTCGGCGTCGGCGGCGGCTTCCTCCTGACGCCGGTGCTGATCCTGATCGGCATCCCGGCGCCGGTCGCGGTCGCCTCCGGCGCCAACCAGACGCTGGGCGCCTCGGTCTCCGGCCTCATCGCGCAATGGCGGCGGGACAATGTCGATGCCCGGATGGGCATCGTGCTGCTGACGGGCGGGCTGCTCGGATCGCTGCTCGGCGTGCAGCTGTTCGCGGCGCTGCGCAAGGCGGGGCAGGTCGACCTCGCGGTGTCGTTCTTCTACGTCGTCGTGCTCGGCACGGTGGGCGCGCTGATGGTGCGCGAGAGCGTGCGCGCCATCTTCCGCCGCCGCCGCACCGGCTCGGCCGCCGCCCGCGCGCACGAACACACCTGGCTGCACGGCCTGCCCTTCAAGGTGCGCTTCCGCAAGTCGCGCCTCTATATCTCGATCGTGCCGCCGCTGGCCGTCGGCTTCGGCATCGGCATCCTCTCGGCGGTCATGGGGGTCGGCGGCGGCTTCATGCTGGTCCCGGCCATGATCTATCTGCTGGGCATGCCGACCAGCGTCGTGATCGGCACCTCGCTGTTCCAGGTGGTGTTCGTCTCGGCCAACGTGACCCTGCTGCAGGCGATCCAGGTGGGCAGCGTCGACATCGTGCTGACGCTGCTGCTGCTGGCGGGCGGCGTGGCCGGCGCGCAGTTCGGCGCCGCCATGGGCACGAAGCTGCGCGGGGAGGAGACGCGCGCGCTGCTCGGCCTGCTGGTGCTGGCGGTCGCGATCGGCCTCGCCTGGGGCCTGGTCAGCCCGCCCGAGAACCTCTTCGCGATCGGCCCGGTGCAATGAGGGCCGCGGCGCTGCTGCTCGCGCTGCTGGCGCTGGCCATCCCCGCGGCCGCGCAGCCCGCCAGCACGCCGCTGCTGACCGCCGACCTCTCGACCGACCGGGTCGAGATCAGCACCGGCTTCACCGGCGCCTCCGTCATCGTCTTCGGCGCGACCGAGCGCCTGATCGGCGCCGAGAGCGGGGAGGATGTCGTGGTCCTCGCCACCGGGCCGGCGCAGCCGACGGTGGTGCGCCGCAAGGTCAATGTCCTCGGCTTCTGGGTGAACGGCCCGGCCGCGACCTTCCCCGAGGTGCCGGGCTTCTACGCCATCGCGGCCACGCGCCCGGTCTGGCAGGCGCTGCCCGAACAGGTGCGCCGCAGCGCGCGGCTCGGCCTCGATGCGCTGCCGCTGCGCGCCGAGGGCAGCCAGGCGCCGGCCTTCCGCGCGGCGCTGCTCGACCTCAAGCAGCAGGACGGGCGCTGGCAGGAATACGCGGCGCCGGTCAGCGTCGCGGGCGGGCGCCTGTTCAGCGCGCGCATCTCCTTCCCCGATACGGTGCAGACCGGCGACTACCGCATCGAGGTGCTCCTGGTGCGCGAGCGCCGCATCGTCGCGCGGCAGGAACTGTTCCTGCGCGTGGACCGCGTCGGCACCGCCGCCTCCATCGCCCATGTCGCGCGGGCCATGCCGGCCGTCTATGGTATCGGCTGCATCATCCTGGCCGCGCTCGCGGGCTGGCTGGGCAGCGTGATCTTCCGCAGGGGGTGAGGGTGCGATGCCGGGAAGCGAGGAAGCCGCCGCCGCGAAGTCCGCCGACAAGCGCGACCGCATTTTCCTGGTCGTGGTCGACGACAGCCCGGAACGCGCGGTGGCATTGCGCTACGCAAGCCTGCGCGCGCGCAAGGGCGGCGGGCGCGTGGCGCTGCTGCGCGTGATAGAGCCCGCCGGCGTCGTGGAATGGGCCGGCGTCGGCGCCATGCTGCAGGAGGAACGGCGCGAGGAAGCGGAGACGATGCTCTCCGGCCTCGCCGCCGAGGTGAACGAGATCACGGGCGGACTGCCCATCCTCATCATCCGCGAGGGCACGCCGCGCGACGAATTGCTGCAACTGCTCGAGGAAGACCCGCGCATCTCGATCCTGGTGCTGGCCATGGCGCCGGGCGGCGGCGGGCCGGGGCCGCTGATCACGGCGCTGACAGGGCGCTACGCCAGCCGCCTGACGGTGCCGATGACGCTGGTGCCGGGGACGCTGGACGAGAAGGAACTCGACCGGATCACGTGAGGGCGGGCGGGGAAGGTCGCGGGAGGGGAACCTCCCCCGATCCGGGACCCTGCGACGTGGCTGCGCAACGTCGCGAGGACCCCGAGCCCTCCCGTCTTTGCCACTCGGCGCCCGACCTTCCGCGACCGTCGCCGGGTGGCAAGGAAGGTTGAGGGGAGTCCGGGGGGAGAAGTTCCCTTCTCCCCCCGTCCTTCCGTCCTCATGCCTGGCGCACGAGGGTTTCACCTTCGTGCGCCTCAGACGCCGGGCGGGCCGCATCCGCGGCCCTTGGCTTCGCCGGACAACCGGCGGACCGCAGTCGCGGCCTCGGCCCTTCGGGCCGAACGTCGGAACTTCGTGCGCCTGGTATCAATCGTCGAAGCGCAGCCCGCGCGCCCGGATCAGCGCCGACCACTTCTCCGCCTCGCCGCGCAGATGCGCCTCGGCGGCCGGGATGTCGGAGCCCGACGCGCCCACGAAGCCCACCTCGGCCACGCGCGCCACCACGTCCGGCTGCGCCAGCGCGTGCCGCGCCGCGGCGTTGAGCCGGCGGATGGCGGGCTCGGGCGTCGCCGCGGGCACCCACCACATCACCCAGGAATTCGCCTCGAACCCCGGCGCCACGCTCTCGGCCATGGTCGGCATGTCGGGCAGCACGGGCACGCGCTGGGCGGTGTTCGCCGCCAGCGCCTGGAGCGCGCCGCCCCGCACCTGGCCGAGTGCCGCCGGCATGTCGGCGAACATGAAGTCCACCACCCCGGCGCGCAGGTCCGTCAGCCCCGCCGCCGTGCCGCGGTAGTTCACCAGGGTGAAGTCGGCGCCGGACAGGCTCTGGTACAGCACGGCGGCCAGCTGGTGCGGCGTGCCGGGCCCGCCCGTCGCCGCCTTGAAGTGGCCCGGGCGCGCCTTCACCTGGCGGTCCCAGTCGCGCACGTCGGCGAACAGGCCCGGTCGCGCCACCAGCACGAAGGGCGTCGTCGCCAGCAGCGAGACCGGCTTGAAGTCGGCCAGCGCATAGCCGGGCTCGCGCATCATGAACGGCGCGATGACCGAGGAAATGGGCGCCAGCAGCACCGTGTGCCCGTCCGGCGCCGCGCGCGCGACCGACCGCGTGCCGACGGCGGCGCCGGCGCCCGGCCGGTTCTCGACGATCATCTGCTGGCCGAGGAAGCCCTGCATGTGCGGCGCCATGACGCGCGCCAGGATGTCGGGCGACCCGCCGGGCGCGAAGGGGTTGATCAGGCGGATGGTCTCGCGCGGGGACCAGTCCTGCGCGCGGGCGGCGCGCGGCGCCAAGGGCAGCAGGGCGGCGGCGGCGAGTGCGGCGCGGCGGGTCGGTCGGATCATGGATCAAGGCTTCCCAGGCTGGGCGTGAAGCGTGTCGGCGTTCTTGGCCGGCGGGCCGGCGCGCGAGAGGTTGGCCCGCGTTGCCCTCGGAACAAGGGCCGCGCCCATGTCCGCCGCGCACCGGCCATGCTATGCAGACCGCAATGCCCCGTGCCGTCGCGCCGCGGGTGCGGCCCGCCCCCCGCGCCGCCCCCGCCCGACCTGCACCCCCCGCCCGCCGACGGCCCCGCCTGGGGACGCGCCTGTTGCGCTGGGCGGTCATCCTCTCGGTCTGGGGGATGGTCGCGGGCTTCCTCGCCCTGCTCTGGTTCGCCTGGGACCTGCCGCGGCCCGAGGATGCGCTGGGCGCCACGCGCCGCCCCTCGGTCACGATGCTGGCGGCCGACGGCGCGCTGCTCGCCACGAGCGGCGACCTCTATGGGGAGACGGTGCGGCTGCGCGACCTGCCAGCGCATCTGCCGGCCGCCTTCGTCGCGATCGAGGACCGACGCTTCCGCGACCATGCCGGGCTCGATGTCATCGGCGTCGCGCGCGCGCTGGTCGCGAACCTGACCGCCGGGCGGGTGGTGCAGGGCGGCTCCACCATCACGCAGCAGCTCGCCAAGAACCTGTTCCTGACGCCGGAACGCAGCCTGCGCCGCAAGGTGCAGGAGGCGCTGCTGGCGCTCTGGCTGGAACACCGCTTCAGCAAGGATGAATTGCTGACGATCTACCTCAACCGCGTCTATCTCGGCGCCGGGACCTTCGGCGTCGATGCCGCCGCGCGGCTCTATTTCGGCGTGCCGGCGCGCGGGCTGTCCATCGCGCAATCGGCGGTGCTGGCGGGGCTGCCGCGGGCACCCTCGCGGCTCAATCCGCGCGTGAACCCCTCGGCCGCCGTCGGCCGCGCGGTCGAGGTGCTGGACGCCATGGCCGAGACCGGCGCCATCACCGCCGCCCAGGCGCTCACCGAGGCCGAGCGCATCCGCTTCGCGCGCCCGCCGTCGCGCGATGCCGGCTGGTTCGCCGACTGGGTGCGGGATGGCCTGGCGGAGCGCGCGCCGCCCGGCACCGACCTGCTGCTGCGCACCACGCTCGACACGCGGCTGCAGGCGGCGGTGGAGGCACGGATCGAGGCGCTGCTGGCCGGCCCCGGCCGTGCCGCCGGCGTCGCGCAGGGCGCGGTCGTCGCGATGGAGGCCGCGACGGGCGCGGTGCGCGCCATGGCGGGCGGGCGGGACTACCGCAGCAGCCCCTTCAACCGCGCGACCCAGGCGCGGCGCCAGCCGGGCTCGGCCTTCAAGCCCTTCGTGTTCCTGGCGGCACTCGAGGCGGGCGCGACGCCGGACGATGAGGTCTCGGACGCGCCCGTCTCGCTGGGCGGCTGGGCGCCGGGCAATGGCGCCTGGCGCGCACGCGGCGCGATCACGCTGGAGGACGCGCTGGCCCATTCGGTCAACACCGCGGCGGTGCGCATCATGCAGCGCGCCGGCGGGCCGCGCGCGGTGGCGGCCAGCGCCGGGCGCGCCGGGCTGCCGGGGCCGCTGCCGCGGGAAGCCTCGATCGCGCTCGGCACGGCGGAGGTGACGCTGCTCGACCTCGTCGCCGGCTATGCGCCCTTCGCGAATGGCGGCAACCGCGTGGCGCCCTTCGGCATCGCCGAGGCACGCGCGGAAGGCCGCGCCGTCGCCTGGCTGCCGGCGGCCCCTGCCCCGGCCATCGCGCCGGAACACGCCGCGGCGATGCTCCGGATGCTGGGCGCCGTGGTCGCGCGCGGCACGGGGCGCGCGGCGTCGGTGCCGGGTCTTGCGGTGGCCGGCAAGACCGGCACGACGCAGGACAACCGCGACGCCTGGTTCATCGGCATCGCGGGGGGCCTCGTGATCGGCGTCTGGCTCGGCAACGACGATGCGCGGCCGATGGAGGGCGTCGCGGGCGGCGGCCTGCCCGCGCGGCTGTTCCGCGAGATCCTGGAGGCCGCGCGGGGGTAGTTCCGGCGGTCGGTTTCATCCCCGCCCACGCGCGCCGGCCCTTCCGGAACGGGCGCCAGGTGCCAGAAAAGGGAGGGGGCCTCGGGGGAGGTCCTCCTCCCCCCACCTTCCGGGCGGCCGCCCGTGCCAGCCCCGCACCCCCCGCATCCCTGTCCTCGCGCCGCCGCGCCGATGGCGGCGCGGTTCCGCCTTCCGCCCGCCGCATCCCGGGGCGATGCTGCGGCCGATGCCTCCCGCCCTTCTCGGTGTCGCGCTGCAACTGGCGGCGCTCGCGACCTTCGTCGCCATGGACACCGTCATCAAGCTGCTGACGGCGGGCTTTCCCGTCTCGCAGATCATGTGGGCGCGCTTCGTCTTCGGCTTCCTGGCGGTGGCGCTGGCGCTGCGCGTACTGGCCGGGCGCGTGCCCTGGCGGTCGCATGCGCCGGGGCTGCAGACGCTGCGCAGCCTGATCCTCGCGGTCTGCAACCTGCTGTTCACCATCGCGCTCGTGCATATCCCGCTGGCGGATGCGACGGCCGTCGGTTTCGCCTCCCCGCTGCTGACGGTCGCGCTGGCGGCGGTCTGGCTCAAGGAGAAGGTCGGGTGGCGGCGCTGGGCGGGGGTCGCGATCGGGCTCGGCGGCGTGGTGGTGCTGCTGCGCCCGCCCTTCCTGTTCGCCGGGGAGCCGGTGCATTGGGCGATGCTGCTGCCTCTCGGCACCGCGGCGCTGTTCGCCGTCTACCAGATCCTGACGCGCAAGCTGGCGGCGGTGGACGACCCGCGCACCACCATCCTTCACACGAGCTTCGCGGCGGGGCTCGTCACCTCCGCCGCGCTGCCGTTCGACTGGGTCTGGCCGAGCGCGGGCGGCTGGGCCGCGCTCCTGCTGCTCGGCGTGCTGGGCGGCGCGGGGCACGGGCTGCTCGTGATGGCCTTCGCCCGCGCCCCGGCCAGCCTGCTGGCGCCGATGTCCTACACGCAGATGATCTGGGCCGTGCTCGCGGGGCTCATGGTGTTCGGCGACGTGCCGGACGGGCTCACCCTCGCCGGCATGGCGGTGATCGCGGCGGGCGGCGTGCTGGTCGCGCTGCCGGACCGGGCGCGACGGTGAGCGCGGGCTGGGCACCGCCGGTGCCGGGAAGCGCGGGCCGATCGGGCGCGGGCGGGCGGCGCATGGCGGGATGGCGTGCGAACCGCTTGCGCCGCTCCCGCCGCTGCTTTACCGAACACGCTCGCGCGTGGCGGCCCTCCGGCGCCCGGCGACTCGCGGCCCCGTTGCATCAGGCCGCGCATGAGGGACGCGATGGCTGACATCGGACTGGCGAAGGGCGCCGAGGAGCGCGGGCACGCGCGGGCGGCGCTCGACGCCCACAGCGTGCGCGAGGCGTATCGGCGCTGGGCCGGGGTCTATGACACCGTCTTCGGCGGCGTCTCGGGCTTCGGGCGGCGGCGCGCCGTCGCGGCGGTCAACCGCATGGCCGGGCCGCGCGTCCTCGAAGTGGGCGTCGGCACCGGCCTCGCTTTGCCGCTCTATCGCCGCGATCTGCAGGTGGTCGGCATCGACCTGTCGCGGGAGATGCTGGAGAAGGCCAAGGAACGCGTCGCGGCGGAACGCCTGACGCATGTCCGCGGCTTGCTCGAGATGGACGCCGAGCGCATGGCCTTCGCCGACGGCGCGTTCGACATCGCGGTCGCGATGTTCACCGCGAGCGTGGTGCCCGACGCCAAGCGCCTCTTCGCCGAGATGTCGCGGGTGGTGCGCCCTGGCGGCCACATGCTGTTCGTCAATCATTTCGCGGCCGAGGGCGGTCCGCGCTGGTGGGTGGAGCGCGCCATGGCGCCGCTGTCGCGCCGGCTCGGCTGGCATCCGGATTTCGCGCTACGCGACCTGCTCGACCCCGCGATCACGCCCGTGGACAGTTTCGAGCCCTGCCCGCCGGCAGGGATCTTCACGCTGCTGACGATGCGCACGCCGGAAGCGACGCCGCAGGCGCTCGCGGCGGAGTAGCCGGCAGGGACGGGGAAGCCGAGCCTCCTCCGACCCTGTCCCTGCTGTCCTCGCTTTCCCGGCCGTGCCAACGGCCGCATCCTTCGATACCCGGCATGTTCCCGCACCGGCCGTCAGGCGCAAGGCAGCCGGCGGCGCTCATCCCGGCACCCGGCATCGATGCCCGGGGGGCAAGGAAGGTCGAGGCGGATGCGCGGGGAGAAGTTCCCGTCTCCCCCGCCCTGTTTCAGGTCCCGCCGCCCGTCCTCAGCCGCCGCGCCGCCCCGTCGTCGCCCCGCGCCCCGCGTCGAAGCCGAGGAACCCGACCTCCGGCCGTGGCGCGCCGCCGTCATTGGCGAACAGCCGCGGCCGCAGCACCGGCGGCGGCCCGCGCACCACCGGCCCGCGGCCGGCCTGCGCTGCCGCCCGCGCGGCCCGGGTCGCTTCCTCACGTGCCGCGCGGTCGCGCGCCGCGCGCTGCGCGGGCGTCAGGGAGCCCTCGGCCGGCGGCGCCGGCCCGCGTACCGTACGCCGGGCCGACAGCAGGAAGAACAGGATCTCGTTCCGCCCCTGGTCGACCGACGCCTCGATCGGCGTCAGGCCGAGCACGTTGCGTTCCTCGAGGCTGGCGCCCCGGTTCATCGCGTCCCGCGCGGCGGCGAGGTCGCCGCGGTTGATCGCGTCGAACAGCGCCTCGGTGGGTGCGAGGTTGGCGTTCGGGTTGGCCGGGATCGGCTCCGGCGCCTGGCGCGCCGTGAGCCCCGGCAGCGCCGCGGGCGGCGGCGGCGCGCCACCCGGCGCCGCGGGCGGCGGCCCGGCGAACTGCGCCAGCGCCACGGCAGGAAGGGCAAGCACGCCGGCCGTGGCCAGCAGGGGGATCAGCCGTCTCATGACGCCGGTTCTACGCCGCTTCGCGCCCCCGGCCAAACGCTTCGTCGCCGCGCTACCGGCCTTCGCGCCGCCAGGCCGCGACCGCCGCGCCCAGCACCAGCACCAGCGCCAGCCAGGGCGGCAGCAGCGGCAGCGCCGAGATGCCGGTCACCGTGTGGTCCCCGTTGCGCCGGAGCCCGATCCAGCCCGGCCCCGCCACGTCCCGCCCCGGCGCCACGCGGCGCAATTCGGGCAGCGCCGGCGCGCTGCCCGGGCCCATGAACCGCGCGACGCCGCCCGTGCCCTCGAGCAGCGGCCGCAGCGGCCCGGGATCGGCCCGCAGGTCCGCGATCTCGAGCGGATTGGCCGCCGCCGAGGCCGCGAAGGCCACCCGCCGCCCGTCGCTTGCCTGCCAGACGCCGGGCTGCGTCGCGGGCAGGGTCAGCGTCGCCCGCCCGCCGCCGGCTTCCTCCGGCCGCGCGCGCGTGACCGTGCCGTCCGGCGCCGTGACCGCGAATTCGGGCGGCGCGCCGTCCTCCAGGCTGCGCCGCGTCACGGTCAGGCGCCCGGCCTCGATCCGCGCGGTCAGGTCCTCCTCCTCGAGTTCCGTCTCGCGCATCAGCCAGTGCGCGATGCGGCGGAGCAGTTCCTGCTGCGGCCCGCCGCCGTCATGCCCGCGCGACCAGAGCCAGATGTGGTCGGACAGCAGCAGCGCGACGCGCCCTTCCCCCACCCGGTCCAGCACCAGCAGCGGCGCGCCCTCGGCCCCTTCCATCACGACGTTGCCGCTGCGCGGCTCGGCGCGGAGCTGGCGGTACCAGCGCCCCCATTGCGGCTCGGCCTCGGCGGTATTGGCGCCGATCAGCCCCTCGGTCACCGGGTGGCGGAAGCCGAGCGCCGAGACGCGCGGCCGGAACGCCCCCTCCGCCACGATGTTCGCCCGCCCCGCCGGGCGCGCCGGCAGCACCTGGCCGAGCGGCGTCAGCGCCAGCGACACCGGCCCCGAGTATTCGGGCCCGGTCGACATCAGCAGCGCGCCGCCGCCGCGCACGTAGTCGGCGATGTTGCGCAGATAGGTCACCGGCAGGATGCCGCGGTTGCTGAACCGGTCGAAGACGATCAGGTCGAATTCGCGCAGCTTCACCTGGAACAACTCGCGCACCGGGAAGGCAATGAGCGCGAGCTCGCTCAGCGGCGTCAGGTCGTCCTTCTCCGGCGGGCGGAGAATGGTGAAGTGCACGAGGTCGACGTTCGGGTCGGCCTTGAGCAGCCGCCGCCAGGTCCGCTCCCCCGCATGCGGCTCGCCGCTCACGAGCAGCACGCGCAGCCGGTCGCGCACGCCGTTGATCGTGACGACCTGGCGGTTGTTGCGCGGGCTCACCTCGCCGGGGCGGGCCTCGGCCTCGATCTCGACGACCGTCGGGCCGCCGCGGCGGATCGGCACGGCGATGCGATGGTCGCGGCCGACGGGCACGCTCTCGCTCCGCGCCGCCTCGCCGTCGCGGCGGATGGTCAGGCGCGCCGCACCCGTCGCGCGCGGCACGCCGAGTTCATCGACCGCGACCCGGATTTCGACCTCGCGCCCCACGATGCCGAAGCCCGGCGCCTCAATGATGCGAAGGCGCCGGTCGGTCTCGCCGGCGCGGCCGGGCAGCAGGGCGTGGAAGGGCGCGTCGAAGGGGGCGGCGGCGGGGATGTCGTGCGCCTGGCCGTCGGTCAGCGCGATGACGCCGGCGAGCCGCGCGCGCGGGATCTCGGCCAGCGCGCGCTCGGCCGCCGTGAACAGCCGCGTGCCCTGGTTGCCGCCCTCCGGCACCTCCACGGTGCGGAGCTCGAGGTCGGGCAGGCGGCCGGCCCGCGCCTCGAGCTCGCGCCGCGCGGCCTCGATCTGCTGGGCGCGGTCGCCGAGTTCGGCACTCTCGCTACGGTCCACGAGCAGCAGCGCGATGTCTGGGCGCGTCTCGCGCGATTCCTCGACGAGGCGCGGGTTGGCGAGCGCCAGCAGCACCAGCGCGAAACTCGCCGCGCGCCACCAGACGCCGCGCGCGCGGCGCCAGGCGGCGGGGACCAGGGCAAGCACGGCGAGGACCGCGGCGGCGGCGAGCAGCCAGAGCGGCGGGACCGGGGCGAAGTCGAGGCCGGCGATGGTCTGGGTCATGGCGTGGGCCTAGGCGGGGCTCCGCCCTCCCCGAACCCCACGCCGTCCTCAGGGAGGGCTCTGCCCTCCCCGAACCCCACGCCGTCCTCAGGGAGGGCTCTGCCCTCCCCGAACCCCTCCGGCCAAAGGCCGAAAGGCCTTTGGGAACCGATACCGGGCACCGGCCACCACCGTGGCACCCGCTGCGACACGCGGCGGGATACCCGCTTGGGCAACGGGCAAGGCAACGAGCGCCCGGCGCCGGAGCACCCCCGCCGCCCAAGGCCACGTATCGGTTCCCAAAGGCCCTCCGGCCTTTGGTGGGGTGAGGTCCGGAGAGGGGCAAAGCCCCTCTCCGCGAGAACCGCCCCGCTCAATTCCCGAGCCTTTCCAGGATCGCCGGCACATGCACCTGGTCGCCCTTGTAGTTCCCCGTCAGCGCGTACATCACGAGGTTCGTCCCGAAGCGATACGCCAGCACGCGCTGCCGCGCGCCCCCGGGGATTGTCGCGTAGGGGTTCTGCCCGCGCGCATCCTGCGCCCAGGCTGCCGCCCAGTCGTGCCCGCCGATGATCACCGGGCTCACGCTGTCATTCGCCCGGTCCTGGTCGCGCGCCACCCACACCTGGCCGCCGCTGAACCGGCCGGGCAGGTCCTGCAGCAGGTAGAAGGCGCGCTTCAGCACATGGTCGTCGGGCACGGGCGCCAGCGGTGGCACCGCGAGGTCGCGTGTCACGCGCCGCAGCGCGGCCCGCGCGCCGGGGTTGAAGCCCTCGCCCGAGCCTTCGTCGCGCGTGTCCAGCAGGATGATCCCGCCATTGCGCATGAAGGCGTTGAGCGCCGCCGCCGCCGGCCCGTCCGGCACGCCGGCGTCGGGCAGCACGGGCCAATAGAGCAGCGGGTAGAAGGACAGGTCGTCGCGCCCGGGCACCACGGCATGGGGTTCGGCCAGCGTCGCCGCCGTGCGCCGGTTCATGAAGTCCGACAGGCCGAGCAGCCCCATGCGGGAGATCTCGTCCACCTGCGCGTCCCCGGTCACGACATAGCCGAGCCGCGCGGTCAGCGCCGCCGCGCCGTCGGGCTCCTGCGCCAATGCCGGCGCGCCGGCCAGCGCGCCCAGCACCGCCGCCGTCCGCGCCGCGCGCGACCATTGCGTGCCGACCAGCCCGCGCTGCGCGAGCGAGACCAGCAGGTCCACCGCCAGCAGCAGCAGCGCCAGCGCCAGCAGCCAGGGCCCGATGTCGCGCTCGGCCGGCACGCCGCCGATCGGCTCGACGCGCGTGCCGGGGGGCAGCGCCCCGGCCTCCCGCGGCGGCGGCAGCTGCGCCGAGAGGTTGAGCGCGCGGCGCCAAGCCGCATCCTCCGCGCGGCCCGGCGTGCCGTACCAGCCGGGCGGATGGCGCGGGGAGGCCGCGGTCGCCTCCACCCGGTTCGCCGCCACGGGGGCCGCGGCCGGCGGCGCCGGGCCGAGCCGCCCGAAGCCGTCCAGGATCTCGAGCGGCGCCAGCGGCGTTTCACCCTCGGCGCCCTGCACGCCGGCCGACAGCGCCACCAGCCGCCGCAGCATGTCCACGAACAGCCCGGACAGCGGCAGGTTCGACCATTCGGCATTGGCGGTGACGTGGAACAGCACGATCCGTCCCTGGCCGCGCGCGACATGCGTGACCAGCGGCGTGCCGTCCGCGAGCCTCGCCCAGGACCGTTCGGTCAGGCGGGGCGAGGGCTCGGCCAGCACCTGGCGCTCGATCGTCACCTCGGCCGGCGGCGTGAGGCCGGCGAAGGGGGAACCCTCCGGGAAGGGTGCCAGCGCCTGCGGCCGGTCCCAGGAGAGTGCGCCGCCCAATTGCCGTTCCCCGGCGCGCAGCGCCACCGGCAGGAGCGGGTCGGGGCGTTCGGCGAGCCGCGGGCCGGCGAAGCGGATCAGCATGCCGCCCTGCTCGACCCAGCGGGCCAGCGCCTCGCGCTCGCGGCCCTCGGGCACCTCGCGGTCGGCCAGCACCAGCACGGCGAGTTGCCGTGCCAGCAGCGCCTCGGGCGTGCCGCGCCGGATCTCGGCATAGGGGGCGAGCGCGCGGTCGAGGTAGAACAGGTCGCCCGTCAGCGGCGCATCGGCGGTGGTCTCGAGCGCGGCGGACAGCCCAACCGGGCGGCGGCGGAAGCGTTCGTCCAGCAGCACCGTGCCCGCCGCGCCCGCCTCGGGCTCCAGGTCGAGGCGCACCACCTGGTTGCGGATCTCGATCGGCAGGTCCATCGCCGCCTCGGCCTCGGTCGCGCCGGCCGCGAAGGGCAGCGTGGCCGAGGCGATCGCCCTTCCATCCGCGGTGCGGGCGAGCACGGTCGCCTCGGTCGGCGCCGCGACGGGGGTCTGGAGCACGCGGAGCACCAGCCGGTCCGCTTCCGCGCGCGGCGGCGGCAGCACGCGCACCGGGCGCGCCTCGGCGCGCGCGACCGTCAGCGGCCCGGCCGCGGCCAGCGCGCCCGACAGCGCGGCGAAGCCATCCGTGCCGTGCTCGACGCCATCGGCCACGTAGACGGTCGCGATCGGGCCCGGGGTCGCCACGCGGAACGCCTCGAAGGCCGCGAGCGCCGCCGCGCGGTCGGGCGCCCAGGCGCGCGGGCGGAGCGCGGCGAGGCGCGCCCGCGCTTCCTCCGCCGGCATAAGGGCGCTGGCGGCGATGGCCTCGCCGGTCTCGGGCGGCGCGGTGGGCAGCAGCGCAACGCGCCGGCCTTCCCGCCCCGCGGCCTCCAGCGCGCCGGCGGCGGCGGCCACGCGGGCCGGCCAGTCGGGCGCGGCAGCCCAGCCATCGTCCAGGACCAGCAGCAGCGGCCCGGCGCCGCCACCGCCGCCGACCGGCTGCCAGACCGGCCGCGCGAGGCCCAGGACCAGCAGCGCCGCCGCCGCCAGGCGCAGCAGCAGCAGCCACCAGGGCGTGCGGTGCGGCGTCTCCTCGACCGGCGGCAGGTCCTGCAGCAGCCGCAGCGCGGGGAAGGCCTGGCTGCGCGGCGCCGGCGGGCTCACGCGCAGGAGCCACCAGAGCACCGGCAGCGCGGGCAGGGCCAGCAGCAGCCAGGGCGCCGCGAAGGCGAGCGGCCCAACCTGCCACATCATGCGGGCGCCAGCCGGCGATGCAGCGCGAGCAGCGCGGCCTCGGGCGGCTGGTCCGTGCGGTGCGTGGCGAAGGACCACCCCGCCCCGGCCGCGATCGCGGCCAGCCCTTCGCGATGCCGCGCGAGCCGTTCCTCATAGAGCGCGCGCACGCCCTCGACGCGCGGCACCAGCGCGTGCTCCGCGCCGGCCACGGCCTCGAAGCGGATGCGTCCGGAAAAGGGCAGCGTCTCCTCCGCGGGATCGAGCACCTGCACCAGATGGCCCCGGACCGAGCGCGATGCCAGCGCCGCGACCGCGTTGCGCGTCTCCTGCAGGGGCGCCAGGAAATCGCCCACCAGCACGGCGCGCGCGTGGCGAGGCACGCGGTCGTCCTCGGGCGCCAGCGCCTGGCGCGGCAGCGCCTCGGCCAGCGCGGCCAGCGCGCCCCGGCCGGTGAAGGCGCGCGGCAGGCCGAACAGCCGGACGCGTTCCCCGCCGCGGAACATCAGCGCGGCCAGCGCGAGGACCAACAATTCGGCGCGGAAGCGCTTCTCCGGCAGGTCGCGGCTGCTGCGCCACGCCATCCCCGGCCCACCCTGGCACCAGAGGGCGACGGTCTGCGCCGCCTCCCATTCGGTCTCGCGCACGAACAGCCGGTCGGACTTGGCCGATTGCCGCCAGTCGACCCGCGCCGCAGCGTCGCCCGCGACATAGGGGCGGAACTGCCAGAAGGCGTCGCCCTGGCCCGGGCGGCGGCGGCCATGGACGCCCTGCATGACGGTCGCGGCCACGCGCTCGGCCTGCACCACCAGCGGCGGCAGCGTGGCGCCGAGCGCCTCGGCCCAGGGGACCGCGACCGAGACGGCGGGCCTGGTATCGGCCACGCTAGGCCACGCTCTCCCGCAGGCGGTCGATCACCTCGGACAGCCGGACGCCGTCCGCCCGCGCCGCGAAGGTGAGCGCCATGCGGTGGCGCAGCACGGGCTCGGCCAGCGCGACCACGTCGTCCACGCTGGGGGAGAGCCTGCCGTCGAGCAGCGCCCGCGCACGCGTCGCCAGCATCAGCGCCTGCGCCGCGCGCGGCCCCGGCCCCCAGGCGAGGTTCTGCCGCACGGCATCGAGCGGCGTCGTCTCCGGCCGCGCGCCGCGCACGAGGCGCAGGATCGCGTCCAGCACCTGCTCGCCCACGGGGATGCGGCGGATCAGCGCCTGCGCCGCCATCAGCTCCGCGCCGGTCATGGCCTGGGCGGGCTTCGCTTCCCGCGCGCCGGTGGTGGCCAGCAGCATGGCGCGCTCGGCCGCTTCCTCCGGGTAGCCGACCTCGACCTCGAGCAGGAAGCGGTCGAGTTGCGCCTCGGGCAGCGGGTAGGTGCCTTCCTGCTCGATCGGGTTCTGCGTCGCCAGCACGTGGAAGGGCGCGGGCAGCGCGTGGATCTCGCCACCGATCGCGACGCGCTGTTCCTGCATCGCCTGCAGCAGCGCCGACTGCGTGCGGGGCGATGCGCGGTTGATCTCGTCCGCCATCAGCAGCTGGCAGAAGATCGGACCCTTGATGAAGCGGAAGGCGCGCTTGCCGTGCGCGTCCTCCTCCAACACCTCGCTCCCCAGGATGTCGGCGGGCATCAGGTCCGGCGTGAACTGCACGCGCCTGGCATCGAGGCCGACCACGGTGCCGAGCGTGTCCACGAGCTTGGTCTTGCCGAGCCCCGGCACGCCCACCAGCAGCACGTGGCCGCCGGACAGCAGGGTGACCAGCACCTGGTCGACCACCCTCTCCTGCCCGAAGATCACGCGGCCCACGGCCTCGCGCACCCGGGCCAGCCGGGCGCCCAGCGCCTCGACCTCCGAGACGAGCCTCGCAGGATCCTCGGTCTCGGCCACTTCAATCATGCGGGCAGGACTCCCTATATGACGGGGGCGGAAGCGCGCCGGCCGGTGCCACCCTCGATTCGGATTAGCTCGCATCGGCCACGCTCAGTGCAAGGGCTGCGATTGGCAATGATGCTGCACGGCATGCAAAAGACGGCGACCGGCAGCCCCCCGGCGGGGGCGGTGCTGGCGCGCGCGAAGATGGAGTGCGGCGACTACGCGATCCGCATCGGTCGCGACGGCACCTGGTACTACCGCGACAGCCCGATCCAGCGGAAGCCGCTGGTCTGTCTGTTCGCCTCGGTGCTGCGGCGCGCCGAGGACGGCAGCTACTGGCTGGAAACCCCAGCCGAGCGCGGCCGGATCGAGGTCGAGGACGCGCCCTTCATGGCGGTCGAGCTGTTCTGGCGGGACTGCGACTGCGGCTGCGCCGTACCGCAGCAATGCCTGACCTTCCGCACCAACCTCGACGAGATGGTGACCGCCGGGCGCGACCACCCGATTCGCGTCCACCTAGACCCCCGCACGCGCGAACCCCGCCCCTACGTGATGGTCCGCCCGGGCCTGGAGGCACGGATCAGCCGCGCCGTGTTCTACGAACTGGTCGCCCTGGCGCAGAGCGAGACCATCGACGGGCGGGAGGTGCTGGGCGTCTGGAGCGAGGGCGTGTTCTTCCCGATCGACGAGGCGCCGGCGATGGACCTCGCGGCGGATTGACGCCGCCACGGCCGGGGCGACGCCGGTAGCGTCCGAACGGCCCAGGCTTCCGCCGCCCGCCCCGCTGGACGCCGCGCCCTGGCGGCCCGAGATTGCCCGCCGATGCTCTCCGCCACCGCCATCGCCGCCCGCCTCGCCGATCCCGCGGCGCTCCCGCGCGACCGCCCCTCCCCCGAGGACGACCTGGAGCGCGCCGCGCGCGCGGGCGGGCGCATCGTGCCGGCGGCGGTGCTCGTGCCGCTCGTGGCGCACCCCGAGCCCACGGTGCTGCTGACGCTGCGCTCGGCGCGGCTCACCTCCCATGCCGGCCAGGTCTCCTTTCCCGGCGGCCGGATGGAGGAGGGCGAGACCCCCGAGCAGGCCGCGCTGCGGGAGGCCGAGGAGGAAGTGGGCCTCGACCCTACCCTGCCGCGCATCCTGGGCCGCCTGCCGACGGTGCTGACCGGCACCGGCTACAGCATCACGCCGGTCGTCGCCTGGCTCGCGCCGCCGTTCGTGCTCCGCCACGACCCGAACGAGGTCGAGGAACCCTTCGAATACCCGCTGGCGCGGCTCGTGGACCCCGCGGCGCCGGAGCGGCGGCGGCAGGAATTCCGCGGCCGCGTGCGGGAATTCTGGGTCTGGCCGCATGAGCGCCATTACATCTGGGGCGCGACGGCATCGATGCTCGTGACGCTGGCCGCCATCCTGCGCGCCAAGGATTAGGGCAGCGCCCAGCCAGGCACGCGATGCCGTGGAGCCGTAGCCTTCCAGGGCGCGGCATCCGGCCGGACGCCGCCCCGGGGCGAAGCCGCGACCGCGAGCGGCCGCCCCCCGATCCGTCCGCGCCGCCGGGACGCGGGGGCCACACCTGGAACGCGCAACGGTTTCCGCACCGGCCGACGGTCGCCATATGACCCCGGCAAGAACGGCCGCGCGCCCGCGGCCCCACGGAGAAAGGGAACGCCGCATGGCCACCAGCACCGCCGCCGAACGCCGCCTGCTCGGGGACGATTTCGACCTCGTGGCGCCCAGTCACTACCCCGCCCTCGCGGCCCTGTCGGCCGAGGAAGCGCTGGCGCTCGCCCGCACGCTGCGCGACCGCCGCAACCGGCTGCGGGACATGGTCCACGCCAACCGCCGCGCCCGCCGTGGCAAGGGGGAGATGCGCGCCGCCGCAGGCCACGACCCGGCGATGACCCGGCAGAAGCAGGCCTTCGCGGCGGCGCTGAAGCGGGTGAACCACCGCCTCGACATCCTGCACGGCGAAGCGCGCCGCGCCTGGCACGCCCAGGCGCTGAAGGACGCGCTGGCCCGCAAGCGCGCCGCCCGCGCCCACCACCCCGGCAGCGGCCAGTCCGCCGATGCCGGCATGCACGCCAAGCCCAGCCGCAAGCGCACCGTGCGGACGGACCCGCGGGAGATCGGGCGCGTGTCCCAGTTCGTCAGGAACGCGCAGGCGAAGCGCGACCGGTGACGGCGCGGGGGCGGCGCCCCTGCGGGAAAAGGGACTGAAAGGCCCGGCACCGCCGCGACGGGGCGCGCCGCCCCCCGCCGCCGCCGAGGGCCGAGCGGCCCTCGGACCCTGGACAGGGGTCATCTGGCCTTAACGGGAGCGGCAGGATATGTCCGCGCGGTGTCCATAACCGGGAGTTACAACGCCATGACCACCCGCCGCACCCTCCTCGCCGCCGGCGCCGGCCTGCTCGCCGCGCCCGCGGTGAACGCCCAGGGGTCCTGGCCCGCGCGGCCCATCCGCATCATCGTCCCGTGGCCGCCCGGCGGCTCGACCGACGTGCTGGTGCGCATCTACGCCGAACGCCTGCAGGCCGCCCTCGGCGCCAACATCGTGGTCGAGAACCGGCCCGGCGCCGGCGGCAACATCGGCATCGACGCCACCGCCAAGGCGGCGCCCGACGGCTACACCATGGGCATCGCGTCCGTCGGCCACATGGTCATCAACCGCTACCTCTATTCGCGCCTGCCCTACGACCCGGACCGCGACCTGATGCCCGTCGGCATCGCCTGGGACCTGCCGAATGTCGCGGTGGTCGCCGCGCAGCACAATCCGGCGCGGGCGCTGCAGGACTTCATCACCTGGGGGAAGGCGAAGCCGCAGGGCATCTCCTACGGATCGCCGGGCGTCGGCACCACGCCACACCTCTCGGGCGCGCTGTTCTGCGCGCGCACGGGCATCGAGGGCACGCACGTCCCCTTCCGCGGCGCGGCGCAGACCATCCCGGCGATGCTCTCGGGCGACCTCGACTTCGCGCTCGACAACCTCGCCTCCTACGTGCCGGTCATCGGGGAGGGCCGCATGCGCGCGCTGGCCGTCACCTCCGCCACCCGCTGGCCGACGCTGCCCGACATCCCCACCATGGCCGAGGCGGGGGTGCCGAACTTCGTCATCTCCTCCTGGCAGGGCTTCGTCTTCCCGGCCGGGACGCCGGCCACGGTCATCTCCCGCGTCAGCGAGGCGCTGCGCGCCATCGTGGCGGAGGACGCCTTCAAGGAACGCTTCCTGCGCGCGGGCTCGCTCGCCGTCTGGACCTCCGCCGAGGACTTCAAGGCGCGCGCCGAGCGCGAGCGGGCGCTGTGGCAGGATGCGGTGCGCATCTCGGGCGCCAGGCTCGACTGAGACCTGGCGCACGAAGGTTTCACCTTCGTGGCCCTCATGCCGGCGGTCGAAGTCTTCGACCGCCGGCATTCGTTCTTTCCTGCCCTCAGACGCCGGGCGGAAACCTCCGGTTTCCTTGGCTTCGTGCAAGGAACACGGTGCAAGGAGCACGCCTCCGGCGTGACGCCTTACGTCCGGCGGGGCGCATTCGCGGCCTCGATCCTTCGGGCCGAAAGCACCCGGACGCCGGGCGGGCCGCACGCCAGAACGTGGTGCGCCTGGCATGACCAAGGGCGGGGGCGGGAACGTCCCCCCGCCCCTCCTACTTCTCGCAGCGAACGAACACGGTGCTCGGATGCGCGCGCTCGCCCACCTCGGCGGCGCCGCGCTCATCGCCGGGGCTGTCGCGCATCACGGGCGTCACGCCGTTGCGGCGGAGGAAGTCCACCGCCTCGCTGCCGCGCACCGCGAAATTCACGTTCTGCGGGATGTCGCCGGTGCGCTGCGCGATGCGGGCCGCGTTCAGCTTCGAGACCACGACGCCCACGACATTGCCCTGGCGGTCGAGCAGCGGCCCGCCGGAATTGCCCTGCTGCACCGGCGCGCTGATCTGGAACTGCGTCGGGTTGTCGCCGAGGCCCGACAGCGCGCTCACCTCCCCCGTCGTCAGCGTGGGGCCCGAGGACAGCAGCCCCGCCAGCGGAAACCCGTAGGTCACGACGCCTTCCCCGCGGCGCACGGGATTGGACCGGAAGGCGAGCACCGGGCCAGGGTCGCCCTCCACGCGCAGCAGCGCGAGGTCGCGCCGCGCGTCCGCCGCCGGCACGCGCGCGTCGAGCATGCGGCCCTCGGCCGTGCGAACCTGCACGCGCTGGCAGCCGTCCACCACATGCTGGTTCGTCAGCACCGCCGAGGCGCCCACCACGAAGCCCGTGCCGGTCGAGGTGCGGACCGCGCCGCCGGGCCGGGGCGGCGCGGGCGGCACGGCGGCGGCCGGTGCCGGGCCGCGCGCCGCCGCGGCGTCGAGCGCCATGGGCACGGTGCGGTTGGCGCAGATGTCGACGTTGCGCCGCACCACTTCCTGGCCTGTCTGCAGCACGAGCCGCAGGTCGAAGGCGCAACCCGCGCCGGAGGACGGGCGCAGCGCGAAGCCCGCCCCGGGCGCGAGCGGCCCGCGGTTCAGGATGTTGACGCCCCAGTCCGTGCGGCCGTGGCGCACGGCGTGCAACGCCGTGGCCGGTTCCGCGGTGCCGTTCAGCACGCGGAAGGGTTCGGTCTGCGCGCGCGCGGCGGGCGCGGCCAGGAGGATCGGGACCGACAGGGCAGCGGCGAGGAGGCGGCGCATGGCAGGCATCATGTCGGGGCCGCGCCGGGGCAAGTCAATCGGTGCGACGCGGGCAACGCGCGGTCAGCGCCGCGGCGCCGGGTCCTGCATCGCCACCGCGATCGTACGCTGGCGGCAGACATCGACCGCGAGGCGCTCCGCCTCTCGCCCGTCGCGCAGCGTCAGGCGGATGTCGAACGGGCAGCCGATGCCCTCCGCGGCACGCATCGCGAAGGCCGAGCCGGGCGCCAGGCTCCTGCCGCCCAGCGGGTCGGCGCCCCAGGGCGCGCCCGCGCCGCTGCGCACCACGTTCAGCCCCGTCGCGCGGACCCCGGTCGCGTTCACGACGCGGAAGGGCTCGCTCTGGGCACGGGTGCCGGCCGGACCGGCCGGAAGTGCCAGGACTGCCAGGACTGCCAGGACTGCCAGGACTGCCAGGACTGCCAGGATCGCCACGCGAATTTGCATACGTCATCCGGTTTGACGGCTGCCCCGGCCTGTCAATGACGGAGCATGGCAAGGGGTGTTGACCTTCCCATATTGGGAAGGCCGAGGTTGCGTGCGACAAGGAGACCACCGATGCCCGAGGCCCCGATCGCACCCCCCCGCCTGCTGCTGCCCGTCGAGGGCATGACCTGCGCTGCCTGCGCGACACGCGTGAAGCGCGCGCTGGCCGCCGTGCCCGGCGTCGCCGCGGCCGAGGTGAACCCCGCCTCCGGCCAGGCGGCGGTGACCGGCACCGCGCCGGTCGCCGACCTCGCCGCCGCAATCGGCCGCGCCGGCTATCGCGTGCCCGAGGCGACCTTCGACCTCGGCGTGGGCGGCATGACCTGCGCGACCTGCGTCGGGCGGGTGGAACGCGCGCTGGCCGCGGTGCCGGGCGTGCTGGAGGCGCGCGTCAGCCTCGCGACCGGGACCGCGCATCTGCGCGCCGTCGCCGGCACCGAGGAAGCGGCGCTCGGCGCCGCGCTGGCCCGCGCCGGCTACAGCCTGACCCGCGCGACGGAACAGGATGGCGCCGATCCCGGCGCGGCGCGGGAAGCGCGCGACGTCGTCCTGGCGGCCCTGCTCACCGCGCCCTTCGCGCTCGGCATGCTCGGCATGGCACTCGGGCGGGACTGGATGCCGGGCGGCTGGGTGCAGGCGGCGCTCGCGACGCCGGTGGTGTTCTGGCTCGGCGGCCGCTTCTGGCGCGCGGGGCTGGCGGCGCTGCGCGCGGGCACGGGCAACATGGACCAGCTGGTGGCGCTCGGCACCGGCGCGGCCTGGGGGCTTTCGGCCTACCTGCTGGTCCGCCACGGCGGGCACGGGCACGACCTCTATTTCGAAGCCGCGTCCATGGTCGTGGCCTTCGTCCTGCTCGGCAAATGGCTGGAGGCGCGGGCCAGGCGCGCGACCGGCGCCGCGATCCGCGCGCTGCTGAACCTGGCGCCGCGCACCGCCCGCCGGATCGAGGCGGGCGAGGAACGCGAGGTGCCCGCCGCCGCGCTCGCGGTCGGCGACCTCGTGGCGGTCCGCCCGGGGGAACGCATCCCGGCCGACGGCATCGTGCGGGACGGCCGCGCCGGCGTGGACGAGAGCGCGCTGACCGGCGAGAGCCGCGCGGTCGAGAAGGAGGCCGGCGCGGCTGTCTCGACCGGCACCATCGCGCTGGACGGGCGCCTGGTCGTCGAGGTGCGCGCCGTAGGCGCCGAGACGGTGCTGGCGCGCGTCGCGGCGATGGTCGCCGCCGCGCAGGCCTCCCGCGCGCCGGTGCAGAAGCTGGTGGACCGCGTCAGCGCCGTGTTCGTGCCGGTCGTGCTGGCGCTCGCGGCCGTCACGCTGGCGGGCTGGCTGCTGGCCGGCGCGACGACGGAGGCCGCGATCATCACCGCCGTCTCGGTGCTCGTCATCGCGTGTCCCTGCGCGCTCGGCCTCGCGACGCCGGCCGCCATCATGGCCGGCACGGGCGCCGCGGCGCGGGCCGGGATCCTGGTGCGCGACGTCGATGCGATCGAGCGCGCGCAGGGCATCACCCTGGTCGCCTTCGACAAGACCGGCACGCTGACCGAGGGCAAGCCGAAGCTCGCCGCGCTGCACCCGGCCGAGGGCGTGACGGCGGAGGAAGCGCTGCGCCTGGCCGCCGCGCTGCAGGCGGGCAGCGAGCATCCGCTGGCGCGCGCGGTGGCCGCGGCCCGCCCCCCCGGCCCGCTGCCGCCCGCCGAGGCGTTCCGGGCGCTGCCCGGCCGCGGCGTCGAAGGGCGCATCGAGGGGCGCGCGATCGCGCTCGGCAGCCCGCGCCTGCTGGCCGAGCGCGGCGCGGCGGAAGGGGCGCTCGCGCCCGAGGCCGCGGCCGAGGCCGCGCGCGGCCGCAGCCTCGCCTGGCTGGTCGAGGACGGCCGCGCGCTCGCGCTGCTGGCCTTCGAGGATGCGGGCAAGCCCGGCGCCGCCGCCGCCGTCGCGGGGCTGCGCGCGATGGGGCTGCGCACGGCGATGCTGAGCGGCGACCTCCGCGCCGCGGCCGAGGGCGTGGCCACGCGGCTCGGCATCGAGACCGTCGCCGCCGAGGTGCTGCCGGCGGACAAGGCCGCGGCCGTCGCCGCCTGGCAGGCGGAGGGCGCGCGCGTCGCGATGGTGGGCGACGGCGTGAACGACGCGCCGGCGCTGGCGCAGGCCGACCTCGGCATCGCCATGGGCACCGGCACGGATGTCGCGATCGAGGCCGCCGGCATCACGCTGCTGCGCGGCGACCCGGCGCTGGTGCCGGCCGCGATCGAGGTCGCGCGCCGGACGCACGCCAAGATCCGCCAGAACCTCGTCTGGGCCTTCGGCTACAACGTGGTCGGCCTGCCGCTCGCGGCCATGGGCCTGCTCTCCCCGGTCGTGGCGGGGGCGGCGATGGCGGCATCCTCGGTCAGCGTGCTGGGCAGCGCGTTGCTGCTGGCGCGCTGGCGGCCGAAGGGGGCAGCGCGATGAACATCGGGGAGGCGGCGGCGGCGTCGGGCATATCGGCCAAGATGATCCGCCACTACGAGGCGATCGGCCTGCTGCGCGCGGGGCGCGGGGCGAACGGCTACCGCGTCTACGGTGCGCGCGACGTCGCGGTGCTGCGCTTCATCCGCCATGCGCGCGACCTCGGCTTCCCGCTCGAGGACGTGCGGCGGCTGCTGGCGCTGTGGCAGGATCGCGCCCGCGCGAGCGCCGAAGTGAAGCGGCTTGCGCTCGCGCATGTCGCCGCGCTGGAAAGCAAGGCAGAGTCGCTCCGCAGCATGGCGGCCAGCCTCGGCCACCTCGCGCTCCACTGCCACGGCGACGCGCGCCCCGACTGCCCGATCCTCGACGACCTCGCACGCAAGGAATGAGAGAGATGGAAAAGACCGACCAGCCCCTGATCACGCTGAAGGTGGAGGGCATGTCCTGCGGCCATTGCGCGCAGGCCGTGACCGCCGCGATCCAGGCCAAGGACCCGGCCGCGAAGGTCGTGGTGGACGTGGCCGGGGGCACGGTGAAGACCGAGACCGTGCTGCCGCGCCACGTCGTCTCGATGGCGGTGGAGGAGGAAGGCTACGCGGTGAAGGGCTGACCGCCCGGAACCGCCGAAGCCTTGGCGGATCAAGGCGTTGATCTGAATCAACCTGCGCGGCCGGCGGCGCTGCGATCATGCCGCCATGCAGCACGCAACGCGTATTCAGGACGGACCGCGATGCCGGCGACACGTGCCCCCGCCGGCGTGAGGGAGCTTGGCCCGCTGCTCTCGGCCGCCAGGGCCGAGACGCGCGCGAGGTTGCTCGACCGCGCGAAGCCGGTGGCACTGCCGCGCGGCGCGCTGCTGTTCCCGCAGGACGCGCCGGCCGACTTCCTCTACCTGCTGCTGCAGGGCTCGATCGGCCTCAGCACCGCCGAGGCCGGCGGCGCGACCATGGTCGAGATCCTGAGCGCCGGCGACGCCGTCGTCATCGCCGCGGTGATGCTGGGCCTCCCTTCCCCCGTCGCGGCGATGGCGCTGGCGCCGACCCGCCTGATCGCCCTGCCGGCCGAGGAGGTGCGCGCCGCCGCGGCGGCCGATCCCGGCCTGATGCACGCGGCGATGGCGCAGATGGCGCGCCAGTGGCGGCTGATGATCGACCAGGTGGTGGACCTCAAGACGCGCGACGCGACGCAGCGCGCGGCGCATTTCCTGGCGTGCCGCCTGGTCGCCGCGCGCGGCGCGGTCGAACTGCCCGAGCCCCGCGCCGCCATCGCCGCCCGGCTCGGCATGACGCCAGAGAGCCTGTCGCGCGCGCTGCACGGGCTCGCGGATGCGGGGCTGCTGCGGCTGCATGGGCGCCGCGTGGACGTGCCGGACCGTGCGGCGCTGCTGCGCGCGGCGCTGCCGCGCGGCGAGGCGCGGTCGCGCCCCGCGTGACGCCGGGCGCAGCGTCGTGCATCCGGCCGCCGAGGGCTTTGCAGGCCGTGCGGCGCGTGGTGCCATGCGCGCTCCAGCAGGGGAAATGCCGCATGGCCCGCGTGCCCGACATGACGACCGCCGACCTGAAGCCGGAAGACCGCGACCTGCTGACGCGCGACATCGCGCTGCACCGCGCGCTGACGAACAGCCCCAACGCGGCGCGGGCCTTCTCGGGGCTCGGGCGGTTCATCCGGCACACCTCGGTGCTCGACCCGCGGCTGCGCGAGCTCGCGATCCTTCAGGTCGGCTGGCTGGCGCGATCGGCCTATGAATGGTCGCACCATGTGAAGATCGGCTTCGACTTCGGCGTGACCGAGGCCGACATCCACGCGCTGATCGCGGAGAGCGAGGGCGGCGAATCGGCCCTCGAGCCGCTGGCGCGGCTGGTGCTGCTGGCGGCGCGCGAATGCCACGCGGGGCCGGGTGTCAGCGCGGCGACCTTCGAGCGGCTGCGCGCCCATTTCGACAACGAGCGCCTGGTCGACCTGGTGCTCACGATCTCGTTCTACTGCGCCGTGGTGCGGGTGCTGGCGTCGCTCGATATCCGGGTGGAGCCGGACTACCAGCCGTATCTGGACCGGTTTCCTCTGCCGGCGTGAGGCGATCGGCGCTGGACTACGGTCTTCAGGGCACAGTCCAGGGATGGCTGGCGGGTCACCGGTCGGCGCGCTCGACGTCATGCCGGTTGCACCCGGCAGGGCGCATCACCGTCGCTCCGGCCGCGCCGCGGTCTCGTGCGACGACGGCAGAGACGCCACGAAACGGGTCCGATGGCCGCGCACCGCTCCTGTTCGGCGGAGATCGAACAGGCCGTTGCCTCGCACACATGGCCGGCGCGCGGCCGATGCGTGCGAGGCGTCCAGATCGTGGAGATCCCCATAAAAGTTTTCCCAGGCGCGAATTCCCGCGCGTCGATGCGGCGGCGATCCTTGCAGCCGGTGAGGACCACAACCGTCGGGGAACGTCCCATGATTTTCGGTTTGCCGATCGACCCATGGCTCGTCAAAGTCGCCTTCGTCGTCATCGGGTTCGCAGGCGTGGGCTTCGGATCCTGGGTGCTTGTGCGCAATCGCTTCTAGGCACCTTGGAACCGCGAACGGTTCGCGGTCATCGGGATACCGCGCTGAAGGCGCGCATCAGGGCGGCGACCTCGCGCACGGTGGCTGCGGGGCTTGGGGCGACTGCATGAAGGTCGTTTTGCTGCCTCGTGACTAGCGGAGGTGAGCGGCCCCGGGTTTGTCGGGAGCTCCAGCCTCTCAGGAGTCGGAATCCCCGATAAACCCGGAGCGGTTCAATCCGCGTCCGGATCGCACCCGAAAGCGCCTATCTTTCGCTCGAATGGCGACCATTGACCGGTCAGACCCGACCCGCGCGCCATCCGGATGCTGTCACCGTTGCAAGCACCGGCGGATCGCCGATAGGCTCGGCCCTCGATGGCCGGATCGGCCGGCCACCTGGGGAAACCCGGCTCATGACGATCGCAAAGCCGCTGGCGGCAGCGCCGGCAGGTACCGCGAGCGGGATGTCGGCCGCGGGCTTTCGCGCGCAGTTGCGCGACCTTGCCGAGACGGTGGCGTTTGAACGGGCCGGTTTCGACGCTGCCGGCCGTCTGCCCGACGCGCTGTATCGCAAGCTTGCCGCAATCGGCCTGTTCCGTCTGTGGCTGCCGGCTGCCCTGGGCGGGCCGGAGCTTACCGCACTCGATTTCATGGATGTGGTCGAAGAGGCCGCGGCGCTCGATGGGACGATCGGCTGGCTCGTCGGCAATGGCGGCGGCATGGGGCGCGCCGGCGCCTACCTTCCGGTCGACTGCGCATGGCAGATCTTCGCGGACCCCGAGGCATTCGTCGTCTCTGGAACAGGCGGCGTCGGGCGGGCGGTGCCTGTCGCCGGCGGCTACCGCGTGAGCGGGCGTTGGCCATTCGGCAGCGGTGCGCCGCATGCGACATGGTTCACGCCGGTCTGCGAAGTCGAGGACTCCGGCCGCGGCACTGGTCGCAAGATCTTTCCCTATGCGCCGCGCGCGGACGTGGTCCTGCACGACAACTGGCAGGTGGCCGGGTTGTGCGCGACAGGAAGCGTCGATTTCGAGCTGCGGGATGTCTTCGTGCCGGACCACTTCGTCCATGCATTCCAGCCGGAACCGGTGCAGCCGGGCACGCTCTACCGATTGCCGACGGGCTCGATCTTTCCCTGGACGGTGGCGACGGTTCCCCTCGGACTGGCACGTGGCGCACTCGCGGAGTTCGTGCGACTTGCCGTGAGCAGGAAGCGGCGGGGCGACAGCGTGCCCTTGGTGGAGCGCGAACTCGTCCAGTCGGAGATCGGGCGGATCGAGGCCCGACTGTCAGCTGGCCGCGCCTATCTCAGGCAGGCGATGACGGACCTGCTCGACGCCGTCGAGGCCGGCATTGACCTGGTGCCGACGCGCGTGCGGCTCCGCCTGGCTTGCACCTTTGCCAGCGAGGGCGCGCTTTGGGCCATCGGTCGGCTGACCGAGATGGCCGGTGCCGTAGCGATCTTCCGGTCGTGCCCGCTCGAACGCTACGAACGTGACGCGCGCGCGGCAGCCAAGCACGTCGCGATGAGCCCGGCCGCCTATATCACCGGCGGGAAGCTGCTGCTTGAGCGGGATCTCGCGCACGCACATTTTTGAGTGAAAGGAGGAGGACGATGCCCTGTGTGCGGATCGCTACCGGCCTCTGGGCTCAAGGCAAGGAGGCGAAGCTCATGGAGGCCGTGCAGGCGGCCATGGTCTCGGCCTTCAGGATCCCCGACGGCGATCGCGACCTTGTCGTCGATCTCCATGACGAGACCCGTCGAATCTATTCTCCCGGCAAGTCCGAGCGGTACACCCGGGTGGAGATCGTCGGCATCGCGGCGCGTTCCTCTGCCGCGAAGCGCGCGCTTTTTCAGGCCATCGCCGACAACCTCGAAGCGCTTGGCGTGCCGCGGAACGAGACGAGGATCTATCTGATCGAGCCGCCGCCCGAGAGCTGGGGCGTGAAGGGGGGAATACCGGCTTCCGAGGCCGACCTCGGTTTCCGGATCGACGTTTAGAGCAGATGCCTCTGACCAGATGGTTCGATCTGGCTGGAGCCCGCTGTCATGTGCCGCGAAGCGCGGAGGGAGGCCCGGCTGTCCAAGGTCGTGTGAACTAGCCTCAGCCGCACAGCCGACAGCCTTGTCCCAGATCGTGGCGAAAGGGGCGACGCCGCCTGCGCAAGCCCCGATCCCGCGTCGAGGCCTCAGGTGATCCTACGCCCGACCTAGTCCAGCGTGGGAGGTCGGCACGCCGGGAGAAGATGATGTTGGTCACTGTGCGTGCCGCCGGCACGAGCCCGCGTGCGCAGCAATCGGAAAATACGCGCGCGGTGCTCGGCGCATTTTCGCCCAGCGGGTCCGCTGTGGGTCCGCAACGAATTTTCAGGCTGTGGATAAGTTCGGTGAGACCTGGTGCCGGCACGCGGACTTGAACCGCGGACCTACTGATTACGAATCAGTTGCTCTACCGCTGAGCTATGCCGGCCCCGTCGCGGCGCGCAGCCCCTGCGCGCCCCGGGCGGCGCTCTCTACCCCCCCGCCGCGCCGCGCGCAACCTTCCCCGCGCCCGCTCCGCAACCAAGTGTTTCGTGCCCGCGCATGAAAACCCCCGTCATGCTATCCCACCCCGGACCATGCGCCGCCGCGTCCTCCTGCTTCTCCTCCTGGCCCTGCCTGCCGTCGGCGCCTGGGTCTGGTGGACCCTGCCCCCCGCCGTCGCCATCGCCATGGCCACCACCGGGCCCGCCATGCGCGCCGTCTACGCCACCGGCAGCGTCGAGCCCGTGCACTGGGCCAAGGTCGGCCCCGCCATCCGCGCCCGCCTGACCGAGGTTCTTGTCGAGGAAGGCCAGCGCGTGACCGAGGGCCAGCCCATGGCGCGCCTCGACAACCGCGAAGCCGCCCACCGCGCCGAGGAAGCCCGCGCCCGCGCCACCTTCGCCGAGGAGGAACTGGCCCGCATCCGCACCCTCGTCACCCGCGACGTCGCCTCCCGCGCCACGCTCGACCGCGCCGAGGCCGAGGCCCGCGCCGTCCGCGCCGTGGCGGATGCCGCGATGCGCCGGCTCGACGACTACGTGGTGCGCGCACCGGCCGATGGCGTCGTGCTCCGCCGCGACGCCGAGGTGGGGGAGGTGGTCGACACCCCCGCCGCCCTGTTCTGGGTGGGCGAGCCCCGCCCGCTCCGCATCACCGCGGAGGTGGACGAGGAGGACATCGCCCAGGTCCGCGAGGGCCAGGAGGTGCTGCTCCGCGCCGACGCCTTTCCCGGCCAGGTGCTGACCGCGACCGTCGCGCAGATCACGCCCAAGGGGGATGCGACGCGCAAGGCGTATCGCGTGCGGCTCGCGCTGCCCGACGACACGCCGCTGCTGATCGGCATGACGGTCGAGGCCAACATCGTGCTCCGCCGCGCCGAGGCGGCGGTGCTGATCCCGCCCGCGGCACTTCGCGACAACCGCGTCTTCGTCGTCCGCGCCGAGACGATCGAGGCGCGCCGCGTCGAGCCCGGCATCGAGGGCGCCCGCGCCGTCGAGATCCTGCGTGGCCTGGCCAGCGGCGAGGCGGTGGTGCTGAACCCGCCGGCCGGCCTCGTCTCCGGCCAGGCGGTGCGGCTCAGGCCATGAGGCTGATCCTCGACATCGCGCGCGGCATGCTCTCCCGCCGCCGGCGCCAGACGCTGGTGAGCGTGCTGGGTGTCGCGCTCGGCGTCGCGTTCTTCATCGCCATCGCCTCGCTGATGCGCGGCTTCCAGACCTACTTCGTGCAGCAGGTCATCGACGTGCAGCCGCACATCGTCATCAAGGACGAGACGCGTCGCCCGCTGCCCCAGGCGGCGGAACTGGCGCTGCCCGACGGCGCCGTCTCGGTCAACGGCGTCAAGCCGCGCGACCGCATCCGCGGCATCCGCTCGGCCGGCGAGAAGCTCGCGATCCTGGAGGCGATCCCGGGCGCGGCGGCCGCGCCCATCCTGACCGGCCCGGCGCTGCTGCGGTACGGATCGCGCGACGTCACCATCACCGTCACCGGCATCGAGCCCGCCCGCTACCGCCGCGTCGCGAACCTCGAGAAGGACATGATCCACGGCAGCCTCGAGGAGCTGCGCCAGGCCGCGAACGGCCTCATCATCGGCTCGGGCCTCGCGCTGCGCCTGGGCGTCGAGATGGGCGACACGGTGATCGCCGTCTCGCCCCGCGGTGTCTCGCTGCAGATGAAGATCGTGGGCATCTTCCACACCGGGCTCGTCAGCCTCGACCAGTCGGCGGGCTATGCGCTGCTCAAGGTCAACCAGGTGCTGCAGGACCGCCCGAACGTGGTCAACCAGATCCTGCTGCGGCTGGCCGACGTGACGCGCGCCGAGCCATTGGCGCGCGAGATCGAGGCCCGCTTCGGCGACCGCACCGAAAGCTGGGAGGAGCAGAACCGCAACATCCTGACCGTGTTCGTGATCCAGAATGCGATCATGTACAGCGTGACGGGCGCGATCCTGCTGGTGGCCGCCTTCGGCATCTACAACATCATCTCGACCGTGGTGTTCGAGAAGACGCGCGACATCGCCATCCTGAAGTCGCTCGGCTTCACGGAAGGCGACATCCAGCGGCTGTTCCTGGTGCAGGGCATCATCGCGGGGCTGCTCGGCGCCCTCCTCGGCTGCATCATCGGCCAGGTCATGATCGAGGGGCTGGCACAGATCCGCTTCAACACCGAGACGCCGGCCGGCAACGACCGCTTCCTGCTGGCGCGCGACTGGCGGATCTTCGCCGTTGCCTCGGTCTTCGCGGTGGCCTCGGCGGCGATCGCGGCGGTCATCCCGGCACGGCGGGCGTCGCGGCTCGACCCGGTGCAGATCGTCAGGGGGGCGGCGTGACGGAAGGGCGGGGGAGGAGAACCTCCCCCACACCCCCTCCCTTCCCTGGTACCTGGCGCCGGACCCGGCGGGTGGGGCGCCAGGTGCCAAGGAAGGTTGAGGGGGGGTCCGGGGGGGAGAAGTTCCCTTCTCCCCCCCGCCTGCCGTCATGACCCTTCTCGCCGCCGAGGGCGTCACCAAGCGCCTGCCCGAGGGCGTCACGCTGGTCAGCGACATCTCGATGTCGGTCGAAGGCGGCGAATTCGTCGCCATCACCGGCCCCTCGGGCTCGGGCAAGTCCTCGCTGCTCTATCTGCTCGGCCTGCTCGACCGGCCGACATCGGGGCGCGTGCTGCTGCAGGGGGAGGATACGGCGCGGCTGCCGCCGCCGGCGCTGGCGGCGCTCCGCCTCGCGCGGCTCGGCTTCGTGTTCCAGTTCCATTTCCTGCTGCCGGAGTTCAGCGCGCTCGACAACGTACTGATCCCGATCCGCCGCCGCGGCGTGCTGAAGCCGGATGCGGCGCAGGCGCGCGCGATGTCGCTGCTGGCCGCGCTCGGCCTCGCGGATGCGGCGCAGAAACTGCCGGAGCAGCTCTCGGGCGGGATGCGCCAGCGCGTGGCCATCGCCCGCGCGCTGGCGAACGATCCCCTGCTGCTGCTGGCGGACGAGCCGACCGGCAACCTCGACACGAAGAACGCGGCCGCGGTCTTCGACATCTTCGCGCAGCTCGCGGCCGAGGAAGGCCGCGCCGTGCTGGTCGTGACGCACGACGCGGACCTGGCGCAGCGCGCGACGCGCCGCATCCACCTGGTCGACGGCCGGATCGTCAGCGACGAACGGGATTCGAGCCCGACACGAGGCCCCTGACCGCCGCGTGGTCGCCGTCCCGCGGAAAACACGCGCCGGAGCCACGCACGGGACGCTCGGAAGCGCCGCGCGCGGAACCCGGCACCAAGCTATCGCCCGCGGCCGCGGCCCGGACCGTCGCTCGGGTCGGCGTCATTGATGCCGGTCCGGCGCCCGCCGGAGCCGCGCCCCATGCCCGGCCCGTCGCTCGGATCGGCGTCGTTGATGCCGCTGCGGCGCCCGCCGCCACGCCCCATGCCCGGCCCGTCGCTCGGGTCGGCGTCGCTGATCCCGGTGCGGCGCCCGCCGCCGCGCCCCATGCCGGGGCCGTCGCTCGGGTCCGCGTCGCTGATGCCGGTGCGGACCTGCGCCGGTCGTACCGGCGCCGCCGGCACCAGCACACAGCCGCCGAGGGCCGTGGCCGCGGTCCCGACCACCGCCACCCGAAGCACCACCAACCGGCGGCGCAGGCGTGTCTCGCCCTGGTCGTCGCTCATGCACGTTTCTCCCTGCCGAACCCTGGTCTTGTTCTTCGATCGCCGTGATCGGTTCCAGCCGTCCTGCGGGACGGCCACCAGTGTGCCAAGTGGCGTCGCGCGCTGCGTCGCCCTCCGCTGGGAGAACATCTGCGGAATCTTAGTAACGCTAGCGTGATCGTTCGGGTGGAGCAAGGACGCGACCCGGGGCTGCGCAGCAGCGAACCGCCCCGGCGTCGGGGCGCCCGTCGCGGCAGGCAGGTGCCGCGATCGGACGCTGCCTCGGAACCCTCGGGTTCAGGGGCGCGGGCCGCCGATCAGGCGACGGCATCCGACCGGGCATCGCCCCGACCGCCGTCCCGCGCCGTCGCCGCCAGCAGCCCGCCGCCCGCGACCATCAGCGCCGCCAGCCCGACCCGCGCGTCCAGCGCGCCCTCCCCCGCGGCGACCAGCAACAGGGTCGAGGCCACCGGCACCGCATAGGCCAACGTGCCGAGCAGCCGCGGGTCGCCCCGCTTCATCCCCGCATCCCACAGGAAGAAGGCCGCGCCGAGCGGCCCCGCACCGAGCAGCGCCACCGCCACCCACTGCCCGGCATCGGGCATCACCGGCGCCTCGAAAACGAGGGAGGCCGCGCCCGCCAGCAGCGCGGTCGCGACGCAGAACCCGGCCACCGCCTCGGTCGGCACGCCCGCCATGCGCTTCGAGGTGACGGAATAGACCGCCCAGACCACCGCGCAGCCGATCGCGGCCGCGAAGCCCCAGGCGGCCCCGGCCGGGAAGGATGCGCCCGCGCCCACCAGCACCGCGCAGCCCGCGAAGCCGAGCCCGACCCCCGCCAGCCGCCGTGACCCGAGCCGCATCCCCAGCACCGGCCCGGACAGCAGCACGATCAGCAGCGGCCAGAGGTAGTTCAGCAGGTTCGCCTCGATGGCCGGCGCCAGCGCCAGCGCCGCGAAATAGAGCGCGTGGTAGCCGAACAGCCCGCCCACGCCATGCGCCCAGGCGCGCGGGCCCTGCCGCAGCAGGCCAAGCCGCCCGCGCGCGGCCACCACCGCCAGCGCCAGCGCGCCGCCGACCGCGAAGCCGAGCGCGGTCAGTTGCAACGGCGGCACGCCGGCCGCCATCCGCGCCAGCACCGCGAGGAAGGCCCAGAGCGCGAGCGCGCCGACGCCGGCAAGGGTAGCGGAGTTCATGGTGTCCCGGCAGGATGGGGCAGCATCGCGGCGGGTGCCGCGCCGCCACCCTTACCGCCCGACGGGACCCGAGGAAATGGCCGGATTCATCCTGCGCACTGTCGTCACGGCCATCGCGCTCTGGATCGCGGTCGCGATCGTACCGGGCCTGGCGGCGCGGGACATGGGCACGCTGATCCTGGCCGCGATCCTGCTCGGCCTGGTCAATGCGACGCTGCGCCCGGCCATGGTCTTCCTGTCGATCCCGCTCACGCTTCTGACCTTCGGGCTGTTCCTGCTGGTGGTGAACGCGGCGATGCTGGCGCTGGTCGCCTGGCTGGTGCCGGCCTTCACGGTTTCGGGCTTCTGGTCGGCGCTCTTCGGGGCGATCGTGGTCTCGATCGTCTCGGGCTTCATCAACGGGGCGATGAAGGCGGAGTGAGCGGCGCACGGCCGCCCGTGACGGCGGCGGATTGAACGCGGGCGCGGCATCTGCGACGCTTCGCCCTCCATACACCTCCGGAAAGGCTACCATGGCGACCGGGCTGATCGCGCTGCTGGACGATGTCGCGGCCATCGCGAAGGTCGCCGCCGCATCCGTGGACGACGTGGCGCTGGCCGCCGGGCGCGCCGGCGCCAAGGCGGCGGGCGTCGTGATCGACGACGCGGCGGTGACGCCCCGCTACGTCGTGGGCTTCGCGCCCGCGCGGGAATTGCCGATCATCGGGCAGATCGCGCTGGCCTCGCTGCGCAACAAGCTGGTGGTGCTGCTGCCGGCGGCGCTGCTGCTGTCGGCCTTCGCGCCCTGGGCGATCCTGCCTCTGCTGGTGGTGGGCGGTTGCTACCTCTGCTTCGAGGGCGCGGAGAAGGTGCTCGAATGGCTCTTTCCCCCGCCCGCCGCCGCCGAGGCGGCCGAGGTCCCGCCGCTCGACGCGCTCCATCTCGAGCGCCAGACGGTCGCCAAGGCGATCAAGACCGACTTCATCCTGTCGGCCGAGATCATGGCGATCGCGCTCTCGACCGTGCCCGAGGTCGGCATCTGGACGCAGGCGGCGGTGCTGGCCGTCGTCGGCATCGCCATCACGGCCGCCGTCTACGGCGTCGTCGCGCTGATCGTGAAGATGGACGATGTCGGGCTGCACATGGCCGCGCGCGGCGGCGCGGTGCGCCAGGCGCTGGGCCGGCTGATCGTGCGCGCCATGCCGGTGCTGCTGAGGGTGCTCTCGGTGGTCGGCACCGCGGCCATGATCTGGGTCGGCGGCGGCATCATCCTGCACGGCATGGAGGGCTTCGGCCTCGGCGCGCTGCCGCACTGGGTGCACGACGTCGCGGCCGTGGCCGGGCGCGCGGCGGGCGGCGGCGCGGTGGAATGGGCGGTCGGCGCGGCACTGGCGGGGCTGCTCGGGCTCACCGTGGGCGCGGCGCTCAAGCCGGTGCTCGGGCCGCTGCTGCACAAGCATTGAGGCGCGGCGTCAGGGCATTCTTCGAATGGCCGGCACCGGTCCGCACCCCCGCCCGGCCACCCATCCAGGATTCCGCCGTCGGGTAGCCGGGCGGGGCCGCGGGCCGACCCGCCGCGGCCGAGAACGCCCTACCGCGCCAGCGCCTTGCGGTCCGCAACCGTGGCCCCCGCCCCGCCGCGCCTGAGCCGGCCCTTCTTCTCGAGCCCCGTCAGCGCGCGCGACAAGGTCTCGGGCGTCATGCCGAGCCTGGCCGCGATCGCGATGCGCGACTCCGGCAGGGCGGCATCGCCGGCGCCGCTTTCCTCCGAGATGCGGCGTGCGACGAAGCGTGCCACGCGATCCTCGGCGCTGCGCAGCTTGAGGTCCACGACCTGGTCCACCATGAGCCGCCAGTGCCGGGAGAGCAGCTGCGTCGTGGCGCGGCAGAGGTCGTGGGACCGTGCGACGCCGTCGCGGAACACGTCGGCCGGGATCATCAGCACGCGGATCTCGGTCAGCGCCACCGCCGAGGCCAGGTAGGGCAGCCGCAGCACCACCGCGGGCGCGAGGAAGACCTCCCCCGCGCCGAATATCTCGACCATCGTCCGCCCGGCATCCTCGACGCTCGCCTGCAGGCCGACGCTGCCCTCGAGCAGCATGTGCAGGAAGTCGGGCTCGTCGTTCTGCTCGAACAGCGTGGCGCCGCGCGGCAGCAGCTGCGTGAAGCTCGGCCGCAGGATGTCGGCCATCGCGGCCGGCCCGGCGGCCTGGAAGAAGGGCGAGCGCTCGACCAGCTGGGCGGCGCGGGACATGTGCGGCATCGAGTCTCTCCGGCGATCGACGGCAGGAAAACCCGTCGCGCGGCGCGATGCCTTGATCTGGATCAGGCCGCGACCCGACCTTCGTCATCGCCCGCCTTGTCGTACTTGGCGTCGCGGCGAATTGAGGCCCGCCGCGCCGGTCTCGCTTGATCCTGATCAACCCCGCCGCTGCCCTGCCCGCCCACGGTTCCCCTGCCTCGGACGCAGGACGGAGATGGGCATGTCTCAATCGATCACGGCACCGGATCCCGGCGCGCAGTCGCGGGCGCTGTGGCTCTCGACCATCGCCTTCACCGTCTGCTTCGCGGCCTGGACGATCTTCTCGATCCTCGGCGTGCAGATCAAACGCGACCTCGGGCTCTCCGAGTTCCAGTTCGGACTGCTGGTCGGCACGCCGATCCTGACGGGCAGCCTGGTGCGCCTGTTCCTCGGCGTCTGGACCGACCAGTACGGCGGGCGGATCGTCTTCACCGCCGTCATGGTCACATCGGCCGTCGCGACCGCGCTGCTGGTCTTCGCCTACGACTACACGACCTTCCTGATCGCGGCGCTGGGCATCGGCATCGCCGGCGGGTCCTTCGCGGTCGGCATCGCCTATGTCTCGAAATGGTACCCGAAGGAGAAGCAGGGCACCGCGCTCGGCATCTTCGGCGCCGGCAACGTGGGCGCCGCGGTCACGAAGTTCCTTGCGCCCGTGATCATGGTGGCGCTGGGCTGGAAGGCGGTCGCGCTGATCTGGGCGGCGGCGCTGCTCATCATGGCGGTGGTCTTCTTCGCCATGACGAAGGATGACCCGGACCTCGAGGCCCGTCGCCGCACCGGCACGAAGCCCGAGACCTTCATGCAGATGATGGAGCCGCTGAAGAACGTCCAGGTCTGGCGCTTCAGCCTGTACTACTTCTTCGTGTTCGGCGCCTTCGTGGCGCTGGCGCTCTGGCTGCCGCGCTACATCATCGAGACCTACGGCTTCTCGATCACCACGGCCGGCATGATCGGCGCCGCCTACTCGGTCCCGGCGAGCATCTTCCGCGCCTATGGCGGGCTGCTGTCCGACAAGTACGGCGCGCGGCGCGTGATGTACTGGACGCTCGGCGTGTCGGTGGTGGTGAGCTTCCTGCTTTCCTATCCGCCGACCGACTACGTGGTGCAGGGCATCCGCGGCCCGATCGCCTTCCACTTCGCGATCGGCGTCGTGCCCTTCATCCTGCTGGTCTTCGTGCTCGGCTTCTTCATGAGCCTGGGCAAGGCGGCGGTCTACAAACACATCCCGGTCTACTACCCGAACCGCGTCGGTTCGGTCGGCGGCATCGTCGGCCTGATCGGCGGCCTCGGCGGTTTCGTCCTGCCGATCCTCTTCGGGCTGCTGAACGACCTCACGGGCGTCCGGCAATCCTGCTTCATGCTGCTGTTCGCCATCAGCGCCGTCGCGCTGGTCTGGATGCACCTCGCCATCCTGCGGATGGAGCGCGAGGCCGCCGGCGCCGCGCTCGAGGCCCTGCCCGAACTGCCCGAGATGCAGCCGATCCACGGGCCCGCCCAGAAGGGCGCGCTGGCCGGCCGCGGTATCGCCGACTGGCGGCCCGAGGACCCAGTCTTCTGGCAGGAGAAGGGCCGCGCCATCGCCAGGCGCAACCTCTGGGTCTCCATCCCCTGCCTGCTGCTCGCCTTCGCGGTCTGGATGGTGTGGTCGGTCGTGGTGGCGAAGCTGCCGGCCGTGGGCTTCCGCTTCGACACCGGGCAGCTGTTCTGGCTGGCCGCGCTGCCGGGCCTCTCGGGCGCCACGCTCCGCATCTTCTATTCCTTCATGCCGCCGATCTTCGGCGGGCGGCTCTGGACCACGCTGTCCACCTGGTCGCTCATGGTCCCGGCGCTCGGCATCGGCTTCGCGGTGCAGAACCCGGCGACGCCCTACTGGGTGTTCCTCGCGCTGGCGCTGCTGTGTGGCTTCGGCGGCGGCAACTTCGCCTCCTCCATGGCCAACATCTCCTTCTTCTTCCCGAAGCGGGAGAAGGGGAACGCGCTCGCGCTCAACGCGGGGCTCGGCAACCTCGGCGTCAGCGTCGTGCAGTTCGTGGTGCCGCTGATCATCACCGCGGGCGTCTTCGGCGCCATCGGCGGCGACCCGCAGGCGGTGCAGGGCGGATCGGCGCTCTGGCTGCAGAACGCCGGCTTCATCTGGGTGCCCTTCATCGCGGCAGCGGCCTTCGCGGCCTGGTTCAAGATGGACGACATCGCCAGCATGAAGGCGTCCTTCGCCGACCAGGCGGTGATCTTCCAGCGCAAGCACAACTGGATCATGTGCTTCCTCTACACCGGCACCTTCGGGTCCTTCATCGGCTACTCGGCGGGCTTCCCGCTGCTGACCCGGACCCAGTTCCCAAGCGTGGACGCGCTGCAGCTGGTGTTCCTCGGCCCGCTGGTGGGCGCGGTGTCGCGGTCCCTGACGGGCTGGGTGTCGGACAAGTGGGGCGGCGGCCGGGTCACCTTCTGGGTGTTCATCCTGATGGCAGCCGGCGTCTACGGCGTCATCCACTTCATCGGCATCAAGGACCAGCCGGGCGCCTTCATGGGCTTCTTCGTGAGCTTCATGGTGCTGTTCTTCGCGACCGGCGTGGGCAACGCCTCCACCTTCCAGATGATCCCCGCGATCATGGGCAAGGAGATGGGCCGACTGATGCCCGGCGCCGACGCGCAGGCGCGCCGCGCGCAGGCCGACAAGGAAAGCGCCGCGATCATCGGCTTCACCTCCGCGATCGCCGCCTATGGCGCCTTCTTCATCCCGAAGAGCTACGGGACCTCGATCGCCATGACCGGCAGCCCGGTCGCGGCGCTCTGGGGGTTCCTCGGCTTCTACGTGATCTGCATCGCCGTCACCTGGGCCGTCTACACGCGCCGCGGCGGCCTGCTCCACGACATCGAGCGGGGCCGCGCGAGCGCGCCCTCCGCCACCGCCTGACCGGGAAGGACACAAGACGATGAGCCACTTCCTCGATCGCCTGACCTACTTCAAGAAGTACGCGGGCACCTTCAGCAACGGCCACGGCGAGACCACGACCGAAAGCCGTGCCTGGGAGGACGCCTACCGGTCCCGCTGGGCGCACGACAAGATCGTGCGCTCCACCCACGGCGCCAACTGCACCGGGTCGTGCTCCTGGAAGATCTACGTCAAGGGCGGGATCGTGACCTGGGAGACGCAGCAGACCGACTACCCGCGCACGCGCCCCGGCCTGCCGAACCACGAGCCGCGCGGCTGTTCCCGCGGTGCGTCCTATTCCTGGTACCTGTATAGCGCGAACCGGGTGAAGTACCCGATGATCAGGAAGCGCCTGCTGCGTCTGTGGCGCGAGGCGCGCGCGCAATACGCCGATCCCGTGACGGCCTGGAAGTCGATCCAGGACGACCCCGCGAAGCGGCGCGAATACCAGCAGCTGCGCGGCCAGGGCGGCTTCGTGCGCGCGACGTGGGAGGAGGCGGAGGAGATCATCGCCGCCGCCAATGTCCACACCGTGAAGCAGCACGGGCCGGACCGCGTGATCGGCTTCTCGCCCATCCCGGCGATGTCGATGGTGAGCTACGCCGCGGGCAGCCGGTATCTCTCGCTGATCGGCGGCGTCTGCATGTCGTTCTACGACTGGTATTGCGACCTGCCCCCGTCCAGCCCGCAGACCTGGGGCGAGCAGACGGACGTGCCGGAATCGGCCGACTGGTACAATTCGGGCTTCATCATGATGTGGGGCTCGAACGTGCCGCAGACACGCACGCCCGACGCGCACTTCATGGCGGAAGCCCGCTACCGCGGCACCAAGGTGGTGACCGTCACGCCGGATTATTCGGAAGCGTCGAAATTCGCAGACCTCTGGCTGCATCCCAAGCAAGGAACGGATGCCGCGCTGGCGCTGGCGATGGGCCATGTGATCCTGAGCGAATGGCACGCGAAGGGGCGCGGCGACTACTTCCTCGACTATTGCCGCCGCTATTCCGACATGCCGATGCTGGTCCTGCTGACCGAGCGCGATGGCCGCCTGGTGCCCGACCGCCAGCTGCGCGCCAGCGACCTCGCGGACGATGCCGGCCAGGCCAACAATCCCGACTGGAAGACCGTCGCGGTCAACGACGCGACCGGCGCACCCTATGTGCCGACGGGGTCGATCGGCTTCCGCTGGGGCGAGCAGGGCAAGTGGAACCTCGAGGGCCGCGACGCCGCGACTGGGGAGGAGATCACGCCGCGCCTGTCGCTCGCCGGCGGTGCGACGGCGGAAGTCACCTTCCCCTATTTCGGCGATGGCGCGCCGGCGTTCTTCAACCCGACCAGCCTCGGCGACACCGTCGCGCACCAGGTGCCCGTGACCGAGGTGACGCTGAAGGACGGCGGCACGGCGCGCGTGGCGACCGTCTATGACCTGTTCCTCGCGAATTACGGTGTGAGGGGGGAGGCGAACTACGACGCCATGGCCCCCTACACTCCCGCCTGGGCCGAGGCCGTCTGCGGCGTGCCACGCCAGCAGATCATCACCGTCGCGCGCGAGTTCGCCGACAACGCCGAGAAGACCCGCGGCAAGTCCATGGTCATCCTCGGGGCGGCGCTGAACCACTGGTACCACTCGGACATGAACTACCGCGGCATCATCAACCTGCTGGTGATGTGCGGCTGCGTCGGCCAGTCGGGCGGCGGCTGGGCGCATTACGTGGGGCAGGAGAAGCTGCGCCCGCAATCGGGCTGGATCCCGGTGGCCTTCGCGACCGACTGGGCGCGGCCGCCGCGGCAGCAGAATTCCACGTCCTTCTGGTACGCCCACACCGACCAGTGGCGCTACGAGACGGTGCAGGTGGCCGACATCCTCTCTCCCACCGCGCCGAAGCCGATGACCGGCGCGCTGATCGACTTCAACATCCGCGCCGAGCGCATGGGCTGGCTGCCCTCGGCGCCGCAACTCACGCGCAATCCCCTGTCCATCGCGGCGGAGGCTGAGGCGGCCGGGATGCCCGTGCCGCAATATGTCGCGCAGTCGCTCAAGGCCGGCACGCTCGAGATGTCGTGCGAGGACCCGGATCATCCGGCGAACTGGCCACGCAACCTGTTCGTGTGGCGGTCGAACCTGCTGGGGTCCTCGGGCAAGGGGCACGAGTATTTCCTGAAGCACCTGCTGGGTACGCAGCACGGCGTGCAGGGCAAGGACCTCGGCGAACAGGGCATGACGAAGCCCGAGGAAGCCGCCTGGCACGACGAGGCGCCGAAGGGAAAGCTCGACCTGCTGGTGACGCTCGACTTCCGCATGAGCACCACCTGCATGTATTCCGACATCGTGCTGCCCACGGCCACCTGGTACGAGAAGCACGACCTCAACACCTCCGACATGCATCCCTTCATCCATCCGCTCTCGGCGGCGGTGGACCCGGCCTGGGAGAGCCGCACCGACTGGGCGATCTTCCGCGGCATCGCGAAGCGGTTCTCGACCTTCGCGAACGGGCACCTGGGGCGCGAGAAGGACACCGTCCTCACGCCGCTCATGCACGACAGCCCGGCCGAGCTCGGCCAAACGCACTTGGTGCGCGACTGGAAGAAGGGCGAGGTCGAGCCGATCCCCGGCAAGACCATGCCGGCGGTGACGGTGGTCGAGCGCGACTACCCCAATACCCATGCGCGCTTCACGGCGCTCGGCCCGCTGATGGAGAAGCTCGGCAACAACGGCAAGGGCATGGCCTGGAAGACCGAGCACGAGGTCGAGTTCCTCCGTCACCTGAATGGCACGGTCGAGGTGCCCGGCGTGGACGGCAAGCTCGCGAAGATGGAAACCGACATCGACGCCTGCGAGACGCTGATGCACCTCGCCCCCGAGACCAACGGCCATGTCGCGGTCAAGGCCTGGGAGTCGCTAGGCAAGTTCACCGGCCGCGACCACACGCACCTGGCCAAGTCGAAGGAGCATGAGGCGATTCGCTTCCGCGACGTGCAGGCGCAGCCGCGCAAGATCATCTCCTCCCCGATCTGGTCGGGGCTCGAGAGCGAGGAGGTCTGCTACAACGCCGGCTACACCAACGTGCACGAACTCATCCCCTGGCGCACGCTGACGGGGCGACAGCAGCTCTACCAGGACCACCCCTGGATGCTCGCCTTCGGGGAGGCGCTGTGCCTCTACCGCCCGCCGGTGGATCTGCGCGCGCACGGCCCGATGCACGGCGTGAAGCCGAACGGCAATACCGAGGTCGCGCTCAACTTCATCACGCCGCACCAGAAATGGGGCATCCACAGCGTCTACACGGACAACCTGCTGATGCTCACGCTCTCGCGCGGGGGCCCCATCGTATGGCTGAGCGAGACCGACGCCACGACCATGGGCATCGAGGACAATGACTGGGTCGAGGCCTTCAACGTGAACGGCGCGCTGTGCGCGCGCGCCGTCGTCTCCCAGCGCGTACCCAAGGGCATGATCATGATGTACCACGCGCAGGAGAAGATCGTGAACGTGCCGGGCAGCGAGATCACGCATGCCCGCGGCGGCATCCACAACTCCGTCACGCGCGCCACGGTGAAGCCCACGCACATGATCGGCGGCTACGCGCAGCTCGCCTACGGCTTCAACTACTACGGCACGATCGGCACCAACCGCGACGAGTTCGTCATCGTTCGCAAGATGGCGAATGTCGACTGGATGGATGGTCCGCGCGTGACACCCCAGGCATCAGACCTCAAGGCGGCGGAGTAACGGCCATGAAGATCCGCGCTCAGATCGCGATGGTGCTCAACCTCGACAAGTGCATCGGCTGCCACACCTGCTCGGTTACCTGCAAGCAGGTCTGGACCAGCCGGGAGGGCGTCGAATACGCCTGGTTCAACAACGTCGAGACCAAGCCCGGCATCGGCTATCCAAAGGACTGGGAGAACCAGGACAAGTGGAAGGGCGGCTGGACGCGCAAGCGCAGCGGGAAGATCCAGCCGCGCATCGGCGCCAAGTGGCGCATCCTGGCGAACATCTTCGCCAACCCGAACCTGCCCGAGATCGACGACTACTACGAGCCCTTCACCTTCGACTACACGCACCTCCAGACCGCGCCGGAATCCCAGACCATGCCGGTCGCGCGGCCGGTCTCGCTCATCACCGGCGAGCGCATGGAGATCAAGTGGGGCCCGAACTGGGAGGAGATCCTGGGCACGGAATTCCGCAAGCGCTCCAAGGACCGCAACTTCGACGGCATCCAGAAGGAGATGTACGGGCAGTTCGAGAAGACTTTCATGTTCTACCTGCCGCGGTTGTGCGAGCACTGCCTCAACCCGGCCTGCGTCGCCTCCTGCCCGTCGGGCAGCATCTACAAGCGGGAGGAGGACGGCATCGTCCTGATCGACCAGGAGAAGTGCCGCGGCTGGCGCATGTGCGTCTCCGCCTGCCCGTACAAGAAAATCTACTACAACTGGCAGTCCGGTAAGGCCGAGAAGTGCATCTTCTGCTACCCGCGCATCGAGGCGGGCGAGCCGACGGTGTGTTCCGAGACCTGCGTCGGGCGCATCCGCTACCTCGGCGTGCTGCTGTATGACGCCGACCGCATCGAGGAAGCCGCCTCCACCGAGAACGAGCAGCAGCTCTACCGCAAGCAGCTCGAGATCTTCCTCGACCCCAATGACCCTGCCGTGATCGCGCAGGCGCGCGCCAACGGCGTGCCGGAAGCCTGGCTCGACGCCGCGCGCGCCAGCCCGACCTACAAGATGTGCATCGACTGGCAGATCGCCTTCCCGCTGCACCCCGAATACCGCACGCTGCCGATGGTCTGGTACGTCCCTCCGCTCTCCCCCGTGCAGTCCGCGGTGGAGGCCGGCCATGTCGGCTGGAAGAACGGCCTGCCGGACATCGAGAGCCTGCGCATCCCGGTGAAGTACCTGGCCAACCTGCTGACCGCGGGGGCCGAGGCGCCGGTGGTGCTGGCGCTGCAGCGCCTGATGGCGATGCGCATGCACATGCGCGCCCGCACGGTCGAGAACCGCGACGACGCGGAGATCCTCGCCAAGGTCGGCCTGACGAAGGCGCAGGTGGACGACATGTACCAGACGCTCGCCATCGCGAACTACGAAGACCGCTACGTCATCCCGACCACGCACCGCGAATACGCGGAGAACGCCTTCGACCTGAAGTCGTCCTGCGGCTTCTCCTTCGGCCAGGGCTGCTACGACGGGCGCACGGTCGGCAACCTGTTCAGCGCCTCCGGCCCCTCGGCCGGGCGCATGGCGCCGACGCATATCCGCGAAGCCGCCGAGGCGCGCAAGGAGTCCGCGGAATGAACAAGCGCCTCGCCATCCTCTCCCGCCTGCTGCGCTACCCGGATCAGGCGCTGCGCGCGGACCTGCCCGACATCGCCGCCGCCATCCCAGGCGCGGGCTTCCAGCCTGGCCTGGTGGCGCGCCTGCTCCGCCTGCCGCGCCGCCTGGCGCAGGGCGACGGCCTCGACCGGGAGGAGGAGTATGTGCGCCTCTTCGACCGCGGCCGCGGCACCTCGCTGCACCTGTTCGAACACGTCCATGGCGACACCCGCAACCGCGGCCCCGCCATGATCGAGCTGGCGCAGGTCTACGAGCAGGCCGGCTACGCGCTCGACGCGCGCGAACTGCCGGACTTCCTGCCGCTGTTCCTCGAATTCTGCGCCGTGGCGCCGGAGGAGGTCGCGCGCAACCTGCTCGCGCAGTGCGCGCCCATCCTCGATGCGCTGCATGCGCGCATCCTCGGCCGCGGCAGCGCGGAGGCGCGGCTCTACGCGGTCATCCTCGCCGCGACGCTGGCCGAGATCGGCGAACGCCCCGCGCAGAAGCCGACCGCCGAGCAGGAGCGCACCGACGCCGAGGAATTCGCGGAGCTGGACGCGGCCTACGAGGCGGAGCCCGTCGTCTTCGGCCCGGAATCCGACCCGGACAAGGACGGCGCCCGCGCCAAGGTCGCCGCCATGATCCAGCGGCTGCGGCATTTCCGCGGCCCTTCCGCCACCGCCCGCTGACAGGAGAGCGGACATGTTCGCCATCTGGAACGCCTTCACCGACTATCTGCACGGCTTCCTGTTCGGGATCTACCCGTACATCTGCATGGGCGTGTTCGTGATCGGCTCGCTCATCCGCTTCGACCGCGACCAGTACACGTGGCGGTCGGGCTCCTCGCAGATGCTGCGGGCGAAGCAGCTGCGCTGGGGCAGCAACCTCTTCCACTTCGGCATCCTGTTCCTGTTCATGGGCCACTTCGTCGGGCTGCTGACGCCGCACTGGGCCTATGCGTGGCTGATCGACCCGGCCACCAAGCAGCGCGTCGCCATCATCGCGGGCGGCATCGCCGGCGCGGTCTGCTTCGTCGGCCTCTCGCTGCTGGTGCATCGGCGCCTGATGGACGAACGCATCCGCCGCACCTCGACCTATGCCGACACCTTCATCCTGCTGCTGCTCTGGGTTCAGCTCTGCCTCGGGCTTATCACGCTGCCCTTCTCGCTCGGCCACCGCGACGGGTCCGTCATGCTGGCGCTGTCGGCCTGGAGCCAGGCGATCGTGACCTTCCAGCCGGGGGCCGCCGACCTCATCCGCGGGCTCGACTTTCCCTACTACGCACATCTGGTGCTCGGCATGACGCTGTTCCTCGTCACCCCCTTCACGCGGCTGGTGCACATCTTCTCCGCGCCCGTCTGGTACCTCTTCCGCGCCTGGCAGATCGTGCGCGTGCGCGGCGGCGCCACCACGCGGCCGGGACCGGTCGCGCGCCCCGGCGCGCGCGGGGATCAATCCATGCGCCCCGGCGCGCAGCCGGCGGCGGAGTGACCGCCATGGCCGTCCACATCCACCCGCCACCGGCCGCAACGCCCGCGGCCGCCCCGTCCGCCGCCGGCCCAGCCCTGCCCGAGCACGACATCCTCGTGAACGGCACCGCCATCACGGCGCGCGAGGTCGCCGCCGAGATGCAGCACCACCCTGCGCCGACCGCAACCGAGGCCTGGGCCGCCGCCGCTCGTGCGCTGGTGATCCAGCGCCTGCTGCTCGACGCCGCCGCCGAGGCCGGCATCGCGACGGCGAACGAGGACGAGGCGATCGACGCGCTGCTCGCGCGCGAGGTCACCATCCCCGCGACCGACGAGGCCGCGGCGCGCCGCTGGCTCGCGGCCCACCCCGAACGCTTCGGCACGCCGGAGGCCTGGGACGCCAGCCACGTCCTGATCGCCGCCGACCCCGAGGACGCCGCCGAGCGCGAGGCCGCGCGCGCACGTGCCGAGGCCCTGCTCGCCGAGATCCTCGTCACCCCCGGCGCGCTGCCCGACCTCGCGCGCCGCCATTCCGCCTGCCCCTCGCGCGAACAGGGCGGGCATCTCGGCCGCGTCGAGCGCGGCAGCACCGTGCCGGAATTCGAGACCATGCTGGCCGGCCTCGAGCCCGGCCAGGTCTGCCCCGTGGTGGTGCCGACGCGCTACGGCATGCACGTGGTCCACCTCCACCGCCGCACGCCGCCCCGCGCGCCATCCTTCGAGGAAGCGCGTGCCGAGATCATGCGCGACCTCGCGGGCGCCGCCTGGCAGGCGGCGGTGCGCCAGCTCATCGCCGTGCTCGCGGCGCGCGCGACGATCGAGGGCTTCGCCCTTGGCGCCGATGGCGAGGCGCGCGCTGACGGCCCGCTCGTGAACTGACCGCGGAGTGTGCCATGGAAGGGCGGGAGGCGCTGTTCGGGGCCGTGGATCCGGGCCTGCTGTCGGATCCGCTCGGCTTCCTCGCCGCCGAGCACGCGCGCCAGCGCGCGCTGCTCGGCCATCTCGGGCGCTTGGCGCGCAACCCCACGGGGCCCGCGCATGTCGCCATGGCGCGCGCGCTCGCGGCCTGGCTCGCCTGCGAACTGCCGATGCACCTGCGCGACGAGGAGGAGAGCCTCTACCCGCGCCTGCCGCCCGAAGCCGCGGCCATCACGCGCAGCCTCACCGGGACGCATGCGACAAGCGAGCCGGCGCGGGCGCTGCTGCGCGCCGGGCTCGCGCGCATCGCGACCGGGCATCGGCCCGGCGCAGACTTCGCCGAGACGGCGCTCGGCTTCGCCGCCGACTACCGCCGCCGCCTCGCGATCGAGGAGGCGGAGCTGATGCCGGCCGCGCAACGCAGCCTGAGCGGCAGCGCCTGCCTCGCCATCGCGCGCGAGATGGCCGCGCGGCGCCGATGAGCAACGACCCCATGCCCCGGGACGGACACTGAGATGGCTCGCCTCGCCCCCCGTGCCGAGGGCGGCGCGCTGCGGCGCCTGGTCGAAGGCTTCGACCGCTTCCGCGGGCAGCATTTCGAGCAGGACCACGACCTGTACGACACGCTGCTCGACGGCCAGCGGCCGGAGGTGATGGTCATCGCCTGCTCGGACAGCCGCACCGATCCCGCCATCATCTGCGGCGCGCGGCCGGGGGACCTGTTCGTCGTGCGCAACGTCGCGGCGCTGGTGCCGGAATACCGGCCCGACCATCGCCCGCACGGCACCGCCTCGGCCATCGAGTTCGGCATCAAGGCGCTCGGCGTGCGGCACGTCATCGTGCTCGGCCATTCCTTCTGCGCGGGCGTGCGCTGCCTGCTCGAGCACGACCACCGCCGGGAGCCCTTCGAATTCGTCTCGGACTGGGTCGATGTCGCGCGCGAGGTGCGCGACGAGATGGACGGCCTCGTCACCGATGCCGAGCGCCCCGTGGTCGCCCGCCGCGCCGAGCAGGCGACCGTGCTGGCAAGCCTCCGCCACCTCGCGACCTATCCCTTCGTGGCCGAGCGCGTGGCCGACGGGCGGCTCGACCTGCATGGCTGGTACTTCCATTTCGGCTGGGGGCTGCTGCAGGCGGCCGAGACCCCCGAGGGCCCGTTCCGGCAACTCGACGGCGGCGTCACGCCCGCGCCCGCGCTCGGCCAGGCGAACGCCGCCGAGGCGCTGGCCCGCATCCGCGTGGAGCGCGCGGCGCGATGATCCCGGTCGGCGTCCTCACCGTCTCGGACCGCGCCTTCCGCGGCATCTACGCGGATCAGGGCGGCCCCGGGATCGAGGCGGCGCTGGCGCGCATCCTGGCCACCCGCTGGCGCCCCGTGCGGCGCCTGGTGCCGGACGAGCGGCCGCAGATCGAGGCCGCGCTGATGGACCTCGCCGACCGCGAGGCCTGCCCGCTGATCGTCACCACCGGCGGCACCGGCCCCGCCCCGCGCGACGTGACGCCGGAGGCGACGGAGGCCGTCTGCGACCGCCTGCTGCCCGGCTTCGGGGAACTCATGCGCGCGGTCTCGCTCCGCGCCGTGCCGACCGCGATCCTGTCGCGGCAACTGGCCGGCACGCGCGGCCGCAGCCTGATCGTGAACCTGCCCGGCAAGCCCTCGGCCATCGCCGAATGCCTCGACGCCGTCTTCCCCGCCATCCCGTATTGCATCGACCTGATCGGCGGGCCGCGGCTGGAGACCGACCCCTCCGCGTGCGTCGCCTTCCGCCCGAGGGGCGCCTGATGGCGCTGCTCACGCACGGGTTCCGGCCGTTCTTCCTGATGGCGGGGATCGTGGCGCCGGCCGGCGTCGGGCTCTGGGCGCTCGCCCTCGCCGGTCTGCCGCTGCCCGAAGGTCCGCTGCCGCCGCTGCGCTGGCACGCGCATGAACTGCTGGGCGGCTTCGTCGCCGCCGCGATGATCGGCTTCCTGATGACGGCGGTGCCGAACTGGACCGGGCGGCGCGGATATGGGGGCTGGCCGTTGGCCGTGCTGGCGGTCGTCTTCCTTGCGGCGCGGCTCGCGCTGCTGCCGGGCTCGCCGGTGCCCTTGCCCTGGGCGGCGGCGCTCGCGCTGGCGCCGCTGCCAGGCGTGCTGCTGATGATGCTGCCCGCGCTCGTCAGGGCGCGGACCGCCCGCCTGTTCGGCCCGCCCGCGCTCGTGCTCGGCTTCTGGGCCGGCCAGGCGATGATGCTGACCGATGCCGCGGGCTGGTCCGCCTGGCCCGGCTGGGCGGCCGGGCAGTTGCTGATGGCCGACATGGCGCTGCTGCTGGTGGTGCTGATCGGCGGGCGCATCGTGCCCTCGTTTACGCTGAGCGCGCTGCGCCGCGCGGGCCGGCCGGCCGAGCCGCGCCCGCTGCCGGGCGTCGATCGCGGCGCGATCCTCGCGGTCGCGGCGGTGGCGGCACTGGATCTCGCATGGCCGGGCGGGGCGGCAGCGGGGACGGCATCGGCGGCGGCGGCGCTGCTGGTGGCGCTCCGCCTGTCGCGCTGGCACGGGGCCCGCACGCTGCGCTGGCCGATCCTCTGGGTGCTCCATCTGGCCTATGGGCTGGTCGCGCTGGCGCTCGGCGTGAAGGCGGTCGCGCTGCTGGCCGGCCTGCCCTGGGCCGCGGCGTGGCTGCACCTGCAACTCGCGGGCGCGACCGGGCTGATGGTGCTGGCGGTGATGACACGCGCGACGCTCGGGCATACGGGGCGCGCGCTGGTCGCCGGGCCGACGACGACGGCGGCCTACCTGCTGGTCCTGGCGGCGGCGCTGCTGCGTGGCTTCGTCGCGACGACCTCGGCCGACCCGCTGCCGGCGCTGCTCGCCGCGGCGCTCTGCTGGGTCGCGGGCTTCGCGCTGTTCCTCGTGGCGTACGCGCCGATGCTGATCGGCCCCCGCGCGGACGGGACCCCGGACTGAAACGGGGTGCGGGCCTCGCTGCCGCGCGCGCCCGGTGCCGGCCCTATGACGGCCGACGCAGCACCGCGCGCACCACCTCGGCCAGGCCCTGGTGGCGCGGGCCCTCGTCCAGCGCCACCGTGCCGTCCAGCAGTTCCAGCACCTCGAGCCCCGCGAAGTGGCGCTCGACCAGCGCGCGCGACCACAGGAGGGACGGGTCCTTGGGCCCGCCGCTCCGCCGGCCTTCCTGCGCGGGGGTGAAGCATTCCAGCAGCAGGAGCCCGCCCGGCGCGAGGGCGCGCATGGCGCCCGCGCAGGCGAGCGCACGGTCCTCCGGCGGCAAATGCACGAAGATCCAGGCGATGACGTCGAAGCCCGCCACCGGCCAGTCCCAGCGCGCCACGTCCGCCGTCACGGTGGCCAGCGCGACGTCGCGCCGCGCCGCCAGCGCCGCCGCCTTGGCCAGCCCGACCGCCGACCAGTCCACCGAGGTCGCGACCAGCCCCTGTTCCGCAAGCCAGACGCCGTTGCGTCCCTCCCCGTCGCCGACCGCCAGCGCGCGCATCCCCGGCCGAAGCCTGAAGCCCTGCCCGCGCAGGAAGTCGTTCGCCACCTCCCCGAAGGCGAAGTCGCCGCCGGCGTAGCGTTCGTCCCAGGCGATCGAGGAACTCATGCCGGCAGCACCACCGGCTGCGGGTCGAGCCAGACTTGGTACCAGGACAGCGAGAAATGCAGATGCGGCCCCGTGACGCGTCCCGTCGCGCCCGACAGCGCGATACGGTCCCCCCTGCCCACCATCTGTCCCTCCGCCACCTCGATGCGCGAGAGATGGGCGTAGAGCGTGTTCACGCCATGGCCGTGGTCGATCACGACGAGGTCCCCGAAGAAGTGGAAGGACGCCGCCAGCGTCACCCGCCCTGCCGCCGCGGCCTTGAGCGGCGTGCCCGTCGGCACCGCGAAGTCGAGCCCGTAATGCGGCTGCCGCGGCTGCCCGTTCAGGATGCGCCGGCTGCCGAACACGCCCGAGATGCGCCCCGAGGCCGGCGCGACGAAGCCCCCGGCGAAGCCGGCCAGCGCGCTGTCGGTCGCGCGCGCGGTGGCCAGCCTTTCGCGTTCCCGCAGGATGCGCGCGAGCGTCTCGGCATCGGGCGTGACCTGCGCCGGCGGCAGGCCGCTGATGCGCTGTTCCGACCATTGCCGCCGCGCCACCGCGAGCCGCCGTTCTTCCCGCCGTTCGCCGGGATGCGTCACGGCGAGCGTGGAGGCCGCCGCGTGGTCGCGCCCGAAGCCGAAGGCGAAGGCGCCATCCGCCGCCACGCGCACGACGCGGCCATCGAGCGCGAGCCGCGTGCCCGGTGCCGCGCGGCCCTGCACGAAGCCGCCCTGCGCCAGCCCAGCGGCGGGCAGGTCGAGCGCCCGGGCGGGACGGACGAGCAGCACTGCCGGGGCGGCGAGCAGGGCGCGGCGGGCGATACCGGAGGGGCGCTGCCCCTCCGGACCTCCCCGCCAGAGGCCGAAGGGCCTCTGGGCACCGGAACCCGGGTCGGCACGCGATGGCAGGGCATCGCCTTCCCCCGATGGAGTCTCATGGTTTCCAAAGGCCTTTCGGCCTTTGGTGGGGTGGGGTCCGGGGAGGGGCGACGCCCCTCCCTGGTCGAGCGTCTCGTTCAAAGCAACTCCCCCTGCCCCTGCGCCCCGGCCTTGCGCCGTGGTGCCGCGCCGTCCGCCTGCACGCGCACCTCCCCGTCCGCGAAGGCCAGCCGCAATGCCTGTCCGGGTGTCACTCGGGCCGCCGCCGTCACCGCGTGGCCGTCCGCGTCGCGCACCAGCGCGAAGCCGCGTGCCAGCACGGATTGGTAGGATGCACTCTCGAGCCGTGCCGAGAGCCCGTCCAGCACCGCGCGGCGCTGCCGCACCAGCGCCAGCACCGGCGCGGGCGAGAGGCGCGCCAGCGCCGGCGCGGCGCCGCGCCGGTCCCGCTGCCGCGCCCAGGCGGCGCCAAGGCGCAGCGCCAGCCCCTGCACCGCGGCGCGGCGGGCCAGGATGCCCTCCCGCGGGTGCGGCACGCGCAGCCCCGCCAGCGCCTGGCGCCGCGCGCCCAGCAGGCCGGTGAGCGCGCGCGGCAACCGCCCACCCACGTCGTCGAGCCGCTGGCGCGACGCGGCCAGCCGCGCCGGCACGTCGGGCAGGCCGCGCTCGGCGCGCAGCAGGCGCAGGCGCGCCTGGTTCAGCCCGCCGGCGACCGCCTGCACCAGCCTGGCGCCGGTCTGCGCGAGGGCGGCCGCCATGTCGGCCCGCGCCGGCACCGCCAGTTCCGCCGCGGCGGTGGGCGTTGGCGCGCGGCGGTCCGACGCATAGTCGATCAGCGTCGTGTCGGTCTCGTGCCCGACCGCGCTGATCAGCGGGATCGAGCAGGCGGCCACGGCGCGCAGGACGACTTCCTCGTTGAAGGCCATCAGGTCCTCGAGGCTGCCGCCGCCGCGCGCCACGATGATCACGTCGGGCCGCGGCACGCGACTGCCCACGGGAATCGCGTCGAAGCCGCGGATGGCGGCGGCGATCTGCTCCGCCGCCCCCTGCCCCTGCACCGGCACGGGCCAGAGCAGGATGCGGCGCGGGAAGCGCCTGGCGATGGTGGTGCGGATGTCCTGGATGACGGCGCCCTTCTCGCTGGTCACGACGCCGATCACGGCGGGCAGGCGCGGGATGGGCTTCTTGCGCGCATCCTCGAACAGGCCCTCGGCCAGCAGGCGCTTGCGCAGCGCCTCGATCCGCGCGAGCAGCGCGCCTTCCCCGGCATATTCCAGGCGCTCGATCACCAGCTGGTACTTGGAGCGGTCGGCGTAGGTCGAGATGCGGCCGGTCGCGATCATCTCGACGCCGTTCTCGGGCATGGTGCCGATGTTGCGCAGCGCGGTCTTCCAGATCACCGCCTCGATCTTCGCGTCCTCGTCCTTCAGCGACAGGTAGGTATGGCCGGAGGGGTAGCGCTTCATCTCCGTGATCTCGCCGCGCACGCGCACGCGGCCGAAGGCGCCTTCCAGCGTGCGGCGGATGGCGCCGGCCAGGTCCGAGACGCTGTAGTCGGGGATATTGGTCGCGGGCGTGTCCATCGGCCCACCCTATGCTAAGCGGCCCCCGTTTCGGAACGGGGGCGGGGCATGAAGGTTCTGGTGGTCGGCGGCGGCGGGCGGGAACACGCGCTGTGCTGGGCGATCGCGGCCTCGCCGCTGCTGACGCAGTTGTGGTGCGCGCCGGGCAATGCGGGAATCGCCGAGGTCGCGGAGTGCGTCGCGATCGGCGCCGAGGACATCGCGGCGCTGGTCGCCTTCGCGCGGGAGAAGTCGGTCGACCTCGTGGTGGCCGGGCCGGAGGCGCCGCTGACGCTCGGGCTCGCGGATGCCTGCGCGGCGGCCGGAATCAAGTGTTTCGGGCCGTCCGCCGCCGCGGCGCGGCTCGAAGCCAGCAAGGCCTTCACGCGGGAGGTCGCCGACGCCGCCGGCGCACCCGGCGCGCGCTGGGCCCGCTTCGAGGACGCCGCGGCCGCGAAGGCCCATATCCGCGCACAGGGCGCGCCGATCGTGGTCAAGGCGGACGGGCTCGCGGCCGGCAAGGGCGTGGTGGTGGCCGCGACCGTCGCGGAGGCCGAGGCCGCCATCGCCGACATCATGGAAAGCCGCATCCACGGCGCGGCCGGCGCCACGGTGCTGATCGAGGAATGCCTGGTCGGCCAGGAGGTCTCCTTCTTCGCGCTCTGCGACGGCACGACCGCGATCCCGCTCGGCGCCGCGCAGGACCACAAGCGGGTTGGGGATGGCGACACGGGGCCGAACACCGGCGGCATGGGCGCCTATTCCCCGCCGCCGGTCTTCACCGATGCGCTGCGCGATGCGGCGATGGCCCGCATCGTGACGCCCGTGCTGGCCGAGATGGCGCGCCGCGGCACGCCCTTCCGCGGCGTGCTCTTCGCCGGGCTGATGATCACCGCCGACGGCCCGCGCCTGATCGAGTTCAACGTTCGCTTCGGGGACCCGGAATGCCAGGCGCTGATGGTGCGGCTGCGATCGGACCTGCTGCCGGCGCTGCTGGCGGCCTGCGACGGGGAGTTGGCGAATTTCGACCTGCGCTGGGAGCCGGTGCATGCGCTGGTCGTGGTGATGGCGGCCCAGGGCTACCCCGGCGCCTATGCCAAGGGCAGCGAGATCCGCGGCCTGGAACGCGCGGCCCAGGTGCCCGGCGTGCAGGTCTTCCACGCGGGGACGGCGCGGCGGGAGGATGGGGCGCTGGTGGCTGTGGGCGGAAGGGTGCTCGGCGTGACCGCTACGGGCGCGACGCTGGCCGAGGCACGGGACGCCGCCTATGCGGCGGTGGACGCGATCGACTGGCAGGGCGGGTTCTGCCGCAGGGATATCGGGTGGCGGGCGCTGTAGGGCCTGGGCGCGACGGGGGAGGGCCCTGCCCTCCCCGAGCCCCCCAATCTGCCAAGGGCCTGGCGCGTCTTCCTGTCACTGTGGGTCATACCGACCAACGGCGAAGTGGCTCGCGCCCGCATCGGGCTTGAGGTATGGGGCGGGGAAAATCTGGCCGAGGGCATTGCTCAGCCTGCGTGCGGATTCCCGCAAGTCAGTTCTTCATCGCGCACAATTCTGGAGGTCCGAGGCGGCCGGATCAGATGCAATGCCCGCTCGCTGACCCTGGGGCCTTCCAGCACGCTGAATTCGATTGCCGCGCACGATGCCGACGCGCTACCGAACTTCGAAGCAGACGTAGCTCGAAACCCAATGCTCGGGAGAATCCTCTTGAAGCCGCAGCCGTTTGTGATCTTCCCGAAGGACTACCCGGAGCCGATGAGCGTTCGAGGGGAGGAAATCACCTTACTCGCATCAGGCAAGGCAACAGGTGGATATGAGATCTTTGCGCAGCGTGGGCCGGAGGGAAGCGGCCCGCCGCCGCACGCGCATCCGTGGGACGAGTCGTTCTACGTCATCAGCGGCGAACTCGACTTTGGATTCGGTGAGGAGACTTTCATGGCGACGCCCGGAACGCTCGTGCACCTTCCGGCCGGCACCACCCACTGGTTCCGGTTCCGGGCCGGAGGAGGCGTGATGCTCTCCATCACCGACCGGTTCGGCGCGTCGGCGATGTTCGGGGATATCGACCGGGCAAAGGATCTCGCCACGACCGATCCTGCCGCCTTAGCCGCTGTTGCCTTGCGCCACGGATTGACCCGCCCCTAGGGGACCTGTGCGCGATTGGCTTGCGGTGCGCGCTGATCGCTGATTCTCTGGCGGGCAGAGTCATGCAGCAGCGCGTTCCCACCCCCCATGATAGGCCAGGAGCGGCTTAGGGTCGACCCGGTCTGCCGCAGCGCAGCGACGCTGGAGCGCCTGTCGTCCCTGATCGACTGGCAGCCTGTCGCCGGGCAGCTTGCCCCCTCATCCCTCTGCCAGGGGCGAGCCCGTGCGCCGCCGCTCTCGATGTTCAAGCCATTGCTGCAGGCGATCTGGAACGACCTGTTCGACGAGTAGCTGGCCGAGGCGCTGAAGGACCGTGCGACCTTCCGCCGTTTCTGCGGCTTCGCCGCGCAGGAGGTCACGCCCTAGCGCACCGCCCTTCTGCGCTTCCGCCGCGCCCTCGTCGCGCAGGGCCTGGACCGGCAGTTGTTCGACGCCGTCACGACGCAGCTCAGGGCGCGTGCGATCACGGTCAGGACCGGTACGGTGGACGCGACGATCATCATCTCGGCCAGCAAGGGCCATGGCGCGGCCTCGCGCGCCATGGCCCAGGTCCATTTCACCGCAACCGCCTAGAACCTCAAGCGAAGCGTCAACCTCCAAGCGGCGTAACGACAGACCCGGCAGAGCACGCCGCAAGGCGGGGGCAAAGCAGACCGCGCAGAGCCAGACACCACAACAGGCGCTCCACACGGCAATCGCGCACAGGTGTCATTAAGTATTGGCTTCCAAAGGCTCTTCGGCCTTTGGTGGGGTGAGGTCCGGAGAGGGGCCAGGCCCCTCTCCGACGCTACGCCACCAACCCGTCGATCGCCTTCGCCAGCGCCACATCCCGCGCGCTCAGCCCGCCCGCATCATGGGTGGACAGCGTGATCTCCACCTTGTTCCACACGTTAAACCATTCCGGATGATGGTCGTGCTTCTCGGCCAGCAGCGCGACGCGGCTCATGAAGCCCCAGGCTTCGCTGAAATCCTTGAAATGGAAGCTCCGCGCGATCGCGTCGCGGCCTTCGGCCATTCGCCATTCCGGCAGGTCGCGGCCGAGGGCCGCGCGGGCCGCCGGGTCCAGTTTCTCGAGCATCCATCCCTCCCGTGCTTGACGCCGGCCGGCCGGCCCGCGCATGGAGCCGGCATGAGGTTCTCGACCCCGCCCGGCCTCGATGATCTGGTCGAGATGGCCGAGCACGCGCTCGCCGCCATCCCCGAGCCGCTGCGCGACATGGTGCGCGGCACCGCCATCCTGGTCGAGGACGTGGCGGATGACGAGACGTTGCGCGAGATGGGGCTGGAAAGTCCCTGGGAATTGACCGGTCTCTACCAGGGCGTGCCGCTGACGGCGAAGTCCGTGGGCGACGTGTCGCGCGACCCGGACCGCATCTTCCTCTACCGGGAGCCGATCCTGCTCGAATGGATCGAGACCGGGGAAGACCTGTTCCGCCTGGTGCGCAACGTTCTGATCCACGAGATCGGGCATCATTTCGGGCTGTCGGACGAGGATATCGCGCGGCTCGAGGACAGCGACTGATGGGTCGGGGGAGGAGAACCTCCCCCAATCCCCTCCCTTCTCTGGCACATGGCGCCGGTCGTGGGGGGTGTGCGCCAAAGGACAAAGAAGGTTGTGGGGGGTCCGGGGGGAGAAGTTCCCTTCTCCCCCCCGCTACGCCGCCTCCGCCTGCACGATCCGCCCGTCCTCCATCGCCACCACGCGGTCCGCGATGTCCAGGATGCGCGGGTCGTGCGTCACCATCAGGATCGGCGTGCCGCGGGACTTCGCCATGTCGCGCAGCAGGTGCGCGACCTCGGCGCCGGATGCCTTGTCGAGCGCCGCGGTCGGCTCGTCCGCCAGCACCAGGCCCGGCCCGGCCACGAGCGCGCGCGCGACCGCGACCCGCTGCCGCTGCCCGCCGGACAGCCTGCCCGGCACCTTGTCCTCATGCCCCGCGAGGCCGACCGCGACGAGCATCGCGCCCGCGCGCTCCAGCCGTTCGCGTTCGGGCATCGCCGCCTCGATCTCGAGCGCCATGGCCACGTTCTGCCGCGCCGTCAGGAAGCCCAGCAGGTTGTGGTTCTGGAAGATGAAGCCGATCGACCGGCGCAGGCGCACGCGGTCGCGTTCGGTCGCGCCCAGCATCTCCCGCCCGAGCACGACGCAGGACCCGTCCTGCATGGCGCGCAGCGCGCCGATCAGTGTCAGCAGCGTGGTCTTGCCGGACCCGGACGGCCCGGTCAGCAGCACCACCTCCCCGGCATGGACGTCGAGCGCCACGTCGCGCAGCACCGGCCGGCGCAATTCGCCTTCTCCGTAGGCGTAGGTCAGCCCCCGGATGCGGATGGGACCGGTCATGCCGGCGCGCCCCGGTGCGGGGTTCCAAGGGCCTTTCGGCCCTTGGAGGGTGGGGTCCGGGGAGGGCGGCGCCCTCCCCGCGCGTCGCGCGTAGCCATCAGAACATATCGGCCGGAGATGCATCGCGCAGTTTGCGCATCGCGAGCAGCCCCGCTGCCGCGCACATCCCGAAGATCAGCCCGAACACCATGATGGCACGTTCGGCCGTCATCTCGAGCGGCAGGAAGGTCGCGCCGCCGACCACGTTGTAGAGCCAGGCCGACAGCAGCGCGCCCGGGATGAAGCCGATCACCGCCAGGATCAGCGCGGCGGCCATCACGACGCGCGAGAGGTAGCCGTTGGAATACCCGATCGCCTTCAGCGTCGCGTATTCGCGCAGGTGGTTGGCGATGTCGCTGAACAGGATCTGGTAGACGATCACCATGCCGACGATCAGCCCCATGGCGCTGCCAAAGCTGAAGATGAAGCCGATGGGTGTCGCGGTTTCCCAGTAGTTGCGTTCGTGCGCCACGAGTTCCGCCTGCGTCAGCACCACCACGTCGGGCGGCATGATCTCGCGCAGCCGCGCCTTGGCAGCGGCCACGTCCGCCCCGGGCCGCAGCCGGATGGCGACGAGGTCGGTGTTGGAGGGCAGGCGTTCGCGCACCATGCGGCGGAAATTCACCTCGCTGGTCACGATGTTGCCGTCCGCGCCGAAGGACGGCCCGATCGAGACGAGGCCCACCACCTCCACCATCCGGTTGCCGACCTGCACCTCGAAGGGCCCGCGCTCGGCCAGGATGCGCGCGACGTCGCCGAATTCCGGACGGGAGCGCATGTCGAAGCCGACCGCATCCACGCGGCGCAGCGCGGAGGCGATGTCGCCCAGCCCCTCGAACTCCATCGCCCGCGCCTCGACGTCGAAGCCGATCAGCTGGATGGCGCGGCGCGATCCGTCCTCGGGGTTCCGCCAGCTGGCCTGCGCCAGGTAGACCGGCACCGCCTGCGCCACTTCCGGCAGCGCCAGCGCCTGGTGGGCGCGCACGCGGGGCAGCGGCTCCGGCCGGAAGGATGCGGTTGTCAGCGGGTGCATCAGGAATATCTCGGCGCGCATGGCACCGAGCAGCGCGGTGGCGCTGTCGAACAGCGCGGACCGGAAGCCCAGCTGCATGAAGACCAGCACGGCCGCGAACATCACCCCCGCCATCGCCGAGGCGAGGCGTGAGCGTTCCGCGCGCAACTGCCGCCAGGCGAGGCGCGCCGGCAGGCCGAAGCGCGCCGCCAGCCCCGGCCCGCGCGCGCGTGGCGGCGGCGGTGCGGCCGCGGCCTCCCCGTTGCGTTCCGGCGCCCAGGGCAGCAGCCCCGCCTTCGTCATCACGTTCATGGCCGGATCGCCACCTGCACCTGCATGTTGGACCGCCGCCGCAGCGCCGCGCTGCCGGCCTCCTCCAGCGCGAGGCGCACCTCGACCGTGCGGCTGTCCACCGCCGCCACGGGGTCGGTCGTCGCCTGCAGCTGGCGCCGCACCGTCCAGCCGATCTCGGTCACCACGGCCGCGAAGCGCGCGGCCTCCCCCGGGACCACGACCTCGGCCGGCGCGCCCTCGCGCAGGCGCGGCAGGTCGGTCTCGTAGACATCGGCCACCACCACCATGCGACTGAGGTCACCGATCTCGAGCAGCCCGTCCGATCCCACCTGGTCCCCCGGCCGCGCGATGACGCGGAGCACCGTGCCGGCGAAGGGGGCCCGCACGCGTGAGAGTTCCGCCTCCGCCGCCGCGCGCTGCAGCGCCGCCCGCGCCGCGGCCGCGCGCGCCTCGGCCAGCGCGATGTCCTCGGGGCGGGAGGAGAGCAAGGTGTCCAGCTCCGCCTCCGCCTCGCGTTTCTGCGCGGCCAGTTGCACCGCGGCCGCGCGCGCCCGGTCCGCCGCCGCGACCGCGCCGGCGCCGGTCGGCACCAGGCGCTCGGCGCGGCCGGCCTCGCGCTGCGCATAGTCCTCCTGCGCCGCCAGCGCCGCGATGCGCGCGCGCTGCGCCGCCACCTCGGACGCGCGGCCCGCGGCGCGCGTCTTCGCCAGCGCGGCCTCGGCTTCCTCGAGCGCGGCCCGCGCCTGCGCCACCGCGGCATCGCGCTGGGCGGCATCGGCGAATTCGGCCAGCAACTGGCCCTCCGCCACCCGGTCCCCTTCGTCGACCAGCAGCCGGTCGAGCCGCGTGACCGCCATGCCCCCCGGCTGCGTCAGCCGCCGGATGCGCGAGACCGGCTCGACCCGCCCGAGCGCGCCGACGCCGATCGGCGCCGCCGGCTGCGCGGCGACGGGCGCCTCGGCATTGCCCGCGGCACCCCGCTGCATCCAGACGTAGCCGCCCGCCGCGGCCACGAGCGCGCCAAGGGCGAGCAGCCAGGCCCCGCGCCGCATCAGCCGCGCCCTTCGATGAGCGCGTCCAGCGTCGCGCGCAGCGCCGCGCGATCCTGCTCGGTCGGGCGGTACAGCCCGAACAGATGCGCCATGAACAACCCGTCCGTCGCCGTCAGGACGGCCATCGCGGCGCCATGCCCGATGCCGTCGTCGAGCAGCCGCGCCTTCATCACGGCAAGCCCCCGGCGCATCGGGTCGAGCAGCGCGGGGTCATGGTGGAAGGCCGCGAGGAACACCGCCGCGGCGCGGTCATGCGGCTCCTGGCCCGGGGAGCACTCGCCCTCCCCGAAGCCCCAGGCGAGGAAGGCGCGGGCGACACGGCCCGGCCCCTCGGGCTGGCGCGCGACGCCGGCCTCGAATTCCCGCTGCATGAACGCGGCCAGGCGATCCATCAGCGCCGCCAGCAGCGCCTCCTTCGAGGCGAAGTGATAGAGCAGCCCGCCCTTCGACACCCCGGCCTCCCGCGCCGCGGCATCCAGCGTCAGGCCGGAGACACCCTTGGCGAGGACGATGCGCTCGACGGCATCGAGGATGCGGGTGCGGGCATCCGGGGGGGCGGTGGTGGCGTCCATGTGGTGGCATCTATACCGTCCGGACGGTTCGTCAACCGTCCGGACGGTATAGTTTTCGTGAGGGCGCTGATGCGCCCCCTCGAAGGAGCCCCGGGCCAGGGCTTCGCCCGGGACCCACCAGCGGCCGAAAGGCCTCCGGACACCGTCACTCAGGTCACGCGGCGATCCCGGCCACGTGCCTGCCCTGGAAGCGCGCCCCGGCCAGCTCGTTCCCCGACGGCTGGCGCGACCCGTCGCCGACCGCGATGGTCGAGGCCCCATCGGGCGAGCCACCCGTCACCTCGCCCACCGCAAGCTGGCCCTGGAAGGAATAGGGCAGCCCCGCGATCACCATCCCGTGGTGCAGCAGCACGATGTGCGTCGACAGGATCGTGCTCTCCTGCCCGCCATGCTGCGACGCCGTCGAGGTGAACACCGCACCCACCTTCCCGATCAGCGCGCCCTTCGCCCAGAGGCCCCCGTCCGGTCGAGGACATTCTTCATCTGCGCCGGCATGTTCCCGAACCGCGTCGGCACGCCGAGGATGATCGCGTCGTACGCCGGCAATTCCCCGACCGCCGCGACGACGCTCAGCCGAGCGGCTCCCGCGCCCCACGCCGCCACAAGGGAAGGCCATCCGGCCGCCGCACATAGTCGCGCCGCACCGCCGACACGCCGACCTCAGCCGCGACCTGCCGCGCCAGCCGCTCGGCCGCCCGCACGTCGCTCAGGAGGTCGAGATGCAGGCCCCGCCAGCCACGGCGCAGCGACAGATCGAACTTGATGAAGGCCGCATCGCCCTCCGGCGTGCCGGCAAACGGGCTGCCGCCCCGCGGCCGCAGCCACACGCCGCGACTGACCACGCCCCGGAACGCGCCGAACCTGGACACCTCCAGAAACCCTGCTGTCAGTGGGCGTGATGGTCGATCGGTGGGTGCGTACCCAGCGCCGGGATGACAGGGCTGGGGCTGCCCGTGGATGTTTGCCGGGGTGCGCGGGTTACGGGTGCGGCAGTCCCAGAGCCTACGCCGTCGCTGGCCTGCTGCT
>NZ_STGD01000017.1 GCF_005222755.1 Roseomonas sp. HF4
CCCGACCAGGCGCCATTCGTCCCTCGGCTACCTCTCGCCCATCGAATTCGAAGCAAGGAAGATGCTCATGAAGGACTGACCACTGCCCGCAGACCGTCCACAGAACCGGGGCAACTTCACCCCGACCGTCCGCCGGGACACCAGTCTCCACCGTAGCGATACTGATCGGGCCCGCCATGCGCTTCGCGCTGTTACAATTCTACCTGTAGCGGCGCGGAATCCGCATCCGATAGAGTCTTCCCACGGTGAAGGAGTACGAGCGCAGCCCTCGCACCGCAGGCGCCCGGAGCCCACGGCCCGGGCGCTTTGCGTTGATGGGGTGAGCGCGATGGCGAGGCTCAGCATGCTGCCATCCCGCATCGCACGCCACGACACGCGCACCGTGCTGCCGCCGCCGAAGCAGCCTGACCCGCACTACGGTTCCACCGACCATCGCAACTGGCGTGCGGCCGGAGCGGCCGAACCACGTCTGGGCCTACGGCTTCGTTGAGGACCGGACCCGGGAGGGGCGGAAGTTCCGGATGCTGTGCGTGGTGGACGAGTTCACGCGTGAGGCGCTGGCGATCAGGGTGGCGCGCCGGCTGAGCTCGTCTGAGGTGATCGACGTGCTGGCGGACCTGTTTCTCGCGCACGGCACGCCTGTGCACATCCGCTCGGACCAGGGGCCGGAGTTCATCGCCGAGGCGGTGAAGACGTGGATCGCCAGCGTGGGTGCTTCGAACCTCACCTGCCCGAAATCCGTACTGTGCCTCGGCGCGCCACGGGACCAACCGCGCCGAAGCGATCAAGCGCCTGGTCGTGGCCGATGCCGAAGGCGCAAAGCGCCACTGGCGCACCGTCGCGGACCAGCTCCGCCACAGGGTGCCCAAGCTCGCCGCACTGATGGACGCCGCCGAGGACGACGTGCTGGCGTTCATGGCGTTCCCCAGGGAGCACCGCGCCAAGATCCACTCTACGAACCCGCTGGAACGGGTGAACGGGGAAATCAAGCGCCGCAGCGACGTGGTCGGCATCTTTCCCAACAAGGCCGCCGTCACCCGCCTCGTCGGCGCCATTCTCCTCGAGCAGAACGACGAATGGGCGGTGCAGCGCCGCTACATGAGCCTTGAGACGCTCGCGCCGATCAGCGATGCTCCCAATGTCAGCCTGCCCGCGGTGGCAGACTGACCGCGGCTCATACCCGCCAGGAGACCAGGGCGCTCCTACACCACGGTAAGGAACACGACCGCTACGCTTCACCGAATGTCAGGGGACGGCGCATGAAACGAACGATTCCTGCCGCTCTGATCGCCATCTTGGCGACCACTGCATTCGCAGGCGAGCCGTTCACCGGCACGCACACCTATCGGTTCGACCAGCAGACTTGGTCGCCGATGCCCGATGCCGGATGGCGGACAGTCACGATGGTGGGCGATTTTACGCCAGTTTCCGGCCCGATTATCGCCAGCAGGATCGAGTGCCGGGGCGCCAACTTCTGGAACGGTCCGATCCGCGAAGCGGACGGGGTCTGCGTGCTCGGCGAGGGTCGCGACACCTGGATGCTGCGCTACCGCATGACGCGAACGGACGTCGCCAGCCAGACGATCGATCCATTCCGGCGAAGCGGCGAGTGGACGGTCGTGGGGGGCACCGCGACGGCGTCGATCATCCGCGCTACCTGCTGCGGCTGCTCGAACTGGAGTTGATCGACCGCGAACGGCGCCTGGTCGAGCGGCGGATCCGCCAGGCGCGGTTCCCGGCGACCAAGAGCCTGGACAGCTTCGTGTTCACCGCCATCCCCAGCCTCAACAAGATGCTGGTCCTCGAGCTGGCGCGCTGCGAGTACATCCTGCGGCGCGAGAACATCATCGCGCTCGGCAACAGCGGCACCGGCAAGAGCCACGTCGCGCTCGGCCTCGGCCTGGCCGCGTGCCAGCGGGGGTTCAGCGTCGTGTTCACCACGGCGGCTCAGCTGGTACACCAGCTGATGGAAGCGCGTGACGAGAAGCGCCTGCTGCGGTTGCAGCGGGAGCTGCAGGCGGCGAAGCTGCTGATCATCGACGAGCTTGGCTATGTGCCGCTGTCGCCGATCGGGGCGGAGCTGCTGTTCGAGGTGTTCAGCCAGCGCTACGAACACGGCTCCACCATCGTCACCTCGAACCTGCCGTTCGAGGAATGGACCGCGGTGCTCGGCTCGGAACGCCTCACCGGCGCCCTGCTCGACCGGCTCACCCATCATGTCCATATCCTGACCATGAACGGCGTGAGCTACCGCCTGGCTCAATCCACCGCCCGGCGACGCCCCTCGACAAAGGCAGCGCCAGCCGACCCCGCTGCAAACGAGCAGATCGACCAGGATACAGGCGAGATCCTGCAGGACTGACCACCAAGGAAACCAGCCGCAGACTTGGCCGGCCCCCGATCGGGGGCCGGCCAAGTCTGATGCCGCCATGTCGCCAGTGGCCTTGTTTTACGCCGCCGCGCTGGCCTGGTTTTGCTCCGCCGTTGACACCAGGCGGGTTGCCGCGCTGCGACAGGCCATCGAGGGCGGCGACGCGCCGGAGGTGCTGGAGGCAGCACGTGCGCTGATCGACAAGGTGGTCATCAGCCCCGGCAAGGACCCCGATGATCCGTCGGAGATCGAACTCGTCGGCCACCTCATGGCCATGCTCAAGGCCGGTGGCGCCTTTCCCGGCCGCGAGGATGCCACCGCGACCCGGCTCGTGACAGGCGTGGCCTCAGGTTCGACAAAGGAGGGTATGGGGGAGGTTCCCCTCCCCCGACCTTCCTCACCCCCGTCCGCGCAGCAGCGGCAGCGCCAGCAGCGGCAGTGCGCCCGCCACCAGGAACACCCGGCGGAAGGCGCCGAGGAAGGCCGCGTCCGGCGCCGCGCCGGCGCCCAGCAGCGCGGCCTCCGTCGCGCCGAACAGCAGCGTCAGCAGCGAGGCCGCCAACACCACGCCCAGGGTGCGCGTCAGCATGGTCAGGCTGCCCGCGACGCCGCGGTCCTCCCGTCGCATCGTCCCCGTCACGACGTCCGTATAGGCCAGCGTGAACAGCCCCGTGCCGATGCCCTGCACCGCCAGCGCCACGGCGAGCAGCGCGACCGGCGTCCCCACGCCCCAGCCCGCGACGCCGAGCAGCCCTGCCGCGGTCAGCACCGCTGCCGCCCGCACCACCGCGCGCGCGCCGAAGCGCCCGACCGCCCGCCCACCGAGCGCCGCCCCCGCCATCGCGCCGCCATGGCTCGCCGCCAGGAGCAGGCCGAGGCCGAGCGCCGGCAGCCCCGCGATGCGCGCCAGGTAGAAGGGCCCGACCAGCATCACCGCGAAGGCCGCGAAGCTCACCATGGTGCTCGCAAGGTTGAGCGCCGCGAAGCCCGGGCGCCGAAACAGCCCGAGGTCGATGATGGGCCGCGCCGCGCGTGCGCTCCGCCAGGCGAAGCCGAGCGAACACGCCGCGGCGGCGGCGAACAGGCCGAGCGCGATCGGCGCCGGCGCCCGGTTCACCGCGAGCAGCAGCAGCGCGACGGCCGCGACCAGCAGCGCCGCGCCGGCGGCATCGAAGGGCTCGCGCGCCGGGGCCGCGGGCGGGTCCGCCAGGCGCCGCGCCAGCACCAGCGCCAGCAGCGCGAGCGGGGCCCGGAACCAATAGACGCCCTGCCAGCCGAAGGCACCCACCAGCACGCCACCCATCAGGGGCCCGGCGGCGGCGGCGGCCGCGAAGCCGGTCGCATAGGCCGCCAGCGCGCGGGTGCGGAGCGATTCCTCGAACATGTTGGCCGCCAGCGCCGGGCCGCAGCCGATGACGAGCGCGGCGCCGATCCCCTGCAGCACGCGTGCGCCGAGCAGCGCCCCGTAGCCCGGCGCCAGCGCGCAGAACACGAAGGCCGCCGCCGACCACGCCAGCCCCAGCCGGAACACGCGCAGGTGGCCGAAGATGTCACCGATCCGCCCGACCGCCAGCATCAGGCTGCCATAGGTCAGCACGTAGCAGATCACGACCCACTGGATCGCCGGCACCTCGAGCCCGAAGGCGGCGGCGATCGACGGGAAGGCGACGTTCACCGCGCCGTCCAGCGGCACGATCGCGGTGCCGAGGAAGATCGGCGCCAGCTTGAGGAGCCCGTGCCGCCCCATGGCGCGCCTAGGGCGGGCCGCATACGGCTGGACCCAGCCGCATGCGTGAAGATGCGCGCGCAACGGCGCGTGAGCGGCTTCCGGGCATGGAAACCGCTCAGCCGACGGCGAGCAGCTCCACCTCGAAGACCAGCGTCGCATTGGGCGGGATGACGCCGCCCGCGCCGCGCGCGCCGTAGCCCTGCTCGGGCGGGATCACGAGCGTCCGGTGGCCGCCGACCTTCATGCCGGCGAAGCCGTTGTCCCAGCCCTGGATCACGTGCCCGGCGCCGAGCTCGAAGGTGAAGGGGTCGCCGCGGTCGCGGGAGCTGTCGAACTTCCGCCCCTTGTTGTCCGGCGCGCCTTCATCGAACAGCCAGCCCGTGTAGTGCACGGTGATGACCTGCCCGGGCACGGCCTCCGCGCCGGTGCCGATCGTCGTGTCCGTCATGGTCATCCTCCGTGCCTGGGGCGCGGCGCGCGGCCGCTTCGGGGCATCCCGTACACGCTGCGCGCCGCGCGTGCCAGGGTCAGGGGGCCGATCGCGGCGCCTCGACGAACCAGGCGACGGCGCGGGGCGCGAGCGACATGTCGCCCGAGACGGCGCCCTCGCGCGCGGGGTCGCCGCTGTCGGCGAGGATGCGCCAGCCATGCCCGGCCCGCGGCGGCGGCAGTGCGATCCGCGCCGCGGCCGCGCCGCGATGGACCACGACCAGCACGCGGTCGCCGCCGGCCTGGAGCAGCATCGCGACACTCGCCGCGCCAGGGTCGGTCCAGTCCGCATCCGTCATCGGCGCACCGTCGAGGCGCAGCCAGCGCAGATCCGCCTCGCCTGCCGCATCGGGGGCGCCGGTCAGCGGCGCAGCGCCATGAAGGGCCGGGTGCGCGCGCCGCGCGGCCACCAGCCGCGCCGTGAAGTCCAGCAGCGCCGCATCCGCATGCTGCCAGTCGAACCAGGACAACGCGCTGTCCTGGCACCAGGCATTGTTGTTGCCGTCCTGGCTGCGGCCCGCCTCGTCGCCCATGTTCAGCATCGGCGTGCCGCGCGCGGCGAGCAGCGTCGCCAGCAGCGCCCGCACGTCGCCCGCGCGCAGCGCCAGGATCGCCGGGTCGTCCGTCGCGCCCTCGACGCCGTGGTTCCAGGAATTGTTGTCCCCGGCCCCGTCGCGCCCGTCCTCCCCATTCGCGCCGTTGCGCTTGCCGTGATGGCTGACCAGGTCGGCCAGGGTGAAGCCGTCATGCGCGGCCACGAAGTTCACGCTGTCCGTCGCCGGGCGCGGGCCGAAGATGTCGCGCGAGCCCGCGATGCGCGTCGCGAATTCCCCGAGGCTGCCCGCATCGCCGCGCCAGAAGCGCCGCACGCCGTCACGGAAGCGGTCGTTCCATTCGCCCCAGCCCGGCGCGAAGGCGCCCAGCCGGTGCCCGCCCATGCCCACGTCCCAGGGCTCGGCGATGATCCAGCGGTCGCGCAGCAGCGGGTCCTGGCGCATCGCCTGCAGCAGCGGCGCATCGGCGTCGAAGCCGTCGTCCCGTCGGCCGAGGGTGGTCGCGAGGTCGAGCCTGAGCCCCGCCAGCCCCGCCTGCCCCACCCAGTGCCGCATCGCATCCATGGCGAGCCTGAGCGGCCAGTGGCGGTCGAGCGCCAGCGTATTGCCGCAGCCCGCGTCGTTCGCGTAGGCGCGCTCCGCGCCGCGATACCAGGCCATGTCGCCGAGACCCCGCAGCGACAGCGTCGGCCCCGCCGCGTCGCCCTCCCCCGAATGGTTCAGCACGACGTCGAGAATGACGCCGATGCCGGCCTCGGCCAGGGCGGCGACGGCGGCGCGCACCTCGGCCATGCCGCCGGGGGCGAGCCGCGGGTCGGGCGCCAGCCAGCCGACGGGATTGTAGCCCCAGTAGTTGGACAGCCCGCGCGGCGGCAGCATCGGCTCATCGACCCAGGCCGCGGCGGGCAGGAGCTCGACATGCGTGACGCCAAGGCGCGTCAGATGCGCGATGGCGGCCCGGTGGCCGAGCGCCGCGAAGGTGCCGCGGATCGCCTCGGGAATGTCGGGATGGGCGCGCGTGAAGCCGCGCACATGCATCTCGTAGATCACGCGCGCGGCGGACGCGGCGGGCGGCGGCGGCGCGGGCGGCAGCGGCCGCGTCAGCACCGCCTTCGGCATGGCGGCCGCGCTGTCGGCGCCGGGCGCGAACATCGACGCGTCCAGCGCGAAGGGCCGGTCGATCTCCCGCGCCCAGGGGTCGAGCAGCAGCTTCGCCGCATCGAAGCGCGGCCCCGCGCCCTGCGCGCGCAGGCCGTAGCGGGCGCCCTCGGGCACGCCGCACACCAGGCCGTGGAACACGTCGCCCGTGCGGCCCGGCAGGCGATGGCGCGCGACCTCCCGCGTGCCGGTGGTGTCGAACAGGCAGAACTCGACGGCATCCGCGCCCGGTGCCGGGATCGCGACCTGCGCGCCCCCGGCCGCCGTCAGGTGGACGCCGAGCGGTTCCGCTGCGCCGTCACGCATGCCGGGCGGCGAGCCCCTTCAGGATCGCGGCGTAGCGCCCGGCGGAAGGCCCCCAGGAGACGTCGGTCGCCATCGCGCGGGCCTGCATGCCCCGCCAGGTTTCCCGGTCGCGGAACAGCGCGAGTGCGCGGCGCAGCCCCGCCGCCAAGGCATCCGCACGGCCCGGCGCCACCTGCACGCCGGTCGCGCAGCCGGCGGCCAGCGCCATGGGGCTCGCGTCGATCACCGTGTCCGCCAGCCCGCCGGTGCGCGCGACGACCGGCGGCGCGCCGTAGCGCAGCGCCGCGAGCTGCGCGAGCCCGCAGGGCTCGAAGCGCGACGGCACCACCAGCGCGTCGATGCCGCCATAGACGCGGCGCGCGAGCCCTTCGTCGAAGCCAATGAAGGCCGCCGCGCGGCCCGGATGCGCGGCCGCGAAGCGCCGGCAGGCTTCCTCGAGCGGCGCATCGCCCGAGCCGACCAGCGCGAGCTGCGCGCCCTGTTCCATCAGCACGCCCGCCGCCTCGAGCAGCAGGTCCGCGCCCTTCTGCCAGGCGAGGCGCCCGATGAAGCCGAACAGCGGCGCGTCCGGGTCGGGCGCCAGGCCGAGCCGCGCCTGCACCGCCGCCTTGTTCGCCGCGCGCGGCGCCGTATCGGCGGACGAAAAGCGCGCCGCTAGATGCGCATCCGTGGCGGGGTCCCAATCCGCCACGTCGAGCCCGTTCAGGATGCCATGCAGGTCGCCCGCGCGGCCGCGCAGCAGGCCCTCGAGTCCCATGCCGCCGTCCTGCGTCAGGATCTCCTCCGCATAGGATGGCGAGACGGTGTTGATGGCATCGGCGAACCAGAGCCCGGACTTCAGGAAGCCGACGCCGCCATGGTATTCGAGGCCGTCGCGCGCGAAGGCCTCCGGCGGCAGGCCCAGCGCGGGAAACAGCGTGGCCGGGAAGCGCCCCTGGAACGCCATGTTGTGGATGGTGAAGAGGCTGGGGATGCGCCGCGGCGCGAATCGCAGGTAGGCCGGCGCGAGCCCCGCCTGCCAGTCATGCGCATGCACCGCGCCGACGCCCAGCGCCGTCGCCATCGTCGCCGCCGCGCGGCCGAGTGCGGCGAAGCGCAGCCCGTTGTCGCGCCATTCGGCGCCGCCCGGCGCCAGATACGGGCCGCCCGCGCGGTCGAACAGATGCGGCGCGTCCAGCACCAGCAGGTCGAGGCCGCGATGCGTCGCCGCGAGCACCCGCGCCTGGGCGCCGAAGAAGGCGGGCAGGTCGTGCGCGACCCGCGGCCGGTCGAGCACGCGCATCACCTCCCGGTAGCCCGGGAGCAGCGTGCGGACCGCGACGCCGTGCGCCGCCAGCGCCGCCGGCAGCGCGCCGACGGCATCCGCGAGCCCGCCGGTCTTGACGAGCGGATAGGCCTCGGAGGCAACCGCGAGGACGGGCAGCGCCATGCGTCAGGCGAGCCGGTCGATCATCGGCTGCGTGATGAGGCAGATGCCCTGTTCCGTGCGGCGGAAGCGCGCCGCGTCGGCCTCGGGGTCCTCGCCCACCACGAGGCCGGGCGGGATGCGCACGCCGCGGTCCACCACGACATTCGTCAGCCGCGCGCCGCGCCCGACATCGACCTGCGGCAGCACGACCGCGCCGTCCAGCGCGGCGTAGGAATGCAGGTGGGTCCCCGTCGAGAGCAGCGAATGCCGCACGAGAGCGCCCGAGACGATGCAGCCGCCCGAGACGAGGGAGGAGATCGCCTCCCCGCGCCGCCCGTCGATGTCGTGCACGAACTTGGCCGGCGGCGTCACCTCGGCATGGGTCCAGATCGGCCAGGCGTTGTCATAGAGGTCGAGGTCGGGAACGATCTCGGTCAGGTCGATGCTCGCCTGCCAATAGGCGTCGATCGTGCCGACGTCGCGCCAATAGGGCGCGCGCTCGGCGCCGGACCGGACGCAGGAGTTCTCGAAGCGGTGCGCGACGGCGCGGCCGTGGCGGACGATGTGCGGGATGAGGTCCTTGCCGAAATCGTGGCTCGACGCGGCGTCCTCGGCGTCGCGGCGAAGCTCGGCCGCGAGGAAGCGCGTGTCGAAGACGTAGATGCCCATCGACGCCAGCGCCATGTCGGGCTGCCCCGGAATGCCGGGCGGGTCGGCCGGCTTCTCCACGAAGGCCGTGATGCGGTCGGCCTCGTCCACGTGCATGACGCCGAAGCCCGTCGCCTCCATGCGCGGCACGGTGAAGCAGCCGACCGTGACGTCGGCGCCGCTGTCCACGTGCTGGGCCAGCATCTGCTCGTAGTCCATCTTGTAGATGTGGTCGCCCGCCAGAACGACCATGAAGCGCGGCGCGTAGTCCTCGATGATGTCGAGGTTCTGGAACACCGCGTCCGCCGTGCCGAGGTACCAGGAACGTTCATCCACGCGCTGGCTCGCGGGCAGGATGTCGAAGGTCTCCCGCCGTTCGGGGCGCAGGAAGTTCCAGCCGCGCTGCAGGTGGCGGATCAGGCTGTGCGCCTTGTATTGCGTCGCGACCGCGATGCGCCGGATGCCGGAATTGAGCGCGTTGGACAGCGCGAAGTCGATGATGCGCGACTTGCCGCCGAAGAAGACCGCCGGCTTGGCGCGGCGGTCGGTCAACTCCATCAGGCGCGACCCCCGCCCGCCGGCCAGCACATAGGCCATGGCGTGGCGCGCATAGGGCGGGCCGATCGCGGGGCGGTCTTGTGACATGCGGTCCTACCTGTCGGTCCTGGCGCCATCATGCCCGGACCGGGCCGTCCGGGGAAACCCGGTCGGTCCGGCGCCCCCGGGGGTCATGACAGCGGCACGCCCCAGATGCCGGACGCGTACTCCGCGATCGAGCGGTCGGAGGAGAACCAGCCCATGCCCGCCGTGTTCATCACCGCCGTCCGGCGCCAGGCCTCGGGGTCGCGGTAGAGCGCCGCGGCGCGGCCCTGCGCCGCGGCATAGGCGTCGAAATCGGCCGCGACCATGAACCAGTCCTCGGCGCGGATCGCCGCGACCAGGTCGCGGTAGCGGCCGTGATCGTCCGGCGAGAAGACGCCGCCACCGACCGCGTCGAGCACCTCGGCCAGGCTGTCGGAGGCGGCGATCGCCTGTTCGCCCCGCCAGCCCGCGGCGCGCCGCTCCGTCACCTCCTCGGCCGACAGGCCAAAGAGGAACAGGTGCTCCGCGCCGATCTGCCCGGCCATCTCGACGGTCGCGCCGTCCAGCGTGCCGATGGTGAGCGCGCCGTTCAGCGCGAGCTTCATGTTCCCCGTGCCGGACGCTTCCATCCCCGCCGTCGAGATCTGCTCCGACAGGTCGGCCGCGGGCACGATCGCCTCGGCCGCCGAGACGTTGTAGTTCGGCACGAACACGACCTTGAGCAGGCCGCGCACGGCGGGGTCGCGGTTGATCACGCGGCCGACGTCGCAGGCGAGCTTGATGATCAGCTTCGCGCGGTGATAGCCCGGCGCCGCCTTGCCGGCGAAGATCTTCACGACCGGCGTCCATTCGCGCATCGGCTGCGCGCGCATCGCCTCGTACAGCGCGATGGTCTGCAGCACGTTGAGCAGCTGCCGCTTGTATTCGTGGATGCGCTTGATCTGCACGTCGAACAGCGCGGCGGGGTCGACGCGCACGCCCGCCTGCTCGCGGATCATGAGCGCGAGCGCCTCCTTGTTCGCGCGCTTGACCGCGGCGAAGCGGCCCTGGAAGGCGGCGTCGCCGGCCAGCGCGCGCAGCCCTTCGAGCGCATCGGGCTCGTCCAGCACGCGGGGCCCGATCGCGTCCACGATGAGCGCGGTCAGGCCCGGGTTGCACTGCATCAGCCAGCGGCGGAAGGAGATGCCGTTGGTCTTGTTGACGATGCGTTCGGGATGCAGCGCGTGCAGGTCCTGGAACACCGTCTGGCGCATCAGCGTGGTGTGCAGCGCCGAGACCCCGTTCACCCGGTGCGATCCCACGAAGGCGAGCTGCCCCATGCGCACGCGCCGCCCATGCTCCTCCCCGATCAGGGAGACGGAGGCGAACAGCCGGTCGTCGCCCGGATGCGCCGCGCGCACGGCGTCGAGGTGCTCGGCGTTGATCCGGTAGATGATCTGCATGTGCCGCGGCAGCAGCCGCTCCATCAGCGGCACCGGCCAGGATTCCAGCGCCTCCGGCAGCAGGGTGTGGTTGGTGTAGGAGGTGGCCGCACGGGTGATGCGCCACGCATCGGCCCAGGCGATGCCGTGCTCGTCCACCAGCAGGCGCATCAGCTCGGCGATGGCGATCGCGGGATGCGTGTCGTTCAGCTGGATCGCGACGCGGTCGGCCAGCGCCGAGAGGTCCGCCTCCTCCCGCAGGTGGCGGCGGATCAGGTCCTGCAGGGCGGCCGAGGTGAAGAAGTATTCCTGCCTGAGGCGCAGCTCCTGCCCCGCCGGGCTGTCGTCGGACGGGTAGAGGATCTTGGAGATCGCCTCGGCCCGGACCTGGCCCGCGAGCGCGCCGAGGTGGTCGCCGCGGTTGAAGGCGTCGAGGCGCATCGGGTCCGGCGCGCCGGCCCGCCAGAGCCGCAGCGTGTTCACCTGCCGGCCGCGCCAGCCGACCACCGGCGTGTCGTAGGCGATGGCGTCGACCCATTCGCCGGGGATCCAGCGGTGGTGCACCGGGCCGTCCTGGCCGTTGTCGCTGGTCACCTCGCCGCCGAAGCCGATCCGATGGCGGATCTCGGGCCGCGCGAATTCCCAGGGGTTGCCGAAGGCGAGCCAGTCCTCGGGGTATTCCTGCTGCCAGCCGTCGCGGATGAGCTGGCGGAACAGGCCGTGGTCGTAGCGGATGCCGTAGCCGAAGGCCGGGATGCCGAGGCTCGACATGCTCTCGAGGAAGCAGGCCGCGAGCCGGCCGAGACCCCCGTTGCCGAGCGCGGCGTCAGGCTCGGGGAGCCGCGCCTGGTCGAGCGTGAGGCCGAGGCTGGCGAGCGCCTCCCGGAGGTCGTCCTCGAGCCCGAGATTGGAGACGTTCTCGCGCAGCACGCGCCCGATCAGGAACTCGAGCGACAGGTAGTAGACCGTCTTGCCCCCGGCGCCGCGGCGGTCGTGCATCTGCGCGAGGAAGCGCTCGACGACCTTGTCCCGCACCGCGAGCGCCGTCGCCATGAACCAGTCCCGGTCGCGCGCCTCGGATGGCGGCTTGCCAAGCGTGTAGGTCAGCTTTCGGAGAATGAGGTCCCGCAAGGCGACGGAAGGCGCTTCGGCCGAGGGGGTAGTCATGGACATGGACAGAGCGAAGGTCTCCGACGCCGTGTTGATTCGTTCTGTCAGGCTACCAGAACGCCCGGACCGTCCAAAGGTCGAAGCGGCCGGCGCGCGCCGCAGGCGGCGCCGGGGCTGGACGCGGCGGCAAGGCTGCTGGTAGGCGCGCCCCGTGCGGAGCTGCCGGACGGGCAAGGAAGGCTGCATCCCGTGCGCCGCATTCCGCGCGCCGCGCGGTCGCCATCCCGCCCGGGGCCGGCCCGCATGGCGGCAGGAGGAACGACGATGCCGGAGCGATCGCCTTGCCGGCGCCCTCGGGCGCCATACCGTCCAGCGGCACGGATCCTGTGCGCGCTGGCGCTCGGCCTCGCGCCCTGCATGCCGGGGACGGCGTTCGCGCAGGGCGCGGCCGAGCCGCTCCGCCCCGGCCCGGCCGATTTCTGGTCGGATGTGCATCGCTGGACGGGGTCCGAGGCAACACGCCCCGTCGGCCCGGCCGCGCGCCCGGCGCCGGTTGGGGGAGCACGCGCGGCGCCGGGCGCGCTTCGCCAGGTGATCACGAGCCGCCGCAGCCGGGCGAACCTCCGCCGGGACCCGGGGCTGGACGCGCCGGTGCTCCGCGTCCTGCCGCCCGGAACGGCGCTCAACGTCTTCGCCGAGGCGGATGGCGGCTGGCTGCAGGTGGGCGAGGACCGCGCCGCCGGCTGGATGCACGAGTCGGTGCTCGACCGCTGACTTCGCGCCCGCCGGCGCGCCGTTCACGGCAGCGCGACGCAGAGGCATCGGATTGGCCGGCGCGGGGGTCCGCGCCGAGGCTTCCGACGCGCCTCCCTCCGCGCCGCGCCCGCCACGGCTCAAATGCTCACGCTCACACGATCGTGAATTCAGCGAACCAAATACGAGAATTTCAATTATTTGACACTATGTAAGGTAGCGACGCCCGCAATGTGATCTGCATCAATAAAAAGGGCTTTTCGTTTGAGACATCTTTGTTCGTCGTGTTATTCTTTCATTTATTAAAGTGTTTCCACGTTCAGGCCCGATCGGGGGCTCGCCCGGCGCGGCCAGACGCCTTCAGACGCTCCAGGGAGGCCGCTGTGCTCAAGAGAGATCAGGCCGCCAGCCTGACAGGCGGGATCGCGGACATGGCGGCGTTCGACCTCCGCGTGCTCGAATCCCTCCCGCGCCGCCGGGCCGCCCAGTTGCTGCTGGACGCCGCGGCGCGCGATCCGGCGACACGCCGGAAGCTGGCCGTCGCGCTTGCGGATGTCCGGGGCGCCGATGCCGCCGCCCTGCCCGCCTCCCTTGCGCCCTCGGAGGCCGAGCCGGTCGGCGACGACAACTTCATGATCGGGTCGAGCCCACCGATGCTCGAGGTCTTCGACCGGCTCCGGCGCTACGCGCGGGTCGAATCCCCCGTCCTGATCACCGGGGAAAGCGGCACGGGCAAGGAACTCGCGGCGCGCGCGATCCACGAGCGGTCCGGACGCGCGGGCGGGCCCTTCGTCGCCATCAACTGCGCGGCGCTGCCGCCGAGCCTTGTCAGCAGCGAGCTCTTCGGCCACGAGAAGGGCGCCTTCACCGGGGCCGTGGAGCGGCGCATCGGGCATCTCGAACTCGCGCACCGCGGCACGCTGTTCCTCGATGAGATCGGCGACCTGCCGCTCGAGATCCAGGGACATCTCCTTCGCTTCCTGCAGGACGGCCAGGTGCTGCGCGTGGGCGCGCGGCAGCCCGTGCCGGTCGATGCGCGGATCGTGGCCGCGACACATGTGCCGCTGTCCGACGCCGTGGCCGAACGGCGCTTCCGGGAGGACCTTTTCTACCGGCTCGCGGTCCTGACGCTCGAGATGCCGCCGCTGCGCGCGCGGGGCGACGACCTCGAGCTGCTGGCCACCATCTTCCTGCGTCGCGTCGCGGCCGAATGCGGCAGGTCGCCCCCCGGCTTCACGCCGGAGGCGCGCACGACGATCCGCGCCTATGCCTGGCCGGGCAACGTGCGGCAGCTCATCGCCGTGATCCGCCGCGCGGTCGTCATGGGCGACGGTGGACCGATCACGCCCGCCGATCTGTCGCTCGCGCCCATGCCGGGCGCCGAGACCGCGGCGCCCGCCCCGGTCCGGTCCGGCGCGGCGCCGATCCGCCCACGCCCCGGATCCGCGGAGGAACGCAGTCTCGTCGTCGCCGCGCTGGCGGCGAACGGGCACTGCGTGGCCGCGGCGTCGCGCGCCGTCGGTGTTTCGCGCGTCACCTTCTATCGCATGCTCGCACGCAACGACATCGCGCTGGACCGCTGAGGGGTCGGGATGCCTCGACCTGCCACGACGGCCCGGCCTGGGCGGAAGGGGCTCATCAATGTCAGGCAAGACGAAGGCTGGTTACGTCGCTCTGGCCCTGCTGGCCGGCGCAATACCATCGGGCGGCGCCTTCGCGCAGGGCGTCAGCGCGGAGGAGCTGCGCGCCTTCCGCGCGGCGCTCGAACGCCAGCAGCAGCAACTGCGCGAGCAGTCCGACCGCCTCGCGCGCCAGGAGCGCCTGATCCAGGCGCAATCGCGCGAGATCGAGACGCTGCGGGGCGCGGTGGGCGCTCCGCCGTCGCGCAGGACGGCGGCGGCGCAGCGCGCCCCGGCCGCCGCGCCGGTCGTGGTGCCGGCGCCTGCCGGGACGCAGCCAGCCGAGGCGCCGCGCGGTCCCTCCACCGCCGCCGAGGCCGCCCAGGTCGCCCGGCGCGAGGAACAGCGCGTGCTCGGCACCGACCCGACGCTGGCACGCGTCGGCGGTGTGCTGACGCCGCGCGGCGCGCTCTCGGTCGAGCCTACCCTCGAATACCTCTATGGCGAGAACATCCAGGCGACGGTGAACGGCTTCTCGATCGTACCCGGCATCACCTTCGGCAGCGTCGACATCCGCCGGTCCACGCGGCGCGCCGCGACGGCCGCGGTCACGCTCCGCTACGGCGTGACGGACCGCTTCGAGATCAACACGCGCATCCCCTACGTGTTCCGCAACGACACGATCGAGACCGGCCCGTCCGACATCACGGCCCAGCCGATCGTGATCGACCCGAGCGGCGACGGGCTCGGGGACATCGAGTTCGGCGCGTCCTACCAGATCAACGCCGGGCTCGCGGACTGGCCGATCTTCATCGCGAACCTGCGCGTGAAGTCCGACACCGGGCGCAGCCCCTTCGAGGTGCCGATCTATACGGTGAACGACATCCAGGGCGGCTTCCTGCGCGGCCTGGAGCGCGAGCTGCCGACCGGCACCGGCTTCTGGTCGGTCGAACCCGGCATCACCGTCGCCTGGGCGTCGGACCCGGCGGTGTTCTTCGGCGGGCTGCGCTACATCTGGAACATCGCGCGCGACGTCGACGTGCAGGACCCGGCGGGCGGGCCGTCGCGGCGGCTCAACCTCGACCCCGGCGACGGAATCGGGCTCAATTTCGGCGTCGGCTTCGCGCTGAACGAACGCACCTCGATCAGCCTCGGCTACGAGCACATCTTCGTGTTCCGCTCGAGCCAGGAGGGACAGAGCATCGCGGGATCCTCGACCGACATTGGGACCTTCAACTTCGGCCTGTCCTATCGCGCCTCGGAAGCCGTGAGCGTCAACCTCGGCGTCGGCATCGGCGTGACCGAGGGCGCGCCCGATGCGCGGCTGATCCTGCGCGTGCCGGTGCGGTTCAACCTGATCTGACCCGAAGCGCCGACGCGGCGAACGGGGTGCGGCCGCGCCATGCGGCCGCGCCGTCGCGCGCGGCCTTCGCGATCCGCATCCGGCGCTGTCGCCCAACCGCCGATCCACGCTGTTAACCGCGCGTTAAGGTTTACGTCGCGACACGCGCAGCGTGACGCGCCGGCACGGTGCGGCCGCACCTGCGGCACGTCTCCGCAGCGCCTGGATTCCCTGGACATGCCGCCTGTAGCGCTGCGGCCCGCATGGCTGGCACGCAGGTTGCTGTCCTCTCTCCTGCGCGAAGGAGAAGGTTGGACAAGGGACGACCATCGCGCGGCACGCATCGCCGCAGGTCCCGCCTTACTGCCGCTCCGCATGGCGCAAGCTCGGCGCACCTCGCGTCGGGCCGTGACAACACGGAACGAGGAGAGAGACATGCGAGCACTTCTTCTGGCGACGGCCGGCGTGGTCGTCTTCGGCGGCGCAGCGATGGCCAGCGACGACGGCTACAGCCGCTACCGCACGACCGTGATGGATCACTACGCCGCGGCGCTCGGCGTGAACCTCGGCGAGACGGCGGGCAACGAATCGACCACGGGCTACCGCCAGGCCAACAGCGTGCGCATGACCCGCAGCTTCGGCGGCGGCGCGCGCGGCGTGTTCAACGTCAACCAGAATGCGGGCGCGAATTCCGCGCAGCAGAACGCGGTCGCCGTGGCCTATGTGGAGGGCTGCGACTGCGAGGCCGGCTTCAAGTACGGCGACGGCGACGCCAACGCCGTGGCGGTGAATGCCGGCGCCGTCATCGGCAACCGGAGCCAGAACGGCTCCTACCGCTACGGCAGCGGCGGCACGAGCGCGACCGCCTCGCTGACCGACTCCTTCGGTGGCGCCACGGGCGTCGCGCAGGTGAACCAGAACGCCGGCGCGAACAGCCTGCAGCAGAACGCGACCGCCATCGCCTATGCCGACAACATCGAGGGGACCCGCCGCCAGACGCGCGACGCCTGGGCCATCTCGGCCAATGTCGGCGTGGTCACCGGCTCGGGCAACTGGTCGGACGACTACGACCACACCGCGCGCGGCCGGATCGACGGCTCGTTCGGCCGCTTCACCGGCCTCGCGAACGTGAACCAGAACGTCGGCGCCAACAGCCTGCAGCAGAACGCGGCCGCGCTCTCGGCCGTCGAGTTCTGCGAATGCGCGGCGAACGACCTGTCCACCACCATCGCCGCGGCGGCGAACATCGGTGGCGTGGTCGGCAACCACGCCAGCGCGCACAGCGGGTCGGCCGGCGTCTCGATGACCGGTTCCTTCAACGGGATGACCGGCATCGCGCAGGTGAACCAGAACGCCGGCGCGAACAGCCTGGCGCAGAACGCCGTGGCGATCGGCGCCGTCTACAACCGCTGATCCGTCCTGACCGTGCCGGCAGCCCCCGTGCTGCCGGCACGACCTCTATCCGACTTCACCAGAGGAGGGACGCAGAATGAGGATCATCGCCACAGCATTGGTGTTCGGCGCCGCGGTTGCGCTGCCCGCAACGGCCAGCGATCCGCTCGCGGGGCTCGAGCCGATCGGCGTGCAGGAACTGGCGGGCACCTCGGGCCGCGCCGGCCTCGACATCGAGGCCGCCAACCAGGCGCTGCTCCGCGACACCCATGTCGGCGCGAACAGCGCGACCGGCAGCAACATGATCTCCGGCTCCCTGAACGGGAATGCCGGCATCACGACGGTCTTCCAGAACACGGGCAACAACACGATCCTGCAGTCCGCGACGACCGTCACCGTCAACATGCGCTGAGGCCAGCCCATGCGCCGTGCGCTGACGCCGATCCTGCTCTCCGCCCTGCTTGCGGCCTGCGCCGCGGACGGGACGGAAGGCACGCGCGCGCCGCCGGCCCCGGGCGCCGCCGCGATGCCGGTGCCGGATTTCGACACCGGCGGGCCGAGCCTGTTGGTGCCGGTGCGCGACATCCGATCGCGCCGCTTCGCCCGCACCATCCGGCAGCGCTTCGACTATTCCTGCGGCTCGGCCGCGCTCGCGACGCTTCTCACGCACCACTACCGCCTGCCGACCACCGAGGAGGCCGTGCTGCAGGACATGGTCGCCGAGGGCGATGCGGAGCGCATCCGCACCCTCGGCTTCTCGCTGCTCGACATGCAGCGGTATCTCGCGCGGCGCGGCATCCGCTCGAACGGCTACCGCATGCCGCTGGAGCGCTTCGCCGAAGTGGGCGTGCCGGCCATCGTGCTGATCGACAACAACGGCTACCGGCACTTCGTGGTGCTGCGCGGCATCACCGGGGACCGCGTGCTGATCGGCGACCCCAACCTCGGCACGCGCACCATGCCGCGCGTACGCTTCGAGGAATCCTGGAACGGGGTGCTCTTCGTCATCCTCGACCGACCCGACCTCGGGCGCGCCGGCTACAGCCTGGCCGAGGACTGGGGCATCCGCTCGCGGGCGCCAGGCGTCCTGGTGCGGGACCAGATGGACCGCACCCTCGTCGGCCTCGGCATGCCGGCGCCGCTGGTGCTCTATTCCGGCGTGCCGGACACGCGCGGTTTCCTGCCACAACGCTTTTTCTGACACGGGAGGAGCTCGTCTCATGGCCCGACAGATCACCACCTTCATCGGCGCGATCGCGGCGACCGCGATCGCGGCGCCCTTCGCCGGAGCCGCCGAGACAGGCGCGGGGCGCGACATGCTCGAAACCTATGCCAGCGCGCTCGGCGTCGAGGTCGCGGCGGTGCCGCGGGCCGGCCGGGACGCGATGCCGCCGCAGGATCTCGCGGCCGTTCCGCACCCCGACGCGGAAGCCACGCCGCACGCCGACATCGCCGAGGGGCCGCGACTTGCGCTCGCGGCCGCGCCGCTCCCCCGCGACGAACTGGGCGGCATGCGGGCCGGCTTCGCCATGCCGGGCGGGATCAGCGTCGCCTTCGGCTTCGACATCGAGACGCGCCTGGCCGGCGTTCCGGTGCAGCGCATGACCCTGCCGCTGACCGAACTCGGCCCCGGGGCGCCGCAGGTGCAGATCGTCGAGGGCGGCGTCGTCCGCAGCGTCCAGGCGGGCACCGGGCCGATCGTCTCGGAGGGCATCTTCAACGGCGGCGGCACGCGCATCAGCACGGTGCTCGACGGCGGCATCACGAGCCTGGTGCAGAACAGCCGCGACGGCCAGGTCGTGCAGCGCAGCGCCGCCTTCCAGGTGGACATCGCCGGCATGGCCCGGCTGCTCGACGCCGCCGCGACGCGGCGCGTGATCGACGACGCGCTCGGCGCGCGGATCGGGAGGGGCCGGTGAAGGCGCTCCGCGCCGCCGGCGCCGCGCTCCTGCTCCTGGCGGGCCTCGCCACGGGGGCGCGGGGGCAGGAGTTCGACGCGGCGGCCGTCGCGCGCGTCGGCGGCTTCGAGGCGCTGCAACCGCTCGACCCGGTCGACCTCGGCAACCAGCGCGGCGGCAGGATGCCGCACAGCCTGCCGACGCCGCGCACGACCGCCGGCCCCGTCCGCCTCTGGGACGAGGTCGCGCGCCCGATCCGCCCGCCCGTCGGGGCGTCGCAGGGCACCATCACATCCACGAGCCGCGGCGCCCGGTGATGCGGGCAGCACGAGAGAGGAGATCCGTATGACCACCAGGTTCCGGGCCCTGCCGGGGCTTCTGCTGCTGCTGGCGGCCGGTTGCGCGGCAACGCCGGAACCCGCTGCCGTCGCGCCGGCGCGGCCGGAGCCGACGGTGGTCGGCGGCACGCGGCTGACCGGACCCGAATTCCGTCAGGCTGTGTTCGGCAATACCCTGGACCGAAGCCTGCCCAACGGCGCGCGCCTGCTGATGCATGTGGCCGCCGACGGGGAGCAACGCCTGCGCATCGTCGGCACCAACGGCCAGCGCGCGACGGACCGCGGCCGCATCGCCATCAACGGCGACGAGATCTGCACGAGCTGGGACAGGATCGATGCCGGCCGGCAGAACTGCTTCGCCTATTTCCGGCTTGGTGAATCGCTGGTGGCGATCGAGATGTCCGGCGCGATGACACCGACGCGCTTCAACCTGCTGCCGGGGAATCCCGAAGGGCTTTAGGCGCAGCCCTGCGCTTCAGGCGTCCGTGAACTGCAGCGCCGCCAGCCGCGCATAGAGCCCGCCCTCGGCCAGCAGCGCCTCATGCGTGCCGGTCGCCGCGATCCGCCCGGCCTCCATCACAACTATGCGGTCGGCGGCCCGCACGGTGGCCAGCCGGTGCGCCACCACGATCGTCGTGCGCCCCTTCGACAGCCTCGCCAGCGCCTGCTGCACGGCGTGCTCGCTCTCGGCATCCAGCGCGCTCGTCGCCTCGTCGAGCAGCAGCACCGGCGCGTCGCGCAGGATGGCGCGGGCGATCGCGATGCGCTGGCGCTGCCCGCCCGAAAGCGTGACGCCGCGCGCGCCGAGATGCGTCGCGAAGCCCTCCGGCAGCGCGGCGATGAAGCCGGCGGCCGACGCCGCCTCGGCGGCGGCGCGCACTTCCGCCTCGGTCGCGTCGGGGCGGCCGTAGCGGATGTTCTCGGCGACGCTCGCGCTGAAGATCACGGGGTCCTGCGGCACCAGGCCGATGCGGCCGCGCACGGCCTCGGGCGCCAGGCGCGCGGTGTCGACGCCATCCAGCAGGATCACGCCCTGCTGCGGGTCGTAGAAGCGCAGCATCAGCGCCAGCACGGTGGTCTTGCCCGCGCCGGACGGGCCGACCAGCGCGACGGTCTCCCCCGGCGCGACTTCGAGGCTGAAACCGTCGAGCGCCGCCGTCCCGGGGCGCGACGGATATCGGAAGGTGACGGCGCGAAAGGCGACACGGCCCTCGGGCGCCGGCAGGGCCAGCGGCGCCGCGGGGGGCGCGATGCCGGGGGTCACGGCCAGCACCTCGGCCAGCCGGTCGGCCGCGGCGGCGGCGCGCTGTATCTCGCCCCAGAGTTCCGAGACCGTCGCCCCCGCGCTCGCGAGCAGCACGGCGTAGAAGACGAAGGCCGTGAGGTCGCCGCCGCTCATGCGCCCGGCGATCACGTCCTGCCCGCCGACCCAGAGCGCGAAGGTGATGGCGCCGAAGCCGAGCAGGATCACGCTCAGGATCAGCACGCTGCGGTTGGCGACGCGCTTCAGCGCCGCCTGCACGGAACCCTCGGATTCGCGGCCGTAGCGCGCGCGCTCGGCCGCTTCGTGCGTGAAGGCCTGCACGGTGCGCATGCCGTTGATGGCTTCCTCGGCGGTGGCCGCGAGGTCGGCCACGCGTTCCTGCGCCAGCTTCGACAGGCGGCGTTCCCGCCGCCCGAACACCACCATGGGCAGCAGGATGACCGGCACCACCACGGCCATGAGCGCGGCGAGCTTGGCACTGGTCAGCACCAGCATGACAAAGGCGCCGCTGCCCGTCAGCGCGTTGCGCAGCCCCATCGAGACGGCCGAGCCGATCAGCGCCTGCAGCAGCGCGACATCCGCCGTCAGGCGCGACATCAGGTCGCCCGTGCGCGCCGTTTCGTAGAAGCGGGCATCGAGGCGCGTCAGGTGGTCGAAGACGGCGCGGCGAAGGTCGGCGGCCACGCGCTCACCGAGCCATGTGACGAGGTAGTAGCGGGCCGAGGTCGCGACGCCGAGTGCGGCGATGATCGTGCCCATCACGATCGCCGCCTGGTTCAGCGCGGCGGGGCCGCCGGCGAAGCCGTCGTCGATGATGTGCCGCAGCCCCTGCCCGACAGCGAGCGTGAGCCCCGCCGCCGCCAGCAGCGCGACGACAGCGCCGCCCGCGCGCGGCAGGTAGGGCCGCAGGAAGGGCAGCAGCATCCGGAGCGAGGCGACGCCCCGCGGCTGGTCGGACATGTGCCCTACCCTACCCGCCGAACCCTGCCGATCGCGCCTCGCCCATTCCGGAGCGCGGCCCGCCGCGATCCGCGAGCGCGAAGCGCGACCGCGGCCAGGCGGTCAGATCCCGCCGGCGCGACAGTGCGTGGCGCGAAGGCAAGCGGCCCGGATGGGCCGCGCCCGCCGTCCGAGGGCATCACACATGCTGCCCGCCGTTGATGTGGATCTCGGCGCCGTTCACGTAGGACGATGCCTCGGTGCAGAGGAAGTAGATCGCCTGCGCCACCTCCTCCGGCCGGCCGAGGCGGCGCATCGGGATCTGCTCCTGCACGATCTTCTCGGTGCCCGGCGAGAGGATGGAGGTGTCGATCTCCCCGGGGGAGATCGCGTTCACCCGGATGCCCAGCGGCGCGAAGTCGCTCGCCATTTCCCGGGTCAGCCCGGCCAGCGCGGACTTGGACGTGGAATAGGCGACGCCCGCGAAGGGATGCACGCGGCTGCCGGCGATCGATGTGACGTTGACGACCGACCCCTTCGCCTTCTGGAGCGGCTCGACCAGCCCGCGCGCCAGCATGACGGGCGCGAAGAAATTCACCCGGAAGACCTTGAGCCAGCCCTCGAGGTCCATCTCCAGCGAGCCGAGCCGCGCGCCGCCAGGCCCTTTCGGCGAGATCGCCGCATTGTTCACGAGGGCATCGAGCCGCCCGCCATCGGGCACCAGCCGCGCCTTGATTTCCTCGACCGCCGCTTCCGTCGCGCCCGGGTCGGTCAGGTCGAGCTGGATGTGGTCCTCGGGGCCCATCTCCCACGGGCATTGCTCCGGGAAGGGCTGGCGGGAGACCGTGATCACGCGCCATCCGGCGGCGGAAAACCGCTTCACCGTGGCGTGGCCGATACCGCGGGATGCGCCGGTGAGCAGCAGGACGCGCCGCGGCCCGTTGCCCGTCCTGCTTCGCGCACCCATGCTGCCGGCCATTGCGCTACCCCTTGCGTTCGGAAGCGCCGGGTATAGCGCGGATGCCACCGCGGCACACCCGGCGCGAGCGCGCCGGGTGCATTCAGGGATTTTCAGGCGGCGAGGCGGGCGGGCGCCGCGGCGAAGGCGGCGGCCCAGGTCGGCGCCGCGCGCAGCAGTCGATCGAGAGCCGCCTCGGGCAGTGCCTCGGCGTATTCGAAGGCGGTGACGGTGGTGTCGTCCCAGTGGCGGGCGATCTCGGTCACGGCCTGCACCGCCGGGTCGGCGGCGGAGGGCAGCGCCAGCGCGCCGCCCTCGGCCAGCCGGGCGGCGCGCCGCGCGGTGACGACGACGCGGGCCGCTTGTTCAAGGCGGATGCGATCCGACAGGCCGCCATCGGCCAGGTCGGCCAGGGTGCGGGCCAGGGCCGCGGTCTGCGTGCAGGCGAAGATGGTCATGCGTGTCCCCTCAGGGTGTTGGGCGCGGCCTTCCCCCTTGTTGCGCGCGCCTTGAGGGTATGGTGTCACCCCGTTGTCACGACAAGCAGCCAGCCACGCATTCCGTCATGGCCGGCATGCATGCCGGGGGCGAAGGCGGGGCAGCCTATTGCGGCTCGATCCCCGCCGCCCGCGCCTGCTCGCCCCAGAACGCGATCTGGTCGCGGATGAAGGCGCCGAACTCGGCGGGCGTCGAGGTCACGCGCTCGATCCCGAAGGTGCCGAGGCGCTCCGCCGTTGCCGGGCGTTCCCACACCTTGCGGATGGCGGCGTTCCAGGCGCCCGTCATCTCCTCGGGCATGCGGGCGGGGCCGACGGCGCCCATCCAGGACAGCAGCTCGAATCCCGGCAGCCCGACCTCGGCCAGCGGCGGCCAGTCCGGGAACAGCGGCGTCCGCCGGGCGGAGGTGATGCCGAGCGGGCGCATCTTCCCCTCGTTCAGGAACCCGCGGGAGGAGGCGATGTCGGCGAACATGCAGGTGATGCGACCGGCGATCAGGTCGGTCATGGCCGGCGGGCTCGACCGGTAGGGCACGTGCGTGACGTCCACACCGCCGATGCGGTTGAGCATGGCCGCGCCTACCACGCCCGTGGTGTTGCCCGAGGCGAGCGTGAGCTGCCCCGGCTGCGCCTTCGCCAGCGCCAGGAATTCCGCCATGGAGCGGACCGGCACCTGCTCCCCCACCACGAAGGCGAAGATGTAGGTGCCCATGCGGCAGATCGGCGTGAAGTCGGCGACCGCGTCATAGGTCGGCCGGCGCATCAGCGCGGGCGTCGCACCATGCGGGCTGTTGGTCGTGATCATCACGGTATGCCCGTCAGGCGCGGCGCGGGCGGTGGCGATGGCCGCGATGGCGCCGTTGGCGCCCGGCTTGTTCTCGACCACCACCTGGCTGCCCCACTCCTGTTCGAGCAGCGAGGCGAGGAGGCGGCTGACGGTGTCGGTGCCCGACCCCGCGCCGAAGGGCACGACCATGGTCACGGGGCGCGTCGGCTTCCAGGCGGCCTGCGCACGGGCCAGGCCCGGCACGGCGAGTGGCGCCGCCGCCAGCAGCGCGCGGCGGGACAGGGTGAAGGGCATGGGCGTTATCCTCCGGAAGGCTTTGTTGGCGGCAGCCTCGCAACGCCCGGCGGGATTGTCCATGGCGCCCCTAGACGCGCGCGGCGCGCCGGTCCACATGCGCGCGCCGATGTCCTTCGCCGAGCTCCTGCCGCCGCCCGTGCTGTTCTTCGCCCTCGGCTTCGCCGCGGCGGCGCTGCGCTCGGACCTTGCGGTGCCGGACGCGCTGGCCAAGGCGCTGTCGCTCTACCTGATGATGGCGATCGGACTGAAGGGCGGCATCGCGGTGGCGCAGCCGGGCGCGGCAGCGGCGATGCTGCCGGCGCTGGCGCTCGGCATCGGGCTCTCGGCGCTGATGCCGGTGCCGGCCTACGCCCTGCTGCGGGCCGGCACCGGGCTCGACCGCGCGACGGCGGCGGCGGTCTCGGCACATTACGGCTCGGTCAGCGTGGTGACCTTCGCGGCGGCGGCGGGGCAGCTCGACGCGGCGGGCATCGCTTATGAGGGCTTCATGCCCGCCGTGCTGGCCGCGATGGAAACCCCGGCCATCCTCACCGCGCTGCTGCTGGCGCGGCGCGGCGGCGAGGCGACCTCGGGCGGGCCCAGGGAACTGGCGCATGAGGTGCTGCTGAACGGCTCGGTCGTGCTGCTGCTGGGCGCCTTCGCGATCGGCTGGCTCGGCGGCGCGGGCGCGGAGCGGCAGCTCGGCCCCTTCATCGGCGCGCTGTTTCCCGGTGCGCTCTGCCTGTTCCTGCTCGAGATGGGGCTGACGGCCGCGCGGCGCCTGCGCGACCGCGGGCGGGGGCTCGACCGGCGGCTGGTCGGCTTCGCCATCGTGATGCCGCTGCTGGGCGGCGCGGCGGGGCTCGGCGCCGGGCTGCTGGCGGGGCTGTCGCTGGGCGGGGTCGGGCTGATGGCGGTGCTCGGCGCCTCGGCGTCGTACATCGCGGTGCCGGCGGCGATGCGCATGGCGCTGCCAGCGGCTGATGCGGGGATCTACGTGACCCTCTCGCTCGCGGTGACGTTTCCGTTCAACATCCTGGCCGGCATCCCCCTCTGGCTCTGGGCGGCGCGGGCGGCCTCGGGCGGGGCGTGACAGGCATGCACGGGCGCAAGCGCATTGAGATCGTGGTCGAGGCCGTACGCGCGGAGGCGGTCACGGACCTGCTCGACCGCCTGGGCGCCACGGGCTGGACGGTCCTGCCGGTGCTGGCCGGGCGCGGCCACCAGGGCATCCGCCGCGCCGGAGACCCGGGTGGCGTCGACGACAACGTGCTGATCCTCTGCATCGCCTCGGAGGAGGTGGCGGCGCGCGTCCTGGCCGCGCAGCGCGACCTGCTCGGCGCCCGCCCGGCGATCGTGACGCTGTCCGACTGCACGGTGCTGCGGGCGGATCACTTCTGATCCGCAGCCGGACAAGTTCAACCCTGGCGTGCTTGACCCGGCGCGGCGCCTGGGTCCATGACCGCGCCGATGGTGAAGGTCCTCCGCCCGGCCCTGAGGCTGCTCGGCCTGCTCCTGCCCCTGATGGCCCTGCCCGCCGAGGCCAATACGCCCCGCCGGACCGAGGCTGCGCCGCAGGGCGCGCGGCCCGTGCCCGTCGCGGCCCGCAGCGCAGCGGCGGCACCTGCCGCACGGCGTCCGGCTGCCGCCCGGCCCCCCCATGCGCTGCCTGCCGCGCCGCAGGCCGCCGCGGATGACCCCTGGGCGGCCTGCGCCGCCGCCATCGCCGCCGCCGAATCCGGATCCGGCCTGCCGCCCGGGCTGCTCGGCGCCATCGCGCGGGTCGAGACCGGCCGCCGTGCCCCGGGCGGCGGCGTCCAGCCCTGGCCCTGGTCCTACAATGCCGCCGGGGAGGGCCGCTATGCGGGCTCCCGCGCCGAGGCGGTCTCGGAGGTGCTGGCGCTGCAGGGGCGCGGCGTGCGCTCCATCGACATCGGCTGCATGCAGGTGAACCTGCTGCACCATGCCGGCGCCTTCCCGAGCGTGGAGGCCGGCTTCGACCCGGCGGCGAATGTCGCCTATGCGGTGCGCTTCCTGAAGTCCCTGCACGCGCAGACCGGGGACTGGGCGCAGGCCACCGCGCGCTATCATTCCGCAACTCCGGAACGGGGCCTGATCTATCACCAGCGGGTGATGGCGGCGCTGACCGGCCAGGGCTTCGTGCCGGGCCCGGCGCCAGGAATCATCCCCCTGCCCGGCCCGGCCATGGCGGGGCTCTGTGCCTCTGGCCGCGGGGCGGTGCTGCTGCTGGGCGGCCAGGCACCGAACCTGCGGCCGGTCGTTGCCGTGCCGGAAGTGCAACTGCGCATCCGCGGCCGGCAGCCGACGCCCGCGCGGCCGCGCATCCTTTGCCTCAGGACGCAGTCGCGCTCGGCGCCGGGCTGAACGCCGCCGCACGCCGCCAGGCGCGGTCCCGCCGCCAGGCGAGGCCCAGCACCACGAGGCACGCCGCAGGGCCGTGCAGCGAGACGTCGTTCGCCACGATCACGGCAGGCAGCAGCACCGCGACGAGAAGCAATGCTCGTTCTCCGGACAGAAAGCCGTCGCGCAGCCCCGCCCGGACCAGGAACAGCGCGGCGACGCCGAGGGCCGGCATGTCATAGGTCCAGACATAGGGCGTGACGAGGAAGGCGCCCGCGATGAGCGCCGCCGCCCGAGCCTCCTCCGGGCCCTCGGGGCGCCGGAGCCAGATCCGCAGCACCACCGCGGCGACGGCCAGGGCGACGGCGCCATGGCCGATCACGGCCAAGCCTGGCGATCCGGTCATATGAACCAGGAAGGCGTGGACGGACTGGATCTTCGGCAGCACCGGCGTGGCGTTCGCCAGGTAGCGCCCGGTGATGCTGCCGAGTTGCGCCACGAAGGCCGGCCAGGGTTCCGGGCCGAAAGCAAGCGCCGAGGTGCCTGCGGCCAATACTGCCGTTACGCAGGCGACGGCGAAGACGCGCCAGCGCCCCGTCAGGGCTAGGACGAGCGGAAAGAGCAGGCCGAACTGGGGCTTGATCGTCAGCAGGCCGAGCGCGATGCCGGCGACGACCGGCCGTCGGTCCAGAAGGCCGACCGCCGCGGCGAAAAGCGCCGCGACGAGCAAGCCGTTCTGCCCCACGCCAAGGCAGAACAGCGTCGCTGGAAGGGCGAGCACGGCAACGAGCGCAGGCGCACCGGGCATCACTGCCCGCAGCCCCAATGCAAGCGCGACGACCGACAGGAGGATCCAGAGTGTCCAACCGTGCGCATAGGACAGGAGCGCGGATGGGATCACGACGAAGAAGAAATGCGGCGGGTTCAGCCATCCGAGATAGCCGCCCAGCGCCTCCTCGGGAAGCGTCAGGATCTCCGCCTGGACTTGCCGCAGGCGTTCATCGTCATAAGCGGCCGCCGCGTCGCCGGCCAGCGCAAGACGTCCCGCCGCCTGGAAGGCAACGAAGTCGATCCAGCCGGGCCCGCCGTAAACAAGTCGGCTCCCTAGCATGGCAGCATACATTGCCACAAATACGCCGGAATATAGAATGACGCGCTCCGCTGTCAGCCAAGCGGCACCTCGCCCTTGCATCACCCATCGACGGCCCGGCCGCACGGGTCAGCCTGGCTGGTCGGCAGGCGTGACCTCGATCACCTGGCGGTTCGTGCGGAAACTGGCGGCCAAGCCGCCGAGATCCATGTCGGGGTCGCCGAGCACGGCGCGCGCGGCGGCCTCCTCCCCCGTGGCGGCGAGCGAGATCGCGTAGTTCGCGGTCACGCGCTGCGGCGCGTCCGAACGGCGGGCGAGCGGTTCGAGCACCGCGCGCGCCTCCTCCGGGCGGTTGTCGAGCAGCAGGGACAGGCCGAGGTTGTTCGCCACCGAGATCGCATCCGGCGCGATTGCCTGCGCACGGCGGTAGGCGTCCTGTGCCTCCGGGTGCCGGCCCATGAGGTCGAGCGCGACGCCGCGCCCGTCGAGCGCAGCCACGTTGCGCTGGTCCGATGCGAGGACGCGGTCGAAGATGGCCAGCGCCTCCCCGGCCGCGCCGGTCTGCAGGCGCATGCGCCCGAGTTGAATTGCCAGCCGGCGGTCACCGGGGTTCCGCCGCACCGCGGCCGCCAGCACCTGCTCGGCCTGCGCGCGGTTGCCGGCGCGCATCAGGGCGCCGGCGAAGCGGGCCTGCGCCTCCATGTTGTCGGGGTCGCGCGCCGCGGCGGCGCCGAACATCGACAGCGCCACATCCATCTGCCCGGAGGCCTCGGCCGCCGAGGCGACCCGGAGGCGCGAGGCGGCATCGGGCGATCGCGGGCTGTCCGTCTCGGCGCAGCCCACGAGCGCGACGGTGGCAAGTCCGCCGAGCACGGCGACCGTAAGACGCGTCATCGGCGGATTCCTTGGAAGATACCTTCGCTCAGCTGCAACACCGATGGCCCCAAAAGTGCTATAAAAACAGCCGGAAAAATGAAGAGGATAAGCGGAATTACGAGAAGTGCGGGGAGTCGAATTGCTTTTTCCTCGATCCGCAGCATCCTGTCGGTACGCATTTCATTGGCGAGCACCCGTAACGCCTGGGCAAGCGGCGTACCGTATTTCAGCGTCTGAGAAAGCGTGCTGCCCAGCCGCCGAAAACCATCGAAATCCGTCCGCTGGCCGAACCGTTCTAGCGCCACGCGGCGGTCCGGCAACATTCGCAGTTCCTGGACAAGGACCAGAAAGGAGACGGCAATTGGACGGTTAGTGTGCTCCATCTCACGCGCAACGCGATCGAGAGCAGTCTCGATGCCAAGTCCGGCTTCGGCAGTTACAACAAGAAGATCGAGCGCGTCTGGGAGGCCTTTTCGAATTTCCTGCTCACGTTTACCCTTGAAGTAGCGAACTATAAGATTTGGGAGCCAAATGGCACCGACAACACCAGAAATTGTCATCAGAGTCGTTCGGATGGTCGTGTAATCATTTGAAGCTGAAAAAATGAACGCAACCAACGGAAAAACTACAAGAAGAACCACTTTAGCACCGATAAGAGTGGAAACGGCTACGTTAGGGTTGAAGCCTGCGGCACCTGTTATCATTCGAAATTCTTGGATATCTTTATCTGAGACAAGAGCCGTATTGCGCAATGTCTCTCCAATCCAGTGGAATGGCGCAGAAGCCGCACTTGAAAGTCCACGCGCCCCGCGGAGCCGCCCCTTCTCCAAGTCGGGCCGCACGACACTCTGCACGCGCGTCGCGAGATCTTTATCCTCGGCGCCACGCGCTAAAACAACTGCGGCGGCGACTGCCATCGCGACAGCCGTCACAACAACCAGTAGAATAATAACGCCGCCATCAAAATGAAATTCAAACATCGGCATCAGTCCGAACCGGCCTTCTTAATCATCCACCGGATGATCAAAAATCCCATTAAGGAAAATCCTAATCCGACGAGCGCCATGCGCTGACCTTTCGGATTAAAAAACATCTGATCTACATAGAAGGGTTGTATTTGTGACATAGCAAGCGTCGCAATAAAAGGCAAAACCATGAGGATACCTGCCTGCATTCGTGCCTCCGCAGCAAGTGCTTTAGCACGTTTCGCCATTGCGACGCGTTTACGAACGATATCGGCAATGTTTTCCAGTGTCTCGGCAAGGTTGCCGCCTGTCTGGGACTGCATCCCAAGCGTCACGGCGAGGAAAGAAAATTCGGTCAAACCCGTGCGCCAGTAGAGCCGCATCATCGCCTGGTCGATCGGCCGCCCAATGGCTACGTCGCCGAGCAGGCGCCCGAACTCGTCGCGGAGCGGCGATGCGAGCTCGGTTGCAACGCCCCGAAATGCCTCCGCAACCGGCAGACCGGCGCGAATTGCCCGGACCATCTGTCCAATTGCGTCCGGAATCTGCAAGAAAATTTGATCGACGTATCGGTTGTGCTGCCAAGTGAAAATCAACCTAATCGTGAAAAAGGCGGTGATCGCTCCGGCGGGGATCGCGAAAGACATGTTAGTAAGCCGGTTAATAAAGAAGCCGGCAATCACACCCACAAGCACACCAACCACCACCACGACAGGCCAGGGGATTATTTGCTCCTGAGGCATGTCCGGATTGAAACGCAGGAACTTCAGAATACGGTCGACAAGAGGCAAGGATTCTCTGGACTTGAGGCGAATGCTTGGTAGACCGGTCGCGACTAGCTCAGTTTCCCTAATACTACCGGCGGTGGCGATCCTGTCCCTAAGACGTCGAGCTTGCCCTGCCTTAACGAAAGACAAGATCCCAGTGACCAACGCTAACGTTAAGAGCGCGCCTACGACGATTAGAAGGCCGCGGTCCATGTCTCAGGCCTCCTGAAGCGCGCGCATCCAGGGATCGAGCATGCCGAAATAGGTCAGGCGCTCGACGAAGGTCGGGCGCATGCCGGGCGACACCCAGGTGCCGCGCAGGCGCCCGTCCGCATTCTCCCCTTCGTACTGGAAGGTGAAGATGTCGTTCATCGTGATGACATCGCCTTCCAGCCCGCAGATCTCGGAGACCTGGGACACGCGGCGCTGGCCGTCGCGCATGCGCTCGATCTGGACGATCAGGTCGACTGCGGCGGCGATCTGCGTCCGGATGGCCCGCGACGGAAGGGTCGACTGCCCCATCATCACCATGTTCTCGATGCGGGTCAGCGCATCGCGCGAGGTGTTGGCGTGCACGGTACAGAAGGACCCGTCATGGCCCGTGTTCATCGCCTGCAGCATGTCGAAGGCCTCGGGGCCGCGCACCTCGCCCACGATGATGCGGTCGGGGCGCATGCGCAGCGCGTTGCGCACCAGGTCCCGGGCGGTGATCTCACCGCGGCCCTCCAGGTTCGCATGCCGGGTCTCCAGACGCACGACGTGCGGCTGCTGCAGCTGCAACTCGGCCGCGTCCTCGATGGTGACGACGCGCTCGCCATGGTCGATCAGGCGCGACATGGCGTTCAGCATGGTGGTCTTGCCCGAGCCCGTGCCGCCCGAGACCACGATGTTGAGCCGGCAGCGTGCCGCGATCTCGAGGATGCGCTGCACGGCTGGCGACATCGAGCCGTTGTTCGCCAGCGACGGCAGGTCGAAGCGCTTCTTGGCGAACTTGCGGATCGATATGCAGGGCCCGTCGAGTGCGAGCGGCGGGAAGACGATGTTGACGCGGCTGCCGTCGAGGAGGCGCGCGTCGCAGAGCGGGCTCGATTCATCGACGCGCCGGCCGACCGTGGCGGCGATCTTCTGCGCGATCGCCGACACCTGTGCCGAGGAGCGGAAGCGCACGTTCGTCCGGACCAGCTTGCCGCGCACCTCGACGAAGACGTGGTCCGGGCCGTTCACCATGATGTCGTTGATCGTGTCGTCGGCGAGCAGCGGCTCGAGCGGGCCGTAGCCCACCATGTCGCGAGCGATCTCCTCGGCGATCCGCGCCTGGTCGCGGGCCGAGATCTCCATACGCTCGCGGCTCGCGAGCTCATGGACCAGCGCATCAAGCTGCTGGCGAAGCGCCGCCGGCGGCAGTTCCCCGGCGACGACCGGGTCGATCCGCTCGAGCACGAGCATGCGCAGCCGCGCGAGCTCTGCGCTGTCGGACAGCGCGAGGTCGCCCGCGGAGATGTTGATCGCAGTCGAATCCAAATCGGCGCCGATCGGGACCGGAAGCAAATTGCCGCCCTCGGAGCGGCGACCGAAGGGCCGCATCAGCCGCCTCCCCGCCCGAACAGGCGCGCGAGGAAGGACGGCCGCGCCGTGCTGGACCGCACCGCCGCGATTTCCTGCGTCAGCTGCTCCAGCGCCCGCCGGAGCGGGCTGCTAGCCTTGAGCGCCGGCTGGCCGAGATTGCTGGCCCGCGGCAATTGACGCGGCAGGTCGGGAATGACGACGTCGGGCGGGCCGCCGATGCCCTCGGCAACCAACTTCGTCGGCAGGAACCCGCGCCGCCCCGCACCGTTCAGCACGGTGATGACGCGCCCGGGCGCTCCGGAGGCAGTCACCAGCTTCCGCAGCGAGACGGTGTCGCGGATGCTCGCGACCTCCGGACCCATCACGACCACCACATGCCGGGCGCGCGCCAGAACGGCTCGCTCCATCGGGCCGGGCGGCATCGGCAGGTCTACCACCACATGATTGAAGCGCTGCCGCAGCATGTCGATAACGCGGCGCACGCCGTCCTCGGTCGGCCGGACGTCGGCGTCCATCGCCTCCTCGGCGGCGATCAGCCGGACGCGGTCGTTGATCGGCACGGCGACGCGGTCGAGGAACAGGCTGTCGACGCGCTCCGGCTCCTCGAGTGCGATGCGCAGGCCCGACGTGACCTTGGCGCCAAGCATCATCGCCGCCGCGCCGCCGCGCAGGTGCAGGTCGAGCAGCGCGACGTGGCTGCGCGTCACCTCCTCGAGTTCGAGGGCCAGGTTGACCGCGATCGTCGTGCTCCCGACGCCGCCATGCGCGCCGCAGACCACGGTTACCTGGCCGCCGCGGTCCTGGCTGCTCTCACCGCTGCCCTGGACATGCGGGCCGAACAGGCGGGCGACGTTGTCCCGCGTGAGCGGCTTGTGGAGGTATTCGTGGACGCCGACGTTCCGCGTGATGTCGCGGTAGAAGCTGATCTCGGTGCGCTCCCCCACCACCAGCACGCGCACGTCCGGCGTGCACACCGTGGCCAGGTCGTCGAGCGCGGCGAACGGGTCGTCAACACCGCTGATGTCGACGATCAGCACGCGCGGCGTCGTTTCCTTCTCAAGCGACTTGACCGCGCTCCGCACCGTGCCACGCCGCATCTGGCCGCCCAGGATGTCGCCGAGGCCACCGCGGATCGCCGCCTCGCTGGCCTCGTCCGACACGAACACCACGAGCGCCGGGCGGTCGGCCGAGGTGATCGCCGTCCCACGTGCCGAATCCGGCACCTCGCGCAGCGGCTGTCGTTCAGTTCCGGCTTGCACCGCCACCTCCAGACGTCACGCCGCTCGCGCCAGTGGTCTGGCCGCCGATGTCGGACAGGCCGCGCGGCAGGGCGGGACGCCGCCCGGCTTCCAGCGCCGTGACCGCCGCCGTCCCCTGCGACCCGCGGTCGGACGCCGCGCCGACCCCCGCCGTGAGATGTGCCGGATCGGCCACCATGGCGCGAAGGTTGCGGTCGTTCACGCCCTCCGCCCCCTGCCAGGTTCCCGCACGCTCGAAGTCGCTGGGCGGGAAGTAGGTGTCCGGCGCGCAGGCGCCGAGCACCATAACCAGGCCCAGGATCGGTGCCGCTCGCCGTGCCATGCCGCTCACTCCACGATGAAACCGGCCGCCGCGGGCGGCCTGATCTGACGGTAGGGCGCGCCCGAGCCGGTCTGCCGGCGCAGCAGCACGCGCTCGAGGTCCGTCGCGGGACGGAAGCTGTCAAGCGGCGTGGCGAGCGCCTGCGGGTCCGACACCGGACGCACGAGGTAGGGCGTGATGATGATCACGAGTTCCGTCTCGTTCCGCCGGAAGCGGTCGGACCGAAACAGCGTGCCCAGCACCGGGATCTCGCCAAGCCCAGGCAAGGCGCTGTTGTTGATCGCGCTCGTGCGGCTCAGCAGGCCGGCGATGGCGAAGCTCTGGCCGCTCCCGACCTCGATCGTCGTCTCGGCACGGCGCACGGTCAACCCGGGCACGCGCACCGTCCCGCCGGCCACGGGGAAGACGATCGAATTCGCCTCCGACAGCTCGCTGACCTCGGGACGGACGCGCATGTTCAGGCGCTCGGGCGAGAGAACGGTCGGCACGAAGGACAGGCTCACGCCGAACTGCTTGAACTCGACCGTGATCGTGCTGCTGTTGTTGGACGCAGCGACCGGGATCGGGAACTCGCCGCCCGCGAGGAAGGAGGCAACCTCGCCCGACTGCGCCGTGAGGTTGGGCTCCGCTAAGATGGTGACCAGCCTGTCCTGCGCGAGCGCGTCGATGATGCCGTTGATGTCGAAGTTGCCGCCGCGATAGCCGAGCCCGACCAGGCCGCCGACACTGGACGTACCGCCGGTCAACGCACCGATGACAGTCCCCACAACGCCCGTGCCGGTGCGCAGGCCGATCTGCCAGGTCCCATCATTGAAAGCGCCGAGCCAGTTGAAGCCGAGGTCGCGCGTCACTTCGCGGGAGATCTCGGCGACCCGGACGCGAAGGTTGACCTGGATGCCCGACAGCAAGGTGAGGTTGTTGATGACTTCGCGCGTCTCGCCGCCCATCGCCTTGGCAATGGCCTCGGCGCGCTGCGCGTCGGTCGCGGCCGGCACCATGCCCGACAGCGCGATCGCACCGCGCCCGACCATGGTGACGCGCACGTTCTGCCCGCCACGCACCAGGCGGCGGATCATGCTCTGCACCTGGCCGGCGCTGACCGCGGGCGCCGCCGCGCGGGCGCCGGCCACCTGCGGTGCTGCCGTGGCGCTGGACTGCACGGTGATGTCGAATTCCGCCACGAGCGAACCGTCCTCGCGCGTCGCGATCAGGTTCGTGCGGCCGGCGTTGACGCCCATGATGAAAAGGCTCGTGGGCGAGGCCGGCTGCACGCGCGCGATCCGCGGGTCGGCCACCAGCACGGTCAGCGCCGGGCCGGGCAGTTCGACCAGGCGGCCCGAGCCCTGTTCCAGCACCAGCGGCCGGGTCAGCGACGCACCCGGCACCGGCGCCACGCCCTGGCCGACGCCGGGCATCGGGACCTGGGTGGGCTGGGCCTGGGCCTGGGAGATGAACGGGAAGCCCCCGCCTTGCGACTGGTCCGGCGCGACCAGCGGCACGCCCATGCGCGGGCCGGAGGGCGGCAGCACCTGGGCCATCTGGATCAGCGCAGGCTGCGGCTGCTCGGCCATGCGGATGAGCGCGGGCACCGCCGGCGCTGCGTCGGGCAGCGAAGCGATGGTGGCGGACGTGGCGATCAGCGGCGTCCCCTGCGTCGCACTCGCCAGGATGGCGGCGCGGGGCGGGGCGGCTTCCGGCGCACGCAGGCGGGTCGCATCGGCAAGGTCGGCGAGGATGGATTCGGTCGTAGGCGCCGGGGCGACCGCCGCAGGCGCAGCGGCGGCCTGCACCGGCGCGGCCGGGTCGAGCACGTCGACGACCAGCTTGGGCCCGTGGTGGAAGTGCCGGAACCGCGCGCCGTCCAGCGCCGTGATCCGCACCACGCCGTCCTCGACGCTGACGCCGGTCACGTTGCGTGGCAGGGCAAGGTTGCCACCGATCGCGATCCGCGCCGGCTCGGCGAAGCGGATCGTCAGGGCGCCGGTCAGCGGCTGCGCCTCATAGGAGGACTGGAATGGCCAGTCGAAAACCACGCGGCCATAGCCGGGGTGGCTGCCGACGCGCACCCCGACCTGGTGGGCTGACTGCTGCAGGCCGGGCGAATCGGGGGCGGCGCCGGAGGCCGAGGCCACCATCGGTGACGCGAAAGCGCCGAGCGCGAGGATCGCAACGGAGGCCCGCAGGACGATCTTCCGAGTGCGCCCCGCGTAGCCGTCGAGGCCGGAAAATGGCCGCGTACGGCGGGCTGGGCGGTGGCACACCTGGCTCATCGAAACGTCACCTCCTGCTGCGAACCACCCTGGATGACGCGCATCCTGGCGCCCGGTGCCTGCTGCGGCGCGCCGGTCAGCGCAGAGGATACATCGGAACCGAACACAAGCGAGGGTCTTGGATCGCGCGCCTCGGGCACGCCCTCGATGGAGCGCACGACCAGGGAGATCCGGCCGAGCTGCATCGCGACCGCGACTCGCTCGGCCTGCTCGGGGGAGACCTCGATCGTCACGGTTCGCGCCACGACGCGCGCCACGGAGGTTTCGGCAGCGGTGTGGCTGATCTGCTGGTCGACGGCGATGACCCGCACGCCCGAGAGGATCGTTTCGCCCACCACACGCCGGCCAGGGTCGTTCTGCTGCCCGCGCTGCTGCTGCTGCTGCAGGTTCTGGGTCAGGATCAGGTCCACCTCGTCGCCCGGCCAGATCAGGCCGGAGGCGCCGGTCACGACGTCGACGCCGATCGAGATGGCGCGCGTGCCGGGCCTCAGCACCGCGGCGAGGAAGCCGCGGTCGCGCGGGCGCAGCACGTCGGTCGTCACCACGGGCTGGTTCGGGTCGATGAAGCGCCGCAGCAGCGCGCCCCTGAGCTCGGCCCGGGACTCGGCGCCGTTCGTGAAGGCGCCCTCGGGGACCATCTCGGCGGTGACCTCCTGTTCACGGAAGTCGTCGTCCTTGAGCAGCGTGCCGATCGACAGCGGCCGCGCCGCCACCAGCATCCGGATGCGCGGCGCGGGCGCCACCACCGGCGGCGCCTCAACCCGCGCCACCTGCGGGCCCGACCCGGCCTGCCTCGGGTTCAGGAGCTGAAGGCCCACGATGCCGAGGCCGGTGGCGCTGAGCAAAAGGGAGAAAACGACCAGCATTCTGAGAAACATGGGTCAGGCCCTCGGAATGGAGAACAGGAGGAACATGCCTCCCGCGGCGATGGCGACGGCGTAGGGAAGCGGACCGCGGCGCCTTACACGCCAAGCCTCGAGCGCCACGACGCGACGCAGAATGGATGCGCCCGGGGTACGCCTCGGTCGCGATACGACGCGGCGACCAATGAGGTATGCGACGCCAAGGATACCGCCCGCCAGCACGGTCGCCACGATGAAGGTCCAGACATCAGGGGGCGGCAGGCCCATTGTCGTCGCCGCGATGAGCTTGACATCGCCCCCGCCAAGCAATCCCCGCATCGCGAGCAGGAGAAGCGAACAGAACACGACTGCCGCCAGGCCGACCGACGTGGCCGCGGCCGCCCAACCTTCGAAAAGCCGCAGCGAGAACCCTGCGGCTGCGATCGCGAGAGAAACGCCGTCGGGAATGAGGCGCGTCATCACGTCCCGCAGCGCGGCATAGGCCAGGAGGGGCGCCGCAACGAGCAAGAACATAAGGGTCGTGCTCACGATTTGGTAACCCCTGGATCTCTGCGGGACGGTAGCGCAGGCGATGGATTCAGACGACATCGCAATGCGCCCACCTACCTGGCTCCGACTGCGGCCCGAATATCCTCGAACATCCGAACAGCGATGAGCAGGTTCAATTCCTGAGCGAAGGCAGCGATGCCAACGCCAACCACGACAATAACAGCCACCGCGATGATCGCATATTCCGCAGCCGCAACGCCCCGGCGCGACGAGGCCGCCCGCAATGCCTTCCACAGCACCCCCTCCGGCCGGAGCCCCGCCTCGGCGCGAAAGCGCGCGGGCGCGAGCAAAGCCCGGAGAGTGTCAGATGCCGCGAATCGCATGTTTGCTCCATTCATCGCGCATAAACTCCAACCGCCCGGGAAGCCAAACTATAGCTTCCAGGGCCATTTGATTTCCGCCTCGCCCTTTAGCGGCGAAGCGTCTTTTTTTGATGCAAAAGGAATGAACGACATGATGGTACTATAATTTGGCAGAGAAAAAAATCCGCAATAAATTAAGCTAAACTAAATCCCGGTGGCGGGGTGGGGGCGCCGGCGCCCCCACCCCCGCTCGGGTGAAATGATCAGCGAGCGTTCGCGGACGCGATCGAGCTTGTCGCGGTCGAAAGCGCGAGCTCGACCTGATCCGCAAAGAGCCCGATGCCCAAGCCGACGACGACGATCACCGCCACGGCGATGATGGCGTACTCGGCGGCGGCGATGCCCTTGCGATCCTTGAGAGCAGCGCGAATCGTGTTCAGAAAGTTCGACATATCCCCATCTCCTTCACAGACATTGCATCAACGAGCATGACCCACCATCCCCTGAACCCGCTCGCCTGGGATCGACCGCGGGGATGCGATGTGGCTTTTCAACCGACTGGTTTGATCACCACCTCACGGCAACCAAAACACAGCCATTAACTATTCGTCAACGAAAAAAAACAGGCATGTGATTTATTTTTTAATCATCCATGAGGCACCCATCCACCGCGGACCGTGGGCGCCAAGGCGCAAACGGCGGATGGGCCGCCTGGCGCGCGGGCGCCCGCCGATCGAGATTTGGCAATATTACAACCTTCTGGCCAGCACCAGGATGCATGGGCCGTCCACCCCGATCACGAGCCGAACACGCATCAGATCGAAAAATGAGGCAGCGGTATTATTTTTTAAGAGATATTTCTTAATAAGATTCTTGCCCTTGCGACTGCGCGGGGAGTAGTTAATGAACAACAATGCTGGAGAGGGTTGTCGCCATGACGAGGAGGTCGGCGCCTTACGGTCAGCCTGTTCTGGGACGCCGTCGCTCGGGTCAGGCGTTGCGGGACCGGCGGGGTGTCTTTGGTGCGGCCATGGCTGTTGCCGCGGTCGGCCTCCTGGGCATCACGGCGCTCGCGACAGATGCTGGCCTGTGGCTCGTGTCGCGCCGCAACGCGCAGAATACCGCCGACGTTGCCTCTTACGGCGGCGTGCGGGTTCTAGCCGCGCGCGGCGCCGCGGAGGCCATCAATGCCGCGCAGGACAGTGTTCTGCGCAACGGGTTCGCCCTGGCCGACATCCAGGCGATTAATGTCGGACTGTGGAATGGCACGACATTCACGGCCATGGCCCTCGGTAGCGCCAATATTGCTGCGGCCAATGCCGTGCGGGTGGAGATCAGCCAGCCCCAGCGTCTGGGCTTGGCGCGATTGCTTCAAACAGTGATTCCCTCCGCCTGGGGGGGCGCGACCTCCGCGAACGAAGAAGGAGGGCCGGCATGCACCCTTTCGGTCAACCCACCCGGAGGCGAGACCAATCAGGTCGATGGCAGGACGATTGTCGGAGGAAGTGTCACTATCGAAGCCCCCGATTGCGTCATGGCCGCCAATGACACGAGCGGGAAGTCCGTCCAGTACAACGGCAATTCGGGTCCAAACATCGCGGGCTTTCGCAGCGCCGGGTCCTGCTTCAATTGCGATGGGGCGGGCGTGCCCTACCAGGAGGGCACCGCCACCCCGGATCCCTTCAAGTACCTCCAGAGCCTGACCATGGGATCGTTGACCTGCACGCGGCCGCGGTACTGGAATGGCGCACCGCTTGCCGACGGAAGCAACGAAGTCCTCGGCAGAAACATAGGATCCGCTCGCGATCCGCGTTGGGCGCCGCCAAACGCGAACAACTACACGCACATCACGATGCAAGGCAGCACGTCTGGTACCGCCCGTGCCATCTGTGCCGAGGTAGGGGATATCAGCCTGTCGTCAGGACAGACCTTGACCCTGGGAACTGGGACCCATTATTTTGACGGGACAAGTCTGTCGGCCAATGCGGGCGCGACGATAGAATGCGCCGGCTGCGGCCGCGACGTAGGCACCCAAACGGTGACCGGCGTGACCCTGGTTTTCACCAATACCTCCGGCGATCCGGCCGGGACGATCAGCATCAATGGCGGCGCGACTGTCCAATTGAATGCGCCAGGCGTTGGTCAAGGCGTCCCAACCCCCGCTTATGACGGCATCCTGATCTATCGAACTCCTGTCGGGGGCGCGGAGAATGGCTCGCCCGCCATGCAGATCAATGGCAATGCCGACAGCTGGCTGTTCGGCGGCATCTATGCGCCGACAAGCGAGATTGAGGTCAGCGGCAATTCGATCTCGAATGCGCCAGATGGCTGGGCCGGGCTTGATGGTGGTTGCACGTCCATCGTCGGTGGCCGGATCACGTTCTCCGGCAACGCAACCGTCAACATCAATGCGTGCGACGTCACCGGAACGGCGGTGGCGAAGCCGCTTGTGTCGAGATTGGTCCAATGACACGACCAAGAGCCCGCCGCCGTCGATCTCAGTCCGGGGCAGTTGCCGTTGAATTCGCGCTCGTTTCGCCCGTTCTTATTGTGATCCTGCTTGCGACGGCTGATATCGGGAATGCTATTCAGCAGATGATCAGGCTCGAGGTGGCTGCGCGCGCCGGCGCGCAAATTGCGATGACGAATCCGACGAACAGTGCTGGCATCCAAACAGCCGCCCTCCAGAATCTTAGCGACTGGGTTCCAGTTGGAGCGCAAAATTGTGCGCCTGGAGGGGTTTGTGTTTCGATCCAACACCAATGTGGCACGTCGCCAAATAGCCTTGTTTCATGTCCAGGAAATTTTACCGAAACCGATGTCGTCCTTGAGTATGTCAGCGTTTCTGTTAGTCGCCCCTATACTCCGCTATTCATCGTTAGCGAGAGGACATTGAGCGGTTATGTTGAATTTCGTCGGCGCTAAGAAAAAATTACGCTACGCCAGGTCACGCCGTGGCGCGTCCGCGGTGGAGTTCGCTCTGGTGGGTGCCGTTTTCTTCATCGGGCTTCTTGGCGCGATTGAAGTTGGACGTTATTTCGCCGTAACTCAAGGACTCCGAAACTTCATTGGTGATTCGCTGCGCTTCGGCATTGTAAACATGACCGATGGACAGCGTCTCTGCGGAGCGAATCTTGTGACCGCCGTAGATCGCGGCGGGGTGGTCGGCGGCCTTATTAGTCAGAGCCCAAATACATGCGTTACTAGGCGCAGAATCGTTAATCCGAATAATGAGTTCGATGTGCTTTTTGAAGTTGAAGTCGTTACAGATGTTGTATTTAATTTTACCATTTCATCCTTCGGATTTACGCAGCAGCGTTTTAGCAATACGTCTGTTTTAGGTTTTCGCTTATAGTTTTCTAGCTTTCGATCCTTGAAGGACCAGATCATGCGCCTTGGCCAGGGCCAGCCCACCCGCGCGACCACCCGCCTGCGCGCCCTGATCGCGGAGCACCGCCCGCTGGTCGTGCCGGGGTGCTTCAACGCCATGTCGGCCCGCATCCTCGAAGACGCCGGCTTCCCCGCCGTCTACATGTCGGGCTACGGCACCTCGCTCAACCTGCTCGGCCTGCCGGATGCGGGGCTCGCCACCCTGACCGAGATGGCGCTGAACGCGCGCCTCATCGCCGCCGCCGTCCGGGTGCCCCTGATCGCCGACGCCGACACGGGCTTCGGCAACGCCATCAACGTCGTCCGCACGGTCGAGGAATACATCCGCGGCGGCGTCGCGGGCCTGCACATGGAAGACCAGGTCGCGCCCAAGCGCTGCGGCCATGTCGCGGGGCGCGAAGTCGTGGCGCGCGAGGAGGCGGTGCTGAAGATCCGCGCCGCCGCCCGCACGCGCGATGCGCTCGACCCGGATTTCGTCATCATCGCCCGGACCGACGCGCGCGGCGCACACGGGGGCTCCCTCGACGAGGCGATCACCCGCGCCAACGCCTTCCTCGACGCCGGCGCGGACCTCGCCTTCGTGGAAGGCCCCAAGGACATCGACGAGGTCGCCCGCATCGGGCGCGAGGTGAAGGGGCCCGTCTTCTACAACATGACCGGCATCTCGCCCCGCCTGTCCGCCGAACAGATGGCCGAACTCGGCATCCGTGTCTGCATCCTGCCGGGGGCGGCGATGCGCGCGGCCATCATGGCGATCCACGACTTCGCCATGGCGCTCAAGCAGGACGGGCCGATGGCGGAAGCCGCCTACGACGAACGCTTCAAGGCGCACCCGAAGGGCAACCTGCACGGCTTCGCTGGCTTCGACCGCATCCGGGAGATGGAGGCGGAGTTCCTGACGGCGGACGCGGCGAAGAAATACGAAGGCGGCCTCGGCTACGCGCCGAAGGCAGCGGAGTGAGGGTGGGGGGAGAAGGGAACTTCTCCCCCCAAGCCCCCCTCAACCTTCCTTGGCATTTGGCAAGCCGGCCGGCTGCGAAGGTCGGGGGAGTAGCTTTTCCCCCGATCTCTACCCCACGCGCAGCCCCGTCGCCGCCACGATCCGCCGCGCGGTCTCCCGGTCCTGCCGGATGCGCGCCGCGAAGGCCGCCGGGTCGGACTCCACCGGATCCGCCCCGGCCGCCTCCAGCCGCTGCCGCGCGGCGCCGTCGGCCAGCGCCGCGCGGATCGCCTCCGCCACCCGCCGCATCGCCGCCTCCGGCGTGCCGGCCGGCGCAAAGACCCCGGTCCAGGAGGACATGTCGTAGCCCTGGAAGGTCTCCCCGATCACCGGGATCTGCGGCAGCGAGGCCTGGCGCCGCCCGGCGGTGCTCGCGATCAGCGTAGCGCCCCGCTCCACCGCCGGCCGAAGCGAGGAATAGGAGATGATCCCCGCATCGATCCGCCCGCCCGCCAACTCGCGCGCCACGTCCGCGCCGCCGCGGAAGGGCACGTGCTCGAGCCTGATGCCCGCCATCATCTGCAGGTTCTCGCCCATGAAGTGGCCGATATGGGCGACGCCGGGCGTGCCGTAGGTCACCTCCCCGGGGCGCCGCTTCGCCTCGGCCACGAAGCCCGCCAGGTCCTGCGCGGGAAAGCCCGCCCGGATGCCGATGATGTAGGGCTGTGTCGTCACCTGCACGACGGGGATGAAGGCCGCGCCGTAGTCGAAGGGCAGGTCGCGCCGCACCTCGGGCAGGGTCGCGAAGGTCGCGCCCTCGAACAGCAGCGTGTAGCCGTCGGGCGGGGCCTGCGCGACGACGCCCGCGCCGATCGCGCCGGAGGCGCCGGTGCGGTTCTCGATCACGAAGGACTGGCCGAGGTGCTCCGCGATGCGCGGCTGCAGCGTGCGCGCGATGGTGTCGGCGACGCCGCCGGCGCTATAGGGCACGACGAGGCGAACTGGCCGCTCGGGCCAGGCGGCGCGCGCGGCGCCGGGGCGCAGCAGCGCCGGCGCGGCAAGCACGGCTGAGGCAAGAGCGCGGCGCGGCAGCGCGACCATGGACGACTTCCCTTTCCGCGGGCGCTTGACCGCGCCCGTCCCGCGCGGCGTGATGCCGCCGCTGCGCCGGAACGCTCCGCTGCCGTTCGGCCAGCGTCAAGGAGGAAGCCGCCAATGCCGAGCGCGATCCCGGCGACGATGTTCGACAAGATCTGGGACCCGCATGTCGTGGCCGACCTCGGCGGCGGCTGGTCGCTGCTGCATTGCGACCGCGTGCTGGTGCACGATCTCTCGGGCGGGCGGGCGCTGCAGGAAGTGGGCGAGGCCGGCTATGCGGTCGCCCGCCCCGACCTCGTCTTCGCGACACCCGACCACGCCGTCTCCACCGCCCCCGGCCGCACGGCCGAGACCTTCGCTCAGGGCGGGCGGCTGATCGCGGGGCTGCGCAAGCGCGCGGCCGAGACGGGCGTGCGGCTGTTCGACCTCGGCCAGGATGGCAACGGCATCGTGCACGTCATGGCGCCCGAGCTCGGCATCGTGCTGCCGGGCACGGTGCTGGTCTGCGGCGACAGCCACACCTGCACGAACGGCGGCGTCGGCTCGCTGGCCTTCGGCATCGGCGCGTCGGAGCTCAAGCATGTCCTGGCCACGCAGACCCTGCCGCAGCGCAAGCCGCGCACCATGCGCATCCGCTTCGAGGGCACACCCGGGCCGGGCGTCACGCCCAAGGACATGATCCTCGCCGCCATCGGGCGCTTCGGCGCTGCCGCGGGCACAGGATACGCCATCGAATACGCAGGCTCGGCCGTGCGCGCGCTGTCGGTCGAGGGGCGGCTCACGCTCTGCAACCTCTCGATCGAGATGGGCGCCAAGGTCGGCATGGTGGCACCGGACGAGACGACCTTCGCCTGGCTCGCCGGCCGCGACTTCGCGCCGAAGGGGGCGTCGTGGGACGCGGCCCTGGCGGATTGGCGCGCCCTGCCCTCGGACGACGGCGCCGTCTTCGACCGCGACCTCCTCATCGACATGCGCGACGTCGCGCCGCAGATCACCTGGGGCACGAGCCCCGAGCAGGTGCTGCCCGTCACCGGCCGCGTGCCCGACCCGGCCGATGCGCCGGATGCCGAGAAGCGCGCCGCCTGGGAAGCCGCGCTGGCCTACATGGGCCTCACGCCCGGCGCGGCACTGGAGGGGACGAAGGTGGACTGGGTCTTCATCGGCTCCTGCACCAATTCCCGCATCGAGGACCTGCGCGCCGCCGCCGCCGTGCTGAAGGGCCGCAAGGTCGCGCCGCACGTCACCGCCTGGGTCGTGCCGGGCAGCGAGCGCGTGAAGCACGCGGCGGAGGCCGAGGGGCTCGACGCCGCCTTCCGCGCGGCCGGCTTCGAATGGCGCGAGCCCGGCTGCGCGCTCTGCGTCGCCGCGAACGGGGAGGCGGTGCCGCCGGGTGCGCGCTGTGTCTCCACCTCCAACCGCAACTTCGTGGGCCGGCAGGGGACGGGGGCGCGCACGCACCTCGCCTCCCCGGCCATGGCGGCGGCGGCGGCGCTGGCCGGCGCCATCGCCGATGTCCGGTCCTTCGCGGCGTAGGGGGGCCGCCACATGCAGAAATTCACCGCCGTCTCCGGCCCCGCCGCGCCCATGCTGAGCGCGAACGTGGACACCGACGTCATCATCCCGATCCAGCGCCTGGTCGGCTCGGGCCGCACGGGGCTCGGCCCCCATGCCTTCGAACGCCTGCGCTACAACAAGGACGGGTCGGAGAACCCCGACTTCATCCTGAACCGCCCGCAATACCGCGACAGCCCGATCCTGCTGGCGGGGCCCAACTTCGGCTGCGGATCCTCGCGCGAGGGCGCCGTCTGGGCGCTGATGGGCATGGGATTCCGCGCGGTGCTGGCGCCGTCCTTCGGCGACATCTTCTTCAACAACTGCTTCCAGAACGGGATGCTGCCGATCCGCCTGCCCGAGGAGACGATCCGGCAGATCGCAGCCGAGACCGAGGCCGCGCAGGGCGCCCGCCACACGCGCGTGGACCTCGCGCGTCAGGTGGTGGTGACGCCGGACGGGCACGAAATCCCCTTCGACGTGGATGCGCGCAAGAAGGACGCGCTGCTCGAGGGCCTGGACGACATCGCGCTGACGCTGCGCCTCAAGGACCAGATCCTGGCGTGGCAGAAGGCCGACCGCGCCGCGCGCGCCTGGGCCTGGGAGACGGTGGAGCGATGAGCGGCACCCCTGACCGCCGGACGACCGAGCCGCGCGACACGCTGAACATCGTCGTGCTGCCGGGCGACGGCATCGGCCCGGAGGTCACCGCCGAGGCGGTGCGCGTCCTCGACTGGTTCGTCACACGGCGCGGCGTGCCGCTTGCGATGGAGCCGCGGCTCTTCGGCGCCGCCGCCTGGGCGGCGGAAGGCACCACCATGCCGGAGGCCACCTGGGACGCCATCCTGTCGGCCGACGCGCTGCTGTTCGGCGCCACGGGCAGCCTCGACCAGCAGCACATCCCGCCCGAGGAGCGCCGCAAGGGCGCGCTGCTGACCATGCGCCGCGCGCTCGACGTCTTCGCGAATCTCCGTCCGGTGAAGGCGCAGCCCGCGCTGGCCGAGGCATCGCCCTTCAAGGCGCGCACGATCGCGGGCGCCGACCTCGTGTTCGTGCGGGAATTGACCGCCGGCGTCTATTTCGGCACGCCGCGCGGCATCGAGACGATGGCGGACGGCACCCGCCGCGGCGTCAACACCCACGCCTACACCGAGGCCGAGATCGCGCGCGTCGCGCGCTTCGCCTTCGAGCTCGCGCGGACGCGCCGCAACCACGTGACCTCGGTGGACAAGGCCAATGTGATGGAGGCCGGGCGCCTCTGGCGCGACGTGGTGACCGAGGTGCATCGCGCGGAGTTCGCGGACGTCACGCTCGAGCACATGCTGGCCGACAATTGCGCGCTGCAGCTCGGCCGCGCGGCCACCCGCTTCGACGTGATCGTGACCGACAACCTGTTCGGCGACCTGCTGTCCGACTGCGCCGGCGCGATCAACGGCAGCCTCGGCATGCTGCCCTCGGCGGCGCTCTCGGCACCGGGGCCGGACGGGCGGCGGCGCGCGCTCTACGAACCGATCCACGGCTCGGCGCCCGACATCGCGGGCAAGGGCATCGCCAATCCGCTCGGCGCCATCCTGTCGGCCGCGCTGCTGCTGCGCTGGACGGCCGGGGCGCCGGCCGAAGCGGACCGCCTGGAAGCGGCGGTCGAGGCGGCGCTGGCCGCCGGCGCGCGCACGGCCGACATCGCCCTGCCCGGCGAGGCGGTCCTGTCCACGCGGGCCATGGCCGATGCCGTGATCGGGGCGCTGGAGGCCGCGGCGTAGCGCCCGCCGCGCGAAGGCCGGTCAGCCCGGCGCGGGCCAGTCGGGGCGTTCGAAGCGCTGGACCTCGAGCGTGTAGCCGGCCGGGTCGCGAAAGAAGAAGGATGTGACGCGGTAGGTCTCGGAATATCCTGGGGCCTCCGCGATCTCGACGCCCGCTGCCTTCAGGCGCTCGTGCCAGCCCTCCACGTCGGCCGCGACGAAGGTGACGACGCAGCCACCCTGCACGCGGGGGTTGTCGGTCACGCGCGGCGCACGCGCCCTGCACACACCGAGGAAGGCGCGCGACCCCGGCGCGACCTCGTAGATGCGGCAAGAGCCCTGGTCCTGCGCGAGCGGCAGGCCGAGCACCTCCTCGTAGAAGCGCCACGACGGCGCGGGATCCTCGGCGTAGAGGAAGGTGACGTGCTGGTCGAAGGGCGCGGGCATGATGCGGAGCCTCCCTGGTCGCGCGGATGAAGGCGGCATCGCCGTGGGCGTCTCGGCCGATGCGCGACAAACCGGCCGGGCGTCAGCGGGCAGGCGACGTCTCGGCAGGCGCCGTCGCTTCGTGTCCGCCGCTTGCGCCGTCGGCAAGGGTTCCGTGGCGCAGGCTGCGGTAGCCGGCGCCTTCGAAGGCGGCGGACCAGGCTTCCTCGTCGCCCTGATACCCCACCATGTACTCCGGGCGTTCCGACACGCGCAGATGCCTCAGCCGGGGTTCGGGGACCGGCGCGTTGACGATGACGGCGTCGATCTCGGCGTAGCGGAATGCCCGCCGCAGCGTCGGCATCAACGCCGCGAGATCCTCGGCGCGATCGACGAACCTTCCCCCCGGAATGGCGTAGCGGACGAACAGGATCCGTCGTCCCGGCCTGTCGAGCCCCACCCAGTTCGAGGCCGCGTGGGCGAACCTGTCGCGCGCCTTCTTCACGTGGTCGCGCCAATCCTCGGCGAACGAGCCGCCGACCGACGGAAAATCATGGATATGGTGAAACCCGAAGCGATCGTTGCGGATGTTGGATATCCGCCCATCCGGCCCGTGGTCGGCGACGAGGTTCTCGCTCCGGTAGACCAGGTCGGGGTCCATTCCGGCGTCTATTGCCCCGAGAAGGCCTCCGAGGGGGGAAATGAACCAGTCGATTGGAAACGCGGTCGAAAACCCGAAGACCCGTCGGACGTTATGGGTGTTCTTGCAGTTCGATCCGAGGGGAACGACGTCAGAATACGGTTCCATGCGCCCCTCTCGCCTTTGGCATCCGGAATACGGCAAAGCCGCCATGGCGCCAAGCAGATGGCAGGCAGCGCCAGGACGCCGCGGGATCCTCGGCACAGAGGACGGTGACGTGCCGGTCGAACGGGCGGGCAGCACGGCGAGGCAGCGGGCCATGCCAAGCCGCGGCGGCGCGCGATGCCCGTTGCGCCGCCGCATGGGCTGACGCAGGCTCGCGGCCGATGCAGCGCGTCCTTGCCTGGGTCCTCCGCCACTGGCTGCCGAGCGCCGCGGCACTCCTCCTCGCCTGCGCCGCGGTCGGCTATTTCCTCGCCGCCGCGCCGCCGCCGCGCGAGATCCGGATCGCGACCGGCACTGTGCCCGGCTCCGCCTATACCCACGCGGCCGAGGCCTACGCGGCCCGGCTGGAGGCCACCGGCTTCCGCGTGCAGCGCCGCCCGACGGCCGGCACGGTCGAGAACATCGCCCGCCTGCATGCACGCGAGGTGGACATCGCGCTCATTCAGGGCGGCATCGCCGACCGGGAGCGTGACGCCGGGCTCGAATCCCTCGGCGCCGTCTTCCCGGAGCCGACCTGGATCTTCGTCCGCGCGGGAACGGACGCGCCGCGGCTTGCCGCGCTCAAGGGCCAGCGGGTCGCGATCGGGCCAGAGGGCAGCGGCACCCGCGTGCTGGCGCTCGCGATCCTGGCCGCCAACGGCCTGGCGCCAGGCGATGTGACGGCGCTGCCCCTCACCGGCCCGGAGGCGGCCGAGGCGCTGCTCGCGGGCGAGGCCGATGCGGCGGTCTTCGTCGCGGCCGCCATGACGGGCGCGATCGAGCGGCTGCTGAACGCGGCGCCGGCGATCACGCTGATCGACTTCGCGGGGCGCGCCGCAGCCTACGGCGTCCGGCTGCCCTACCTCTCGCCGGTCGAGTTGCCGCGCGGCGGGCTCTCGCTCGGCGCCGACCTCCCGTCGGCGCCGGTCACGCTGCTGGCGCCGGTCGCCTCGGTCGCCGTCCATGCCGACATCCACCCGCAGGTGGTCAGCCTGATGGTGGGCATCATGCAGGAGGTGCATCGCCCGCGGACGCTGTTCTCGGCGGAGGGCGCCTTCCCGAACATGCTCGCGCAGGACCTGCCGATGCACGAGGATGCCGAGCGCTACTACGCGCGCGGGCGGACCGCGCTGCAGCGCTGGCTTCCCTTCTGGGTCGCCGTCTGGGTCGAGCGGCTGTTCTTCATCCTGCTTCCCGTCCTCGGCATCGCGGTGCCGCTGATCCGCTTCGGCCCGGCGCTCTACGCCTGGCAGATGGAGGCGCGGGTCTGGCGCCACTACGAGACGCTCCGCGGCATCGAGGCCGAAGCCGAGGTGGCCACGCAGCCAGCGGCGCAGGAGGCGCTGCGCGAGCGGCTGGAGGCGCTGGAGAGCCGCGTGGCGCGCCTGGCCATGCCGGTCAATTACCGGCGCCACATCTTCGCGCTGCGCCGCGACATCGCCTATGTGCGCGCGCAGCTCCGCCGGGACCGCCCTTCCGCCCCGCATCGACCGCTGCCCGAGGGGCCGGCGGACCTCTGATGCCTGGCACACGAAGGTCTCACCTTCGTGCCACTCGAACGCCGGGCGGGCCGAACCGGCCGCCCGCACCTCGCGACCGTTCCCGCAACGGACGCCCCTGGCACGCCGCGGCCGGCGGGGCGATGATCGCGGCGGAACGACCCCCCGCCCGCGGGGTGGCCGATGACAGGGACAGGACGGCATGAGCGACCTCTCGAACAAGATCACGAACCGGATCCCGCTGAAGGAGCCCGCCTGGCTGCGGGAGTTCAAGACCTTCATCATGCGCGGCAACGTCATCGACCTCGCGGTCGGCGTCGTGATCGGCGCGGCCTTCACCTCGATCGTCACCTCGCTGGTGACCGACCTGATCAACCCGCTGGTCGGCATCCTGATGGGCGGCATCGACTTCTCGAACCTGTTCATCGTGCTGTTCGGGGAACGCCGCGCCTCGCTCGAGGCGACGCGCGAGGGCGGCGCTTCGGTGCTCGCGATCGGTGCGTTCCTGAACGCTGTCATCAAGTTCGTGATCGTCGGCTTCGCGGTGTTCTGGCTGGTCAAGGTCATCAACCGCCTGCACGGGCCGAAGGAAGCGCCGAAGCCGGCCGGGCCCACGCCGACCGAGGCGCTGCTCGCCGAGATCCGGGACGAGCTGAAGGCGCAGCGTGGCGGCGACGCCTGACGCGCCGCGTCAGAGCCTGATCGTCCCAGCCCCCACCAGCGCCGCGATCCGCGCCGCCACCGCGATCTCGGACCCCGCATCGAGCCCGAGCGTCGCGAGGATGGCGCGCGCAAGCTCCGCCTCCGTCATCGGCACGCCGCGCGCCAGCAGCGCTTCGGCCGTCGCGGCGATCTCGGCCGGCGGCACGGAGGCCGCGCGCCGCAGATGCGCCGCCGCCGCGCGCCGGTCGCGCGGGACGATGCGGGCCTCGGCCATGGACAGAAGGCCCGCGGCCTCGGTCACGCCGTGCTGCGCGCGGGCGATGGGCAGCGCGCTGCGCAGCGCGGCGCGCTCGGCCGGGGACAGCGCCTCCCGCCCGGCGGCGAGGCGAAGCCGCTCGGCCAGGCTGTCCAGCGTGACCGGCGCCTCGGCCGCGACAACCGCCCCGATCGCGGCGGCGAGGGTCGCGGCGGGCAGCGCGTCCAGCGCGCCCTGCGGCAATTCGGGCGCGGCCTCCCGGTAGGGCTCGGCGATGCCGGGCACGGGGGGCGCGGCGGCGGGTTCGGGCGGCGGCGCGGCGGCGAGCTCGGCGCCGAGCGCCGCGGCGATGCGCGCGGCCTCGGCCTCGGGCCGCGCATACCAGGCGAGCGACCAGGCGCGCGCCAGCTTCCAGCCCATCACGGCGAGCGCGCCGGGGCGGCCGCGCTCCCGGTCCCGCGCGCAGCGCAGCGCCGCCCAGTCGCCGGCATCGGCCTCGATGCCGAGCTCGTAGCCCGCCTCCCCCTTCGCCGCGACGTCGAGGAAGAGGCCTGCGAGCCCGACCCGCGTCACGGGCTCGCGCCCGGCGGCGCGCACGGCCTCGGCGATGGCGTCGGCGATCGGGCTCGGAAGCGCCACCTCCCCGCCGCGCGGGGCGGCCGCGGGGCCGGCGGCGAAGCCGAGGAACGCCTTGAGCGCGGCGACGCCCCGGCCGGACGCGCGCTCGAGGTCGATGTCGTCCGCGCCGATCCCCGCGAACACGATGCAGCGCTTCTTGGCGCGGGTGATCAGCACGTTGAGCCGCCGCTCGCCGCCCTCGGCCGAGAGCGGGCCGAAGCGCATGGCAAGCCTGCCATCCTTGTCGCGGCCGTAGCCGACCGAGATCAGGATCGCGTCGCGCTCGTCGCCCTGCACGTTCTCGAGGTTCTTGACGAAGAAGGGCTCGTCGGCGTGATCGGCGAAGAAGGCGTCGGCCGAGGGGTCGTCGCGGCGCGCGGCCTCGATCGCGTCCATGATCGCGTCGCGCTGGCGGATCGAGAAGGCGGCGACGCCCAGCGTATCGCCCGGCGTCTCCTTCGCGTGGCGCATCACGGCCTGCGCCACGGCCACGGCCTCGGCGCGGTTCACGCCCTCCCCGGTCTCCCAGGCGCCATCCACGCGCACCAGCGACAGGCCGAGTTCCGCCGAGCGCGGGCGGGGGCTCGGCAGCACCAGCAGCCGGTTCTCGTAGAATTCCTGGTTGCTCGTCGCGATCAGGCTCTCGTGCCGGCTGCGGTAGTGCCAGCGCAGCATGGCGCGCGGGATGCCACGCGCGTTGCAGAGGCCGAGGATGCTCTCGACATCGCGCGCCGCCACCGCGTCGGGCGCGTCCTCGGGCGCGGTGTCCTCCGCCTCCTCGGTCATGCGCTGGAAGAAGCGGGTCGGCGGCATCTGCCGGTCGTCGCCGACCACCACCACCTGGCGACAGCGCGCGATGGCGCCCAGCGCATCCACGGGCTCGACCTGGCTCGCCTCGTCGATCACCAGCAGGTCGAAGCTGAGGCCTGGTCGCAGCCCGTGCGGAGGGCTGAGGAACTGCGCGACGCTGAGCGGGCTCATCATGAAGACCGGCTTCACGCCCTGCACGGCACCGGCGGCGCGGAGCAGTAATTCCCGCACCGGCAGGTGGCCGCGCTTCTTCTCCATCTCGCCGCGGATCACCTGCATCTCGGGCGCGGTGTCGCGCACGCGCTTGACCTGCTCGGCATGGGCGCGGGCGGCCTCGGCGCGGGTCAGCGCGATGCGCGCGCGGTCGGCGTCGCGGAACTCCTCCACCGTGCGGTCCCAGGTGCCTGCGTCGAAGCCCGCGAGCGCGGGGAAGCGCGCGGTCGCGGCGCGCAGCAGGGCTTCGTGCACGGCATAGGCGAAGGCGTCCTCGGCCGCGGCGGCGGACAGCCGGCCATCCTGCAGGCGCGCTACCAAGGGCTCGAGCCCCTCGGCCGCGGCCAGCGCGCGGCGCCAGCCCTGCCAGGTGGGCAGCGCCTCGGGATGCATCGCCCAGGCGCCGAGCCGTTCGGCCAGCGCGGCGAAGGACGGGTCCGGCGTGCCGAAGGCCGCCACGGCGTCGAGGCCGGTCGCCTGCTGCAGGTCGCGCCAGGCGGCGGCCGCGGCGTCGAGCGTGGCGGCATCGCCGGCCGGCGTGCCCTCGGCGAGGGCCGCGGCGGCCCCGGGTCCGTGCTTCTGCCGCCAGAGGATCAGCGCCGACATGGCCGACGGATCCGTCTCCTCCCCCCGCCACAGCCGGCCGAAGGCCGCGGCGCCGAGCGCGCCGCCCGCGCGGACGCGGTCGCGCGCCTGTTGCCCGGCCAGGGCTGCGTCGATCGCGGCGAGCGGGTCCGCCCCGTCGCGCGCGACGCGGCCGGCAACCTCCTGCGCCGCGCGGCGCCCGGCATTGAGGAAGCCGAAGAAGCCGCCCGAGCCGGCGAGCGCCCCGCGCGCCTCGGCCAGCCCCGCGACGTCGAGCGCGCCGGGCTTCAGCCGCGGGTCGCGCCGGGCGATGGCGAGCTTCGCGACCGCCTCGGTCAATGCGACCAGCGGAGCGGGGTCGGCGCGCCAGGCGGCGCTGGCCATGGCGGCGGGGTCGTGCGGCGGCGCTTCCCGCAGCGCGGCCGCCGCGGCCAGGTGGCGCGCGACGCCGGCCGGTCCCGCGCCCTCGCCCGCGGCGGCGCCGGCGGCGGCGAAGGCGCGGATCCAGCCGGGCAGGCGCGCCATCAGCCGCTCGGTATCGGCCGGGCCGAGCTCCGCGGTCACGCCGCGCCAGGGGTTTTCCGCGCCGCCGGATTCGGCCGCCCGGCCGGCGAGGTCGCGCAGCGCGTCGCGGCGCGCGGCCAGCGACGGACCGTCCCAGCCCGCGGCATCGAGGGTGAAGTCGGGCGCGGGCACCCCGCGGCGGCGCAGCCCGACCAGCGTGCCGATGACCGCATGGACCGGCAGGCCCGAGGCACCCGCCGGGCTGCGCATCGCCTCCGCATGGCCATTCAGGCGGGCGCGCAGATCCTCCAGCCGCCCGACCACGCCGGCGCGGTCCGGCCGGGCCGGCGGCGGCAGCAGCGCCATCGTCGCGCGGAGCTCGTCCAGCACCGCGCGCTTCGCCTGCTTCTCGGAATGCAGTTCCAGGCAGGCGGGGCCGAGGCCGAGGTTCTCCAGCCGCCGCTTCACCACTTCCAGCGCGGCCAGCTTCTCGGCGACGAACAGCACGCGCACCGGCCGCAACGTCCAGCCCTGGCTGCCCAGCACGGCGGCCTCGGCGAAGCCGTCGGTGCCGGGGATGCCGGCGCCGGCGATGCGGCGCGGCGCCTCGGCGCGGCCGCGCGGCGGCTCGGCGACCCGGTCGAGCACCGCCTGTGCGAGGATCGTCGCGATGGTCTGCGACTTGCCGGTGCCGGGTGGCCCCTGGATCACGACATGCCCGCCGCGCCGCACCGCCTCCGCCGCCAGCGCCTGGGAGCCGTCCATGTCCACCACGTGGTCGAGCAGCGCGGGCGGGATCAGCGCATCGACATCGGCGTCGTCGGGGAAGGTGGGTTGCGTCGCGAGCGCCGCGCCGCCGACCAGGGCCTGCACCAGCGGGTGGTCCGCGAGGCCGGGATTTTCCTCCGGCCCGAGGTCGCGCCACATCAGGAACTTCGCGAAGGAGAACAGGCCGAGCGCCAGGGCGTCGGCCTCCACCGTCCAGTCCGCGCGGTCCTTCACGGCCGCGGCGACGGCCTCGGCCCAGGCGGTCGGGTTGTAGGCGGCCTCCTCGAAGGGCGGCAGGTCGGTGCCGAAATTGACGCGCAGCATCTCCCGCAGGCTGAGGTTCTCGGCCGGCTCCTCGGCGCCGGCGCGCAGGCGGAAAGTCTGGGAGACGCCTTCGCGCTCCAGCACCGCCGGCAGCAGCGCGAGCGGCGCGCGGCGCTCGGTCCCGGGCGTCGCCGGGTCGCGCCAGACGAGCGCGCCAAGGGCGAGGTAGAGCGTCGGCACGCCCGTCTCCTCGCGCGCCGTGCGGGCATCGGTCATGAGGTCGCGCAGCCGGCGCGTGAGCTCGGCCGCCGACATGCGCACGCGCAGTCGGTCGTCGCGCTGGTAGTCTTCCCGGCTGGCGGCGGCGTCCGCCTGGCTCACGCCGCCGGCCCTGGCGGGCCTGGCGGCGCGACGGGCGCGGCGCGGCTTGCCCGGTTCCGACGCGGCGGGCTCGGCCGCCGGCGCCTCCGCCTCCGCCTCCAGCCAGTCGAAGCGGAAATCCTTGCCGGCGGCAAGGCGCGCCTGAACGAAATCGGCGTCCTCGTCGTCAAGGATGACGACGCCGCGCGATCGCCCCGGCTTCGGCAGCGACAGCAGCCGGTTGCGCGTCGAGAGGTCGAGCAGCGCCCGGCGGGCGTCCTCGAGGGCCTGGCGAAGGTCCGTCATGGCATCCCCTTTAGCGCGACCGGCCGAGTCTCGCGCCGATCGGAGCGCTTTCCGCTCTGGCGGAACCGGCAACGGTCCGCCCCCCCGACCGGGACCTCAACGACAGTATCCCGGATGGGCGAGCGCGTGGTGGCGACGCCGGTGCCGGTCATGCGCGGAACGCTCAGGCATCCGACGCGCCCAGCAGGCGACGCAGGCGGAGTTCCTCGAGGTCGATCTCCTCGGTCAGGCGGGTCATCAGCTCCTCCTCGACCGCGGCCTCGTCGCGGTGGAGCAGCAGCTGGCCACGGGCGGCGCGCAGCGCGTGCAGGCGCAGTTCGAGGCGCGCGGCGCGCTCGGCCGCGACCGCGCCATGGCCGATGCCGTCCAGCAGTCGCACGCGGTCGCGGTATTCGGGCAACAGGTCGCGCGCGATGGCGCCGGACAGGATGTCCTCGGCGCGGCGTTCCATCTCGGCCAGCGCGGCATGGGCGAAGGCGGCGCGGGCGGCGGCCTCGGGCGCGGGCATCCCCGGGCGGCGGCGCTCCTCGGCGCCGAGGCGGCGGATCAGCGCCTCGAGCGTCGTGCCCTGCAGCACAAGCGTCGCCAGGATGGCGCAGAAGGCCAGGAAGACGATCAGGTCGCGCTCCGGGAAGCCCGCCGGCAGGGCGAGGGCAGCGGCGAGCGAGACGACGCCCCGCATGCCGGCCCAGGAGACGATCGCGGCTTCCTTCCAGACCGCGCGCGGGCCGCCCGTGTGCCGCAGTCCGAGCGCGCATTCGATGGCGGTGGCGGGAAACACCCAGAGGAAGCGCGAGGCGATCAGCACTGCCGAGAGCGCGACCGCCAGCCCCGCGAGTTGCAAGGTGCCGTAGGCGCCGAGCCGGCCGAGGATGGCATTGAGCTGCAGCCCGATCAGGATGAACACCAGGCTGGTCAGCACGAATTCGATGAAGCGCCAGGCCGCGACGGAATCCCGCCGCGTCGCGGCCGAGAAGGAATGCTGCGCGCGGCCGAGCATCAGCCCCGCCGTGACCACCGAAATGACGCCGGAGGCACCGAGCGCCTCGGCACCGAGGAAGGCGCCGAAGCAGGCGACGAAGGACGCGGCGGTCTCGAGCATCGTGTCGTCCAGCCTTCGGACGGCCTGGATGGCGAGCCAGCCGACGCCTGCGCCGAAGGCGATGCCGCCGGCCGCCAGCAGCACGAAATTGGCGCCGACCGACCACCAGGAGACCGCGCCCGCCGCGACGGCCGCGAGCGCCAGGCGATAGAGCACGAGCGCCGAGGCGTCGTTCACCAGGCTCTCGCCCTCGAGCACGGTGACGAGGCGCCTCGGCAGCGACAGCCGCTTGAGGACCGCGGCGGCGGCCACGGCATCGGGCGGCGCCACGATGGCGCCGAGCGCGATCGCCGCCGCCCAGGAGAGCCCCGGCACCAGCGCCTTGGCCGCGGCGCCGACCACGAGGGCCGTGAATATCACGGCACCGACCGCCAGCAGCAGGATCGGCCGCAGGCTGCCCCGGAAGGCCGGCCAGTCGGTCCGGTAGGCGCTGGCCTGCAGCAGCGGCGGCAGGAAGAAGGCGAGCGCGATGTCGGGGTCGAGTTCGACCTGCGGCACGCCTGGGATGAAGGCGAGCGCCATGCCGCCCAGCACGAGCACCACCGCGTAGGGCAGCCGCGCGCGGCGCGCGAGCAGGGCAAAGCCGATGCAGGCCGCGATCAGCGCGAGAAGAGCCTCGACGATCGGCATTGCAGTTAAGGTGGCGGTACCGGAACGTCCTGGGAAGGGGGCGGCGCTACTCGTCCTTCTTCCAGCGCCAGAGCACGATGATGCCGACGATGCAGGCCAGCACGATGGTCGAGAGCATCCCCTGCACGACGCCGAAATTCGGGCTGTCCCGCGCGACGAACAGCGCCGCCAGGCTGCCGCCGGCGGCGAGCACGATGCGGACGACGAGATTGATCATGCGGGCTGCCCCTTCCGCCCTTCCGGCGTGCCGATGCGTGCCAGCGCGGCCTTCAGCAGGCTGGTCAGCTCCACGGTCTCGCGTTCGCGCAGCAGGTCCATCTTCTCGTGCAGGAGGGCGATCTCGGCCTCGGCGCGCAGGGTCACCTGATAATCCGCCAATGCGCGCTCGCGGTCCACATCCGACAGCCGGTTCTGGCTCATCATGATTATCGGCGCGGGATAGGCCGCCTGGAAGGACAGCATCAGGTTCAGCAGGATGAAGGACTAGGGGCGCCAGGCGCTGCCGCCCGCGGCCGCGTTGCCGACCATCTGGAGCGCCGGCAGCCGGGACTGCACGAGGATGAAGCGCCATGAGCCGACCAGCGCGGCGACCCCGTCGGCCAGCCGGTCGCCGAGGCCGAGCGGTGGCGGCGGTGCGCTCCTGCGCCGCCGGCGCGCCATCGCGATGGTCCGGCGCAGATGGGTCGGGCGGGCGTTGCGCGCATGCGGGTGCGCCGCAGGGTCATGGGCCATGGATGCGTCGTTCAGCCTGGCGCGGCCCGGCCTCCGCGCGGGTCGTCGTCAGTGGCTGGACCGCAGGGTCCCGCCATCGACGTGGATCACCTGGCCCGTGATGTAGCGCGCGCGCGGCGAACATAGGAAGGCGACCAGCACCGCCAGGTCCTCGGGCTCGCCGATGTAGCCCACCGGCACTTCCTTCTCCGCCCAGTCGCGCCGCGCCTGCTCGGAGGTCAGGACGCGGGCGTCGATCTGTTCGGACCGGATGCGCCCGGGCGGCACGCAATTCACCGTGATGCCGTCCCGCCCCAGCACGCGCGACAACGCCTTGGACCAGATGTGGACGGCGCCGTTCGGCGCATTCGCGGGGTTGATGCTGAAGGGCTCGTCCGTGCCGGTCAGGCTGACGATGCGGCCCCAGCGGTTGGCCTGCATGGCGGGAATGAGGGCGTGGGTGATGCGCCGCCCGGCCTCGAAGTTCAGCAGCATCGCTTCCTGCCAGACCTCGTCCGTGCCGAGGTCCGCCTGCGGGCGGGACCCGCCGGCATTGTTCACCAGGATATCGCAGCGGCCGAACCGGCCGAGCACGGCGTCGCGGATGCGCGGCGCGGCGTCGGGGGCGGTGATGTCCTGCTCGATGACGAAGGGCGTGGCGGCGGCGGGAAGTTCGCGCGCGAGCCCTTCCAGCAGGTGGCGGCGGCGGGCAAGGATCGCGAGGCGGCAGCCCTCGGCGGCCAGCGTCTTCGCGATGGCGCGGCCGAGGCCGGCCGAGGCGCCGGTGACGAGCGCCACCTTGCCGGTCATCTGAAGGTCCATTGGGGGGCTCCGCAACTATGGTCGGCGAGCGTCGCATGGCCGGCACCGCGTGGCGACCGCCGCCGCCTGCAGCGCGCCCCCCATTCGGCCCGAGGCCTCGCCTCGGGCCGGGAGCGCGAAGCGCGACCGCGCCCGACCCGCCCGCATCCGCCGACGCGCCAGTGCGCGGCGCGCAAGCCAAGCCGCCGGATGGCGGCGCCGGCGCCTGAGGCGCGAAAAACTACGCCGCCGTGACGAAGGCGCGCAGGTTCTCCGCCTCCTGCTCCGCCTCGGCGATCCGGGCCTTCACCAGGTCGCCGATCGAGACCATGCCCGCGAGGCGCCCGTCCTCCAGCACCGGCAGGTGCCGGCAGCGGTGGTTCGTCATCAGGCCGAGCGCCTCGGCGACGGTGGTCGCCGGCGTCGCGGTGATCAGATCCGCCGTCATCAGGTCGCGCGCCGTATGCGCAAGCGCGGCGGTGCCTTCCTGCGCGAGCGCGCGGACGATGTCGCGCTCGCTGACGATGCCGAGCACGGCGCCGTCCACGTCGCGGACCAGCGCCGCGCCGATGCGGTGCTGCGACAGCGCGCGCGCGATGGCGGTCGCGTCCTCGCCGGGGCCGACGGAAAACACGTCGCCGCCTTTCTGACGCAGAATGCTCTGGATGACCATGGGCGCGTCCTCCTTTCTCCGCCGCAGGCCGGGGGGCCAGCGGGGCGCGGATGCGGGCGGCGCCGGTGCGGTGCGAGGGGCCCCGGCGAAGCCAATCCGCGCAACCATGACGCGAGCCTGCCAGGGAGCCGCACCGCGACGCAAGTGCGCCCTTCGCGGGTGCGTCAATGCGGCGTGGCGGCGCTGCCGGCGAGCTGGGTGCGCACGAGGTCCGCGAAGCGCCCGCCCCTGGCCACCAGCTCCGCGAAGGGCCCACGCTCGGCGACCTGGCCGCCGTCGAAGACCAGGATCTCGTCCGCCTCGCGCACGGTCGAGAGGCGGTGCGCGATGATGAAGGTGGTGCGCCCCGCCATCAGCGCGGCCAGCGCCTTCTGCACGCGCGCCTCCGTCGCGGCGTCGAGCGCGCTGGTGGCCTCGTCCAGGATCAGCACCGGCGGGTCCTTGATCAGCGCGCGCGCGATGGCCAGCCGCTGGCGCTGCCCACCCGAGAGGTTGGCGCCGCGCTCCCCCACCACGGTCTCGTAGCCGTGCGGCTGGCGGGTGATGAAGTCATGCGCCTCGGCCTGGCGGCACGCGGCCTCGATCTCCTCCTGCGTCGCGTCGGGGCGGCCGACCAGCAGGTTCTCACGGATGGTGCGGCTGAACAGCATGCTTTCCTGGAACACGACCCCGACGTTGCGACGGAGCGATTCGAGCGTGATCGCGCGCAGATCGTGGCCGTCCAACGTGATGCGCCCCTCGGAGGGGTCCCAGAGGCGCTGCAGCAGCGCCATCGCGGTGGACTTGCCCGCTCCCGTCTGGCCGACCAGCGCGATGGTCTGGCCCGGATGGGCGGCGAAGTCGATCCCGCGCAGGATGGCCGGGCCGCCGGGATAGGCGAAGCCCACGCCCTCGAAGGCGACGCGCCCCTCGGCGCGGCCGATCTCGACCGCATCCGGCGCCTCCGGCACCGAGGAACGGGCGTCGAGCACGGAGAACATCTCCTCGATCGCGGGGCGGACGAAGACCATGTGGGAGATGAAGGCGACCGCGCCTTCCAGCCGGCCGATCAGCAGCGTCGCGAAGCCCATGAAGGAGACGATCTCGCCCACCGTCGCCTGGCCGCGGACATGCAGCACGGTGCCGAGCACGAAGATTGCGATGACGCAGATTGTCGATGCCGCGCGCGTCAGCACGGCGACCATCGCCCACCAGTTCAGCACCGGGAACTGGTGGTCGAGCACCTGGCGGACGATGTCGCCGAACATCCGCGCCTCGGAGTTCAGGCGCGTGAAGGACTGCACAACCACGACGTTCGAGAGCGCGTCCTGCGCGCTGCCGGCGAGGCGCGAGTGGAACTTCTCGACCTTCTCCTGCGCGTCCTGGGTGCGCCGGATCACGAGGCCCGCGACCACCGCGAAGACGACCACCAGCGCGATCAGCAGCAGGCCAAGCCGCCAGTTCATCATGAGCGTGAGCGGCAGCAGCACCACCGCCGAGACGAAGGTGATGAGGTGTTCCCGGAAGAAGCCGAGCCAGAGGCCGAAGAGGTTGTCCGAGCCCACCAGCATGATCTTCATCAGGCGGCCCGACTGCGTGTCGCCGTGGAAGGACAGCGGCAGGGCCAGCACATGCTGGAAGTAGTCGTGCATGACCCGCAGCCGGTTGCGGTGCGCCATGCGGTCGGCGAACAGCCCGACGCCCACATTGGCGCCGATGCCGGCGAGCCCGACCGCGGCCCAGACCAGCAGCAGCGTCGTCGCCTCGGACCAGAGGGCGGCGCTCTCCATCCGGTCGGACCGCGCCAGCAGGTCGACCACGCGCCCGAACAGCACGGGCTCCAGGAACTGCAGCCCGGCCAGCGCGAGCGCCGCCAGCGCGAGCCAGCCCGCAAGTCGCCGGTCCCCGCCGAGCATGCCGAGCACGCGCCAGTAAAGCCTGAGGAACCCCATCCTGCCGCCACCCCCTGCCCGCCCGGCAGAGACTATCCGGCCAGGCGCGCCGGCGCGAGGTTGATCCCCGCCCCGGTTTTGCCCAGGCTGCGCGCGGCCATATCCAGGCCCGCCGCGCGGGCCCCCGGGAGGAGACAGATAATGATCGACCGCCGCGCCCTGCTGGGCGCCATCGCCGCCACGCCACTCGCCGCGCCGGCCTTCGCGCAGGCCTGGCCGAGCCGGCCCGTCCGGCTTGTCGTCGCCTTCCCCCCGGGGGGCACGACCGACATCGCCGCGCGCCTGCTGCTCGAGCCCCTGTCGCGCCGGCTCGGCCAGAACGTGGTGGTGGAGAACCGCCCCGGGGGCTCGGGCGGCAATGTGGGCGCGGACGTCGTCGCGAAGGCGGACCCGGACGGCTACACCATCCTGATGCAGACGGTGTCCTCCGGCGCGATCAACCACGGGCTGTTCGGCCCGCGGATGCCGCACCGCCCGGATGCCATGACGGCCGTCGCGCTGGTGGTGAAGGTGCCGAACGCGATCTTCGTGACCAACGCGCTGCCGGTGCGCACGCTGCGCGAACTGGTGGATTACGCGAAGGCGCGCCCGGGGCAGCTCAACATCGGCTCATCCGGCGTCGGCACCTCGCTGCACATGACCGGCGAGTTGCTGAAGCAGGCGGCGGGGATCGACATGACGCACGTCCCCTTCCGCGGCGCCGGGCCCATGCTGCAGGAAGTGATCGCCGGGCGGATCGAGGTGGCGGTGGACAACCTGCCCTCGGTCGTCGGGCACCTGCGGGAAGGGCGCCTGCGGCCGCTCGCGGTCACGACCGATGTCCGCACGCCCGCGCTGCCCGACGTGCCGACCACGGCCGAGGCCGGCTTCCCGGCGGTGGAGGCGACCGCCTGGTTCGGCATCACCGCGCCCGCGCGCACGCCGCCCGAGATCGTGGAGCGCATCGCGCGGGACGTGAACGCGACCCTCGCCGATCCGGCAGTGTGGCAGCGCTTCGAGGACCTGGGCGGGATGAAGCCGGGCCTCACGCCCGACGGGCTGTCCACGCCGGCGACGTTCCAGCGCTTCATCGACGCCGAGATCATCAAATGGACCGAGGTCGTCCGGCGCGGCAACATCACGGTCAATTGAGCCGCGCGCCGGCGGCGGGACACCGCAGGGTTCCCGCCGCCGGGCCACGACGCCCACCGACCTCGGGAAGGATGACGCCATGACGACCCATCGCCGCGCCCTGTTGGCCGCCCCGCTGCTGGCCCTTGCCCGGCCGGCCCTCGCGCAGGGCTTCCCGACGCGCCCCATCCGCATCGTCGTGCCCTTCACCCCGGCCGGCACGACCGACCTCGTGGCCCGGCTGACAGCGGAACAGCTCGGGCGCCGGCTGAACCACCAGGTCGTGGTGGACAACCGGCCCGGCGCCTCGGGCAATGTCGGCGCCGAGTTCGTGGCGCGCAGCGAGCCCGACGGCCACACCCTGCTGCTGACCACGATCGGCACAGGCGCCATCAACTTCGCCGTGTTCCGCGAACGGATGCCCTACAAGCCCGAGGACCTCGCCGCCGTCGCGCTGATGACGCGCGTGCCGAACGTGCTGATGGCGGCGAACCGCACCAGCATCCGCAACCTGGCCGACATGGTGCGGGAGGCGAAGGCGGCCCCGGGGCGGCTCAACTACGGCACGGCGGGCATCGCGACATCGCCGCATGTGGTGGTGGAGCAGCTGCGCCTCGCGACCGGGATCGACATCACGCACGTGCCCTATCGCGGGTCGGGGCCGATGCTGACGGAGCTGGTGGCGGAACGGATCGAGCTCGGGATGGACAACATCCCCTCTGCCCTGCCCTTCATCCGCGACGGCAAGATCCGGGCCCTCGGCGTGACCAGCGCGCGGCGCAACGCGTCGCTCCCCGACGTGCCGACCATCGCCGAGCAGGGCGTGGCGGATTTCGAGGCGACGGCCTGGTTCGGCGTGCTGGCGCCGGCGGCGACGCCCGCGCCGGTGGTGTCACTGCTCGGTCGCGAACTCGATGCGGTGGGCAAGGACGCGGCCTTCCGCGCGCGGCTCGCGAGCCTCGGCGCCGACCCGGCCGGGCTGACGCCCGATGGCGGATCGAGCCCGGAGGCCTTCGCCGCCTTCATCCGCGCCGAGATCGCGAAATGGGCCGACGTGGTGCGCCGCGCGAACGTTCGGGTCGAATGAGGCGCACCTTCTACGGCTGGGCCACGCCCAACTCCAACCGCGTCACGGTGATGCTGGAGGAATGCGGGCTGGCCTATGAGGTGCGCGGCGTGAACATCCGCCGGCGGGAACAGTTCGCGCCGGAGATCCTCGCGCTGAACCCCTATGGCAAGGTGCCGATCCTGGTCGAGGATGCCGGGGACGGCAGCCCGCCACTGGTGCTGTTCGAGAGCGGCGCGATCCTGCTGCATTTGGCCGAGACCACCGGCGCGCTGCTGCCGCGCGAGACCCGCGCGCGCGCGGAGGTCATGGCCTGGCTGATGGTCGCGCTGACCTCACTCGGCCCCTACACCGGCCAGGCGCATCACTGGACGGACCTGGCGCCCGAGAAACCGGAAGCCGCGCGCGCCTACAGCCTGGGGCTGGTGGATCGCGTCTATCGGCTGCTGGATGACCGGCTGGCGTCGGTGCCCTATCTCGGCGGCACGGCGTACTCGGTCGCGGATGTCGCGGCCTACCCCTGGGTGGCGCGGCATGCGTGGGCAGACCGCGACCTCGGCGCGACGCCAAACCTCGCGGCATGGGCGGCGCGCGTCGGGCAGCGGCCGGCAGTGATGCGCGGGATGGCGCAGCCGGAAGGGGCGGTGCTGGCGTAGCGCAAGGCGGGGGAGGAGAACCTCCCCCGAGCCCCCTCCCTTCTTTGGCACCTGGCGCGGACCGTCGATGGTCGGGCGCCAGGTGACACAGAAGGTTGTGGGGGGTCCGGGGGAAGAAGTTCCCTTCTCCCCCGGCCTTGCCTGCCGTCACAACCACGCCCGCGGCACATGCCGCCACGGCAGCGCGGCGAGATCGAGCGCCGCCGGCCCTGGCGCGTCGCATTCCACGATCGCCACGCAGCGGTCGCGGAAGGCCGCGCGGAAATGGTTCTTGCCCTTGTTCGCCAGCAGCCGCGTCGCGCCGAGGTCGATGCCATGCAGCGCGAAGAAGCCGGGATCGACAGCGGATTCCTTCCGCGACGTACAGATGATGCGGAGATTGCCCGCGCGCAGCACGCAGGTCGGGCCGAGGTCGACCGGCGCGCCGCGCTCCATCGGGCCCTCGTTGACGAAGCGGCCATCGGTGAGGCGCTCGACCACGACATCGATGATGACGGGGCGGCCGAAGGCCTCGGTGACGGTGGCGCCGAGGTGGCGCGTGAGCGTCGCGCCCGGCCCGGCCTCCTGCGCCGCCGCGACCGAGGCCGGGTCGTGCAGAAAGGCGAAGACCGCGGGCACGTCGAGCCGCGCCTCGACCAGCGTACGCAGCATCTCCGGCGTGTCGGCGATGCCGCCCGACAACGGATTGTCGGCCGGGTCGAGCAACGCGACCAGGCCGGGCGGCGCGGCCAGCGCCTGCGCGAGCGCCGTGGCGGGGTCGGGCAGCGTGACGGCGAAACGCGCGCGGCGGGACGCGATGGCATCGGCCAGGCGCTCGGCCAGGTCGCGCGCGGCGCCGGGGTCCTCCGCGTAGACCATGGCCGAGGGGCCGGCATGCGGGCTGTCGCCCCAGGCGAAGCCGCCGAAGATGGAGGCATCGAGGATGGGGCCGCGTTCCGCCGCCGCGGCCTCTGCCCAGACCTCGGCCATGGGGCCGGCCTCGTGGCGCATGTGGAAGCTGTGCAGCACCATCGGACGCTTGGCGATGGCGCCGAAGGCCCGCGGCGCGCCGGACAGGCGGCGTTCGAGCTGCGCCAGGGCGCGCGCCGCGGCCTCGGCCATGTCGACATGCGGATAGGTGCGGTAGGCGGAGGCGCCGTTGAGAAGCTCCGCGATCTCGGGCGCCATGTTGGCGTGGAAATCGAAGGACGCCGTCATCGGCACGTCCGGCCCGATGATGGCGCGGATGCGGTGCAGCGTGGTCGCATCCGCCTCGGGGTCGGATTCCGTGACGCAGGCGCCATGCAGCGAGAGGTAGACGCCATCGAAGCGCCGCGCCTTCAGCGCCGCTTCCACCTCGGCCCGCCAGGCGCGCATGGCGTCGTCGGCCATGGGACCGCCGGGCTGTGCGCCGATGCAGGGCAGGATGGTGGCCTGCCAGTCGGGCCGCGCGGCGAGGAAGCCATGCAGGGCGCCGAGTTCCGTGCTCGTGCCGGCATAGCGCGCGAGGTGCGCCGCGCCGCTGCCCCACTCGCGGCTCTCGAAGGCCTGCTTCGGTGTGGGAATGGGGGCGAAGGAATTTCCTTCGAACCAGAGGCGGGCAACGGCGATGTGCGGCATGGGCGCAGGCTATCGCCCCATGCGCCGCCTCACCAGAGGCCGGGCAGCCAGAGCGACAGCGCGGGTGCTGCGACCAGGATGACGATGCGCACCACGTCCGACGCCACGAAGCCCGCGACCCCGCGGTAGGTCTGCGCCATCGGCACGTCCTTCGCCATGCCGTTGATGACGAAGAGGTTGAGCCCGAAGGGGGGCGAGATCATCCCCACCTCCACGCTGACCAGCACCAGGATGCCGAACCAGACCATGACCTGCGCCGGGTTCAGCCCGAAGTCGAGCGCCAGCATCAGCGGCACGAAGATGGGCAGCGTCAGCAGCACCATCGCCATGCTCTCCATGAAGCAGCCGAGCACGAAGTAGATCACGAGGATCATGGCCAGCACCACGAGCGGCGGCACGTCGAGCCCCGCGATCGCCGCCGAGAGTTCCGCCGGCAGGCGGGAAAGCGCCAGCGCCGCGCTGAACAGCTCGGCACCCAGCAGCACGATGAAGATGAGGCCCGTGGTCTCGGCGGTGGAGAGCAGGCTTTCCTTCAGCCCGGCCCAGCGCATGCCGCCGAGCGCGACGGCGATGACGCCGGTCGCGACGGCGCCGACCGCGGCCCCTTCGGTCGCGCTGAACCAGCCGGCATAGATGCCGGTGATGACCAGGCCGAACACGAGCAGCACGGGCCAGACCTCGAGTGTCGGGCGCCAGCGTTCCCGCCACGGGATGCGCGGCGCGGGCGGCGCCGCGGCGGGCACGAGCCGCGCATAGAGCGCGACCACCGCCATGTAGCCGAGCATGGCGAGGATGCCCGGGATGACGGCGGCGACGAACAGCACGCCGATGCTCTGCTCCGTGTAGATCGCGTAGATGACCAGGATGACGGAGGGCGGGATCAGGATGCCGAGCGTGCCGCCCGCCGCCAGCGTGCCGGTCGACAGCGCCGGCGAATAGCCCTGCTTGCGCATCTCGGGCAGCGCCACCTGGCTCATGGTGGCGGCCGTCGCGAGCGAGGACCCGCAGATCGCGCCGAAGGCCGCGCAGCCGCCGATGGTGGCGAGCGCAAGCCCGCCCCGCCGATGCCCGAGCCAGGCCCGCGCGGCCGCGAACAAAGCGCGGTTCAAACCCCCCTTGGTCGCGAAATCCCCCATCAGAAGGAACAGCGGGATGACCGAGAGCGTGTAGGAGGAGAACTTCGAAAAGGTGATGGAGCGCAGCGTCGCCAGCAGCGGCATCCAGCCCGAGATGACGGCATAGCCGAGCCCGCCCACCAGCAGCATTGCCACGCCGACCGGCATGCGCAGCGCGATCAGCACCAGCGCGCCCACGAACATGGCGATGCCGATATCGAGCATGCGTCAGGCCCCCGCGCGGCGCGCTTCGCCGAAGCGTTCGGCGGCGACGAAGGCGGCCGTGACGGTCCAGAGCGCGAGGCCGAGCGCGGCGCCCGCATAGCCCCACCAATAGGGCAGTTCCAGGAACATTGACGCGCGCTCCCGGTCCCATTGCGCATAGGCGCCGTCCGCGATCTTCACCGCCAGCACGGTCGCGACCAGCGCGACGGCCGCGCGCATCAGCGCATCCAGCCAGGCGAGCGGGCGCGGCGCCAGGCGCGCGGTGAAGACATCGACCATGACATGCGCGCCGCGCATCTCCGCCCAGGGCAGGAACAGCGCGACGGCGACACCCATGCAGAGCTCCACGATCTCGGTGTCGCCCAGGATCGGGTGGCCGAATGCGCCGCGCGTGACCGAGACGCAGGTCACCAGCGCGGCGGCCAGCAGCAGCGCACCACCGAACAGCGCGGCGGCCTGCGCGACGGCGGTGAGCGCGGCGCGGGCGCGGATCACCCGGTGCGCCCGTGGCTCCGCGTGATGGCCTGGATGTCGTCGAACATCGCCTGTCCGTTGCGGCCGCGGCGCGTCATCTCGGCGATCCAGGCCAGGTAGACGGGCTGCACGGCCTGCTGCCAGCGCGCCTTCTCGGCGGCCGAGACCTCGATGATCTCGTTGCCGGCGGCCTTGGTGGCGTCGATCGCGCCCTGGGTCTGGCTGTCCCAGATCTCGCCCAGGCGGCGCGACAGCGCGACGCCGGAATCCGCGTCGATCACCGTCTTCAGGTCCGCCGGCAGGCGGTTGTAGGAGCGCATGGACATCAGCGTCAGGATGCAGCCCTGGAACAGGCCGCCGGGCGGTTCCGTGTGGAACTTCGCGACCTCATAGAAGCGGTAGGGCTGCGTGATCGCCCAGTTGATCAGCATGCCGTCCACCTGACCGCGGGCAAGAGCCTCGTAGACCCCGGGAAGGGCGATGCCCTGCGGCGTGGCGCCGAGCGCAGTGACCGCCTCGCCGATCCAGCGGCCGGCGACGCGCAGCCGCAGGCCACGGAAATCCTCGAGCGTGCGGATGGGCTTGCGGGTCGTGTGCACCAGCGCGCGGTCGGTCGCGTTGATGGCGATGACCTTGATGCCGCGCAGCTCGTTGTCCGCCAGGTGCTTCAGCGCGTATTCCATCGCCGCCGGGGACTGGCTGATGGACCGGCCGGTGTTGAGGAAGGGCAGCTCCAGCCCCTCGATCCCCATGAAGCGGCCGGGCGTGAAGCCGGGCACGGTCCAGATGATGTCGACGACGCCGTCTTCCAGCTGCTGCACCAGGTCGCGCGGCTGCCCGCCCAGCTGCATGCCGGGATAGACCTCGACCTTGATGCGCCCGCCCGAGGCGGTGCCGATCCGCTCGGCCCAGCGGTCGAGATGCATGGTGTGGTCGAGCGCGGTCGGCGAGGAGAAGGAATGCAGCCGGAAGGTGAATTGCGGCGCGCCCTGCGCGCGAAGCATCCCCGGAGCCGCGACGCCCGCGCCGGCCAGCGCCAGCATATTTCGCCTGTTCAGCATGGAAGCCCCCTGTCCCGTCTCGTCAACAGGAAGAACCAGAGGCGGAATCGTGCTCGAGGGGAAGGGGCTTTCTCGCACCGATCGTCGAGGAGACGGCGCTTCTCCGGCTTGATTGCGCGCCCGCTGGGCAACGGCGCTCAGCCCTTCAGCAGCGCCGCGAGCGCGGGTGAGAGGCCGACGGACGGGCGGGCCGCGCAGGCCGCAAAGGAGCCCTGGCGCGGTTTCGGCAGGGCCATCGCCACGAGCATCTCCGCCATCCGCACGCCGCAGGCCATGCCATCCAGCAGCGCGACCGGCGCCCGCGCCTGCAGGCGGCGATCGAAGCCGGCCAGCGCGGCGCCGGCGAGCACGACGGAATCGGCGCCCTCGGCGGCCAGTCGCGCGACCGCGTCCAGCACCTTGTCGCCGACGCCCTCCGGGTCCGCCACCGCCTCGGGCGGCGTCGCATCCACGCCCGCGAGCCCCGCGAGGCGGGAGGTCAGGCCATGGCGCGCGACGAGTTCGCGATAGGTCTCGACCCCGCCGAAGGTGACCAGGCCGAAGCGCCCGCCCGCCATGCAGCCGACGAGGCAGGCGGCTTCGGTCATGCCGACCACCGGGCAGGGCATCATCTGCCGCGCAGCCTCGAGCGCGGTGTCGTGGCTGACGGCCAGCAGGCAGGCATCCACCCGGCCCGCATGCTCGGCGAGAAGTTCCAGCAGTGCATGGCCGGCGATGGCGTTTTCGGCGCGGGAGGAGATGACGGCCGGGCCGAAGCGCGGCGTGGCGGCCACGATCTCGGTGCCCGGCGACGCGGCGACGCGGGCGGCCTCGGCGCAGGCCTGCGTGATCGCCTCGGTCGTGTTGGCGTTGGCGACCAGCAGGCGCATCAGGCGGGTTCGGCCACGGTGCGGCGCGAATTCGCCATGGTGATGCGCACGCGGCGGAATTCCTGCGGCGCGGGCGGCGCGTCGGGCGGCGTCTCGACCAGCGTGCTGCGCTTCCACACGAGATGCGGGTTGAACAGCAGCAGGTCGCCCGGCCGGGGTTCGAGCTTCAGCATCAGCCCGGGTTCCGCGCAGACGGCGTCGAGCAGGTCGAAGGCGGGGCGCAGGCCGGCCGCGGGCGGCGGTGCCCCGGGCTGGGGCGAGGCCGCCGCCGCCTCGACCGCATGGCGCGTGTAGCGCGCGGCGAAGGCGCCGCCGGTCATGGTGAAGACCGCGCGCTCGGCCATCGCGCCGTCCTCGAGAAGCGGCGCGGGGACATAGAGCTCGGCAAGGGCCGCGCGGTCGCGGCGCATCATCTCATTGTGCACGGCGCCGGCCGAGACCATGACATGCGGCGGGCTGTCCGGCGCATTGGCGAGGCAGAGCAGCGCGATCGCGTCGCAGGCCTCGCTGTGGAAGCGCGGCGGGCCGGAAGCCGGGCCCTTCGGCGGCGGGCCGGTCAACCGCGCGACGGGCGCGCCATCCCCCGACAGCCGCTTGCCGAGCTGGGCCGAGAGCGCGAGCAGCGTCGCCTCGGCCGCCAGCGCGCCGTGCCGGTCGAAGGGCAGGCCGCGCAGCATGCAGAAGCCACGCCCGGTATCGAGCCTGGACACGACGTCGTGCAGCACCGGCGCCAGGCGCTGCAGCGGCGGGACGGGCTGCGCGTCCTGCGCGGCCTTGAGCGCGGCCTCGAGCTCCCCCGCCTCCTCGGCGCCGACCGGGACCATCCAGTCCGCGGCGGTGAGGTCGGCGGCGGTCCAGACGGCGGCGCCGGTCTGGGGCACGGGCCGCGGGCGCGGGCGGGGGGGGCTCGTCATGCAATCGATGGTAGCAGAGCCGGCCGCGGGGGGAAGGCGGCCACCCTTGCCCGCGCGGCGCGGCCGGGGGAGGCTCGCCGCGGAACAACGCCGGAGAGCCGCGATGACCGACAGCGCCCTGCCCGCCACCGCCCTGCCCTTCGACGCCGACGAGATCCTGGCGCGCCTCATGCGCTGGGCCGCCTGCGAGAGCCCGACCTTCGACGCGGCGGCGGTGAACCGGATGATGGACCTGGCGTCGCGCGACCTGGCGCTGATGGGTGCCCGCATCGACCGCATCCCTGGGCGCATGGGCCTTGGCGACTGCGTGCGCGCGCGTTTCCCGCATCCGGCCGGCGACATGGCGCCCGGCATCTGCGTCATGGCGCATCTCGACACCGTCCACCCCGTCGGCACGCTCGCGAAGCTGCCGATCCGGCGCGAGGGGAACCGCTGCTACGGTCCGGGCATCCTCGACATGAAGGGCGGCACCGTGATCAGCGTGGAGGCGATTCGCCTGATCCTCGCCGCCGGGATGCAGACGAAGCTGCCCGTCACCTTCCTGCTGACCAGCGACGAGGAGATCGGCAGCCCGTCCACGCGCGACATCATCGAGGCCGAGGCGGCACGCAGCAGGTACGTGCTGGTGCCGGAACCCGCCCGCCCGGATGGCGGCGTGGTCACGGGGCGCTACGCCATCGCGCGCTTCAACCTGAAGACCACGGGGCGCCCTTCGCATGCCGGCGCACGGCTGGCCGAGGGGCGCAGCGCGATCCGAGAAATGGCGAGGCAGATCGTCGCGATCGAGGACATGACGACCGAGGACTGCACCTTCTCGGTCGGCGTCATCCATGGCGGGCAATGGGTCAACTGCGTCTCCACCACCTGCGACGCGGAGGCGCTGTCGATGGCCAAGCGGCAGGAGGACCTCGACGCCGGCGTAGCGCGGATGCTGGCGCTGCGCTCCTCCGCCAACGACGTGACGCTCGAGGTGACGCGCGGCGTGACGCGCCCGGTGTGGGAGCCGGATGCCAAGGGCATGGCGCTCTATGCCCATGCACGCGGCATCGCGCAGGCCATCGGCTTCGACATCAATCACCAGAGCAGCGGCGGCGGCTCGGACGGCAACTTCACCGGCGCGATGGGCGTCGCAACCCTCGACGGGCTCGGCGTGCAGGGCGCGCTGGCGCACACGCTGGAGGAGCATGTGCTGGTGGACAGCCTGGTGCCGCGCGCAAGGCTGATGGCGGGCTTGCTCAGCAGTCTGGAATGACGATCACGTGATGCTGCGTCCCGCGGCGATGTGACCTGACGGGGTTGCATCGCGGGGGCGCGTCGCGAAGCCTTGGTCCGACCGCGGGCGAACCGCGCAACGGAACAAGGAGACGAGCGCAATGGCTCGACGTCGGGACTTCCTGCTTGGCCTCATCGCGGCGTGCGACGGCTCCACCGCCGCCGCGGCCGCCGCGCGCAACCCTGCCCCGTCCCTGCCCGGTGGGCCGCTGCAGGGTGCGCAATACTACCCGCGCCGCCGCCGCGTCTGCTGGAACGAGCGCGTCCGGCGCTTCGTGGGCTACGACCGCTACGGCCGGGCGATGTACCGGACCTACACGCGGCGCGTCTGCCGCTGGCGCTACTACTGAGCCAGCGCGGCCGCCTGCGCGTCGAGATGCGCGGCGAGGCCCGCCGGCAGGCGAAGCCGGTGCGCCAGCGCCTCGAGCCACATCCGCTCCGATGCCTGGTCCGGATCGATGACGAGCCGCGCGGCGAGGTAGAGTTCCGCCCCCTGTTCGGGCGTGGCGGCGCCGGCCGCGATCTCCTCCAGCGTCGGCGCGCGGGACAGCATGTCGAAGACGAAGGCCTTGGCCTCGGGCTCGAGGCCGATGCGGTCCACCTGGGCGAAGATCGCCTCGCGCTCCGTGCCGTCGATGTGGCCGTCGGCCATCGCGGCGCCGGCCATGGCGCGGATCAGCGCCAGCTGGAAGTCGGGCGCAGCGGCCTGGAATTCCGGCGGCGGGAGGGCGGCCGGGGGCGCAGCCGCTGCGGCCGCGGGCGGCGTGTTCTGCTGCCACCCCTGCCAGGCCCGGTAGGCGAGCGCCCCCAGCGCCGCCGCGCCGCCGAGCGTCGCCACCCGGCCCACGACCTTGCCGGGCTTGCCGCCGCCCAGCAGCAGCGTCAGCAGCCCGCCAGCCGCCGCGCCGCCGAGCAGCGCGCCCGCATTGCCGCCGAGCGCGCCGCGCGCCCTGGTCGCGAGATCGCCCGCGCCGGCAGCGGCGTTGGGGCCGAGGAAACGATCGAGAAGCGCCTTGGTGTCCATGCGCGTCAGATCGTCCCGCAGGGCCCCGGCTTCAAGCGGCGCGGCTACTTCCCTCCATCGACGCTCAGCACCTGGCCGTTCACGTAGTTCGCCATCGGCGAGGCCAGGAACAGCACCGCGTTCGCGATGTCCTCGGCCTCCCCCAGCCGCTGCAGCGCGATCGAGGCGAGCACGCGCGCCTGGCCTTCCGGCCCGTAGGCCTCCCACTGCTTGATGGAGGATGGGTTCGACAGGATCAGCCCCGGCGCCACGCTGTTCACGTTGATGCCATGCGGGCCGAGCTCGTGCGCCAATTGCCGCGTCAGCCCGATCAGCCCGTGCTTCGCGCTGGTATAGGCCTGGATGCCGGTGCGGGAGGGCTGAAGCCCGGCGCCGCTGCTGATGGTCACGATCCGTCCCGACTTCGCGCGCTTCATCCCCGGCGCGACCGCCTGCGCCAGCGCGAAGTGGGCGTGCAGGTTGATGGCAATGACGTCGTGCCAGTCGGACTCCGGCACCTCCTCGACCGGGCGCATCACCTGGCCGCGCACGCCGCCGGCATTGCCCACGAGCACGCCGACGGGCCCCTCGGCCTTGGCCTCGACCTCCGCGATCCAGGCCTTGGAGGCGCCGGGCTTCGTCAGGTCGAAGGCGCTGGTGTGGATGGCGCCCGGATGGTCCGCGGTCTGCTCAAGTTCCTCGGCCGACAGGTCGCAGGCGAAGACCTGCGCGCCCAGCGCGGCGAAGGATTGCGCGATGGCGCGGCCGAAGCCGTGCCCCGCGCCGGTGACGGCAACGGTCGTGCCGGTGAAGTCGTATTCCTTCATGGCGTCATCAGCTCCGTGAGGTTGGCGTCCGACATCGGGCGCGTGCCGGCTTCGCATTCATGCGTCATGGCGACGAGGCAGCGCACCGCCGGGCAGGCGATGCCGTGCTTTGCGCCGATCTCGGCGATGGGGGCGATCTGCACGTCCACCTCCGTGCGGCGCTTGCGCACCCAGAGGTCGCGCCAGACGCCGGAATGGGTCTTGGCGTTCGGGCGGTTGAACGCGACCATGGCGGCGACGGAGGCCGCCGCCTGCGCCTGCGTCGCACCCTCGGAGAAGGCCGCCGGGTCGAAGCCGTTGAAGCCGCGCGGTTCGATGCCCTCGGCGCGCGCGACGGCGACCGCCTCGCCGCCCAGCGCGCGCCACAGCGGCAGCAATTCGGGCCGCGCCAGGCAATCGGCGATGCCCTTCTCCCCCAGCGCCTGGGCGAACAGCATCGCGCCGTAGCCGAGCTTGCCCCAGAGATAGCCCCAGATGTTCTCGGTTGTGATGGCGCCGGGCTCGAAATTGTCGCGCAGCAGCGCGTGCAGCGCGGCGAGCCGCGGCGTGTTGGCGCCGTCGAGTTCGCCCAGCACCAGCGCGCCGCGGCCGCCATACATGATGCGGCCCGGGCCGTGCCAGTCGGCCGAGAAGTTCACGAAGCAGCCCATGGTGCGCGCGGGCCCGACGATCGGCGCGATGATGGTCTCGCAGAGCCCGTTCTGCAGCGACAGCACATAGCCGTCCGGCGCCAGGTGCGGCAGCAGGGCGCGGCAGGCGGCTTCCGTGTGGTGCGCCTTCACGCAGAGGAAGATGCGCCGGTACGTGCCCTGCACCGTCTCCGGCGTGAATGCGGGGGCGACGACGGTGTGCGGGTCGACCGGCCCCTCGATGGCGAGGCCGCGCGCCGGGTCGGCGATGGCGGCGACGTGGTCGGGCTCGATGTCGACGAACACCACGGCGTGCTTCGCGCGGACCAGGGCGGCACCGATCGTCCCGCCGATGGCGCCCGCGCCCCATACCAGGATGGGCCCGCGGGCGGCGGCCTCCCGCGCACCCTCCTTCTCCGCTTCCTTCGCCATGCGCATCCCTTCGCGACCTGGACGCCGCGGCGAAGCCGCCGCAGATTTGCCAACGCTACGCCGGAGGTGGCGTCCGTCAATGCTGAACGGAGTTTCGGGCAACCTGCGGGGCGGCGCGCTGATGGCCGCCGCCGCGGTGCTGTTTGCCGCCGAGGCGCTGGCCATCCGCCTGATGACCGAGCGCGGCATCCCGGTCGAGGTGCAGGTCTTCTTCCGTTCCCTCGGGCAGCTGTTCTGGGTGGCGCCGCTGGTCGCGGCGACGGGGCTCGTGGTGTTCCGTACGACGCGGCCAGGGCTGCACCTGCTGCGCGGCGCGTCGTCGCTGCTGACCTGGGGGTTCTACTACGCCTCCTTCGGGCCACTCGACCTCGCGACCGCCACGGTGCTGTCCTTCACCAACGTGATGTTCACGACGCTTCTGGCCGGGCCGGTGCTGGGGGAGCGCGTGGACCGCTGGCGCTGGGCGGGCACCATCGCGGGCTTCGTCGGCGTCGCGGTCATGCTGCGGCCGGGGACGACGATCTCGGCGCTCGGCGTCGGGCTTGCCGTGGCGTCGGCGGTGTTCTGGTGCGGCATCACGCTGTCGTCGCGGGTGCTGGCGCAGATCGACCGCAACACGACCATCATGGCCTGGGTCGGGCTGGTGACAACGGCCGGCTCGGCGCCCTTCGCGGCCATGGCCTGGGTGCCGCTCGGCCTCGTGGACCTGCTGATCCTGCTGACGGTCGCGGGCTTCGCGCCGGGCATCATCTGGCTGATCACGAGCGCCTACCGGTATGGCGAGGCATCCGCCATCGCGCCCTTCCAGTACCTGCGGCTGATCGTGGTGGCGGGCTTCGGCTGGGCGATCTTCCACGAGGTCCCCGACGGCTGGACCTGGCCGGGCGCGGCCGTGATCCTGGCCGGCGCCCTGGTCATCACGGTGGCGGAGGCGCGCCGGCGCTGAAGCCCGAGGCGGCGATCGCGGCGTCGAGCGGCCCCGTGTCGAAGCCGAAGTCGGCATAGCCGCGGCGCAGGCGCTGCACGTATTCGGCCGCGGGCGGGCCGGGGCGGTGGCGAATCTCCAGATAGGTCCAGGCACGCCCGCCGTCCGGCAGGTCGATCAGCGTGCGCGCGTAGGTATGCGGCCCCTCGAAGCGGTCGAGCGAGTCGAGGCAGGCCTGCGTGACCCGCCAGAGCCCCACGGGACAGGCGGCGGCCGGGTCGGGCTCGATCAGCGCGAATTTCCGCAAGACGAGGCGCCAGCCCGGCAGCTGCACGTGTCCGGCAACCTCGGCCGCCGGGCAGCGCCCGCGCATCTGGTCGCGCCACAGGTTGCTGCCATAGGCTGCGTAGGGTTCGGGAAGGAAGGCGGGCATGCAGGCACCTCGGGCGGTCGATCGCATCGAGATAACGACGCTGGTGGACAACGTCACGGACAGCCTGTCCTCGACGCCGCCCTTCGTCACGCGCGAATGGGTCCGGCTGCAGCAGAAGGGGATGAAGCGGGTCGCAGGCGGGTCGCTCTGCTGCGCCAATCACGGATTGTCGCTGGTCATCACCGTGACGACGGATGGCGAGAGCCGGTCCGTGCTGTTCGACGGCGGGCCGGTGGACTACGCGGTCGAGCGCAACGGGGTGCGGCTCGGCGTCGATTTCGGCGCGATCGAGGCGGTGGTGCTCTCGCACGGGCACTGGGACCATGCGGGCGGCATCCCGCAGGCCATCGCGATGATCCGCGCGGCGAATGGCGGGCGGGAGGTGCCGCTGCACCTCCATCCCGGCATGTTCCGCGAGCGGGGCTCGCGCCAACCCGATGGCGGCGTGCTGCCGATGGACCGCGTGCCTACGCCGGGCGACTGGGCCGCGATGGGCGCGCGGCCCGAGGTCTCGCGCGAGCCCGCCGTGATCGCGGGGCATGTGCTGGTCAGCGGCGAGATCCCGCGCGTGACGGCCTACGAGGTGGGCCTGCCGGGCCAGGTGGCGCGCGCGGACGACGGCGCGCCCTGGCAGCCGGACGAATGGCTGCACGATGAACGCTTCGTCGCCGTGAACCTGCGCGGCAAGGGGCTGGTGGTGTTCTCCGCCTGCTCCCATTGCGGCATCGTCAACGTGCTGCACGAAGCGCGGCGCCTGATGCCCGACATCCCGCTGCTGGCGGCGATGGGCGGCTTCCACCTGTCCGGCACGAACGAGCGCATCATCCCCGAGACGGTCGCCGACCTTGGCGGCTTCGGGCTCACCTGGATGTTCCCCTCCCACTGCACGGGCTGGCGCGCGCTGGGCGCGCTGGAACGCGCGCATGGCGACGCGGTCGTTGTGCCGGGCGCGGTCGGCAAGACCTTCGTGCTGGAGGCGTGACCCTCCTTCTCCAGGCGGCGCCGCTGCTGTTGCTGGTCGGCCTGCTGGTAAGCGGGCGGGCGGGGCCGCTGACGGCGGTGCTGGCGGCGCTCGCCGCCACGCTGCCCGCCGCCTTCGTCTCGCTGCCCGCCGGCACCGGCCTGCCCGGCTTCCTGGCGGAGGAGGCGCTGCGCGGCGCCTTCCTCGCGAGCCAGCCGATCGGCGTCGTGGCGGGCGGCCTGCTGTTCCACGCCGCCGTCGAGGACCGCGGCGAGGCCGCGCTGCGCCAGGCGGCGACGCCGCGCGCGATCTTCACCGCGACGCTGCTGATGGGCACCTTCATGGAGAGCGTGACCGGCTTCGCCGTCGGCGCCGTCTTCGCGCTGGCGGCGCTGCGCGGCATGGGGCTGGGCGGCGCGCCGGCGGCGGCGCTGGCGCTGCTCTCACTCTGCCTGATCCCCTGGGGCGGGCTCGGCCCCGGCACGGCGCTCGGCGCCGCGCTGGTCGGCTTGCCCGCACAGGACATCGCAGCGCTGACGGCGCTGCCCAACGCCGCCTGGGTGTTGCTGCTGGGGCCGGTCTGCTGGCGGCTCTCGGCGGCGGCGGGCGTGCCGGTGCCGGGGCGGGAGCGTGCCGCGCAAATGGCGATGCTGGGCGCCATGGCTGCGATCCTGGTCGCGGGGCATCGCGTGCTGCCCTTCGAGATCCTCGGCATCCTGGCCGCCGGCGGGCCGCTGCTGGCGGCGCTCTGGCTGGCCGACCCGCCGCGCGATGCGGCCGCCTGGCGGCGGGCGGGGCGGGCCATGGCGCCCTATCTGCTGCTGACGCTGGCGCTGCTGGCCGCGCGCGCCGTGCCCGACCCACCCGCGATCCGGCCCTATGCCGCGCTGCCGCCGTTCCCGCTGACGCATGTGGCCGTGGTGCTGCTGGCGGTCTCGGCGACGCTGCTGTTGCGCCGGCCAGACGGCGCGGCGCGCGCGCGCGGTGCCCTGGCGCGGGCGGCCCGGCCGGCCGCGGTGCTGCTGCTCTATGTGCTGCTGGCCCGCTGGTTGGCGGGCAGCGGCGCGACTGCGGCGCTGGCGCAGGCGGCGGCCGGGGCGCTCGGCGGCGCCGCGCCCTTCGCCGTGCCGGTGCTCGGGCTGGCGGCGGGGATGGTGACGGGCAGCAATGTCGGGTCGAATGCCGCGCTGATGCCCGTGCAGAAGGCGCTCGGCCTGGCGGCGGGGATGCCGCCGCTGGTCGCGCCAGCCGTGCACAATTTCGCGGGTGCGGCCGGCGCAGGCATGTCCTTCGCCGTCACGGCGCTCGTCACCGGGCTGCTCGGCGACGGCACGCGGCCGGCGGCGGTCTGGCGGCTGCTGCTGCCCTCGATGCTCGCGGTCGTTCTGGTCGGCTGGGCCGCCGTGCTGCTGCTGTCGTGACGCGGTGCGCCGCATGGACGGCGGCACACCATCCGGGGGGACCGGCTGCGCATTGATGGGGGGGCGGCGCCTCGCCTATAGGGACGCGTCGGCGGGGCTTCGCGTTACACCCGCCCAGGAGGAACACGCATGACCCTGACCCGTCGCGCGGCCCTTGCCGCGCTGGCCGCCGCCCCGCTCGCCGCCACGCCGGCGGCGGCGCAGACGACCATCACGCTGCAGCACGCCCTCCCCGCCACGAGCCATTACGGCGCCGGAGCCGCGGCGCTGAAGGAGACGCTGGAGCGCCTGACCCAGGGGCGCGTCCGCGTCAATGTCCAGCGCAACGACAACGAACGCGAGATGATCGAGAGCGTGCAGATCGGCACGATCGACTGCACCATCACCTCGACCGGCCCGGTCGGCAATTTCGTGCCCGGCGTGCGCGTGGTGGACGTGCCCTTCCTGTTCCGCGACTACCCCCATGCGCGCGGCGTGCTCGACAGCGAGATCGGCCAGGGCCTGCTGCAGCAGTTCAGCGCGCGGGGCCTCGTCGGCGTGATCTGGATGGAGAACGGCTTCCGCCACCTGACCAATTCGCGCCGCGAGGTGAACAACCCCGCCGACGTGCGCGGGCTGAAAGTGCGCACCATGGAGAACCAGGTCCACATGCGCGCCTTCCAGACGCTCGGCGCACTGCCGACGCCGATGGCGTTCTCGGAACTGGTCCCCGCGCTGCAGCAGGGCACGGTGGACGGGCAGGAGAACCCGATCCCGGTGATCGTGGCGAACAATCTGAACCAGGTGCAGCGCTTCCTGACCCTGACCGGACACGTCTATTCGCCGGCCGTGTTGATCTGCAGCCCGGGCACGATGCAGCGGCTCTCGACAGCCGACCGCGCTGCCTTCACGGAGGCCGCCCGCGCCGCGCAGCGCGCCAACCGCGAGAAAGTCAGCGCCGACGAGGCGTCCGGCGTCGACGAGTTGCGCCGCCGCGGCATGACCGTGGTGACGCAGGTCGACACCGCCGCCTTCCAGACCGCGCTCGCCGGCGCCTTCCAGCAGTATGAGCGGGAGCTGGACGGCGCGCTGCTGCGCCGCATGCGCGACTGGCGGCCCAACTGAGCCCCGCCGCCAGGCCAGACAACGGGCAGACTGCCCAATACGAAGGCGGCCCGGGCCCGACGACGCCGGCACGATTGCCAGCGGCGCCGGCGCCCGGCTAACTGCGCCCGCCCACCAACACGGAGGAAACACGAAAACATGACCCTGACCCGACGGCTGGCCCTGGCCGCCACCCTGGCGGCGCCGCTGGCCGCCGCGCCCGCGCTGGCGCAGACCCAGATCACCGTGCAGCACGCCCTGCCGATCAACAGCCACACCGGGGCCGGCGCCGCCGCCTTCAAGGAGGCCTTCGAGCGCCTGACCGGGGGCCGCTACAGCGTGGTCGCCCAGCGCAACGACAATGAGCGCGAGATGATCGAGAGTGCCCAGATCGGCACGATCGACTGCACCTTCACCTCGACGGGCCCGGTCGGGAACTTCGTGCCCGAGGTCCGCGTCTTCGACGTGCCCTTCCTGTTCCGCGACGCCGCACATGCGCGCGGCGTGCTCGACAGCGAGATCGGCCAGCAGGTGCTGGCGCGGTTCCAGGCGCGCGGCCTGGTCGGCGTGATCTGGACCGAGAACGGCTTCCGCCACCTGACCAATTCCCGGCGCGAGGTGAATGCGCCGGCCGACGTGCGCGGCCTCAAGGTGCGGACCATGGAGAACCAGGTCCACATGCGCGCCTTCCGGGAACTCGGCGCGCTGCCGACGCCGATGGCGTTCAGCGAGCTGGTCCCCGCGCTGCAGCAGGGCACGGTGGACGGGCAGGAGAACCCGATCTCGGTGATCGTGGCGAACAACCTGAACCAGGTTCAGCGCTTCATGACGCTGACCAACCACGTCTATTCGCCGGCGGTCATGATCTGCAACCCGGCGACGCTGCAGCGGCTCTCGACCGCCGACCGGGCGCTGTTCATGGAGGCGGCGCGCGCCGCGCAGCAGGCCAACCGCGCCCGCGTCTCGGCCGACGACGCGAATGGCGTCGAGGAGCTGCGCCGCCGCGGCATGACGGTGGTGACGCAGGTCGACACCGCCGCCTTCCAGAGCGCGCTGGCCCCGGCCTTCGCGGAATGGGAGCGCACGCTCGACGCCACGCTGCTGCGCCGCATCCGCGACTGGCGGCCGAGCTGAGGCCGGCGTAACCGCGCGGGGCGTGGCGTCCGTGCCGCGCCCCGCGCCCGCCTTTCGGGGGGTGCGATGAACGCGATGAACCTGCTGCCGCTGCAGGTGACGGGGGCGGCGACGCTCGCCACCGTCGGCCTGGCGCTCTGGGCGGGGTCCGGGGATGGTGCGCGCGCGGGCGTGCGCCGGTCCGTGCTGGCCCTCGACCGCTACGCCACCACGGCCGCGACGCTGCTCGCGAGCCTGGCGCTCACGGTCGCGGTCGCGGCCGGCGCCTGGCAGGTGGTCGCGCGCTTCGCGACCGAGACGCCGTCGATCTGGTCCGAGGCGCTGGTGCGCACGGCGCTCATCTGGATGGCCTTCGTGGGCGTCGCCGTGGCGCTCCGCGCCGGTGCGCTGGTCTCGATCGACGTGGCGCACCGCTACAGCGGCGGCGCGCTCCGGCGCGCGCTGGAGGCAGCCTCGCTCGCCGCGGTGCTCTCCATGCTCGGCGTGATGTTCTGGTTCGGCTGGGAGATGGCCGTGCGCGTGAAGTTCCAGGAGATGGCGGGGCTCGAGGTCTCGATGTCCTGGGGCTACGCCGCGATACCGACCGGCGCGGCCTTCGCGATGCTGAGCGCGGTCGCGCATTTCCTCGACCGACGGCACGAGGAACTGGAGGCCGCGGTATGAGCGGCGCCATGCTCACCGCGATGCTGGTGCTGTTTGCCATCAGCGTCCCGGTCGCGATCGGCATCGGCATCGCCGCCGTCATCGGCATCGCGGGCTACACCAACTTCCCGCTGATCGTCGCCGCGCAGCAATTGTTCGTGGCGCTCGACAAGTTTCCGCTGGCGGCCATTCCCTTCTTCATCCTGGCCGGCAACCTGATGGAGGTCGGCGGCATCTCCCGCCGGCTGGTGGAATTCGCGCGGTCCATCGTGGGCGGCGTGCAGGGCGGGCTGCCGGCCACCTGCGTCGTCACCTGCATGATCTTCGCCGCCATCAGCGGCAGCAGCGTCGCGACCACCTTCGCGATCGGCGCCATCATGATCCCGGCGCTCGTGCGCGCGGGCTACCCGGTGGGCTTCGCCGCCGCGCTGCAGGCAACGGCGGCGGAACTCGGCGTCGTCATCCCGCCCTCGATCCCGATGATCCTCTATGGCGTGACCACGCAGACCTCGATCCCCGAACTGTTCATCGCGGGCTTCGGGCCGGGCATCCTGATCGGCGGCGCGCTGGTCGCGACCGTGCTGGTCTGGTGCCGCATCAAGGGCTGGGGCAAGAATGACGGCGTCGGCCGCCTGTCCGTCCTGGTCGCAACGCGGCAGGCCGGCTTCGCGCTGGTCATGCCGGTGGTGGTCCTGGGCGGCATCTACGGCGGCATCACGACGCCGACCGAGGCCTCCGTCGTGGCGGTGGTCTATGCGCTGATCGTGGGGATGTTCCTGCACCGTGAGATCGGGCCGCGCGACCTGTTGCCGATCTTCCGCAAGTCGGTCATCAGCAGCGCGGTCATCATGTTCATCATCGCCTGCGCGGCGGTCTTCTCATGGCTGCTGAACCGGCAGGGCGTGCCGGACGCGGCGGCCGAATGGCTCGCCACGTCGTTCGACAACGCTTCGCTCTACCTGCTTGTGGTGAATGCGTTCCTGTTCGTGGTCGGGATGTTCGTCGAGACCTCCGCCTCGATCATCGTGCTCGCGCCCATCCTGCAGGAAGCGGCGGAGCGGCTCGGCGTGGACGGCGTGCATTTCGGCACGATCATGGTGGTGAACCTTGCGCTCGGCATGATCACGCCGCCCTTCGGCGTGAACCTCTTCGCCGCGGCGCAGGTGGCGGGCTGCGGCGTCGAGGCGATGATGCGCTACCTCGGCATCTTCATCCTGGTGATCATCGCCTGCCTCATGGTCATCACCTACGTGCCGGCCATCACGCTGACGCTGCCGCAGCTGGTGTTCCGCTGAGCCTCGGCACACCCGAGGCGCTGCGCCACCTCCGGCGCGACGCCGTGCTGAAGCGGGTGATCCGCCAGGTCGGGCCCTGCACGCTGAAGCCCGCTCGGCGCGAGCCCTACGAGGCACTGGTGCGCGCGATCGCCCACCAGCAGGTGCACGGCCGGGCCGCGGAGGCGATCCTCGGGCGCTTCCTCGGCGCCTGCGGGGCCGCGCCCTTCCCGGCACCTGAGGCCGTGCTGGCCCTGACGCCCGAGGCGATGCGCGCCTGCGGCCTGTCCGCCAACAAGGTGCTGGCGATCCGCGACATCGCCGAGAAGGCCGCGACCGGCATCGTGCCGACGCGCGCCGCGGCGCGCCGCATGACCGACGAGGCGCTGGTCGAGCGCCTGGTGCCGTTGCGCGGCGTCGGGCGCTGGACGGTCGAGATGCTGCTGATCTTCACCCTCGGCCGCGCCGACGTGCTGCCCGTGGACGACTACGGCGTGCGCGAGGGCTACCGGGTGGCGGCGGGGCTGCCCGAACAGCCGAAGCCGCGCGCCTTCGCCGCGATCGGGGAAGCCTGGGCGCCCTACCGCACCACCGCCGCCTGGTATCTCTGGCGTGCGGCTGACCTCGCGAAGGACGGCCGCTTCAAGGCACCGCAGGCGATCTGACCAGGTCCGCGCAGAAGGCGGGGATACGGTCGCGGAAGCCGAAATAGCCGGCAGTCGCGTGCGGCCAGCAGCGGCTGTCCCAGTCGCGCCGCAGCACATGCAGCGTGAGGCCGCGCGCGGCGAGCGCCGGGCGGAGCGGCGCCAGCGCCTCCCCTGTCCAGCCCGAGGGCGCCCAGGGCATGACGACGGCACGCGCGCCGGCCGCCTCGGCCTGCGCGGGGATCTCGGCCAGGCTCGCCGTGGCGGCGGGCGCCCCGAAATGCCCGGCCGCGCGTGCCAGCCCGTCCTGCAGAGCGGCGCGCGCGAACCCTGCCGCGCCCGGCGCGCAGCCGAGCGGCGACCGCGCCTCCGGCACCGCGAGGCCGGCCACGGCCACGATGCGCCCGCCATCGACGCCGAGGCTTTCCGGATGCAGGTCGTCCTCGTGCAACAGCAGCAGCGCGGGTTCCTCGGGCGGCGCATCGGCGGGCGGCAGGGCGCGCGGCGCGGGCGGTGGGCCGTCGTCGAGCGGCGCGGGGTTTTCGTCCAGCCGCCCGCGCGGGTCGAAGCGGCCACCGGTGTAGCGGGCGATGTTCTCCGCGCGCGCGACATAATGCTTGCCGCGCGTCTGCATGCCCGCGACCCAGCGCCAGGACAGCGTGTTCGACGCCGGATCGGCATCCTTCAGGTGGCGGAGGAAAAGGTCCGCGCCGAGCGGCCAGGGCAGGCGCAGCGTGAAGATCCAGATGCTCGCGAACCACATGCGCGCGTGGTTGTGCAGCCAGCCAGTCTCGGCCAACTCATGCGCCCAGGCGTCGAAGCAGGCGATGCCGGTCGCGCCCCGCGTCGCAGCTTCGTAGCCCATCGGCGGCGCGGCCAGGGCGGCGTCGCGCGCGGCGCAGTAGCGCGCCCAGACGGCGGGGCGCAGTTCCAGCCAGCCCTTCCAGTAGGTTCGCCAGAACACCTCCTGGATGAATTTCTCGGCCGCGCCGGGGCCGTGCTGGGCGAGGGCCACGGCCACTACCTCCCGCTCGGTCAGCAGCCGGTGCCGCAGATGCGCCGAGAGCCGCGAGACATCCCGCCGCGCACCCGGCCCGGGGTCGTGGTTGCGCCCGGCCGCATAGGCACGGCCCATGCGCGGCGCGAACGCCGCGAGGCGGGCGAGGGCCGCGGCGCGGCTCGGGTCTGGCAACTCGGACATGGCCGCGATGTGGCGGGGGCGGCGCTCCGCGCAAGCCTCGCCGCACCCCTGCCATCTTCGTATGGCCTTGATCGCGGCATGGTTCAGGGCAGCGCGACATGATCGGCCGGCGTGGCCTGCTCACGGCGGCCGGGGGCGTCGCGGCAGCGGGGCTCGGCCTTGCCGGCTACGGCTTCGGCGTCGAGCCCTTCTTCCGCCTCGCGGTGCAGCGGCACGCGCTGGTGCCGCGCGGCTGGCCGCCGGGCCTGGCGCTGCGCGTCGTGCACTTATCGGACCTGCATGCCGGCGCGCCGCTCATGGCCGAGGCACGCATCGAGATGATCGTCGCCGCGGCGAATGCGCTGGAGCCGGACCTCGTGCTGCTGACCGGGGATTTCGGGCCGTCGATCCGCTTCGTGAACCGCGTGCTGCCGCATGCCGACGTGGCGCGCCGCCTGGCTGCGCTGCGCGCCCCGCTCGGCGTCTTCGCCGTCAACGGCAACCACGACTGGTGGGAGGACCGCGCGGCGATGCAGGCAGGCCGCGCAGGCGTGCCGGCGATGGCGCGCGCGCTCGAGCGTGCGGGAATTCCCGTGCTCGGCAACAGGGTCGAGCGCGCGGGGCCGGTGCTGGTGGGCGGGCTCGAATCCTCCTGGGCCTTCGGCGTGCGCCGCGGTGCCGAGGACGTGCCCCGCATGCTCGGGCAGGTCACGGGGGAGGCGCCCCTGCTGCTGATGGCGCATGAGCCCGACATCTTCGCCACCCTGCCCGGCCGCGTCACCGTGACCTTCTGCGGCCACACGCATGGCGGGCAGGTGCGGCTGCTCGGCTGGTCGCCCGTCGTGCCGTCGCGGCACCGCTATGCCTGGGGCCATGTGCGGGAGGACGGGCGCGACCTCGTGGTCTCGGGCGGGCTCGGGCTCAGCACGCTGCCGGTGCGCTTCGGCGTGCCGCCGGAGATCACGCTGGTCGAACTCGGCACAGCCTGAAGGGCGGCCGTTACCGCGGCTCGTCCAGGAAAGCCTCGAGCAGGGCGAGGAAGCCGGCCGGGTTCTCGGCATGCACCCAATGGCCCGCGCCCGGGACGGTCGCGAAGTGCACATCCGGGAACAAGGCGCGGAAGTCCGCGTGGTGCTCCGGGCGGACATAGCCCGAGCGTTCCCCGGCCATGACCAGCACCGGCCCGTCGAACCGCGCGCCGGGCGGCGCGTCGAAATCCTCGATGGCCGGCATGGCGGCGGCGATCTCCTCGAGGCCGAGCCGCCACTGCGGCGGGTCCGTCTCGAAGCGGAGGTTCTGCAGCAGGAAGGCGCGGATGCCGGCTTCCGGGATGGCCTCGGCGAGCGCGGCGTCGGCGTCCCGGCGCGCGAGGCCGGGCGCCAGCGGGATGGCGCGCATCGCCTCCACGTAGCCGCGCAGCGCCGGGCGGTAGCGCACGGGCGCGATGTCGGCCACGACCAGCCGCGACACCCGCCCGGGGTTCGCCAGCGCGAAGGCCATCGCCGCCTTGCCGCCCATGGAATGGCCGAGCACCGCGGCGCGCGCCACGCCGGCGGCATCGAGGGTCTCGGCGAGGTCCGCGGCCATGGCGGCATAGGACATGTCGGGGTCGCGCGCCGAGGCGCCGTGGTTGCGGAGATCCGGCGTCAGCACGCGGAAGCGCGGCGCCAGCGCCCGGCGCACGGCGCCCCAGTTCTGCCCGGCGCCGAACAGGCCGTGCAGCAGCAGCAGCGGCGGGCCTTCGCCGGCCTCGGTGACGGCGAGCCTCATGTGCGCGACGCCAGGACGACGGAGCCCACGATCAGGCCGCCGCCCACCGCCATGTCCCAGCCGATCGGCTCGCCGAGCCAGAGCGTGCTGACCAGGACGCCGAAGGCCGGCACCAGCAGGAAGGCGACCGAGGCGACCGCCCCCGGCAGGCGGCGCCCGACCTCGATGACGCACCAGGTGCCGATCGGCGCCACCACCAGCCCGATATAGAGCATGTAGGGCCAGGACGGCCCGAAGATGCCGCCCTGCGGCTCCAGCACCAGGGCGACGGGGAGGATGATCAGCGTGGCGATGCCGAAGCACCAGGGCAGCAGTTCGAAGACCGGCGTCGGCGGCGGGTAGCGCCGCGTGGTGACGATGGCCAGCGTCCAGAACAGCGCGGCGGCGACCAGCATGAGATGGCCCACGAACTCGCCGCGGTCCGACCAGTCCACCGCCCAGGGGCCGGCCAGCGCCGCCACACCTGCGAGGCCGAGCCCCGCCGCCACCCAGCGATGCGCCGGCACCTTCTCCCCCAGCACCAGGACGGATAGCGGGATCAGCCAATAGGTCACGACCGCCGAGATGATGGCCGTGCGCCCCGCATGGACCATCGCGACCGCCGCATGGGCCAGGATGAAGAAGGCGCCGAGTTGCAGGATGCCGAGCGCCAGCACCGAGGGGAGGTCGTCCCGCTTCGGCAGCCGGAGCCGACCGAGGGCAGCCAGCAGAAGCGCCGTCGCCAGCACCGCGAGCCCGGCCCGCCCGGTCGCGAACCACATGGGCGTCGCATGCGCGAGCGCGGCCTTGGTCACGGGCCAGGCGCCGCCGAACAGCAGGATCGCCACGATCAGGAGATGGAAGGCCGAACGCATGGCGGCTCGCGGACGGGTCCCGGCTGGCGGTCGAATTCGCGTGTCAGCCCCTGCCGACGCATCATTTTGAGCGCAATCGAAGAATTCTGGAAGCCGTTACCGTCGCAAAATCAGCCGCAGCGCGCCGCCATCTCGGCACGGATGCGCTGGGCGTCGCCCATCGGGTCCACCGGCGCATCCGCCGCGGTCAGGATCGCACCCTCCGCAACGTCGTGCGCCAGGCGGATGCCGTGCGCCAGGCCGATCGGCAGCGCGGCCAGCGCAAGGGACCTTGGCGCCGGGATGCACTTGCCCCAGACGCAGGCGCCGCCCTCCCCGTCCAGCACCTCGCCGGCCTTGAGCGGCCGCTTCGCCACGGCCACGACATCGCCGCGCCAGGCCTCGGCGCAGCCCGTCGCCTCCCCGCGCAGCGCGGCCGAGGCGACCGAGACGCCGAGTTCGAGCCCGATGAAGTGATAGGGCCGCCAGAGCGCCGCGTAGCGGCCCGAAGGGTCGGTCGCGACGCCGTATTCGCCGAAGCAGCGCCGCGCGTAGTCGCTCTCGCCCTCGAACACCGCATAGACGCCCCATCGGAGGTTGTCGGGGATCGTGCTGCCGTCCCGCCGGACGGAGGAGACCACCTCCACCATCCCCTTGCGCGGTAGCACGCCGCCTTCGTTGCGCGGACGGAGCAGGGCGGGCAGTTCGGTGGTGCCGGCGGGCGGGAACAGCAGCCCGTCCTCGGGCACCGCGAGGCCCGTTGCATTGGCGATCGCCGCCATCTCGATGCCGGACTTCGTGCCGTCGAGGAAGGAGTTGAACATCTGCGGGTTCATCCCGCCGTCGCGCGCCTGCGCCTCGGTCAGGCCGTAGTGCCCCCAGACCGTGGCGGGCGTGCTGGCGTGGAATTCGGGCAGGTATTTCGTGCCCTTGCCGGCGGCGACGACCGTGAAGCCCGCGGTGCGGAGCGTGTCCACCATCTCGCAGACCAGGGCCGGCTGGTCGCCATAGGCCATCGAGTAGACGACGCCGGCCGCGGCCGCTTCCCGCGCCAGCAGCGGGCCGGCGAGCACGTCGGCCTCGACGTTCACCATGATCACGTGCTTGCCGTGGGCGATGGCGGCGCGGGCGTGGCGCAGCCCCGCTTCCGGGTGGCCGGTGCATTCCACCACGACCTCGATGCGCGGATCGGCGATGAGCGCCATCGCGTCGTCGGTCAGGTGGGTGGTGCCGTCCTGCATCGCGGCATCGAGGCCGCCGGCGTCGAAGGACCCGGCGGGCCAGTGCACGCGCGCCAGGGCGACGCGGGCGCGCGGCACCGACAGGTCCGCGATGCCCGCCACGTGCAACCCGGGCGTGATGCGCGCCTGGTGGAGGAACATCGACCCGAACTTGCCGGCGCCGATCTGCGCGACGCGGATGGGACGGCCCTCGGCGGCGCGCGCGGCGAGCTTGCGGGAGAGGTTCACGATGCGTCGGTCCGTCGTGTCAGGAAGGGGAACGCCAGGGCCTGGCGCGGTGCCCGGGCAGCGACCCGCGTCGCAGCAGCAGCAGCGCCGCCGCCGACAGCGCGAGCACGGCGCCGCCGGCGGCGAAGGCCCGCCCGCCGCCGCGCGGCAGCCGCGCGACGAGCACGGCAAACAGCACGGCGAGGAGGAGGAGGGCTGTGAACATGGGCCAGGACGTCGCGCGGGCGCGCGTCAATCCATGTAGATCCCGCCATTGATGTGGATGGTCTCGCCGGTCACGAAGGCAGCCGCGTCGGAGGCGAGGAAGGCGACGACCGAGGCGACCTCCTCCGGCGTGCCGAAGCGCTTCATCGGCGTCGCGGCGATCAGCGCGGCGCCGTTCCGCGCCATGATCGCCTCGGTCATCGGCGTCGCGATGATGCCCGGGGAGACGCAGTTGGCGCGGATGCCGCGCGGCGCCAGCTCATGCACGAGGGACCGCGTGAAGCCGAGCACCGCCGCCTTGCAGGCCGCGTAGTGCGCGTGGCGGACCGAGCCCCGGTGCCCGGCCATGGAGGCGATGTTCACGATCGCGCCACCGCTGCGGATCACCGGCATCGCCGCGCGGCAGGCGAAGAAGACGCCGTCCAGGTTGACGGCAAGCGTGCGCCGCCAGTCCTCGTCGGACATGGCGGGCACCTCCTGCTCGACATAGAGGCCGGCGCCGGTCACCAGGATGTCGATGCCGCCGAATTCGCGGCCGGCCATGGCGACGGCCTCGTCCACCTCCTCCCGCCGCGCGACGTCCGCGCGCGCGGTCAGGATGCGGGCCTCACCCTCCGGCAGGGTGGCGGCGAAGGCGTCGAGCCCGTCGCGGTCGAGGTCGGTCAGCACGAGATGCGCGCCGAGCCGCCGGAACAGCGTCGCGGTCGCGCGCGGGATGCCGCCATTGGCGCCGGTCAGCAGCGCGACCTTGCCCGCGAGGTCGATCATCGGCGCCCTACTCCGCCACGGTCAGCATGATCTTGCCGATATGCGTGCTGCTTTCCATCAGGCGATGCGCATCGGAGGCCTCAGCGAGCGGGAAGGTGCGGAAGATCTCGGGGCCGCAGCGCCCCTCGGCCAGCATCGGCCAGACCTTGGCTTCCAGCGCGGCGGCGAGCTCGCCCTTCTGCGCCGTGGTGCGCGGGCGCATGGTGCTGCCCGTCACGGTCAGGCGGCGCAGCATGATCGGGCGGAGGTCGACCGCATCGGCCTCGTGTCCACCCAGGAAGGCGATGATGACAAGCCGCCCGTCCCAGGCCATGCAGCGCAGGTTCCGCTGGAAATAGGCTGCGCCCACCATGTCGAGCAGGACATCGACGCCGCGCCCCTCTGTCAGGCGCTTCACCTCCTCCACGAAGTCCTGCGCCTTGTAGTCGATGGCGGCATCCGCGCCGAACCCGGTGCAGGCGACGGTCTTCTCGGGGCTGCCGGCGGTGGCGAAGACGCGCGCGCCGAAGGCCTTGGCGAGCTTGATGGCGGTGACGCCGATGCCAGAGGTGCCGCCATGGACCAGCACCGTCTCCCCCGGCTGCAGTCGGCCGTGGCCGAACATGTTCGCCCAGACGGTGAAGTAGGTCTCGGGCAGGGCGGCGGCGCGGGTCGCGTCGTAGCCTTCGGGCCAGGGCAGCGTCTGCGCCTCCGGCGCCGCGCAGTATTCGGCGTAGGCGCCGCCGTTGGTCAGCGCGCAGACGCGGTCCCCCACGCGGTAGCGCGTGACCGCGCTGCCGGTGGCGACCACCTCGCCCGCGCATTCCAGGCCGATGATGGGGCTAGCGCCCGGCGGCGGCGGGTAGGAACCACTCCGCTGCTGCACGTCCGGCCGGTTCACGCCGGCGACCATGACGCGGATCAGCACCTCGTCCGGCCTGGGTTCCGGCAGGGGGCCGCGCGCAGGCACCAGCACCTCGGCCCCGCCGCCGGTGCCGTGCGCGATGTAGGTCATCTCCTGCGGCAGGCTGGCCATGCTGCGTCTCCCTTGTGTGCGGCGGGACCATCCCCCCCGTGCCGCGCGCGCGTCAAGGCGCGAGGCGACCTTGCCAGGGCGGCGCCGGGCATCGAACATCGCGCCGCGCCACCGGAGGACCGCCATGCCCGCCTTTCGCCGCCGCTCGCTCGTTGCGGGGGTGTTCGCCGCCGCGGCGGCAGGGCAGGCGGCCGCGCAGCCGGCGGAGCTGCGCGTCGGTGCGCTCTATCCGGCCTCGGGGCCGTTTGCGCTCCCGGGGGACGAGAGTTTCCGCGGCCTCGAGCTCGCGACCGAGGAACGCAACGCCGCCGGCGGCGTGGCCGGCCGCCAGGTGCGGCTGCTGCGCGGCGATGCGTCCGACGCCGCCCAGGCGATCGCCGAGGCGCGCCGCCTGATGGGCGCGGAGCGCGCCGTCGCCCTGTTCGGCACCCATGCCTCCCAGCTGTCCTTTGCCGCAACCCAGGCCGCCGAGGTGCAGGGCATCCCCTATCTCGAACTCGGCGCCATGGCAGACAGCATCACCGAGCGCGGCTTCCGCAACCTCTGGCGCGCCTGCCCACGCGCCTCGGAGGTCGCGTCGGTCGGCATCGGCGCGGTGGCCGACGCGCTGGCCCCTGCCTGGGGCGTCGAGCCGCGCACGCTGCGACTCGCGATCCTGCACGAGGATGCGCTGGACGGGCAGGCCGTGGCCGACGTCCAGGAGGCGGAGATCAGGTCGCGTGGCCTGCAACTCGCGACGCGCATCGGCTATGCCGCGCGGTCCGCCGATTTCGGGCCCGTGGTCCAGCGGCTGCGCGCGGCGCAGGCCGATGTCCTGCTGCATGCCGGCGTCCAGAACGACATCCTGCTGCTGTTCCGCGGCATGGAGGAAGCGGGCTGGCGGCCGCGCATGGTGATGGGCGCCGGCGCCGGCTACACCTACGCCGACACGGCGCGCGCCGTGGGGCCCGGCTTCGAGGGCACGCTCAACGTCGATGTCGCGCCGGTCGCCGTGGCGGAGGCGGCAGCCCCGGGCGCCGCCGCCTTCGTCGAGGCATATGGCCGGCGCTACGGGGCGGAACCGCGCTCGGGGCATTCGCTGTCGAACTACGCGGGCGCGCGCATCTGCCTCGATGCGCTGCACCGCGCCGGCGGCGCGGAGCGCGACCGGCTGCGCGCGGCGATGCTCGCCACCGACATCCCCGAGGGCGCGACGGCGGCGGGCTGGGGCGCCCGCTTCGACGACACCGGACAGAATCAGCGCGCGCGGCCGATGGTCTCCCAATGGCAGGACGGGCGGCTCGTGACCGTGCGGCCGGAGGCTGCGGCGGTTGCGGCCATGCGGCCGCGCCTCGGCGCGGCTTGAAGGAGATGCCGCCATGACGACGCTTTCTCCCCTCCCCGCCCCCGGCGGGCGCGTGCTGGTCACGGGCGGCGCGCGCGGCATCGGGCGCGCCGTCGCCGATGCCTTCGCGGCGCAGGGTGCGCGGGTCTGCATCCTCGACCGCGACGCGGTGCCGGAGGCGCCGGCCGGCTGGCTCTGCATCGCCGGCAACGTCGCCAACCCGGCGGCGGTGGAGGCCGCCTTCGCGGCCATGGACGCGGCCTGGGGCGGCGTCGACGTCGCCATCGCCAATGCCGGCCTCGCGATGAACACGCCGACGCTCGACCTGTCGGCGCAGGACTGGCAGCGCGCGCTCGACGTCAACCTGACCGGCGCCTTCCTGACGGCCCAGGCCGCGGCGCGACGCATGGTGCGCGACGGGGCGGGGCTCATCCTGTTCACCTCCTCGCTCTATGGCTCGATCGGCGGGGCAGAACGCGCGGCCTATTGCGCGACCAAGGCGGCGGTCGCGAACCTGGCGCGCGCGCTCGCCTGCGAATGGGGACCGGCGGGCGTGCGGGTGAACGCGCTGGCGCCAGGCTATACGGAAACCGACCTGGTCGCGGGGCTGGTCGCGGCGGGCCGGCTGGACCCCAAGCGACTGGCGGCGCGCGCGCCGCTCGGCCGCCTGGTGCAGCCGGAGGAAGTGGCGGCGCTGGCCTGTTTCCTTGCCTCCCCCGCCGCCGCGGCGATCACCGGTGCGGTGTTGCCGGTCGATGCCGGCTGGGCGGCGAACGGAGCGCCCTGACCATGCCGGAGACGACGCCGATCCGTCCTGCCGCGCCCTGCCTCCGCCTCACGGCCACGCCGGAGGACTGGGCGGCGCTGCCGCCCGAGGAGGCACGCGCCCTCTGGTGGTCCATGCAGGCCATCCGGTCCTTCGAGGAGGCGGTGCTGCGCCTTGCCGGAGAGGGTCTGGTGCATGGGCCGGCGCATTCTTCGATCGGGCAGGAAGGCGGGGCAGCGGGGGCGGTCTTCGCGCTGAAGGACGGCGACCAGATCAACGGCAGCCATCGCGGACACCACCAGTTCCTGGCCAAGGCGCTGCGGCATGTCGGCGCAGCGGATGCGGTGACACCGGCGGCGCATGGCGTGCTGCGCCGGGCGCTGGCGGAGATCATGGGCCTCGCGCCCGGATTCTCCGGCGGGCGCGGCGGGTCGATGCACCTGCGCTGGGCCGAGGCCGGCGCGCTCGGCACCAATGCCATCGTCGGCGGCGGCGTGCCGCTGGCGGCCGGCGCGGCCGCGGCGATGAAATTCGCCGGCACCGACAATGTCTGCGTGACCTTCCTGGGCGACGGCGCGACCAATATCGGCGCGGCCCTCGAGACGATGAACCTGGCCGCCGCATGGTCGTTGCCGCTGGTCTTCTTCATCGAGAACAACGGCTATGCGGTCTCGACCACCGTCGCCGAGAGTACGCGCGAGCCGCGGCTCGCCGCGCGCGGCATGGGCTTCGGCATCCCGTCCTGGCAGGTGGACGGGATGGACCCGCTGGCGGTCCGGCTCGCGATGCAGGAGGCGGTGGCGTTGTGCCGCGCGGGCAGCGGCCCCGCGCTGGTCGAGGCCGAGTGCTACCGCTTCTTCCACCAGAACGGCCCGCTTCCGGGCTCCGCCTTCGGCTACCGGACGAAGGAGGAGGAGGCCGCCTGGCGCGCGCGCGACCCGGTCGCAGTGCTGGAGAAGCGACTGCCGGCGGGCGAGGCGACGCGGATGCGCGCGGAGATCGAGGCGGCGATGGCCGCGATCGTGGACGAGTTCACCGAGGCGGCCGGCAATGCGCGACGCATCTGCCCGTCGCTCTGGCCCGACCCCGCGTCGAAGGACACGCATATCCGCAGCGACCTGTCCGAGTTGCGTGGTGCGCGCACGGCGCTGCGCGGCGGCACGGCCAGCCACAAGTTCATCGACTGCGTGGCCGAGGTGATGCACCGCCGCATGGCGGAGGACCCGCGCATCATCGTCATGGGCGAGGACATCCATCGCCTGCGCGGCGGGACCAACGGCGCGACGCGCGGGCTGGCCGAGGCCTTCCCCGGCCGTATCCTCGGCACGCCGATCAGCGAGGCCGCCTTCATGGGGCTGGCCGGCGGCATGGCGATGGACGGGCGGTTCCGCCCGGTGGTCGAGTTCATGTACCCGGATTTCCTCTGGGTCGCAGCCGACCAGGTGTTCAACCAGGCGGCCAAGGCGCGGCACATGTTCGGCGGCAGCGCGCGCGCGCCGCTGGTGCTGCGTACCAAGGTCGCGATCGGCACGGGCTACGGCAGCCAGCATTCCATGGATCCGGCCGGCATCTTCGCGACCGCGCCGGGCTGGCGGATCGTCGCGCCGTCCACGCCGCTCGACTACGTGGGCCTCATGAACGCGGCGCTGGCCTGCGACGACCCCGTGCTCGTGCTGGAACACGTGGCGCTGTACCAGACCGAGGGCGAGGCGCCGGAGGAGGACTGGGACTTCGTCATCCCGATCGGGTCGGCGAAGGTGGTGCGGCGGGGTGCGGCGGTGACGATCGCGACCTACCTCAACATGGTGGGGCAGTCCGTGGCGGCGGCGGAGTCCGCGGGCGTGGACGCGGAGGTGATCGACCTGCGCACGCTCGACCGCGCATCGCTCGACTGGGCGACGGTCGAGGCGAGCGTCCGGCGCACCGGCGCGCTGATCGTGGTCGAGGAAGGCGCGCAGGGCCCGTCCTGGGGCGGCTGGTTCGCCGATGCGGCGCAACGGCGCCTGTTCGACTGGCTCGATGCGCCGGTCGCGCGCGTGACGGGCGGCGAGGCGAGCCCGACCATCTCCAAGGCGCTGGAGCACGCGGCGCGCGCGACGGCCACGGATGTCGAGGCGGCGCTGGTCGCGATGGAACGCGCGCGGGGGCGGCGGTGACGCAGACCCGCGCGAGCATCTCCGGCCGCACGGCGGTGACCGTCATCCTCGCCCATCCGGTGGCGCATGTGCGCACGCCCCAGGCGATGAACGCCCAGTTCGATGCGATGGGCTTCGACGGCGTGATGGTGGCGCTGGATGTGGCACCGGAAGACCTCGCGACAGTCGTCGCGGGGCTGCGGCGGATGCGGAACCTCGGCGGCATCGTCGTGACCGTCCCGCACAAGGAGGCGATCGCCGCGCTCTGCGACGAGTTGACCGACGCCGCGCGCCAGGTCGGCGCCGTCAACGTCATCCGGCGCGAAGCAGATGGCCGGCTGGTCGGCGGGCAGTTCGACGGGGAAGGCTTCGTGGCCGGCCTCAGCGGCGCCGGGCACGACGTCGCGGGCCGCGCGGTGTTCATGGCCGGCGCCGGCGGCGCGGCGGCGGGTCTCGCCTTCGCCTTCGCCAGGCACGGCGCGACGCGGCTGACCATCCACAACCGGACCGTGGCGAAGGCGGAGGCGCTGGCGGCGCGGGTGCGCGCGGCCTATCCGGGCTGCGACACGCGCACCGGCGGGCCGGACCCGTCCGGCCACGAGGTCGTGGTGAACGCGACGTCCCTCGGCATGCATGACGGGGATGCGCTGCCGCTCGATGTCGAGCGCCTCGCGCCGCCCATGCTGGCGGCGGAGGTCATCATGGCTCCGGAGGTGACGCCCTTCCTGGCGGAAGCCGCCCGGCGCGGCTGCGCGACCCATGGCGGCAAGCCGATGCTCGTCGCACAGGTCGCGCTGCTCGCCCGCTTCATGGGCGCGGCGTAGCGCCCGTTACGACGGGCGGATGCCCGCGGCGCGGATCACCGGGGTCCACTTCGCCATCTCGCTGGCAAGGAAGCGCGCGGCGCTTTCCGGCGTGCTGTCGGTGGTCACGTTCATCGACATCTCGCCAAGCCGGTTCTGCACCGCCGGGATGGCCAGCGCCCGGTTGAAGGCGGCGTTGATCGCGTTGACGACGGGCATCGGCGTGCCCGCCGGCACCATCGCCATGTGCCAGGTGTAGCATTCGAAATCCGGCACGCCGCCTTCGATGAAGGTCGGGATGTTCGGTGCATAGGGCATGCGCGTGCGCGTGCTGATCGCGATCGGCCGGAGGTCGCCCCGGCTGATGTAGGGCAGTGCGCCCGAGGCGACGTCGAAGATCATCGGGATGCGCCCGGCCAGCACCTCGGGCATCGCGGCGGAGGAGCCGCGGAAGGAGATGTGGTTCACGCGCAGCCCGCCCGCCGAGTGCAGGAAGAGTTCCGTGCCGAGATGCACCGCGCCGCCATTGCCCGAGGATGCGTAGTCGTACTTGCCCGGGTTCTCGCGCAGCAGCTTGATCAGGTCGGGCAGGGTCTGCGCCGGGAAGTCCTTGTTCACCAGCAGGATCATCGGGATCTGGCCGATGAAGGCCGCCGGCGTGAAGTCGCGCACAGGGTCGAAGGGCAGGCGCTCGAAAAGCCCGGGCAGGTAGGCGTGGCCGACCGTGGTGTAGAGGATCGTCTGCCCGTCCTTCGCCGCCTTGGCGACCACGTCGGTGCCGATCACGACGCCTGAGCCGGTGCGGTTCTCGACCACCAGGCGATGCGGGAGGAACTTCGACATCTCGTCGGCGAGCAGGCGCGCGGGGATGTCGGTCGGGCCGCCGGCGGCGAAGGGCACGACGATGCGGCCCGGGCCGTTCGGCCAGGCCGGCGCCTGCGCATTGGCGGCGAAGGGGGCGAGGGCGGCGGATGCGCCCAGGCCGAGGACGTTGCGACGATTCATGAATGCGACCTCCCGGACGGCGAAACGCGTCCAATCGCCGCTATCTGACCTCGCGCCGCGACCGGGTCAATGGCGGCTCAGGCCGGGTCGATGCGGCGGCCCGATGCGGCGTCGAAGACATGCAGGGCCGCGAGATCCGGCGCCAGCGTCACGCGCTCGGCCGCCAGCACGCCCGGCACGCGGGCGGTGAGCGCCGTGCCGTCCGGCAGGATGCCGTGCAGCACGGTCTCGGAGCCCATCGGCTCCGCCAATTCGACCGAGAGGGCGAGGCCCTCCGCGCCGTCGGGCAGCATGTGCTCGGGCCGGATGCCGAGAGTGACGGCCATTCCTTCCCCGCCCGCGCGCGGGCCGTCGGCGAAGCGCCAGAGGGCGCCGCCGGCCAGCCGTGCTGCCGCGCCGCCCTCGGCCAGCGTCGCAGGCAGGAGGTTCATCGCCGGGCTGCCGATGAAGGACGCGACATAGGTGTCGGCGGGCCTGGACCACACTTCCATCGGCGTGCCGACCTGCGCGGCTCGGCCTTCGTGCATCACCACCAGCCGATCGCCCAGCGTCATCGCCTCCACCTGGTCGTGGGTGACGAAGAGGCTGGTGACCTTGAGCCGCTTCTGCAGGCGACGGATCTCGGCGCGCATCTGCACGCGCAGCTTGGCGTCGAGGTTCGACAGCGGCTCGTCGAACAGGAACAGCTTGGGGTGGCGGACGATGGCGCGGCCCATGGCGACGCGCTGGCGCTGCCCGCCCGAGAGCTGGCGCGGCTTGCGCTGCAACAGCTGGCCGATGGACAGGAGGTCGGCCGCCTCCTGCACCCGGGCCGCGATCTCGGCCTTCGGCAGGCCGCGGATCTTCAGGCCATAGGCCATGTTGTCGAAGACCGACATGTGCGGATAGAGCGCGTAGGTCTGGAAGACCATGGCGATGTCGCGATCCGCGGGCTCGAGCGGCGTGACGTCGCGGCCCTCGATCAGCACCTTGCCCGCGGAGGGCGTCTCGAGCCCCGCCACGATGCGCAGCAGCGTGGACTTGCCGCAGCCCGAGGCGCCGACGACGACGATCATTTCCCCGTCGGCGATGGCGAGGTCGATGCCGTGCAGGACGCGGGTCGCGCCGAAGGATTTCTGCACGCCCTGGATGTCGAGGCTCGCCACGCGGCTACTTCTCCGTCTCGGTCAGGCCCTTGATGAACCATCGCTGCATCAGCACCACCACCGCCACGGGCGGCAACAGCGCGAAGACGGCGGTGGTCATGATCAGGTTCCACTGGTTCTGCGTGTCGCCGTTGCCGATCATCTTGGTCAGGCCGACGATGACCGTCTCTAGGTCGCGGCTCGAGACCATCAGCAGCGGCCAGAGATACTGATTCCATCCGTAGATGAAGAGGATGACGAACAGCGCCGAGATGTTGGTCGCCGAGAGCGGCAGGACCACGTCCTTGAAGAACCGCAGGGGGCCGGCGCCGTCGACCTTCGCCGCCTCCACATACTCGTCCGGGATGGTGAGGAAGAACTGGCGGAACAGCAGCGTCGCGGTGGCCGAGGCGATGAGCGGCAGCGTCAGCCCGGTCATGGTGTCGATCAGGCCGAGGTCGGTCATCACCTGGAAGGTCGGGATGATGCGGACTTCCACCGGCAGCATCAGAGTGATGAAGATCATCCAGAAGAAGGCCATCCGGAACGGGAAGGCGAAGAACACCACCGCGAAGGCCGAGAGCAGCGAGATGGTGATCTTGCCCACCGTGATCAGCAGCGCCATCACCAGGCTGTTGAACAGCATGGTGCTGGCGGGAACGGCGAAAGTGTTGCGCCCGCCCCCGCCCTCGGCCCAGGCGCGGGCATAATTGTTCAGCGCCTCGGTGCCAGGAAGCAGTGGCACGTCGCCGCGGCCGATCGTGTCGGTGTCGTGGGTGGAGCCCATCAGCGTGATCCAGATGGGCAGCGCGAAGACAGCCACGCCGAGGATGAGCGCGAGATGCGTCAGGAACCGCTCCCGCGCCTTGCGGCGGCGGGAGGCGGCGGCCAGCGCCTCGACGTCCGGGGCGGCGCCGGACATCAGTAGTGCACCCTGCGCTCGATGAAGCGGAACTGGACCGCGGTGAGCGCGATGACGATGACCATCAGGATGACGCTCTGCGCGGCGGAGGAGCCAAGGTTGAGGTTCTGCACGCCGTCCACGTAGACCTTGTAGATCAGCGTCTCGGTCGCGTTCCCGGGCCCGCCGCGCGTCAGCGCGTGGATGATGCCGAAGGTGTCGAAGAAGGCATAGACGAGGTTCACCACGAGCAGGAAGAAGGCGGTCGGCGACAGGAGCGGGAAGACGACCGTCCAGAAGCGCCGCATCGGCCGCGCGCCATCGATCGCCGCCGCCTCCAGCACCGAGGTCGGGATCGACTGCAGGCCGGCGAGGAAGAAGATGAAGTTGTAGGAGACCTGCTTCCATGCGGCGGCCACGATCACCATCGTCATCGCCTGCCCGCCGTTCAGCCGGTAGTCCCAGTCGATGCCGATCGCGGCGAAGCCGCGCCCGACCAGGCCGATCGAGGGGTGGAAGATGAACAGCCAGAGCACGGCGGCGAGCGCGGGTGCGACCGCATAGGGCCAGATCAGCATCGTCTTGTAGAGGCCCGCGCCGCGGATGTGCTTGTCCGCCTGCACCGCCAGGAAAAGCGCCGCGCCGAGTGCCAGCGCCGCGACCGCCGAGGAGAACAGCACCGTGTTCCAGGCCGCGTTGAGGTAGAGCGGGTCCGAGAAGAGGTCGAGGAAGTTCTCGAGCGCGACGAACTCCGTGCGCAGGCCGAAGGCGTCCTGGCGCAGCGTCGACTGCCAGATCGCCATGCCGGCAGGCCAGAAGAAGAAGATGGCAGTAATGACGAGCTGCGGCGCGAGCAGCAGGTAGGGCAGCGCGACGCCGCGGAAGATGACCTTCTTGCGCATGGTATCTCCCGCGGCGCCGAGCCGTTCGTCAGCCGCGGTTCGCGCGTTCGAAGTTGCGCAGCACGACGTTGCCGCGCGTGGTCGCAGCCGCCAGCGCCTGCGCCGCCGTCTGCTGGCCCTGGAAGGCGCGCTCGAGCTCCTCCTCCATGATGGAGCGGATCTCGACGAAGCCGCCGAGGCGGATGCCGCGGCTGTTGTCGGTCAGCGTGCCGCCGCCGCGCAGCAGCTGCTCGATCGGCACGTCGGCACCTGGGTTGTCGCGGTAGAAGCCGCGGTCCCGCGCGATGGCGTAGGAGGCGCGGCGCACCGGCACGTAGCCCGTGTCCATGTGCCACTGCGCATCGATCTCGGGCTGGCTGAGATACTTGAAGAACTCTGCCACGCCCTGGAATTCGTCGCGCGAACGCCCGCCGCCCGCCGCCGGGCCCTTGTTCATCACCCAGAGGCTGGCGCCGCCGATGATGGAGTTGATCGGCGCGTTCGGCGTGCCCTGGTAGTAGGGCAGCATGGCGACCCCCCAGTTGAAGCGCGCCTCGCGCTGCACGCGGGCGCGGAAGCCGGAGGAGGTGAACATGATCGCCGCCTCCCCGTTCGGGAAGGCGGGCTCGCCGGCGTTGTTGCGGCCGCCGTAGCGGTAGAGGCCGTCCTTCTGCCACTGGGCCAGCGCCTCCATGTGGCGCTGCACGAGCGGGTTGGCGATGCGGAGCTCCGTACCAAGGCCGCCGAAGCCGTTCGCCAGCGTCGCCAGCGGGATGTCGTGGATGGCCGAGAAGTTCTCGATCTGCCCCCAGGTCAGCCAGGCCGTGCTCATCGGCACGGCGGTGCCGCCGCCCGCCTTGAGCTTCGGCAGCAGCTCGGCGACGCCCTGCCAGGTCTCGGGGAACTTGTCGGGATCGGCGCCGGCGCGGCGGAAGGCGTCCTTGTTGTACCAGACGACGGCGGTCGAGCTGTTGAAGGGCATCGACATCATCCGCCCGTCGGACAGCGAATAGTAGCCGCGCACGCCGGGCAGGTAGTCGTTGAAGTCGATCTGGACGCCGGTCTCGGCGAGCAGCTCGTGCACCGGCTTCACTGCGCGCCCGGCGCCCATCATGGTGCCGGTGCCGACCTCGAACATCTGCACGATGTGGGGCGCGTTGTTGGCGCGGAAGGCGGCGATCGCGGCAACCATCGTCTCGGCGTAGCCGCCGCGGAACGTCGGCACGATCCTGTACTTCGTCTGCGTCGCGTTGAAGTCGGTGGCGCGCTTCTCGAGCATGCCGCCGAGCGGCTGCGAGAGCCCGTGCCAGAACTGGATCTCCACCGGCTGTGTCTGCCCGATCGCAGGCGCGGCGACGCCCAGGGACATCGCCCCGGTCAGAAGTGTACGGCGGTGCATGAGGTCGTCCTCTCCCAAAGCGGTGACGCGGCGGCTTAGCCGGCCCCCTTTTCGGGAAGATTACAGAACGATGTCAGTTTGAAGAAGGGGCATGTCCGACCAGGCGCGCATAAACCTCGGGATCCGTCGCCCCCTCGGTGCCGAACAGCAGGACGCGGCTGTCCTGCCCGAGCCCGAGCGCCGTGCGGGCGAAGGGTTCCTGCGCGGCCAACAGCAGGCCCGCAAGACCCGCGACGGCGCTCTCCCCAGCCACCACGGCCGGCTTGCGCGCGGCGAGCGCCTTCATGCAGGCCACCGCACTCTCGTCCGGCACGGCCATGAAGGCGAAGGCCGCGCGCTCCAGTTCCTGCCAGGCGAGCAGCGAGGGCTCCCCGCAGGCGAGCCCCGCCATCAGCGTGTCGAGGTCGCCCGTAACGGTCGCGGGCTCGCCCGCCTCGGCGCTGGCCAGCAGGCAGGCGGCCTTGTCGGGCTCGACCACGATGATGCGCGGGCCGGCGCCGAAGCGCGCGCGCATCTGGACCGAGACCGCGGCCGCGACGCCGCCGACGCCGCCCGGGATGAAGACATGCGTCGGCGCCTGGCCGGCCTGGTCCGCCGCCTCATCCGCCATGACGCGGTAGCCCTGCATCACGTCGCGCGGCACCTCGGTGTAGCCGGGGTAGGAGGTGTCGCTGACGACGAACCAGCCATTGGCGTCGGCCTGCTTCTGCGCCTCGCGCACCGCGTCGTCGTAGGTGCCGGGGACGACGCGGATCTCGGCGCCCCATTTCGCGATGGCGTCGCGCCTGCCCTGGCTGACGGTCTCGTGGACGAAGATGACGCAGGCGGCGCCGAAGCGCTGCGCGCCCCAGGCGACGGAACGCCCGTGGTTGCCGTCGGTCGCGCAGGTCACGGTGATGGCGCGCGTCGCCTCGCGATGCGTCCCGTCCATGAGCGCCGCGGCCGTCGCGGCATTCGCGGCACCGCGCTTCGCGAGTTCCGCCTGCAGCAGGCGCATCACCGCATAGGCGCCGCCGAGCGCCTTGAAGGATCCGAGGCCGAAGCGCCCGCCCTCGTCCTTGTAGAGAACGCTGCCCACGCGCGCGGCGGCCGCGGCGTCGGGCAGGTCGAGGAGCGGCGTCGGCGCATAGCCCGGCCAGGAGGAGATCTCCTCCTTCGCGCGGCGGAAGCCGCCCTCCGGCAGGACGACGATGCCGGGCGTGCCGTGGCGACGGTTGATGAGGAAGCGGAACGGGAAGGTCGGGATCATGGCCGCCCATATTGCGCCCGCCGCCGCGCCGCGCCAAACCGGGACAGGCATCGGAGGGCGGCATGAAGATCACCATCCTGGGCGGGGGCGGGTTCCTCGGGCGGAAGCTGGCGGCGCGGCTGGCGAAGGACGGCGCGCTCGGCGGCCGCGCGATCGCCGAGATGACGCTGTTCGACCTGGCGGCCCCTGCGACGGTCGCGGCCCCCTTTCCCGTGCGCTGCCTCGGCGGAGACGTGGCGGACCCCGCCGCGGTCGGCGCCGCCATCCCGCCGGGAACCGAGGTGGTGTTCCACCTGGCGGCGGTCGTGAGCGCGGCGGCGGAAGCCGATTTCGACCTCGGCATGAAGGTGAACCTGCACGGCACGCTAGCGGTGCTGCAGGCCTGCCGGGCGCTCGGCACCAGGCCCAGGGTGATCTTCACCTCCTCCGTCGCGTCGTTCGGCGGCGGGCAGGAGGCGGTGGTGCCCGATGACGGGCGCCAGGTGCCGACCAATTCCTATGGCGCGCAGAAGGCAATCGGCGAATTGCTGCTGCAGGACGCGACGCGCAAGGGCTTCCTCGATGCCGTGAGCCTCCGCCTGCCGACCGTGATGGTCCGCCCGGGACGGCCGAACAAGGCGGCGTCGTCCTTCGTGTCCGCCGTGGTGCGCGAGCCGCTGCTCGGCCTTGCCACCGACTGCCCGGTGCCGCCGGAATTCGCCGTCTGGATCTGCTCGCCGCGCAGCGCGATGGAATGGTTCCTGCACGCGGCCACGATGGACACGGCGCCGCTCGGCATCGACCGCGGCATCAACCCGCCCGGCCGCAGCGCCACGGTCGCCAAGATGCTGGAGGCGCTCGAAGCCGTCGCCGGCCGCGCGGCGCGGGAAAAGGTGGGCTTCGTCTTCGACCGCGAGGTCTTCGACATCGTGGACGGCTGGCCCGCGGCCTTCGCGGCCACGCGCGCGCGGCGCCTCGGCTTCGCCGAGCAGGAATCGCTGGAGGACCTCGTTCAGGCCTTCGTCGAGGACGACCTGGCGGCGACCAGGGCCGAGCGCGGCCTCTGACCATGCTCGAGATCACGCGCCACCTGCTGCCCGGCGCGCCCGACCGCGTCGCGCCCTTCAGCCACGCCGTGCGCGCGGGGGACTTCCTGTTCGTGACCGGCCAGATGCCGACCCTGCCGGGCGGCGGCCAGGTGCTCGTCGACGGCGGCGTGGCCGAGCAGACCGAACAGGTGCTGGCCAACCTCCGGACAGTGGTCGAGGGCTGCGGCGGCGACATCGCGCGCACCGTCTTCGCGCGCGTCTACCTGACCGACTTCGCGCGCGACTACGCCGCCATGAACGCCGTGTGGGAACGCGCCTTCGCCGGCGGCCTGCCGGCGCGCACCTGCGTCGGCGTCACCGGGCTCGCAGTCGGCGCGCTGGTCGAGGTCGACCTCGTCGTCGCGATGTAGCGGTCAGACCAAGCGCACGAAGTTCCAACTTTCGGCCCGAAGGGCCGAGGCCGCGGATGCGGCCCGCCGGTTGTCCGGCAAAGCCAAGGGCCGCGGATGCGGCTCGCCCGGCGCCTGAGGGGCACGAAGGTGAAACCTTCGCGCGCCAGGTATCAGACCTCCGCCACGGCGCCGTCGCGCTCGGCCATCAGGCGGCGCATCTCCTCCGGTATCCCGGCCTTGGCGCCCGTCGCGTTGTCGACCACGACACAAAGCGCGCGCGCCGAGCACAGCAGCCCCTCCCCCGCCCGCCACATGCCGTACTGGTGCACAAAGGAGGTCCGGCGGAAGGAGGCGGTGCGGACCGCGAGCAGCACCTCGTCCCGGAAATGGCCGGGGAGGTGGTACTTCACCTCGAGCGAGCCGACAACCGGGCCGGGCTTGTCCGGCGAGAAGGCCCCGCCGGCGCCGAGCCACCATTCGATCCGCATGTCCTCGAACAGCGTCAGGTACGCTGCATGATTGATGTGCGCGTAGATGTCGCATTCCGCCCAGCGGACGGTGTGTTCGCGCCAGAGGCCCCACTGGCCCTCGACGTGGAAGCGGTCGCGCAGCGCGTGGTCCATGGCGGTTCCTTCCCCTGCTGGGTGCAGTCTGGCGCGCAGCGCGGCCGCGGGAAAGCCGCCGCTTGATCCGGCCGCGGAGGCGCGCGAGGCTTGTGGCAACGACCCATCGAGGAAACGCCATGATCGCACGCCGCCACCTGCCGCTGGCCGGGCTCGGGCTGTCGCTGCCCTTCATCCGCCCCGCGCTGGCCGCCTGGCCCGCCGACCGCCCCATCGAGGTGATCGTCCCCTTCCCGCCCGGCGGCGGCGTGGACGCCGTGGCGCGCTTCGCGACGCACCAGGTCACGTCCCGCATCCCGAGCGTGCGCTTCGTCATCGTGAACCGGCCCGGCGCCTCGGGGCAACTCGGCATGGAGACCATCTTCAACGCCGCACCCGACGGCTACACCATCGGCGCGATCGGCAGCCTCAATGTCTCGACCCTCCCGCTCGAACGGCCGGTGCGCTGGAAGGCCGAGGAATTCACATATATCGCGAACGTGGTGGACGACGCCTGCGGGCTCTGGGTGCTGGCGAATTCGCCGCTGCGCTCGCTCGCCGACCTGGTGGCCGCGCTGCGGCGCGACGCGGAGAGCGTCTCGGTCGGCAGCGCGGCGGGGGTGGGGTCGGACGACCACCTCGTGCTGCTGGGGCTCGAGGAGAAGGCCGGCGTGCGCGCGCTGCACGCGCCCTTCAACGGCACCGCGCAGGTGCAGCGGGACCTGCTCTCGGGCGCAGTGAACGTCGCCTCCTTCAACATGAGCGAGGGCGTCGTGCTGATGCGGGAAGGGCGCATCCGCTGCCTCGGCCAGGCTTCCCCGCAGCGCTGGTCGGCGGTGCCCGACGTGCCCACCTTCCGCGAACAGGGCTTTGACGTCACGATCGGCTCGGCGCGCGGCATCGTGGCGCCGCCGGGCTTCCCGGCCGAGGCGACGCGCACCATGCAGGCGGCCTTCGCCGCAGCCTTCGCCGACCCCGCCTTCACGCGCGACGCCGAGCGCATCTCCCTGCCGCTCCGCCCGCTGGTTGGCCAGGACTACCGCGCCATGGTGCTGGCCGAAGGCGAGGCGGTGCGCGCGATGTATGCGCGGCGCCCGTGGCGGCGCTGATCCGCTTGCCGGGCAGGAGACGCCAAGCCTAGCCTTCCCGCAAGGATACCCTGGGAGGGAAGCCACAATGACCACGCGTCGCATCCTGCTGGCGGGGGCGGGGCTCCTCGCCGCGCCCGCCGCGCTCCGGGCCCAGGTCGCCTGGCCGGGCGACAAGCCGGTCGAGATCATCGTGCCCTTCCCGGCCGGCGGCGGCGTCGATGTCATGACGCGCCTCGTGATGCCGCTGGTCGCGGCGTAGATACCGGGTTTCCGGCCGGTGATCGTCAACCGCACCGGCGCCGCCGGGCAGATCGGCCTGGAGGCGACGTTCAACGCGCCCGCCGAGGGCTATGTCCTCGGCGCCACGACGGTGCCCGCGCACAACGCCATCCCGCTCGAGCGCCAGGTGCGCTACCGCGCCATGGACTTCACCTTCCTGTGCAACATCGTCGAGGATGCGAACGCCTTCTACGTCCGCGCCGAGAGCCCCTTCCGCACGGTCGCCGACATCGTCGCCGCGGCGCGCGCGCGGCCCGGGCAGGTCACCTACGGCACCACCGGCATCGGCAGCGACGACCACCTGTTCATGCTGGCCTTCGAGGCCGCGGCGGGCGTGCCGCCCATGGTGCAGGTGCCCTTCGCCGGCGCCGCGCCGCTGATCCCGCAGCTGCTCGGCGGGAACATGGACCTCGCGGTGCTGAACGTGAACGACGCGCTCCAGCTCAAGCGTGACGGGCGCGTGCGCATCCTGGCGCAGGGCGCGGCGCGCCGGCAGCCGGAGGCGGACGACGTGCCCACCTTCCGCGAGGCCGGCTTCGACATCGTGGGCGGCGCCTCGCGCGGCATCGTCGGCCCGCCAGGCATGCCGGCGCCGGTCGTGGCCCGGCTCGAGGCCGCCTTCCGCGCCGCGCTGAACGACGAGGGCTTCCGGCGCGCGGCGGCGCGGCTGTTCATGCCGCTGCGCCCGCTGATCGGGGCGGAATACAAGGCCTTCGTGCAGTCGGTGGACGACCAGCTGAAGCGCCTGTGGCAGGTGCGGCCCTGGCGCGGGTGAAACGCGCCGGGGCCAGGATGCGGCGGACCCCGGCGGCAGTCCCCGCCGCCGCCGGCTCCGGGGTCAGACGCCCGCGCGTTCCAGCCGCAGGATCGCGCGCGCCATCGCCTGGGCGCGCGGCACGAAGGTGTCCACCTCCAGGTATTCCTCGGGGCTGTGCGCCTTGCCGCCCACGGGCCCGACGCCGCAGAGCGTCGGCGCCCCCATCGCCGCGGTGAAGCCGGAATCGGCGCAGCCGCCCGTGAACTCGCCCTCCACCTTGAGCCCGCTGTCGGCCGCCGAGACCTGGTAGACCGAGAACAGGCGCTCGGATTCGGGTGTCGGGTTCAGCGGCAGGAACTCCCCCTTGATCGCGAGCCGCGCCTTCGTTCCCGGCACGTGGGCACGCGCCACGATATCGTGGATCTTCCCCATGATCTCGTCGCGCTGGTCGGCCTCCACGTAGCGGAGGTCGATCTGGAACTGGCAGGCGGGCGCGGTGGTGTTCACGCTCTGCCCGCCCTGGATCAGCCCGACATTCAGCGTGATGCCGCGCGCCAGGTCGGTCAGCGCGTGGATGGCCACGATCTTGTGCGCGGCCTCGCCGATCGCGCTGATGCCGGCTTCGAAATTGCCGCCGGAATGGGCGGCCTTGCCCTCGATGTCGACCACGCTGAACACGCCGCCCTTGCGCGCCTTGACCACGTTGCCCGAGGCGCGGCCCGGCTCCGAGTTGAACACGACGCGGGCGTTCTTCGCCTCGGCCTCGATCACGGGCCGGCCCTCGGGGCTGCCGATCTCCTCGTCACCGGTGAACAGGCCGACCAGGGGGCCGGGCGCGCCGCCGAACTTCGCGAAGGCGGCCAGGACGAACATGTTCATCACGATGCCCGACTTCATGTCCGACACGCCGGGGCCATAGGCGAGGTTGCCATCGATGCGGAACGGGCGGCGCTCTGGCTCGCCCTTCGGGAAGACGGTGTCGCGATGGCCCATCAGCACGATGTTGCTGCGCTGGTTGCCGGTGCCGATCGCATGGCCGCCCTCGACGATGCCGCGGATGCAGTCGCCATGCGTCTCGCGCGGTACGGTCTCGGTCGGGATGCCATGCGCGGCCAGGAACCGCTTCACCTGCGCGCCGGTGCGGTCGACCCCCGCCTTGTCGTAGGAACCGCCGTCGGTGTTCACCATCTCGGCCAGCTCGGCGAGCATGGCGTCCTTCTGGCTGGCGAGCCAGGCGGTGATCTGGGCTTCCTGGGTCATGCGGGGCACTCCGTTGGGGACAGGAAAGGTCGGGGGAGGTGAACCGCCCCCGTGGCTCTCCTTGTACCGAACTCTCGAGCATGGCGGCGAGGCGTGAGGCGAGGGTGTCTTGCCCCCGGGGGCCAGGTCGGCCCCGCCGGCCTTGAGCATGGCCAT
>NZ_STGD01000018.1 GCF_005222755.1 Roseomonas sp. HF4
TGGCGCTTGAACTCGACGCTGTGCGATCGGTGTCTCGTCATCGGCTTCCATCCTTCGGAAGCCCAGCTCCCTGGTCAATTCGCGGCAGTCCGCCTGTCCGCCTCCAGGGGCCCACTCCAATCGGGGGTCCCGTTTGCGTGCCGATTGACAGGATGATCGCAGTCATGCGGCGCCACGGCATCACGCCGGCACGGCCGTAGGCCTTCAAGTGGCAGTGCCTGGCGCGCGACAGCCAACCTGAATTCACAGCGAGGTAGCTCGGTGCCAGATCTGGCGAGAGCGACCTTCCAGCATCTGGAAGAACCGGATGTTCCACGTCGTGAAGAAGAGCGATGCACCGCGAGGCGCCATCGCCGATGTTGCATTCGAGGGAGAACCTTACGATGCCGGCATCTCCTTCTTCGAGGGTGATCTTCTGCACGGAATGGGGCCCGCCTTGCATCAGCACCCCTATCCGGAGATCTGCCTTGTTCGCGCCGGTCAGGCGGCAATCACCGTCGATGGACAGGAGGTTGTCGCCTGCGCCGGGAATATCGTCATCATCGGACCGAAGTCACCGCATTCGTTCACCGCCATTGGCTCCGAGCGGCTTGAGGCGGTTTGCGTACACGCGGCGAGCCGCTTCGTTATCGAGTGGCTCGGCGACTGACGAGGATCATTGCAAGGCCTTTCCTGCTTACGCGGTTTCCTCAGCCAGTTCCCCCGCTCCCCGCCTGCGCCGCCTCAGAACAGCAGCCCCTTCCGCAGCATCCCGTGCACGCCCTTCTCCCCGTTCACCGTCTGCGTGACGCGGAAATCCACCGCGAGCGAGCAGAACTGGTAGGCGTCGGCGTCGCTCAGGTTGGTGCGGGAACAGATGAAGGCGATCATCTCTCGCAGCGCCTGCTTCATCGCGAGGTCGAGGTCCTCGTTCATCCCCATGGTGATGTAGTGCGTGCGCGTCTCGGCGCGCGGGAACTTCAGCACCGGGTCGCGCGGCCCGCCGCCCTTGACGAGCGACAGGCGGAAATGCCCGTTCAGGCAGATCTCGAGCGCGTTGATGCAGACCTCGCCGTCGCCCTGCACGCCGTGGCCGTCGCCGGCTGAGAACAGCGCGCCCTCGTTGAACACCGGCAGGAAGAGCGTGGTGCCCTCGGTCAGTTCCTTGTTGTCGAGGTTGCCGCCGATCGCGCGCGGTTCCTTCGTGTTGATCATTCCCCAGTCGGCCGGGGGCGCCACGCCCATCACGCCGAAGAAGGGCGCCAACGGCAGGTCCATGCCCCCCTCCTTCGGTCCGAAGGGCAGGCGGCAGGTCATGGCCGCCTTGTCCACCGGGATGTGCAGCGTGCGGCGATAGGGGAAGTCCTCCGGCAACGTGCCGAACAGCGGGCGGAAGCCGCAGAAGCCCCAGTCGGCGCCGAGCTCGATCTTCTCGATGTCGATGCGCAGCGCGTCGCCGGGCTCGGCGCCGCGCACCTCGACGGGGCCGGTGATGATGTGGGCGCCGAGGCGCGGCAGCTTCGCATGGACCTCCCGCAGCATGGCGGGCACTTCCATCATCTTCTCCTGCGGCGGCATCACCTCCGGCCCGCCGGAGAGGCACTGCAGCACCACGAGGTCGCCCGGGTTCACCGAAGCGACCGGCGGGAAGGACGCGTCGAAGGCCCCCCAGCGGCAATTCTTGAGCGAAGCATCGACGCGGACGGTCTCGTGCATGCGGTGTCTTCCTAGAGCCAGCCTTTGCGGCGGAAATAGAGGACGGGAAGGATGGCGCTGACCACCATCATCAGCAAGGCTAGAGGATAGCCGAAGGCCCATTTGAGCTCGGGCATCGCCTCGTAGTTCATGCCGTAGATCGAGGCGATCAGGGTGGGCGGCATCAGCGCGACCGACGCCACGGTGAAGGTCTTGATGATGTTGTTCTGCTCCACGTTGATCACGCCGAGCACGGCGTCGAGCAGGAACTGCGCCTTGCCGTTCAGGAAGGTCGCGTGATCGACGATCGAGCGCACGTCGCGCACCAGCGTCTTGATCAGCGGCTGGTTCTCCTTCCGCACGGCGGACGCCTTTTCGGCGCCCACGAAGGTCAGGATGCGCGTCAGGCCGATCAGCGTCTCGGTGCAGCGCGTCGTCACCTCGCCGACCTGGCCGAGGGTGATGAGCGTGTCCTTGAGTTGGTCGCCGCGGCCCTTCGCCTTGTCGTTGCCGCGGGCGGCGCGGAAGGTGCGCTGGCTGGCGCGGTCCATGTCGGCGCCGACGCGCTCCAGCACATCGGCGAGCCGGTCGACCACCTGTTCGAACAGGTGCAGCATGACGCCGTCGGCCGAGGCGAGCAGAGTCGTGGGCTGGCGGTGCACGCGCAGCCCGAAGGACGTGAAGGCCTTGGGCGTGGCGTGGCGGATGGTGATGAGCACCGAATTCGTCAGCACGAAGGAGATCGGCGTCGAACCGAATTCGCCGGTATCGACGCCGTAGAGGAAATTGGCCGTCAGGAACAGCGTCTCGCCCTCCCGGTACAGGCGGGACGAGCTTTCGATCTCCTGCATCTCCTCGCGCGTCGGGATGTCGATGGCGAGCGCGGCCTCGACGGCGCGCACTTCCTCGGGCGTCGGGTTCAGGAGGTCGATCCAGACGGCGCGGCTGAGCGTCGCGGGATCGGCCACCGCCCGCGCCGCGGCGCGGGCCTCGGGTGCCGGCAGCGCGTCGGTGAGGTCGGAGATGGCGCCTTCCCGCACGCGGCAGGCGCCGTCCTCGACCGACCAGGTCGTCAGCATGGGCCGGCCTCCTGCACAGGGGTCATGGGCCTACCGGTTCTAGCGATGCCGGCGGCGCGGCGCCACAGCCCTGCTCAGGCCGGGAAGGGCAGGCCGAAGCGGCGAGCGACGGCGGGGAAGTCGGGCGCTTCCGGATGCCGGCCGCTGGGCGCCGTGCCGTCGGCCGCGCGCACCAGTTGGCAGGTCCGCATCATTGCCGCTGCCGCGGCATCGAGTTCCTCCGGAACGTCGGACAGGAACAGGACCTCGCCCGCGGGCAGGCCCAGCGCTCCCGCGATGGCGGCGTAGGACGCAGCGTCGCGCTTGCCGCCGACGCGCGTGTCGAAGAAGCCGGCGAACAGCGGCACGAGGTCGCCCGCCTCGCTGTGCCCGAACAGCAGGCGCTGCGCCTCGACCGAGCCCGAGGAATAGACCGCGAGCCGAGTTCCTGCTGCCGCCCAGGCCCGGAGGGAGGGCGCGACATCCGGCCAGAGATGCCCGAGCAGCCGCCCATCCGCGTAGCCGGCCTGCCACACCAGGCCCTGCAGCGCCTTGAGCGGCGTGACCTTGGCGTCCTCGGCCATCCAGCGGCGAAGCGCTGCGCGCGGCTCCTCCCCCGGCGCCGCATCACGGACATCGGCCAGGATGGCGGCGACCGTCGGGTCGTCGCCATGCGCGTCGAGGAAGCCGTCGAGTGCCGCCTGTGCGAAGGGAAACAGCGTGTCCTTCACGAAGGCGATGGCCGTCGTCGTGCCCTCGATGTCGGTCAGGACGCAGGCGGGCGACGGGGTCAATCCACGGTCACCGGGATACGCGCGGCGATGTCGCTGCCGGTGTAGTGCGGCGTCCAGCCGGTCGTGTCGGTGAAGACGCGCAGCGCCGTGACGTGCGGCACCTCCCCGGCGTCGAACCAGTGCTTCGTGTTGGCGGGTACGGAGATCAGGTCGCCCTGCGTGCAAAGCGCGTCGTAGATCTTCCCGTCCACGTGCATGACGAAGTTGCCCGCGCCCTCGTGGAAGAAGCGGACCTCGTCCTCGGTGTGGATGTGCTCGCTCAGGAACTTCGCGCGGATCGCGTCCTTCTGCGGGTGGTCGGCGGTCAGGCGGATGACGTCTGCCGTGCCGGCGGCGGTCTCCTTCAGGAACGCATCGAGATGCGGGCGATAGGCGGCCAGCACGGCATCGGGCTCGGCGCCCGCCGGCAGGTCGGCGACGGGCCAGCGCTCGAAGCGCACGCCGATCGGCGCCAGCGCGGCGGCGATCCGCGCGGGGTCGTCGGTCCTGAGCGTCTCGGCGCCGGTCGCGGCGTCGCGGATCGTGAGCAGGCTCATGGCCTCAACCTCCCTTCCTCCAGGTGACAGAGCAGCATGAATTCCAGGGCCTCCAGCCGGGCCATCGCCTGGTCCATGCCGGCGCCCCATACATAGACCCCGTGGCCCCGGATCAAATACCCCGGGGGCGCCGCCGGTGCGCGGTCCCATAGCGCGTCGAGCGCGGCCTGCAGGCGCGGGATGTCCTGGTCGTTGTCGAGCACCGGCAGGTCGGCCGCCGTGTTGTGCGTCGGCCCGCCGGGAAAAGCCTTGAGCAGTTCGTAGCCGGCCAGCCGGATCGCCGCGCCCGGCCGGCGGGACAGCACGGTGGCGGCGACCGAATGGCCGTGCAGGACCGCGCCCGCACCGGCGAAGCGGCGGTAGATGCCGCAATGGAGCAGCATCTCGTAGGATGGGCGTGCCGCCGGATCGAGCGCCGCGCCGTCCTCGTCCACCTCCATCACGTCCGCCGCCGTGAGCAGCCCCTTGTGGCGGCCCGACCGGGTGATCGCGATGCGGCCGGGTGCCAGGCGCAGCGAGATGTTGCCCGCAGTCGCCGGCACCCATCCCATCGCGTCCATGCGCCGCCCGGCGGCCAGGATGGCTCCCGCCGCATCCTCCGGCAGGGTCATGCCCGCGCTTCGGCCGGGAAGGACCGCCGCTGCCAGAGCACCAGGGCGATTCCGGCCGCGAGGCCCAACAGGTCGGTCCAGACTTCCGGCACCATCAGCGTCAGCCCGGCGGCTCCTGAGAGCAGCCGCAGCGGCTTCGCCAGCGGCCCGTTCAGCATCCACCCCTCGGTTGCGCAGGCGAGCAGCCAGACACCCAGCGACGCGGTGGCGAAGGCCTGCAGGATCTCGGGCAGCGGACCTTGCGCCAGCAGCGCGGGCGAAAGCCAGAACATGTAGGGCACGATGAAGGTGGCCAGCCCGAGCTTCACGGCGATCATGGAGGTGCGCCAGAGATCCGCCCCGCACATGCCCGCCGCGGCGAAGGAGGCGAGCGCCACCGGCGGCGTGATGGCCGACAGGATGGCGAAGTAGAAGATGAACATGTGCGCCGCCAGCGGGTCGACGCCCATGCGCGTGAGGCCCGGCGCGACCACCGCCGCAGCGATGGCGTAGGCGGCGGTGGTCGGCACGCCCATGCCGAGGATGATGGCGACCACCATCGCGAAGCCCATGGCCAGGAGGGACGAGGTGCCCGCGATGTCGAGGAGCATGGTGGCGAAGCGGCCGCCCACGCCCGTCACGCCGATGGCGCCAGCGACGATGCCGGCGGCGGCGCAGACGGCGATGAGTTGCATCACCTCCTTAGCGCTGCCCTGCAGCGCCTGGTAGATGGCCACCAGCGTCTCCGCCACCGCAGCGACGAGCCCCGACACCGGATTCCGCCCCTGCATCACCACCTGATGCACGAGCGCGGTGCCGAGCATGATCGCGAGCGTCGCGCCGATGCCCCAGGCCGCGGCGCGGAAGGGCGAATAGCCCTCGAGCAGCATCCAGATCAGCAGGATGAGCGGCGACGCCATGTAGGAGCGCCGCGCGATCGTGATCCAGCGCGGCAGCTCGTCCGCGGTCATGCCGCGGATGCCGGCCTTGCGGGCGTTGAGGTCGCAGTGGATGTAGTTCGCGATGTAGAACAGCAGCGCGGGAATGAGGCCGGCCACCGCGATCTCGGTGTAGGGGCGGCCCAGCACCTCGGCCATGATGAAGGCGCCCGCGCCCATGACCGGCGGCGTGATCTGCCCGCCGGTCGAGGAGGTCGCTTCGACCGCCGCGGCGGTCTCCTTGTCGTAGCCGACGCGGCGCATCATCGGAATGGTGAATGTGCCCGAAGCGACGACGTTCGCGACCGCCGAGCCCGAGATGGTGCCGAACAGGATGCCCGAGATGACGGTCACCTTAGCCGGCCCGCCGCGCGCCCGCCCCACGCAGGCCAGCGCGAAGTCGTTGAAGTAGTCGCCCGCCTTCGACGCCTGCAGGAAGGCGGCGAAGGTGACGAACATGATGATGAAGGTCGACGATACCTGCACGATGGTGCCGAGCACGCCGAGATTGCCGAACAGCTCGACCAGCGCCTGGTCGAACGCGACGCCGCTGTGGTTCAGGATGCCGGGCATCCAGGGGCCGACGAAGCAGTAGGCGATGAAGCCGCAGGCGATCAGCGGCATCACGAAGCCCGCGGTCCGCCGAGCGAATTCCAGCACGATCAGGATGCCGACGCCGGCGGCCAGCAGGTCGCGCGTGTTCGGCCCCATGAAGGACCGCATCTCGATCCCGTCGGGGTCGAGGATGTAGTGCAGCGGGATCAGCACGCAGGGCACCAGAAGCACCCAGTCGTACCAGGGTACCGAGGTGCCGGCAGCCCGCATCGTCGGCGCGAAGAGCGTGAAGCCGAGCCCGGCGCCGAGGAAGACGTGCACGGCGCGCGCGACGGTCGGGTCGGCCGGGATCACCAGCAGGATCAGCATGTGCCAGACGACGAAGGCAGCTGCCGCCGCGCGCCACGCGTGCCCCTGCCAGCCGGCGAGGTCGCGCCGCGCGGACGCGAATTCCATGTCGTCGACCGGCATTGTCGCCGTGTCCCGGGCCTCGTTGGCCATGCCTGTCGTTCCCCACCACGACCACGCGCCGGCCCGGAGGTCCGGGTCGGCGCGCGAATGCTTCCCTGTCACCGCCCACCCTTAGGGCGGGATGGTCGGGCGCTCAAGCGGGCGGTTGGGGCACCCGGCGCGCGATGGCGTCAGGCGGCCGGGCGGCTCTGGCCGGAAGCGCCCTCGGGCTGTGCCTGGGTGGCGCTCGCCTGGCCCTGCTGCGGCCCGGGGATGTTCCCGGCGGGCGGCTGCGGCGTGGCCTGCGCCTCCATGGAGGCGTCCTTCTCGTCTTCCTTGATGTTCTGCTTGAAGGACTTGATGCCCTTGGCCAGGTCGCCCATCAGGCCGCTGATCTTGCCGCTGCCGAACAGCAGCAGAACGACGAGCAGCACGACCAGCCAGTGCCAAATGCTGAACGAACCCATGGCGGAGCCTCGATTCCGTTGCGGCCGAGCCCTTCGGGCGATGGCCATAGACCGTATGAACGGGGCGCAACCTAGTGTCATGGCGGCGCCCATGCAAACCCACATGGTCCATCCGCGGCCGCATCGCAACGGGTCTTGACACCAACCCGCCCACGAACCATCTGGCGCATCTGATCCGGGCCCCTCTGGCGGCCGCGTGCCTTCGTGGCCGCGTCCGCGATGTCGGATCGCGTGGGAAATCGCGCGATCACGGCCCCTCTCTGCCCGTGTTCGCGCCAGAGAGGAGTGTTTGGGGGATGGAATTCTTTTCGGCCGAATGGCTCGGCAAGCCCATGTGGATGTGGAAGGGCTTCCTGCTCGTTGTCGTCGTGCTGCTCGCCTTCGACCTCGGCGTGCTGAACCGCAAGGACAAGGAGATGGGGATCGCCCAGAGCCTCTGGCTCTCGGTCTTCTACATCAGCTTCGCCATCATCTACGGCGCCGGCATCTGGTGGGCCTACGAGGCGGGCGAGCTCACCACCAGCGACGGCGTCCACGCGGGCGTCGCCTTCTTCACGGGCTTCTTCATCGAGAAGGCGCTGTCGATCGACAACGTCTTCGTCATCAGCCTGATCTTCACCTACTTCGCGATCCCGAGGAAATACCAGTACCGGGCGCTGGTCTGGGGCATCATTGGCGTGATCGTGCTGCGCGGCCTGATGATTGGCCTCGGCGCGGCGCTGGTGCAGCAGTATTCCTGGGTGCTCTACATCTTCGGCGCCTTCCTCATCCTCACCGGCATCAAGATGCTGGTGGTTCCAGAGGGGGAACAGGACATCTCGAAGAACCCGGTCGTGAAGTTCATGCGCAAGCACATGCGCGTGTCGGACAACCTGCACGGCCAGAAATTCTTCGTGCGGGAGCCGGACCCGAAGACGGGAGCGATGGTGCGCGTGGCGACGCCGCTGTTCCTGGCGCTGGTGGTGATCAACATCGCGGACCTGATCTTCGCGGTGGACAGCGTGCCGGCGATCTTTGCCATCACGACCGACACCTTCATCGTCTATACCGCGAACATCATGGCCATCCTCGGCCTGCGCGCCCTCTACTTCGCGCTCGCGGCGATGGTGCACCGGTTCGAGTACCTGAAGTACGCGCTGGCGCTCGTGTTGGTGTTCATCGGCGGCAAGATCTTCTGGAACCAGATCGTGGGGAAGGTCGATCCGTCCATCTCGCTCGGCGTGACGCTCGCGATGATCCTCGGCGGCGTGCTCTTCTCCCTCTGGAAGACGCGCAAGGATACGCCCGTCGCGGCAGAGTGACCGGTCGGGGGGAGGCGCGCCTCCCCCCGTCCACCCTTTCGTGCCCGGCCTTGCCTAAGGTCGCGCCCGGCCCCATACCGCCCCCCGTTTTCCAGACCCTTGGGGGCGCCCGATGCGCGTGAAGGACGTGAAGAAGGTCGTGCTCGCCTATTCCGGCGGGCTCGACACCAGCGTGATCCTGAAGTGGCTGCAGACCACCTATGGCTGCGAGGTGGTGACCTTCACCGCCGACCTCGGCCAGGGGGAGGAGCTGGGCCCGGCGCGGGACAAGGCCCTGCTGCTGGGCATCAAGCCCGAGAACATCTTCATCGACGACCTGCGCGAGACCTTCGTGAAGGACTTCGTCTTCCCGATGTTCCGTGCGAATGCGCTGTACGAGGGGATGTACCTGCTGGGAACCTCGATCGCCCGGCCGCTGATCGCGCAGCGCCAGATCGAGATCGCCGAAGCCGTCGGCGCCGACGCCGTGGCGCATGGCGCGACCGGCAAGGGCAACGACCAGGTCCGCTTCGAGATCGGCTACTACGCGCTCAAGCCCGACATCAAGATCATCGCGCCCTGGCGCGAATGGGACCTGGCCAGCCGCACCCGGCTGATCGAGTTCGCCGAGCAGCACCAGATCCCGATCGCCAAGGACAAGCGCGGCGAGGCGCCCTTCAGCGTGGATGCGAACCTCCTGCACAGCAGCAGCGAAGGCAAGATCCTCGAGGAGCCCTGGGATTCGCCGGACGAGATGGTCTGGCAGCGCACCATCAGCCCCGAGGCCGCGCCCGACCGCGCGACCGAGATCACCATCGAGTTCGAGCGCGGCGACCCGGTCGGCATCAACGGTGAGCGACTGTCACCCGCCACGCTGCTCACGCGCCTGAACGCGCTCGGCAAGGAGAACGGCATCGGGCGGCTCGACCTGGTCGAGAACCGCTTCGTCGGCATGAAGTCCCGCGGCTGCTACGAGACGCCGGGCGGCACCATCCTCTACGTCGCGCACCGCGCGATGGAATCCATCACGCTCGACCGCGAGGCCGCGCACCTGAAGGATTCCCTCATGCCGCGCTATGCCGAGATCATCTACAACGGCTTCTGGTTCAGCCCGGAGCGCCGGATGCTCCAGGCGCTGATCGACGAAAGCCAGGCCAGCGTGACCGGCACGGTCCGGCTCAAGCTCTACAAGGGCAATACCATCGTCACGGGCCGGAAGTCGCCCAACAGCCTGTATTCCATGAAGCACGTGACCTTCGAGGACGACCAGGGCGCGTATGACCAATTCGATGCGCAGGGCTTCATCAAGCTGAACGCGCTGCGGCTGCGGCTGGGCGCGATGGCGGGGCGCAAGGGCGGCGCGCTGTAAGCCAGGGGCGGGGGAGCAGAACCTCCCCCGCGCTCCCTCCCTTCCTTGGCCATTTGGACCTGACAGAAGCGGGCGGCGCGGCGTGCCCGACGACGGCGGGGGGAGGCAACTCCCCCCGACCTTCCCCTACCCCGCCAGGCTCATCCCGGTTTCCGACACGAGGCGGCGCACCATCTCTGCGTCCCGCCGGATCACCGCCCCGAATTGCTCCGCCCCGGCGGTGACGGCGTCGTTCCCCGTCGCGGCCAGCCGGTCCCGCACGGCGGCGTCGGATGTCGCGGCGGCCGCCGCGGCTTCCAGCCGCGCGACCACGTCCCGCGGCGTGCCCGCCGGCGCGAAGATCCCGTTCCACGACGTGAGGTCGAAGCCGGGGAAGCCGCTCGCCGCGATGGTCGGCAGATGCGCGAGACTGCCGCGCTGATCGGCGCTGGTCAGCGCGATGCCGCGGGCGCGACCGGCATCGACCACGGGCTTCAGGGAATTCGCCGTCCCGATGGCGCAGGGGAGGTTCCCCGCCGCCACGTCCCGCGCGGCTTCCGCCCCGCCGCGATAGGGCAGGTGTTCCAGCGCGACGCCGGCCCGATGCGCGAGCAGCGCGCCCGCCAGGTGCCCCGGCGTGCCGATGCCCGGCGTGCCGTAGGGAACGCCTTGTCGGCGCCGCGCCTCGGCCAGGAAGTCCGCGAGGTCGTTCGCCGGGAAGCCCCGCGTGACCACCAGCACGTAGGGCGCGGCGACGACCTGCGCGACGGGCGCGAAGGCGGTCGCGTAGTCGAAGGGCAGGCCGCGCTGGACCAGGGGCTGCACCACGAAGCCGAAGCTGTCGAAGAACAGCGTCGAGCCGTCGGGCGGGGCGGCGGCGACGACGCCCGCGCCGATCGCGCCGCCGGCGCCGGGGCGGTTCTCGACCACGATCGGCACGCCGAGATGCTCGGACATCTTCGGCTGAAGCAGGCGCATCACCGTGTCGGACTGCCCGCCGGGCGCGAAGGGCACGACGACACGGACCGGCCGGGCCTGCGCCGCGGCAACGCGCGGCGCGGCGAGCATCGCCGCGGCCCCGAGAACAAGGCGTCGGGTCTGCATTGGGGTCTCCGTGAGAGAGGTCCCGGCGGGCGGCAGGATTCCCGGGCGACCCGCCGTCGGTCAACACCATTCCGTCGCCCCACGGGGCCGTCCCAGGTTTGAGGCGTCGGCGAGGTGGTCTAGGTTCGGCCGGTGCTGTCGAAAGGAATCGTCATGCCGGCCATCGCCTACAGGATCCTAGCCGCGGCGGCGGTCCTTATCGCCGGTGGACTGGCTGCGCCGGCCTCGGCCCAATCTCCCTGCCTCGGCCGGCTGTCCGCCAACGCCTTCGCCCCCGTGCCGCGCAATGCTGCCGTGGCGGTGCCGGACCGTGCGGGCACCGAGAACGAGCGCCGGCTGCGCGAGGCCGTGCTCGCGGCGCTGCGCACCAACGGCCGGCAGGTCAATGCGGAGGCGCCCTACATCCTGTCCTGGCGCGGCGGCATCTCGGCCGAGGGCGGCAGCCGCGGCGGCTTCTCGGACACGCTGCAGGACCGCACCTTCCGCGAGAGCGACGACCTGAGCTGGGCGCACGACCTGCCGCGCATGGGCGGGCGGCAGATGCCGACGCTGCGCGTCTCGGGCGTTGTGGAACTGCGGGAACGCGCCTCCGGCCGGGTGGTCTGGACGGCGGTGCTGTCCTGCGAGCGGCACGGCACGGACGATGCCGCGCTGTTCGGCCACCTGGCGAATGCGGTGGCGCCCTGGATCGGGCAGCCGGTGGCTGGGCGGCCGTTCTGACCTGAGGACGGCTGCGGGCCCGCAGCCCGCGCCGCCCCCGAATGACAGGGAAGGTTGGGAGTCCGGGGGAAGTTCCCGTCCCCCGGCCTTTCCTCAGCCTTCCGGCCGCAGCCCCAGCCGACGGATGATCCCGCCCCAGCGCTGCACGTCGCTGCGCAGCAGGGCCTGGAATGTCGCGGGGTCGCTGCCCACCACCACGAAGCCCGCGCGCTCCAGCGCCTGGCGCTGCTCCGGCACCGCCAGCGCGCGCGTGGCCTCGGCCGAGACGCGGGCAATGCGGTCCGCCGGTGTGCCGGCCGGGGCGAACAGCCCGATCCAGGCGACGGCCGGGTCGCTGTCGACGCCGCTCTCGCGCATGGTCGGCACGTTCGGCAGGGCGGAAAAGCGTTCCGGGCTGGTCACCGCAAGCGCGCGCACCTGGCCGCCCTGGACCTGGCCGAGCACACCGCCGGAGGCCGCGAAGAAGGCCTGGATGCGCCCGGCGACAAGGTCGAGCACCGCCTGGCCCACCGCGCGATACGGCACGTGCACCGCCTGGAAGCCCTGCGTCGCCGCCAGGTCCTCCATCACGAGGTGCGACAACGTGCCCGGCCCGGTCGATGCGTAGGAGATCTTTCCCGGATTGGCCTTCGCATAGGCCACGAACTCGGCCGCCGTGTTCGCAGGCACCGAGGGATGCACCGCCAGCACGAAGGGCAGCCGCGCGAGCAGCGAGACGGGCATCAGGTCGGTCTCGGGGTCGTAGCCCAGCGCCGGGTTGAGGATCTTGCCCGTGCTGCCCGGCCCGCCGATGGAGACGCCGAAGGTGTGGCCGTCGGTCGCGCGGGCGATCTGCTCGGTGCCGATGTGGCCGCCGCCGCCGGCGCGGTTCTCGACCACCACGGGCTGTCCCAGCACCTGCTGAAGGTGAGCCGAGACGACGCGCGCCGCGAGGTCCGGCGTCGATCCGCCCGGGAAGGCCACGATGATGCGCACCGGCCGGTCGGGCCAGGGCGACTGCGCGCGCACGGCGGCGGGCAGCAGCGACAGGGCGGGCAGCGCGGCCAGGCCGCGGCGGGTGATGGTCATGGTGTCTCCTCCGGCGGGCGGGTTGGTCCCGCGGCCTCCTCGAATCCGATGCGCCGCCTCCCTCGCGGCATGCGGCGCCGGCATTGCAGCGTTTGCAGCATGGCCTTGCTCCTGCGGCAAGACGCAGCCTGGCGGCGTTTTGCCATTTACAGTTGCATAAGGATTATGTGAACAATCTGGACGCGTTCGTCAGGCAGGAGCGCTATCCGTGAAGATTGTCTTGCGCGTGCTGGTCCTTGGCTGTGCGGTGGCCAGCCTGCCTGGGTGCGCGACCGTGGCGCTGAATGCCGCGCTCCGCGCCGCGCATCCGAGCCCGCCCTGGAACGGGGAGGTGGCGATCGCCTCCGAGCCCGCCGGTGCGCGCTGCACCGTCAACCGCGGCGACCGCGTGATGGCCGAGGTCGCGGCGACGCCCGGCACGGTCCGCCTCGACCGCTCGCATGCGGAACTCGAGGTGCGCTGCACCGCGGATGGCCACCTCGCCGCCGCCGAGCCGATCCGCCCGCGCGACGACCCGGCCGTGTTCCGCATGGCGCCGAACGGGATCATCGGCGCGACGGCAACCGTGATCAGCCTCGCCGCCGCCCGGACCATGCGCTACCCGGGCGAGGTGACGGTCGCCCTGCCGCCCGTCGCCTTCCCCAGCGAGGCCGCGCGGGACGGCTGGTTCGCCGCGCGCCGCGACGCCATTCTCGCCCGCCGCGCGACCGACCTCGCGCAGGCCGAGGAACGCTGCACCGCGAACCCGGATTCCGGCTGCGATCCGGCACTTCTGGTGATGCGGGCGGAGCAGGAGGAAGACCTGCGGCGCCTCGCGGCCCTGCAGGACCAGGCTGGCGTCGCCACGCAGATGGCGGTCGCGCAGTAGCGCGCCGCCCGCCAATGCGAACGGCCTGCGCCTGCTGAAACATCCTTCCCGTCTTGCTTCGCGGTCGAGGCGTCGGATCGCGGCGGCGGGATGCTGGGACGTCGTGTGCGGGGCCAGGGTGAGTCGGCGTCTTCCGGCTCGCTGCGCGACCTGATCCCGGACGACCACATCCTTCACGTGCGTCTTTGCCGCGCGGGATCGACGCGACCATACCCGCCGAGGCCGAGCAGCCCTCCCGGGTGCGGAACCCGTCCGGCGCGCCGCTTCAAGCAGGACGCGAAGCACCGCGCTGTCCGCCGCCCGCGGGGGACGGTCCCGCGCCGGCACGGCAACCCCGACAGTGGGGCGTTTCCAGGCCTGTCGCGACGGCATCACCGACTGCGAGTCCCGCCACCTGCGCGCAGAGGAACACCCGTCACCGCCTCCCGGCACCGCGCGGACAAAACCGACGGCCCTGCGAGGCATCAAGCGCTCAGCGGTTGTTCCTCGACAGGCCCGTGCGGTTCGCATGGGCCACCTCAGCGCGCATCCTGCCCATGGCCGTAGCCGCGGCGCAGCCAGTCCACGAGCGGCAGCGGGCGCCGGCGCGGCGCCGAGGCCGCGCGACGCCGGGCAGCGACCTGCTGGAGGAGCACCAGGCCACCCGGCGCGCGCTGCAGCGTCAGGCGCCGGTCGAAGGCATCGACATCCCCCGGATGGTGCCCGATGAGCAGCACGCCTGCGTCCGGCACGACCTCGTCGAGCAGCGCGATCATGGCGCCGGCCTCCTCGGGCTCGAGCGCGCCGGTCGTCGCGCCAAGCAGCACCCAGCCGGGCCGCTGCAGCGCGATGCGCGCGAAGGCCAGGCGCTGCATCTCCGAGACGCCGAGGTCATGGTCCCAGTTCGTCGCCTCCGCGAGGCGCGGCGCCAGGTAGCTGAGGCCCGCCTGCGCCAGCGCCTTCGCCATGGTCTCCGGCGGATGGGCAGCCTCCTCCTCCGGGAAGGCCAGGGCGGCGGCCAGGGTCCCCTCGGGCAGGTAGGGTCGCTCGCCGATCGAGAGCAGCCCGTCATCCTCGGGCAGCAGCACGATGCCGCGCCCCCAGGGCCAGATCCCTGCCAGAACGCGGAACAGCGCCTGCGCGGCTTCGGCCTCGCCCTCGACCAGCACGCGCTCGCCGCGCACGACGGCGAGGTCGATGTCGGACAGCAGCGCCGTCCCGTCCGGGGCCGCGATGCAGAGGCCCCGCGCGCCGAGCCCGACCCCCGCCGCGCGATCGAAGACGATGGCGTCGGGGCCCGTGCGCGCGGCCTCCGCCGCCACGATGCGGATGCCGTCCTCGAGCGCCAGCACGCGCTCGACCGAGGCACGCCATTCGGCGATCTTCGCGAGGTTGTCGACCGGCCAGGACAGCGCCGCGGTCACCTGCTGGAAGGCCTGCGCCGTCTGCATCAGCCCGCCGAGCGACAGCGTGCCGACGATGTAACGCGGCGTCGCCACCAGGATCGGAAAGACGGGCGCGAGCGCGAGGTAGCCGGAGGAGAAGGCCATCAGCCGCGACAGCCCCTGCGTCTGCGCGCCCCAGGCCGCGCCGATCGTCGCGAAGGCGGTGGCGAGGCGGCCGCGCTCGCGCGCCTCTCCGCGCGCAAGGGCGAGCAGCTCGGCGGTCTCCCGCGCATGCACGAGGCCGAAGCGGAAATCGGCCTCCCGCGTCTGGCGCAGGTCGGTCGCGCGCACCAGCGGGCGGCCGAGCAGGAAGGCCACCGCCGACCCCGCCGCCGCATAGAGCACGGCCAGCGCCACCATGTGTCCCGGCAGGTCGAGTCCGAACACCTCGACGCGCCCGGACAGCGCCCACAGGATGCCGACGAAGGAGACCAGCAGCAGCACCGCGTAGATGAGGCTCTGCAGGAGGTCGAGCGCGTATTCCGTCGCGATCCGCACATCCTCGGCGATGCGCCCGTCCGGGTTGTCGGTGGGGCCGCCGATCTGCATCACCTGGAAGTGGCGCGCCTCGGCCAACCAGTCGCCGATCACGCGCGCCGTGACCCAGCGCCGCCAGGACAGCGCCAGGCGTCGCTTGACCACGATGTCGGCCGCGCCCGCCAGGACGGTGGCGCCGACGATCAGCGCGAAGATGCCGATCTGCACGAGGAAGCGGTCCATCGAGCGCCGCTCCAGCGCATCGAACAGGTCCGCGCTCCAGAGGTTGAGGCGGATCGCGAGCGCCACATGCGCCGCCGAGAGCAGCGTGAGCCCCGCGAGCAGCGCGCGCGCCCGCCACCGCTCCGGGCCGCCGCGCCAATAGCCGCCCGCAAGGCGCAGGAAGTCGCGGAAGAAACGCGCCTGGCCGGAATGTTCGGCCCCTGCGGTCATGGCCGCTCGAGGAAGGCGGCCAGGTCCGCGATCTCGACCGCGCCGCTCGGCCCGGCCAGGCGCTCGTAGAATGCCGCGGCGCCGCGGTAGATGGCCGCCGCCGCCGGGTCCTCGGCGACGAAGGCGGCGATCTCCTCCATCTCGCCGGACCAGCGATAGGCCTTGCCGTACATCGAGGGCACCATGCGCCCGAACCACGCCGCGAGCGCCGGCTGGCTCGATGCGAGCTCGGCGCGCAGCGCCTCGGCCGCGCCTGCCCGCGTGGAGGCGAGCATCATGGCGGAGGCGATCGCGACCAGCCCCTTCGTGATGCCGGCATAGGACATCTTGAGCGCGGAGGCTGCGCCGACCGCGCCCTCGACGATCCGGACATCGAGGCCGCGCCCATCGAGCAGCGCCGCGAGCAGCGGCGCATCGGCGCCCGAAACATAGAGGACCGGACCGGCATAGCCGTCCCGCGGCGGGCCGCCGATGATCCCGGCATCGACCAGGCGCAGCCCATAGACGCCGCACAGCGCCGCCATCCGGCGCATCGTCTCGGGGCTCACGGCGTTGCAGTCGGCGTAGAGCGGCTGCTGCGGTGCCGCCGCGAAGGCTGGCGCGAGCCGTTCGGCCGTGGCCAGCGCCTCGGCCGGCGGCAGGATGGAGAGGAAGGCGTCCGCCCCGGCCAGCGCAGCCTCGGCCACGGGCTCCATGCCGGCCGCGGCGGCCCGCGTCGCGCTTGCGGCGCTGCGGCCGTCGAGGCAGGTCAGGACGCGCACGCCATGGGACGACAATCGGGCGGCGATGCCTGCCCCCATTGCCCCTTGCGCCAGGATCGCCACCACGGGTTCGGTCATGCCGTCCCGTCTAGCGCAACGTGGTGCCTGCGGGCGAGCGGCACGATCGCGCACCGCGTCGGCGCGCAGCCGGGGTTGTCGCTCCGCCGATGCGGGCATAGCCTCGGCAAAACGGGACGCGTCATGTCCCGGCGGGAAGGAAATGTCGTCGAGATGCCGACCGCCTGAGCGTGGCGGGCGCCAGCATCCGTCTTCGCCTTCCCGCAACGGCAGGAAGGGAACGATCTGCATGCCCATCATCACGCCGACCGGCGGGGTTCTCGGCGCCCGCGTCACAGGCATCGACCTGTCCCGGCCCATGGGCGCGGCGGATTTCGCGACGATCCTGCGCGCACTCGGGCGCCACGGGGTGCTGTGCTTTCCCGGCCAGCTGCTGGAACCCGCGGCGCTGCGCGACTTCTCGCTCCGCTTCGGCAGCATCCAGACCTCGCTGACGGGCAAGTTCCAGGACCCCGAGGTGCCCGAGGTCGGCATCCTGTCCAACATCGTCGAGAACGGGCAGCCCATCGGCCTGGCGGATGCCGGGCAGGACTGGCACACCGACATGTCGTACCGCGACACGATGGGCTTCGTGAACGTGCTGAACGCGCACAAGGTGCCGCGGCGCGATGGGCGCGTGCTGGGCTCGACCGTCTTCGCCAACATGCACGCGGCATATGAGGAGCTGGACCCGGCGCTGAAGAAGCGCCTGGAGAACGCAACCGCGACGCACGACTTCAACAAGTTCTGGGACATGATGGTCAAGCGCGGCACCAGCGGCCGTGCGCCGCTGACGCCCGAGCAGCGCGCCAAGCGCCCGCCTTCGGTCCACCCGGTGTTCCTCACGCACCCGATCACCGGGAAGAAGGTGCTCTACTGCAATCCAGGCTATGCCGTGCGCATCAACGAGCTGGACGAGGCCGAGAGCGACCGCGTGCTGGACGCGCTGTTCGAGCACCAGTTGCAGGAGCGCTTCCTGCACACCCATGTCTGGTCCGAAGGCGACCTGCTGATCTGGGACAACATCGGCACGCTGCACAACGCCATCCCCGACTACGGCCCGAACGAGCATCGGTTGATGAAGCGCTGCCAGGTGATGGCGGACAAGGTGTTCCAGACGGACTTCATCCAGCGCGCGCTCGCCGCCTGATGCGCTGGATACGCTTCACGGCCGAGGGCCGCACGGCCTACGGCATCCTGGAAGGCGACCGCATCGCGGAAGTCGCGGGCGACCCGTTCCGCGGCCATGAGCCGACATCCCGCCGCCACGACCTCGCAGCCGTGAAGATCGAGGTGCCGGTGATTCCGCCGACCTTCTACTGCGCCGGCCTGAACTACGTGGAGCACGTGAAGGAAGGCGCGGCCAAGCGCGGCGAGGTGCCCAACATCCCGGCCAAGCCCGACATGGGCTACCGCGCTGCCAACGCGCTGATCGCGCATGGCGGGACCGTGGTCATCCCGGCCGACGCCACCGAGAAGGTGCACTACGAGGGCGAACTGGTGGCCGTGGTGGGCAGGACGGCCAAGCACCTGAGCGAGGAGGAGGCGCTGTCCTGCCTGCTCGGCTGGACCATCGGCAACGACGTCAGCGAACGCACCTGGCAGAAATCCGACCGCACCTTCTGGCGCTCCAAGAACACCGACACCTTCAAGCCGATGGGGCCGTGGATCGAGACCGACCTCGACCTCGACGCGGCGGTCACGACAGTCCGGCTGAACGGGGAGGTGCGGACGCAGTTCCACACCAACCACATGCTGTTCGGCGTGGCGAAGTTCATCGCGACCATGACGCGCTACCTGACGCTGCATCCGGGCGACATCATCTGGATGGGCACCGATGGCGTCTCCCCCGACCTCAAGCACGGGGATGTGGTGGACATCGAGATCACGGGCATCGGCCACCTGACCAACCCCTTCATCCGCGAAGGGGCGTAGACCGATGAACGTTCCGCACGAGAAGGTGCGCGCACAGATCCACGCCATCCTGACCGCCTGGGGGATGGAGACGGACCTTGCCGACACCACCACCGAGGCGATGGCCGAGACCGACCTGTTCGGCGTCGACAGCCACGGCATCTCGATGCTGATGACCTACGAGAAGCGCGTGCAGGAAGGGAAGCTGAAGCTCAACGCCCGCCCGCGCATCGAGAAGCAGAACGCCTGCACCGCCCTTGTCGATGCCGGCGCCGGGCTCGGCCATCCGGTCTCGGCCTTCGCGATGAACCTCGCGGTGGACAAGGCGAAGGAGGCGGGCGTCGCGGTGGTGGGGGTGCGCAATTCCCACCATTTCGGCGCCGCCGGCGTCTATGCGCGCATGGCCGCGCGGCGCGGCGCAATCGGCATGGTCACCAGCGCGACCCGCGGTGTCGCGATGGTGCCCACGCGCGGCGCGATGCCGGTTCTCGGCACCAACCCGATCGCCTTTGCCGCGCCGGCGAAGCGCAACCTGCCCTTCGTGCTCGACATGGCGACGACGACGACAGCCGCGGGCAAGGTCAAGGTCTACGACCTCAACGACCGCACGCTGCCCGCGGGCTGGGTGCTGGATGGCAAGGGCCAGCCGGTCACCGACCCGAAGCGGGCCTTCCAGGTTACCTTCGAGGAACCGGAGGGCGGGCTCTCGCCGCTCGGCGGCTCGCCCGAGATGGCGAGCCACAAGGGCTACGGCCTGGCGATGATGGTGCACATCCTGGGCGGCACGCTGGTCGGCTCCTCCTTCTCGCCCATCCGCAACCGGACCCAGAAGCCCGGGGACCCGGACGACATCGGCCATTTCTTTTTGGCGATCGACCCCAATGCCTTCCGCACGCCCGGCGCCTTCGAGGACGACCTCGACGATGCGATCGACGTGCTGCACGCGACGCCGGCCGCGGACTCCGCGAAGCCGGTGCTGGTCGCGGGCGAACCCGAGGAGGCCGAGCGGCGCCGGCGGCTGAGGGAGGGCATCCCCGTCCCCGCCTCGCTCGACGCGCTGATCCGGGGCATCTGCCAAAGGTCGGGGGCCGCCTACCTGCTCGGCTGAAACAACACGACAAGGGAGGACCGGGACATGAAGAAGACCCTGATGGGCGCGGCTGCGGCGGCGGCCGCGTTGCTCGCTGCGGGTGCCGAGGCGCAGACGCTGCGCATGGGCGTCGGCGCGCAGATCACCTCGACCGATCCGCACTTCCACAATATCTCACCCAACAACGCCTTCGCCTCGATGGTGTTCGACAACCTGATCGAGACGGACGCGAATGCGCGCCTGGTCGCGCGGCTGGCGGAATCCTGGCGCCCGGTGGGCCAGGATGCCTGGGAGTTCAAGCTGCGCCGGGGCGTGCGCTTCCACAACGGCCAGGACTTCACCGCCGAGGACGTGGTCTTTACCTTCGAGCGCATCCCCCGCGTGGTGAACAGCCCGGGCTCCTTCCGCACCTACACGCAGGGCGTGCAGTCGATCGAGGTGGTGGATTCCCACACGATCCGATTCCGCACCGGCGGCCCCTTCCCGCTGCTGCCGGTCAACCTCGCGCAGGTGCCGATGCTCGACCGGCAGACGCACGAGGGCGCGGCGACGGAGGACTTCAACTCGGGCCGCGTCGCGATCGGCACCGGCCCCTTCCGCATGGCCGCGCACCGGCCGGGCGAACGCATCGACCTCGAACGCTTCGACGGCCATTGGGGAGACCGGCCCCATTGGCAGCGCGTGGACTACCGGATGATCACCAACGATACCTCGCGCACGGCGGCGCTGCTCGCGGGCGATGTCGACTTCATCGACCAGGTGCCGACCACGGACATCGAGCGCCTGCGCCACGACCAGCGCGTGCGGCTGACCGAGATCGACAGCCTGCGCTTCATCTACTTCGCCATGGACCACATGCGCGACGGGCCATCGCCCTTCATCACGGACAATGACGGCCGGCCGCTGCCGCGCAATCCGCTGAAGGACATCCGGGTGCGCCAGGCGCTGACCCTGGCGATCGACCGGCACGCCATCGTCGCGCGCGTGATGGAGGGCGTGGCCTCGCCGACCACGCAGCTGATGCCCGAGGGCGCCTTCGGCTACGTGCCTGACCTGGTAGCCCCGCGCGCCGACCCCGAGCGTGCGCGTGCGCTGCTCGCCGAGGCCGGCTATCCGAACGGCTTCCGCATCACCCTGCACGGTCCGAACGACCGCTACCCGAACGATGCGCGCATCGCCCAGGCGGTCGGGCAGATGTGGACGCGGGTCGGCGTGCGGACGCAGGTCGACGTGGCGCCCTTCGCCTCCTTCGTCGCGCGGGCGTCGCGGCAGGAGTATTCGGCCTTCCTGGTGTCCTGGGGCAGTTCCACCGGCGAGCCCTCCTCCGGCCTGCGTTCGGTCATCGCGAGCTATGACCGCGCGCGGGGCACCGGTTCGGTGAACCGCGGCCGCTACTCGAACCCCCAATTCGACGAAACGCTCGCGCGCGCCATGCGTGAGCTCGATGACGGGCGGCGCGAGGCGCTGATGCAGGAAGCGACGCGCGTCGCGATCAACGACGTCGGGATCATCCCGACCCACCTGCAGCGCAATGTCTGGGCGATGCGCCAGGGCTTCGCCCATACCCCGCGGGTGGACGAGCGCACCCGGGCGCAGGACGTCCGGCCCGCCGGAAACTGAGCCCGGTGCCGGGACGGCACGGGGCCGTCCCGGCACCGACATGAAAGGCTGACTCGCGCCGCCCCTCCGCGCTATGAGTGCCCCGTCAGACGACGCCAGGAGACCGACCGGATGAGCGAGACTGCAGTCACCGTGCAGCCCATGCGCTACCTCGACAAGGCGATGGGCGCGCTTCGCGACCTCGGCCTTTCCCTGCCGGAGGCCTCGGCCGAGGAAAGCCCGATCACCGGCCTGCTGTCCAAGATCATGGTCGTGGACCAGGACCGCGTGACGCTGATCGCCCGCGTCCTGAACCAGGCCAGCACCTTCAACGAGGTGGTGCGCGAGCAGATCAAGGCGATGGAGGTCGGCCAGCGCTACGAGACGATCACCGAGGCCTTCAATTCCATCCGCGACGACGCCCGCGGCATGGTCGCCCAGATGGAGGACGGCCGGATCTCCACCATGGAGCGGCTGACGAACGTCTGGCAGAAGGCGACGCGCGGCGACATCGCCTCCCGCTTCAACAAGATCCGCGACACCTACCTGGAGGTGTCGAAGGACACGAAGGAGAACATCGACCGCGAGCACGCGATCCTGGAGGCCTACCGCGACTTCCGCGGCGCGATGAAGCAGGCCGAGGTACTGGCGCTCGAGGTGCTCAAGACCGCCGAGGGCCGCCTCAACGCCGCGAAGGACGCGACCGACGCCGCGGTGAAGGCCGCGGAGGGCGCCGGCGCGCTGGAGCCCGCCGAACGCGCCAAGCTGGAACTCGCCCGCGACGAGGCGCTGCGCCACCTGCAGCTCGAGGAAGGCAAGTACCAGATCGCCAAGGACCTGTCGGACAACCTCACGGTCTCCTACAACACGTCCGAGGTCATCATGGCCCGCCTGGTGCAGATCACCACGGCCAAGGAGCGCGTCTACCAGCAGTCGGTGTCCTTCTTCTCGACCAACGAGGCGGTGCTGACGGCGCTCACCGCCTCCTTCACCGGCATGCACGGGCTGCACGAGAGCACCCGTACGCTCGAGAACATGAAGGCCGGCGTGAACCAGTCCCTGGAAGTGCTGGCCGAGATCGGCGGCAAGGTCCAGGAAGCCGCGCTGCGCGCCGGCTACGGCCCGACCATCCAGGCCGACGCGGTGAAGAAGCTGGTCGAGAGCGTGGTGTCCTACCAGGAGCACTCGCGCGAGATCATCGAGGAGATGCGCGACGCCGCGACGCGCAACAGCGACGAGATCCGGCGCTCGGTCGAGGAAGCGAAACAGCGCATGGCGCGGCTGCAGCAGCGCGCCGCGACCGTCGTCGCGACGAATGCCTGACACCTCGGCGCGGGCGCCCGCGCTCGACGAGACCATGATGGCGATGGACGTGGTGGACACGATCCGCCACGCCGACCGCCTGGTCGAGCGCGAGCTGCTGGGCGCCGACCGCCAGGTCCGGCTGCGCGAGCGGCTGCGCGAGATCTACACCTCCCAGGGGATCGAGGTCGCGGACCATGTCCTCGACCAGGGCATCCTGGCGCTCGAGGAGAAGCGCTTCGCCTATGCGCCGAAGGGGGAGGGCTGGCGCCGCTCCCTCGCGGTCGCCTGGGCGACGCGGGGGCGGTGGGGCAGGTTCGCTGCCGCCGGCCTCGGCGCGCTGGTGCTGCTCTACGGCGCCTACTGGTTCACCGTGGTCGCGCCGCAGAACCGCGAGGCGGCCGCCATCGCGCGCGAATTGCAGCAGGACCTGCCGCGCGCGCTGCGCGCCGAGTACGACCGGGTGCTCGTCGGCACGCAGGAAGCGCCGCCGCGCGCCGAGGCCGCGCGGCTGCTGGCCGAGGGCGAGGCCGCGGCCCGGGCCGGGCGCCTTGCCGACGCGCGCGCGCGACGCGATGCGCTGGCGGATCTCGCCGCGCGCCTTGCCGCCGCCTACAGCGTGCGCATCGTCAACCGTCCGGGCGAGGCCTCGGCGGTGTGGCGCGTGCCCGCCGCCAATCCGCGCGCACGCAACTACTACCTGGTCGTCGAGGCGGTGGACCGCGACGGGCGGCCGGTCGAGGTGCCCATCACGAGCGAGGAGGATGGCCGCGTCGCGCGCGTCTCCCGCTGGGGCCAGCGCGTCCCGGAGGCGGTGTTCGAACGCGTCCGCCAGGACAAGCTGGCCGACGGCATCATCGACCAGCCGGTGATCGGCCAGAAGGCGGCGGGGTCGATGGATACGCGCTGGACGGTCGAGACGAGCGGAGGGGCGATCCTGGCATGGTAAGCGGCGCGACCGTCCTGCAGGAGATGGATGGCCGCATGGCCGAGGCGCAGCGCGAGCTGTCCGCCGCGCAGACCGAGGCCGACCGCCTGGCCGCCCGCCGCGACGGCCTGCGCGCCGAGGAGGCGGACGCGCTGCGCGACCTCGCGCGGCTGCGCGTGCAGGAGATCACGGAGGGCAAGGCCGCGCTCGACGCGCTCGACACCGCGGGCGCCCGCGTGCGGGAGAGTCTGCGGCGCCGCGCCGAGGGGCTGGAGGCGGCGCAGCGCGCGCTCCTCGATGCGCGCGACGCGCTCTCGGCCGCCGAGGCGCGCCGCGACGCCGAGGCCGCGAAGCTCAGGGCGGAGGAGGATGCGGAGGCCGCATTGCTGCGCGACGCCGAGGCCCGCGCCGCCGAGGATGCCGACTACCGGCGGATCGCGACCGCGGCGGAGGAGGCCGAGCGAACCGCGCAGCACGCCGAGCAGAAGGCCGGCTTCGCGCAGCGCGACTTCGAGGAGAAAGGCGCGCCCTACCGCGCCGATCCGCTCTTTGCCTACCTTTGGGATCGCGGCTGGGGCACCGGGCGCTATCGCGCCATGCCGATCGTCCGCATGCTGGATGGCTGGGTGGCGCGGCTGATCGAGTTCGAGCCGGCACGCCGATCCTATGCGCTGCTCGCCGACCTCCCGGGCCACATGACGGCCCACGCGCAGCGCATGCGGGCGAACGCCGATGCCGCCGTGCGCGCCATGGTCGAACGCCGCCGCGCCATCGCGGGGCTTCCGGCGGAACGGAAGCCCTCCACCGGCGCGCTGGAGGCGGCCGAGGATGCGGTGGACGCCGCCGAGGCGGCGCTCGCGCAGGCCGAGGCGCGGCGCAGCGCGCTCGCCGCCGGCGACGACCCGGATTCGCAGGCGGCGATCCAGGCGCTGGAAGCGGCGATCGGCGCGCGGTCGCTGCGCACGCTGCGGGAGGAAGCCGCGCGAACGCCGACACGGGAGGACGATGCCATCGTCGCGCGGCTCGAGATCGCGGCGGCCGAGCGCGGCCGCGTCGAGACCGCGCATGCGGAGGCGGCCGTCCAGGCGGAAGCCGCGCGACGGCGCATGTCCGAACTGCAGTCGCTGCGGCAGGACCTGCGCAGCCGCGGCGTCGAGCACGGGCAATGGGGCTTCGCTTCCGGCGCCGCAGTGGGCCTGCTGCTCGGGGAGGTGCTGCGCGGAACGCTGTCGCGCGACGGCTTCTGGGACCGCATGGAACGCCAGCGCATGCCGGGTACGATGCAGGGTTCGAGCAGGCCCGGACCCTGGAACCGTCCGCTGCCAGGCCCCTGGGACAAGCCGGCCGCCAAGCCGGGGCCCTGGTCGGACGGCGGCAAGGACAATGGCTGGTGGGGCGGCGAGCCGGCCGGCACGCCCTGGAGCAAGCCTGCGAAGCCGCTGCCGGATGCCCCCGGGGCCAAGGGCGGCGACTGGCAGGGTGGCGGAGACGGCGGGGGCGGCTTCTCCACGGGCGGGCGAAGCGACCGTGGCGGCGGCTTCCGCACCGGCGGATCGGTCTGACCCGGCCGCGGGTTCGCAGGGGCGTCATTCTGCTCTAGGTTCGGAACCCTGTTCCACCGGGGAGACGCACCATGACATTCCGTCGTTCCATCCTGGTCGCCGCGACGGCGGCCGCCTTCGCCGCGCCGGGCCTGGCGCTCGCGCAGGCGCCGTCCTTCTTCCGCATCGGCACCGGCAGCGCCGGCGGCACCTACTACCCGATCGGCGGCATCGTCGCGAACGCCCTGTCCTGCCCGCCTGGCGCGGCATGCAACACGGCCGGCGCGACCGACGGCATCCCCGGCATGGTCGCGGTGGCGCAGGCGACCCAGGGCAGCGTGCAGAACGTGGCCATGGTGCAGGGCGGCAACGCCGAGGCCGGCTTCGCGCAGTCCGACGTGACGCACTGGGCCTACACGGCCACCGGCCTGTTCCAGGGCCGCCCGGCGGCGGACCGCATCCGCTTCGTCGCGCACCTGTTCCCCGAGCACATCCACGCCGCGGTTCGCCGCGACAGCCCGATCCAGTCCTTCAACGATCTGCGCGGCAAGCGCATCGCGATCGGGCTGCAGGCCTCGGGTGCGCGCATCGGCTCGGAGCTCATCCTCGGCGCCTATGGCCTCCAGGCCGGCCGCGAATTCACGGCCGAATACCTGAACCAGGCCCAGGGCACCGAGCGCATGCAGGACCGCGGGCTGGATGCGACCATCACCGTGGTCGGCTACCCTGCCGCCGCCTTCGTGGAATTCTGCAGCCGCACCGGCTGCCGCTTCCTGCCGGTGCCGGAGGCCGAGGCGAACCGCGTGATCGAGCGCGCGCCCTTCTACGGCCGCGGCGTCATTCCCCGCACCGCCTATGAGGGGCTCGAGGCGGACGTGCCGACGCTGACCGTGGGCGCGGTGCTGATCGTGCGCGACAGCCTGCCGGACGACCTCGTCTACAACATCACGCGCGCGCTGTGGTCGCAGACGACGCGCGGCCTGCTCGACCGCGGCCATGCCAAGGGGCGCGAGATCGTGCGGGAGAACGCGCTGAGCGGCCGCGGCGTCGTGCCGTTCCATCCGGGCGCCGAGCGCTTCTATCGCGAAGCCGGCCTGCTGCGCTGACCTGAAAGGTACGGCCGTGTCCGCAAACCATTCGCGCGGCACGGCCGCATCGGCGCCGAACAGGCTCGACCTCGACGCCGCCGCCGAGCTCGAGAAGAAGTACGACAGCGAGGTCAGCTTCCGCGAACTGCGCGGCGTCACGGCGGCGATCGTCTCGACGCTGCTGGTCGCGCTGTCGGCCTTCCACTACTACACGGCCGGCTTCGGCATCCTGACCGAGCACTGGCACAAGTCGATCCACCTGGCCGCGGTGCTCGGCCTGATCTTCATCATGTTCCCGACCAGGCTCGACGGCCTGCCCAGGATCGGCGGCGTGCCGGTGCACGACTGGCTGCTCGCGCTGCTGGTCGCCGCCGCCTGCTTCTACCTGCCGATCGTCTTCGACGAGCTCACCTTCCGCATCGGCATGCCCAACAGCTGGGACATGGTGATGGGCACCGTCATGATCGTGCTGGTGCTGGAGGCAACGCGCCGGGCCATGGGCTGGGTGCTGCCCGCGATCGTGGTCATCTTCATCCTCTATGGCCTGTTCGGGAACCATCTCTCGGGCGTGCTGGCGCATCCCGGCTCGAACTGGGAAGGCTTCCTGAGCCATGTCTACCTGACGCAGGAAGGCATCTTCGGCATCCCGGTGAAGGTGGTCGCGACCTTCGTCTTCCACTTCGTGCTGTTCGGCGTGCTCGCGACGCGGATGGGGCTCGGGCAGTTCTTCATCGACATCGCCTCGATCATCGCGGGGCGCTATGCCGGCGGGCCTGCGAAGGTCGCGGTGGTGTCGTCCGCCCTGTTCGGGTCGATCAGCGGGTCCTCCATCGCGAACACCGTGACGACGGGCTCGCTCACCATCCCGGCGATGAAGCGGATCGGCTACAAGCCGCATTTCGCGGGCGCGGTCGAGGCCGCGGCCAGCGCGGGCGGCCAGATCACGCCGCCGATCATGGGGGCCGCCGCCTTCGTGATGATCGAGTTCCTCGAGATATCGCTCACGACCCTGCTGATCGCCGCCGCCGTCCCCGCCGCGATGCATTTCTGGGGCGTCTTCGTGCAGGTGCATTTCGAGGCCAAGCGCCTCGGCCTGCGCGGGCTCGACGAGGATGAGATCCCGAAGCTCTGGCCGACCATCCGGGACGGCTGGCCGACCGTGATCCCGCTGGTGCTGCTGGTCTATGTCATCGTGCAGGGCTACACGCCCTATCTCGCGGCCTTCACGGGCATCTCGGCCTGCATCGTGGTCGGCTTCCTGAACCCGCGGAACAGGCTCACGATCAAGGATCTCTGGGACGCCTTCGACCTCGGCTCGCGCTACGCGCTCGCGGTCGGCGCGGCGGCCGCGGCGGTCGGCATCGTGGTGGGCGTCGTCACGCTGACCGGCGCGGGCTTCCGCATCGGCTTCATCGTGACGCAGGCGGCGGTGCAGACGGCGGAAGTCTTCCGCCCCATCGTCGAGGCCCTGCCGGCCGGCTTCGGCTCCATGGAGGGGCTGACGCTGTTCATGACGCTGCTCTTCGTGGCGCTCGTCTGCATCGCGATGGGCGCCGGCATCCCGACGACGGCGCTCTACATCGTGCTCGCGGCCATCGCGGCGCCCGCCGTTCAGCAGCTCGGCGTGCCGCCGATCGCGGCGCATCTGTTCATCCTCTACTACGGGATCCTGGCGGACCTGACGCCGCCGGTCTGCGTCTCCGCCTATGCCGCTGCCGGGATCGCGGGGTCGAACCCGTTCCGCACCGGGATCACCGCCTTCCGCCTCGGCATGGCGAAGGCAACCGTGCCCTTCGTCTTCGCCTATGCGCCTGTGATGCTGATCGTGGTGCCGGACTTCACCTGGGGGGCGTTCCTGTTCACCGTCGGCACCTGCGCGGTGGGCGTGCTGATCCTCGGTATCGGCATGACGGGCTACGCCTTCACGCATATGGGCCTGATGTCGCAGGCCGTGCTGGTGGTGGGGTCGCTGCTGATGATCTCGCCCTCGGGGCCGATGACAGCCGTGGGCGCGGCGATCGCGGCGCCTGTGCTGGCGTGGAATTTCCTGCGGGCCCGCCGAACATGACGGGTCCGTGCGGGGACGAAGGCAGCGCGACCTCTCGCCGCCCCAGCCTGCGCCACTGATCGCGAAGCGCCGGGCGCGGGGCCTCGGCGACCGGACCGCGAACGGCTAGTCTCGGGCGATCGGGCGGAGCGGGGGCATCGATGGACTGGCCGGTTCAGGAAGGCGTGTTCGAAGCCGGCGACCTCGCGCTTCATCGCGGCGGCGTGCTGCCCGATGCGCGCATCGCCTGGCGCGCGCATGGCACGCTTGCCGCCGCACGCGACAATGTCGTGCTCTATCCGACCAGCTACGGCGCGCAGCATCAGGACATCGAATGGCTGATCGGGCCCGGGGGCGTGCTCGACCCGACGCGCTGGTTCGTCGTGGTGCCCAACATGTTCGGCAACGGGCTGTCCTCCTCGCCGAGCAACGCCGCGCCCTGGCCCCGCCTGGTGACAGCCTGGGACAATGTCGCGGCGCAACGCCGGCTTCTGCGGGAGGTGTTCGGCGTCACGCGCCTGCACGCCGTCTATGGCTGGTCGATGGGCGCGCAGCAGGCCTACCACTGGGCGGCCGCCTTCCCGGAGGCCGTGCAGCGCATCGTCGTGAACTGCGGCAGCGCGCGGACCAGCGTGCACAACCGTGTTTTCCTGAAGGGCATGATGGCGGTGCTGGAGGCGGCGCCGGAGTATGACGGCATCGCGCTGTTCGCGACCGAGCCCGCCGCCGCGCTGCGCGCTTTCGGCCGCCTCTATGCCGGCTGGGCGCTGAGCCAGGATTTCTATCGCACGGGGCTTCACCTCTCGGCGCTTGGCGCGCCGGATCTCGACACCTTCCTGCGCACGGACTGGGAGGAACGCTTCGCGCGCCGCGCGGCGGCCGACCTGCTGGCGCAGCTGCGCTGCTGGGACGCCGGCGACATCGCCGACCACCCGCACCACGGCGGCGACCTGGCGCGCGCGTTGGCGTCGATCGACGCACGGGTGCTGCTGATGCCCTCGGCGACCGATCTCTATTTCCGCGTCGCCGACAACGAGGCGGAATTGCCGCACCTCCGCCACGGGACGCTGCTGCCGATCCCCTCGATCTGGGGCCATCGCGCGGGCAATCCCGTGGCCAATGCCGTGGACGCGGCCTTCCTGCGCCGCCATGTCCGCGCCTTCCTGGAGGCGTGACATGACCGATGCGCTGGAGCGCGCCGTCACAGCGCTCGCCGACGCCTATCCCGGCCCGGGCGGCGCCGTGGCGGTCCTGCGCGAAGGGGAGGTGCTGGCCCGGCACGCCTGGGGCTACGCGAACGCCGAGCGGCGCATCCCCTTCACGCCGCGCACGCTGTTCCGCATGTGCTCCATCACGAAGCAGTTCACCTGCGCGGCGCTGCTGGATGCCTTCCCCGACCCTTCGGTGCTGGACGACGATCTGCGCGCGCGGCTGCCACTGCTGGAGGGACCCGCACCGGGCACGCTCCACCTCTGCCACAACCAGTCGGGGCTGCGCGACTACTGGGCCGTCGCGATGCTGCACGGCTCGCCGGTCGAGGCGCCCTTCGGCGATGCCGAGGCGGCGCGCCTCATCGGCGGCACGCGCAGCCTGCACTTCGCGCCGGGCACGCGGTATTCCTACGTGAACCAGAATTTCCGCCTGCTGTCCGACATGCTCGAGGCGCGGGCCGGGCGCGGCTTCGCGGAGGTGCTGCGCGCGCGCGTCCTCGACCGTGCGGGGATGGCAAGCGCCTTCCTTGCCGTCGACACGCGCGCCATGCCCGATGGGACCGAGGGCTACGAGGGCAGCCTCGCCACGGGCTTCCGCGCGGCGGAGAACCGCATCCTCTGGACGGGCGATGCCGGCCTCGGCGCCTCGCTCGACGACATGATCGCCTGGGAACGGCACATCGACGCGACGCGCGACGATGCGGATTCGCTGCACGGGCGGCTGCTGCGCCCGGCGAATTTCGCCGACGGCGCGCCGGCGCCCTACGCCTTCGGGCTGCGCGCCGGAGAGGAGTTCGGGCGCCGCGCCATCGGCCATGGCGGGGCGCTGCGCGGCTGGCGCAGCCACCGCATGGTGCTGCCGGCCGAGCGGGTCTCGGTCGTCGTGCTGTTCAACCACCTGTCGGATGCGTATGCGGCGTCGCTCGACATCCTCGGCGCGCTGTTCGGCGAGCCGCGGCAAAGGGCCGCAGCGGACCACCCCCCGCCAGCCTGGCTCGGCGCCTGGTTCGAGCCGGAGACCGCGCTGGCCGCGCGCATCGACGCCGCGGAGCCGGGTCGTATCCGCCTGCGCTTCGGGCACTCCGCCGAACGGCTCGACCTGCAGGCGGACGGCAGCGCGACGAACGGGGCGACCACCATCCGGATGTCGCCGGAGGGCCTGCGGATGGACCGGCCGCACGAGAACCAGTCGGTCATCCTGCTGCCGCGGCGTGGCGTGCCTGCCCGTGACATCGCGGGGCGCTACGCCTGCGCCGAGCTGGGCGCGGAGCTGACTGTCGAGGATGCCGGCGGGGCGGTCTATGGCGGGTTTTCCGGCATGCTCGGCCAGGGCCGGATGGAGCGGCTGGAGCCGATCGCGGAAGACCTCTGGGCGCTGCCCTGCCCCCGCGCGCTGGACCACACGCCGCCCGGCGACTGGACGCTCGCGGTCGAGCGCGAAGCCGGGCGCCCGCGCGCGATCCGCCTCGGCTGCTGGCTGGCGCGCGGGCTGCGCTACGAGCGGCAGCCCGCCGGTTGATCCGTCAGGCCGCCTTCGCGCCGGCCAGGGCCTTCCACACCGCCTCGGGCGTCGCCGGCATGTCGATCTGCGTCACGCCGGCATCGGCCAGAGCATCCACCAGGGCGTTGATGACAGCGGGTGGGCTGCCGACCGCGCCGGCCTCCCCCGCGCCCTTCACGCCGAGCGGATTGGTCTCGCAGGGCACCTCGATCAGGTCCACGTCGATCGGCGGCAGGTCGTCCGCCCGCGGCAGCGCGTAGTCCATGAAGGAGGCGCTGACCAGCTGGCCGCTCTCCGCATCGTAGGCGGTGCGTTCCAGCAGCGCCTGGCCGATGCCCTGCGTCACGCCGCCATGCACCTGGCCGCGCACGATCAGCGGATTCAGCGCATGGCCGACATCGTCCACCACGATGTAGCGCGGGATCGCGACGATGCCGGTCTCGGGGTCGACCTCGACCTCGGCCACGTGGCAGCCGTTCGGGAAGGTGTGGGACTTGATCTCGGCGGTCTCCTGCGCGTCGAGCAGCGTCGCCTCGATGCCGGCGGCGGCCTTCTTCCGCTGCGCGGCGGCGAGTTCGAGGATGCCGACGGCGCGGTCCGTGCCGACCACGCCGAAGCTGCCGCCCTTCGGCGTGAACTCGATGTCGGCGACCGAGGCCTCGAGGTGTTCCGAGGCTGCGATCTTGCCCTTCTCGACCACGCTCGCGGTGGTCACGAGGATCGCCTGGCCTTCCGAATAGAGGCTGCGCGCGCCGCCCGTGCCGCCGCCATCCGGCAGGCTGTCGGAATCGCCCTGCTGGATGCGGATCTTCTCGATCGGGATGCCGAGCTCGTGGCTCGTCATCATCGCATAGGCGGTCTCATGGCCCTGGCCGGTGGACTGCGTGCCGACATAGACGTCAACGAAGCCGTCATCGGCGAAGCGCACGGCCGCGTTCTCGGTCGGCGAGCCGCCGGTCGCCTCCAGGTAGTAGGCGAGGCCGATGCCGCGCTTCCTGCCGCGCTTCGCCGCCTCCGCCTTCCGGGCGGGGAAGCCGGCCCAGTCGATCTTCTGCAGCGCGCTGTCCATGAGCCTGGCGAATTCGCCGGAATCGTAGCGCTGCCCCATCGCCGAGACGTAGGGCATGCGCGACGACGGGACCATGTTGCGGCGCCGGATCTCGATCCGGTCGATGCCCATCTCGCGCGCCGCGGTGTCGATCAGGCGCTCGACCAGGTAGTTGCTCTCGGGCCGCCCGGCGCCGCGATAGGCGTCGACCGGCACCGTGTTGGTGACGACGCCGATGACCTGCGCGTGGATCGCCTGGAAGTCGTACACGCTCGCTAGGACCTTGGTGCCCGCGCCGGTCGGGATGAAGGGCGCGAAGGTGTTGAGGTAGGCACCCATCCCCGCCCAGTTCTTGGTGCGCAGCGCCAGGAACTTCCCGTCCTTGTCGAGCGCCAACTCGCCGATCGTGATGTTGTCGCGCCCGTGCGTGTCGGACTGGAAGGCCTCGGTGCGTTCGGAGGTCCACTTCACCGCGCGCTTCAACTCCCGCGCCGCGAAGCAGGTCAGCACGTGCTCGGGGTAGAGGAAGATCTTCATCCCGAAGCCGCCGCCGACATCGGGCGTGACCACGCGGAAGCTCTCGGACGGCTGCTCGAAGATGTTGCTCGCCAGCAGGTTGCGCAGCAGCCAGGAGCCCTGGGTGTTTGTGGTCAGCGTCCAGTGGTTCCGCCCCGCGTCGTACTCGGCCAGCGCGGCGCGCGCCTCCATCGAGGCGACGACGACGCGGTTGTTCACGACGCGCAGCCGCGCGACATGGGCGGCGGAGGCGATCAGGTCATCGGCCTTGGCGGCGTCGCCGACATGCCAGTCGAAGCAGGTGTTGGCGGGGGCGGCGGGCCACACCTGCGGCTGTCCGGGGTCGGTCGCGGTGGCGAGGTCGGTCGCGGCGGGCAGGACCTCGTAGTCGACCTCGATGGCCTCGGCGGCGTCGCGGGCCTGCTCGATGGTCTCGGCGACGACGAAGGCGACGGGGTCGCCGACGTGGCGCACGGTGCCCTCGGCCAAGGCAGGGCGCGGGGTCTCGGCGCTGCGGCTGCCGTCGCGGTTCTTCAGCGGCGTCAGGCAGGGCAGCGGGCCGATGCCGGCCGCGGCCAGGTCGGCCCCGGTCCAGATGCCGAGTACGCCCGGCATTGACTTGGCCGCGGTGGCCGAGATGCCCGTGATGCGGGCATGCGCATGCGGGCTGCGCAGTACGTAGCCCTGCGCCTGGCCAGGGACGGCAAAATCGTCGGTGTAGCGCCCGGCGCCCTTGAGCAGGCGCGGATCCTCGACGCGGCGGATGGACTGGCTGAGGCCGAACTTCGCCATGCGCGGGGTCTCCCTTGGTTCGTCGCCCCCATCATCTGCGATGCCGCCCCGGGATGGGAAGGGGGGTCAGGTGTCCCGGCCGAACATCCGCTTCGCCCTTTCCCGCAGCGACTGGAACACCACGTAAAGCATGGGAATGACGAAGATGCCGACGATGGCGGCCGCCAGCATGCCGCCGAAGACCGCCGTGCCGACCGCCCGGCGGGACATCATGGCGGCCCCCTGCGCGGTGATGAGCGGCACCAGACCCAGGATGAAGGCGATCGAGGTCATCATCACGGCGCGGAACCGCAGCCGCGCGCCCATGACGGCGGCATCGCGGATCGCCAACCCTTCCTCCCGCTTCTCCTTCGCGAATTCCACGATCAGGATGCCGTTCTTGGCGGCCAGCGCGATCAGCACGACCAGGCCGATCTGCGCGTAGATGTCGAGCGGCAGGCGCGTGACCATCAGCGCCAGGAAGGCGCCGACGACGCCCACCGCGACCGAGAGCAGCACCGGGATCGGGATCACCCAGGACTCGTACAGCGCGACCAGGAACAGGTAGGCGAAGGCGACGGCGAGCGCGAGGATGAAGCCGGTCTGCCCCGCCGCGCGCTGTTCCTGGAACGCCGTGCCGGTCCATTCGAAGCCGTAGCCGGCCGGCAGGACACGGCGCGACAGGCTCTCCATCGCCGCGAGCCCGTCCCCGGACGACATGCCCGGCCGCGGCGCGCCCTGGATCGAGATGGCGCGATAGTTGTTGTAGCGGAAGATCGTCTGCGGCCCGACGCGCGGCTGCGTCTCGGCCACGGCGCGGAGCGGCACCATCTCGCCCCGCGCGTTGCGCACATGGATGCGCCAGATGTCGTCGATCTCGTCGCGGTCGGTCGCCTCGGCCTGCAGGTTCACCTGCCAGGTGCGGCCGAACAGGTTGAAGTCATTCACGTAGAAGCCGCCGAGCGTCGCCTGCAGCGCCTGGAACACGTCGGAGATGCGCAGGCCCAGCGCCTGCGCCTTGTCGCGGTCCACGTCCAGGAACAGCGTCGGGTTGGTGGCGTTGAAGGTCGAGAAGACCGCCGCCAGGCGCGGATCCTGGTTCGCCTGCACGATCAGGCCGAGCATGGTCGCGCCGAGTTCCGCCGGCGGTCGTCCCTGGTAGTCCTGCAGGATGTATTCGAAGCCGCCGCCGGTGCCGAGGCCGATGATCGGCGGCAGGTTGAAGGCGAAGACATTCGCCGTGCGCACCGCCTGACCGGCGCCGAAGACGCGGCCGATGGCGGCCTGCACGGACATCTCGGCCGTCGTGCGCTCGGCGAAGGGCTTGAGGCGGCCGACCAGGAAGGCGGAATTCGACTGCGCGCCGCCGTCGATCAGCGAGAAGCCGACGATGGCGAGCGTGCCCTGCACCGAGGGGATGGAACGCAGGATCTCCTCGACCTGGATCACCGCCTCCCGCGTGCGGGCGACCGAGGCGCCTTGCGGAAGCTGCACCTGCACGAAGAAGGCACCCTGGTCCTCCTGCGGCAGGAAGCCCGAGGGCGTGCGCAGCGACAATTGCCAAATGCCCGCCGCGAACCCCGCCGTCAGCAGGATCGAGAGGGAGGAGACGCGCACGAGGCGCGAGACCGTCCCGGCATAGCGGTCGCGCGTCCAGTCGATACCCCGCAGCCAGCGCCCCATGATCCCCTTGCGCGGTCCATGATGCGGCCGGAGGAACATGGCGCAGAGCGCGGGCGAGAGCGACAGCGCGTTGATCGCGCTGATCACCATGGCCGCGCTGATCGTGACCGCGAACTGCCGGAACAACTCGCCGGACAGGCCCGGGATGAAGCCGATCGGCACGAAGACCGACAGCAGCACGAGCGTAATGGCGATGATCGGCGCGGTGATCTGCGCCATCGCCTTCTTGGTCGCCTCGGCGGGCGTGAGGTGCGGCTCCTCCGCCATCACCCGCTCGACGTTCTCAACCACCACGATGGCGTCGTCGACCACGATGCCGATGGCCAGCACCATCGCCAGCAACGAGATGGTGTTGGCCGAGTAGCCGAGCGCCAGCAGGATGACGAAGGTGCCGATCAGGCTGACCGGCACCGCGATTGTCGGGATGATCGTCGCCCGCATGTTGCCCAGGAACAGGAACACGACGATCACGACCAGGAGGAAGGCCTCGATCAGGGTCTTGATCACTTCCCGGATCGTGTCGGTCACGAAGTCGGAGGTATCGAAGAAGACCTGGTGGTTGACGCCCGCCGGGTAGCGCGTGCGCATCTCGTCGAGCGTGGCGCGCACCGCCGCTGCTGCGGTCACGGCATTGGCGCCGGGGGCGAGGTAGATGCCGAAGGTCACGGCAGGGCGGCCGTTGAAACGGCTTTCCGTATCCATGCTGGCGGCGCCGAGCTCGACCCGCGCGACGTCGCGCACGCGGAGCGAGGAGCCGTCAGGGTTGGCGCGGATCAGGATGTCGCCGAATTCCTCGGGCGTGGTCAGGCGGCCGCGCGTCTCGAGGTTGATCTGGAACTGCTGCTCGTCCGGTATCGGGCGCGCGCCGATCCGCCCGACCGGCGCCTGCACGTTCTGCGCCTGGATCGCCTGCACCACGTCGGCCGGCGTGAGGTTCAGGCTGATCAGCCGGTCCACCTCGAACCAGATGCGCATGGAGTAGTCCATGGCGCCGAACAGCGTGACCTGGCCGACCCCGGGGACGCGCGCCACGCGGTCGAGGATGTTGATGGTCGTGTAGTTCGAGAGGAACAGCGGCGTGTGCTCGCCGGTCTCGGAGAACAGGAAGACGAACTGCAGGATGGCCGAGGATTGCTTGCGGACGGTCACGCCCTGGCGCTGTACCTCCTGCGGCAGCCGTGCCAGCGCCGCCTGCACGCGGTTGTTGACGTTGACCGTCGCGATGTCCGGGTTGGTGCCGAGCTCGAATGAGATGTTGAGGTTGTAGGACCCGTCATTGGCGCTGTTCGAACGCATGTAGATCATGCGGTCGACGCCGTTGACGCTCGCCTCGATCACCTGCGCGACGGTCTGCTCCACGACGGCGGCCGAGGCGCCCGGGAAGCGCGTGGTGACCGAGACCTGCGGCGGCACGATGTTGGGCAGCTGCGAGACCGGCAGCCGCGTCACGGCCAGCAGCCCGGCGAGCGTCGTCAGGATGGCGATGACGATCGCGAGCCGCGGCCTGTCGACGAAGACGGCGGACAGCATCCGCGCTCAGCCCCGGCCTGGCGGGCGGGCGGGCGACGCGCCCGCCGGCGCGGGGTTCACTGGCTGGCCGGGGCGGACGCGCTGCACGCCCTCGACCACCACGGTCTCGCCGCCCGAGAGCCCGTCCTCGATGACCGCCGTGGCCGCGTTGTTCGACCGGCCCATCTTCACGTCGCGGCGTTCGGCCCTGTTCTCCTGGCCTACGACAAAGACGAAGGATCCCTGCTGGTCCTGCAGGATGGCCGATCGCGGCAGCGTGATGGTCATGACCGGCTCGGCGCCTTCGACGGTCACGCTGACGAACTGCCCGTCCACGAGCTCGCGCGGCGCGACGGTCGCTGCCTGGCCGTCCACCTGGCGGATTGGGTTCGCGATCAGCGCGCGCACCAGGATGGTGTCGGTGTTGCGGTCGATCTGGTTGTCCACGAAGTCGACGCGGCCGACTTCCGGGTAGAGCCGCCCGTCGGCTGTGCGGATGCGCACGCGCACGGCATCGGGACCGCCCCGCCCCTCGAATCGGTTGCGCAGCTCGAGCGCGGTGCGCTGGCTGACGGCGAAGGCGACGCGCATCGGGTCCTGGCTGACGATGGTTGCAAGGATGCCCGCATCCGGCCCGACGACATTGCCGACCGCAAGGTTCGCCCGCCCGATCTGGCCTGCGATCGGCGCCGTGACCTCGGTATAGCCGAGGTTGATCTCGGCGACGCGCACCGCGGCCTCGGCGCCGAGCACGTTGGCGGCGGCGGTGCGCTCCAGCGCCTGCGCGTTGTCCAGCGCGACCTGCGTGCCGGCGCCGGTCTGGCGAAGTTCGCGCGCGCGCGCCAGCGCCACCCGCGCGTTCTCCAGCGTTGCCGTGGCGCCGGCCAGGTTCGCGCGCGCCTGCGCCATCTGCGCCTCGAAGGGCGCGCGCTCGAGACGGAACAGCACCTCACCCTGGGCGACGTCGGCGCCTTCGCGGAACAGGCGTTCCTGCAGGAAGCCGGTGACGCGCGCGCGGATGTTGACGCGGTCGGTCGCCTCGGCGCGCCCGACGAACTCGATCGTCTCCGTGACCGGGCGCCGTTCGGCGGTCAGCACGCCGACGGCGGGCGGTCCCTGCGGTCCGAACTGGGCGGCGGCGGGAAGGGTGGCGGCGAGCAGCAACAGCAGCGCGCCGGCAAGACTGCGCGGCATCGGCAGGCATCCGACTGTGTCGTCAGGTCATGTCGCGCCAAGCGGCGTCACGTCAAGGAAAGGCTCGCGCGGCCCTGCGCGGCGCGCATGGAGCGATGCGCGTCGGTCAGTGCGCGACGAAGACCGGGCAGGGGGCCGACAGCAGCAGCCGGCGCGTCGCCGATCCGGTGAACAGCGTGCGCAGCCCGGAATGCTCGTAGGCGCCCATGACCAGCAGGCGCGCCGGCATGGCTGCAGCCTCCGCGACCAGCGCGTCGACCGGGTGGCTGCCCTCGACGCCGACCGCCTCGACGTCGAAGTCGTGGTTGCGGAGGTAGCCGGCGGCAATCTCCGCCATCTGCGTCGCATCGGCGCGCGTCGCGGCCACCGATATCACGCGCAGTTGAAGATCGAGCCCGAGGCCGAGCAGCGCAAACAACTGGACGGCCCGCATCGCCGGGATCGAGCCGTCATAGGCGACCAGGACCTTGCCGGTCACCGGCGCCGGGCCGGGCGGCACCACCAGCAGGGGCCGGGCGCCGTCGTGCAGCAGCGCCTCGATCACCGGCGCCAGGCCGTCCGGGCAGTCCTCGAGCCCCAGGGTCGAGTCGCGGCCGATGACCACGATGTCGTGCGCGGCGCCGGCCGCGAGCAGCGCGGGTTCCGGCGCATCCACCAGGCGCAGGCGGGTGAAGGGCGTGTTGCCGGCGGCGGCGGCGCAGGCGGCGAAGGCGGCCTCGGCCTCCTCCTCCAGGCGCTTGGACCGGGCGGCGTCGCGGCGTTCCTTGAAGGCGGCGGCGCCGGGCGGCACGGCTTCGTGCGCGTCCCGGGCATGCGGCCAGTCCAGGAATGTCGCCATGGTGAGCGCCGCGCCGGTGTGCCGCGCGAAGGCGATGGCGAGGTCGCGGGCGCGCTGCGCCCCCTCGGTATCGTCGAGCGCGACCAGGATGCTGCGGATCATGCGCCTGTCCCTCCGGGGCCCTGTCTAGACCGGAATCCGCGGAAGGCGGAAGTCAGGCGCGGATGAGGCGCAGGCGGATGGTCCGGCTGAACAGGTCGATCGCCGCGACCATGGCCAGGATCATGAGCACGATGAAGGCCGCTTCGTCCCAGTTGTTGATGCGGATCCGGTCGGACAGCGCAAGCCCGATGCCGCCCGCACCTACGATGCCGAGAACCGTGGAGGACCGGGCATTGGATTCGAGCGTGTACAGGACCTGGGAAAGCATCACCGGAGCGACCTGCGGCAACAGGCCGAGGCGGACGGCGAGCATCCGCCCGGCGCCCGCTGCGCGCACCGCCTCGACCTGGCGGCGGTCCGCCCCTTCCAGCGCCTCGCTGAACAGCTTCGCCAGCGTTCCGGTATCCGGCACGGCGAGCGCGAGGATGCCGGCGAATGGCCCCATCCCGACCGCCGAGACGAAGACCAGCGCCCAGATCAGCGTGTCGATGCCGCGCAGCCCGTCGAAGACGCGCCGGGCGGAGAAGCGCAGGATAGCGCTGCCGACGACGTTGCCGGCGCCGAGCAGTGCGAGCGGCAGGGCGGCCGCCGCCGCCAGCACGGTGCCGAGGAAGGCCATCGCCAGGCTTTCGGCCAGGCCTTGCAGCAGTTCGCCCAGCGCCCCGCCGGGGGAAGGCGGCCACATCAGCGCGAACAGCCAGCCGAGGCGCGAAAGCCCGTTCCAGATGCGCTCCGGCGAGGCATCCACGCGCCACAGCGCCGCGACCAGCAGTACTGCGCCGACGGCGAACAGCAGCGGCGTCCCCGCCATCCGCCTCATGCCGCGCGCGTCCCGAGCACACGCGCCCGCAGCCGGCCGCAGAGCAGGTCGATGGCCGCGACGGTCAGCAGGATCAGCACCAGGATCGCGGAGATGTCCTGGTATTCGAACTGGCGCACGGCGAGATACAACTCCTCCCCGATCCCACCGGCGCCGACGATGCCGAGGACCGAGGCCTCGCGCACGTTGATCTCGAAGCGCAGCAGGCCATAGCTCAACACGCCCGGCAGGGACTGCGGCAGCACGCCGAAGCGCATCTGCGCGGGCCAGGAGGCGCCGGTGGCGCGCACGGCCTCGACCGGGCCGGGGGCGGTGTTCTCGTGCTCCTCGGCGAACAGCTTGCCGAGGGCGCCAGCGGAATGCAGCGCGATGGCGAACACGCCGGCAAGCGCGCCAAGACCGAAGGCATAGACGAAGACCAGCGCGAGGACGAGCGTCGGCACGGTGCGCATGACCTCGAGCGTGCGGCGTGCCGCGGCGACGGCCCAGCCGGGCGCGAGCGTCGCCGCGGCGGGAAAGGACAGCAGCAGCGCCGCCGCGGCGCCGAGCACGGTGCCGGCATAGGCCATCAGCAGCGTATCGCCGAGCAAGGTGACCCAGTGGCCGAAGCCCCACATCCAATACGCGATATCCGCCCCGAGCGTGGCGGCGCTCAGGTCCGGCAGGGTGCGGTGGATATAGTCCCAGGCCAGCGGCAGCCCGCGCGCCAGGCGCCCGGGGCTTACCTCCCCCACCCAGGCCGCGGCCAGCACCGCAAGGAGGAAGGCGCCGCCGCCGACCGCCAGCCCCCGGCGCCGCCGGGCGCGTGCGTCGCGCCAGCGTCCCTCGGCGGCCAGGACCGCGGCGGCGCCCAAGGTCAGGAGCGCCGTTCGCGGCGGCGCTGCGCGTTCTCCTCGAGGATCGCCATGATGTCGAGGTAGTCCTCGTGCGTCGCGGGCGCGAGGCCCTGCGCGTTGGATGACATCTGGCGGAAGCCCTCGGGGTCGCGCTCGGGCATTGCGGCAAAGGCGGCGGTGACGTCGCGGCGGAACGCCGCGGGCAGGTCCGTGCGGATCACGATCGGGCTGTTCGGGATCAGCGGCGAACGCCAGATCACGCGCACCGAATTCGCCGGAATCATGCCCTTCTCGACCATGCGCTGGAAGGTGTTCCGCGCGTCGTTGGAATAGGCCACGACGGCGGCGTCGTAGGTGCCGTTGATGACGGCGACGACGCTCTGCTCATGGCTGCCGCTGAAGCCCGTGCGTGTGAAGAAGTTCGCGGGGTCCATGCCCTGGCGGCGCAGGAACCAGCCGGGAACCTGAAAGCCGGAGGTGGAGTTCGGGTCGCTGAAGGCCAGCGTGCGGCCGCGCATCTCCTCCAGCCGCTGCACCGGGCTGTCGGCCTTCACGATCATGACGCTGTGGTAGCCCTCGAGCCCCGCATTGTCGCGGTAGCGGAAGATCGGCGCGACGCGCTCCCCCATCACCCGGCGCGCCAGGCCGTAGGAGGCCGGGCCGAGATAGGCGAGTTCCGAATGGCCGGACCGCATCGCCTCGACCACCGCGGCATAGTCGGAGCCGCGGAAGACGCGGAACGGGACCCGCAATTCGCGCGTCATGTAGCCCTGCAGGCCCTGCAGGCGGGTGATCGCGTCGCGCTCGTTCTCGACCGAGATCATGCCGTAGCGGACCTCGCGCAGCGACGTGCGCCAGTCGGTCTCAGCGCCGGCGCCGCGCGGCAGCAGCGCAAGGGCGGGCAGGGCAAGGGCAGTGCGGCGGAGGATCATCGGCGGCTCCTGTTCGCTGAAGGCCGGGCGATGCCATGCCCACCGCGATGCCACGATGACAGCCCGATGAAGAAGCCGTGACGCCCGCCCCGCTTGCGGACAAGCCGCGCAGGCATCCTTTCAGCGTGGCCCCGGCAGCCGCAGGAAAGCCAGGGTGCAGGCGACGAGCGCGACGGCGAAGACCGCCAGCGCCGCGCCGACGCCCCCCACCGAGGCCGCGGCGCCGGAGACCGCCTGCAGCACCGCCGCGCCGCCGAAGAAGGATATGTTCATGGCCGAGAGCGCACGCCCCACCTGGGCCGGCGGCACCGCCGCGCGCACCAGCGCGAAGCAGATCACCTGCAGCGAGATTAGCAGCCCGAAGGCGGCCAGCAGCGCCGCATCGGCCACGACGCCCCAGCCCAGTGCGCCGCCGGCCACCAGCAGCAGGATCGCAGCCGCCGCGCCAAGGTGCCCCGCAACCAGCAGCGCCCGTCGATGCGCCTGGAGGCGCCGCTCCAGCAGCCCGGCGATGGCGGGCCCGGCGATCAGCGCGAAGGTGCAGGCCAGCAGCACGTGGCCGGCCGCGACGCGCGAGAGGTCCTTGACCTCCATCAGCCATGGCCCGCCCCAGAGGCCGCGCACGCCGAGGACCGCGGCGAAGGAGGCGAAGGCGATGACGACCGGGCCGCGGATCGCCCGCGACAGGCCTAGGCTCACGACCTCCCGCGCATCCTCGGCCAGGCTGCGCGTCGGGCCGGCGGACGGGCGCGCCTCCCGCACCACCAGCGCGACGGCGGCGGCGGCCCCGATGGCCAGCAGCGCCGAGGCCACGTAGCCCGCGCGCCAGCCGGCGGTCTCGACCAGCAGCGCGAGCGGGCTCGCGGACAGCAGCATGCCGGTATTGCCGAAGGCCTGGATCACGCCGCCCCAAAGCCCGAATTTCTGCGGCGGCAGGGTCTTGGCCGCATAGGTCACGGGGCACATCAGCATGCCCGAGCACCCGAGCCCGAGCACCACCTGCCCCGCGAGCATGGTCCAGGGCCCCGTCGCCGCCGCCGCGAGCAGCGACCCCGCCGCGCCGACCGCCATCAGCGCAAGCGCCGTGGGCTTCACGCCCCAGCGGTCGAGCGCCACGCCGACCGGCAGCATCGCCAGCGCGAAGGCGGCCGGGAAGGCCCCGGTCAGCCCCGCCAGCCCATCCGCCGTGAGGCCGAGGTCGCGCTGCAGCACATCCGCCGCCATCGCCGGGATGGTGCGCACGGCGTTGGAGAACACATGGCCGAGCGCCAGCGCCAGGACGGAGAGGCCGAGCAGGTTCAAGCCGTCAGTTCCGGAACATCTTTCCCGGGTTCAGGATGCCGCGCGGATCGAGCGCCGACTTGACGCTGCGCATCACCGCCAGCGCCTCGGCCCCGTGTTCCTGTTCCAGGAATTCCCGCTTGCCGAGGCCGATACCGTGTTCGCCCGAACAGGTGCCGCCCAGCGCCAGCCCCTGCGCGACGATGGCGCGGTCGAGCGCCCAGGCCCGTTCCAGCGCCGCCTGGTCGCCGTCCGGGAACAGGATCAGGCAGTGGTAGTTGCCGTCGCCCACATGGCCGACGATGCAGGATGTGAGGCCCGAGGCCCGCGCCGTCTCCTTGGCGCTCACCACGGCTTCCGCCAGGCGCGAGATCGGCACGCAGACATCGGTCGTGATGCCACGATGCCCGGGCTTCAGCGCTACCGCCGCCCAGTACGCATCGTGTCGCGCCTGCCACAGCCGGTTGCGCGCTTGTGCATCGGTCGCCCAGGCGAAGCCGCGCGCGCCGTATTCGCCCGCGATGGCCTCCACCGTCTCGGCCTGTTCCTTCACCGACGCATCCGTGCCGTGGAATTCAAGGAACAAGGTCGGCAGCGCATCGAAGCCTTCCAGCTTCGAGTACCGGATGCAGGCCTCCATCTGGTCCTCGTCCAGCAGTTCAATGCGCGCGACGGGAATGCCGGACTGCATCACGGCGATGACGGTCTCGATTGCGGCGGTCAGCGTCGGGAACTGGCAGACGGCGGCGCTCATCGCCTCAGGGATGCCGTGCAGGCGGAGCCGCACCTTCGTGACGACGCCGAGCGTCCCCTCGCTACCGATGAACAGCCGGGTCAGGTCGTAGCCGTTCGATGCCTTGCGCGTGCGCCCGCCGGTCTCGATCACGCGGCCATCGGCGAGCACCACCTCGAGCCCCAGCACGTTCTCGCGGATGGTGCCGTAGCGCACGGCGTTGGTGCCGGAGGCGCGCGTCGCGCACATCCCGCCGATCGTCGCGTGGCTGCCGGGATCGACCGGGAAGAACAGTCCGCGGTCGCGCAGGAAGGCATTGAGTTCCTGCCGCGTCACGCCGGGCTCGATCAGGCAGTCCATGTCGTCCTCGTTCACCTCCAGCACCGCCTTCATGCGGGAGAGGTCGAGCGAGATCCCGGCGCGCACCGGGTTCACATGGCCTTCAAGCGAGGTGCCGGCGCCGAAGGGCGTCACCGCCACGCCGTGCTGGTGGCAGAGCGCGAGCAGGCGGCTCACTTCCTCGGTCGTCTCCACGAAGGCGACGGCGTCGGGCAGCGTCGGAATCGTGGTGTCCTCGCCGCGGCTGTGCTGCTCGCGCACCGCGCGGTTGACGCTGAGGCGTTCGCCGAGGAAGCCTCTTGCGGCGGCGATCACGGCCTCGGTGCCGGGTGTGGTGGTCATGGCGATCACTCCTCCCGCCCCAGCGGACAGGTCAGGCAATGGGGTCCGCCGCCGCCGGCGGTGAAGAGCGACAGGTCGGGGTCGAGCACCGCGAGCCCCTCGGCGCGCAGAAGGGCATTGAGCCGTGCCGACCCGCGCGCCGAGACCACCGTCCCGCCGCCGAGCGCCAGGATGTTGCACCCGAGCGCCATGGCATCGCGGTAGGGCACGTCGAGGCACCGGATGCCGTGCCCCGCGAGCCAGGCGACGAAGTCCGCATCCAGCACGTCGAGGCATCCGACAGCGAGCCCCGGCGCCGCCATGCAGAACAGCACGTCGAGATGGAGGAAATGCTCGTCGAAGGGCTCGATCCGCACCTCCCAGCCCTCGGCGCGAAGCCATCCCGCGAATTGCTCGGCGCCCACGAGGTCCGTGCGCCCGCCCGAGGCGCCGACCACCGCGACACCAGGCTTCAGGATGTGGATGTCGCCGCCCTCCAGCGTGCCGGCGCTCGACTTGCGCCAGAAGGCGCCGCCGTGGAAATCCGTCACGCCGGCATATTCGCCGCGCCGCTGCGGGCGTTCCAACTGGCACAGGACCGCGCCCCAGGGCGTCACCACCGCGGAATCACGCGTGTAGACCATGTAGGGCAGGTGCGGCTCGGGCGGCAGCACATGCACCCGCGCGCCGCCCTGCCGGAGCGCGTGCACGAGTTCGCCATGCTGCGCCGCCAGCGCCAGGGCCGAGGGCTGCTGCGCACCGGCCAGCGTGCGGCGCACGATGCTGTTGGTCGGGATCCAGCGGTAATGGTCGGGCGGGCAGACCAGCACGTCGGTCAGCGCGCCGGTCTCGGAGGCAACGGTCCAGGGGGCCATGCGCGGCACCCTGCCGCGCGCATGCCTGCCCGTCCAGCGGCGCGTTTGACGGGTCCGGGACCCCGTCCTAGCGTCCCTGCCATAGCAGCCAGCACGAGAGGAAACGGCGCCATGGCGAATGCGGTCAAGGAAGCGTGGAAGGCCGGCAAGGCCGTGGTCAACGGGTGGCTCGCCATCCCGAATGCCTTCAGCGCCGAGATGTATTCCAAGTGCGGCTGGGACAGCGTGACCGTCGACATGCAGCACGGCGTGCAGGACTACCTGTCCTGCGTCGCCTGCTTCCAGGGCATGCAGCCCTCGGGCGTGGTGCCGATGGTGCGCGTGCCGTGGAACGAGCCGGGCATCGTCGGAAAGGTGCTCGACGCGGGTGCGATGGGCGTGATCTGCCCGATGGTGAACACGCCCGACGAAGCCCGCGCGCTGGTGCAGTACTGCAAGTACCCGCCCGCCGGCACGCGCTCCAACGGCCCGATCCGCGCCGGCGCCTACGGATCTTCGGGAAACTACCAGAAGACCGCGAACGACGAGATCCTGGTCATCCCGATGATCGAGACGAAGACCGCGATCGAGAACATCGAGAAGATCCTCGACGTTCCTGGCATCGACGGCATCTACGTGGGCCCGTCGGACCTGTCCTTTTCCTACGGCAAGGAGCCGAAGCTGGACGTGGAGGACCCCGAGATCCTCGCCATCTACGACAAGCTGCTGGCCGAGACCGCCAAGCGCGGCATCGCCGCCGGCCTGCACAACGGCACCGCCACCTACGCGAACAAGATGATCAAGAAGGGCTTCAAGCTCGTGACCATCGCCAACGAGGTCGGGCTGATGTGCCAGGCCGCAACGGCGGCGGTGAAGACGGCGCGGGGCTGAGCATGGACGGCGCGGCGAAGGCGCTGCCCTCCCGCGCCGATTTCCGCTTCTTCCGCCCGCACACGGTGCGCTACGTCGAACTCGACACCCAGGGCATCGTCTTCAACGCGCATTACCTCACCTGGTACGACGAGGCGGTGTCTGACTACCTCCGCGCCGCCGGCTGGGACTACCAGGGCGAAGTGAAGGCGAGCGGCGCGGATTTCCACGTCGTGCGCGGCCTGGTCGAATATCGGGTCGCGATCGGCCGCGCGCAGCGGATCGAGGTCGCGGCGCGCGCCACGCGCATCGGGCGGTCCTCGATCACCTTCGTGCCGGCCGTCTTCCCGGCGGCGGAGGACACGCTGCTCGCGACCGGGGAGATCGTCTGGGTCCTGACCGACCAGGCCAGCCGCCGGCCCGTGCCCGTGCCGGACCGGCTGCGCGCGCTGCTTGCCGCGCACGAGGGCCGCGCCTTCTGATCGCTGTCGGTCCTGCTGATCGAAGCCGAGCCGCGCTGCCTCGCGCGCTACCCCGCGAAGTGGCACGCCACCGTGGACCCCGCCTGCTTCGATTCCAGCGCCGGCGGCGTCGTGGCGCAGACGTCCTGCGCGACCGGGCAGCGCGGATGGAACGGGCAGCCGGGGGGCGGGTCGAGCGGGTTCGGGAAGCTGCCCTTGAGTGGCGCGCCCGGCAGGCCGCGCCCGGGCTTGGGCGTCGGCACTGCCGAGAGCAGCGCCTGCGTGTAGGGATGGTCCGGCGCCGTCAGCACGGTCTCCGCCTGGCCAACTTCCACCAGCCGGCCGAGATACATCACCGCGACGCGCGTCGCGATCAGGTAGACCACCGCCAGGTTGTGGCTGATGAACAGGTAGGACAGGCCGAGCTTCGCTTGCAGCTCCGCGAGCAGGTTCAGGATCTGCGCCTGCACCGAGACGTCGAGCGCGCTGGTCGGTTCGTCGCACACCACCAGCGACGGGCGCAGGATCAGCGCGCGCGCGATCGCGACCCGCTGCCGCTGCCCGCCCGAGAGCTGGTTCGGATAGGCCGCCGCATGCCGTTCCGCGAGGCCGACGAGCGCCAGCATCTCGGCCACGCGCGTGCGGCGTTCCGGCGCCGTGCCCTCGCCATGCACGTCGAGCGGCTGGCCCACGATGGCGGCGACGGTGCGGCGCGGATTGAGCGAGGAATAGGGATCCTGGAAGACCGGCTGCACCAGGCGGGCGCGTTCCAGTCGGCCGAGCGAGGCGACGGGGCGGCCATCGACCAGGATCTCGCCCTCGGTCGGCGTCTCGAGGCCGAGCACCATCTTGGCCAGCGTGCTCTTGCCGCAGCCGGACTCGCCCACCAGGCCTAGCACCTCGCCGCGCGGCAGCGTGGCCGAGACGCCGGCCACCGCCATCAGGCTGCGCTTCGGCTCGAACATGCCGCGGCGCACCGAATAGCGCTTGGTCACGCCCCGGATCTCGAGGATCGGCGTCATGCCGGCACGTCCTCCAGCACGCAGCGCCAGCGATGCGGCCCGTCGTCCTTCACCGGCACGGTGCGCGCGCAATCCTCGCGCGCGAAGGCGCAGCGGTCGCGGAAGGCGCAGCCCTCGATGCCGCCGACCAGGCTCGGCACCGTGCCTGGGATGGTGCCGAGCGGCTGGCCGCGCGGCGTCTCGCCCGGGATCGGGATGCAGGACAGCAGGCCGCGCGTGTAGGGGTGGCGGGGGGCGGCGAACACGGCTTCAGTCGTGCCTTCCTCCACCACCTCCCCGGCGTACATGACCGCGACGCGGTCGGCGACCGAGGCGACGATGCCGAGGTCGTGCGTCACCAGCAGCAGCGCCATGCCGAATTCGCGCTGCAGGTCGGCCAGCAGGCGCAGGATCTCGGCCTGGATCGTGACATCGAGCGCGGTGGTGGGCTCGTCCGCCAGCAGCAGGTCGGGGCCGCACATCAGCGCCATGGCGATCATCACGCGCTGGCGGAGCCCGCCCGAGAGCTCATGCGGATACTGCGCGAGGCGGCTGCCGGCGGCGGCGATGCCGACGCGCTCCAGCAGCTCCACCGCGCGCGCCTCGGCAGCGCGGCGGTTGCCCTTGCCGTGATACAGGAAGGGCTCCATCAGCTGTTCCCCGATCGTCCAGGCCGGGTTCAGGCTGGTCATGGGCTCCTGGAAGATCATCGCCATGCGGTCGCCGCGCAGCGCGCGCATCCGCGCGGGCTTCGCGCGCAGCAGGTCTTCGCCTTCGAAGGCGAGACGCTCGGCGGTGCGGACGGCGGTGGGCGGCAGCAGCCCCATGGTCGCGAGCGAGGTGAGCGACTTGCCGCAGCCGCTCTCGCCGACGACGCAGAGCGTCTCCCCCCGATGGATGTTCAGCGACACGTCGCGCACCGCATGCAGCGGCCCGTCCGCGACCGGGATCCGCACCGCGAGGTGGCGGATGTCGAGCAGCGCGTCGCCTGCCATCACCTCCCCTCCGGCGCCGTCGCGTCGCGGATGCCGTCACCCAGCAGGTTGATCGCGAGCACCAGGATACAGATGGCGAGGCCGGGCAGCAGGATCATCCAGGGTTCGAACAGCATGAATTCCTTGGCTTCGGCCACCATCAGCCCCCAGGAGGGCAGCGGCGGCTGCACGCCGAGGCCGAGGAAGGACAGCGCCGCTTCCAGCAGGATCGCCTGCGCCATTTCGTAGGAGGCGACGACGACGAGCGGCGAGACGAGGTTGGGCAGGATCTCGGAGAGCAGGACGCGCGGCGTCGAGGCGCCGATGGCGCGCGCGGCCGCCACGTAGTCGAGGCTGCGCAGCTGCATCGTCGCGCTGCGCATCACGACCGCGAAACGGTCCCAGAGCAGCAGCCCCAGCACAAGCACCACCACCTGCAGCGACCCGCCCGCGATGGCGACGACGGCGAGCGCCACCATCACCACCGGCAGCGACAGCCGCGTGGTCACGAGGAAGGACACGACCGTATCGACGCGCCCACCGAAATATCCGGCCGCAACACCCATCGCCGTGCCGATCACGCCCGAGACAAGCATGGTCAGGAAGCCGATCAGCAGCGAGATGCGCGCCCCGTAGATCAGCCGCGAGAGATAGTCGCGCCCGAGATTGTCGGTGCCGAGCAGGTAGCGCGGGTCGGCCAGTTCCGCGTCGATGAAGGCGGGCGGGATCAGCCGGTCGTCCAGGATCTGCGCGTAGGGGTCGTAGGGCGCGAACAAGGGCGCGAAGACCGCCATGATGACGATCGCGCCGAGTACGACGGCCGAGACGATCAGCCCCGGATTGCCGAGGACGCGCCCGCGGCGCTTGCCGACCTTGGGGCCGGCGGCGGTGGCGGCCATCGCCTCAGCCCCTCCGGATCCGCGGGTCGAGCCACGCATTCGCGAGGTCCGCGAGCAGCGTCAGCACAACGTAGAACAGCGCAACCATCAGCAGGATGCCCTGCACGACGGGGAAGTCACGGCGCGAGATCGCCTCCCATGCGAGATACCCGATGCCCTGCAGCGCGAAGACCGTCTCGATCACGACCGAGCCCGACAGCATGTTGCCGAACTGCACGGAGGACAGCGCCACCACCGGCACGATCGCGTTGCGCAGCGCGTGCTTGAACAGCACGACGCGCACCGGCAGCCCCTTGGCATGCGCGGTGCGGATGTAGTCGGACTGCAGCACCTCGACCATGCCGCCGCGCGTGAGGCGCATCAGCACCGGCGCGGCGAACCAGCCGAGCGTCACCGCGGGAAGGACGAAGTGGCGCAGCGTGTCCGAGCCCGACACCGGCAGCCAGCCGAGCGTCAGCCCGAACAGGAAGATCATCAGCAGCCCGAACCAGAAATTCGGCATCGCCTGGCCGAGCACCGCGAGGCCGAGCGCGGAGCGGTCCACCCAGGTGTTGCGCTTGAGCGCCGCCAGCACGCCAAGCGGGATCGAGATGCCGAGTGCGATGACGAGCCCGAGCCCCGCCAGCGTCAGCGTGTTCGGCAGCCGCGTCAGGATCAGCACCGACACGCTCTCGGGGTAGAACAGGGAGCGGCCGAGGTCGGCCTGCAGGGCCTTGAACAGCCATTCCAGGTATTGCACCACCAGCGGCCGGTCGAGGCCGAATTCGCGGCGGATGCGCTCGACATCCGCCGCCGAGGCATCCTCGCCGGCCAGCGCCGCGGCCAGGTCGCCCGAGACGCGCAGCAGCATGAAGGCGATGGCCGAGACGGCCACCCCCACCACGATCGCGAGCGCGAGCCGCTTCAGGCCGAAGCGCAGCACGCCTTAGGGCTTCCAGCGCGCGCGGTAGAAGCGCGGCACCTCGTCCGCCGCCGGCGTGAACTCCAGCTGCGAATTGAACCCGTAGGTCAGCGGGAAGGTCCAGAGCGGCACCCAGAAGGCCTGCTCCGAGATCCGGCGCATCGCCTGGCCGTAGGCCTCGCGCCGCACCGCCGGGTCGGTCGAGCCGTCGGCGCGCTCGAGCGCTGCGATCACCTCAGGGTCGCGGTTGAGGTCGTCCGGCGATCCGCCGAAGAAGTAGGAGGTCGAGGCCGCCGCGTCATAGAGCGACGTCGAGCCCCAGGATCCATAGGCAAGGCGCACCTGGCCCTGCCGCACGCGGCTCTGGAAGGCGTCGTACTGCGTCCAGTTCAGGTTCACGCGGATGCCGACGGCGCGGAGGTTGCCGATGATCGCCTCGCCCCAGGGGCGTTCGCGATAGGCAGCCATGTCGACCTCGAAGCCATTCGGGAAGCCGGCCTCGGCCAGCAGGGCGCGGGCGCGGTCGGGGTCGTAGGCGTATTGCGTGACACCGTCCTGCACGCAGCCGAACTGCTCGGGGTGGCAGGGCGTGTGCAGCGGGTCGGCGCCCTCGCCCACCAGGTTGCGCACGATGCCGGCACGGTCGATCGCGTGGTTCATCGCGCGGCGCACGCGGATGTCGCGGAAGGGGTTGGCTTCCGTGCCGGTTCGCCCGGCGCTGTCCATCTGCAGGTAGTGGAAGCGGATGGTGCCGCCGCTGACGATGGTGACGCCGCGTCGGCGCTGCAGGTTGCGCGCCTGGTCGGGCGGGATGCGCCAGATCCAGTCGACGCCGCCGGTCAGCAGCTCAGCCACGCGGGTGTTCTGTTCCGGCACGCGGCGGAACACGAGGCGCGCGATCTGCGCCTGGCCCTTGGCGCCGCCGAAGTAGCGGTCGAAGCGTTCCATCACGATCTGCCGGCCGGGCGCGACCTCGGTCACGCGATACGGGCCGGTGCCGACCGGATGGCGGCCGAGCTCGTCGCCCCCCGTGCCGGTGAGCGTGCCGCGCGGCATGATCAGCAGCGAGGTCAGGTATTCCTGCCACGGCCCGAAATTCGGCGTCATGCGCAGCCGCACGGTACGGTTGTCCACCAGCTCCGAGCCCTGCACCCAGCTCACGCGGTTGAGGGAGACGACGCGGTTCGCGGAATTCGTCATGTACTGGACGGTGGCGTGCACGTCGCGCGCATCGACCGTCTCGCCGTTATGCGCGACGATGCCTTCGCGCATGCGGATCTCGATGGTCTGGTTGTCGACCAGTCGCACGGATTCCGCGAGGTGCGGGCGGTATTCGCCGGTCGCGGGGTCGCGGTAGGTCGGCGCGTCCCAGACATGGAAGCCGAGGATCACGCCTTCGCGCAGCGCGTTGTAGTACGGGTTCGGGTTCGCGGGCTCGCTGTCCGAGACCCAGCGCAGCGTGTTGGACGCCGGCTGGGCGAGGGCGGGCGCGCCGGCCATGCAGATCGCGGCGAGCGCGGCGATGCCGCCGCCGATGCGGGCGATGCGTGTCATCCTTCTGGACCTCCCGGTTTGTCCCGGCACGCTAGTCACGCAGCCGCGTCGTGCCAAGCCCGGGTTCCCTGAACGGCCGTGTATTGCATGATGGCGTCGAAGGTTCTTTGCTGTGCGGAACGCGACCGGTTCAGTCATCGGCTCATTGCACGGGAGACTACGGACCATGCGCCTTTCCCTCACGCGGCGGCATCTCGGGCAGGCGGTGCTCGGCGCCGGAACCCTCGCGGCACCGGGGCTGCGCGCGCAATCCTGGCCGTCGCGACCGATCCGCCTCGTCGTGCCCTTCCCGCCCGGCGGCGGCGTGGACGCGGTCGGGCGCATCCTGGCCGAGCCGCTCGGCGCCGCGCTCGGACAGCCCGTGGTGGTCGAGAACCGCGCCGGCGCGGGCGGCGCGATCGGCGTCGATTCCGTCGCCAAGGCCGTGCCCGACGGCCACACGCTCGCGATGGTCAGCCCCGGGAACATGACCGCGGGGCCGGTGGTACGCGCGACACCCTACGACCCCGAGGCACTCGGCTTCGTCACCATGGTGGCGCGCAGCCCGCTGCTGCTGGTCTGCCGCAATTCGCTGCCGGCGCCGGACCTCGCCGCCTTCGTAGCGCTGGTCAAGCGCCAGCCGGATGCGATCCGCTTCGCCTCCGGTGGCGTTGGCACCGGCACGCATCTCGCGGGCGAGTTGATGAACCTGCGCCTCGGCGTGCGCATGGTGCACGTGCCCTATCGCGGCACGGCGCCGGCGTTGACCGACCTCATCGCCAACAACGTCGACATCTTCTTCAGCGACGCCTCCGCCTGGCCGATGGCACAGCAGGGGCAGCTGCGCCTGCTTGCCGTCTCATCCGCCGCGCGCTGGCCGACCTCGCCCGACACGCCCCCGGTCGGCAGCGTCGTGCCCGATTTCGACGTGTCGAACTGGTACGGCATGGTGGCGCCGCCCGGCACGCCCGGGCCCATCCGCGACCGCATCGCGGCCGAGGTGGCGCGCATCCTCGCGGGCGAGGCGGCCGCGACGCCGCTCCGCCGTCTCGGCTTCGAGCCTGTGGCCATGACGCCCGCCGCCTTCGCAGCCCATGTGCGTGCCGAGACCGCCACCTGGCGCGGCGTGGTGCAGGCGGCCAACATCCGCGTCGAGTGATGCGGCGGCGACCACACGCCGGAAGGAGAGCATGAGCAGCACCGCACGCCTGGCCGTCGACATCGGCGGCACATTCACCGATCTCGTGCTCGCGGTCCCGGGCCGGTCCCTTTCCGCCAAGCTGCTCACGACGCACGACGCGCCGGAACGCGCGGTGCTGGAGGGCACGGCGGCGATCCTGGCCGAGGTCGGCATCGCGGCCACCGACCTCGCGCACGTCATCCACGGCACGACGCTGGCCACCAATGCGCTGATCGAACGCAAGGGCGCGGCCACCGCGCTGGTCACGACCGAAGGCTTCCGCGATTCGCTCGAGATGGCCTACGAGCACCGCTTCGAGCAGTACGACCTGTACATGGAGCGCCCCGCGCCGCTGGTGCCGCGCCCCTGGCGCTTCGAGGTGCCGGAGCGCATCGCAGCCGACGGCGAGGTGCTGTTGCCGATGGAGGAAGCCGCGCTCGCGCGCATCGGCGCCGCCATCCGCACGGAAGGCATCCGCGCCGTCGCCGTCTGCTTCCTGCATGCCTACCAGAACGACGCGCACGAACGCCGTGCGCGCGAGATCCTGGCGCGTTTCCTGCCCGAGGAAGTGATCGCCCTGTCGTCCGAAGTCTGCCCGGAGATCCGCGAATACGAGCGCGCCTCGACCACTGTCGCCAACGCCTACGTATTGCCGCTGATGGAACGCTACCTCGGCGGGCTCGAGGACGGGTTGCGGGCGATGGGCTGCGCGGGGCCGCTGCTGCTGATGATGTCCTCGGGCGGCATCACCACGGTCGGCACGGCGCGCCGCTTCCCGATTCGGCTGGTCGAGAGCGGGCCGGCGGGCGGCGCCATCCTGGCGCAGATCCTGGCCGCCGAGAACGGCATCGGGCGCGCGCTGGCCTTCGACATGGGCGGCACCACGGCCAAGATCACGCTGATCGACGACATGAAGCCGCAGCAGGCGCGGCACTTCGAGATCGCGCGCGCGGCGCGCTTCGTGAAGGGCAGCGGCATCCCGGTGCGCATCCCGGTCATCGACATGGTGGAGATCGGCGCCGGCGGCGGCTCGATCGCGCGCGTCGATGGCCTGAAGCGCATCACGGTCGGGCCGGACAGCGCGGGCTCCATGCCGGGGCCGGCCTGCTACGGGCGCGGCGGCACGCTGCCGACCGTGACGGATGCCGACCTTGTGCTCGCCTGGATCGACCCCGCGCGCTTCGCGGGCGGGCAGATCACGCTCGACGCGCCGGCGGCGGGCGCGGCGGTGGTGGCCGCGGTCGCGGCGCCGCTCGGCATGGCGCCCGATGCCGCCGCGCTCGGCATCACCGAGATCGTGACCGAGACGATGGCAAGTGCTGCCCGCGTCCACGCCGTCGAGAACGGCAAGGAGACCGCCGGGCGCACCATGATCGCCTTCGGCGGCGCGGCGCCGCTGCACGCGGCGCGCATGGCGCAGAAGCTCGGCATGGATCGGGTGCTGGTGCCGGTCGGCGCCGGCGTCGGCTCGGCGCACGGCTTCCTCGCCGCGCCGATCGGCTACGAGGTGGTGCGCACGCGCCTCGTGCCGCTGGCGTCCTTCGACGCCGCGCTCGTGAACGGGCTGTTCGACGCCATGCGGGGGGAGGCGGAGGCGGTGGTGCGGCTCGGCGCGCCCGGGGCCGTGCTGCGCGAGGAACGCACCGCCTTCATGCGCTATCGCGGCCAGGGCCACGAGGTCGCGGTCGCGTTGCCCGACGGCCCTTATGGAGGGAACGGCGCAGCCATGCTGAAGGCGGCGTTCGAGGCGACCTACCACGCGCTCTATGGCCGCACGATCCCGAAGCTGGAGATCGAGGCGCTGACCTGGACGCTGGCGCTCTCCGAGGCCAGGCCGCTGCCCGCGCGCCTGGCCGATGCGCCGCCCGCCGCCGCGCCGGCACCGTCCGGCAGGCGCCGCATCATCGACCCCGGCACGGGGGAGGCGGCCGAGGCCGCGCTGTATGACCGCGCCGCCCTGCCCCCCGGGGCGCGGATCGACGGCCCGGCGGTGATCCTGGAAGCCGAGACCTCCACGCTGGTGCCGGCGGGCTTCCGCGCCGGGCCCAACGCAGCCGGCCACATCCTGATCGAGAGGATCGCGACATGAGCCGCCCGCTCAACGAGATCGAGGTCCAGATCCTCTGGAACCGCCTGCTCTCGGTCGTCGAGGAACAGGCGCAGACGCTGGTGCGCACGGCCTTCAGCACCGCGGCGCGCGAGGCGGGCGACATCTCGGCCGGCGTCTTTGACATGCGGGGGCGGATGCTCGCGCAGGCGGTCACGGGCACGCCAGGACACATCAATTCCATGGCGCGCTCGGTCGTGCATTTCCTCGATGCCTTCCCGGCGGAGACGCTGAAGGACGGGGATGTCCTCATCACCAACGACCCCTGGAAGGGCACGGGGCACCTGTTCGACCTGACGGTGGTGACGCCGATCTTCCTGGACGGCGTCCCCGTCGCGCTGTTCGCCTCGACGACCCATGTGGTCGACATCGGCGGGCTCGGCGTCAGCGCCGAAGGGCGGCAAGTGTACCATGAGGGCCTTTACATCCCGCTGATGTACCTGGCGCGGGAAGGGCAGATGAACGATGACCTGCTCGGCATGGTGCGCGCCAATGTGCGGGAGCCCGTGCAGGTGGTGGGCGACATCTACGCGCTGGTCGCCTGCAACGCGACCGGCGGCCGGCGGCTGCTCGAGATGATGCGCGACTTCCGCCTCGCGGATCTCGGCCTGCTGGGGGAGGAGATCATCTCCCGCAGCCGCCGCGGCATGGCGGAGGTGATCGCGAAACTGCCGCAGGGGACGTGGTCGGCATCCATGACGATCGACGGCTTCGAGGCGCCGGTCACGCTGGCCGCGACGCTCACCATCGCGGCCGACCGCGTGCTGGTGGACTACGCGGGCACCTCGGGCCTGTCGCGCTACGCCATCAACTGCCCGATCTGCTACACGGAAGCCTATACCAGCTTCGGCGTGAAGGCGGCGCTGGCGCCCTGGATCCCGAACAACACCGGCACGCTCGATGCCGTGGTCGTGACGGCGCCGGAGAACACCATCGTCAACGCGCCGCATCCGGCCGCGGTCTATGCGCGGTCGGTCATCGGCCACATGCTGCCCGACGTCGTCTATGGCTGCCTCGACCAGGCGCTGCCCGACACCGTGCCGGCGGAGGGCACCTCGAGCCTCTGGAACCTCAGCCTGCTGGCCGGGCACGGGCTGACGGGCACCGAGGGCAGCGCGGTGCGCGCCTTCAACGTCACCACCTTCCATTCCGGCGGCGCGGGCGCGCGGCCGCGGCAGGACGGGCTCTCGGCCACGCCCTTCCCGTCGGGCGTGCGCAACGTGCCGGTCGAGATCACGGAAGCGATCACGCCGCTCGTGGTCTGGCGGAAGGAATTGCGCGCGGGGTCGGGCGGCGCGGGGCGGCAGCGCGGCGGGCTCGGCCAGCGGATGGAGATCGCGAACCGCGACGCCGCCGCCTTCGGCATCCAGGCGCGGTTCGAGCGCGGCGTCTATCCGGCCCGTGGGCGGAGTGGCGGCGCGCCGGGGGCGAAAGGTCGGCTGTCGCTGGCCTCGGGCGCCGCGTTGCCGATCAAAGGGCTGCAGATCGTGCCCCCTGGCGACCGCCTGGTGGTCGAGATGCCGGGCGGCGGGGGCTATGGCGACCCGCTGGCGCGCGACCCGGCCGAGGTCGCGCGCGACGTGCGCTACGGCCTGATCGCCCCCGAACAGGCGGCGGCCGATTACGGCGTCGTGCTGACCGCGGCAGGCGAGGTGGACGCCGCCGCCACCGCGCGGCGCCGGGGCGCTTGACCTCCGGCCTGCCGCCGCGTAAGTAACCAGGTAGTTACTTCGCGGGAGAGAAGCGTTGGGTCTGCGCTGGCAGGATTGGCCGGACGGCCTTGCCGCACGCCTCAGGGGCGGCTGCGCCATCCCCGCGCATCCTCTGGCGCTGCATGCCGACCGCACGCTGGACGCGCGGCGGCAGCGGGCCCTGTCGCGCTACTACCTCGATGCCGGCGCGGGCGGGCTCGCGGTCGGCGTGCACACCACGCAATTCGCGATCCGGTACCGCGGCCTCTACGAGCCGGTGCTGCGCATCGCGGCGGAAGCCGCGTCCGCACATGCGTCGGCGGAAGCGGCGGCGGCGCAGCCGCGCACGCCGATCCTCGTGGCCGGCGCGATCGGGCGCACGGCGCAGGCGGTAGCCGAGGCGCGGGTCGCGCGCGGGCTCGGCTATCATGCGGTCCTGTTGTCGCTGGCCGCCTGGAAGGGCGCGTCCGAGGACGAGATCGTCGCGCATTGCGCGGCCGTCGCGGTCGAGATGCCGCTCTTCGGCTTCTACCTCCAGCCCGCGGTGGGCGGCGTGGCGCTGCCGGCGTCGTTCTGGCGGCGCTTCGCGGCGATCGACAACGTCGTCGCCATCAAGATCGCGCCCTTCAACCGGTATGCAACGCTCGACGTGCTGCGCGGCGTGCTGGAGGCGGGCGCGGCCGACCGCATCGCGCTCTACACCGGCAATGACGACCATATCGTGGCCGACCTGCTGACACCTTTCACGCTGGCGCATGGCGGGCACGCCACGACGCTGCGCATCGTCGGCGGGCTGCTCGGGCACTGGTCGGTCTGGACGCGCGCGGCGGTGGAGTTGCAGGCACGCTGCCGCGCCGTGGCCGGCGACATTCCCGCCGACCTGCTCGCGCTCGACGCCGCGGTGACCGAGATGAACGCCGCCGTCTTCGACGTCGCGCACGATTTCCACGGCGTCATCGCCGGCTGCCACGAGGTGCTGCACCGCCAGGGCCTGCTCGAAGGCATATGGTGCCTGGACGAGCACGAGGCGCTCTCGCCCGGCCAGGCCGACCTGCTCACCGCGGTGGTCGAACGCTACCCGCAGCTGACGGACGACGCCTTCGTCCGCGACAACCTGCATCGCTGGCTTTCCTAGGGAACACGACACATGGCGGAACGCCGCATCGGCCTCATCATGAATGGCGTCACCGGCCGGATGGGGATGAACCAGCACCTGATCCGATCCGTCGCCGCGATCCGCGCGGATGGCGGCGTGAAGCTGCCCAACGGCGACACCATCATGCCGGACCCGGTGATCGTCGGGCGCAACCGCGCGAAGCTGGAACAGCTCGCGAAGGCGCACGGCATCGCCCGCGTCTCCACCGACCTCGACGCCTGCCTGGCCGACCCGAAGGACGGGGTATTCTTCGACGCCGCCACCACGCAGATGCGCGCCGGCCTGCTGCGCCGCGCGATCGCCGCCGGCAAGCACATCTATTGCGAGAAGCCGACGGCGGACAACCTGGCCGATGCGCTGGACGTCGCGCGGCTGGCCAAGGCCGCGGGCATCAAGAACGGCGTGGTGCAGGACAAGCTGTTCCTGCCCGGGCTGCGCAAGCTCAAGATGGTGATCGACAGCGGCTTCCTCGGGCGCATCTGCAGCGTGAAGGGCGAGTTCGGCTACTGGGTGTTCGAGGGCGACCTGCAGCCCGCGCAGCGGCCGTCCTGGAACTACAAGAAGGCGGAAGGCGGCGGCATCATCCTCGATATGCTCTGCCACTGGCGCTACGTGCTGGACAACCTGTTCGGCAACGTGGAGGCGGTCTCCTGCCTCGGCGCCGTGCACATCCCCGAACGGATCGGGGAGGACGGCAAGCCCTACAAGGCCGATGCCGACGACGCGGCCTACGCGACCTTCCAGCTGGAAGGCGGCGTCATCGCGCACATCAACTCCTCCTGGGTCACGCGGGTACGGCGCGACGACCTGGTGACCTTCCAGGTGGACGGCACGCACGGGTCCGCCATCTGCGGCCTGCACAAATGCTGGACGCAGTCGCGCGTCGCGACGCCCAAGCCCGTCTGGAATCCCGACCAGCCGCAGACCATCGACTTCTTCGCCGGCTGGCAGGAGGTGCCGACGACGCAGGACTTCCCGAACGGCTTCCGCGTACAGTGGGAGGAATTCCTCAAGCACGTTGCCGGCGAGCGCCCCGACTATCCCTGGGACCTGCTGGCCGGCGCGCGCGGCGTGCAGCTCGCGGAAGCGGGGCTGAAATCCTGGGCCGAGCGTCGCTGGATCGACCTGCCGAAGCTGGAGGCGTGACGCAGATGCCGGTGATCAACCTGCCTCATGGCAGCGCCATCGAACCCTTCACGACCAGCCCGCCCCGCGACTTCGCGCGCGCCACGCCGCCCTTCCCGCGCGTCGCACTCGCCGCGGCGCATGTCGTGGCGGACCCGCTGGCGGAACAGGACCCCTGGCTCGACGTGAAGATCGACTGGGACCGCACCATCGCCTTCCGCCGGCACCTCTGGTCGCTCGGCCTCGGCGTGGCGGAGGCGATGGACACGGCGCAGCGCGGCATGGGCCTCGACTGGACGGGCGCGCAGGAACTCATCCGCCGGTCGCTCGACGCCATGAAGGACGTGCCGGGCGCGGTCATGGCCTCCGGCGCCGGCACGGACCACCTGACGCCCGGCCCGGACGTGACCGTGGACGACGTGATCCGCGCCTATGAGGAACAATGCGCTGCCGTGGAAGCCATGGGCGGGCGCATCATCCTCATGGCGTCCCGCGCGCTGGCCAAGGCCGCGCGCAGCCCGGCCGACTACGAACGCGTCTACGCCCGCATCCTGTCCCAGGTGAAGCAGCCGGTCATCATCCACTGGCTGGGCGAGATGTTCGACCCCGCGCTCGAAGGCTACTGGGGCAATCACGACCACATGGCGGCAATGGAGACCGCGCTCGCCGTCATCCACGCGCATGCCGACAAGGTCGATGGCGTGAAGATCTCCCTGCTGGACGACAGGAAGGAGATCGCGATGCGCCGACGCCTGCCGAAGGGCGTGCGCATGTACACCGGCGACGACTTCAACTACGCGGAACTCATCGCCGGCGACGACCAGGGATATTCCGACGCGCTGCTCGGCATCTTCGATCCCATCGCCCCGGCGGTGGGCGGCGCGCTGGCGGCGCTGTCGCGCAACGACCTCTCGACCTTCCACGACATCCTGGCGCCGACGGTGCCGCTGAGCCGTCACATCTTCAGGGCGCCCACGCGCTTCTACAAGACGGGCGTCGTTTTCATGGCCTGGCTGAACGGGCACCAGGATCACTTCGTCATGGTCGGCGGGCAGCAATCGACGCGCTCCATCCGGCACTTCAGCGACCTCTTCCGCCTCGCCGACAAGGCGGGGCTGCTGCGGGACCCGGAGATGGCCGTGGCGCGGATGCGCGCGCTGCTCGCGCTGCACGGGGTCGCATGAAGCCCGCCGGCCCGCTGTCGCTGAACACCGTCACGGTGAAGCCGCTGACGCTCGCCCAGGCCATCGAGGCCTGCGCCCGCCACGGCATCCCCGGCATCTCCCCTTGGCGCGACGTTCTGCAGGCCATGGGCGTGGAGGCCGCCGCGAAGCACATCCGCGACGCCGGCCTCAAGGTCACGGGCCTGTGCCGCGGCGGCATGTTCACGGTCGGCAACCGCGCCGATGCGCTGGACGACAACCGCCGCGCCATCGCGGAAGCCCACGCGATCGGGGCCGATTGCCTGGTGATGGTCTGCGGCGGCCTGCCGCAGGGGTCGAAGGACCTGCCCGCGGCGCGCGGGATCGTGCGGGACGGCCTGCAGGCCATCCTGCCCGAAGCCCGCGCCGCCGGCGTGACCATCGCGCTCGAACCCCTGCACCCGATGACCTGCGCGGACCGATCGGTGCTGTCCACGCTCGGCCAGGCGCTCGACCTGTGCGACGAGCTCGGCGCCGGCACCGGCGTGGCCGTCGATGTCTACCATGTCTGGTGGGACCCCGACCTCGCGCGACAGATGGCGCGCGCGAAGGGGCGCATCGCCGGCTTCCACGTGTGCGACTGGAAGGTGCCGACCACCGACCTGGTCTTTGACCGCGGGCTGCCGGGCGAGGGCGTCATCGACATTCCCGCCATCCGCGCCATGGCCGAGGCGGCCGGCTGGGCCGGCGGCGTCGAGGTGGAGATCCTGTCCCACCACTGGTGGTCGCAGGACCCCGAGGCGGTCATCCGCGAGGTCAAGGCACGCCACGCCTTCTGCTGAAGAACGAACCGGGAGAACCGCCATGATACCGACACGCCGCGCCGTGCTTGCCGCCACCCTCCTTGCCCCCGGCCTCGCGCGCGCGCAGCCCTGGGCGCCGACGCGCCCGGTGCGCTTCGTCGTGCCCTTCCCGGCCGGCGGCGCGACCGACGTCGTGGCCCGCGTGCTGGGCGAACGCATGCAGGAAGCCCTCGGCCAGCCTGTGGTGGTCGAGAACCGCGCCGGCGCCGGCGGCAACATCGGCGTCGAGGCCGTGGTGCGCAGCCCGGCCGACGGCTCCACCATCCTGATGGGCACCACCGGCACGCTCACGGTGAACCCGCACCTCTATGCGACGCTTGGCTTCGATCCGCTGCGTGACCTCTCGCCCGTCTCGATGGCCTTCACGACCGACCACGTGCTGGTGGTGAACCCCGCCGTCGCCGCCAATACGGCGCAGGACTTCCTGGCGCTGGCCCGCGCGCAGCCGGGGCGGCTGTCCTACGGCTCGGCCGGCGCGGGGTCCTCCACGCACACGGTCGCGGAGCTGTTCAAGCTGGCTGCACAGGTGGACATCACCCACGTCCCCTATCGCGGCAGCGCGCCGGCGATGAACGACCTGGTCGCGGGCACCGTGCAGGCGATGCTCGACCAGCTGCCCTCCGCGATCGGGCAGATCCGCGGTGGGCGCGTGCGCGCGCTGGCAGTGACGGGCCCGCGGCGTTCCGCCCTGCTGCCCGACGTGCCGACCATGGCCGAGATCGGCCTGCCCGACGCGCAGGCGACCTCCTGGGGCGCCGTGATGGCGCCGGCCGGCCTGCCGGCGCCGGCGGTCGCGCGCTTCAATGCGGCGATCCGCGACGCGCTGGACCAGCAGGCGGTGAAGGCGCGGCTGGCCGCGGCGGGGGCCGAGGGCGCGTCCTCGAGCGCCGAGGAGCTCGGCGCCTTCCTGCGCGCCGAATCCGCGAAATGGGCACGGGTGGTGCGGGATGCGCGCATCACGGTGAACTGAAGCCGGGGGGGGAGCCCCTCCCGCCTCCGGCGCCAGGTGCCAAGGAAGGTTGGGGGGCGCGGGGGGAAGTGCCCTTCCCCCCCCCCTTCGCCGGGTGCAGCATCGCCGCGGAGGAAACCGCCATGCTCCGCCGCGCCGTCCTGGCCGCGGCGCTGCTCCCCGCGCCCGCGCTTCGCGCCCAGCAGCGTCCGCTCCGCATCATCACCCCCTTCGCCGCGGGCGGCGCCACGGATGCGCTGGCGCGGCTGGTCGGCGCGCGCGTCACCGCGCTGACCGGCCAGGCGGTGGTGGTGGAACCCAAGCCCGGCGCCGGTGGCGACATCGCCATGCAGGCCGGCGTCGCCGCCGAGCCCGATGGCCATACGCTGATCCTCGGCAGCGATTCTTCGCTGGTGCGCAACCCGATGCTGCGCCCCGCCATCCCCTACGACCCCGAGCGCGACTTCGCGCCGATCGCCCGCCTCGTGATCTCCTGGTACGCCTTCGCCGTGCATTCCAGCGTGCCGGCGCAGAGCCTCGCGGAGTTCGTCGCCTGGGCGCGCGCCCATCCCGGCCAGGTGAACTACGGATCGGCCGGCCCGGGCACGCTGGCGCATGTCATCGGCGCCATGATGGCCCAGGGGCTCGGGCTCGACATCCAGCACATCCCCTATCGCGGTGCGAACCCGGCGCTGCAGGACCTGGTGGCGGGGCGGCTGCAGTTCTACGCGGTCTCTGCCGGCGGACTGCTGGGGCTGCTGCGGGAACCCGCCGTGCGCGTCATCGCCGTGACCGGCGCCGCGCGGCGGCCGGAGCTGCCCGCGGTCGCGACCGTGGCCGAGGCAGGCTTCCCGCAGCTCGACCACAACGCCTTCTATTCGCTGGCGGCCTCCGCGCGCGTCGCGCCAGGCTTCGTGGACCAGACCGGCGCGCTGCTCGGCCGAATCATGGCCGAAGCCGACACGACGGCGCGCCTGCGCGCCCTCGGCTTCGACCCGGCCTTCCTGGGCCCGGTAGAATTCCGCGCCTTCCTGGCGGCGGAGCGCGTGCGCTGGCGCGACATCATCGCCCGCACCGGGCTGAGGCTGGAGGGTTGAGCGCCATGACGCTGCTGCGCTTCGAGGAATTCACCGCCCACCCCCGCCGCGCCGCCGCCCTGCAGGGACGGCTCGGTGAGGTCCCGGGCGGGCGGATGTTCGGCCTGTGGCGGGCGCAGATCGGTCCGTCGATGAACCTCGTCACGCGTGCCTCGCTCTGGCCGGGCGAACCGCCGCCAGCGCCGGAGGCCGCGGACCCGGACGTCGCCGCGCTGAGCACGCGCGTGCTGACCATCCTGACACGTGGTGAAACGCCGCCCGACCCCGCGCGCGGCGGGATCGTGACGCACCGCTGGTTCGTTCTGCCCGCCGATCGCGTGGCCGAGATGGTCGCCATCACGACCGAGGCCTGGACCGGCTTCGAGGGCGACACCGGTTCCGAGCCGCTCGGCCTCTGGCAGGACCGCGCCGAGGCCGGTCCGGCGCATGTGCTGCTGATGACCTGGTACCCCTCGCTCGCGTCCTGGGAGGGCAGCCGCTTCTGGCAGGCGGCGCCGGGCTCGGACCAGCAGGCGCAGCGGGCGACATGGGGCGCGCTGTTCGCCCGCCGGCGCGACATGCTGCTCGACACCTGGGTCACAGTGCACGGAGCGTCGTCGACATGACCGAAACCGAGGACGTCGCCGCCGCCCGCGCGGTCATGGACGGCTTCATGGGAGCCTTCAGCGCCGAGGATGCGGAAGCGATCCGCACCCGCTGGTACCACTTCCCGCATGTCCGCTTCCACAGCGGCCAGGTCACGATCTTCGAGAAGCCCGAGGATTTCCGCAGCCGCGTCTTCGAGCGGCTCGGGCAGTCGCGGGACTGGGCGCGCAGCGCGTGGGACTACGTTGAACTGGTCGACGCCGGCCCCGGCAAGGTGCATTTCCGCGTGCAGTTCAGCCGCTTCCGCGCCGATGGCAGCGTGATCGGATCGTACCGATCATTCTACATCGTGACCTTCAAGGACGGGCGCTGGGGCATCCAGGGCCGGTCCTCCTGGGCGGAATAGGCGCCGCCTTCAGCCCTTCGCCGCCAGCCTGTCCCGCACCACCGCCATCGCCGCCGCGAAGGCGGCCTCGGCGTCGAGCGCGGTGGTGTCGAGCGTCACGGCGTCCGCCGCCGGCCTGAGCGGCGCGATCGGCCGGTTCGCGTCCTGCGCGTCGCGGTCGCGGATCTCGGCCGCCACCTGCGCCGGGTCGGCGGCGACGCCGCGGCCGCGCAGCTCCAGGAAGCGGCGGCGGGCACGTTCCTCGACGCTCGCGGTCACGAACAGTTTCACCCGCGCTGCGGGAAAGACCACCGTGCCGATGTCGCGCCCGTCCAGCACCGCGCCGTGCTCGGCTCCGAAGCGCCGCTGGAAGTCCAGCAGCGCGGCGCGCACGGCCGGGATCGCGGCGACCGCGCTCGCCGCCATGTCGGCCATCGGCCCGCGCAAATCCGCCCGGTCGAGGTCGGCGGGCGCCAGCGCGCGCGCCGCCGCCTCGGCCGCCGTGGCGTCGCGCGGGTCGGCCCCGGCATCGAGCACGCGCCGTCCGACGGCGCGATACAGCAGCCCGGTGTCGAGATAGGGCAGCCCCAGCGCCTGCGCGAGCCGCCGCGCCAGCGTGCCCTTGCCCGCGGCCGCGGGCCCGTCCACGGCGATGACGACGCCGTTCGGCGCCATGGCTCAGGCCGGCCCGATCGCCGCGCCGCCGGCCACGCCGTTCATCAGCGCGGCGAAGCCGGGGAAGGAGGTCTCGATGAAGGCGGCGTCGTCCACCGCCACGGGGCGCTGCGCCGCAAGGCCCATGACCAGCGCGGCCATCGCGATGCGATGGTCCATGTGCGTCTCGACCGTGCCGCCGCCGGGAATGGCGCCGCCGGTGCCGTACACGACGAGGTCGTCGCCCTCGATCTCCGCGCGCACGCCGTTCGCGGCCAGCAGCGCGGCGGTGGCGGCCAGGCGGTCGCTTTCCTTCACCCGCAGTTCCGCCAGCCCGCGCATGCGCGTCGTGCCGCGCGCGGCGGCCGCGGCCACGGCCAGCACCGGGTATTCGTCGATCATCGACGGCGCCCGGCCGGGCGGCACCTCGACGCCCTGCAGCCCGGCATATTCGGCCACGATGTCGCCGACCGGCTCGCCGCCCGCCAGGCGCTCGTTCTCGACGCGGAGCACCGCGCCCATCTCGCGCAGCGTCGCGAGCAGGCCGGTGCGCAGCGGATTGAGCCCGACATTCTCGACCACCACGCGCGACCCCGGCACCAGCAGCGCTGCCACCACCGGGAAGGCCGCCGAGGACGGATCGCCCGGCACCAGCACCGGCGCCGCCGTCAGTTCCGGCTGGCCCTCCAGCGTGATCACGCGGCCCTGCGGCGTGTCCTGCACCGTCACGGTCGCGCCGAAATGGCGGAGCATGTTCTCGGTGTGGTCGCGCGTCGCCTCGCGCTCGATCACCTGGGTCGTACCGGGCGCGCAGAGGCCGGCCAGCAGGCAGGCGGACTTCACCTGCGCCGAGGCCACGGGCAGCACGTAGTCGATCGGCAGCGGATCGGCCGCGCCGCGCACGGCGAGCGGCAGGCGCCCGCCCTCCCGCGTCCAGAACTGCGCCCCGCTGGCCGAGAGGGGGTCCGTCACCCGCTTCATCGGGCGACGGCGCAGCGAGGCATCGCCGGTCATCACCGCGAAGATCGGGTGGCCGGAGATGAGCCCCAGCAGCAGCCGCGCCGCGGTGCCGGAATTGCCCATGTCCAGCACGTCGGCCGGCTCGACCAGCCCGCCCACGCCGCGCCCGGCGACGCGCCAGGCGCCCGGTCCGGTCTGCGTCACCTCCGCGCCCAGCGCGCGCATGGCGGCGGCGGTGCGGAGCACGTCCTCGCCTTCCAGCAGGCCCGTGATCTCGGTCGTGCCGACTGCGACCGCGCCAAACATCAGGGCGCGGTGGCTGATCGACTTGTCCCCCGGCACGCCGAGCCGGCCGGAGAGCGGGGATCGGGGGGCTTCGGCGCGGAGCGGGCGCGGTGCGGCATGGGTCATGGCAGGGCCGCGTTTGACATGTCCCGCCATCGCGTGGCAATGCGCCCGACCTTTTGCAGACGGCGCGCGGCCTTCCCGGCGGGCGGGCCGGTGCGCGAGACGGAAGTGACCCGATGGCAAAGCCCGAACTCGGCCTGAAGCGCAGCTGCGTCGCCTGCGGCACGCGCTTCTACGACCTGACGCGCGCCCCCGCGATCTGCCCCAAATGCGGCACCGAGCAGCCGGCCGAGCAGCCGCGCCTGCGCCGCGCCGTGCCCACGCCCGTGCCGGAGGAGAAGGTCAAGAAGCGCGCCGCCGCTCCGGAGCTGGAAGCCGAGGAGCTGGAGGTCGAGGACGTCGAGGGCGACGAGGCGATCGAGGACGCCGACGAGCTCGAGGACGACGCCGAGGCGATCGGCGAGGACATCGAGGTCTCGACCGACCGCGACGAGGAGAACTGAGGCGCCGCGCGGCCCCGGCCGCGCGCCTGGCTTCCCCCCTTGGCCGCCCCCCCCGGGCAGCAACGCCGTTGCGGGCCGGTCGCCGCGTGCCCATGCTCTCCCGCACTTGAAAGGGGAGTAACGTCATGACGACCCACCGCCGCTTCCTGCTGCTCGGCGCCGCCGGCCTTGCCGCCGCCGCCGCCCTGCCGCGCCGGCCTGCCTACGCCCAGGCGCCGGCCGGGCCGTTCAGCCTGCCGCCGCTGCCGTATGCGCCAGGCGCGAACGAACGCGCCATCGACGCCATGACCATGGAGATCCACCACGCCCGCCACCATGGCGGCCAGGTGGCGGGGCTCAACGCCGCCGTGCGCGAGCATACGGCGCTCGCGCAGATGCAGCTCGACGACCTGCTGCTGCGCCTCTCGCAGGTGCCCGACGCCGTGCGCACCGCCATCCGCAACAATGGCGGCGGCCACGCGAACCATTCCATGTTCTGGGAGATCATGGGCGGGCCGGGCGGCGAGCCGACCGGTGACCTCAAGGCCGCGATCGACCGCGACCTCGGCGGCATGGAGAAGTTCCGCACCGACTTCAACACGGCCGGGGCGCGGGTCTTCGGCTCGGGCTGGGTCTTCGTAAGCGTCACGCCGGCCGGCAACCTCGCCATCACCACCAAGCCCGGCCAGGACACGCCGCTGATGGATGGCGGGCGCGTGCTGATGGGCAACGACGTCTGGGAACACGCCTACTACCTGCGCTACCAGAACCGCCGCGCCGACTACCTGGCGGCGTGGTGGAACGTCCTGAACTGGGAGAAGATCGCCGCGCGCTACGAGGCGGCGCGGACCGGCACGCTGCGGATCTGACCCGAAGGTCGGGGCGCGGGTCCCGCCTCGCCCGCGCCCCTGCGCGCCACTGCCGGCCGCTGCCCGATCCGGCTGGCGGGAGGGCCGTCAGCCCAGCATCCAGCCGCGGCCGAACTCCAACCAGTCCCGGCTCAGCGCGTCCCAGTCGAAGGAGATGGGCGACGCGATCGCGATCTCCTCCGGCAGGCCGGCGGGCTCGGGTGCGGGCAGGCCGGCGGGCGCCGCCGGGTCGGGCTCCGGCCCCGGCGGCGGCAGGGCGGCGAGCGCCGCCTCGAACAGCGCGGCATCGGCGGCTGTGGCGGCATCGAGGCCGAGCTGTGCCGCCACTTCCTGGCGCAGCGCCGCGTCGGGGCCGGGCGGCGGGCCGGCCAAGGCAGCGAAGATGGCGTCGAGCGCGACGGCGGTGGGGAAGGCGTCCTTCGGCACCAGGGCGACGGGCGGCGCGGCGTCGGCGGGCGGGGCCGGCGACTCGGCCGTCGGCGCGCCGTCGAACAGCACCTCCTCGGGCAGCACAACGTCGTCCAGCAGGAACAGGGCGGGCAGGGACAGGAGCATGGCGCGTCTCGACGGATCGGGAGGGCGCGGCATCCTGCCGCCTCGGCCCCGGGGGGCCTTAAGGATGTCGAAACCTATGCCACATCCGGGTCAGCACTTAACCAGAAATCGCAACGCATTAATTCAAAACAACCCTGGGTGGTAAAGGCTCCCCCCCTGGCAGAACCAGGCGCCAGATGGCACGAGAGAGCCAAGCGGTCCGCCCCGGACCAGGTTCAGGGATTCCAGCCCATGCCCCGCAGCCTCCGCGTCGCGGTCCAGATGGACCCGATCGAGACGATCAACATCGATGCCGACAGCACCTTCGCGCTGATGCTGGAAGCGCAGGCGCGCGGCCATGCGCTCTGGCACTACCACGTGCGGGACCTGGCGCTGCGCGGCGGGCGCGTCACCGCCTGGGCGCGGCCGGTCGAGGTGCGCCGCGCGCACGGCAACCACTTCACCTTCGGGGCTGAGGAGGAACTCGACCTCGGCTCAGGCGCCGATGTCGTGCTGATGCGCCAGGACCCGCCCTTCGACATGGGCTACATCACGGCGACCCACATCCTCGAGCACATCCACCCGAAGACGCTGGTGGTGAACGACCCGGCCAGCGTGCGCAACGCGCCGGAGAAGCTGTTCGTCACGCATTTCCCCGACCTCATGCCGGTCACGATGGTCACCGCCGACCGCAGGCGCATCGCCGATTTCAGGCGCGAGCACGGCGACATCATCATCAAACCGCTGTTCGGCAACGGCGGCGCCGGCGTCTTCCACCTGCGCCCGGACGATCCGAACATGAACGCGCTCGTCGAGATGTTCACCGAACGGTCGCGCGAGCCGCTGGTCATCCAGAAATACGTCCCCGCCGTGCGGGAAGGCGACAAGCGCATCATCCTGGTGGACGGCGTCGCGATGGGCGCCATCAACCGCGTGCCGGCGGCCGGCGAGGCGCGGTCCAACATGCATGTCGGCGGCAAGGCGGTGCAGACGACCATGACCGAGCGCGAGCGCGAGATCTGCGCGGCCATCGGGCCGGAACTGAAGGCACGCGGCATGATCTTCGTCGGCATCGACGTGATCGGCGGCTACCTGACGGAGATCAACGTCACCAGCCCGACTGGCCTGCAGGAGATCGCGCGCTTCGACGGCGTCTACCTCGAACGCGCGATCTGGGATGCGATCGAGGGGAAGGTCGGCGCGTAGCGTTGCGTGACGGGCGGGGGGAGAAGGGACTTTCTCCCCCCAACCCCCCCCCTCAACCTTCTCTGGGACTTGGCGCCGCACCTTTCAGGACCGGCGCCAAGTCCCAGAGAAGGGAGGGGGGCTCGGGGGAGGTTCTCCTCCCCCGACCTGATCAGCCCGCGGCGGGCCGCCCCGCTACCACGACCATCGCCGGCTTCAGCAGCCGCCCGTTCAGCGTCCAGGCGCGCGTCCAGCAGGCGACGACCGTGCCCGGCGCGACGCCCTCGGGTGCCGGTTGCTCGGCCATGGCCTGGTGCAGGTCGGGGTCGAAGGGCTTGCCCGTCGGGGTGTCCGCGCGCACGCCGTTGCGCTCCAGGATGCCGAGGAAGGAGCGTTCGACGCCTTCGATCCCGTCGCGGATCTTCTGCAGCACGTCGGGCTCGCCCTCCTGCTTCGACGGCAGGGCCTCGATGCCGCGGCGGAGGTTCTCGGCCGCCTCGACCACGTCCTGCGCGAATTTCTGGGTGGCGTAGGCGCGTGCCTCCTGCACCTCCCGCGTCGTGCGGGTGCGCAGGTTCTGCATCTCCGCCTCGGCGCGCAGCCACTTGTCCTTGAAGGACGCGGCCTCGGCCTCGAGGGCAGCGATGCGTTCCTCGGGCGTCGGCTCGGGCGCCGGCGCGGCGGCGGCCTCGGTGTCGGCGGGCGTCTCGGGGGCGGCGCCCTCGGGTGGGGTGTCCTGCTTCTCGCTCATCTCTCGGGATCGCGTCTCATGTCGCGTGGGGCGGCCGGGGGGCCGCGCGGTGGGTTTCACCTAGAGCAATCCGTGCCCGGTGGGAAGCACAGGCGGCCGGGCACCCTTTGGCAAAGTGTTGATTCTAGAACGGTTTACCCAAGACCCGAGCGGGACTCAGCCGCCACCGGCCGCCAGCAGCCGTGCGAGCGCGGGGGAAAGCCCGGCCTGCGGCGCCTGCACGATGTGCGGCCCGGCCGCTCCCTGCGGCGCGAGTGCCGCGGCCAGCGCGCAGTCGAGACTGTCCAGCACCGGCACCGCCACGCGCGGCGCCAGGCGCGGCGCGATCCCGGCCAGCCCCGCGCCGCCCAGCACCACCACGCCGGCGCCCGCCGCCGTGGCCTCGTTGGCCGCCTCGGCCAGCAGCGCGAGCGCGCCGTCAGGGTCGCGCGCGATCATGTCCCCGGTGGGCGCCACGCCGCGCACGAGCACGCGGTCCGGCCCGTGGCCGCGAACCAGGGCGAAGTCCTGCAGCATCGGCACCCAGGCGGCGCCGCCGGTCAGCAGCGCGATGCGGGGCGCCAGCGCCAGCGCCGCCGCGATCGAGGCCTCCGCCATGCCGACCACCGGGATGGGCAGCACCTCGCGCGCCGCCTCGATGCCCGGTTCGCCGAAGCAGGCGATCAGCGCGGCGTCGAAGCCCCGCGGGTTGTCCGGCCCGACCTGCTCGGCCAGCGCCGCCAGCACGGCATGGCCCGCGACCGCGACGGCGGCACGCGTCGCGATGTAGCGGGCGCCGAAGGGCGCGGTGGCCGGCACCACCTCGGCCCGCGGCAGGCCGAGGCGCGGGATCGCCTCTGCCGCCCGGGCGGCGAGCAGGTCCGTGATGGCGGAATCGGTATTGCCGTTCAGCAGGAGAATGCGCATGCGCCCCGATCAGCACGGCGCCGCGCCGGCGGCAATACCGCCCCATGCATGGGCATATGCCGACATCCTAGGCAGCGCGCGGGCATTCCGTGCAGGATGAAGGCGGGGTCGGGGATGGCATGACCCTTGCTGCCATGGAGCGGGGTCGGCCGCATCGCGGCGGGACAGCCATGGGCGAGGAGACATCCCGCCGGCCCCGGGGACACCGCCACCGGAGGATCTGGGCCATGGGCCTGCGACGTTACCTGCTCACGGCCTGCCTGGCGGCCCTGCCGCTGATGGCGGCCCAGCCTGCCGCCGCGCAGGGCACCATCCGCATCGGCATGACCGCGGCCGACATCCCGCTGACCAACGGCCAGCCGGACCAGGGCTTCGAGGGGAACCGCTTCACCGGCATCCCGATCTTCGACAGCCTGACGATGTGGGATCTCTCCTCCGCCGAGCGGCCCTCGACGATCCTGCCCGGGCTTGCGACCGAGTGGCGGGTCGACGCCAACGACCGCACGCGCTGGATCTTCACCCTGCGCCGCGGCGTGCGCTTCCACGACGGGTCGGAGTTCAACGCCGACGCCGTGGTCTGGAACGTCCGCAAGGTCCTGGACCGCGAGGCGCCGCATTTCGACCCGCGCCAGGTCGGCGTGACGGCGACGCGCATGCCGACGCTGCGCCGCGCCGAGAAGATCGACGACTACACCGTCGCGCTCATCACCGCGCAGCCCGACAGCCTGCTGCCGATCAACCTGACCAACCTGTTCATGGCGTCCCCCGCGCAGTGGGACCGGCTGCGCGCCGCGGCACCCGACGCGCAGGGCGCGTGGAACGCCTTCGCGCGCGAGCCTTCCGGCACCGGCCCCTTCCGCCTGGCGCGGCTGGTGCCGCGCGAACGCGCCGAGCTCGTGCGCAACGACGCCTATTGGGGGGAGAAGGCGCGCGCCGAGCGCATCGTGCTGCTGCCGATCCCCGAGGCGAATGCCCGCACGGCTGCGCTGCTGTCGAACCAGGTCGACTGGATCGAGGCGCCGGCGCCCGACGCCATCCCGCAGCTTCGCTCGCGCGGGATGACCATCACGTCCAACGCGCAGCCGCATGTCTGGCCGTGGCAGCCCTGCTTCGCGGAAGGCTCGCCGCTGCGCGACGTGCGGGTGCGCCGCGCCATCAACCTCGCGATCGACCGCGAGGGGCTGCGCACCCTGCTCGGCGGCATGATGGCGGTGCCCGTCGGCACGGTGCCGCAGGGGCACCCGTGGTGGGGCAACCCGTCCTTCGCCATCCGCACCGACAAGGCCGAGGCGCGGCGCCTGCTGGCCGAGGCCGGCTACACCGCGCAGCGGCCGCTGACGCTCAAGGTGCAGATTTCGGCCTCGGGCTCGGGGCAGATGCAGCCGCTGCCGATGAATGAATACGTGCAGCAGCAGCTGCGCGAGGTCGGCGTGAACGTCGAGTTCGACGTGATCGAGTGGAACGCGCTGTTCACCAACTGGCGCAACGGGTGCCAGCACGCCTCGGCGCGCGGGGTGCACGCGATCAACGTCTCCTTCGCCGCCATGGACCCCTTCTTCGCGATGGTGCGCTTCTGGGACAGCCGGATGGCGCCGCCCGTTTCGAACAACTGGGGCCATTTCAGCGACCCGCGCTTCGACGCCATGATCGCCGAGGCCCGCAACGCCTTCGAGCCGGCGGCGCGCGACGCGGCCCTGGCGCGGCTGCACGCGGCGGGCGTGGACGAGGCGCTGTTCATCTGGATCGCGCATGACGTGGCGCCGCGGGCGATGTCGCCGCGCGTGCGCGGCTACGTGCAGCCGCAATCGTGGTTCGTCGACCTGCGGCTGCCGTACATCCAGTGACCCGTTCCCCGCGACGCTTTCGCCGTGCTGCGCTTCGCGAAGCCGTCGCGGGGATCCCGATGGGCCCCGGTCCCGTGCCGTCGCGGCCGGGTTCCGGCGGCGTGCCGAGAGAATGAGAGGATGAGCGGATGTTCTTCTACCTGATCAGGCGCATCCTCTACGCCATCCCGATCGCGCTCGCGGTCGGGCTGTTCTGCTTCATGCTGGTGCAGATCGCGCCGGGCGACCCGATCAACGCCATCGTGCCGGCCGATGCGCCGGGCGACGTGGTGGAACAGGTCCGGCGCGACTATGGCCTCGACAAGCCGCTGCCCGTGCAGTTCGGCATCTGGCTGGCCAAGGTGGTGCAGGGCGACCTCGGCCGCTCGCTCGCCACGGGGCGCACGGTCTGGTCGGACCTGTCGGGCGCCATCTCGAACACGCTGCTGCTGGCGAGCGTCGCCTCGATCCTCGGCTTCGTGCTGGGCTGCGTGCTGGGCGGGCTCGCGGGGACCTTCCGCGGGTCGCTGATCGACCGCGTCGCGGTGGGCATCGCGGTCGCGGGCGTATCGGTGCCGCACTACTGGCTCGGCATGGTCATGGTCGTGCTGTTCTCGGTGCAGCTGAACTGGCTGCCGGCGATGGGGGCTGGCCCCGGGGGCTCCGCCGACTGGGTCTGGAACTGGGAACACATGCAGCACCTGGTGCTGCCCGCGGTCACGCTCGCCGTCATTCCCATGGGCATCGTGACGCGCACGGTGCGCGGCATCATCGCCGAGATCATGAACCAGGAATTCGTCACCGCGCTGCGCGGCAAGGGCCTGACCCGCGCCGGCATCTTCATCCACGTGGTCAAGAACGCTGCGCCGAATGCGCTGGCCGTGATCGGGCTGCAGCTCGGCTATCTGATGGGCGGCTCGATCCTGGTCGAGACGGTGTTCTCCTGGCCCGGCACCGGGCTGCTGCTGAACAACGCGATCTTCCAGCGCGACCTGCCGGTGCTGCAGGGCACCATCCTGGTGCTGGCGATGTTCTTCGTGGGCCTCAACCTGCTGGTGGACCTGGTGCAGACCGCGCTCGATCCCCGCATCAAGCGCGCGTGAGAGGGGAATGAGCCGATGAGCACCGCCACCCCCCGCAGCGCCGCCGAGGCCGAGCTCGCCATCCAGGCGAAGCAGGCCGTCGCGAAGTCCCAGGGCTACTGGGCCGGCGTCTGGAAGCGCCTGCGCCGTGACCCGCTGACCATCGCCTGCGCCCTGGTGCTGCTGGTGATGTTCCTCGTGATCCTGTTCGCGCCGCTGGTCGCGCCGCACGACCCCTACCAGGGCTCGATGCTGCGCCGACTGCGCCCGATCGGCACGCCGAACTACCCGCTCGGCACCGACGAGCTCGGCCGCGACATGCTGACCCGCCTGATCCATGGGGGGCGGCTGTCCTGGTTCATGGGGATCGTGCCGGTCTTCCTCGCCTTCGTGATCGGCACCGCGCTCGGCGTGCTGGCGGGCTTCAACGGCGGCAAGACGAACATGGCGATCATGCGCGTGACGGACGTGTTCTACGCCTTCCCGTCCGTGCTGCTGGCGGTCGCGATCTCGGGCGCGCTCGGCGCGGGCATCACCAATGCCATCCTGGCGCTGACGCTGGTCTTCATCCCGCCGATCATCCGCGTCGCGGAAAGCGTGACGACGGGCGTACGCAACCTCGACTTCGTGGACGCGGCGCGGGCGTCGGGCGCCTCCGCCTTCACCATCGTCCGGGTGCATGTGCTGGGCAACGTGCTGGGGCCGATCTTCGTCTATGCGACGTCGCTCATTTCCGTCTGCATGATCCTGGCGAGCGGGCTGTCCTTCCTCGGCCTCGGCACCAAGCCGCCTGAGCCCGAATGGGGGCTGATGCTGAACACGCTGCGCACCGCGATCTACGTGCAGCCGTGGGTGGCCGTTCTGCCGGGCGTCTGCATCTTCGTGACCAGCATCTGCTTCAACCTGCTGTCGGATGGGCTGCGCCAGGCGATGGACGTGAAGGGCTGAAAGCCCTTGGCATACATCGTTCATTTGCCTGGCACGCCTGTCGGCGTGACGGCGGTAAAGGGCTGGACGGAGGATTCCGGAAACTGAGTTTGCCGGTGGGGAGTCGAGGGCGGACGGCGCCCCGTCTTACCGTCCTGCCAGCAGAGCGTCCCGCGCCGCGGTCACCGCCTCGACCACGGCATCCGTCACGAGAGCGCCAGCTTGCGCCTGGCAATACTCCGCGAGCGGCCGGCAGGTCGCCGGACCGCCGGCTTCCGCCTCCCAGGGCATGCGGTCGGGAAAGACCAGCCCGCGCAGATCCGGCGCGTTCGGGATGTCGCGCAGGAAGCGCGCCTCGCGGCCCGGGGCGGTCCAGCGCGTGGCGACCTCGACGCCGTATTGCCCGGCCTCGTTGCAGCGCCGCAGCACGACGCGCGTGACCTCGGCGGTCCATGGTGCCGCCCCGCCTGCCGTAGCCCTGCGCGAAGCTGCGGGCAGGGCGAGCGCCTCGGCGAAGCGCGCTCCGATCGCCGCGGGTGCCGTCTGTGCGTTCAGACCTTCCAGGCAGGGCTGCCACTCACGCACGACCACTGCGGTGTGGAGCCCTTCCGCCCCCGCGGCCAGGGCGCCGATCGCAACCGACCCGAGCGCGGCCGCGAAAAAGGGTGCTCCGACGATGATGCCGACTTCCCGTCCCCCTTCCACGGCCGAGGCGCCGATTCTCGCGAAACCGCCTGCGATGTACATCATCCCCCGGCTGCCAGCGCGGCTCACCAGATCCTCCCAGTTGATCGCGGACTGCACCGCGACGGAATTGATGCCCGCGGTAATGGATGAGGGTGCCGGCCAGCCCGCGGCGGCGCTGCGCCGGTCAAAGCGCACGGCGAGGCGCGTGGTCGCGGGGCTGGTGCCTTCGGGCAGGGCGGGGCGCTCGGCCGCGGGCTCGGCGCGCGGCGTGCCGATCGCCTGGCATGGCTGGGCGACCGTGTAGGGGCAGTCGAAGGGGAAGGAGCCGACATAGGCGGGGCCGCCACCCGCCGGCACCATGAAGGTGAAGGCGCGCCCGTCGTTCTGCTGGTTGCCCCCGCCGAGCGTCATGTACCAGCTTCCGGGCGGCAGGGCTTGCAGCACCCAGCCGCGGGCGCCGGCGGGGGACCAGGCCGTGGTGGTACCGAAGCGCTGCGTGCGCCCGTCCTCCATGCGCGTGACCATGGCGGGTACGGAGGCGGTCTGCCCGCCGACGAAGATCCCCTCCCCCGTGTCGGCGCGATGGAACCGCGCGAGGACGAGGACCTCGCCGCGAGAGGAGGCGCGCTGCAGGTCGTGCGGCGTCAGTTCGACCGGTACTCGCGGCGGCGCACAGGCGGCGAGCGCTGCCGTCGCGACGAGACCGGCGTGGAAGAAGCTACCGTGTCGTCGCGATCGCATCGCGCGCCTCCGTCACGCCGCGCAGCACCTCCTCCAGCAGCAGCGCCGATCCGCCCGCACCGCAATACGCGGCCAGCGGCCGGCACGCCGCCGCGCTCGCCACCGGCAGTTCCCAGGGCGGCGGGCGGGAATGGACGAGGCGCGGATCCGGGTCCGCCTCCGCGACGCTGCGCGCGAAGGCGATATCGAAGGCGGGGTCGGCCTCTCCCGCGCGGCGCGCCGTCCAGCGCGTCGCGACCTCGACCCCGTGGCGGTCGGGCGCGGCGCCGCACTGGCGGAAGATGACGCGCGACACCGTCGCCTCCCATGGCCCCGGCAGCGCCGCGCCGCGACCGGCCTGGCGCTGTGGCGACAGGGTCACGCGCAGATGGCGCTCCACGTTGTCGGGTGCCAGCGTCGCGGCGATGCCGGCGGCGCAGGGGCCCCATTGCTCCTGCGCGAGGGCGGCGGCGCGGAGCGCCTCGGCGGTGCGGCGGGCCTCCTCGGCGGTGCGGCGATTGCGCTGGTCCTCGGCGATGGCGCGCGCGATCAGCACCGTTGGCACAACCACGACGAGGATGGCGACCATGGCGCCGAGGGCGAAGATGCTGCCCGCGCCCGCCGCGGCGCCGAGCCCGCCGCCGATGGCGCCGCCGATCTGTCCGCCCATATTCGACGTCGAGACGAGCGACTCCTCCCCGGACCAGGGCTCCAGGTCGCTGCGGGGCTCGGCGGGGACCTGGTCCGGCGGCGCGGGCAGGGCGCCTTGCGACGTGACGGCATTCCAGTCGATCGCCGCGAGCCAGAGGCGGCTGTCCACGCGGATCTCCGGCGTCACCGGGCGCGGCAGGCCGCTGGCCGCCAGCGCGGCGGGGTAGGGCCGCGCCAGGCGGGTCGTGGGCGGCCCGGCGGCGGCCACGTCCGCCGCCACCAGCGCCCGCGCCTCGTCCGACTGGTCGAGCGGCGCGCGGTCGAAGCGGCAGGCGGCATTGGCCTCGCAGGCAAAGCGGAAGGTGCCCACGTAGAGGACCGGCGGCGAAGGCGCCGGAACCGTGAAGGTCAGGTCCGCCGGCGTCGCGTCGCGCGGGTCCGGCGTCGCGAGCCGCAGGAAGTAGCGCCCCGCGGGGAGCGGACCCTCGTGCCGCCAGCCTGCCTCGGCGGGCGCTCCTGGCGGCCGGTAGCGCCCCGGCCCTGCCAGGCGCTGCCCCGTGTCCATGTTCCAGAGTTCCGCGCGCGGGGAGATCGCGCCGGCCCCCGTGCCGTCGGCGCCGACGACGCGCAGCAGCACGATGCCGGTCTGCCCGGCGACCTCCGACAACTGGAAGCCGCGCACCACCGCCGCGTCGCGCGCGACCGTGGAACACCCCGCCAGCACCGCCGTCGCGGCGAAGGCGGCACGGCGCCCCCGCGACACCCGCCGCTGCACGCAGCCTGCCCGCGCCATGAGACGACTCCTTCCCCGAAATTAGGAAAGGATGTCCGAATGGACTTCACGGGACCTTGATCCACAGCAAAGGGGCGGGCGCCCCGGCGGCGTCAGCTCAGCGGCGGCGCCACCCAGCGCCGGAAGCCCGGCCGCTCCGCGATCGTCGCGAACCAGGCCTCGAGCGTCGGGAACCGCGGCATGCCCTCGACGCGCACCTCCGGCCCGAACCAGCGCCGCGCGTAGCAGCCGAGCACGATGTCGGCGATCGTCATCGTCGGCCCGTCGAGATACGGCCCGCCATGCCGCGCGATCCAGGCGTCGACCATGGACCAGCAGGCGCCGCCCGCCTTCATCGCCGCCATCACCGCAGCCATGTCGCGCTTGTCGGCCGGCGTGCGCACCATGCCCCAGAACAGGTTGCGCTCGGCGCCGGAGAGGGTCGAGAGCTGCCAGTCCATCCAGCGGTCGGCACTCGCCCGCGCCGCCGGGTCGGCGGGATAGAGCGCGCTGCCGTGCTTCATCGCGAGGTAGCGCAGGATCGAGTTCGATTCCCACAGCACGAAGCCGTCATCCTCGATGGTCGGCACGCGGCCGTTCGGATTCATGGCGCGGTATTCCGGCGTGTCCACCACGCCGTGCTCCATGCCGGCATCGGCGCGTTCATGCGGCGTGCCGAGCTCGTCGAGGATCCAGAGCACCTTCTTCACATTGACCGAGTTCACCCGGCCCCAGACCTTCAGCATCGCGTCCCCCCTTGCGTCAGGAAGCGGAGGAAGAGGGAGACTTCTCGCCTCCACGGGTCCCGTCGTCGTCGCCGCGCGACGTCCGCGGGCGCCCGCGCGCCCTCGACCTTCCTTGCAACCTGGAGACTGACAGCCGGCGCCGGCGTCAGGAAGCCCGAGAGGGGTGGGGGCGCGCGGATGGATCCACCTGTGCAGAACAAACAGCGACCATCGACCAGTCAGACCCGACGCGTGCGCCATCCGGGCGCCGTCACCGTTGCAAGAACCGCCGGATCGCCGATACGCTCACCACTCGATGACCATATCGGCCGGCTATCCGGGGAATGTCGACTAGGGCCGAGGCGAGAGAGGTCTCCGCCCTGCGAACCCCATTCGACCGCCTTCGGCATCCGGGACCCCACCCTCCAGGGTCTGCGCCCGAAGCCAAGGAAGGGAGGGGGTTCGGGGGACGTTTCCCTCCGCCGACCTTCCATGCCTGACGCCCCCTGGCGTTCCCTCTTCCGCGACCGCGACTTCCTGCGTCTCTGGACCGCGGGCCTCAGCATCTTCGTCGTCCGTTGGCTCGAGATGCTGGTCGTCGGCGTCTTCGCCTATGCCGCGACGGGCTCGGCGTTCGTCGTGGCCATGCTCACCATGCTCCGCCTGCTGCCGATGGGGCTGTTCGGCGCCTTCCTCGGCGTGGCGGCGGACCGGATGGACCGGCGCAGCGCGCTGCTGCTCATCATGCTCTCGCAGGTCGCGACATCGGCCGCGATCGGTGCCCTGGCGCTGGCCGGCGCGGTGCAGGTCTGGCACCTCGCGGTGGCGTCCTTCATGAACGGCGTCGCCTGGGCCTCCGACAACCCGGTGCGGCGCGCCATGCTCGGCCAGGTGGCGGGGCCGGCGCGCATGGGTGCCGCGATGTCGATCGATGTCGGCACCAACAATGCCAGCCGCATGGCGGGCCCGGCGCTGGGCGGCGCGCTGCTGGCGACCGCCGGGCTGGAGGGCGCCTTCCTGCTGAGCGTCGTGGTCTACCTGCCCGGTCTGGTCGCTGTGCTGCGCCTGCCGGCCGCGCCGCCGGCCCGGGCCGTGTCGCCCTCGGTGCTCGCCAGCATCGCCGAGGGCTTCCTGTTCCTCCGCCGCGAACCGCGCCTGTTCGCCACGCTGCTGGTGACGCTGCTGTTCAACCTGTTCGGCTGGCCCTTCACCAGCATGATCCCCGTGATCGGCCAGGACCGGCTCGGGCTGGAGGCGACGGGCATCGGCGTGCTGGCCGGCATGGACGGCGTGGGCGCGCTGCTCGGCGCGACGGCCATCGCGGTGCTGGCGAAGCCGGCGCAGTACCGCGCGATCTATATCGGCGGCATCGCGCTGTACTTTGCGATGCTGACCGCCTTCGCCCTGGCGACCGACCCCGTGCTGGCGGGCCTGGCGCTGGTGCTGACCGGCGTCGGCGGTGCAGGCTTCGCCATCATGCAGCCGACGCTGGTCCTGCTGGCGACGCCGGCCGAGATGCGCAGCCGGGTGCTCGGCCTGCTGTCGGTCTGCATCGGCCTCGGGCCGGTCGGCTTCCTGGCGCTGGGCGCGCTGGCGGAGGCGGTGGGCGCGCCGGCGGCGACGGCGGCGATGGGCGTGGCGGGCCTGGTCGCGCTGGCGGCGACGCGACGCTGGTGGCTCAGGATCTGACGCCCTGCGCGCGAAGCCCCGACCCGCGGCCCGGTGGGCAGCCCTTCATCCAAGGCGCACGAAGGCGGAACCTTCGTGCCCCTGGCGTCATGCCGATCTAACTGTTCTCCCAAGGGCTACCGGGCTCGATGAACAGCGTCCTCACGCCCTCTTGGCTGGGCCAGTCGCGCACCGCCTTGGCGGCAAGCGCGGGCCCAGATGGCAGGGTCATCGGCTACCTCTCGTCCATCGAATCCGAAGCGAGGAAGACGCTCATGAAGGACTGACCACTCCCCGCAAACCGTCCAAGGAAGCAGGGCAACTTCAACTTCAATACGGCCGGTACGGCTATCGCTGGATCAGGGCCTTGCTCAGAAACGCGGGCTGGGCAGTGAACCGAAAAAGGGATGGGGCGGATCTGGCGTCGGGAGGGGCTGATAGTGCCGCAGCGGCAGCCGAAACGCGGCAGGCTGTGGCTGGTGGGCGGGTCCTGCATCCGGCTGCGGCCGGAGCGGGTGAACCATGTCTGGGCGTACGACGTCGTCGAAGACCGGACCTGGGACGGGCGGACGTTCCGGATGCTGTGCGTGGTGGACGAGTTCACGCGTGAGGCGCAGGCGGCGCGTAACGGCCGATGCCGAACGCGCCTCGGATCGCCGGCGCCCGCACCGCACGCCCGGTTCGTCCCACCAATCCGGGAAAAGAGCCGTGGGCGATAACTCTCCGAGGCTGGCCCATTGTGGGTGGGCCAGCCGTATCGACCGGGCATCGGTTCTTGCCCCGTCAGGCCCGCCCGACGCCCACGACCAGTTCGCACGGGCCCACGAAGCCGCCGGCCCCTTCGAACCCGCGCAGCGCCTCCTCGATCTCCACCCAGGCCGCGGTCCGGCCTGCCTCGTCGAGGCCGCCGAGCATCTGGTGCAGGGCGCCGAACGACTCCCGCTCGAAGCGCACGCAGTCGGCGGCCGAAGCCATCCGCAGCGGCGCCTCCATGCGCCGGCAGACCACGTCCTCGAAGCCCGCGGCGCGGAGTTCGCCTTCGAGCACGCCCTCGCCGCCCAGGCTGAACGGGCCGGGCTGCCCGGGCAGCGGCGGCGGAAGCCCGGCGCGGCGACGGATGATCGAGACCGGCACCGAGAAGAAGCCGTTGCGCCCGGCCGGCCCGTAGACGATCACGGCGACGCGCCCGCCCGGCCGCAGGGCCCGCTTCATGCTGGCGAGTGCGGCCGCGCGGTCGGGGAAGTAGATCAGGCCGACGCGCGAAACCACGGCATCGAAGGTCCCCTCCGGCACGTCGAGGGCCTCGCCGTCCATCGCGCGGGTCCCGACATTGGCGAAGCCGGCGCGCCGTGCGTTCTCCGCGGCGAATTCGAGGATGGCCGGCGCGATATCAGTGGCGAGCACGTGCCCTTCGGGGCCGACGCGCGCGGCGATCTGCAGCGTCTGGTCGCCGGCGCCGGCGGCCACGTCCAGCACGCGCTGGCCGGATCCGATCTCTGCCAGGTCGAGCATCAGCTCGGTTGCCGGACCGAGCCATTCGCGGAGGAACGGCCCCCATGCGTCCCAGGCCGGCGCGGCGGTCTGCCACTGTTCGCGCGTGGTCTGCTTGTACTTCACCGGATCGAAGGTGCTCATGATCTGCCTCCCGGGGTCGTCGCCCTGCGCCGGACCATCCGGATTCGCGGTGCGCGACCTCGTGTACTAGGCTGCGGTCGCGCCGTGGACGCGCCCGTGGGAATGGGCGTTGGAATCCGTGGGGCCGAACAAGGCCGGCAACCATGGCAAGTGATGGCCTCCGCATTCGCCTGCTGGGCGAGCTGGAGCTCCTGCGCGACGGAAAGGCGGCGAAACTCCCGGCGTCCAGGAAGACACGCGCGCTGCTCGGCTATCTCATCGCCACCGCCGATACGCACCGGCGCGAGCGGCTCTGCGACCTCCTGTGGGACGGCCCCGACGACCCGCGTGCCGAACTCCGCTGGAGCCTGAGCCGCATCCGACCGCTGCTCGACGATGCCGGCGCGATCCGCCTGCGTGCGGACCGGGAGCGCATCGCCTTCGAAGCCGGCGGCGCCGCCATCGACCTCCGTGCGGTGCAGGGGCTGCTGAAGGGCGGCATCGCCGCCACGCCGACCGACGCGTTGCGCGCGGCCGTCGGGCTGTTCCGCGGCGAGTTCCTCGACGGTCTCGACCTGCCTGGCTGCTACCGCTTCCACGCCTGGTGCCTTGCCGAGCGGGAGGCGGCCAGCGCGACGCGGCTCGCCCTGCTCGGTGCACTGGTGGAGCGCCTCGACGACGATCCGGAGGAAGCGCTGGGCCATGCCCGCGCCCTGGTGGCGGCGGACCCGCTCTCCGAGGCCGGGCACGCGGCGGTGGTCCGGCTGCTGGGGCGGCTCGGGCGCCGGCGCGACGCGCTCGCGCACCACGACCACGCCCGTGGCGTGCTACTGGCGGAGTTCGGCGCTGCCTCCGGCGAGCTTGAGCGCGCGCGGCGCGCGCTGGCGTCGCGACCGGTCGCCGCACCGCCGGTCGTGCAGGACATGCCTCACGGTGCCGGGGACGAACCCTCCGTGGAGGTCACGATGCCGCCCCTGGTCGGGCGCGCGGCCGAGCGATCCCTGCTGGATGCGGAGGTCGCGGCCGCCGTCGACGGGCATGCCCGTCGCGTCCTGCTCCTCACCGGCGAGCCGGGCATTGGCAAGAGCCGCCTGCTCGCGCACCTGGCCGAACGCATGGCGCTGGTCGGCGGCCGCGTCCTGGGCGGCCGCGCCTTCGAGGCCGAGGTGGGTCGCCCCTTCGGCATCTGGATCGATGCCCTGCGCGCCGTTCCGGCGGCAGAGGTTCCCGAGGCGCTGCGCCTCGACCTCGCGCCGCTGCGCCCCGGGGCTTGCCCCGGGGCCCCGGCCGGCGAGCGGACCCCGGACCGGTCGCGCCTGTTCGACGCGGTCGTGGCGCTGCTTCGGCACCTCGTCGCGCGGCGCCCTGCCGTGCTCCTGCTCGACGACGTCCAATGGCTGGACGAGGCATCGGCGTCGCTGCTGCATTTCGTGCTGCGCGAAGGGGCCATGGCGTCACGGCTCCTCATCGCCTGCGCCGCGCGTCCGGGGGAGCTGGAGGACAACGCCGCCGCCTCTCGCGTGGTCCTCGCGCAGCAGCGCGCGGAGCGTCTGACCGAGATGCCGCTCGGGCCGCTCGACATGGCGGAAACCCAGGAGCTGGTGCGCGCCGTGGCCCCGGTGCTCGATGCCGCTCCGGTCTTCGCGGACAGCGCGGGCAATCCGTTTCTCGCGCTGGAACTCGCGCGTGCGGGGCGCGATGGCACGGCGCAGCCTGGGCAGACGACGCGGGCGCTCGATGCGGTCATCGCCGGTCAGCTTGCGCGGCTGACGCCCGGCGCGCGCGACCTGCTGGCCTGGGCGGCCGCGCTCGGCCGAGCCTGCGATCCGGAGCTGCTGGGGCAGGCCTCAGGCATCGCGGCGCCGGAGCTCGCCACATTGATCGAGGAGCTCGAGCGTCGCGGGATCCTCCGGGCGGGCACCGAGGACTGCGACTTCGTCCACGACCTGCTGCGCCAGGCCGTCTACCGCACCATCTCGCAGCCCCGCCGGCGACTGCTCCACCGCCGGATCGCGCGCCTGCTTGAGGCCGCTTCCGGCTCGGACGACAGCGCGGCCGGCGAGCTGGCGCGGCACGCGGCGCTCTGCGGTGACGACGCGATGGCCCTGCGGGCCTGCATCCTTGCCGGCGAACGCTGCCTGCGGCTGTTCGCCCAGGCGGAGGCCGGCGGCTTCGCCGATCGCGGCCTCTGGCATCTCGACCGCCTGTCGTCGCCCGGGCCGGATGCAGCCGAGGCGCGCATCGGCCTGCTGAGGATCAGGGTGCTCGCGGGCACGGGTCCCGGCCTGCGGCGGGTGCCGGACCTCGCCGATGCCGTGGCGCGGGCGACCGCGGCGGCCGAGGCCGACGGCGCCGCGACTGCCGCGGCGACCGGCCATTACCTGCTGTCCGTGCTGCATCAGCAGGCCGGCGACGCCGATGGCGCGCGGGAGAGCACGGTGCGCGCGGCCGCGGCGGGGCGAGGCGCCGCTGACCTCCGGGTCCATGCGCGACAGCTCGCGAACACGGCGCGCTGCCTGCTGGAACTGGAGACCGAGGTCGAGCAGGCCGGCGCGCTGCTCGACGAGGCGCAGGTGCTGGCCAGCTCGCTGGGACTGGAGATGTGCGAGCTCGACTGGGGCCTCGGCCTGCTCGCGCGCCGGAACGGGAGGCTGGTGGACGCGGCACCGTTCATGCGGCGCGCGCTGGCGCTCGCCCGGCGCTCGGCCGATCGATGGCGCGAATACAAATGCCTGACCTGGCTCGCCGTGGTGAGCCTCGAAGAGGGGCGGCTGGCGGAAGTGGAAAGCCTGTGCACTGAAATTTCCGAGGTCGCCGCGCGCATGGGGGAGGATGCGCCGTTCGCCGAGGCGCTCGGGGCGCTGGCGGCGCTGCGCGCCGATGCGCCCGGCGCCGAGGGTCGGCTCGACGCGGCCATCGCGCGGCTGCGCGCCGTGGACGACAAGGGCTACCTTGCCTACGCGCTGAACGCGGCGGCGGGGCACCATCTCAGCGCCGGGCGGGTCGAGGCGGCGCAGGCAGCGGCCGCGGAAGCGCTGTCCGCCGCCGCGGCCGTCGGGCGCGGGGGGGAGGCGGCGGCCGCGCGCGCCACGCTGGCGCGGGCCGCGGCGGCTGGCTCCGCCATTCCCACGGTGGCTCCCACGCCCGCCGGGCAGGCTGCCGCGCGTCCACGAACCCGGAGGAGATGAGCCATGACCCGCTTCATCGTCGAGCGCAGCTTCGAGCCGCCGCTGACCCGCGACGAGCTCAGCGAGGTCGAGCGCCGGATGGCGCCCTGCCTGGAGCTCTACGGCGTCCGCTGGCTGCGGAGCTTCTGGTCGGAGGACCGCCGGCGCATGGTCTGCGAATACGAGGCGGCCGACGCGGCGAGCGTGCGGTCCGTGCAGCACGAGGCCGGCGCCCGCTTCGAACGGGTCTGGCCGGCCGATGTGCTCGAGGCGGGGTGACACGCCAGGCAAGTCCAGGCGGCCACAGCGCGTGAGGCGCCAGGCCACGGAGGCTGGCATCACCACCCGTTCGCGTCACGAACGCGCGGGCAGCGGTGCCTGCACGGGCTTCGCGCCTGGGGCGCCGGAGCAACCTCCGGAGAACGCGCGTCCGGATCCGAACCGCTTCCATCCGGAAGGATCGGTCGGTGGTGAACAGCGGGCGGGTCGCGTGTCAGGGCGCGATCTGCTGCAATGTGGCCCGTGCAGGCCCAGGGCTGCCGCAAGGGAGGAAACGCTGTGATCGAAGATCGCCGGATCGAGCTGCAGCCCGGGCTCGTCTTCGACGTGTCCGTCGCGGGCGCGCCCGAGGCGCCTCTGGTCCTGCTGCTGCACGGCTTTGCCGTCTCGCGCCATCTCTATGACGCACAGCTGCCTGCGCTTGCCGCTGCGGGGTTCCTGGCCGCGGCGCCCAATCAGCGAGGATACTCCGCCGGCGCACGTCCGGATCCTGCGCACTTCGCGAACTACGACATCGAGTTGCTGATCGGCGACGCCCTGGCCCTGGTCTCGGCCATGGGTCACGGCAATCGCCGCATTCATCTCGTCGGGCATGATTGGGGCGGCAGCCTGGCCTGGGACATCGCGTTCCGCTTTCCCGAACGCCTGGCATCGCTGACGATGCTGTCGCGGCCGCATCCGGCGGCGTTTGCGCAGGCCCTCGCGGAGGATCCCGAGCAGCCGCAGCGATCGCGGCATCACAAGGCGTTCCAGGACCTGGGCGCCGCCGACATGCTGCTCGCGAACGACGCCGCGTGGATCCGGGTCCGACATGCGGCGAATGGCGTTCCGCCATTGGCGACCGAGAAGCATCTTGCGGTCCTGGGCACGCGGCCAGCCATGGAGGCGGCGCTCGCGTGGTATCGGGCGCGCGGGAAGGTGTATCGCCAGATCGGTGCCGTGGAGGTGCCGACCCTGTTCATCTGGGGCGATGCCGACGATACCGTCGGGCGCATGGCCGCCGAAGGCACCGCTGCATTCGTGAACGCGCCATACCGGTTCGAGGTTCTTCCCGGTGTCGGGCATTACGCGCCGGACCAGATGCCGGAGCGGGTGTCGTCCTCGATGATCCAGCACATCACGCAGCACCCGGCGTGAGTGCCACCACAGGGCCAGCAGGCCAGAGGCGTTACCCGCTGCGGCCCGCGCCAGGACCAGCGCGCCGGGACGCCTCGCCGCATTGGGGTGCCGCAGCCGCGTCCGGGGCGGTTGCGGGTCGCGCCGAATGCGGGAAGCAGTGGGGCGCCCACCGCGCCGATCGCCGATCGCCGCGCACGCCCTGAGGACCCTCGATCGAGATCGTGCCCGCGCAATGGGCCAGGAAGGCCGTCGCTGCCTCCACCCATCGCCTCGAGCGACGATCACGCGGTCTCCCCCGCGACGGTCCCGAATGTCTCCGCAGCCGGCGCGGCGCGCCCGGTTCCTGCCGCCGCGTGTTCCGCCGCAAGCCCGATGGCGACGATGCGCGTGCGCCCACTGCGCTCCGGCCAGGCGCCTTCCCTGGACAGCGCCCAGCGCGTACCGACCTGCTGGTACAGCCGCCGGATGTCGGGCGCCTCGGCCATCTGCACGAAGCCCTTGGCGCGGATCGCCCCGCGGGAGAGGCGCGCGGCCAGGCGATCGAAGGCCGCGCTGGAAAGCGGCGTCGACCGCGCGATCGTCCAGCTGCGATAGAGCGCACGGTGATCGGTCGTCGCAACCTCGTCCGCCGCCGAACGGAAGCGACCGCGAGCAAGACCGAGCAGCACGGCGCGAGGCGCCTCGGCACGCCTGGTCTCGATGCGCTTCGTCCCCGGCGCTGTCGCGTCGAGCGACGCGCCCAGCGCCGCCGAGGGCGGCGCCGAAACGCTCGAGGCCGCCCGCGCGCTGATCGACAGCATCGTCGTCTCGCCGCCCGACGGGAGCTGGCGCGCCGCCCGGCATCGAACTGACCGGCACCCTGATGGCGATGCTCAAGGCCGGCGGGGCCGATCTGGCCCCCGGGGAAGACACCCTTGCCTCACGCCTCGCCGCCATGCTCGACGTTTCGGCGAAAGAAGAACCCCAGGGGAGGTTCACCTACCCCCGAACATCCCCGCGATGGCGGCCGGATCGACATCCTCGATCCGCGCCGGCTGCCAGCTAGGCGCGCCGTCCTTGTCCACCAGCACGGACCGCACGCCCTCGGCGAAATCCGGGTGGTCGTTCACCACGACGCGGGTCAGCGCCAGTTCGGTGGCAAGGCACGCCGTCAGGTCCTGCTCCGCGCCGCGCCGCAGCAGTTCCAGCGACACGCAGAGCGAGGTCGGCGACATCCGCCGCAGGATCCTGGCCTGTGCCGCCGCCCATTCCGTGCCCTCGGCGTCGAGCGCCGCCAGGATCGCGGCCACGCTCGCCTGCCCGAAGCAGCGGTCGATCGCATCGCGCTGCGCGGCGAAGGAGGCCTCCGGAGCCGCCTCGGCGAAGCGCGCGACGGCCTCGGCGCCCTCGGTCACCAGCGCGGCGCGCAGGTCGGCCAGCCGCGCGCGCGGCACGAAATGCGTGGCCAGCCCCGCATGGACGGCATCCGCGCCGGTCAGCCGCGCGCCGGTGAGCGCCAGCCAGGTGCCGATGGCGCCCGGCAGCCGCGGCAGCACGTAGGAGGTGCCGACATCGGGGAACAGCGCGATCGCCGTCTCGGGCATCGCGACCAGCGCGTGCTCGGTCACGACGCGCGGGCCGTTGTGCACCGCGACGCCGATGCCGCCGCCCATGCAGACGCCGTCGATCAGGCTGACCCAGGGCTTGGGGAAGGCGGCGATGCCCGTGTTGACCGCGTATTCCTCCGCGAAGAAGGCCTCGACCGCCGCGCGGTCGCCGGCGATGGCGGAAGCCCGCACGGCCCGCACGTCGCCGCCGGCGCAGAAGGCGCGCCCGCCCGCGCCTTCCAGCACGACCAGCCGCACCTCCGGGTCGTCCTTCCAGGCGGCGATGGCGGCGGCGAAGTCGCGGATCATCTCAAGCGTCAGGGCGTTCAGCGCCTTCGGCCGGTTCATCAGCAGCGTCCCCGCGATGCCCTCGCGCCGCGCGATCAGGCTGGGGTCGGCGGTCTCTGTCATGGCGGCGTCTCCTGTCGGTCCCGGGCGGCGTTACCGGCGCGGCCGGGCGTTGACAAGCGACCGCGCCGCGCCGGAGGTATCGCCATGGCCGATCCCCTGGTGCGCTTCCAAGGCGTGCGCAAGACCTGGCGCGCCGGCGGGCCCGCCGCGGTGGAGGCGCTCGACCTCGACATCGCGCGCGGGGAATTGCTGACGCTGCTCGGCCCCTCGGGCTCGGGCAAGACCACCACGCTGATGATGCTGGCGGGGTTCGAGGCGCCGTCGGCCGGGCGCATCCTGCTGGAAGGCCGGGACATCGCGCGGCTGGCGCCGCACCGGCGCGGCATCGGCGTCGTGTTCCAGTCCTACGCGCTGTTCCCGCACATGGATGTCGCGGGGAATGTCGGCTTCCCGCTTTCGGTGCGCGGGGTCGGCCGGGCGGATCGGGACGCGCGGGTGGCGCGCGCGCTCGCCATGGTCCGGCTCGAAGGGCTGGCGGAGCGCCGCCCCTCGGAACTCTCGGGCGGGCAGCAGCAGCGCGTCGCGCTGGCCCGCGCCCTGGTGTTCGAGCCGCCGATCGTGCTCCTCGACGAACCCCTCGGCGCGCTCGACAAGGCGCTGCGGGAGGAGATGCAGCTCGAGATCCGCCATCTGCACCGGCGCCTCGGCGTGACGATGATGTATGTCACGCACGACCAGGCCGAGGCGCTGACGCTGTCCGACCGCATCGCCGTCTTCGAAGGCGGGCGCGTCCGCCAACTGGCCGCCCCCCGCATGCTGTACGAGCGCCCGGCCGACGCCTTCGTCGCCGGCTTCGTGGGCGAGAACAACCTGCTGCGCGGCACGATCCAGGAGCGCGACGGCGACGAATGCCTGGTGCGCCTGGATTGCGGCCCGCTGGTGCCGGCGCAGGCTGCGGATTGCGGCGGCCCCGGTGAAGGCTGCGTCGTCGCCGTCCGGCCGGAACGGGTTGCCGTGGCGGGGGTCGCGGCGTCGGACCTCGGCGGCGGCGCCTGGCCGGCAACGCTGCAGGAGGCGATCTTCCTCGGCGACCATGTCCGGCTGCGGCTTGCTTTCGGCGACGGCGGGGAGGTGCTGGCCAAGCGCCCGGCGGGCGCCGGCGCCCTGCCCGATCCCGGCGGCCCCGCCGCCATCGCCTGGCCGGAGGGTGCCGCCTTCGCCTTTCGCGAGGCGGCGCCGCGGGTCTAGTCTGTCCTGCCCGGGCACAGGAGACGCATCATGGACCGCCGCACCATCCTCCAGGGCGCGCTTGCCGCCGCCGCGCTGCCGCAAGCCGCGCGCGCGCAGGGGCGGGACCTGACGGTGGTCTCCTGGGGCGGCGCCTACCAGGACGCGCAGCGCGAGGTCTTCTTCCGGCCCTTCCAGCAGCAGACCCGCACCCGGATGCTGGAGGAAACCTGGGACGGCGGCGTCGGCGTGCTGCGCTCCCGCATCGCCTCCGGCGCCAATACCTGGGACGTGGTGCAGGTGGAATCCGAGGAACTGCTGATCGGCGCCGAGGAAGGCCTGTTCGAGCCGCTCGACTGGTCCGCGATCGGCGGCCGGGACGCCTATATCCCGCAGGCGGTTCACGATCACGGCGTCGGCGCCATCCTCTATTCCTTCGTGCTAGCCCATGACCGCGCGCGCACCCCGAACGGCCCGGTGAACTGGGCCGAGTTCCTCGACACCGCGCGCTTCCCCGGCAAGCGCGGCCTGCGCCGCGGCCCGAAGACGACGCTCGAGATCGCGCTGATGGCGGACGGTGTGCCGCCCGACCAGGTCTATGCCGTGCTCGGCACGCCGGCGGGCGTCGACCGCGCGTTCCGGCGGCTCGACGCCGTCAAGCCCGACCTCGCCTGGTGGGAGCGCGGCGCCCAGCCGCCGCAATGGCTGGCGACCGGGGAGGTCGCTATGACCAGCGCCTACAACGGCCGGATCGCGGCGGCGAACGAGGCCGAGGGGCGTGACTTCGCGATCGTCTGGACCAACAACCTCTACACGCTCGATTCCTGGGTGATCATGAAGGGCAGCCCGAACCGGGCGCGGGCGCTGGAATTCCTCGCCTTCGCGGGCAAGCCGGAGGTGCAGGCCGCGCTGCCGCCGCGCATCCCCTACGGCGTCACGGCCCGCAGCGCGAACGAACGCCTGCCGGCGGCGCTGCTGGCGCAACTGCCGACGGCGCCGCAGAACCTGGCCGGGGCGCTGCACGTCAGCGACCGGTTCTGGCTGGACAACCTCGACCGGCTGACGCAGCGGTTCAACGCATGGGTGTCGCGCTGAGCGGCGCCGCCCGTCCGGCCCGCCGCGCCGGAGGTCGCGAGCCCCAGGGGCGCCGGCACGCGGCGCGCCCGGCCGGGTCCGCACGGCTCCCCCGGACGCCGTGCGGGCCGGCCGGCGGCGCGCCGCGCCCACGATATGGACACGTGATGGCGGGGGACGCGGAGGGCGGCGAAGCCCCTTTCCGCCGCGCATGAGCCGCCCCGGCGCGGCGCTCCTGACCGCGCCGCTGCTGCTGTTCCTGCTGGCGACCTTCGTCGCGCCGATCGGCGCCTTCCTCTGGCGCGGCGTCACGGACACAGAGGTCGCGCCCGTGCTGCCGCGCACCGTGGCCGCGCTCGCCGCCTGGGACGGCACCGCCACGCCGGGGGAGGAGGCCTTCGCCGCGCTGGTCGCGGACCTGCGGGCGGCACGGGCGGGCAACCCGACGGGCCTCGCCCGGGCGGCGGCGCGGCTCAACGCCGACCGCCCGGGCTTCCGCGGCCTGCTGCCCACGACGGCCCGCCGCGTCGCCGCCCCGTTCGAGGGGCCGGCCCGCGACGCCGTTCTCGCCGCCAGCGGGGAGTGGGCCGACCCCGAGGCCTGGGGCGCCATCCGCCACGCCGCCGGGCCGCTCTCGGCGTTCCATCTCCTGGCGGCGCTCGACCTCCGGCGGGACGCCACGGGCAGCGTCGCGCCCGTGCCCGAGGACCAGCGCATCTTCCGCGCGGTGCTGGCGCGCAGCCTCTGGATCTCGTTGTTGGTGACGGGCTGCTGCCTGCTGCTCGGCTGGCCGCTCGCCTGGCTGATCGCGACCGCGCGCGGCTGGCCGGCGACGCTGCTGCTGGCCGCGGTGATGCTGCCCTTCTGGATCTCGCTGGTCGTGCGCACCGCGGCCTGGATGGTGCTTCTGCAGCGCGAGGGCCTGGTCAATGCCGCGCTGGCCGCGATGGGGCTGATCGAGGCGCCGCTGCCGCTGATGCTGAACCGCTTCGCCGTGGTGCTGGCGATGGTCCATATCCTGCTGCCCTTCATGGTGCTGCCGCTGGTGGCGGCCTTCCGCGCGCTCGACCCATTCCTGCCGCGCGCGGCCGCGTCGCTGGGCGCCGCGCCCTGGTGGGCGTTCCTGCGGGTGACGCTGCCGCTCTGCCTGCCAGGGATCGGGGCGGGGTGCCTGCTGGTGTTCATCCAGGCGCTCGGCTTCTACGTCACGCCGGCGCTGCTTGGCGGGCCGAACGACCAGATGCTCGCCTGGTTCGTCGGCTTCTACGCGACGCGGAGCGTGAACTGGGGCCTGGCGGCGGCGCTCTCGATCCTGCTGCTGGCCGCGGTCGGGCTTTGCGTCGCACTGTACGGGCGGCTGGCCGGGTTCCGCCGGTCGGGGGCGGCGTGATGGGGCGCGGGCTGCTGTGGGGCGCGGGGGTGCTGGCGGCGCTGTTCCTCCTGGCGCCGATCGTGGCGATCCTGCCGTTGTCCTTCTCGGCGGGTTCCTTCCTGCTCTATCCGCTGCCGGGGGTATCGCTGCGCTGGTATCGGGACTTCTTCGCGTCCGACTTCTGGCTGCCGGCGCTGTGGAACTCGCTGCTGGTCGGCGGCGCGGCGTCGGCGCTCGCGACGGCGCTCGGCACGCCGGCCGCCTTCGGGTTGTGGCGGATGCGCGGCGCGGCGCGGGCCGTGGCGCTCGGTGTGGTGCTGGCGCCGATGGTGGTGCCGGTCATCGTGGTGGCGGTCGCCCTGCTGCTGGCCTTCGGGCCGGTCGGGCTGGTCGCGACGCATGCCGGGCTGATCGTCGCGCATGCCGCGCTCGGCGCGCCCTTCGTTGTGGTGACGGTGCTGGCGTCGCTGGAAGGCTTCGACCCGGTGCAGCTGCGCGCGGCGGCGGCCTGTGGGGCGGGGCCGGTGCGGGCGTTCCTCCGTGTCTGCCTGCCGCAGATCGCGCCCGGCGTCGCGGCCGGGGCGGTCTTCGCCTTCGCGACCTCGCTGGACGAGGTGGTGGTGGCGCTGTTCATCGCCGGCCCCGCGCAGCGCACCCTGCCGCGGCAGATGTTCGCCGGGCTCAACGACCAGATCAGCCTGACGACGGCGGCGGCGGCGGCGATGCTGGTCGGGCTGTCGGTGCTGCTGCTGCTGGTGGTGGCCTGGCTGCAGGCGCGCGCGCGGCGCCGAAGCCACGCCCGGGACGCCTTGTCACCTCGTTCTTCTTGACTCTTTTCCTGTGCGCGCCTAAGGCGCCGTGTCTTTCTGATTCGGAAAGGCGTGCCCCTTCCGGGGGCCGGAGACGGGCGGACCGAAACGCGCTCACCCATCGGGTCCGGGACTGCTGCCGCTGACGGCGCGTCCGGCCAAGTCGTTCCTGCCGCTGGGCAGGCGCGCAGACCGCATCTCCCGCCGCATCGCGGCGGGCCGATACCGGGAAGCACAGCACTACATGGCAAGCATCACCGCCGACCGCGCGGGCAGCGAGGATTTCGCAGCCCTTCTCGACGAAACCCTGGGCGCCGACACCGGCTTTGCCGGCTCGGTCGTCACCGGCAAGGTCATCCGGGTGGATGACGATGTCGCGGTCGTCGATGTCGGCCTGAAAAGCGAGGGGCGCGTCCCCCTCAAGGAATTCGCCGCCCCCGGCCAGAAGGCCGAGGTGAAGCCCGGCGACCTCATCGAGCTCTTCGTCGAGCGCTACGAGGACCGCGACGGCTCCATTGTGCTGAGCCGCGAGAAGGCGCGCCGTGAGGAAGCCTGGACGAACCTGGAAAAGTCCTTCACCGCGCAGCAGCGTGTGAACGGCGTGATCTTCGGCCGCGTGAAGGGCGGTTTCACCGTCGACCTCGGCGGCGCGGTCGCGTTCCTGCCGGGCTCGCAGGTGGACATCCGCCCGGTGCGCGACGTCGGGCCCCTGATGGGCAGCCCGCAGCCCTTCCAGATCCTGAAGATGGACCGCTCGCGCGGGAACATCGTCGTCTCCCGCCGCGCGGTACTCGAGGAGACGCGCGCCGAGCAGCGCAGCGAGCTGATCCAGGGCCTCAAGGAAGGCATGATCCTGGACGGCGTGGTGAAGAACATCACCGACTACGGCGCCTTCGTGGACCTCGGCGGCGTCGATGGCCTGCTGCACGTGACCGACATCGCGTGGCGGCGCATCAACCACCCGAGCGAGGCGCTGACCATCGGCCAGCCCGTAAAGGTGCAGGTCATCCGCTTCAACAGCGAGACGCAGCGCATCAGCCTCGGCATGAAGCAGCTGATGTCCGACCCGTGGGACGGCGTGGCGCTGAAGTACCCGGTCAACGCGAAGTTCGCCGGCCGCGTCACGAACATCACCGACTACGGCGCCTTCGTGGAGCTGGAGCCGGGCGTCGAGGGCCTCGTGCACGTCAGCGAGATGTCCTGGACCAAGAAGAACGTCCATCCGGGCAAGATCGTCGCGACCTCCGAGCAGGTGGACGTGATGATCCTGGACGTGGACGAACCGAAGCGCCGCATTTCGCTCGGCCTGAAGCAGGCGCAGGGCAACCCCTGGGAGCTGTTCCTCGAGGCCCACGCGCCGGGCTCGATCATCGAGGGCGAGATCCGCAACATCACCGAGTTCGGCCTGTTCGTGGGCGTCGGCCCGGACATCGACGGCATGGTCCACATGTCCGACCTGTCCTGGGACGAGGCCGGCGAGGCCGCGATGCAGCACTACACCAAGGGCCAGGTGGTCAAGGCCAAGGTGCTCGACGTCGATGTCGAGAAGGAACGCATCTCCCTCGGCATCAAGCAGCTCGAGGCCGACCCGGCCGCCGAGGTGCTCGACCGCGTGCGCAAGGGCGACATCGTCACCTGCGTGGTCACCAAGGTCGAGACGAACGGCATCGAAGTGAAGGTCGACGAGGTGCTGACGGGCTTCATCCGCCGCGCCGAACTGGCCCGCGACCGCACCGACCAGCGCCCCGACAAGTTCGCCATCGGTGAGAAGGTCGATGCGCGCGTCACCGCGGTGGACCGCGCCGCGCGCCGCTTGGCCCTGACCATCAAGGGCAAGGAGATCGAGGAGGAGAAGGAGGCGATGAAGGAATTCGGCTCGGCCGACTCCGGCGCGTCTCTCGGCGACATCCTGGGCGCGGCGATCCGCCGCCGGCGCGAGATGGCCGGCGAGGAATAAGACCCGCGCGCCTTACGGCGTGACGATGCGGACCCCCGGGGCAGCGATGCCCCGGGGGTTTTGCGTTCCGAGGGGGGCTTTGCCTTCCCGGGCTCTCCCACCAGGGTAGCGACCGCCCCGTGGACCGGTGGATACGGAGAAGGTGTTTGCCGCCGCGCTTGGAAACGATGCAGTCTCGCCGTCGTGGATCGTATCGATACGCTGATCATCGGCGGGGGCCAGGCTGGGCTCGCGATGAGCCACGCGCTGTCGAAGCGCGGGCGGGAACACTGCATCCTGGAACGGGGGAGGATCGCCGAGCGTTGGTTGTCGGAACGATGGGATGGACTGCATTTCCAGACCCCCAACCTGCTTGTTGGCTTGCCCGGCTATCCGCTTGTCCATGAC
>NZ_STGD01000019.1 GCF_005222755.1 Roseomonas sp. HF4
CGAGGACTACAACACCATCCATCCTCACAGCGGCTTGCGCATGCGTTCGCCGCGTGAGTTCATCGCTGCGCAGTCAGCAACCCAAGCCGCATGTCCGGTTTGATGGGGGCAACTCCAGCAATGATGCAAGGTGAGCAGGTACCGCCTTTCGAATCCGACCCGGGGTGGCGATCAAAGAGAACCCGTCAGGTCCCGCAGTTTCGCTAGCGCAGCGGCTACCACACGACCTTGGTCAGCGATCGAGTCTAGGATCTGCGCAGTGGTCCGGGTGTCGCGTTCAACGCGTGCTCGCGGATTGACCGCTTTCAGATCAAAGGTCGCGGCATCGATGGCGTCCGCGGCGGCCTGGGCCTCGCGGGCAGTCCTCTCCGCGGTCAGAATTTGCTCACGGCATTCAGCCAGAGCCTTGTCGCTGCCGCCGGCCCTTCTCAGGACGCCCAGCCGCTCCTTCACCGCTACAGCATCGCTCTTCGCGCGCTCCACTTCTGCCAGGTGGGGCGCCATCTCTTCGCGGGCCTTGGCGCGGCGAGCGGCAAAGTCCATCACCCACGAGAAATCGCTATCCGCCTCTGGGGCGCCCCGACGATCCAGCAGCCGAGCGAAGGTCGGAAACGGCTTCTCGGCGTTACCGTCCTGCTCGCGCCAATCGCCCACCAGCGTGGTTGGCAGATCCTCGTCTTCGAGCACTTCGAACTTCGGGCCCCAGCCGAAGTGCGCCAGGGTCATCGGCGTCTTCTTGCCAACCTTCACGTGCGACAGATCATAGTACCAGATACGCTCAGTCTTCTGTCCCCTGGTGAAGAAGAGGAGGTTGGTCTTCACTCCGGCGCCGGCGGTGGAAAAGAGACCGCCGGGCAGACTGACGATGCACCAGAGATCGCACTCGTCGAGCAGTTTCCGCTTGGTCTCCACGAAGGCAGTCTCATTCGTCCGGAACAGGAGGCCCTCGTCTACAACCACAGCACAACGGCCACCAAGCTTGCCGTCCAGGGCTTGCTTCAGGTCGGATAGGATGTGCTGGACGAACAGGACCTGCGTAGAGCTGGTCTCGAAGCTGTAATTCTTCTGCGCCTCTCTTCCTTCCTTTCCGCCGAAAGGAGGATTGGTGAGGATCACGTCGAATGTGGTCGGGGCTGCTTCAAACAGACCTTCGTAAGTCGGCGCACCCGACAGCGTGTTGCCGTGCCAAAGGTTAGGTTGGTCGATTCCGTGCAGCACCAGATTTGCGAGCGCGATCGGAAAGACGAGATTTTCCTTTTCCCGGCCGAAGAAGGTGTCGTGCTTCAGACGCTCAAGATCGGTTGCTGATGCCCCATCGCCGAGCGCCCGTGCCAGGTAGTCATAGGCTTGCGCCAGAAATCCGCCCGTTCCGCAGCAGGGATCGTAGACGGTCTCGCCCAACTGTGGATCGAGCGTGCGCACCATCGCCCGCACGACCTCCCGCGGCGTGAAGAACTGACCACCGTCAGAATTCTTCTCGCCCATCTTCAACAGTAGGTCCTCATAGACCTGAGACAGGGTAAAGAAGTGACGATCGTCGATGTGGTCGATACTGATCTGGTGCACCAGGTCGAGGATGTTTGCGAAATCCGTCTCTGAATCGACACGGACCTTCTCGACTGCCGTCATGATGCGGCCAATCACCCGCTGCTTCGGACTCGCCGAGGGGTTCAGCTGACCGGCGTTGGGCCCTTCGCGCACGACATCCAAGCCGTGGAGATAGGGCAGCAGTTCCTTGTTGATGAAGCCGAACAGGTCGCCCACCTTGGCCTTGAGCTGATCCCGCTTCCAGCCAACCGCTTGGCCCTCTGGCGTCAGCAACTTGCCGGCTGGATCTGTCGGTGCCGCCCAGTCCTGCCAGCGGTACGGCGCCCGCAACGCTGGCGTGTATGGTTTGCCAACTGCCTCAGCGGCCTCTCGGTCGCGAGCCTCCTGCGCGTCGAGGATGCGCAGGAACAGGATCCAGGTCAGTTCTGGCACATACTGTAGTGCACTGGCGCAATTGGACCGGCGCATGATGTCGCAGATCGACTTGACGAAGCTGGACAGCGACTGCGTCGATGCGATGGACCTGGGCGCTTTTGGCGCCTTGGCTTTGCTCAAGGCATCGGAGCTTTTCTTTGTGCGAGCCATCTTCACGATTCTTCAAATGTTTGGGCAAGCAGGCGGCCGGGCAGCAGATCAATATCCCGAAGCTGCGCCTCGACCTGCTGCTTCATGGGTCGAATCTGTGCCAATGCCTGGCTCGCTGCCCTCTGCACTTCATACGGTGGCAGAGCAATCTCGCCCTCCGCCAGACGACTGAACAGCATCCGCTCTCGCACCGCACCGCGCGCCAGCGACGTGATGCATCTCTCGCCCTCGGGTGAGCGGAGCCAATAGTAGAACCAGCGCGAATCAACGACACCATCGCGTCCACGCAAGACCACATAGTCGGGGCTGGTTATCCCCGCCGTGTCGACGTCATCGACCATAGCAATCGAGCCGATCAGGATGCGCATCGGGTTGTAAAAGACGGTGCCTTGTAAGACCGGCTTGTAGCGGCTCGGGTTCTTTCCGACCGGTTCCTTGGCGGGCGCTAAACCGTTACGGGTGGCCCCTAGGACTGGAAAATCCGTCCAACTCGCGCCGATGCCGTCCTTCACCTCGCTCAGCACTTCCCCAAGTGGACGTGGCTCATCACCCGAAACCGCAAGAGTTTCCCGGACAATCGCGTTAGCCAAATGGGTGCAGTCCTCGATTTGTGTAATCGCTGCGACGCGAGCGTCACGGGCCGCGCTCATGAGGCCTTCGAGGCGCTTGGCGATATCGCACTGCTTGTCGCGCTTGGGCAGCGCGATGGGTATCGACGCGATGACATCCTGGCCGATGTTCCGCATAGAATCACTTGCACCGGTTGCGTAACGCTCAATATGATTTCGCGCCGCGGGAGAACGGAGGGCATAAAGCAGGAATGATTTATCTATCTTATTGGTGTCAACTATGAGCCTAAGGGTCTTATCTGAGAGTAATCGATAAGGATGATCTTCTTTCACGAGAACGACAGCGCCAACAAGATCTTGTGTATTGGATCGTGATATTAAAAGATCTCCACATCGAATGCGGTGGTGATATTCCGGTGTGTAATCGCTGATCGCTTTTGCTTCTTCAGGACGGAATTCCGACCACGTAACGGCGCTGACTTTAAGCACGCCGAGCTCATCCTTTCGCGCGATCGTTTCTTTGGTTTGGAAGCTTTTTCCTGTTTCGATTCCAATAAGAACGTCGCCCAAGGTTTTGTCTGCGATCATGCTCCAAATAGCCTAGTCTTCGCTTCGATCACCACGGCGCTTGGTATACCCAGGGAGCGCAATGCGTGAAGGCCGCCTGCGCGCCTGATCTCCGGGACATTCCATAGTTCTGCCGATTCGAGGGCGTCCGTTCCACCAAGACCAAACTGGTGGCCCAAACCCCTCAAGACGATTGCTGCTTTTGGATCCGCAGACGCAAACCACGAGGCTTGCCGCTCGAGGTAAGCGCCCTCGCGTTCGCTCCGCTTAAGCGCCTTCTCTCGATAACCGTAATGGGCGAAGAGATCGAAGTGATCGCACTCACCAAGGCCCATCAGCTCGCGCACCGTATCTGGCGAGAAGCGCTCACCGAGTAGGTGCTCGATAAGCTTGCGGCGCCGCTGTGTTTCCACCCAGAGGCCCCGAAAGTCGTGGATGGTTGCAGCTTCGCGTAGCACGCGGGCAACCATATCCTGCCGGTATTCGTCCAGGGGCACCGGCACTTCGCGGCGCACCCCGTTCACCATGCGCTCCTGCAGGATGAAGCGCCCCTGAACCACCACCGTGCCGTTGTGCCCGGTCTTCATCTCCGGGAGAGGCAAGGGGTCGCGCCCGCCGTCGTCCCCACCTCCGTCGTCTCCGCCGCCGTCGTCGTCGTCCGGTGTGGGTAAGCGCGGCTGGGTCGGCGCCGTGATGAAATCTGTTCCGAACAGGTCGGTCACGCCGGTGTAGTCATAGAGCCAGAATTTGTATTTCTGCGTTTCCTCGTGAATGCGCGTGCCGCGGCCGACCATCTGGTAGAATGTGATGCTCGATTGGAGATAGCGGAAGAACACCACGGCGTTCAGCCGCTCGATATCCACCCCGGTAGCCAGCAGGTCCACGGTGCACGCGATGAAGCATCGCTCGCCGGAGCCGCGCATCTGTTCGATCAGTTCAGACCCGCCCTCGGCCGTGCATTTGAACGCGTAGTGGTCCTTCGGCGTAACGCCCTGCTCCTGGCACCAAACGGCGTAAAGGCGCTGCATCTGCATGGCGACGCGGTCAGCGTGCAGGTCGCGATTGCAGAAGATGATGACCTTCTGTTCTGGCCCGCCGTGCTCGCACAGGCGCTGAAACAGGTCAGCGCACATCGTGGCGATGCGCTCGGGCAGCAGGATGTCATTGTCGAAGGTATTGGCGGCGTACTGTGCCTTCAAATCCTCTTCGGAGATCGGCCGGCCCGTGCGTGCGTCGATAGGCTTCGCGGCCAGTACATCGTCCCGCGTGAAGGTCTTCCAGTCGATGGACGGCTTGAGCCTGACGATCTCACAGGCTGCCAGGTAGCCGTCTTCCTGCGCCTGGATCAGCGTGTACTCGTAAACCGGCTCGCCGAAGTAGTTGAGATTGTTGGCTGTGATGCCGGCATCGTCTGGGGTCTGGTGCTTGGAGTCGCGCAGCTGCCGCGGGGTGGCGGTCAATCCGATCTGGATCGCCTCTGGGTTCCGCTTCAGCACCTCGGACCATCTACCCCAAGCCGAACGATGGCACTCATCGATGATGATGACCGAAAAGGCGTTCTCCGCGTAATGCTCTGTGAGGAAGCTGGCGTAGCTCTGGTCTTCATCATCCAAACCGAGCGTGTGGTACGTCGCGATGTGCACCTTGGCGTTCTTCGCGGCGTTCTGGCCCCGCTCGGTTCTCACGATGCGAACGCTGCCTTTCGGGAAGGCCTTCGAGATCTTTTCCCAGGCCTGCTCGCGCAACTCGTCACGGTCGCACAGGAACAACGCCGGCTTCGCCAGCTGGCCGGCTTCGTGGAGACGCCAGAGTAGGTTGGCAGCGATCACCGTCTTGCCGGCGCCAGTTGCAAGCGACAGTAGGGCGCGGGGCGGGGTGCTCGACTGCTGGCACTGCAGCACCTTCTCGAACGCTGCTCGAATGGCGGCGTCCTGATAGTAGCGGGGTTTGTTGTAGGCAGGGGCGTCGGCCATGAAGAGCATCGCCGCCTCTGGCGCCGCGATGTCGATTTGAATGTCCTTGGCGTACCGAGCGGTCAAATCGTCATGGCTGGGGAAGTCTGGGAACGGGTGCGGTCCGGCAGGCATCTGGGTGCCCTTGTCGAACTCTCCGTATCGGTGGCCATTGGTGGCAAAGACGTACTGGACGGCAAACCGGAGGCATTCGGCATAACGCTTGCCCTGCTGCATTCCCTTGAGAGGATCCTCGGTCTCGGCCTTGGCCTCGATGACGCCCACCGGGAGGGGCTTCGGCATCTCGCCGACCTGGACGCACAGCAGGTAGTCGGTTCGGCCATTGCCCGCACGACGCCGGCCCTTGTTTCCGGTCGGCTCGACGGGAGCCGGCGTTTCCAGTTTGACGCGCCACTGCCGGTAGCCCTTGTCCCTTAGGACAGGGTCAATGAGCTCGTAGCGCGTTTCAGCTTCGTTGTACGGCATCTGGAACCCCTACACCCGAGGGCCCGAACCACAGCGGGTGCGGGACACGGGCGGGTTCCTGGTGCGGGTGGCGCGAGCGTGGCCGTAGTCTCCGACCGGCAGGGCACCCCGTTGTCTTGAGGGCTGTGCCCGCTGCCGTTCCGCCATTCCCGATTCCCCTTGCAACTCAAGCGGGAGAATACAGAAAGAGAGACGGATTGCGCAGTCATTGCGGAGGCCGGACTGACCCGAGTTTGCGGTTCTTCTCGGGAGGCTCGGGACTTGCGGCTCACGGTTGGAACCGGGCCGCGATCGCCCGAGCGGTCTCACCCCCAACCCCAAGCCGAATGGGCGCCCGGAGATCGGCCTTTTACCTAGTTTTCAGGCTTGTAGACTGAATCGCCCAAGTCCCGAGCTTCGGAGAGAGAGTGGCCCTGGGGAGACGGAAAAGCCGGTCGTTCCGGTCTCCAACCCCCAAGCCTTTGCGGCAAAACCCCAGGAAACCTGCGGTTCACGGCGCTACTTGCAAAGGGAAAACATGAGGTTGGAAAACCGACTGGAGCGGGCGAAGGGATTCGAACCCTCGACCCCGACCTTGGCAAGGTCGTGCTCTACCCCTGAGCTACGCCCGCGCTCCGTGCGGGCGGCGCTAATGGCATGCTGCGCACCGGATTGCAAGCCACCCCCCTCGACAATCCGGCCGCCGTCGCCCGATGCTCGCGCACCGGCAGCCCGCCGGGGGGAAAACGTCCATGAACCGCCGCACCGCGCTCGGCCTCGCCGCCAGCGCCCTCGCCCTGCCCGCCATCCACGGCGCCGCCGCCCAGGGGTTCGACCGCCAGGTCCGCTTCGTGGTGCCCTTCGCCCCCGGGGGCACCTCGGACATCCTGGCCCGGCTTCTCTCGCCGGAGCTCACGCGGGCGTTCGGGCAGACCGTGGTGGTGGAAAACCGCTCCGGCGCCGGCGGCAACATCGGTGCCGACCTCGTCGCGAAGTCCCCGCCCGACGGGCACACGCTCCTCGTGATCGACGTCTCGACGCTGGCCACCGCGCCGGCGCTCTACACGCGCCTCCCCTTCGACCTGAAGCGCGACCTCGCCCCCGTCACGATGCTGATCTACGCCCCCTACATCCTGGCGGTGCATCCCTCCGTGCCGGCGCGGAATGCAGCGGAACTCGTGGCCCTGGCCAAGGCGAGCCCCGAGCGCGTGAACGTCGCCCATGCCGGCATCGGCGTCGGCAACCACCTGACGGGGCTGCTGGTCGCGCAGCATTGGGGCGCGCAGCTGACGCAGGTGCCCTATCGCGGCGGCGCCGCGGCGCTGACGGCGGTCGCGGCCGGCGAAGCGCAGATGATCATCAACGGCGCGACGGCGACCGCGCCCTTCTGCAAGCAGGGCACCCTCCGCCCGATCGCCGTCACCGGCCCCGCCCGACTGGCCGACTTCCCGGACGTGCCGACCTTCCGCGAGCTCGGCTGGCCGGCGGCCGACAGCGGCACCTGGCAGGGCGTGCTCGTGCGCGGCGGCACCCCGGCGCCGATCGTCGACCGGATCGCCGGCGACCTCAGGTCCGCCATGGCGGCGCCCGCCGTTGCACAGCGCATCACGGCGCTCGGCGCCGTGAACCGGGTCGAGGGGCCGGACAGCTTCCGCACCTGGCTCGACAACGAGATCGAGGTCTGGTCCAGGGTGGTCCGCGCCAACAACCTGCAACTGGACTGAATGCCCGAAACGACCGAGGGCCTGCTGGCCCGCCTCGCCGCCGCCGGCATCGCCGCCGAGACCCGCCGCCACCCACCCGTCTTCACGGTGGCGGAAAGCCGGGGCTTGCGCGGCGACCTGCCCGGAGGACACACCAAGAACCTGTTCCTGAAGCCGGCGAAGGGGAATGGCCCCTACCTGCTCGCGACGCTGGAGGAGGACCGCCAGGTCTCGGTCAATGCGCTCGCGCGCATGGCCGGCGCCGGCAAGGTCGCGATGGCGAGCGCGGAGGACCTGCAGGCCACCCTCGGCGTGCCGCCCGGCGCGGTCACGCCCTTCGGCCTGGTCAATGCCGCGCCGGGATCGGTTCGTTTTGCGATCGACCGGCACCTGGTGGAGGGCTTCGGGCGCATCTGGGTCCATCCGCTGACGAACGCCGCCAGCACAGGCCTCGCGCCACGCGATCTGCTCCGCTTCCTGGCGGAGGCCGGGCACGCGGCGGCGCTGCTCGACTTCCCTCCGGCCGCCTAGGCCGTTACCACGCCTTGCGCCCCGCCCCGGACGGCGCATCTATGCGCGAAGACTCGAGGAAAGCCTGCCATGGAAGTTCTGTTCGACCCGGCCCGCCAGGGCGCCACGCCCGGTGCCGCCCCCGCGGGGGCGATCAAGGATGGCGACCAGAAGACCTTCATGCAGGACGTGGTCGAAGCCTCCCGCGAGGTGCCGGTCCTGGTCGATTTCTGGGCGACCTGGTGCGGCCCCTGCAAGACGCTGACCCCGGCGATCGAGAAGGTGGTCAATGCCGCCGGCGGCCGCGTGCGCCTGGTCAAGATCGACATCGACAAGAACCGGCAGCTGGTCCAGCAGCTGACCCAGATGGGCCTGCCGCTGCAGTCCGTTCCCACGGTCGTCGCCTTCTGGCAGGGCCAGATCCTCGACCTGTTCCAGGGCGCGCTGCCGGAATCCGAGGTGAAGCGCTTCGTCGAGGGCCTGCTCAAGGCCGCCGGCGGCCAGATGCCCGGCGCCGACCTGCTGGCCGAGGCCGAGGCCGCGACCGCGCAGGGCGACCACGCCGCGGCGCTCGAGCTCTACGGCGCGCTGTCCCAGCAGGAGCCCGAGAACGCCAAGGCGCTGGCCGGCGTCGCCCGCACCCTGCTCGCACTGGGGGAGGAGGACCAGGCCAAGGCCGTGCTCGACAGCGCCCCCGACAAGATCAAGGACGCCGCCGAGATCACGGCCGCGCGCAGCGCCATCGAGCTCGAGATCGAGGGCCGCCGCGCCGCCGCCATGCTGGCCGAGTTCGAGAGCCGGATCGCCGCCGATGCGGACGACCACGCCGCCCGCATCGACCTTGCGGTGGCGCTGAATGCCGCCGGCAACCGGGACGGCGCCGTCGATGCGCTGATCGAGGCGATCCGCCGCGACCGCGCCTGGAACGAGGAAGCCGCACGCAAGCAGTTGCTGAAGTTCTTCGAGGCCTGGGGCTTCGACGACCCGGCCACGCGGGCCGGCCGGCGCAAGCTCTCGACACTGCTGTTTCGCTGACGGCCTGATGAGCGTCTTCCTCCCCCGCCTGGCCGAACTGCCGGAGGAGATCGCGATCTTCCCGCTGGGCGGCGCCCTCCTCCTGCCGCAGGGCCGCCTGCCGCTCAATATCTTCGAGCCGCGCTACCTGGCCATGACGCTCGACAGCCTGGCGAACGGGCGGATGTTCGGCATGGTGCAGCCCGACACGCGGGCACCGAAGGGGGAGGCGGGGCCGGGCGTCTACAGGATCGGTTGCCTCGGCCGGCTCTCGTCCTTCAGCGAGACCGATGACGGGCGCCTGCTCATCACCCTGACCGGCGTGGCGCGCTTCCGCATCCTGGGCGAGCTACCGCTGGCGCCGGGCGGGTATCGCCGCGTGCGCGCCGACTACGCCGGCTTCGCCGCCGACCTGGCGGAGGACGAGGCGGCGCCCGCGATCGACCGCGCCGAGCTTCTCTCGGCGCTCCGGCCTTATTTCCGCGCCCGCGGCATCGACGCCAACTGGGAGGCGGTCGAGCAGATGGACGACGCCACGCTGGTCACCACGCTGTCGATGGTCTGCCCCTTCGAGGTGCCGGAGAAGCAGGCGCTGCTGGAAGCCCCCGATGCGACCGAACGGGCGCAGATGCTCGTGGCGCTGATGCGCATGGGCGCGGCGGCGAACGCGGCGCCCGATGGGCCACCGAGTTGACCACCGCCCTTCCCGCAGGACTCCACAAGGACCCGAGACCGATGTCCGACACCCCCCCGGCCGGCGGCGCCGTCGACCCCCGCCTGCTCGAGATCCTGGTCTGCCCCGTGACAAAGGGTCCGCTGCGCTACGACCGGGAGAAGGGCGAGTTGGTCAGCGAACGGGCCGGCCTCGCCTACCCGATCCGCGACGGCATCCCGATCATGCTGCCGGATGAGGCGCGCAAGCTCGACGCCTGATGACCGGCGCGCCCACCGAGATCCGCCTCAAGCGCGCGGAGCAGGCGGTCGAGGTCGCCTGGGCAGACGGCACGCGCTTCCGCCTGCCGGCGGAATACCTGCGCGTGGAAAGCCCGAGCGCCGAGGTGCAGGGGCATGGCCCCGGCCAGAAGGTGATCGTCGCCGGGCGTCGGCATGTCGGCATCCTGCGCATCGAGGCGGTGGGCAACTACGCGGTCAGGATCGTCTTCGACGACCTGCACGACACCGGCATCTACTCCTGGGACTACCTCCGCACGCTCGGACAGGAACAGGACGGCCGCTGGGCCACCTACCTGGCGGAACTCGGCGCGCGCGGCCTGACGCGCGACCCGCCCCGGCGCGGCTGAGGTTGCCGCCCCGCGGCCCCGCCGCTATGCCGCGCCATCCCGGCAGGAAGGCGCCCGCGCAATGACCACCCTCGATATCCTCGGCATCGGCAACGCCATCGTGGACGTGCTCGCGCGCGCCGAGGAGGAGGTGCTGGTCCGGCACGGCATGGCCAAGGGCGGCATGGCGCTGATCGGCCCCGACCAGGCCGAGACGATCTATGCCGACATGGGCCCGGGCGTTGAGAGCAGCGGCGGCTCGGCCGCCAATACCTGCGCCGCGGCAGCCGCGCTCGGCGCGCGCGTCGGCTATCTCGGCAAGGTGGCGGACGATGCGCTGGGCGCCGTGTTCCGCCACGACATCACCGCCGCCGGCGTCCATTTCCCGACCGCGCCGCTGGCCGGGGGCGCGCCGACCGCGCGTTGCCTCATCCTGGTGACGCCGGACGGGCAGCGGACGATGAACACCTTCCTCGGCGCCTGCGTCACCTTCGGGGAGGCCGACCTCGACGCCGCGGCGATCGCCGGCGCGTCCGTGACCTACCTGGAAGGCTACCTGTTCGACCCGCCGGCGGCGCAGGCGGCCTTCCGCGCCGCGGCGCGCATCGCCCACGCCGCAGGGCGCAAGGTCGCGATCACGCTGTCGGACCCGTTCTGCGTGGAGCGCCACCGCGAGGCCTTCCTGGCCTTCGTCCGGGAGGAGGCGGACATCGTGTTTGCGAACGAGGCCGAGATCCGCGCGCTGTACCACGCGCAGTCCTTCGAGCAGGCGGCGGCGGCGGTGCGCGCCGACGTGGGCCTGGCCGCCCTGACGCGGAGCGAGCAGGGCAGCGTCATCCTGGCGGGGGAGGCTATGCACCGGGTCGACGCCGCGCCCGCGCAGGTGGTCGACACGACGGGCGCGGGGGATTCCTATGCGGCCGGCTTCCTCGCCGCATTGACCGCGGGGCATCCGCTGCCGGAATGCGGCCGCTGGGCGTCCATCGCGGCGGCCGAGGCGATCAGCCATTTCGGCGCGCGGCCGCAGGCGGACCTCAAGGCGCTGGTGGCGGGCGGGCCGAAGGGTGTGGCCGCCGCGCTGGGGTGATCTGTGCGAAATCCTGCGGGCCGCGCGCTTCGCCCGTTCATCGCGCACGGTCCTGCAGGGAAGAAACAGCGCAATACCGTGACGTTTCCCCCATGCCCTGCGCGACCAATTCACGAATGAACACACGGAACCGTTTCACGCATTGGTGTATCGCGTGAAGTTGAGGGCCTCGGAAGGCATACTTCTCTGCTGCGACACAGAATGGCCTTATTCAGGATCATTCTAAGACAAGCCCATAACGGAGAGGAGAAGGGAATGCGCACCGACGCAATTCGTCTCGCGATATTTGTCCTGAGCCTGGCGGCAACGCCGTCCCTGGCGCAGCCCGTCCCACTCAACGGCGGCGACCCGGTCGCCGCGCAGGCCGACGCCCTGGGCGCGCAGCAGGTCGACGGGCTGTTGCGGCAGGCCGACCAGGCCGCCCGCCAGGGCCGGCTGCCGCTGGCGAATGAACTCGTCGAGCGGGCCGAGACACTGGTCCTGACGCGATCCACCCTGGCCGGCACCGAGACCGTGCCGCTGCAGGATGGCGCCGTCGCGCGCCTGGCCGCGGCACGCGTGGCGCTGGCCCGCCGCGACATCCCGACGGCCACGGCGCTGATGGCCGAGGCGGCGAGCCTCGCCCGCGCGCCGACGATGTGATGGGCTCGGCGCGGGTCATCCTCCCCGGCACCCGCGCCGGACCCCGACGCGGCGGTCCGCGGCGCCCCCCGCATTTCGGCGCCGCGGACCGTCCTGCGCCGGCCACGGTTGCCGACGGGCTTTTTTCCTCGCCTTTCCGCCCGCGAGCCCCTATGTGTGCGCCGCAATAAGCCCGCCCGAGGAAGGCCACGCCGCTCGCCCACGACCGGGGCAGGGGCTTGGTCGTGCGTGCAGGCCCCCAAAGTGACAGGAGTGCGCGATGAGCGCCGCCCGCATCCGCAACGTCGCCATCATCGCGCATGTCGACCACGGCAAGACCACCCTGGTCGACCAACTGCTGCGCCAGGCCGGCGCCTTCCGCGCCAACCAGCAGGTGGCCGAACGCGCGCTCGACCGCAACGACCTCGAGCGCGAACGCGGCATCACCATCCTGGCGAAGTCGACCGCCGTGGAATGGAAGGGCGTCAAGATCAACATCGTGGACACGCCGGGCCACGCCGATTTCGGCGGCGAGGTCGAGCGCATCCTGTCCATGGTCGACGGCGCCATCGTGCTGTGCGACGCGGCGGAAGGGCCGCTGCCGCAGACCAAGTTCGTGCTGACCAAGGCGCTCGCGCGCGGCATCCGCCCGATCGTCGTGATCAACAAGGTGGACCGCCAGGACGCCCGTCCGCACGAGGTGCATGACGAGGTCTTCGACCTGTTCGCCGCCCTGGGCGCGTCCGACGAGCAGCTCGACTTCCACACCCTGTTCGCCTCGGGCCGGCAGGGCTGGGCGGATCTCGACCTGGAAGGCCCGCGCAAGGACCTCTCGGCGATGTTCGACTTGATCCTGAGCCATGTGCCGGCGCCGACGGTAGACGACGAGGCACCCTTCGCGATGAACGCCTCGATCCTGGAGGCCGACAATTTCCTCGGCCGCATCCTGACAGGGCGCGTCGAGCAGGGCGTGGCCAGGCTGAACATGCCGGTGCGCGTGCTGCGCCAGGACGGATCGGTCGTCGAATCCGGCCGGCTGACCAAGCTGATGACATTCTCGGGCCTCGACCGGGTGCCGGTCGAGGAAGTGCGCGCGGGCGACATCATCGCCATCGCCGGCCTGTCGGACGCCACCATCCCCGACACCATCGCCGCGCCTGAAGTGACCGTGCCGCTGCCCGCCATCCCAGTCGATCCGCCCACGCTGGCGATGACCTTCCGCATCAATGACGGCCCCCTGGGCGGTCGCGAGGGCAAGAAGGTCACCTCCCGCCAGATCCGCGACCGCCTGATGAAGGAGACCGAGGGCAACGTCGCGATCAAGGTCAAGATCAGCGAGGAAGTGGACGCCTTCGAGGTGGCCGGCCGCGGCGAATTGCAGCTGGGCGTGCTGATCGAGCAGATGCGCCGCGAGGGCTTCGAGCTCACCATCGGCCGCCCGCGCGTGCTGACGCGCGAGAATCCCGAGACAGGCGAGAAGGAAGAGCCCTTCGAGGAATGCCTGATCGATGTCGATGAGCAGTATTCCGGCGTGGTCGTCGACAAGATGGCGCAGCGCAAGGGCATGATGCAGGACATGCGGCCGTCCGGCGGCGGCAAGGTCCGGCTGACCTTCCACATCCCGTCGCGCGGGCTGATCGGCTACCACGGCGAATTCCTGACCGACACGCGCGGCACGGGCATCATGAACCGGCTGTTCCTCGGCTATCAGCCCTGGGCCGGGGCGATCGAGGGGCGGCGCAACGGCTCGCTGATCAGCAATTCCGACGGCGAGGCGATCCAGTACGCGCTGTTCTACCTGCAGGAGCGCGGCACGCTGTTCGTCGACCCCGGGCAGAAGGTCTATGTCGGGCTGATCCTCGGCGAGAATTCGCGCGACAACGACCTCGACGTGAACCCGATCAAGGAAAAGAAGCTCACCAACATCCGCGCCGCCGGCAAGGACGAGGCGCTGCTGCTGATCCCGCCGCGGCGCATGAGCCTCGAGCAGGCGATCGCGTATATCGAGGACGACGAACTGGTCGAGGTGACGCCCTCGGCCGTTCGGCTGCGCAAGCGCTACCTCGACCCGCATGAGCGCAAGAAGCACGCGCGCCGGGCGGAGAGCGAAGCGGCGTGACGTTGTTGCGAGGGAGGCGTCGCCTCCCTCGCGCTCCCTCCGCCAAGGGCCGAAAGGCCCTTGGAACCCTGAACCTAGAGACCCCGCGGCTTGAGCGCGGCGCGCGCTAGCGAGGCGATCTGGCGCCACCGCTCGAGGGCGGCGTCGAGTTCGTCCTCACGATAGACTTGGCCGGCGGCCGTCATGATCGATTCCAGCGACGACCGGTCGAGATTGACCGAATGCACGATGAAGAATTCGGGCCGCGGATCAGCCCGGTCGCGGATGATGCCATTGAAGGTGTAGTTCACCTCGGTTCCGGCGATCTTGATGGCGCTGTACGTGTTCAGCGCGATCCTGCCTGACTTGCCGAGACCGCCACCGGTTGTGAAGGCCGTGCTTGCATTTCCCGGAACCCCGCGGGCGATGGCAGCCACCGGCTCCATGCTGGCGAGAAGTCGCCTTCGTGCGGCCGAATAATCCGGATGCGGTGTATCGATCATCGCGGAAGCATCACCGGACCGGGTATCGGGTTCCAAGGGCCTTTCGGCCCTTGGCGGGAGGGGTTCGGGGAGGGCGGCGCCCTCCCCGCCGCACGCCCGATTTCCCTCGCCTGGCGATATCCCCGCATGCTAAGTGCATATCGCCATGTCTGACCTCGTGCTCGACGCCCCCGACCTGATCGCCGCCGTCCGTGCCGGCCTGCCGGTCGCCGCGGTGGATGAGGCCCTGGCCTCGGGCCGCGTCAGCGCCGCCGAACTCGACCGCCTCGCCATCCCGCGCAAGACACTGGCCCATCGCCGCGCCAAGGGTCGGCTGACGCCCGACCAATCGGACCGCCTGCTGCGTGTCCTGCGCATCGTCGGCGCGGCCGAGGACACCTTCGCCGACCGCGCCCGCGCCGGGATCTGGCTGCGCCGGCCGACCACAGCGCTGGGCGGGGAGGCGCCGCTCGACCTGCTCGATACCGAGATCGGCGCGCGGGAGGTCGAGACGCTGCTCGGCCGCATCGCCCACGGCATCGCCGCCTGATCACCGCCTGGCGCCTGGCCCGGCGGCCCTTCGCGGACCTTTCGGGGGACGGGGCGCGCCGCCATGGCGGCCGCTGGAACAGCCCCGGCCGGGCAGTCGTCTATTTCGCCGACCATCCGGCGCTGGCGGTACTGGAAGTGCGGGTCCATCTCGACCTGCCGCCCGACCTGCTGCCGGCGGACTATGTCCTGCTGCAGGCGGCGCTGCCCGATGCCGCGGAGGCGCTGGCAACCTTGCCGCCGGATCCCCGATCTGTCGGCGATGCCTGGCTCGCCGCCGGTCGGGCGCCCGTGCTGCGCGTGCCGTCCGTCCTGGTGCCGGCCGCGTCGAACCTGTTGCTCAACCCGGCCCATCCCGGGGCGGCCGCCGCCCGCATCACCGCGGTCACTCCCTTCGCCTTCGATCCCCGCCTCTGGCTGGGTGCGCGGTGATGGGTTCCGAGGGCCTTCCGGCCCTCGGCGGGTGGGTCCGGGAGGGCGGCGCCCTCCCGGTGCATCACCCCGGCGGCACGAGCACCTTGTCCCGGTAGTTGCAGAATTCGCGCACCACGCAGCGCCAGCATTCCGGCGCCCGCGCCTTGCAGACATACCGCCCGTGCAGGATCAGCCAATGATGCGCGTCGCGCAGCAACTCGGGCGGGCAGCGCTTCACCAGGCGTTCCTCGACCTCCCGCGTCGTGCGGCCTGGTGCCAGCCCACATCGGTTGCCGAGACGGAAGATGTGGGTGTCGACCGCCATGGTGTCCTGGCCGAAGGCCACGTTCAGCACGACGTTGGCGGTCTTGCGCCCGACACCCGGCAGGGCTTCCAGCGCCGCGCGGTCGCCCGGCACGGCGCCGGCATGCTTGTCCACCAGGCTCTGCGCCAGCGCGGCGACATTCTTCGCCTTCGCCTGCCACAACCCGATGGAGCGGATGAAGCGCCCGATCCCCTCGGCGCCCAGCGTCGCCATGGCCGCCGGGGTCGGCGCAGCCGCGAACAGCGCCGGTGTGGCGCGGTTCACTGCGGCATCTGTGGCCTGCGCGGACAGCACCACCGCCACCAGCAGGGTGAAGGGGTCGTGGAACACCAGCTCCGTCTCGGGCGCCGGGTTCGCGACGGCGAGCGCGCGGATGAAGGCCTCGGCCTGGCGCGCGGGCATCAGGCGGGCGCGGCGCGGCTGCTGCGCGCTGCCGTGGTCGGGTTTCCTGGTCCTGGCTGGCATCGGCGCGATCCTGGCCTATGTTCCGACGCAATGGCAGTCCCCGCCGAGCCCGTCCTGTTCCAGGCCGTCTGCACGCCGTCGCGGTCGCTCACGCCGCGGGGCTTTCGCATCTTCGGGATGCTGCTGGGCCTGTTCGCGATGCTGACCGGGGGGTTGTTCCTGGCGCTCGGGGCCTGGCCCATCCTGCCCTTCCTCGGCGCCGAGGTCGGCTTCGCGCTCGCGCTGGTCGCGATGCATGCGCGCGGCGCGGCGAGGACCGCGGAAGTCGTGGTGCTGACGCCTGCCCGGCTTGCCGTTTCACGCACCGACCGGCGCGGGCGGCGAGCGGAGGTGGTGCTCGACCCCTACTGGGCGCGACTGGTCCACCTGGAGGACCCGGCCCACGCCGGAGTCCTCCGCATCGAGAGCCGCGGCCGTGGTATCGAGATCGGACGGGACCTCTCGGCCGAGGAGAAGCGGTCGCTGCGCGATGCGCTTGACGCCGCGCTGGCCGCCGCGCGACAGCCAGACTTCGACAATCCGCAACTGCGGACCTGATATCGGCCGGCGCGTGTCTCTAAAGGTCGGGGGAGGAGAACCTCCCCCGAGCCCCCCTGTCTTCTATCGCACTTGGCGTCGGCCGTCGAATGTCGGCGCCAAGAGCCAAAGAAGGTTGAGGGGGGGTGTAGGGTGAGAAGTTCCCTTCTCCCCAACCTGATTCCCCATTCCCGTCGAGGGTCGCCAACCCGGCCGGCCGGCACGAAACCCGGCCGTGACGCCGCACGCCCCGGGGCGCGACTGGCCGCCCTACCAGCCCGAACGGCGCAGCGGCTCGACACCGCCCGGCGGGGTCGCGCCGCGGCGGATCATGCAGGCGCGCCAAGCGCGGGGCAGCGCGTCCTGCATCTCGCTCCGCACGCGGTCGTCCTGCGACGGGTTGGCACCCGCGGTGAAGGACGCGGCCAGGCGCCGCAGGTCGGGGTCCTGCTCGACCTCCCGCCGGCAGGCCTGCCCGTCGGGGCTGTCGTCGCGCGGCATGTGGGACCAGACGCCGCCTTGCTGGCAGGCAGCGAGGGCGAGCAGCGCGACCAGGGCGAGCGGACGTGTCATGCGTGCAGCCAGTCCTCGATCAGCCGGCGCGCGATGGAATCCGCGCGCGGCAGGGAAAAGCCCAGCGCCTGGTGGTCGCGGATCTGCGCCCGCGTGAACCAGCGCGCGTCCTTCAGCTCGTCCGGGTCGATGCGGATCTCGTCGCTCAGCCCCTCGGCATGGAAGCCGAGCATGATGGAGGACGGGAAGGGCCAGGGCTGGGAGGAATGATAGAGCACGCGGCCGACCTCGATCCCGGCCTCCTCCTTCACCTCGCGCCGCACGGCTTCCTCCAGGCTTTCGCCGGGTTCCACGAAGCCGGCCAGCGTCGAATACATCGTCACGTTCGGGAAGCGGTGCGAATGGCCGAGCAGGCAGGCGCCGTCGCGCACCACCAGCATGATCACCGCCGGGTCGGTGCGCGGGAAATGCTGCGCGCCGCAGCCCTGGCACACCATCACGTTGCCCGCGCTGCGCGGCTCGCACCGGCTGCCGCAGACGCCGCAGAAGCGGTGCTTGGTCCGCCAATGCATCATGCCGCGCGCATGGGCGAGCACCGAAGCCTCCCCGGACGGGAGCAGCCCCGCCACCTGGCGCAGGTCCGTGAAGGCGCCCATGCCCGAGGGCAGCAGCGGCAGCGGGTCGTCGGCCTGGGAACAATCCACCGCGAAGACCGGCCGACCCTCCCACAGGCCGAGGAAAGCCCAGGGGCCGTCCGCCATGCGCACCGCCTCGGCCGCGGCGCCGGTCAGCAGCACGGCCTCGGGGTGTCCATCCGCGACGTTCCTCATCAGGCTGCGCGCCCGCCAGACGGGGGCGAAGAGCGTATCTGGATGGGTCAGTGCCGTGGCGATGAAATCGGCGTCGTCGCGCTTCTCGGCAGCGCGGTCGAGCGGGCTGCAGGTATAGGCATTGGGGCGGCTGGCAGGGATCGAAAGCATGGCGCGCGGACCCTGCCACGCGGCCCGCCGCCCGTCCATCCGCGGCGGGGCGCCTACTGCGCGGCGAGGCGCGGCCAGTTTGCGTCCGCGCGCGTGATGCGGCCAGGGATGTCCTGCTCCCAACGCCGCTGCACCGACCTGTTGTAGTTCAGGTACAGCCGGCCATCGACGATCCGCCAGGCATTGGGGTCGATTGGCGCCGTGTAGCCCTCGCTGACAGCAAAGGCGCAGAAGCCCCCATAGGCCGGCGCGTAGCGTTCCGGGTCGGCCGCGAAGCGGTCGCGGTTGGCGGCGCTCGCGAAGCGCCAGGTCGCACCCCGCCAAGCATGGGTGAAGTCCGCTCGGCCGGCCACGGGGCGGCCCTCCGTGACATAGGCGACGACATCGGTGCCGCGCACGGCGACGCCGTCCTCCGCGTTCACCTGCGCGGCGGCGGCGGAGGGCAGCAGGCGCGCGCCCAGCGGCACGGCGAGCGTCGCACCGGGCACCATCCAGAGCATCGATCGGCGGGAAAAGGCCATGTCCATTCTCCTTCATCCCTGACTTCGCGCCGGGATGCGGCGCGGTTACGCACCCCCATTGGCGCAGGGGCGCCCCGGCATGATATGGTGTTCTTGGAAGGTCGGCGGCGGACGGGCTCCCCGCCAACCCGGTCAGGTCCGGAAGGAAGCAGCCGTAACGGGTTCTCGCCCGGGTCGCTTGCCGGCCTTCCACCCTTCAGCCACCCCGGCCCGGAGCGGCCGCGCCGCCCAGGGACAGCATGGCATCGGATCTCCTCGGCACACCCGCATCGGATGACAGCGACGCGGCAGCCGAAGAAGGCCTGCCCGAGCCCCCGGCGCCCGACGGCCCCGGCCTGTTCGGCGACCCCGCCCCCGCCCCCGCCGCGCCGCAGCCTGCCATCGCGCCGGCCGCACCGCCGGGCCGCGCGATGTCCTCCGCGAATGCGTATCGCGTGCTGGCGCGGAAGTACCGCCCGACCCATTTCGACGACCTGATCGGCCAGGAGGCCCTGGTCCGCACGCTGCGCAACGCCTTCGCGCAGGGCCGCGTGCACCACGCCTTCCTGCTGACCGGCGTGCGCGGTGTCGGCAAGACCACCACGGCGCGCATCATCGCCCGCGCGCTGAACTGCATCGGCTCCGACGGCACGGGCGGCCCCACCGCCGACCCCTGCGGTGTCTGCCCCGAATGCAAGGCGATCCTGGCCGACCGCCACCCCGACGTTGTCGAGATGGACGCCGCGTCCAACCGCGGCATCGACGACGTGCGCGAATTGCGGGAGGCGCTGCGCTTCCGCCCCGCCCAGGGACGCCAGAAGGTGTTCATCCTGGACGAGGTCCACATGCTGACCGACCAGGCCTTCAACGCGCTGCTGAAGTCGCTGGAGGAACCGCCTCCCTCGGTCACCTTCGTCCTGGCGACGACGGAACTGCGCAAGGTGCCGGTCACGATCCGCAGCCGCTGCCAGGTGTTCTCGCTGCGCCGCGTGCCGGTCGAGATGCTGCGCGGCCATTTCGCGCGCATCGCCGAGAAGGAAGCGGTCGCGGCGGACCCCGAGGCGCTCGGCATGGTGGCGCGCGCCGCCGACGGGTCCGTGCGCGACGGGCTCTCGCTGCTCGACCAGGCGATCGGGCTCGCCGGCGGCGGCGCCGTCACGGCCGAGGGCGTGCGCGACATGCTCGGCCTCGCCGACCGCTTCATGGTGTTCGACCTGATGGAGGCGGTGATGGGCGGCGACATCGCCGCCGCGCTCGGCATCCTGGATCGCACGCACGAGGTGGGCGCCGATCCGCTCTCGGTACTGCAGGACCTCGCGGACCTCACGCACCTTCTCACGCGTTTCCGCGCCGCGCCCGCGCTGAAGGACGACCTGACGCTGCCCGAGGCCGAGCGCACGCGCGGTGCCGCGCTCGCGATGCGGCTGTCGGTGCCGGTGCTCGGCCGCGCCTGGCAGATGCTGCTGAAGGGCATCGCCGAGGTGCAGCAGGAAGGCGTCGACCGCCGCGCCGCGGCCGAGATGGTGCTGATCCGCCTCGCCCACGTGTCCGACCTGCCGACGCCCGGCGAGATCGTGAAGCGCCTGACGCAGGACGGTGCCGGAAGCGCGCCGCAGCCGGCGCCGGGCGGTGGGTCGGGCGGGCTGCGCGCGCTGGCCGGCGGCGGCGCCGTGATGGCGGCGGCGGCGCCCGCACCTGCCCCAGCCCTGCCCCAGCCCTCCGAGTGGCGCGAAGTGGTGGCGCTCGCCTCCGGCGTGAAGCCGCTGCTGCACGCCCACCTGCTGCACGACGTGCATCCGGTGCGCATCGCGCCCGGGCGCGTCGAGATCCGCCCCGCGCGCACGGCGCCGCGCGACCTGGCGGCGCAGCTGACGGCACTGCTGGCCGAGCGCACCGGCACGCGCTGGACCGTGACGGTCAGCAACGAGCCCGGCGAGCCGACGCTGGCCGCGCAGGGCCGCAGCGCCGAGACCGACCGGCGCGAGGCCGCGCGCAGCCATCCGCTGGTGCAGGCGATCCTCGCCGCCTTCCCCGGCGCGACGATCGAGCGCGTGCGCGACGCCGGTGCCGACGACTACGGCCTGCCCCTGACGCCCGCCGCCGCGACCGCGGAGCCCGACGAAATGGATGGCCGCGACTTCGCGCCACCCGAGGCCGAGCCGGCCTGGACCGACGACGACACACCCACCGACGACTGAAGGCACGACACGCGATGAAGAACCTCGGCAACATGCTCAAGCAGGCGCAGCAGATGCAGACGCGCATGCAGGAGATGCAGGCGAAGCTGGAAGCGACCGAGGTCGAGGGTGCGTCCGGCGGCGGCATGGTCAAGGTGCGCCTGACCGGCAAGGGCGACCTTCGCCGCGTCATGATCGACCCGTCCCTGATGAACGCCGACGAGCGCGAGGTGCTCGAGGACCTGCTGGTCGCGGCACACGCCGACGCCAAGCAGAAGGTCGAATCCACGATGGCCGAGGAGATGCAGAAGGCGACCGCCGGCATCAACCTGCCGCCCGGGATGAAGCTGCCGTTCTGAGGGTGGCACCCGAGGGGGGCGCCGCCCCCCTCGACCCCCCGCCAAAGGCCGAAGGGCCTTTGGGAACCATCCTATTGGTCCCGACACCGGGGCGCGCCCTCCCCACCCACACCAGGTATTGGTTTCCAAAGGCCCGTCGGCCTTTGGTGGGGTGGTCCGGAGGGGCGAGGCCCCTCCGGATACCTGCCGTCCCCGCGTGATGCAGAACGACCCCATCGAGCACCTGATCTCGCTGCTCTCCCGCCTCCCCGGCCTCGGCCGGCGCAGCGCGCGCCGCGCCGTGCTGCGCATGCTGATGGACCCGGCCCAGCGCATGATCCCGCTGGCCGAGGCGCTGACCGCCGCCGCCGAGGCCGTCCGCCCCTGCGAGACCTGCGGCAACCTCGACACGCATTCCCCCTGCGGCATCTGCCGCGACACGCATCGCGACCGCCGACTGGTCTGCGTGGTGGAGGGCGTCGCCGACCTCTGGGCGCTGGAACGCGCGCATGCGCATCGCGGCACCTACCACGTGCTGGGCGGCCTGCTCTCGGCCATCGGCGGTACGGGGCCGGAAGACCTAGCGATCACGCCGCTGCTCCGGCGCATCGAGGCCGACGGCATCGAGGAAGTGATCCTCGCCCTGCCCGCCACCGTCGACGGCGCCACGACGTCCCACTACCTGACCGACCGCCTGAAACCCACGGGCACCGCCGTCACCCGCCTGGCCCAGGGCGTGCCGATCGGCGGCGCACTCGACGTCCTGGACGACGGCACGCTGGCGGCAGCGTTCAAGGCACGGCGGCCGCTGTAGATGGCGGAGGGCGTGCCACGGAAGGGCGCCGCCCTCCCGCACCCATCCGCCAAGGGCCGAAAGGGCTCTGGCGGGGAGTGCAGCAGGGCGGCGCACCCCTGCGGCACGCACTCCCCCACCACGCGCCGCCGTGACCTGGTTGCGGCGGCCCTGTGCGCCCTCGCCGCGCCCGTCGTCGCCGCGGCCGAGGGCGCGCGGTGGTTCCGGACGAGTGATGGCGTGCGGTTGCGGTATCTGGAGGCCGGGTCCGGCCGCGTGGTGGTGTTCGTGCCCGGCTGGTGCATGCCAGGGCGCATCTTCGCATCGCAGATCGAGGCCCTGTCGCGGCGCTGGCGCGTGGTGGCGCTGGACCCGCGCGGGCAGGGGGACAGCGAGGTGCCGCGCGCGGGCTATGAGCCGACGCGGCGCGGGCAGGATATCCGCGACCTGCTCACGCATCTGGGCGGCGGGCGGGTGGTGCTGGCGGGATGGTCGCTCGGGGTCCTGGATGCGCTGTCCTATGCCGACATGGCAGGGGATGCGCGGCTGGCCGGCCTGGTGCTGATCGACAATTCGGTGGGGGAAGGCGTGCCGCCGCCACCGCGCGCGTCACGCTTCTTCCAGAACCTGCGCCAGCGCCGCGATGCGACGGTGCGCGGCTTCGTCGCCGGCATGTACCGCACGCCGCAGGACTCCGCGTATCTCGACGGCATTGCGCGGGAGGCGCAGCGCATGCCGGTGGAGGCGTCCATTCGCCTGCTGTCCTATCCGCGGCCGCGGGAATTCTGGCGGGACAGCCTCTATGCCGTGCGCCGGCCGGTCTACTACGCCGTGACGCCGCGGCTGCGCGGCCAGGCGGAGTTGGTGGCGCAGAAGCACCCGCAGCCGGTGGTCGAGGTCTTCGACGGCGCCGGGCATGCCCTGTTCGTCGACGCGGCAGCGCGCTTCAATGCGTCCATGGAAGACTTCCTCGCGCGCCGCGCCGCCTGGGCCTGATGCAATCCCTGATCCCGCTGTTCCTGATCGCCGGCGCCGCCGTCGGTGTCGAGATCGCACTGACCCGCTTCTTCGCCGTCGCGTCGTGGTCAGAGTATGGCTACTGGGTCATCTCCATCGCCATGACGGGCTTCGCCGTCTCGGGCGTGGTGATGATGCTCGGGCGCACGGCGTTCCTCCGCCATGCGCGCTGGCTGCTGCCGCTGCTGCCGAGCGCGATGCTGGCGGCCGGAGGGCTCGGCTGGATCGGCGTCACGCTGAACGGCTTCAACCCGCTCGAGCTGCAGAACCCGGCGACGGCGGAGCCGCAGCTGGTCAATATCGCGCTCTACTACGCGGCGCTGTTTCCCTTCTTCTTCCTGGCCGGGCTCGCGGTGTCGCTCAACTTCGTCGTGCATGCGGGGGAAGTGGGGCGGGTCTATGGCTACGACCTGCTCGGCGCCGGCACGGGGGCGGTCGCGGCGCTCGGGCTGATGTTCGTACTGCATCCCTTCTGGCTGGTCCCGGCGCTGCTGCCGTTACTGGCGGTGGCGGCGATGATCGCGGGCGGGGTGCGCTGGCGCATCGCGGCGCTGGCCGTGCTGGTTGTGACCGAGGCCGCGGTGCTCGCCCTCGCGGCGCCGCGCGTCAACGAGTTCAAGCCGGTCTATGCGCCGCTCAACGTGCCGGACAGCCGCGTGGTGGCCGAGATCCTGTCGCCGCGCGGCGTCTACCTGCTGCTCGACAATTTCACCGAGCGGCTCGACACCGATGTCTCGAACAATGCGGGGGTGCTCGGCACGCCGGCGCCGCCGAGGACCTTCGGGCTCTATCGCGACGGGTCGCGCATCGCGGCGCTGCCGATGGAGCAGCCGGTCGCGGGCCACGCGCCGGCCGCACTGGACGGCGCGCCCTATGCGCTGCTCGAGGCGCCGCGCGTTCTGGCGCTGGGTGGCGCGGGCGGCTTCCGCGCGGCCGAGGCGCTGGCGCTCGGCGCCGCCCATGTCACGGTGGTCGAGCCGGAGCCGGTGCTGCGCGCCGCGCTCGCGCAGGGGCTCGGCCCTTCCCCGGCGCCGCCGGCCGACCCGCGCGTGACGCTCTCGGCGGCGCACCCGCTGACCGCGCACGGCCGCTACGACCTGGTGGACATCGCGGGCGACTTCCTGGGCGCCGACGAACAGAACCGCACGGCCTACACCGCCGAGGCGCTGGCCGGCTTCCTCGCGCGGCTCGAGCCCGGCGGGATGGTCTCGGTGCCGGTCGGCATCCGCGAATTGCCGGTCTATGCCGTGCGCGTGCTGGCCACGGCGCGGGAGGCGCTGCGGATCGCGGGCGTGGCGGAACCGGCGCGGCATGTCGCGGTCATCCGCTCGGCCTGGAATCTCCGCGTGCTGATCGCGCGCGAACCCTTCGACGAGGCCCGCGTCGCGCGCCTGGCGACCTTCGCCGACGAACGGTCCTTCGACGTCTCCTTCGCGCCGGGCCTGGCGGCGGACGGCCGCGAGGTCTGGAACGACCTGCCGACCGTCTCGCTCGAGGCGACGACGGTGGAGGCGGGCGGCGCAGCACAGGACGCCGTGGCGCGGGAGGCGGCGCTGGTGCTGGCCGGCACGCCCCCCGAGGATGCCTTCGACCGATCCCCGGTCACGGCCGACCGGCCCTGGCTGTCGCCGCTGGTGCGGCTCGGCTCGCTCGGCGCGGCGCTCGAGCGCATCGAGATCCTGCCGCAGCAGGAGATCGGCCTGCTGGTGAACGTGGCGGTGCTGGCGCAGGCGGTGGTGCTGGCGCTGCTGGTGTCCTTGCTGCCGCTTCTGGCGCGCGGCGCGCTCAGGGTGCCGCTGCCGGTGCTGGGCCGGGCGCTGGCCTATTTCCCGGCGCTCGGCCTCGGCTTCCTGCTGATCGAGATCGCCTTCATCGAGCATGCCGCGCTACTGCTGGGCGACCGGACCTCGGGCTTCGCGCTGGTGCTGACGACGATGCTCGTGTTCTCCGGCATCGGCGCGATGTGGGCGGGGCGCGTGGTGGCGCACGGGCGGGCGCTGCGCGTCGCGGTGCTGGTGGCGCTGGGCTGCGCGGCGCTCGCGCTGGCGGGGCTGCGCCCGGCGGTGCTGGCGGCGCTCGACCTGCCCTGGGCGGTCAGGGCGGGGCTGCTGATGGTGGCGCTTGCGCCCATCTCCCTGGCGCTCGGCTTTCCCTTTCCGCTCGGCCTCGACCGCTTCCAGGCGGAAGGCCCGGCGCTGCTCCCCTGGGCCTGGGCGCTGAACGGCGCGTTTTCCGTCGTGGCGACGCCGCTGGCGAACCTGATGGGGCACGGGATCGGCCTGTCGTGGCTTCTGGCGGCGGGCATGGTTTGTTACGGTGCGGCCGCATTGGCCTGGCCAAGGGAACGCGCATGAGCCTCACACGTCGTCCGCTTCTGCTCGCAGCGCTCGGCACGCTCGCCGCGCCGGCACGGATCAGCGCGCAGGGCGCGCCTGCCTGGAACCGTGATGCCTACCTGGCCGCGATGCGCGCCTCGGGGCGGGAGACGACGCTGTCCGAACCGGCCTTCGCGGCCATCCAGGCGCGCAAGGACGGCGCGCTGCGGCGGATCGAGGCCTACCTCGCCCGCCGCTTCGAGGCCGCCGACCCGGCGGTGATGCGCGCCTTCGCGGAGCTGCCGCGGGAATACTTCCACTGGAACTACCAGGGCCGGTCCAACCAGGCGACCGCTGCCTACGAGGCCGACCCGAAGCCATGGGGCATCGGGTACGGCTCGGCGCTGTCGGACTACCTCGGCCAGGCCTACATGACGCAGGCCTGCCAGCCGAAGCCCGAGCACGTGGTGATGGAAATCGGCACGGGCTCGGGCTTCCAGGCGGCGCTGCTGTCGCGCATCGTCGCGAAGCAGTATTCCATCGAGATCATCGAGCCGCTCGGCACCGGCGTGCAGCGCATCTTCGCCCCGCTGGGCTACGCGAACGTGGAAACCCGCGTGGGCGACGGCTTCTTCGGCTGGCCGGAGGTGCAGGGCGGCTTCGACACCATCATCGTCACCTGCGCCGCGCAGTACGTGCCGCCGGCACTGATCCAGCAGCTCAAGCCCGGCGGGCGGCTGGTCATCCCGATCGGCCAGCCGTTCCGGCGCGGCCAGCTCCTGTATATCTACACGAAGGACGAGGACGGGCGCGTGCGCAGCCGCAAGGATGTGGGCGTCTACTTCATCCCGATGACGGGCGCGATGATGAACCGGCCGCGGCCGGCAGACGCGCCGACGCAATAGGGTCGCGTTCCCGGAGCATCCGGCCGGCTCAGGCCAGCGGCTCCATCGCGGGCACGCCGGCCAGCAGGCGCTGTGCGATCGGGCGGACATGCTCCGCGTAGGTGATGGCGCGCGGGAAGCGGCCTTCCGCGACGCGCCTGCGGCCGAAGGCCTCCCAGCCAGGCTCCCACGCCTCGGGCCACGGGAAGCCCGGGGCCAGCAGGCGCTCGACGCGCAGCGCATCCGGCTCCGCCGCCATGATGCGGGCGGCTTCCTCTGCGAGCGGCGCATAGGCCGCGACGGCGGCCCGCTTGCGGTCCGCGACCGCGGCGCCAATTTCCCACGCCTCGGCCTCCTCGCCGATCGCGCTCGCGGTCGCGGCCGAGGCGAGATGGCGGAGATCGAGCCCATCCGCCGCCGCCCGCCGCGCCACGCCGGCGCCGATCGCCTCGCACAGGTCGTGCAGGGGGTTGTGGCCATCCACCGCGTCGGACACCAGGATGGGGGGCCGGTGCCGCAGCGCCGCGGCCGTCATCGCGTCGGCCACGCGCAGGAACGGCGCCGCGTCGCGGGCCAGCATGGCGGCATACCACGCGATGTCGCTCATCTGCCCGAACACCTCGCCGGCCTCTGCGCCGGCGCGCCCGATCGTCGCGAGCGAGTGCGCGATGCGCGACCGCGCCGCGCCGCCCGACCCGTCGCTCAGGATGAAGACGACCGGCCGGTGGCGCTCCATCCAGCCGAACAGCCGCAGCTCGTGGCCGGGATGCGCCAGGAGCAGGAATGGCCGTCCTGTCCTAGGATGGGCGTCGTTCATCGCGGCATGATCCCTGTCGGACGTGCTGGCGCAACGGAGTAGCACGGATGGGCCTGCGCGTTCTGATCACCAACCTCTATGTCGCGCATGGCAGCGGCTCGGAGGCGGTGATCGAGCTGCTGGCCGATGGGCTGCGGCGGGCCGGCCACGATCCGATGCTCTACGCGCCGACGCTGGGCGAACAGGCCATCCGCATGCGGCGACGCGGCCATGTGGTCGTCGACCGCATCGCCCAACTGCCGCATCGGCCCGACATCCTGCACCTGCAGCACGCCACCCCCGCGGCAATGGCGCTGGCCGCCTTTCCCGCTGTCCCGGCGATCTTTTCCTGCCACAGCGCCTTCTTCGAGGTCGAGGCGCCGCGACCGCATCCGCAGATCCGCCGCTGGATCGCGGTGGACGACCTCTGCCGCGACCGCTGCCTGTCGCGCGGCGTGCCGGCGGAACGCCTCAGCGTCATCCTGAACGCCGTGGACACCGAACGCTTCGCGCAGCGCGCGCCGCTGCCGCCCCGCCCGCGCCGGGCGCTGATGCTGACCAAGACCACCGAGCAACAGAATTTGGTGCGCGCCGTCTGCGCGGAGATGGGCATCGCGCTGGACGAGTTGGGCCCCGGGACCGGCCGCGTCACCGACCGGCTGGAGGATGAACTGCCCGCCTACGACCTGGTCTTCGCGACGGCGCGCATGGCGCTCGAGGCCGCCACGGTCGGCTGCGCCGTCGTCGTCGGGGACGGCCGCGGCTTCGCGGGGCTGCTGACCGGCGGGAACCTCGATGCCTGGCGGCGGCTGAACTTCGGCGCGGGCCTGCTGTCGCGGCCCATGACGGCGGAGGCGTTGCGCGCGGCCATCGCCGGCTACGACCCCGCGGACGCGGCGCGGATCGCGGCGCGGCTGCGCGCGGAGGCGACGGCGGAAGACTATGCCGCCCGGCATGTCGCGCTCTATCGGTCCGCCACGGCGGAGGCTCCCGGCCTGGCGGAGGAGGCCGCCCGCGCCTCCGCCGCCTGGCTCGAGGACCTGCTGCCCTCGGCGGCCGAGCGCCCGTGGCGCGACATCGTGCGCGAGATCGCTGGGCCCCTGCCGCAGCCGATGCAGGAGATGGCCGGCGAGATCCGGCGCGACATGTCCGCGACGCTGGCGGAGGCGCTGCCCGCGGCGATCGACGCCGCGACGGCACGCGTGCTGCAGGGCCCGATGCAGCACTGCCTCGTCGCGGCCGTCGACGCGGCCGTCGCGACGCGGATGGAGGCCGCTGTCGCGGCGACCTCGGACCAGGTGCTGCGCGGCATGCCCGGCGTGCGGGCGGAGCGGGCGCTCCGCGGCCTTTGGCGGCGCATCCTTCCAGAGCGGGTCAGGCGCCCACTGCACCGCTGGCGGCGCGCCCTCCTGCGGCGCATCGGGGCGGGCTGAGGCCTGCCGCCGGGGCGCGTGTCAGCGGTTCGGATAGACCCGCGGGTAGGTGACCTCCTCCGCCGGCCCGGGCGGGCGCACCGGCCCGACCTTGCCGCAGGCGCCGAGCAGCAGCGCCAGCGCCAGCGCGCCCAGCACGGCGCGCGTCATGCGAGGCGCGCCTTCCACTCGGCCGCCATCGCCGCGACATTGGCCGGCGCCGTGCCGCCAAAGGAGGTGCGGCTGCGCACCGAGGCGGCGACGCTCAGCACGTCGTAGACGCCTTCGGTGATGCGGGGCTCGGCCTCACGCATCTCCTCGATGGTCAGGCCCGCGAGGTCGACGCCGAGCGCCTCGGCCTTCGCCACCAGCGCGCCAGTCACGTGGTGCGCGTCGCGGAAGGGCATCTTCAGTTCGCGCACCAGCCAGTCGGCCAGGTCCGTCGCGGTCGAGAACCCCGCCCCGGCGGCGGCGGCCAGCCGCCCGACATCGGGCTTGAGGTCCCGCACCATCCCTGCTGTCGCGGCCAGCACCAGCGTCATGGTCTCGGCGGCGTCGAAGACACCTTCCTTGTCCTCCTGCATGTCCTTGAAATAGGTCATGGCGAGGCCCTTCATCACCGTCAGCAGCCCGACCAGCGCGCCGACCACGCGCCCGGTCTTGCCGCGCACGAGCTCCGCCGCATCCGGGTTGCGCTTCTGCGGCATGATGGAACTGCCGGTCGTGAAGGCATCGGACAGCTTCACGAACCCGAAATAGGGGTTCGTCCAGATCACGATCTCCTCGGCCAGGCGCGACAAGTGCGTCGCGCACATCGCGCAGGCGAACAGGAACTCGGCGGCGAAGTCGCGCGACGCCACGCTGTCGAGGCTGTTGCGCGTCGGCTGATCGAAGCCGAGCGCGGCCGCCGTCATGTGCCGGTCGATCGGGAAGCCCGTGCCGGCCAGCGCCGCCGCGCCCAGCGGGCATTCGTTCATGCGCGCCCGGCAGTCCCGCAGCCGCGACAGGTCGCGGGAGAGCATCTCGACATAGGCCAGGAAATGATGCCCGAGCGTCACGGGCTGCGCCGGCTGCAGATGCGTGAAGCCGGGCATCACCGTGCCGGCATGTTCCGCGGCGCGGTCCACCAGCGCGCGCATCACGTCCTCGACCTGGCCGGACAGCCCGTCGATCGCATCCCGCACCCAGAGCCGGACATCCAGCGCCACCTGGTCGTTCCGGCTGCGGCCCGTGTGCAGGCGCTTGCCGGCATCGCCGATCACGGCCGACAGCCGCGCCTCGATGTTCATGTGGATGTCCTCGAGCGCCTCGTCGAAGGGGAAGTCCCCCTTCCCGATGCGCGCGGCAATGTCATCGAGGCCCCTGCGGATCGCCTCCTCGTCATCCGCGGAGATGATCCCCACATGCTTCAGCATCGCGGCATGGGCGAGCGAGCCACGGATGTCCTGCCGCCACATCTTGCGGTCGAAGCCAATGGAGGCGTTGATCGCCTCCATGATGGCCGAGGGGCCTTCGGCGAAACGCCCGCCCCATTGCCGATTGGCGTTGCTGCTCACGTGAGGGGGTGTCTTTCGTGCTGGTTCCGACGCGCCGTTCCGTCCTTCTCTCCGCCCCGGCGCTGGCGGTGGCGACCGTGATACAGGCGGCGCTTCCGGCCCGTCCAGCCATGGCCGCGCCGCACGGCTTCGCGCGGCTGCGCGAACGGGACGCAGCCTTGCCCGAGTTCTCCTTCACCGATGCCTCCGGCCGCGCGCATGGCGTGGCGGATTTCGCGGGCCGCGGCCTCGTCATCAACCTCTGGGCGACCTGGTGCCCGCCCTGCGTGCGGGAAATGCCGGCGCTGGATGCGCTGGCCGAAGCGCTGCGCCCGGACGGGGTGGCCGTGCTGCCGCTGTCCTCGGACCGCGGCGGACTACCGGTGGTGCAGGAGTTCTACCGGCGCACGGGGCTGCGCCATCTCGGCATCTGGCTCGACCCGGGCGGCGCGGCCGGGCGGGCGGTCGGCGCGCGCGGCCTCCCCACGACCGTCATCGTGGACAGCGGCGGGCGCGAGCGCGCGCGGCTCGAGGGCGACGCCGAATGGGACGCGCCGGATTTCGTCGCGGCCATCCGGCGCCTGACGGCGCGCGGCGGGCCGGCCGCGCCGCGTGGCGCATGACGGCTGCCGGCGCGCCCACTCCGCCCATCCTCGTCATCCGCCCCGGCATCGCCTTCTGGGTGGAGGCGGCGGCGCCCGAGGCATGGACGGCGACCGCCCAGGCGATGGCGGAGGGCTGCTGGACAGACTGCCTGTGCTGCGACGCGGGTGGCGGGGCGTGGGCGGTGCTCGCCGCCGCGCCTGCCGGGCCCACCCCCTTGGTGCCGTGGCGACGCATGCCGGTGGCGGTATGCCTCGGCCCTCGCCGGGACATGGCGTTGCCGGACCTTCGCGCCCTGCTGGAAGGCGTGCTTTCGACCGACGGTTCCTTCGCCGAGGCGCATGACGTGACGGCGGCACGGGCCGCCTTCGCCGCGGCGCCGGATGCCGGCGCGCTGATCGCGGCGGCCCGCGCCCTCGACTGACCGCATGCGAAACAGATTGATAGGCGCCGGCCGGAGCGCCGAGGGGAACGGCCTCGTGAACAGCCTCCCGACCCTGCCGATCCTGCCCGTGCGTCGCCGCCTCGTGCTGCATGTGCCGGGCTACGAGCCGCTGCCGGCCGCGGCGCAGCAGCGGCGCCTCGCGCGCACCCTCGCGCGCAGCGCGGCCTGCTGGGGGCTCTCGGCCAGCACGGGGGAGGGCCGGGCCTCCGCCGACGGGGCGGTGCTGACCTTCGCGGCCCGACTGTCCGGCCCCGACTGGGCGACGGAGGCGGAGATCCGCGTCCTCGCCTGGGACGACCTGATCGCGCGCGACTTCGCGGTGCCGCTGCCGCACCGCATCCTGGGCGGGCTCGCGGCCCTCGCGGCGCTGCTGCGGGACGGCACGATCGCGCGCTACCGGGCGGCGCATTGGCGCTACCTGCTGTTCGTCGCGCTGCCGGTCACCATGCTGGCCGGGGCCATGCTCGGCGGGCTGGGGGTGGCGCTGGCGCTCGGCGGCTGGGTGGGGGCGTTGTTCGGCAGCGCGCTGGCGCTGGCGCTCATCGTGCTCGCTGACCGGCGTGCGCATCTCGGCCATCTCTGCGCCGACTGGATCTTCGCGCGCGACCTCGCGCGCGGGGCGCGGCCCGAGGTGACGGCGCGCATCGCGCGCTTCGCCGGGGAGATTGCCGCCGCCCGCCGACGCCGCGACGTGGATGAGGTCGTGCTGGTCGGCCACAGCCTCGGCATGGTGCTGCTCGCCGAAGCGCTCGCGCAGATGCCGGACGGCGGGCGGCCCGGCCCGCGCCTGGTGCTCGTCGGCCTCGGATCCTCGCTTCTCAAGATCGCCCTGATGCCGGGGGCGACGCGGCTGCGCGCGGCGGTCGGGCGGGTCGCGGCCCTGCCGGGCCTCGCCTGGATCGAGTTCACGTCCCGCCGCGACCTCGTCTCCTTCCACCGGGCGGATCCGGTGGCGACGCTCGGCCTTCCCGGCACGGGGCCGCGCATGGAGCGCGTCCATCCGCGCGCGATGCTCGACGCACCGGGCTGGCGCCGCGTGCGCGCCTCCATGCTGCGCGCGCACAGATGCTACGTGACCGGCAACGGCCGGCGCTATTTCTTCGACTGGGGGCTGATCGCCTGCGGGCCGGGCGCGGTCGGGCGCGACCCGACGCCGGACCGGCTGCTCGGCGCCGACGGGCGCATCGCCGCGCTGCCCTTGGAGGCCGCCGCATGACGCCACTGCTGGCCAAGCTGCTGCACGGGCTCTGCATGGTCGCCTGGTGGGTCATCCGCCGGCCCTTCGAGCGCAAGACCAAGCGCAACGTCCTGGCGCGCGACGCGATGGACCTTCGGGAGAAGGCACTGCTGTCCGTCTCCTTCGCCGGGCTCGGGCTGATCCCGTTCGCCTATATCGCGACCGGTTTTCCGGCCGCGCTCGACCAGGCCTTCTCGGCACCGCGCGCGTGGGCGGGCCTGCTGCTGTTCGGCGCGGCGCTGGCGCTGTTCCGCGCGACGCACAAGGCGCTCGGGCGGAACTGGTCGGTCACGCTGGCGGTGCGGGAAGAACATTCCCTGGTCACCAGCGGCGTCTACCGCTTCGTCCGCCACCCGATGTACACGGCCTTCTGGCTCTGGGCGATCGCGCAGGCGCTGACACTGCAGAACTGGTTCGCGGGGCCGGCGGGCATCATCGGCTTCGGCACGCTCTATCTGCTGCGCGTCGGGCGGGAGGAGGCGCTGATGCGCGAGACCTTCGGCCCGGCCTGGGACGATTATGCGGCCCGCACGCCGCGGGTCGTGCCCTTCCTGCGCTGACATTCCGACCGGATTCCCAGCGAGACCCTGGCTGCTTCCGATGCCTCCGATCTCTCCGGCGCGCCCGACGCGCCGTGCCTCCCTGGCCGCCCTCACGGCCCTGGCCGCCTGCGGCCCGACGCGGCTGGCGCCCCTGCCCGGCCCGCCGCGCGGGCGCGTGCTGCTGCTGCGCGGCCTCGCGAACCTGTTCTCGACGGGGCTGAACGTCCTGACGCAGCGGCTGCGCCAGGCGGGCTTCGACGCGCGCGTGCACAACCATGTCGAATGGCGCCGCCTCGCCGCCGAGACGGTGGCGGAGGCGCGCGCCGGCACCCTGCCGCGGCCGCTCGTCGTGATCGGCCATTCCTTCGGCGCCGACGACGCGATCGCCCTGGCCGGGCGGCTCGGGCAGGCCGGCGTCGCGGCCGACCTGCTCGTCACCTTCGACCCGCAATGGCTGCACGAGATCCCGCGCGGCCCCCGGCGCGTGGTGAACTTCCACCAGGAGAGCGACCCGATCCGGCGCACGGTCCGCCCGGGTGCCGGCTTCGACGGCATGCTCGAAAACCGGCTCGTGGAGGGTGAATCGCACCTTTCGATCGAGAAGGCCGAGCGTCTGCACGACCAGGTTATGACGCTGATGGAGGCGCTGACGGCCCCGGAGCCAGCCGCGCCGCCACGTCCCGCCGCGCGCCCGCTGTCGCCGCCCGCCGCACGGCCGGCGGCCCTGCCCCTGCCCCCGCGTCGGCCCGTCAGGGCAGGCGGCTGATCCGCCGTTCCAGCATGGCGCGCCAGGGCGCATCGGGCGGCGATTCGTCGATCACCGCCTGCCAGTAGGCGCGCGCGCCGTCGCTGCGGCCGGCGGCTTCCTCGGCCAGGCCGCCCAGGAAGCGCAGCCGCATGTCGCCCGGCGCGGCCTCGAGCCCGCGGCGGATCCAGGACAGCGCCTCGTCATAGGCCTGGCGGGAGATCTCGGCCTCGGCGATGTCGGCCGCGAGGTCCGCGTCGAAGCGCGCGGCCTGCGCGCGGCGCCAGGCGGCGACCGCGGCCTCTGCGTTGCCGCGGCCGCGTTCCGCGTTGCCGAGCAGGACCCAGCCCTGCCGCGCCTGTTCGCTGGCAGGGTCGAGGGCGGCGAGGCGCTCGCGCAGTGCCGTGAGTACCTGCTCGTCGCGCGCCTGCGCCGCGGCGCGCAGGTCGTAGGGCGCCGAGGGCATGCCCGGCGAACCGCGCATCAGGTACAGCCCGATCCCGGCAGCGGCGAGCAGCGGCAGCACCGCGACCAGCACGCCCGGGTTGCGCCGCGCGGTCGTCTCGGCCTCGGCCTGGTCGGCGGCGGCGATCAGGCGGCGCTGCACCTCGACCCGCGCGGCGCGATGGCCTGCCTCGTCGAGGCGCCCGGCCTCGCGCTCCCGGTCGAGCTCGGACAGCTGCGCGCGAAAGAGCGCGACATCGGCTTCCCGCCGCCCGCGGGCGGCGCGCGGGCGCAGCACAGCGGCGGCGAGCGGCAGCAGCGCGGCGAGCGCGAGCAGGATCAGCGGTATCCAGATCGTCATGCGCCGCTGCCGCGCTCCAGCTCCGCGAGGCGTCGGCGCTCGGCGTCCGAGAGCGGCACGGGCTCGATCCCCAACGCCGCGAAGCGACGCCGCCGCGCCAGGATCACGGCGGCGCCACCGCCCAGCGCGATCAGCGGCATGGCCCAGAGCAGCGCCGTGACCGGGTTGAAGGGCGGACGCAGCAAGACGAAGTCGCCATAACGGTCATGGACGAAGCGCATCACCGCGGACCGGTCGTCGCCCGCGGCCACGCGCTCGCGCACGATGCGGCGCAGGTCGCGTGCCAAGTCGGCGTCGCTGTCCTCGATGGACTGGTTCTGGCAGACCATGCAGCGCAACTCGCGCCCGATGTCCTGGGCGCGGGATTCCAGCGCGGGGTCTGACAGGCGGTCCTCAGGGCGGCCCACGGCGGCCAGCGCCGGTGCAGCGGCGACGAGCAGCAGCAGCAGGGCCGCAAGGATGCGGCGGGCGCAACCGGGGAGCCCACCGCCTTCTCCGAAACCCCACCCGCCAAGGGCCGAAAGGTCCTTGGAATCCAATACGTGGCGGGGGCGAGGCGGGGCGGAACCGTCGGGCACGGCGTACGCGCGATGTGCCTCCCTCGCCCCGGCCAACGCATGGTGTCCAGAGGCCTTTCGGCCTCCGTCGGGGTGATATCCGGAGCGGGGCGGCGCCCCTGTCCGGTCGCACGCGGCGCTCACGCATGCCTCCGCAGCAGCGGCCGCAGGTCGCGGTCCAGCACCTCCGGCGTGATCGGCCCGGCGAAGCGCCAGCGCACCAGCCCCTGGCGGTCGACCAGGTAGGTCTCGGGCACGCCGTAGACGCCCCAGTCGATCGCGACGCGGCCGGGTTCGTCGCGCCCAAGCCGCCGGAACGGGTTGCCGTGCTGGCGCAGGAAGCCGGCGCCGGCTTCGGCGCGGTCCTTGTAGTTGATGCCGAAGACCGGCACGCCCTCGCGCGACAGGCGCATGAGCTGCGGATGCTCGATGATGCAGGGCACGCACCAGGACGCCCAGAAGTTCACGAGCACCGGGCCGGGCAGCGGCCCGCGCAGGTCCGTGGCGGCCAGGGCGGGCAGATTCGCGGCTTCGAGCGGCGGCAGGCTGAACTCCGGCGGCGTTCGGCCGAGCAGCACCGAGGGCACGCCGCGCGGGTCGTACTCCCCGGTCTGCAGCCCGCGCAGCATGACGTAGAAACCGGCGCCCGCCGCGGCGGCAAGGCCGAGCGGCGCGTAGAGCATCCAGCGCCGGCTGCGTGACGCCGGGGCTGGGGCAGGGGCGGTCGGTTCCTCGTGCGCGCTCATGCCGGGGCCGTCGCGCCCTTGGGGGCGGGCGCCGCCACGCGCATCCGGCGATCCGAGAGCGACAGCCCGGCGCCAAGCGCCATGATGATCGACCCGAACCAGATCCAGGGCGCCAGCGGGTTGTGGTGCAGGCGCAGCACGCCGGCCTCCTCCCGTTCTTCGCCGAGCACGGCATAGAGGTCGCGCAGCGCATTGGTGTGGATGGCGGCTTCCGTGGTGGTCTGGCGATCCACCTGGAAGGTGCGGCGTTCGGGCGAGAGCACGGTCACGACGGCACCGTCACGCGTGACGGTCACCGTGGCGCGGCGCGCGGCGTAGTTCGGCCCCTGCACATCCGTGATGCTCTCCAGCCGCCATTCGTAGCCGGCGAGGCGCGTGCTCTCCCCGGGCTTCAGCGCAACCAGCGTGTCGGTCGCGATGCCCATGCCGGCGACGCCCGCGATGGTCACGCCCATGCCGGCATGCGCGATGGCCGCGCCCCAGGCGGCGCGCGGCAGGCCCTTAGCGCGTTGCCAGGCCTGGCCGGGGCGGCGCCACAGCGCGATGCGATCGGCGACGTCGGCCGCGGCGCCGGCCAGCAGCCACATCGCCATGGCCATGCCGATCGCCGGCCAGACCGGATAGCCGAGCGCCACGAGATACAGGAAGCCGACCGCGAGCGACGCCAGCGCCGCCCACCACAGCCGCTGCAGCGCGCCCCAGGCATCGGCGCGCTTCCAGGGCATCATGGCGCCGATCGGCATGGCAAGAACGAGCGGGATGGCGAGCGGGGCCGTCGCCGTGTTGAAGAAGGGCGGGCCGACCGAGATCTTGGCCCCCGTCAGGATGTCCGCGAACAGCGGCCAGAGCGTCCCGGCCAGCACCACCGCCGCGATCGAGCACAGCAGCAGGTTGTTCAGCACCAGCGCCCCTTCGCGCGAAATGGGCGCGAAGATGCCGGTGGGCGCCAGCCGCGGCGCGCGCCAGGCGAACAGCGCGAAGGCGCCCGCCACGTAGATCATCAGCAGCGCCAGGATGAAGACGCCGCGCGCCGGGTCGTTGGCGAAGGCATGCACGGAATTCAGCACGCCCGAGCGCACCAGGAAGGTGCCGAGCAAGCTCATGGCGAAGGCGAGGATCGCCAGCAGCACCGTCCAGATCTTCAGCGCGTCACGCTTCTCGACCACGATGGCCGAGTGCAGCAGCGCCGTGCCGACCAGCCACGGCAGCAGGGAAGCATTCTCGACCGGGTCCCAGAACCAGTAGCCGCCCCAGCCCAGTTCGTAATAGGCCCACCAGGACCCGAGCGCGATGCCGAGCGTGAGGAACCCCCAGGCCATCAGCGACCACGGCCGGACCCAGCGCCCCCAGGCCGCGTCCACGCGCCCTTCCAGCAGCGCGGCCACGGCGAAGGCGAAGGTCACGGCATAGCCGACATAGCCGAGGTAGAGCATCGGCGGATGCAGCGCCAAGCCGATGTCCTGCAGCACGGGGTTGAGCCCCTGCCCGTCCGGCGGCGGCGGCCAGACCCTGTCGAAGGGGTTGGATGTGAAGATGATGAACAGCAGGAAGCCCGCCGCCACCCAGCCCAGTACGCCGATGACCCGCGCCTTGAGCGCGGTGGGCAGGTCGCGCCCGAAACCCGCGACGGCGCCGCCGCACAGCGCCAGGATGAGCACCCAGAGGACCATCGAGCCCTCGTGGTTCCCCCAGGCGCCGCTGAACTTGTAGATCAGCGGCTTGGCCGAATGGCTATTGGCGACGACGTTGGACACCGTCGTGTCGTTCACCGCAAAGGCCCAGAGCAGGCAGCCGAAGGCGACCGCGACCGAGACGAGCTGCCCCGCCGCGAGCGGCCCGGCGGTGCCCATCCAGCGGGCGTCGCGCCGCGCGGCGCCGATGATGGGAAGCACCGACTGCGCGACCGCGAGCACCACGGCGAGGGCGAGCGCGAAATGGCCGAGTTCGGGGATCATGCGGCGCGGCTCCGACGGCGAGGGGCTGGCCCCCCGGACCCGTGATGGGCGGGGGTCATCCGCCGCTCCGTGTGGGCGGCTGACGCGGGGAGGTGTTCCAGGTCTCGGCGGGCGGCGCCGGGCCATCGGCCGGGTTCCAGTGGCCGGCTCGGCGCAGCGCGTCGGCCACTTCGGGCGGCATGTAGGTCTCGTCGTGACGGGCCAGCACCTCGGTCGCGCGGAAGGACCCGTCGGGCAGCAGGCGGCCCAGGGTGACGACGCCCTGGCCTTCCCGGAACAGGTCGGGCAGCACGCCAGAATAGCTGACGCTGATGGCGCGGGCGCCGTCGGTCACGCGGAAGGTGGCGGCGGGGCGGCCATCCGAGCCCGTGCGGCGCTCGACCGAGCCGGCCTCGACCAGGCCGCCGAGGCGGACGGCGCGGTCCCCGGCCGGCGGGTTGGCCAGCACGTCAGAGGGGGAAAAGAAGAAGACGATGTTGTCCTGGAAGGCCGTCAGCGTCAGCGCGGTGGCCGAGCCGAGCCCGAGCCCCGCCAGCAGCAGCACCATCAGCCGGCGCTTCTTGCGCGTCATGGCCGGTCCCCGCGCGGGTCGAGCGTGGCGAGCAGCCGCTTCGCCGTGCGGTGGCGCAGAGCCGCGCCGACCGCCAGCGCGCCGAAGGTGCCCAGCACCAGCGCGTAGGATGCGGTGATGTGCCACCAGTGCAGCGTCATGCGGGCGCCCCTTCCTCCCGCCGGGCGCGGGCCAGCTGCAGCGCGCGGACGCGCCGTTCCATCACCGCGGCGCGCACCCGCGCCAGCACCACCGCGCCGAACAGCAGCGAGAAGCCGAGCGCGCAAACAAGCAGCGGGTAGAGGATGTCGACATGCATCCCCGGCGCATCCAGCCGCGTGACCGAGGCGGGCTGGTGCAGCGTGTTCCACCAGTCGACCGAGAACTTCACGATCGGCACGTTGACGATGCCGACCAGCGCGAGGATGGCGCCGGCCTTCGCGCCGCGCTCCGGGTCCTCGAAGGCGCGCACCAGGGCGGCGTGGCCGAGCCACAGGAAGAACAGCACCAGCACCGAGGTCAGCCGCGCGTCCCACACCCACCAGGTGCCCCACATCGGCTTGCCCCAGAGGCTGCCGGTGGCAAGGCAGAGCGCGGTGGCCGCCGCGCCGACCGGGGAGAGTTCCCGCGCCGTCAGGTCGGCCAGCGGGTGTCGCCAGACCAGCGACATGACCGAGACCACGGCAAGGCCCGTGTACCCCCCCATGGCCAGCCAGGCCATCGGCACATGGACGTACATGATGCGGACCGTCTCTCCCTGCTGCCAGTCGGCCGGGGAGAACACCAGCCCCCAGGCGAGCCCGGCGCCGAGCACGATGACCGCCGCCGCCCAGAGTGCGGGCAACAGGCGCCCCGTCGCCCGCAGGAAGCGGCCGGGGTTGGCGAAGCGGTGCAGACTCCGCCCGCCCGCCGGTCGCGGGGCGGCGGAGGCTCCGGTGCCGGCTGTCAGGCGTCCATCCACGCTGACAACCTAGGTGAACACCGCCGGTTATTGAAGCGGGGCCGATGCGGCGTTACGTGCCGTCACGTTTCGTCCGCCCGGTCCAGGGGCGGGCCTGGGGGGAAGACGATGCTGTTCGCGGTGACGATCGAGGACAAGCCCGGCATGGCGGCGACGCGCCGGTCGGTGCGCGTGGCGCATCTCGACTGGCTGGAGCGCCACCGGGAGATGATGGTCCTGGCCGGCCCGATCATGGATGCGGACGGCAACTCCATCGGATCCGTCCGGGTGGTCGAGGCGCCAGACCGCGCGGCGGTCGAGGCCCTGACCCAGGGCGACCCCTTCGCCACCGCAGGCTGCTTCGCCCGCGTGGCGATCAATCCCTATCGCATCGTCTACAAGAACGGAGCCCGCGCCGAATGACCCGCCCCGCCAAGGCGGCCTGCCGCCGGCAGGCCGAGAGCGCACAGTGCGACCGCGCCCAGGCCAACCGCCGCCACCCGCGCAACAGCGCATGGCGCGAAGGCAAGGCGGCCGGATGGCCGTCGCCCGCCGCCTGAGGGACAAACGAAAATGAATCACTGGCTGGTGAAGTCCGAGCCCGACGCCTTTTCCTGGGACCAGCAGGTGGCGAACGGCGTCGAGCCCTGGACGGGCGTGCGCAACCACATGGCCAAGGCGAACCTGATGGCCATGCGGAAGGGCGACCGCGCCTTCTTCTATCATTCCAACATCGGCAAGGAGATCGTGGGGGTGGTCGAGGTCGCGCGGGAAGCCTATCCCGACCCGACGGCCGAGTCCGGCTCCCCCTGGGTCTGCGTCGACATGAAGGCGGTCGGGCCGGTGCCGAAGCCGGTGACGCTCGCCGCCATCAAGGCCGAGCCGGCGCTGGCCGAAGTGGCGCTGGTGCGGATGTCGCGGCTGTCGGTCATGCCGATCTCGGCCGAGCACTGGAAAATGCTGGCGAGGATGGGCGGGTGGAAGGGAAAGTGAGGGAGGCGAAGGCCGAGCGCGTGCTCTGCGCGCTGGACGACATCCCGGACGGCCAGTCCAAGGGCTTTCCGGCCGCGCCCGGCGCCTTCACGGGGCTCTTCGCGGTGCGGCGCGGCACGCGCGTCTGGGTCTACTTGAATTCCTGCCCGCATATCGGCGTGCCGCTCGACCCCGTGCCCGACCGGTTCCTCGACACGAAGCGGCAGAACATCGTGTGCTCGACGCATGGCGCGCGCTTCCGGGTCGAGGACGGGTTCTGCACCTCCGGCCCCTGCTACGGGGAATCGCTGGAGGCGGTGCCGCACCGGATCGACGAGGCGGGGCGGGTGCTGGTGCCGGAGGATGCGGGGCTGTAGCGCCCTGCCATGGCGTTGCCACGCCTGCCGCGGCGCCGCCGCGATCGCCGCGAAACGACCTTGCCGCCGCCGCGGCGCGGACGCGGTGGCGGGGTCTCATCCTCCTTGCGCTCGGACCAACCAAAGGAGGACCAGATGCGCCAGATCTCCCGGACCACTCTTCTCGCCGCCGGCCTGATGCTCGCGACCGGCGCGGCCTTCGCGCAGGGGGGCGCGTCGCAGCCCCCGGCGGGCGGCGCGGCAGCCGCGCCCCGCGCGCAGCCCGCGACGCCGGCCGTGCCCGCGCAGGCCGCACGCCCCGCCACCCCGGCCAACCCGGGCGGCACCACGGCCGCCACGGCGCCGCGCCCCGCCACCCCGGCGGCGCCGCAGGCCGGCCGGCAGGAACGGCCGGGCCAGGCCACGCCTGCCGCCCCGGCGCCCACCCGCACCAACTGAAGCGCGCCTTCCCATCCTGAGCCTGCCCCGCCCGCCCGGCCTCCGCCGGGCGGGCGGACCCGCGCGGTTCCGCGGGCCCTGCCGCGGAACCTGCGAGTCATCTTAGGTTGACCTGAATCAAATCCCTCCGCCAAATCCGCCGCCACACAAGATGTACTGAAGGGAGAGCAGTCCATGGCGGACGAGATCATCGCCGTGAAACCCGAGATCGCCGCGCGCGCGCGCATCGATGCCGCGAAGCGGGAGGCGATGGTCGCCGCCGAGGCTGCCGACGCCACCGCCTTCTGGCGCGGCGAGATGTCGCGCATCGCGTGGATGAAGGAACCCTCGAAGATCAAGGCGGTGGACTTCACCGGCGACGTCAGCATCAAGTGGTTCGAGGATGGGGTGCTGAACGCTTCGGTCTCCTGCCTCGACCGGCATCTCGCGACGCGCGGCGACCAGGTGGCGATCATCTGGGAAGGCGACGACCCGAACAGCGACGCCAAGGTCACGTACCGGGACCTGCATGCGCGCGTCTGCCGCATGGCGAACGCGATGCGCCGGCTCGGCGTGAAGAAGGGCGACCGCGTCTGCATCTACCTGCCGATGATCGTGGAAGCCGCCGTCGCGATGCTGGCCTGCGCGCGCGTCGGCGCGATCCATTCCATCGTCTTCGGCGGCTTTTCGCCCGACAGCCTGGCGTCGCGCATCCAGGACAGCGCTTGCTCGATGCTGATCACGGCCGACGAAGGCAGGCGCGGCGGCCGCAAGGTCCCGCTCAAGGCCAATGCGGACGAGGCGCTGCTGACCTGCCCGTCGATCCGCCACGTGATCGTCGCGAAGAACACCGGCGGCGCCGTCGAGATGATGGCAGGCCGCGATCACTGGTGGGACGCGATCACCGCCGGCGAAGGCACCACCTGCGAACCCGAGCCCATGTCCGCCGAGGACCCGCTCTTCATCCTCTACACCTCGGGCTCGACCGGGAAGCCCAAGGGCGTGCTGCACACCACCGGCGGCTACATGGTCTGGGCGTCCTTCACGCATGAGAATGTGTTCGACTACCGCGACGGCGAGATCTACTGGTGCACCGCAGACGTGGGCTGGGTCACGGGGCACACCTACATCGTCTATGGCCCGCTCGCGAACGGCGCGACCACGCTGATGTTCGAAGGCGTGCCCTCCTGGCCCGACAATGGCCGCTTCTGGCAGGTCTGCGCCAAGCACAAGGTCAACATCTTCTACACCGCGCCGACCGCCATCCGCGCCCTGATGCGCGACGGGGAGGCGCCGGTGAAGAAGCATGACCGGTCCAGCCTGCGCATCCTCGGCAGCGTGGGCGAACCCATCAATCCGGAAGCTTGGCTCTGGTACTACCGCGTGGTCGGCGACGAGCGCTGCCCGATCGTCGACACCTGGTGGCAGACCGAGACGGGCGGCATCCTGATCAGCCCGCTGCCCGGCGCCGTCGCGCAGAAGCCAGGCTCCGCCACCCTGCCGCTGCCCGGCGTGAAGCCCGCCATCGTCGACGGGGAGGGCAACATCCTGGAGGGCGCGACCGAGGGGAACCTCGTGCTGCTCGACAGCTGGCCCGGCCAGATGCGCACCATCTACGGCGACCATGCGCGCTTCGGGCAGACCTACTTCAGCACCTTCAAGGGCATGTACTTCACCGGCGACGGCGCGCGGCGCGACGCCGACGGCTACTACTGGATCACGGGCCGCGTCGACGACGTGATCAACGTGGCCGGCCACCGCATGGGCACGGCCGAGGTCGAATCCGCGCTGGTCGCCCACCCCGCCGTGGCGGAGGCCGCCGTCGTCGGCATGCCGCACGACATCAAGGGCCAGGGCATCTACGCCTATGTCACGCTCAAGGCCGGCATCGACGCCACCGACGTGCTGAAGCGCGAACTGGTGGCCTGGGTGCGCAAGGAGATCGGGCCGATCGCCACGCCCGACGCCATCCAGTGGGCGCCCGGCTTGCCCAAGACGCGGTCGGGCAAGATCATGCGCCGCATCCTGCGCAAGATCGCGGCGAACGAGACCGAGGGGCTGGGCGACACCTCCACCCTTGCCGATCCCGGCGTGGTGCAGGACCTGATCGACAACCGGGCCGGCTGATGCGATGAGCGCCGCGCGGTATCGGGACGTCTACATCGCGGGCCCTGACCTGGTGGCCCCGGTGCTGCGCGGCGTCGTCCCCCCGGTGGACGGCGCGCCCTACCGCATCAGTCCCTTCTTCCCGCCCTCGGCGCTGGACGTCTTTGCCGAGGTGGTGGAGCGCATCCACCGCGGTGCGCTCACGGGCCGGCAGACGGCCGCGGCCTGCTGGTGCGCGCTGGTCTCGCCGACCGAGATCGCGTCCCTGATCGACGAGGTCTATGGCGGGGCGGCGGAAGATGCCGCGCGGCTCCTGCAGCTGCGCAGCTTCGTCGCGGCGCTGCCCGGCGACTGCCAGTTCTCGCTGGTGGCGCTGGCCTTCTGAGGGCAGGCCAGAACCCCCGCCAGCCGGTCGCGATCCTCGCGCCGCACCCGCGGCGATCGGCGCCAGGGGACACGGACGGGAGGGGGCTCGGGGGAGGTTCTCCTCCCCCGCGCCTTCGTCAGATGCTGAGCCCCCGCGCCTGCAACGCCTTCAGGAAGTTCGGCTCCGGGTTGGGCAGCGGCGGCAGGTCCCAGGACCCCGTGCCGATCGGGCGGATGTCGCGGTCTACCGGCACCTCGACCAGGTAGGGGCGGTTCGCGCGGATCGCGGTCTGGATCGCGTCCTCGACCTCCCCCGCATGGGTCACGCGATGGGACGCCACGCCGTAGGACTTCGCCATCATCGCGAAATCGGGGCTGTAGAGTTCCCCGCTGCGCTGGACCTCGAAGGCGGTGGCGAGTTCGCGGCCGCCGAACATGCCGTGCTGGATGTCGCGGATCGAGCAGAAGCCGTTGTTGTTCCAGACCACCCAGACCACCGGGATGTCGTATTCGACCGCGGTGGCGAGCGCATGCGGCGTCATGAGGAAGGACCCGTCGCCGACCACCGCGACGCAGGGCCGGTCCGGCGCCGCGAGCTTCGCGCCCAGGATGCCCGAGGTCGCGAAGCCCATCGCCGCGAAGCCCCAGGAATGGATCAGGTGGCGCGGGCGGAGCGTGTCCATCAGCTGGATGATCCAGTTGTGGTGCACGCCGACATCCGATGCGACGACCGCATCCTCGGGGATGGCGCGCGACAGGGCGCGCATCAGGCGTTCGGGGCGGAGCGGCATCTGGTCGGATTGCGCGAGCCCATCCTGGTATTCGCGCCAGACCTGGCGGCCCTTCTCCAGCCGAGCGATCCAGGGGGCGATGCTGCGGCCCGGGTTCAGCCGCGGCCGCGCCGCGCCGGTCAGGAATTCGAGGCTCGCCCGCGCATCGCCGAGGATGCCGTATTCCGCCGGATAGTTCCGCCCGATCTCGGACGGGTCGATGTCGATCTGGATGAGGCGGGATGGCGGGATCGAGAGCGTGTAGCCATCCAGCCAGGCGCTGGTCGCCCGGTCGTCGAAGGAGAAGCCGATGGCGAGGATGACGTCGGCGTTGCGCGTCGCATCGTTCGCCGCATAGGCCCCGTTGCGCCCCGTGGCGCCGAAGGCCAGCGGATGCCGGTCCGGGATGGCGCCCTTGCCGTTCGGGCTGGTGACGACGGGAATACCCGTCAGCTCCGCGAAGGCGACAAGTGCGTCGCAGGCGCCGCCGATGATCACGCCCTGCCCCGCGATGATGACCGGCTGCCGCGCGCCCAGCAGCAGGTCCAGCGCCTCGGTCAGCGCCTGGGGGTTGCCGGGCGCGGCGTTGCTGATCCGGCTCTGTGCGCCATGGGCGGTGACGCTCGTTTCCTCGACGAAGACGTTGAGCGGCACGTCGAGGTTGACCGGGCCCGGCCGGCCTGAGGTCAGCAGATCCCAGGCCTGCGTGACGGCCAGCGGCACCATGTCGGCGCGCGTCGGCTGGAACGACCGCTTCACGTAGGGCCGCACGACCGATGGGAAGTCGCCCTGGAAGTGCCGCCCGGTTTCCTGGAAGGGGCCGCGGTTGAACTGACCGGTCGGGACATTGCCCGTGATGGCGAGGAAAGCGCTGCTGTCCATCATCGCCGCCGCCAGCGCGACCACCAGGTTGGCCGAGCCCGGCCCGCAGGAGGTGAAGGTCGCCACCGGCTCCCCGCGCACCTTGTAGTAGGCGTCGGCCATGTGTCCGGCGGTCTGCTCGTGGTGGGTGGAGACGGTGCGGATGCGGTTCTGCGCCTTGAAGGCGGCATCCATGAAGCCGGTGATGCCGTGGCCGCAGAGGCCGAACAGGTAGGGCACCTTCTGCTTCACGAGGTGGTCCACGATGATGTCCGCGCCGTTCATCAGCGCGGCCTTCGATCCGCCGTCCATGTCCGTATCCTCCGGGGTGTCGTGGTCAGGCCGCCGCCGCCGAGGGGCTGCCGAGCATGCGGGAGATGCGCGCCGCCGCCGCCTTCACGGCCGGCAGCAGCGCCGCCGCGCGGGCCGCGTCCATGCGCGCCGCGGGTGCCGAGATCGCCACCGCCGCGGTCGGCCGCCCGACGGCGTCCGTGATCGGCGCGGCGAGGCAGCGGAGCCCCACCTCGATCTCCTCCGCGTCCTCGGCGTAGCCGTCCAGGCGCACGCGGTGCAGCGCGCCGCGCAGCGCGCGCGCGTCGGTGATGGTGCTCGCCGTGTAGCGCGCCAGGCCGTGGCGCCCGACGATCGCGTCCACCTCCGCATCCGGCAGGTGCGCCAGCAGCACCTTGCCGAGCGCGCTCGCATGCGCCGGGCTGCGCTTGCCCACCGTCGAATGCATCCGCACCGCGTGCGTGCCCTCGACGATCTGCACGGTGACGACCACGCCCTCGTGCAGGATGCCGACATGCACGGTCTCCCCGCTGCTCGCGGCCAGGTCCTGCAGCGGCGGCAGCGCCTGCCAGCGCAGGTGCTCGTGCCGCATGGCCGAACTGCCGAGCGCATGCAGCCGCATCCCCAGCGCATAGCGGCCCGTGGCCACGTCCTTCGCGAGGTAGCCGAACTGCTCGAGCGTGTGCAGCACGCGAAAGACCGTCGCCTTGCTCTGGCCGAGGTGCTGCGCGAGGTCGGACAGCGTCCAGGCGTCGCGCTCAGCGAAGCAGTCCAGCACCTCGAGCCCCCGATGCAGCGAGGCGAGGAGGTAAGGGTCGCGGCCCCCGCGGGGGGGCGTCTCGGACTCGGTCATGTGGCTTCCTGCCGGGGCCGTACCGCCCCACGAAACATCATCTGTGTTTCCTACACTTGACGGCAAATTCCGAAAAGGGTTTCGCTATGCGGAATACGCGGGGCGCCTGACCCCGCCCTCGGGAGGAGATCGGACGTGAAACGGATTCTCGCCGCCGCCGCGGCGCTGCTGCTCGCCTGCGGCCTGCCCGCCCGCGCGCAGGACTTCCCCGCCCGCAACATCAGCATGATCGTCGTCTTCGCCCCGGGCGGCGCGACCGACGTGCTGGCGCGCATCGTCGCCGAGCACATGACGCGCACCCTCGGACGCAGCGTGCTGGTCGAGAACGTCTCGGGCGCCGGCGGCACCATCGGCGGCGCGCGCGGCGCGCAAGCCGCGCCGGACGGCTACACGCTGACGGTCGGCAGCCTCGGCAGCCATTCGGCGGCGCCCTCGATCTACCGCGCCATCGCCTACGACCCGCGGGAATTGCAGCCGATCGGGCTGATCGCCGGCACGCCGCTGTTCTTCGTGGTGCGCAACGGCCACCCGGCGCAGACGATGCAGGATTTCCTGGCCTATGCCCGCGCCAATCCCGGCCGCGTCACGAACGGGAACGCCGGCATCGGGTCGACCAACCACCTGGCCTGCGCGCTGTTCCAGCACCTGACCGGCGTGCAGCTCAACAACATCCCCTATCGCGGCGAGGGGCCGGCGCTGAACGACGTGGTGGCGCAGACGGTGGACAGCGCCTGCCTGCTGGCGCCGGCCGCCGTGCCGCAGATCGCGGCCGGCACCATGCGCGGCCTGCTGACCGGCGCCGCGGCGCGCAACCCGAACGCGCAAGGCGTGCCCTCGGCGCCCGAGGCGGGCGTGCCCGACTACATCTTCCAGGGCTGGAACGCGATCTTCGCGCCGCGCGGCACGCCGGCGCCGGTGGTGGCGCGGCTCGACCAGGCGCTGCGCGCCGCGATCAACGACGCCACGGTCCGCCAGCGGATCGAGGCGCTGGGCTCCATCCCCGCCGCGCCCGAGGCGCAGGGGCCCGAGGCGCTGTCCCGCCTGGTGCGGGCCGAGGTGGATCGCTGGGCGACCGTGGTGCGCGCCGCCGGCATCCAGCCGCAATAGGGACGCCCCCTCGCGGGGCTGGCAAGGAAGATCGGGGGGAGAAGGGAACTTCTCCCCCCGGACCCCCCACAACCTTCCTTGTCTCTTGGCGCCCGGCCTTCGGAGGTGAGCGTCAGGTGCCAAAGAAGGGAGGGGGGCTCGGGGGAGGTTCCCCTCCCCCGACCTTCCCGGGCACCGGCCCGGCGCCTTGCGGCCGCCCTCGCTGCGGCGCAGCATCCGGCCGATGACAGCCGCCGACGACGACGCTTCCAGCCGCGCCCGCATGCGGCGCGTGCTGGCCATGTACGGCCCGGCGGTCTTCGCGGGCGCGCTGGCGACCCGCGCCACCGACCCCGTGGTAGCCGAGATCGCGGCCGATTTCGGCACCACGGCTGCGCAGGCCGCGCTGCTCGGCACCGCCTACACCCTGCCCTTCGCGCTGGTGCAGCCCATCCTGGGCCCGATCGCAGATTCCGTCGGCAAGCGGCGCGTCGTGACCATCTGCATCGCGTTGCTGGCCGTGCTGCTGCTGGGCGCGGCGCTCGCCGCCTCGCTCGGCTGGCTGATGGCCTTCCGCGCGCTGTCGGGCGCCGCGGCGGGGGGCATGATGCCGCTGACGCTCGCCATCATGGGCGATGCCGTGCCGCTCAAGGACCGCCAGGTGGCGCTGTCGCGCATCCTGGTCTTCGGCATCTCGGGGCAGATCGCGGGCGGCGCCATGGCCGGGCCGGTCGCGGCGCTGGCGGGCTGGCGCGGCGTGCTCGTGCTCTGCGCCGTCTCGGCCGCGGCGGGGCTGTTGGCGCTGCTGCTGGCCGCGCGCGGCGCCCCGGCCGAGCCCGTCACGCGCTACGACCCCGTCATCGCCGCCAAGCGCTACCGGACCATCCTGCAGAACCCGTCCGCCATCCCGCTCTATGCCACCGTCGCGGTTGAGGGCGCGCTCGTCTTCGGGTCCTTCCCCTTCCTCGCGACACTGATGATGGACCGCGGCATCGGCGGCACGGCGGAGGCCGGCTACGCGATCGGCGCCTTCGGGGCCGGCGGCCTGCTCTACGCCGCGGTGGCGCGGCCGCTGCTGGGGCGCTTCGGGCAGGCGGGGGTGGTGCGCATCGGCGGCGGCCTCGGCGCCGCGGCGCTGGCGGGCTTCGCCGTCGCCGGCGCCCTCTGGGTGGCGGCGCTGGCCGGCGTCCTGCTCGGCATGGCGTTCTACATGATCCACAACGCCATCCAGACGCGGGCGACCGAACTCTCCCAGGCGTTCCGCGGCAGCGCCATCTCGCTGCACGCCTTCTCCTTCTTCGCGGGGCAGTCGCTCGGGCCGATCGCCTTCGGGCTCGGCGCGGCGACGGTCGGGCTCGGGCCGTCGCTCGGCCTCGCGGCCGTGCTGCTGGCGGCGCTCGCCTGGCTGCTCGCACGACGCCCGGCGTGAGGTTTGGAACAGAAGGTGATTCCGGCGCCCGGATCGCGAAATCCGTCCTGCGTCGAATCAATCACTTGGCCCGAGTCGCGCGAACGAATCGCTGACATCCGGGGCCCGAGTCGCAGAACCCCACGAAATCAAGGGTTTGTGGTGCGGGTGGGTGGGTCGCCACAAGGGCGTTCGCGCTCCGGTCCATCGCCGCGCCCGAGTCGCAGCGTGGGCGACCGGGAGGGGCCTTGCCCCTCCCGGGCCCTCCCCACCAAAGGCCGAAAGGCCTTTGGAAACCGATACCCGCCATCGGGCGCCAAGGGCGGGCCGCGCGCCGAAGCGCCCAGGCGGCATCAAGCGCGAGGCGGCACGCCCGCCACGTTCAGGGCCCGGTCACTGCGGTCCAGGGGCCCGCAGGCCCCTGGCGGGGTGGCTTGGAGGGGGAGAGCCTCTCCAACCCCAGCCACCCGGGCTCAACCCCACTCCGCCCGCGCCCGCGCCAGCGCGCCCTCCATCAGGGGGCAGGCGAGCAGCAGCGGCAGGGCCTGCACGGCCAGCCGCAGCCCGGCCTCGCTGTCGCTCGCGTAGTGCACGCCGATCACCTCCCGGTTGCGCGCCACGCGCTGCGCGATGCGCCAGAGCGGCGTCAGCCGCATGCGCTCGGCCGTCGCCGGGTCTGCGTCCAGGCGCGTCGTGATGCTGCCCTGCACGCGGTCGAGGTCGGCCTGCGTCACCGGCATGCGCGCGCCGCCCTTGCCCTCGCCCCAGGCGATGCCGGGCAGGATCTCCGCCAGCACCATCGCGATGAGATAGGCTTCGGTCGCGTGGCCGCTCGGGTAGGCGGGGTGACCGGGCGGATCGACCGGCGGCATGAGCGAAGGCGCCAGCGCGGAGGGCCGCGCACGCATGTGCCGCGCCTTGTGGTGCAGCGCGACAAGTTGCGCGCAGCGCACTGCCGCCTGGCAGGCGCGCCAGGTCCAGGGGTGCGAGCCCGGCTTGAAGGTCAGGATGCCCGAGAAGTAGCTCAGGATGTCGCCGCGCTGGCGCAGCGCCTCGCCCATCACGCCGGCGCGGAACTCCGCGACCTCGTTCAGCTCCCGCAGCTCGGCCTCGATGTCCTCCCGCGTGGTCGGCGGGCCGGGAATGGCGGTCGCGGCCCAGCTGCCGCCGCCGAGCGCGGCGAATTCGCCGAGCGTGGCCACCGCGAAATGCTCGAAGGTCCAGTCATCCGGGCGGAATCCGGGCGGCGCGGACGCGCGGGTCCAACCGCGCAGCGCGGCAAGGTCCTGCGGCGGCCAGCGGTCGGCGCGGAACCAGTCCTCGCCCTCGAGCCGCCGCAGCGCGGGCGACAGGCCGAGGGGCCGGGGGCCTCCCGCGCCGGGGCTGCGGCCGCCGCTGCCCGCGGAATCGGCGCTGTCGGCGGAATCGGCGCTGTCGGCTGAGTCCGCGCTGTCTGCGCTGTCCGCGGAATCGGCGCTGTCCGCGGAGTCAGAAGGTCCGATGCCGCCACTCATGTCGCACTCCGTCGAGTCTCGTTCAGTCCGGCAGTCCCGCCGCACGCAGGTCCGCCAGGTAGCGTGCCCGGATCGCCGGGTCGCGGAAAGGCAGGCGCGTGCTCGCGTATTCCGCCAGCGTGAAGCTGGGCTCGAATTCCAGCAGTGTCCGTGCGCTGGCGCACGCGTCGTCGGTGCGCCCGGCCGCGGCCAGCGCGGCGATCATGATCCTGAGGTTCGACGTGAACCGCGGGGTCTCGCCCGCGGACAGGCGGCACCACCGCACGGCCTCGGCCACGTTGCCGTGCGCGTAGTGCGCGATGCCGATGAGATTGTAGTAGGAAAACAGGTTCTGGTCGAAGGGCGAGAGCCGTAGCCCGTGTTCCGCATGGCGGATCGCCTCCTCCGTCCGCCCGACATAGGACAGCGTGGCCGAGGAGAGCAGCCAGGCCAGCGCCGTGTTCGGCCCGGCGGACAGGGCGCGTTCGAAGTACACGAGCGCGGTGTCGTAGTCGTGGAACAGGAAGGACCGGATGTGCCCGCAGGTCGCGAGCGCGATCGCGTTCTGCCGGTCGAGCTCGATGGCGCGGGCGGCGAGGTCCGCGGCGCGCTCCATGTCGGCCCGTGGCGCCGCCGACCAGCCCTGGCCCACGTTGATGCTGTGCCAGCGGGCCGCCCAGGCCGCGGGCAGCGCGAAGCCGGGGTCGTGCGCCATGGCGCGGCCGAACATCTCCCGCGCCTCGGCGAAGCGTTCGCGGTCGAGGTTGTGGATCAGGCCCATGCCGCGCAGCGTCAGGTCGTAGGCGGTGAAGCTCTCGGGCCGCTTGCGCATCGCCCGCTGGAGTTCCGCCGCGCGCACATGCGGCGCCACGCCGGCCACGATGCGCGTGACGATGTGGTCGTGCAGGGCGAACAACTCGCCGCCGCGCGTCTCGGCGCGCTCTCCCCAGATCGTCGATCCGGTCTGCCCGTCCGCCAGCTCGATCTGCACCCGCGCGTCGCGCCCCGCCCGCCGCAGGCTGCCCGTGACGACGTAGCGCACGCCGAGCGCGCGGCTGACGTCGCGCGGATCGGCGTCGCGCCCGCTCCAGGCGAGCGTGGAACTGCGCGAGACCACCATCAGTTCCCGCAGGTTCGCCAGCGACGCGACGATGTCCTCCACCACGCCGTCGGCGAAGTAGTCGTCCTGCGGGTCGCCGCCGAGGTTGCGCAGCGGCAGCACCGCGATGGAGGGGAGCGGCGAGACGTCGGGCGGGCTCGGCAGCCGCGTCGGCGGCCGTTCGGGGTCGAGCGCGAAGGCGCGTTCGGCGACGGGCAGGTGACGGAGCGTCAGCAGGCCGAGGTCGCGCACGGCGCGCGGCAGCACAGCGCCCGCCGCCCGGTGCATCGCCTCCGAGAGCACGAGGCCGCCGGCCGGGGCGTGCTCCTGCAGCCGGGCCGCGAGGTTCACGTCGCTGCCGTAGATGTCGTCCTCGGTCGCCGCCACCTCGCCCATGTGCACCGCGATGCGGAGCGCGAGGCTCGGCGCCTCGGGCTCGGCGGCCTCGGCCGCCGCCATGCCGTCCTGCAGGTCGAGCGCCCAGGCGAGCGCGGCCTCGGGCGCGCCGAATTCCGCCAGCACGCCGTCGCCGGTCGACTTCACGATGCGGCCCGCGTGCCGCGCCGCGAGCGGGCGCAGAAGCCCGTCCAGCAGCGCCATCCAGCGACGGTGCGTGCGCGCCTCGTCCGTCGCCATCAGGATCGTGTATCCGACCACGTCCGCGAAGGCGAAGGCGGCAAAGCGCCGCGAACCCAGGGACGCGGTGGGATGGGCGGCTCGCGCGTCTGTCTGGGCCGACATCGTCGGGCGGATCTGCTCGTGTCCCGGGGCTTAGGATGACGAAGATTTCACGAATTGCCGCGGCAGTGCAAGAATATGTGCCGCGACGGAACGGAGGCCCAGCGGATGGTGGCAGTCTCGGGAGGCCCCGCGGCGGCGCGGGCGGTCAGGCGCAGTTTCCTCTTTCGCGACGCCGCCTGGCTGCGGGCGGAGGAGGCGGAGTTGCGCGCGGCCTACGCGGCGCGCGACCTCGATGGGCTGTCCCGCCTGATCACCGGCCGGATCGGCCTGCCCGAGCGCGACCCCGCCACGGGCGAGGCGCCGCTCCGCGTCACGCACCTGCCGCTCGCCGACTGGGACATCGCCCTGCCCGCCGACCCTGCCGCGGAACAGGCGGTGCGCGACGGGCGCCGGCCGAGCTCCGACGCCGCCCTCGCCATCCGCTTCGCGCGCCCGGCGTTCGAGGCCGCCTTCCGCGCCGCGGTCGAGCCGATCTTCGGCTGCTGCGCGCCGCATACGGGCGACGTCGCGATCGGCAGCGCGTTGCACTGGGTGCCCGGCCGCGGGGAGGGCAACGGCTTCGGCGCGCTGGCCGACGCGCATCGGCTGATCCGCGCCGGCGCGCTCGCCGCGCGGGGCCTGGACGGGGCGGGCGTCAATGTCGTGATCGTCGACCAGGGCATCGCCGCCGCGCGCCTGCCGGCGGGCACGCGCTTCATGGGCGGCTGGACCCGCCGGGGCGGCCCCGTGCCCGGTGCGGCGGCGCCGTACAACCACCACGGCACCATGGTCGCGCGCAACGTGCTGGCGCTCGCGCCCAGGGCCGCGATCTGGGACTGCCCGCTGATCCCGGCGCGCATCCTCGGCAACGTGCAGGCCTTCATGTCGGACGCGCACGGCGCGGTCGAGCGCATGAAGGAGGACATCGCCCTGCTTCGAGCGCACGATCCCGCCACTTATGGCGGCCGCTGGGTCTTCGTGAACGCCTGGAGCATCTATGACCGCCGCGGGGAAGCCGAGCCCGGCGACTGCACCTGCAGCGCGGAGCACCAGGCGCTCCGCGCGGTGCAGGAGGCCGCGCAGCTTGCGGACATCATCTTCTGCGCGGGCAATTGCGGCCAGTTCGGCCCGGATGGCCGCTGCGCCGACAACGTGATCGGGCCCGGCGCCAGCATCCTCGGCGCGAATTCGCTGCCCGAGGTGCTGACCGTCGGCGCCGTGCGCGCCGACGGGGTCTGGGCGGGATATTCCTCGCAGGGCCCGGGCCAGTTCGACTGCGGCTGCGAGGGTGCGCGGGAGAAGCCGGACCTCGCGGCGCCAAGCAACTTCGCCATGGGCGGCCTCGCGGGCGGGCATGCGGGCGGCACCTCGGCCGCGTCCGCCATTGCGGCCGGCGTGGTCGCGGCGCTGCGCACGCGCGGCACGGCGGGGGAGGCGCTGGCGCCCGCCGCGCTGTTCGACCTGCTGCGCCGTAGCACCCGCCAGGGGGGGACGTCGGGCTGGAACGGACGCACCGGCCACGGCGTGATCGACGCCGCCGCTGCGATTGCGTTGCTGCAGGCGGAGGCCGGCCCGTGATGCGCGTCACTCGCGCGGGCCGTGCGAAAGCGGCAGCCTCCCCGTCCGTCGGGCCGCCACGACGGCGCCGGCGTGGAGGTCTTCCATGCGTGCGATCCAGGATCCCTCGCTTCCGCACCTCGTCTGGCTGCGGCCGGCCATGACCGATCCGCAGCGCCCGTCCGTCCTGACGGACCTCGCCTTCTTCCGCGGCGCGGACCCGGCGATCCTCGCCAGGGTCGCGGCCGTGGCGCGCTGGCGCACGGTCGAGCCCGGCCAGGTGGTGGTGGACGAGGACGAGCCCTCGACCGACATCTTCTTCGTCGCCGCCGGTTCGGTGCGGGTGCAGCTGCGCGCCGCCTCGGGGCGCGAGGTGCTGCTGAACGAGTTCGGGCCGGGCGAGTTCTTCGGCGAACTCTCCGCCATCGACGGCGCGCCGCGCGCGGCGAATGTCAGCGCGATCGCGCGATCGCGGCTCTGCATCATCCCGGCGCAGGCCTTCCTCGACTTCGTCTTCGCGACGCCCACGGCCTGCCACGCGCTGCTGCGCGGGCTCTCGGCCAAGCTCCGCCTGCAGACGGAACGCACGCTGGAACGGGAGGCGCTGCCGGTGCGGCTGCGGCTTTTCGCGGAACTGCTGCGCCTGTCGCGGCCGCGCAGCGGCGTGCCGGGGGAACGCGTCGTCTCGCCGCCGCCGCCGCATCATGAATTCGCCGCCCGGATCGGGGCGCGGCGGGAAGTGGTGTCGCGCGAATTGTCGGACATGACGCGCGAAGGCTGGCTAGCGCGCGACCGGCGCGCCATCCGCATCCTGCGCGTGGCCGAGATGCAGGCGCTGGTGGCGGCCGAGCTGCGCGCGCCCGCCGCCTGACCTGGACGCGCGCCCCCGCCTGCCGCAGCATCCGCGGCCGGACGGAGGGTGCGATGACGAAGCCGCTGCTGCTGCTGTGGACCGACGGGGCCGCGCCCTACGCCCGCGCGATCGCCGAGGCGGGGCTGTCCGGCCACCTGCGTGTCGAGACCATCCCGCGCGCCGCGACGCCCGACCCCGCGCTGCTGGCCGAGGCCGAGGCCCTGCTGTCCTGGGGCCCGCCCGCCGGGATGCTCGCTGAGATGCCGCGGCTGCGCTTCGTGCAGGCGCTGACCGCCGGCGTCGAGCACTGGCTGGCGCGGCCCGACCTGCGGGAAGGCATTGCGCTGTCCTGCGCGCGCGGGACGCACCGGGTGCAGATGCCGGAGAACATCCTCGGCGCGCTGTTCCACATCGTGAAGCCCTATGCCGCCATCGCGGGCGACAACGCGGCCGGGCGCTGGACACGGCGGGTTTCGGAAACGCTGGCGGGGAAGACGCTCGGCATCCTCGGCCTGGGCGCGATCGGGGCGGAACTCGCGCGCAAGGCCGCGGCGCTCGAGATGCGGGTGATCGGCACGAAGCGCGGCGTGGCCGAGGTGCCGCACGCGGCGAAGGTCCTGCCACCCGAACGCACGGAGGAGGTGCTGGCCGAGAGCGACTTCGTCGTTCTCCTGCTACCTGCGACGCCCGAGACCACGAACCTGATGGACGCGGCGCGGCTCGCGCGCATGAAGCCCTCCGCCTGGCTGCTGAATTTCGGCCGCGGCGCGCTGGTCCACGACGAGGACCTGGTGGCCGCGGTCCGCGCCGGCACCATCGCGGGTGCGATCCTCGATGTCTTCCGCACCGAGCCGCTGCCGGCCGAACACCCCTTCTGGGCGGAGGAACGGATCATGGTGCTGCCGCACATCGGCGGGCTGCATCCGCAGCGCGACGAGGTGGTCGCCGCCCTGCTGGCCGGGAACATGCGCCGCTTCCTCGACGGCGCGCCGGTCGCGCACTTGGTGGACCGGAAGGCCGGCTACTGATGGCCTATGCGCCCTTCGACCTCGGCGGGAAGGTCGCGCTCGTCACCGGGGGCAATTCCGGAATCGGCCTCGGCATGGCGGAGGCGCTGGCGGCGGCCGGCGCGGACGTCGCGATCTGGGGCACGAACGCGGCGAAGAACGCCGAGGCCGTCGCGACGCTGGCGAAGGCCGGCGTGCGGGTGCATGCCGAGGCCTGCGACGTCGGCGACGAGGCGGCGGTGGAGCGCGCCTTCGCGGGCACCCTGGCCGCGCTCGGGCGCGTCGACGCCTGCTTCGCCAATGCCGGCACCTACGGGCACAAGACGAAGTTCACGGAGCTGGACAGCGCCGAATGGCACCGCGTGACGCGGGTGAACCTGGACGGCGCGTTCTTCACGCTGCGCACGGCGGCGCGGCACATGGTCGAGCGCGGCGGCGGCGGCACGCTGGTCGGCACGGCGTCGCTCGCCGCGATCGAGGGCGCGGCGCGCAACACGCACTACGCCGCGACCAAGGGCGCGATGGTGGCGATCATCCGCGCGCTGGCGGTGGAACTCGCCCGGCACGGCATCCGCGCCAACGCCATCCTGCCTGGCTGGATCGAGACGGCGATGACGGCGCGGAGCGTCGCCGACGAACGCTTCGCGGCGCACGTGCTGCCGCGCATCCCGGCGCGGCGCTGGGGCGGGGGTGCCGATTTCGGAGGCCTCGCCATATATCTGGCGAGCGATGCGTCGTCCTACCATTCGGGCGATTGCCTCGTGGTGGACGGCGCATACTCGCTGTTCTGAAGACTGCCCGGGAGGAGGAACCCACGATGTCCACCCGCCGCCTGATCCTGGCCACGGCCCTCGGTACGCTCGCCGCGCCCGCGCTCGCGCAGCAGCGCATCCCGGTCGAGGTCTGGCGCGACCCGTCCTGCGGCTGCTGCGCCGGCTGGGTCGCGCATCTGCGGGCCGAAGGCTTTGCCGTGACCGACAGCGTGGTGCGCGCCGTCGGTCCCTATCGGGAGGTGCTCGGCACGCCGCCGGACCTGCTCTCCTGCCACGCGGCGCGGGTCGCGGGCCTTGGGCTCGAAGGGCATGTGCCCGCCTTCGCCATCCGCCGGTTGCTTGCGGAGCGACCGGCGGGGGTCGCGGGCCTCTCGGTGCCCGGCATGCCGATCGGCACGCCGGGCATGGAGGTGCCGGGCCGCGAGCCGGAGGTCTACGAGGTCGTGGCCTGGCGGCGTGACGGCACGCATGCGCCCTGGCTGCGCATGCGCGGCGCCCTGCCTGTCTGACCGGGCCGGCGGCGCGCTTAACGGGCGCGCAAGACTGCCCGGCTAGGGTCGCGCCGGACCCCGGCCGGACTGAGGATATTGGCGCCAGACCTCACAGCGCTCCGCTGCCTCTTCCTCGTTGCCACGCACCACGGGCTGCAGGTGGCGCCCGAGGACCTGCCCGCGGCGCAGGGTTCCGACCTGCTGCCCGCCATGCTGGCCGCGATGGGCCGGCTCGGCCTCAAGGCGCAGGCCGTGGCGGGCTGCGGGTGGGACAAGGCCGAACGCCTCGGCACGGCCTATCCGGCGCTGGCGGTGCGGCGCGACGGGTCCTGGGTCATCCTGGTGCATGTCATGCCGGGGCCGGACGGGGAACCGGCCGCGGCGGTGCTCGACCCGGCGGAGGAGGCGGCGGGGGTGCGGCTGGTGCCGCGCGCGCGCTTCCTGGCGGAATGGTCGGGCACGCTGGTGCTCTGCCGCCGGCGTACGCCGGGCGGCGCGGACCGCCCCTTCGGCTTCGGCTGGTTCCTGCCCGAGCTCGCGCGCCATCGCCGCTTCTTCGCCGGCGTCGCGGTCGCGGCGGTGCTGTCGAACCTGATCGCCTTCGCCATCCCACTGCTGTTCCAGGTGCTGATCGACAAGGTCGTCGCGCACCACGCCTGGCAGACGCTGACGGTGGTGGTGGTGGTCTTCGTCGTGCTGGCGCTGTTCGACGGCTTCTTCCTCTATGCGCGGCAGCGGCTGATGCTGCTGGCGTCCAACAAGGTGGATGCCCGGCTCGGCCAGCGGACCTTCGCGCACCTGCTCTCCCTGCCGCTGTCCTTCTTCGAGACCCATGCCGCGGGCGTGCTGGTGCGGCACATGCAACAGACGGAAAAGCTCCGGCACTTCCTGACGGGCCGGCTGTTCCAGGTGCTGCTGGATGCGGCGCTGCTGCCGGTGCTGCTGTTGCTGCTGGCGTTGTTCTCCGGCGTGCTGACGCTGGTGGTGCTGGGCTTCTCGGCGGCGATCGCGGCGGTGATCGGCGCCATGGTGCCGGCCTTCCGGGCGCGGCTCAACGCGCTCTATGCCGCCGAGGGCGCGCGCCAGGCGCACCTGGTCGAGACGCTGCACAACATGCGCGCGGTCAAGTCCCTGGTGCTGGAGCCGGTGCGCAGCCGCGCCTGGGACGGCCAGGTGGCGCAGGCCGTGCGGGCGCATGCGGAGGTCGGGCGGATCGCGGCGGCCGGCGCCGTCGCGACCTCGGTGCTGGAACGGCTGATGCAGATCGCGGTGCTCGGCCTGGGCGCCACGCTGGTCTTCGACGGCGCGCTGACGGTGGGCGCGCTGGTCGCCTTCACCATGCTGTCGGGGCGCGTGACCGGGCCGCTCGTGCAGATCGTGGCGCTGATCACCGAGTATCAGGAGGCGGCGCTGTCGATGCGCATGCTCGGCACCGTGATGAACGCGCAGCCCGAGGCGCGCGCCGGCGCCCGGCTGGCGCGCCCGCCCGTGACCGGCGCACTGCGCTTCGACGGCGTGACGTTCGCCTATCCCGGCGCCGCGGTGCCGGCGCTCGACCGTGTCTCCTTCACCGTCGAGGAAGGCCAGGTGATCGGAGTGGTGGGCCGGTCAGGCTCCGGCAAGACGACCGTGACGCGCCTCATCCAGGGCATCCATGCGCCGCAGGACGGCCGGATCCGCTTCGGGGCCGCCGACATCCGCACCATCGAGCTCGACCACCTGCGCCGCCACATCGGCGTGGTGCTGCAGGAGAACCTGCTGTTCCGCGGCACGCTGCGCGAGAACATCGCCGCCACGCGCCCCGACGCGCCACTGGCTGAGGTTCTGGAGGCGGCGCGCCTGGCCGGCGCCACCGAGTTCATCGAGCGCCTGCCCCGTGCCTTCGACACCATGGTCGAGGAAAGCGGTACGAATCTCTCCGGCGGGCAGCGCCAGCGCATCGCGATCGCGCGCGCGCTGCTGACACGACCGCCGCTGCTGATCCTGGACGAGGCGACCAGCGCGCTGGACCCGGACAGCGAGGCGATCATCCAGGCCAACCTGGCCGACATCGCGCGCGGGCGGACCATGATCGTGGTGTCGCACCGCCTGTCATCGCTGGTGACGGCGGATTCCATCCTGGTGCTGGAACAGGGGCGCGTCGCGGATTTCGCGCCGCATGCGGCGCTGCTCGGCCGCTGCGAGGTGTACCGTCATCTGTGGCACCAGCAGACGCAGCACATGCGATGCGCGGCCGAATGATGCGCACGCGCCGGCGCGCCCCGCCGCCGGCCCGCATCGCGGCCGAAGCCGTCGGCTTCCAGGACCCGCTGGAGGCCGTGGTCGCCGAGGCGCCGCCGCCGCTACTGCGCGGCCTGCACTGGATGGTCGCCGCGCTGTTCGCCGCCCTGCTGCTGGCCGCCGCGCTCACGCGCGTGGACGTGGTGGTGGCCGGCAGCGGCCGGCTCGCACCCGATGCGCCGCCGATCGTGCTGCAGCCGATGGAGCGCGCCGTGCTGCGCGAGGTCCGCGTGCGCCCGGGGGAGGTCGTGCGCCGCGGCCAGGTGCTGGCCGTTCTCGACCCGTCCTTCGCCGAGGCCGACCGCGCGGCGCTGGCCGGGCAGCGCCGCGCGCTCGCCGCGCAGATGGCGCGGCTCGAGGCTGAGCTCGCCGGCGCGGCGCCGCCCGACGCATCCGACCCCGACGGCGCGCTGCAGGCCAGGTTGCAGGCGCAGCGTCATGCCTTCCTGGATGCCCGCCTCGCCGCGCTGGAGGAGGAGATGCGCGGCCAGGAGGCCGCCATCGGCACGCTCGAGGAGACCGACGCCTCGCTGGCGGAGCAGGTGACGATCGCGCGCGACGTCGAGGCGCTGCGCGCCCGCCTGCTCGAAGGCCAGATCGGATCCCGCCTGCAGTTCCTCGAGGCGCGGGCGCGCCGGCTCGCGGCCGAGCAGCAGCGCGAGCAGGACCGCGGCCGCCTGCGCGAACTGCGCCATGCGCTGGCGCAGAAGCGGGCCGAGCGACAGGGCTTCCTCGACAACTGGCAGCGCCAGGCGATGGAAGACCTCGCGCGCGTGCGGGGCGAGTTCGCGCGGGTGGAGGAGGCGCTGTCCAAGGCAACGCGGCTCGCCGAGCTGACAGTCATCGCGGCGCCGGCGGACGGCACGGTGCTCGAGGTCGCGCAGCGATCCGCCGGGTCCGTTCTGCGGGAGGCGGAGCCGGTCGTCACCATGGTGCCGGCCGGCGCGCCGCTGATCGCCGAGGTGCTGCTGCGCTCGGCCGATATCGGCCATGCAAGGCCCGGGGACCGCGTGGTGGTGAAGGTGGACGCCTTCCCGTTCCAGCGGCACGGCGCGCTGGAAGGGCGGCTGCGCGCCGTCGCGCAGGACAGCCGGTCGCTCCGGCCCGGGGCGGAGGAGGGCGAGGCGCCGGGCGCCGGCGGCGCGATGCATCGCGCCCAGGTCACGCTGGACCCGGCCGCGCTGCGCGGCCTGCCGGAGGGCGCCGCACCGACGCCGGGCATGACCGTGACCGCCGAGATCCATGTCGGGGCGCGCAGCGTGCTCTCGACCTTCCTGCTGCCGCTGCTGCGCGGCGCGGCGGAAAGCCTGCGGGAGCCATGATCGAGAATCGCGGCCGGCCTTAACCCGCGGTCAAGTGCCTTCGCGCATCCTGCAGATCGACGGCGAGCCGACAGGAGGTCGGTACAGCGTCGCGGCCAGCCCTTCGCGTTGGAGGGCGGGCCTGCGGCGCGCATGGCCAGGACCCCGGCTCGGAGCGAATCATGAGTCTGCTCTCTTCCCTGAACACGACGCAGATCCAGGGCCTGACCACCACCACCATCGCCAGCCTCACGACCACCGAGATCCGCAGCCTCGCCGCCACCCAGATCGAGGCGCTGACCACCACGCAGGTCGGCGTGCTGCGCACGACCCAGATCGCGGCGCTGACCACGCAGCAGGTCGCGGCGCTCGAGACCACCGACCTCGTCGCGCTCTCGACCACCCAGATGCGCGGCCTGCTGCCGACCCAGATCGCGGCGCTGACCACCACGCAGGTCGCGGGGCTGACCACCACACAGGTCGCCTCCCTGACGCAGACCCAGATCACAGGCCTGCAGAGCTCGGACGTCGCCGCGCTGACGACCACGCAGGTGGGCGCGCTCGCCTCGACGCAGATCGCGGCACTCAACACGACCCAGCTCCGTGCGCTCGAGACGACCGACCTCGCGGAGCTGACAACCACCCAGATCCGCGCCCTCGGCGCCGCGCAGCTCGCCGCCCTGTCCACGACGCAGATCGAGGTGCTGACCACGACACAGGTCGCGAACCTCGCCGCCACCCAGGTCGCGGGGCTGACGTCCACCCAGGTCGCGGCGCTGAGCACGACGCAGGTGGCCGCGCTGACCTCGACCCAGGTCGGTGCGCTCGGCACCGCACAGCTGCGCGGCCTCGACACTACCGATATCGCAGCACTGACCACGACCCAGGTCGCGGGCCTGCGCTCCGGCCAGATCAGCGGGCTCACGGCGGCGCAGGTCGCGGCGCTGGAGACCACCGACCTTGCGACCCTGACCACCACGCAGCTCGCGGGCCTGACCACCTCGCAGGTCGCCGCGCTCTCCACCACCCAGGTCGAGGCGCTGACCACGACGCAGATCGCCGGCCTCTCGACCCGCCAGGTCGCGGCGCTGCAGATCTCGGACATCGCGGCGCTGACGACCACGCAGGTCGGCGCCCTCACGAGCGGCCAGGTCGCCGCACTGACCACCACGCAGCTGCGTGCGATCGAGACGACGGACCTCGCAGAACTGACGACGACGCAGATCCGCGGGCTCCGCGCCACGCAGATCACGGCGCTGACGACGACGCAGGTCGCAGCGCTGACCACGACGCAGGTGGAAGGGCTCGCCGCCACGCAGGTCTCCGGCCTGACCTCCTCCCAGGTCGCGGCGCTGACCACGACCCAGGTCGGTGCGTTGACCTCGATCCAGATCGGCGTCTTCGCGACGTCGCAGCTGGCCGGCCTCGACACGACGGACATCGCGGCGCTGACCACGACCCAGGTCGCCGGCCTCCGCCTGACCCAGATGACCGGGCTTTCCACCGCGCAGGTCGCGGCGCTGGAGACCACCGACCTCGTCACGCTCACCACCACGCAGGTGCGAGGCCTGCTGCCGACCCAGATCGCGGCGCTGAACACGACGCAGGTCGCGGAGCTGACCACCACCCAGGTCGCCTCCCTGACGCAGACCCAGGTTGCCGGGCTGCAGAGCTCCGACGTCGCGGCGCTGACGACCACGCAGGTGGGCGCGCTCGCCTCGACGCAGGTCGCGGCGCTCAACACGACCCAGGTCCGCGCGCTCGAGACCACCGATCTCGTGGAGCTGACCACAACGCAGCTCCGTGGCCTGTTGGCGAGCCAGATCGCCGCGCTGTCCACCACGCAGGTCGAGGCGCTGACCACCACGCAGGTGGCTGCGCTCGCGACCAACCAGGTCGCGGGGCTGACGTCTACCCAGGTCGCGGCGCTGACCTCGACCCAGGTCGGTGCGTTGACCTCGACGCAGGTCGGTGCGCTCGGCACCGCGCAGTTGCGCGGCCTCGACACGACGGACATCGCCGCGCTGACCACGACCCAGGTCGCGGGCCTTCGGTCCGGCCAGATCACGGGCCTTTCCACCGCCCAGATTGCTGCGCTCGAGACCACCGACCTCGCGACGCTGACCACGACCCAGATGGTAGGCCTGACCACCTCGCAGATCGCCGCGCTGTCCACCACGCAGGTCGAGGCGCTGACCACCACGCAGATCGCCGGTCTCGCCACCCGTCAGGTCGTGGCGTTGCAGACCTCGGACATTGCCGCGCTGACGACCACGCAGGTGGGCGCGCTCGCCTCGACGCAGGTTGCGGCGCTGACGACCACGCAGCTCCTCGCGCTCGAGACAACCGATCTCGCGGGGCTGACCACGACGCAGCTGCGCGGCCTTGGTGCGTCCCAGATCGGCGCGCTATCGACCACCCAGGTTGGGGCGCTGACCACCACCCAGGTCGACAGCCTGACAACCACGCAGGTCGCCGGCCTGACGTCGACGCAGGTCGCTGCCTTGACCACGACGCAGCTGGCCGCGTTGAGCTCCACCCAGATCGGCGGGTTCGCGACGTCGCAGCTGGCCGGCCTCGACACGACGGACATCGCGGCGCTGACCACGACCCAGGTCGCCGGCCTCCGCCTGACCCAGATGACCGGGCTTTCCACCGCGCAGGTCGCGGCGCTGGAGACCACCGACCTCGTCACGCTCACCACCACGCAGGTGCGAGGCCTGCTGCCGACCCAGATCGCGGCGCTGAGCACGACCCAGGTCGCGGAACTCACCACCGCCCAGGTCGCCTCCCTGACGCAGACCCAGATCACGGGCCTGCAGAGCTCCGACATCGCCGCGCTGACCACGACGCAGATCGGCGCGATCGGCACGACCGCACTCCGCGGACTGCTGACCTCCCAGATCGCCGCGCTGACCACCACTCAGGTCGAGGCGCTGAGCACGACGCAGGTCGCGGCGCTGACCGTGGCGCAGGTCACCTCGCTCGAGACGGCCGACATCGCCGCGCTCTCGACCACCCAGGTCGTGGCGCTTGGCACCACGCAGCTGGCGGCGCTGCGCACCTCCCAGATCGGTGCGCTCGAGACCTCCGACCTCGTCGCGCTCAGCACGACGCAGGTCCGCGCGCTTGCGGTCAGCCAGATCGGCGCGCTGACCACCACCCAGATCGAGACACTGACGACGACGCAGATCGGCGCGCTGGCCACGAACCAGGTCGCAGGCCTGTCCTCCACCCAGGTCGAGGCCCTGACCACGACGCAGCTCGGCGAATTCGCGGCCACCCAGGTCGCGGCGCTGACCACGGCGCAGCTGCGCGGACTCGACACCACGGACATCGCGGGGCTGACCACCACCCAGGCGGCCGCGCTGGCGAGCACGCAGCTCGGGTCGCTGACGACGACGCAGCTCACGGCTCTCGAGACCACCGACCTGGCGGTCCTGACCACGACCCAGCTGCGCGGTCTCGGCACCACGCAAATGGGCGCGTTGACCACGACGCAGGTGGGCACGCTCAGCACGACCCAGCTCGGCGCCTTCGCTCCGACGCAGGTCGCCGCGTTGACCACGACACAGGTGGGTGCGCTCAGCACGACGCAGGTCACCGGCCTTGGGAACACGCAGTTCGACGGACTGACCTCGACCCAGGTCGCCGCCCTCGACACGACGCAGATCGGGGCGCTCAGCACGACGCAGGTCGCGCGGCTCACGGCAGCGCAGGTCGCGGGGCTCGAAACGACCGACCTCGCCGCGCTCGACACCACGCAGGTGCTCGCGCTGAGCCGCACCAGCATCGCCGCGCTCAGCACGGCACAGGTGCGGGCGCTGGAGACGACCGACCTCGGGGTCCTCACGACGACGCAGATCGGCGCCCTCGGTACGACGCAGATCGGCGCCCTCGATACCATGCAGTTGGGCGCGCTGACGACGACACAGTTGGCGGCGCTGACCTCCTCTCAGGTCACGGGGCTGACCACGACGCAGATCGACGCGCTGTCGACGACGCAGCTGGGCGGGCTCGGCACGACGCAGGTGCGGGGACTCACCACGGCGCAGCTCGCCGCGCTCAACACGACCCAGGTCGGGGTCCTGACGACGACCCAGATCAGTGCGCTCACGGCGGGCCAGATCCCGGGGCTCGAGACGACCGATGTCGCACTGCTCGACACCACACAGGTCGGCGCGCTGACATCGACGCAGATAGCGGGGCTGACCTCGGCGCAGGTGGCGGCGCTGAGCACCACCGCGATCGGGGCGCTTGCCACGACGCAGCAGATCGGGCTCGGCACCGGGCAGGTCGGGGCGCTGACGACGACGCAGATGGAGGCGCTGAGCACCACCTCGATCGCAGCGCTGACCACGACGCAGATGGCCGGCCTGACCACGACCCAGGTCGCGGCGCTGACCACGACGCAGGTCGGCGCGCTCGAGACCACGGACATCGCGGCGCTGACCGACACGCAGGTGGCGGGCTTCACCTCCACGCAGATCAACGTGATGACGAACGACCAGGTGAACGCGCTGTTCGCCTGACGGCAGCGGGCAACCGCGGACGACAAAGGGACGGATGGGATGCACAAAACGGGCATCGCCGAAGTCGTGGGCAGCGCACAGGCGCTGGCCGCGGCCGGGGAGGGCGGGCTGGCGGCGGAACTCTACCGCGACTGGACCGCACGGCACCCCGACGACCCGCTGCTCCATGCGGCGGAATTCAATCGCGGCGTGCTGCTCGCGGATGCGGGCGACCTGCACGGCGCGGTCGAGGCCTTCGGGGCCGCCATCGCCCGCAGGCCGGATTTCCTGCCGCCCTACATCAACCGGGGTGCCGCATATGAAAAGCTCGGCGCCACGGCGCAGGCCATGGCGCATTGGGCGCATGTCGCGGGCAGCCTCGGGGCCCTGACCGGCGACGCCATCGCCTGGAAATCCGCCGCGCTCAAGCAGATGGCGCAGATGCTGGAAGGCACCCGCCGCCTGACCGAGGCCGATGCCGTGCTGCGCCAACTCGCGGAGATCGCGCCCTGGCAGCGCGACGTCGTGCAGCACTGGATCAGCCTGCGCCAGCGGCAATGCCTCTGGCCGCTGCTGCAACCCCTGGCCGGGCACGACGCCGCCGCGCTGAAGCGACGCATGGCCCCACTCAGCCTGGCCTGCCACGCCGACGACCCGATGCTGCAACTGGCCATCGCCCATGCCCATGGACGGGAAGACCACGGCTGGCCCGTGCGCTTCCGGACCGCGGTGGATTTCGCCGACCGCATCGCCGAGGTGCCGGGGCGGCGGCTGCGCGTGGGCTACCTCTCCTCCGACCTGCGCGACCACGCCATCGGGTCCCTGATGGCCGGGATGTTCGCGCTGCACGACCGCAGCCGGCTGGAGGTCTTCGCCTATTACTGCGGCATCGCGCAGGAGGACGGGACGAAGGCACGCATCCGCGCCAGCGTCGAACACTGGCGCGACATCACCGCCCTCGACGACGACGCGGCCGAGGCGCTGATGCTGGCCGACGGCGTCGACATCCTGGTCGACGTGAACGGCCACACCCGCGGCGCCCGCACGCGCCTGCTGCTGCGCAGGCCGGCGCCGGTCGTCGTCAACTGGCTCGGCTACCCGGGCAGCATGGGCAGCCCGGTGCATCACTACATTATTGCCGACCCGCATATCGTGCCGGACGGCGCCGAGCGGTTCTGCTCGGAGCGCGTCCTCCGCCTCGCCTGCTACCAGCCGAACGACCGGGCGCGGGCCACCGGCAACGGACAGGCGCAGACGCGCGCGATGCACGGCCTGCCGGAGGACGTGACCGTCTTCTGTTCCTTCAACGGCACGCAGAAGATCACGCCCTTCGTCTTCACCCGCTGGATGGAGATCCTGCGCGGCGTGCCCGGCAGCGTGCTCTGGCTGCTGAAATCCTGCGATGAGATCGAGGCACGGCTGCGCGCCCTGGCCGCCGCTGCCGGCGTGGCGCCGGAACGGCTGGTCTTCGCGCCCATCATCGGCGCGCGCGACCACCTCGCGCGCTATCCGCTGGCGGACCTGTTCCTCGACACGCTGCCTTATGGCGCGCACACCACGGCCTCGGACGCGCTCTGGATGGGCGTGCCGGTGCTGACCGTGCCGGGCCGCGGCTTCGCGGCGCGGGTCTGCACGAGCCTGGTGCATGCGGCGGGCATCCCGGACTTCGTGTGCGCCTCCGCGGAGGACTATGTCACGCGCGCTATCGCGCTGGGGCGCGACCGCGCGGCGCTGGCGCCCGTCCGCGAAAGGCTGCTGGCCGGGCGCGCTGGCGCGCTGCTGTTCGATACGCCGCGCCTGGTGCGCGACCTGGAGGCGCTGTTCCAGGGCATGTGGGACGATTTCGCGGCCGGACGCCTGCCGCAGCCCGACCTCGTCAACCTCGACGTCGCGCTCGACCTCGGTGCGGCGATGGACCATGAGGGCAGCGAGGTCTCCTTCGACCCGCGCTGGGCGGCGCGCTGGCAGGACGCGATGGCGCGCCGCCACGAATTTGCGCCGCTGCCGCCGGATGGCCGCTTCCACCCGGCGGCGGAGGGCTGAGGCCATGCCGCTCGACACCGCGGGGGAACCGCTCGAGGCGCTGCTGCCGCGGATCGAGGGCGCGGCGCCGGCCGCCGGCATCGCCGCCTATCGCGCCTGGCTGGCGGCCAACCCGGCCTCCCCGCAGCGCTTCGCCGCCTGGTTCAACCTCGGCGTGTTGATGATGCAGTCAGGCGTACGCCCCGCTGCCATCGTCGCCTATCGGCAGGCGCTGGCGCTGAAGCCCGACCTCTACCAGGCCGCGGTCAATCTCGGCGTGGCGCTGGAACTGGACGGGCGGGCGGAGGAAGCCCTGGCGCTTTGGCAGGGGGCGCTGCAGCCGGATGAGGCACGCATCGCGCTGCTCAATCACCGCGGCCGCGTGCTGGAATCCCTGAAGCGGTACGAGGAGGCCGAGCGCGCGCTCCATGCGAGCCTGCTGCTGCGGGCCGACCAGCCCGATGTCGTGCAGCACTGGTCGCATCTGCGCCAGAAGGGCTGCATCTGGCCGCTGCAGGGGGGTGGCCTGCCCGGCCTCGACGCCGAAGGGCTGCTGCTGCGCGGCGGCCCGCTCGGTGCGCTGGCGCTGACCGACGACCCGGCGCTCCAGCGCCGCATCGGGGAGGCCTGGATCGCGCGCAAGGTGCCCGCCGCGCCCGAGCGCCTGGCGCCGGCGCGGGGCTATGCGCATGACCGCATCCGCATCGGCTACCTGTCCTCGGATTTCTGCCGCCACGCCATGGGCTTCCTGATCGTGGAGCTGCTGGAACGCCATGACCGCAGCCGCTTCGAGGTGTTCGGCTACTGCTCGACGCGGGACGACGGCAGCGACCTGCGCCGCCGCATCCTCGGCGCGCTGGACCACCACGTCCCGATCGGCGCGCTGGGGGAGGAGGAGGCCGCGCGCCGTATCCGTGCCGACGAGATCGACATCCTGGTGGACCTCAACGGCCTGACGCAGGGCGTGCGGCTCGGCGCGCTGCGCTGGAAGCCAGCGCCGGTGCAGGCGACCTATCTCGGCTATGTCGGCCCGGTGCCGCTGCCCGAGCTCGACTGGATGATCTGCGACGCCGTGACGGTGCCGCCGGAGCACGCGCAGCACTATGCCCCGCGGCCGTTGCCGCTCGATGGCCTGTACCAGGCGAATGACGGGCGCGCTCCGGTCCTGCCCGCCCTGACGCGCGCCACCGAAGGGGTGCCCGGCGATGCGCTGCTGCTCTGCTGCTTCAACAATTTCTACAAGATCACGCCGCCGGTCTTCGGTGCCTGGATGGAGATCCTGCGCCGCGTCCCGCACGCCGCGCTGTGGCTGACCGAGGACAACGCGACCGGCATCGCCAATCTCCGCCGTCACGCCGCGGAGGCCGGCATCGCAGCGGACCGGCTGCACTTCGCGAGCCGCTGCGACCCGGCGCACTACATGGCGCGGCTGGGTTTGGCGGACGTGTTCCTCGACACGTATCCCTACAATGCCGGCACCGTCGCCTCGGACGCGCTGCGCATGGGTTTGCCGATCGTCACGCTGGCCGGGCGGTCATTCGCGTCCCGCATGGCGGCCAGCCTGCTGACGGCGGTCGGCCTGACCGAAGGCATCGCCACGACGCTCGAGGACTACGTGGCCCGGGCCGTGGCGCTGGTCGAACCCGCGCGGCTGGCCGCGGCACGCGGTGCGCTGGCGGGCGGCGAGGCCTGGCTGCGCAGCATCGGCGACACCGACGCCTTCGCCCGCCGCATGGAGCGCGCCTACGAGCGCATCCTGCTCCGTCCCTGAGCGCCTAGGCGACGCGCGCCGTCGCCCAGAGCGCGAAGGCGCCGTCGCGCGCCACGCGCACATGGTCGAAGCGCGCCGCGACCAGCGCCGCCTCCAGGCTGCGCGCCGTGAAGCCGGTGCGATGCGCCATGAAGCCGTTGCCCGCCGCGATCTGCGCCCCGTGCCCATAGAGCATATCGAGCGGCGCGATCGGCCCCGCCGGCGCGACATAGGCCGCGTCGGTCAGCCGGTCGGCCACGACCAGCGCCGCCACCTGCTGCAGGTCCGGCACGGTGATGAGCGCGAAGCCGCCCGGCGCGATCACGCGGCGGAACTCGGCCAGCGCCAGCGGCACCTCGTGCGCGGCCAGGTGCTCGACATTGTGCGCCGAATAGACCGCATCCACCGAGGCCGCGGCGACGTCGCGCATGTCGGTGATGGAGGCCAGGATATCCGGCGCCGCCGCGGGGTCGATGTCGAGCCGCAGCTCGCGCCAGGCACCCCCGGGAAAGAAGTCGGCGGGCAGCTTGCCCGGCGCGGCGGGGCCGCAGCCGACATGCAGCACGGTGGACAGGCGCGGCGGCGCCTCGGCGAGCAGCGTCATGGCGGTGTCCTTCAGGCCGCGCGCAGCAGGGGAGCGCGCAGGCGGTCGAGGTAGGTGCCGGCCAGCGCGCCGCCGCGGCGGCCGTCGTGCTCGGCCAGCAGGCGGAACACGATGTCGAAGGCGCCGTAGCAATCATGCAGGACCGCCGCCATCGCCAGCACCTGTCGGTCGGACAGCGCATCCAGGCGCGTGAGGTCGCGGATGAGCACCGCATCCGCCCAGACCAGCTGCCCGAGCCGGGCATAGGGATCGTCGTTCACGAGCATGGGCTGCACGGCGCGGCTGACGGTCGGAAAGAAGCGGTGCAGCGCGAAGCCCCTGGCACGCAGGAACTGCTCCACCTCGCTGAACAGCGGCTGGCCCTGGTAGAGCGGCAGGAACTCGACCTCCGCCTGGATGACGACCGCCTCGGCCAGCCGCGCCTCCGCGTGGCGCAGCACCATCAGCTCCGCCCCCTGGATGTCGAGCTTGAGCAGGTCCGCGCCCGCCGTCTCGGGCACGTCGTCGAGACGGACGGTCGCGACCTCCTCGGTCGCCAGCACGCGGCCCCAGTCGGGGAAGCCGTGGAACAGGCCGAGCACCGCCGGGTCCGGCGCCAGCAGGGAGGTCATGCCCGGCGCCTGGCAGACATGGAGCGTGTGACGGCCGCCATCGCCCACCGCATGCGGGAAGTAGCGCTCGAGCGGCCCCTTGCGGCGGTCGAGTTCCGCCAGCGCGGCGCGGTTCGGCTCGAAGCCGACCACCTCGGCCTGGCCGGCGCGCAGCATGGCGGCGTAGGGGGGCTCGGCGTCGATCGGGTTGGCGCCGATATCGACCACCTTCACGCGCGGCGCGACGCCGCCGGTCAGGGCGTGGAAGGTCTCATCGGCGGGTCCTGCCATGGCGGCTGCCTCCTGCAGCAGGCGCAGCATGCCGGGGCCGGGTTTCGCATTCCTTCACGACGGCCAGATGGTTTCTATATCGCAACATCTGCGAAGCTTGACGCGGATCAACGCGGCGCCGGCTCATGCGCCTAGGTTGAGGCAACGCGGCGCTGGAGGAAGCGATGGCTCTCAAGGACATCCTGGTGCATCTCGACGGCACGGAGCAGGCGGGCGTTCGCCTCGACCTCGCCGCCGGGCTCGCGCGGCGGCATGGCGCGCATCTGGTCGGGCTGTATGTCGTCGATGTGATGATGCCGGTCATGGCGGCGGGCGATGCCGGCAGCGGCGCGGTGCTGGCCGAGATGCTGGACCGCATGCGCGCCGACGCCCTGGCAGAGGCCGCCAAGGTGGAAGCGCGCTTCTCCGACGTTCTGCGCCGAGAGGACATTGCCGGCGAATGGCGCCTCGCCGAAGGCGCGACGCCCGAGCATGTCGCGCTGCAGGCGCGCTACGCGGACCTCGCGGTGCTGGGCCAGGCCGACCCCGACGCCGGACAGCCCGGCGCCGCCGCGACGTTGGAGGCGGTGCTCTTCGATTCCGGCCGGCCGGCGCTGATCGTGCCCTATGCCGGGCGCTTCGCGACGGTCGGCCAGCGGGTGCTGATCGGCTGGAATGCCAGCGCACAGGCGTCGCGCGCCGTGCATGATGCGCTGCCGCTCATGGCCGGCGCCGCCAGCGTGGCGGTCACCGCCGTCAATCCGCGCCGCGGCATCGACGCGCATGGCGACATGCCGGGTGCCGACATCGCGCGCCACCTGGCGCGACATGGGCTGAAGGTCACCGTCGAGCACACGGCGGCACCCGAGATCGGCGCCGGCGACATGCTGCTGAACCGCGCCTCCGAACTCTCGGCCGACCTGCTCGTGGTCGGCGCCTACGGGCATTCGCGACTGCGCGAGACGATCCTCGGCGGCGTGACACGCACGCTGCTGAAGCAGATGACCCTGCCCGTGCTGATGGCGCACTGAGGCGCCGATGGGCCGCGTTCGCCACGTCGCGGGCGCCGCCGCGCCCCGGCACCACGGGTAGGCGGCATGGCCCGGCGCCCCCCCGGCCGTGCGGCGCTGGACAGCCCGGCCCCTGCCGCGATGGTCGCCGCCGGGGGCGCCGGCCCGGCGCCGCCGGGCCCGCTGCCGCCGGCGCGGCTCCATCGCGCCGCGGACCTCTCGGCGCTGCCCTTCGCCACCACCGCCGACCTCGATCCCCTGCCCGGCCTGCCCGGCCAGGACCGGGTGCGCGAGGCGATCGGCCTCGGCACCAGCATCGGCGCGCGCGGCTTCAACATCTTCGCCATCGGGCAGTCGGGCGCGCGCATCGGGGATGCGGTGCGCAGCCTGCTGGCGGTGACGGCGCGCGCCGGCCCGGCGCCACCCGACTGGGTCTATGTCAACAACTTCGCCGCGCCGCACCGCCCGCGCGCGCTGTCCGTGCCGTCCGGTCGCGGGCCGGCGCTCGAGGCCGCGCTGGCCGAGATGATCGACGAGCTGCGCGCCGCCCTGCCCGCCATGTTCGAGGGCGAGGACTACCAGCGCCGCCGCAGCGCTATCGACAGCTCCCTGCATGGGGAGGCGGAGGCCGCCTTCTCGGCCCTGGCGGAAAAGGCGGCAGCCGAGGGCGTCGCCATCATCCGCACGCCGATGGGCTTCGCCGTGGCCCCGCTGAAGGACGGCAAGGTGGTGCCGCCGGAGGACTTCGCGAGCTGGCCCGAGGACCGGCAGGACGAGATGCGCGGGCATGTCGAGCGCATCGAGAAGGAACTCGAGCAGACGCTCCGCGCCATCCCGCGCTTCGAGAAGAAGCGCCGCGACGACGTGCGCGCCCTCGACCGGGAGACGGCGAAGTTCGTGATCGACCAGGCGGTGGACGACGCCGCGAAGCCCTTCGGCGACCTGCCCGAGGTGCTCGCGCATCTCGAGGCGGTGCGCGCCGACCTGGTCGAGAACGTGCAGCTTTTCCTCGAGCAGCCGGGCCAGGACGGGCCCGGCCCGCCGCCGGGGCTTCGCGCCGGCTCGCCGCTCGACCGCTACGCGGTGAACGTGCTCGTCACGCGCAACGGCGCTGCCGACGGCGCGCCGGTCGTGGAGGAGCTGCACCCGACGCTCGCCAACCTGCTCGGCCGCATCGAGCACCTGCCGGTGCAGGGCGCGCTGGTCACCAATTTCCGCATGATCCGCGCTGGCGCGCTGCATCGCGCCAATGGCGGCACCATCGTCATCGACGCGCGCGCCCTGCTGACCGAGCCGTTCTCCTGGGAGGCGCTGAAGCGCGCCCTGGTGCAGGGCCGCATCGCCATCGAGGACCTCGCGCGCTTCGTCGGCATCGCGCAGACCGTGTCGCTGGAGCCCGATCCGATCCCGCTCGACGCCAAGGTCGTGCTGGTGGGCGAGCGCTTCCTCTACTACCTCCTCGCCGCCTTCGACCCGGACCTCGCGCGCCACTTCAAGGTCGTGGCGGATTTCGACGACGAGGCGCCGCGCACGCCCGACGGCGAGGCGATGCTCGCGCGCATTGTCGCCACCATCGCGCAGGCCGAGGGCGCGCGTCCGCTCGACCGCGCGGCCGTGGCCGGCGCCGTCGAGCACGCCGCGCGCCTGGCCGGGGACCAGGACCGGTTGACGCTGCTCGTGGAGGATCTCCGCGACCTCGTCGTCGAGGCCGGGCACTGGGCCGGCGCGGCCGGGCGCGGGACAGCGACGCGCGCCGACCTCGACCGCGCCATCGAGGAGCAGCGCCGCCGGCTGGAACGCCCGCAGCTCCTGACGAAGGAAGCGATCCTGCGCGGCATCGCGCTGATCGACACGACCGGCGCGCGCGTCGGGCAGGTCAACGGCCTCAGCGTGGTCGGCCTGGGCAACCTCGCCTTCGGGCGCCCGATGCGCATCACCGCGCGGGTGCGCCCGGGCAGCGGGCAGATCCTCGACATCGAGCGCGAGGTCGAACTCGGCGGCCCGATCCACTCCAAGGGCGTGATGATCCTCTCGGGCTTCCTCGCGGGGCGCTATGCCGCGGGCCGCGCGCTGTCGCTGCAGGCGAGTCTGGTCTTCGAGCAGTCCTACGGGGAGGTCGAGGGCGACAGCGCCTCGGCGGCGGAGCTTCTCGCGCTGCTCTCGGCGATCGGCGACGTTCCCTTGCGCCAGGACCTCGCCATCACCGGCTCGGTCAACCAGCATGGCGACATCCAGCCGATCGGCGGCGTCAACGAGAAGATCGAGGGCTTCTTCGAGATCTGCGCCGCCCGCGGCCTCACGGGGACGCAGGGCGTGATCGTCCCGGCGTCGAACGTGCAGCACCTGATGCTGCGCGCCGAGGTGGTCGAGGCCTGTGCCGCCGGGCGATTCGCGGTCCACGCCGTGGCCGGGATCGACGAGGCGGCGGCGCTGCTCGCCGGGCGGGAAGCCGGCGCGCGCGGCGTCGACGGCAAGTACCCCTATGGCAGCGTGAACGGCCGGGTGGAGGCGACGCTCGCCCGCTTCGCCGCGCTCCGCCGCCGGCGCCTGGGCCGCGCCGCGGAGGAGGAGGAATGAGCGCGCCCGGGCCGCACCGCATCCTGATCGAGCTCGGCCAGGCCATGGCGGAGGGGGAGGGGATCGAGGCCGCGGCTCTGCTCGCCCGCCTGCTCGGCCACGAGTTGCGCGGCGTCTTCGTCGAGGACGAGGCGCTGCTCACCCTCGCGGCCCACCCTTTCGCACGCGAGCTGCGCCTGCCGAGCCATGCCTGGAGCGCGATGGATGCCGGGGCGCTCGCCTCCGGCCTCGGCCTTGCCGCGGCGCGGCTCAGGCGGGCGTTGGCGGCGGCCTGCGCGCGGCTCGGCGTCGAGGGCGGCTTTGAGGTGCGGCGCGGCGATCCGGCGGCCTGCCTCGCGGGACTTTGCGGTGTGGACGACATCCTGGCCCTCGCCGCGCCGGACAGCGCGGCGGGGCGCGCCATCGGCGCCTTCCCGCAGGCCTGGCGGGCGGCGCTCGCCTCGGCGGGGGGCGTGCTGCTGCTGCCGTCGCGCCTGGCCCGCCGCCGAGGGCCCGTGGCGGCGGTCGCCGGCAGCGCGGTGGGGGAGGAGGTCGCGCTCCGCCTGGCCGTCGCGGCCGGAGAGCCGCTGCTGCTGCTCACCGCCGCGGACCGGCCGGCGCCCGAGGCGGCGGTGGCCGACCGCGCGCGCCGCGCCGGCCTGATGCCGCCGCGCATCCTGACGCGGCGCCTGGCCGCATCGACCGCCGGCGCGGTGGCCGAGGCGCTCGGCCGGTTCGAGGAAGGCCTGCTGGTGCTCGCGCGCGAGGACGCCGCAGTCGAGGAGGGGCCGGCGCTCGCGGCCCGGCGGCGGGTGCCGGTGCTGGTGCGGTAGCGCCGCATGCCAGCGGCCGCTGGCATGTCCGTGTTGTCGCGCGCAGCCGCCACGCCAACCTTGCGCGCTGATGATTGCGTCCGGCCATTCGGCCGGCCGGATCAGCGCAGCGGCATCCGCGCCACCCAGGCCGCCAGCAGGGCCGTCAGCACAGCCGAGAGCAGGAAGACCGCGCTGTAGCCCGCCGCGTGCAGCACCGCGCCGAAGGCCAGCGCGCCGATGCTCTGGCCGAGGAACAGTGCCATGGCGAAGGCGGACACGGCGGTCGCGCGCGACTCCGGCAGGGCTTCCGTCGCGCGCGCCTGCAGCACGCCATGGAACATGTAGAAGGCCATGCCGCAGGGCACCTGCAGCAGCGCCACCACCCACCAGGCCGGCGCCGCGGCCATGCCGGCCAGCGCCGCGGCGATCACGGCGCCGCCCACGCCCACCAGCCCCTTCTCGCCGAGCCGCGCGACCAGCCGCTTCGCCAGCCGCGTATAGGCGAAGGCGCCGAGGCCGAAGCCCGCCACCACCAGCCCCGCCTGGCCGGGGGAGAGCGCGAAGCCCTCGATGAGGTAGGCGCCGATGAAGGGGAAGGCGCCGCCGAACAGCGCCGCGCCGTCGAGCGCCGCGGCCCCCATCAGCCGCCGCCCCGCCGGTGCGCGCAGCAGCACCCCGTACTGCCCGAGGCCGAGTCCGCGCGCGCTCGCCCGTGGCGCCTCGGGCGGCGCGCGGAACACCAGAAGCAGGCCGACGCCCAGCGCCAGCGCCGCCAACAGCAGGAAGGAGGCGCGCCAGCCCGCGAGCTCCGCCACGATGCCCGAGGCCGGCCCGACCAGCAGCTGCGCCATGACCATGCCGGTCAGGAATCGCCCGATCGTCGCCTGCCGTTCCTCGTAGGGCACGGCATCCCCCACCCAGGCAATGGCGAGCGGGATCACGGCGCCCGCCACCAACCCCGTCGCGGTGCGCAGGACCACCATGGAGGCGAGGTCCCAGGCGGCCGCCGAGACCGCCAGCCCGATGCCGTAGAGCACCAGCGCCAGCGCCGCGACGCGCACCTTTCCGTAGCGGTCGCCGAGCGGCCCCGTGACCAGCTGCCCCGCGCCATAGGCCAGGGTGAAGCCGGCCACCACGGGCGCCACCGCCGCGACGCCCACCCCGAAATCGGCGGCGAGCAACGGCAGCAGCGGGTCCATGAGGCGCATGCCCCCGCCAGCGGCGAAGCCGGCCAGGGCAAGCAGGGGAAGAAGGGTGAGGTCGGCGCGCAAGACACCGCATAGGTCGCCGCCGCCCGCGACGCGTCAAGCCGGCGCGGGACAGGCCCTGCGCGCGGCGCTACCGTGCCATCGCAAAACGACGGAGGGGTGCGATGGCGGACACCACGGACGGCGCCGAGGATCCGCTCGCGGCAGTGCTCGCCGCGACCGAGGCGGTCCAGGCGCCCCGCGCCCACGCAGGCGGCTCGGAGGAACGGGCCCTCAGGAAGGTCGACGCGATGATCGCGCTGATGACGGCCGCGATCCGCAACCATCCGCGCTTCGTGGCGCTGGAGGCCGCCTGGCGCTCGCTGCACCGTTTCGTGGCGGCGCAGGAGGAAGCACCGGTCGCGGTGAAACTGCTGCCGCTGACCAAGCGGGAGATCATCCGCGACCAGCGCGCGGTACAGGACCCGGAGGACAGCGACCTCAACGCGTTGCTCTGGCACGAGGGCCTGGGCGGCGCCGAGCCCTTCGGCCTGCTGCTCGCCGACCACGAATTCGGCGCCGAGGCCGAGGAGGTGCAGGCCCTGCGCGGCCTGGCCGCCGCCGGCGCGGGCGCCTTCGTGCCGGTCGTCGCCCATGCCGCGCCGGCGCTGCTGGACCTGGAGGAATGGGCGGCGCTGCCGGGGAAGCGGGACCTCGCCCGCGTGCATGAAGGCCCGCGCCACATCGCCTGGCGCGCGCTGCGGGCGAGCGAGGAGGCACGCTTCCTGGCTCTCGCCGCGCCGCGCGTGCTGGCCACGGCCGGAGAGGGGGCACCGCGCTGGACGGGTGGCGGCTGGGTGCTCGCCGCACGCATCGCGGCCGCCTTCCGGCGCGACGGCTGGGCCGCCGGGATCGAGGGCCGCGAGGACGGGACCGAGGCCGGCCTGCCGCCGATGGGCGGCGTGCCGACCGAATGCGACCCCGCCGATGGGCAGGAGGTTGCGCTGGCGCAGCTTGGCCTGTCCCTGCTGGTTCCGCGCGGGCCGGACAGCGCGGCGGTTCTACTGGCGCCGACGCTGCACCGGCCACCACGCTTCCATGCGCCCGCCGCCAATTCGGACGCGGCGCTGGCGGCGCGGCTGCCCTGGGTGCTCGGGACGGGGCGCTTCCTGCAGGCGCTGGCACTGCGCGGACAGCACGAATTGCACCGCGGCCGCGGCGCGCGCGCGGCGGCCGAGGCGCTGAACGCCTGGCTCGCCGGATACAGCGGGGAGGAGGGACCGCTCGCGGAGGCGAGCGCCGAACTGCCGGAGGCGAAGGGCCACCCCGGCGTCCATCTGCTCTCGGCCCGGATGCGGCCGCGGCTGCCGCAGGGCACGCCCGGCGCGGCGCACAGGGTGATGTTGAACCTGCCGTGATGGCGCCCTGCCGGGGCAAAAGATTCGTTGCAAGCGCGGGTATGGGGAAAGTTACATTCCCCCCGGGTCCATCCAGGGGAGAAAACCACCCATGCCCGCGAAACTCGCCGCCGAATTCATCGGCACGCTCTGGCTCGTGCTCGGCGGCTGCGGCTCCGCCGTCATTGCCGCCGCCTTCCCGGAGGTGGGCATCGGCCTGCTCGGCGTCTCCTTCGCCTTCGGGCTGACGGTGCTGACCATGGCCTTCGCGATCGGCCATGTCTCGGGCTGCCACCTGAACCCGGCGGTCACGCTCGGCCTGGTCGCGGCGGGGCGGTTCCCGGGGAAGGACGCCATTCCCTACATCCTGGTCCAGGTGCTGGGCGCCATCGCGGCGGCAGGCATCCTCTGGGCCATCGCGACGGGCAAGCCGGGCTTCGAGGTCGGTGGCTTCGCATCGAACGGCTTCGGCGACCATTCGCCCGGCAAGTACTCGATGAACGCCGCGCTGCTGACCGAGGTGGTGATGACCTTCTTCTTCCTGGTCATCATCATTGGCGCGACGCATCCGCAGGCGCCGGCGGGCCTGGCGCCGATCGCGATCGGGCTCGGCCTCACACTGATCCACCTGGTCTCGATCCCGGTGACCAACACCTCGGTGAACCCGGCGCGCAGCACCGGCCCCGCGCTGGTGGTGGGTGGCTGGGCGCTGCAGCAGCTCTGGCTGTTCTGGGTGGCGCCGATCGCCGGCGCGGTGCTGGCGGGCGTCGCCTCCCGCTTGATGTGGCCGGACGACCGGACGTAGGCGCCGCGCGCGGGGTCTGGCACGCTCGGCGGATGGAGACGCCACCGCCGCTCGGACCCCGCGCCACCCTCGCCCATCGGTTGCTGATGGGCGTTGTCGTGCCCGCCACGAACGTGACAACCGAGGCGGAGATGGACGACCTCCGCCCGCGCGGCGTGGTGAATGCCACCGCGCGCATCGCCAACCCCGACCGCGCCGTGGGCTCGGACGCCGACGCGGCCGAGGTGCGCGCGGCGATGGTGGCGGGGCTGATGGGCGCGCTGGATACGCTGGCGCCGGCGAAGCCGGACCATGTCGCGATCGGCGTGATGGTGGAGAACTTCGCCGGCGGCGGCGCGGCCGGCGACGCCCTGCTGGCGGAGGCGGAGGCGCGCATCGGCTGCCCCGTGACCGCGCCGACGCATGCGACGCTGGCGGCGCTGGCCGAGCTCGGCATCACGCGCATCGCACTGCTGACGCCCTTCTTTCCCGCCGGCGACGCCGCGGCCAGGGCCTTCCTGGAAGCCGCGGGGGTGGTCGTGCCGCGCACCCTCGGACTGCGCGCGCCCGGCCCGGCCGCGATCGCGCGCGTGACGGACGCGGCGCTGCGGGACGCGGTGCGCGAGCTCGAAGGGCCGGACATCGAGGCCATCGTGCAGGTCGGCACCAACCTGCCTTTCGCCGGCGTGGCGCGCGCGGCGGAAGCCGAACTCGGCAAGCCGGTGCTGGCGACGAACCCCGTGACCTACTGGCACGCGCTGCGGCGCGCGGGCGTCACGGAACGAATCGCTGGGGCCGGGCGGCTGTTCGCGCTCGCCTGACGGAGGGCGGGATGGGCCTTGCCCCTCCCGGACCCACTCCACCAGAGGCCGAGAGGCCTCTGGACACCATCACCGCGTGACAGGCGTCAGATCAGGATGCCGGTGAAGAGCCGCACCGCGATGTTCACCACGATGGCGACGCCGATCACGGCCAGGGTGAAGGTCAGCGCCTTTTCCTGCGGCACGCGCATCACGATCGGCACGCCGAGATAGAGCGTATAGAGCGCGTAGAAGGCCGCCGCGAGCGCGATCAGGGCGCCCAGGATCGGCACGATAATGAGGCCGCCCGCCACCCAGGCCACCGTCGGTGAGAAGGCGGCCAGCTTCAGCGCGGCGTCCGCGTCCTGCGGTCCGCCGAATTTCGGCGCCAGGATCTCGACGATCTTGGCGTTCACGAAGACGCCGACGAGCGTGAGGATGTAGCCCACGATCATGGCGGCGAAGGCGCCGAAGAAGCCGAACCACATCGTCACGAGGAAGCCGGCGATGGCCGGGATCGCAGCCAGGATCATCACGTAGCGCGTGAACACCGCCGTCAGGTCGATCGGCTCCCGCGCGATCGCCTGCCATTCCTGCGCGGGCGACATCGCCATGCCCTTCACGCGCGCGATCAACTGGTCCATGCCCACCCCTTTCCTTGCCCCTCGTTCCCAGGGCGATACTGCCCAGCGGCGGGCCAGGGCCGCAAGGGGCGGCGTGCTGGAACCGGGGCCGCGGTTCTGCCAGCCTGCCGGCAGATGCCCGATTCGGCCCTGCCCCGCTGGCGCGACCGGCGCTTCCTCGTGCTGCTGGCGCTCGGCTTCTCGGCCGGCGTGCCGTTGCCGCTGACGGCCTTCACGCTCAGGCAGTGGTTCGCGGAATCCGGCGTGTCGCTCACCGCCATCGGCTTCACGGCGCTGATCGGGCTCTCCTATTCGCTCAAGTTCCTCTGGGCGCCGGTGCTCGACCATGTGCGGCCGCCGCTGGCGGGCGGGCTCGGGCGACGGCGCGGCTGGCTCGCGGCCATCCAGCCGCTGCTGGCGGCGGCGATCCTGATGCTCGGCCTGACCGATCCCGTCGCGGGCGCGGCGCTGACGGTCGCGGTGGCGGTGGCCGTCGCGTTCCTGTCCGCCAGCCAGGACATCGCGGTCGATGCCTACCGCATCGAGGTTCTGGAGGAACAGGACCAGGGCTACGGGCTCGCCTGCTATGTCTGGGGCTATCGCGGCGCGCTGCTGGCGTCGGGCGGCGGCGCGCTGGCCATGGCGGAATTCGGCGGCTGGCCCTTCGCCTTCGCGATGTGCGCGGCGATGATCGGCGTGGGCTTCGCCGCCGTGCTGCTGGCCCCCGAGCCAGGCCGCCCGCCGCCCGAGGCGCCACCCGACTGGGCCGGGCGGCTGCGCATCGCGGTGGTCGAGCCCTTCGCGGATCTCGTTCGCCGCCGGTACTGGGTGGCGATCCTGGCCTTCGTGGCGCTGTTCAAGCTGGGGGAGGCGCTGGCCGGCATCATGACGGCGCCGTTCTACCGGCAGCTCGGCTTCTCGCGGCTGGAGGTGGCGGGCGTGTCGTCGGTGTTCGGCCTGTTCGCGACGCTGGCGGGCGCGCTGGCCGGCGGCTGGCTTGTCGCGCGCATCGGCACCGGCCGCGCGCTGGTCCTGACCGGCATCACGCAGATGCTGTCGAACCTGATGTACGTGGCGCTCTACTACGGCGGGCACGACATCCGCTGGCTGTTCGCGCAGGTGGGGGTGGAGAACTTCACCGACGGCCTCGCGGACGCGGCCTTCATCACCTACCTCAGCGCGCTGACCAGCCGGACCTTCACGGCGACGCAGTATGCGCTGCTGTCCTCGCTGGCCGCGGTGCCGCTCCGCACGCTGGGCGCCGGTTCGGGCTGGCTGGCGGAGAGCCTCGGCTGGCCGGGCTTCTTCCTGCTGACGACGGCGGCGGCGCTGCCGGCCATGGGCATCATGCTGTTCCTGCTGAAGCGCCTGCCGCCGCCCGCGCCGAAGGAACCGCCATGACCCCCTGGATCGCGACGCCGCTGCTGCTGGTGGCGTCGAACGTGCTGATGACCTTCGCCTGGTACGGGCACCTCAAGGCGCCGCACTGGCCGTTGTGGCTCGCGGTGCTGGTGTCCTGGGGAATCGCGTTCTTCGAATACTGCCTGGCGGTGCCGGCGAACCGGATCGGCTACGGCACCTTCAGCGGCCAGCAGCTGAAGGTGATGCAGGAAGTGATCACGCTGGCCGTCTTCGCCGTGTTCAGCGTGGCCTTCCTGGGGGAGACGCTGCGCTGGAACTTCCTCGCAGCCGGCGCGTGCCTTGTGGCCGCGGTCGTGTTCATCTTCCTGCCGGTGGAGTGAGGAGAGGGCGATGCGCGTCGGCGTTCCGAAGGAAGTGAAGGTCCACGAATACCGCGTGGGCCTGGTGCCGGGGTCGGTCCGCGAACTGGTGCTGCACGGGCACGACGTGCTGGTCGAGACCGGCGCGGGTGCGGCCATCGGCTTCCCCGACGCGGCCTACGAGGCGGCCGGCGCGCGCATCGCCCCCGATGCGGCGGCCGTCTTCGCGAGCGCCGAGCTGATCGTGAAGGTCAAGGAGCCGCAGCCCTTCGAATGGGTGCGCCTCAAGGCCGGGCAGGTGCTGTTCACCTACCTGCACCTTGCCCCGGACCTCGAGCAGACGCAGGGGCTGATGGCGAGCGGCTGCACTGCCATCGCCTACGAGACCGTGACGGACGCGCAGGGCGGCCTGCCGCTGCTGGCGCCGATGAGCGAGGTGGCCGGCCGGATGGCCGTGCAGGTCGGCGCGCGCTGCCTGGAAAAGGAGGCCGGGGGCGCGGGCATCCTGCTCTCCGGCGTGCCGGGCGTGCCGCCGGGGCGGGTCGCGATCATCGGCGGCGGCGTGGTGGGGTCGAACGCCGCGCGCATCGCCAACGGCATGCGCGCCAACGTCACGGTGCTCGACCGCAACCCGCGCGTGCTGGCCGCGCTCGACATCGAGTTCAACGGCCTGGTCGACACGCTGTTCGCGACGCGGGACGCGGTGGAGCGCGCGGTGCTGGACGCCGACCTCGTGATCGGCGCCGTGCTGGTGCCGGGCGCGGCGGCGCCGCGGCTCGTCAGCCGCGAGACGGTCGCGCGCATGCGCCCGGGCAGCGTCATGGTCGATGTCGCGATCGACCAGGGCGGCTGCTTCGAGACCTCCCGCCCCACCACCCACGCCGACCCCACCTATGTCGTGGACGGCGTGGTGCATTACTGCGTGACGAACATGCCGGGCGCGGTGGCGCGCACCAGCGCGGTCGCGCTGAACAACGCGACGCTGCCGTTCACGCTGCAGATCGCGGACAAGGGCTGGCAGCGCGCGGCGGCCGAGAACCCGCACCTCGCGGCTGGGGTGAACGTGCATGCGGGGGCGGTGACGCATCCGGCGGTGGCCGGGGCGCTCGGCTTGCCGTTGGCGGTGCTGCCGGGGTGAAGGTCGGGGGAGGAGAACCTCCCCCGATCCCCCCCCTTCTTTGATGTCTTGCGCCAAGCGTCGAAAACCCGGCGCCGGGTGCCAAAGAAGGTTGAGGGGGGTCAGGGGGGAGAAGTTCCCTTCTCCCCCCTTTTCTTGTTCCCGTTCGATCCCCCGACCCAGGCCGGCCGGCGCTACGCCTGCTTCCGCTCGATCAGCTCGCGCCGGATCTTCCGCCCGCGCCGGATGCGGTCCTCGATGAACTCCGCCTGGCCGTAGCGCACGGCGCGGCCCAGCGCGTGCGCATCCTCGCTGAAGCGCGCCAGCATCTCGAGCAGCGCCTCGCGGTTGTTCAGGAATACGTCGCGCCACATGTCGATGTCGCTCGCTGCGATGCGCGTGAAGTCCCGGAAGCCGGAGGCCGCGAATTTCAGCACCGCCTCCTTCGTCTCTTCCGCGAGGTCGTCCGCCGTGCCGCAGATGGTGAAGGCGATCAGGTGCGGCAGGTGGGACACGATGGCGACCACGCGATCGTGCGTGGCCGGATCCATCGTCTCGATCATCGAGCCGCAGCGCCGCCACATCTCCCGCACCTTCTCGAGCGCGGCGGGGTCGTTGTCCGGCAGCGGCGTGACGATGCAGTAGCGCCCCTCGAACAGTTCGGCGAAGCCGGCATCGGGGCCGGAATGCTCGGTGCCGGCCATCGGGTGCGCGGGCACGAGCTCGACGCCCGGCGGCAGCAGCGGCGACAGGTCGCGCACAACGCTGCCCTTGGTCGAACCTACGTCGGACAGCACGCAGCCCGGCGCCAGATGCGGCGCGATCGCCTGCATGACGCCCGCATAGGCGCCGACCGGCACGCAGAGGATCACGCCGTCGCAGCCCTCGACAGCCTTCGCGGGGTCGTCCTCGACCACGTCGACGATGCCGAGGTCCCGCACGCGCGCCAGCGTCTCCGGTCGCCGGGCGGTGGCGACCACCGTGCGCGCGATGTCGCCGCGCTTGCGCGCCGCCCGCGCGATGGAGGACCCGATCAGCCCGATGCCGACCAGGCAGAGCCGCTCGAAGACCGGCTCAGCCATGCATGAAGGCCGTCAGCGCGTCGATCACCACGGTGCATTCCTCGGCGGTGCCGATGGTGATGCGCAGGCAGGCGGGAAGGCCGTAGCCGCCCATGGCGCGCACGATCAGGCCGCGCGCCTTGAGCGCCGCGTCCGCCGCGTGTGCCGCCTCCGGCGTGGCGAAGTCGGCCAGAACGAAGTTGCCCTCGCTCGGCCAGACCTTGATGCCCGCGGCGGTCAGTGCCGCGGCGACCTTGCCCCGCCATTCGGTGTTGTGCGCGACGGACCGCTCCACCCAGCCCTTCTCGGCCACGGCGGCGATGCCGGCCGCCATGGCGGCGGCGTTCACGTTGAAGGGCCCCCGCACGCGCCCGAGCACGTCCACCACCGCCGCCGGCGCGTAGCACCAGCCGAGCCGCATGCCGCCCAGGCCGAAGATCTTGGAGAAGGTGCGCGTCATGACCGTCGCGCCCGGCCCGCCGGCATCCACCAGCCGCGCCCCGGCATCGTAGTCCGGTCGCGTGACGTATTCGGCATAGGCGCTGTCCAGCACCAGCAGGATGTCGTCGCGCAGGCCGGCGCGCAGGCGCTCGACCTCCGCCTGCGGCAGGATGGCGCCGGTCGGGTTGTTCGGGTTCGCCAGGAACACCAGCCGCGTGCGCGGTCCGACCGCGGCCAGCATGCCGTCCACGTCGGCGCGGAGGTCGCGCTCGGGCACCTTGATGATCCGGCAGCCCGCCCAGCGCCCGGTGATGTCGTACATCATGAAGCCGTGCGCGCTCATGACCAGCTCGGTCCCCTCCCCGCCATAGGCGAGGATGAGGAGCGAGATCAGCTCGTCCGAGCCGTTGCCCACCACGATGCGTGCGGGGTCGAGGCCGAAGCGGGCGCCGATCGCCTCGCGCAGCGCTTTGGCGCCGCCATCGGGGTAGCGATGCGCCTCGGCGGCCATGGCCTGGATTGCCGCGATGGCGCCAGGCGGCGGGCCGAAGGCGCCTTCGTTGGAGGACAGCTTGATGATCCGGTTCACGCCCGGGATCTTGGATTCGCCACCCACATACGGCTCGACCGACAGGATCGAGGGGCGGGGCATCACGGTCATGCTGCGTCTCCGGGGACCGGCACCGCATAGGCGCCGAGGATGGTGCGCCGCGCCCAGGGCAGCGCCGCCAGCCGCGCGTCGGACGCGGCCAGGAAGCCTTCGATCTCGGCGAGCGCCAGCGTCTCATCCCCGACGCGCGCCACGAGCAGGGAGGCGGCCTCGAGCCCGGCATCGGCCAGCGCCTGGCCAATCCGCGCGCGGGATGCGTCGGCGCCGGTCTCGGCCAGCAGCAGCGTCCGGTCAGCGCCCGAGGGGTCCGGCGGCACCGGCGCCACGATCAGCGACGCCGGCCCGCCGGCATCCGCGACGAAGGGCAGGCGCGCCACCACCTGCAGCCGCGGCACGTCGAGCCGCGCCCACCAGGGGCCTTCCGTTCCGTCGAATTCCTCGACCGGCACCGGCAGCACGGCGACCGAGGCCTCCCCGCCGCTGACCGCGGCCAGCGCGCGCGCGGCGGTCTGGTGGATGCGCATCGGCGTGATCGGGCCGAAATGCTCGCGCGCGAGCCGCGCCTGGCCGGATTGCGGGCTCGGCGCGAAGACCGCGGCCGAGAAGCCGCCCTGGATCGCCGTGCTCGCCATGAAGATCTCGCGCCAGATGCGCACGATGCGCGACCGGCCGAGCGGGCCGGAATGGCGCGCGAGCAGGCGGCGCAGCACCGCCGCCTCCCGCCCCGCCCGGAGCGGCGTCGAGGCCCCCTTGGCCCGGCTGGAGGCCAGCCGCGCCACCACTTCCGCCCGGCGCATCAGCAGGTCGTGCAGGGCGTCGTCGATCGTGTCGATCTCCGCGCGGAGCGCGGCCATGTCGGGCTTGGCGGGTGCGGGTGGGGCTATGTCGGGCATGGGAGCAGATGCAATAGACGGCGCGGCAGGGCGCGCCAAGCACCTGCGGCGCGCGGCCGTTGCGATGGCGCCTGCGCAAGCGGGGCCGGCGCCCGGCCGGCATGGCCCGCTGCACGGTTGCGCCGATCGGGCATAAGCCGCTCTGGAACCGTGGTTTTCCGAAGCGGGAAACCGGATCGGATGATTTCATCCGGCCGGATATTGCTCTAATCATCGCGCGCAATGTCCCAGGCCATCGCCCCCCTGCCGGAGGTCGAGCACCAGCACGCCGTCTTCGCCGACGGCCTGGCGCTCGATTGCGGCGCCGTGATCCTGCCGCTGACGGTGGCCTACCGCACCTATGGCCGGCTGAACGCCGCCCGGACCAACGCCGTGCTGGTCTGCCACGCGCTCACCGGGGACCAGTATCTGGCCGAGCCCCACCCCGTGACCGGCAAGCCCGGCTGGTGGGAGAGCATCGTCGGCCCCGGCAAGCCGCTCGACACCGACCGCTACTTCCTGGTCTGCGTCAACGTGCTGGGCGGCTGCATGGGCTCGACCGGTCCGCGCAGCGAGATGACGGACGCCGAGGGGCGGGGCCTGGGCCGGCCCTGGGGCACGGATTTCCCACAGGTGACCATCCGCGACATGGTCCGCGCGCAGAAGCGGCTCATGGAGCATCTGGGCGTCGCGCGCTGGCTTGCCGTCATCGGCGGGTCGATGGGCGGCATGCAGGTGCTGGAATGGGCGGCGACCTATCCCGATGCCCTGGTGGCGGCCGCCCCGATCGCCTGCGCCGCGCATCATTCGGCGCAGAACATCGCCTTCCACGAGGTCGGGCGCCAGGCGATCCATGGCGACCCGGACTGGGACGGCGGGCGCTATTGGGAGAACGGGCGGGTCCCGGCCCGCGGCCTCGCGGTGGCGCGGATGGTCGCGCACATCACCTACCTGTCGGAACAGGCGCTGACGCGGAAGTTCGGCCGGCGGCTGCGCGGCGCCTCGGCGCTGACCTTCCTCGAGGACGTGTTCGAGGTGGAATCGTACCTGCGCCACCAGGGCAGCACCTTCGTGCAGCGCTTCGACGCGAATGCGTATCTGACCATCACGCGCGCGATGGATTTCTTCGACCTGGCGGCGGAGCACGAGGGCGATCTCTCGGCAGCCTTCCGCGGCACGGCGACGCGGTTCTTCCTGGCGAGTTTCAGCAGCGACTGGCTGTTCCCGACCTCAGAGAGCCGCGCGGTGGTGCGCGCGCTGAACGCGGCGGGGGCGCGCGTGTCCTTCGTGGAGATCGCGTCCGACAAGGGGCATGACGCGTTCCTGCTGGAGGAGCCGGAGTTTCATGCGGCGCTGGGGGGATTCCTCAGAGGGTCGGCGGAGAAGGTGGGGGTTTAGGGCTCTGCACCTACATGGCAGCGGAATAGCCGCAGTTGGCCGACTGCCGCCGTCTAGGACGGGTGCAGGAGATACAACGCTCGTTTACTGTGGAGCAAAGAATGGCGTTCCAGTTTTGATGTGATCTCGCTCGTATCCGAGTACCGCTTCCGCCATATCTTGCCGGCCTGCTTCCATTCGTGAAATATAGTACCACCAAAAATCTTCCGTGTTCAGCATGTCCTGAAATTTCGCAGACTGGACACCTCCAGAAACCCTGCTGTCAGTGGGCGTGATGGTCGAGCGGTGGGTGCGTACCCAGCGCCGGGATGACAGGGCTGGGGCTGCCCGTGGATGTTTGCCGGGGTGCGCGGGTTACGGGTGCGGCAGTCCCAGAGCCTACGCCGTCGCTGGCCTGCTGCT
>NZ_STGD01000020.1 GCF_005222755.1 Roseomonas sp. HF4
GTGGATGCCGGTGATGATCTCGACGCGCTCGATGGGCTTCGACATAGGCGTGCGCCTAGGCTTCAACCTAGGCCCTCCGGGCTATGCCACCTGTCCGGTCGAATTGGGGGCCGCTCCAATTGCGACGCGCCGACCTGCTTCTTCAAGCTCGGCGCGCCAGGCTCTACGACGTTATCATCCACGCTAACTTCGCGGTTTCTATTGACCCACGATCGACCATAAGGCGGTGGCCACCAACCTAATTTCTGCGGCCTCGAAATGGAATCAGTGTCGCTGATTCAGGCGCGGTTTCGCCAGCGGGCGGCTGCCGTTCTTTGATGCGCGGTAGCGTCACCAGATCACCGCCGCTGGAGGTCATGAAGCCGCGCGGCAGACCGCACAAGGATTCCACGTCCGCAGCCGGAAGTCGGAGGTCATCCAGCAGCTGTTCGCGCGTGCGGATGCCTTCGTCGATCAGCAGCCTCACCGAGCGGCTCAGGAGACGCGGGACTTCGACGGGCATGATGTCATCGAGGGGCTCAGCCTTTCGCCACCCGCGTGAGCTGTAGTGCTTCCACAGCCGCTGTTCGTACTCGTCATTGATCATGCTGAGCGTGCGGCAGCGCTTGATCATCGCGCCCAGCGAAACCTTCCACCTCTCCTTGAGGGGCAAAAAGCCATTCAGCGTCGGCGACCAGACTTCGGCCGCGAAGGTTTCGCCAGGGAGAAGGAAAGCGCCAGCAAACAGAAAGGCCTGCCGTTCAACTTCCTTGAACGCTGCGGCATCGGCGAGGGTCTTCTCCTTGACCCGTGCATGCAGCACCAGATGGCCGAGCTCATGTGCGGCGTCGAGCCGCGAGCGCGCGCATGTGTCCTTGTCCGCAGCAATCAGCACATAGGGCCGATGATCGGCGTCCGACCAATGCGACAGCCCATCCATCGCCGCGCTACCGACCTCCTCCTTCACGACACAGATGCCGGCATTCTCCATCACCAGAAGCACGTCGGAGATCGGACCGCTGCCAAGTCCCCAGGCGCGTCGGCACTCGGTCGCCATCCGCTCGATATCGGCCTCACGAATTTCTCTGTAATCGACCACGTCGAGACGCGGGACGTTAACCGCGGGAAGATCGAGCCACTCCTGAAGGGTCAGCGCAATCTCCTCAGCCCAATGCAGCCGCCCGCAGGTGCGCCGACGCAAGGCCTGCGTCGTGCTCGCCATGGAGCGGAAGAACATCGGATTGTCGCCGTGCTGCAACTTTGGGCGAAGGAAGAAGGAAATCGGCAAATTGAGAGCGCGCGCCAGCGTCTCCAGGGCTTCGGGCTCTGGCGACTGGTTGCCTGACTCCCAGCGCGAGATGCTGGAGCTGGTCCGGTTGATCAGATCGGCAAGCGCGACCTGCGTGAGGCCGCGCGAATCCCTTGCTTCCACCAGCCGTTCCGATTGGAACCCTGGTGTTCCGTTACGCATCTTCTCCCTCCTGTCCCGTTTCGGGGCTTCTGGATTGTTATCCTGCGTCGGGCCGCTTCTTGAGGCGCGGGATGGCCACGTCCTTGACTTCGACCGGCGCCTCGCTGGGCTTGCGAGCAGCAGAATCGGCGTCGTGGTACAGTGCCAGAAGGTCCGTGAGCGCGATAAGGCGAACCCAGTCGGTCAAATCCGCATTGGGAATGCCCAGGCCAACGAATGCGGGGACAGTCGGTTCGCCACGACGCGGATGGGCGGTGATCACCAGCATACCGCACATCCGATCAGTCGATGGCGACCGGATTTCCCGCAGCAAATCCGGCTGCAGCGGGCTCAGCCAGGCGTTGACCTCCGCCCATTGCTGCCGAAAGGCAGTCGCGCGCGGGGGCCCGCAGTGGCGCTGGATATTGCTCCGTATCAAGTAGATGCCACCGGCCTCGACCAGGCTATAACGACCGCCAGCCGGCTCGGTATGGGGCGCAAGAACGGCAAGACCGTTGTCCCTGGCCGCTTTACGGAACCCGGCTTCGCAACGGGCGTGGCGAAGCTGGCCGAGCATGTTAGCCCGTTCCGGCTCCTCCGCGTGACGAGACGCCAGCGCCCATGCCTCGCCGAAGCCCGCGTCGGCGTACTCTAGGCTCTGCCTGAAGAAAGTGGCCGGATAGCTGTCCAGGATGCGGGCGATCGGAGCTAACATGCGCGACCCAATGCGGTTTGCGTTTTACAGCATATAAGCTAGAATTTTTGCGTTATCAAGCAATCTCACGCTTGGGGGATGGCCGGACCTGTGGAACCTCCGAGCCCGATGGTGGCTGTTCCCCTCGCCGATCCGACAGTGACGCGGGTGCATGACATCGAGACAGGCGCGCCCGCTGCGCGCCCCATTCGCCCGGGAGGGGCTCCATCAGCCTTGAAAGGCCCATGGAGTGCGGCTGTCGACCGTTGATGATGCCGTCTGTGATGTCCGGCGCCAGCAAAGGAAGGCGCAGCAGCCGCCCCAAATAGCCCCGGTCCAACCGCTCCGCCCCTGCCATCTCTGTGATGGACTCGTAGAGGCCCTGATCGAGCATACGCTGGTACCGGAACGCCCGAGCCAGCGCCTTCACCAGCGCCGGATCGGCGTGCGTCACGGCAGGCGACACGCCGTTGGTCATCGGCGTCACAATCGTCTTCCTCCCTGGGCGCCGGCGGATCGTCAGCGGCACTCGGACCGTGACGCTGGTCGCGGCCGTCATGCCGCCGCCCTCAGGGCATCCGGCCGGATGGCGGTGAGGTCGTGGACCAGGCCGCCGAGCCCGTCCAGCCGCAGCCGAATGTCGGCGCCGGCCGGGCCGACCACCACCCGCTCCACCAGCGACCGCACAATCCGCGCCTGCTCCGCCGGGAACAGGTGCTCCCACAGCGGGTCAAGGCGATGCAGCGCGTCTTGGACCTCGCCCTCGGTTAGGTCCGGCGCGTCCTTGCGCGCCGCGCGCCAGGTGCCGACCACGATCTCCGGCTGGCGCAGCAGCGCACGGACCTGATCCACCACGGCGGCCTCGATCTCCGCCGCCGAGACCCGGCGCACGATGCTGTCGTCGCCAGCGGCATCGCCCTTCAGCACGCGCTGCGCCACGTAGTATCGGTAGAGCCGGCCATTCTTCCTGGCGTGCGTCGGCGACAGCGCCCGCCCGTCCACCCCAAAGATCAGCCCCTTCAGCAGCGCCGGCGTCTGCGCCCGATTCTGGTTGGCGCGGACCCGAGGGCTGACCTGCAGCACGGCTTGCGCCCTATCCCAGAGCTCTCGCGGCACGATGGCCTGGTGCTCGCCGGGATAGATGTTTCCCTTGTGCGCGACCTCTCCGACATAGGTGCGGTAGCTGAGCAGCTTGTAGACATCGCCCTTGTCCAGCGGCCGGCCCGCCTTGCTGGCGAGGCCCTCCTCACGAAGGCGCTTCACCGTCTCCATGCCCGAGCCCGTTTCGGCGAAGATCTCGAATACGCGGCGCACCCGCGGCGCCTCGTCCTCATTCACCACCAGCTTCCTGGTGACGACATCATAGCCCAGCGGCACCTTGCCCCCCATCCACATGCCTCGCGCGCGCGAGGCGGCGAACTTGTCGCGGATGCGCTCACCAATGACCTCTCGCTCGAACTGGGCAAAGCTGAGCAGGATGTTCAGCGTCAGCCGCCCCATGCTGGTCGTGGTATTGAAGCTCTGCGTCACGCTGACAAACGTCACGCCATGCGCGTCCATCACCTCCACCAGCTTGGCGAAATCCATCAGCGAGCGGGACAGCCGGTCAATCTTGTAGACCACGATGACGTCGACCAGGTCTGCTCGGATGTCGCGCAGCAGGCGCTGCAGCGCCGGCCGCTCCAGGGTCCCGCCGGAGAAGCCGCCATCGTCGTAGCGGTCGCGCACCAGCACCCACCCCTCGGCGCGCTGGCTGGTGATGTACGCTTCGCAGGCGTCGCGCTGTGCGTCGAGCGTGTTGAATTCCTTCTCCAGCCCCTCGTCCGTGGATTTCCGAGTGTAGACCGCGCAGCGCAGCTTCTTCGTGGTGGCCGGCATGGCTGGCTCGATGCGGGCGCGGCGGGTCATGCGTCACCCCGCGCGCGCAGCCCGAAGAACGTCCAGCCATTCCAGCGGGTGCCGGTGATGTGGCGAGCGATGGCGGACAGGGACTGATACGGCCGCCCCTCAAATTCGAAGTCGTTAACGCGCACGGTGACCACGTGCTGCACGCCCTGCCATTCCCGGATGAGGCGCGTGCCGGCCAGTGGGCGACTGTCGGCGCGAATGCGGCGCAGGACGACGTTGCCGCCATCTAGTTGCTCACCTAGCGCCACCAGCCGGTCGACGGTCTCGGGCTTCAGCCCGCCATAGGCCAGCTCCTGGATTCGATACGCCAGCCGGCTCTGGATATAGGCGCGGTTCCAGGGCGGCGGCTCCTTGCCGAACAGTTCCCGCCACTGATCCTTCAGCGTGGCGGTGGGCGCCGCCTGCAGCGCGCCGAGCCGGCTCAGCACCTGCGTCGGCGGGATCTTCGGAATGGTGGGCGCCGGCGGCGCGGTCTCCTGCTGCTTCGCCTTCGTAGTCGATCGTCGGGTCATGCGACTCCCTCTCTCCTGGGGTTCGCATGACGGCGCTGCCTGGCGGTGGAGTGTAGGTGAACGTCTCTCCGCCCCCGGGCCTGTTCCGCGTCGCGCGCGAGATCGTCGGCAGCGCGGCTGCGCAGCCGCAGCAGGCCGCGGGCGAGGAGGTCGCAGACCTCGCGTAGATGGGGTGGGAGATGATGGTTCAGGGCGCGGGGCGATGAATGCTGCACGCGGCGCTGATGGCAGAGGCGGCGCTAGCCGCGCAATGCACTCATTGCAGCGATTTCGGCGTCAGGCCCCGACCTGCCGCCCGAGCCAGGTCACGCGGCCCACCACGGTGATGTCGTCCGGTTGGAGGTCGCTGAAACAGGGGTAGTGCTCGCGATTGTCGGAGATGACGGTGACCAAACCGGTGAGGGGATTCGCAGCCACGCGCTTGGCCTGCAGGCCACCCGCGGTGCGGAGCAGATAGATGCCGTCCTTCTGCTGCGGTCGCCGGCTGCCCATGTCCACCAGGACACGATCGCCATGGCGTAGCGTCGGCTCCATTGCATCGCCGTCGATCACCACGACAATGAGATCACCGATTTCGCCCTGCGAGACCTGACGGAGCCAGTCGACGCGGAACGCGGTCCGATACAGTGGCGCTTCAGGCAGTTCATCATCGCCGGCCACGGGCGACGCGGCGTCGTAGACTGGGATCATCGCGTATCGGTCGCCGCCGATCTGCACGATATCCGGCATCGCTGCCCGGCTTCGACCGGCGGCCGATCCCCCGCCTGATTCGAGATAGGCCAGGATCTGCGGCACCTCGTGCACGCGCAGCGGACGCTTGCCGGTGAGCAGACGGCTCACCGTGCTGTTGTCGACGCCGAGCACCGCGGCGAGCCCCTTCTGGGACTTGCCGGGTCGTGCAAGCCCCTCCTTAATCTGCTCGACCGTGACCAAGGCCGAATAAGGGGCCTCGGGCGCAGGGGCGGGGCGCATTCGGCCCATCGGCTCACTCCATTCTGGCCGCGCGGCGACACGTGTCACCGATGGATGAGAGCAACGATGTTGCGAAAAACGCAACACATGATCTCTCATGCGGAATTATCGAGAATAGTGCATTGCCCAGCGTGCGACGCGCTGGTTAAGCGCAACTCATGATTGAACCCGCAAGCACGATCATCACACGATTTGGTGGGTCCGGACCACTCTCCCGCCGCCTCGGCCTCGACCGCAGTGCGGTCCACCGCTGGGCGCTCCCGCGGCACCGCGGCGGCAGCGACGGCTTGGTGCCGGCGAAGTATCACCAGCGTCTACTGGCCATGGCGACGGCGGAGGGGATCGTCCTCACCGCAGCCGATCTGGTGGGTATGTCCCCTGTCAGCAGCACGCTGCCCAATTCGCGCGCCGACGACGGATAGCCGTCTGGCGCTTCACGCGCCGCTCCCTCGCACATCCCCATCCCGCCACCGCCCGCATCGGAGCATCGACGCATGCTGTCCGCACGATCCTGCATGTCCGAAATCCAACTCGCCGCCGCAGTCATCCATCGCGCGCTGGAGGACGCCATCACGCCCAATGAGCGCCTGGCCAAACCACGCATCATCCAATGCGCGCACGGGCGCCGTCAGGTCTTCACGCCCGGCCTCAAACCCCGCGATCGCGAGGAAGCCGTCCGCTTCCTGCTCGACGACGGCGAAGGCTGGACCGGCGCCCGTGAAGCCTGGTGCGAGCAGGCCGACCTTGATCCGTTGACGCTGCGTCGCCGCGCGCTGCAGCGGATCCCGATCGAGCACATCCCTGCCGAATTGCGCGCGCGACTGCTGTCCATGCCCGCGCCGGCGGGCATGCACCGCCACCCACTTCCGGCGGCAGCCTTCGTCGCATCCGCAACGCCGCCGTCCCTGGAGGCTGCATGATGGCCGCATCCATTCCGAACCGCCTCACCCTTGATGCCGTCCGCCGCCTGCCGGTTGGCGACGTTATGGGCCTACCGTCCGAGCACCTCGCCCTGCTGCAGGCGGATGCGCGCGAGGCGCTGGAGGCTGCCAAGCGCACGGCAGACTGGGTCGAGGGGGCGATCGCGTTGCGGTACCAGCAGCGTGCCGTCGCCGCGCGGGCCGTGGCCGGTAAGGACACCGGGACGGTGCGCTTCGTGGACGGCACCGTCGAGGTCACGGCCGATCTGCCGAAGAAGGTCGAATGGAACCAGCCCCAGCTGGCCACGCTCGCCGAGCAGATCCGCGCCGGCGGCGAGGATCCTGGTGAATATGTCGAGGTCAGCTTCCGGGTCTCGGAGCGCGCCTATGCCGCCTGGCCGGAGCGCATTCGCAGCGCCTTCGAGCCGGCACGGACGGTGCGCACCGGCAAGCCGACCTATCGCCTCGCCATCCTCTCCGACATCGAGCTGCGCGACAGTCCGCATACCGGCGTCCCCGCCGCCTTGGTGAGGAACGGCTGATGGCGCTGCGCATCGTCACCGCCGACGAACGCCTATCGCGCGCGGCCAACAAAACCACCATGGCGCTGTTCGGTCCGAGCGGCGTGGGCAAGACCACGCAGCTCAAGACCCTGCCCGCGGCGGAGACGATCTGCATCGATCTCGAGGCCGGCCTCAAGTCGGTGCAGGATTGGCGCGGCGACAGCATCCCGGTGCGCTGCTTCGAGGATGCGATCGACATCGCCTGCCTGGTCGGGGGCGTGAATCCTGCGGCCGATCCGCAAGGGTTCTTCTCGGAAGGGCACTATCAGCACCTCGCCGCGGCGCATCCGGACCTGGTGCGGCTGATCGCCAGCAAGTCGATCGTCTTCCTCGACAGCATCACGGACCTCACGCGCCAGGCCATGGCCTGGGCCAAGACGCGGCCCGAGGCCTTCTCCGACAAAACCGGGAAGCCCGATACGCGAGGCGCCTATGGCCTGCTCGCCCGCGAGGTCATCGGCCTGCTGAAGCACCTGCAGCACGCGCCGGGCAAGACCACGATCATGGTCGGCATCCTGGAGAAGGTCACGGACGAGTTCGGGAAGGTCACCTGGCAGCCGCAGATGGAAGGCGGCAAGGCCGCGCGCGAGCTCCCCGGCATCGTCGATCAGGTGGTGTCGATGGCGCTGTTCTCCCGCGACGGTGACGCCTGGCGCCACGACCCCGAGCGCGGCAGCGAGCGTCGGCTGGTCTGCCGCGCCGGCAATGCCTGCGGCCTACCAGCGAAGGATCGCTCCGGCCGGCTCGACGAGACCGAGCCGCCGGACCTCGCCGCCCTGCTTCGCAAGATCAACGCCCAAGCCAGCACCCAGGGGTGATGCCCATGTACGACATGAACGATGCCGAACTGCCGCGCGGTTCCGACCTCATCCCGGACGGCAGCTTCGTCAAGGTGACGATGGCCATCCGCAAGGGTGGTCTCGACGGCCAGGGCGAATCGGATCGCGGCCTGCTCAAGGCGACCAAGAGCCCGGGCAGCGACGTGAAGATGTTGGACTGCGAGTTCACGGTGATCGCCGGCCAGCACATTCGCCGCAAGTTCTGGCAGACCTTCACCGTCATCGGCGGGAAGGTCGACGAGCAGGGTGTCTCCATCGGCTGGAAGATCTCGAAGGGCATCTTCCGGGCGATGATCGACAGCGCCCTCAGCCTCGATCCGCAAGATATGGGCGAGGCGACCAAGGCCAAGCGCATGCTGCGGGGCCTCGCCGACCTGCATGGCATCACCTTCGCCGCCAAGGTGCGGGTCGAGCCTGCCGACGACCCGCGTTACAGCGATAGCAACCGCCTGGACCGCGTGGTGCTGCCCGGTGAGCCGGAGTACCGGCGTATCATGGATGGCGAGGCGGTGCCGGCCTCACCCACCCAGCGGGCATCGCGGCCGGCGGCGGCCGCGGTCGCACCAGGCGGCGCGCCTGCCTGGGCCACGCCTGCCGCGTCCCAGGTGCCCGCGGCGGCGACCCGCAGTTGGGAACGTCCGGCGCCAGCCGCCCCCGCCCAGACGGCGCCGCCGCCTGCCCCAGCGCCCATCTCGGGCGGCCCGGCCTGGCTGAACGGCTGATGACGGCATGGCCCGACGACGCTGGGCAGGGGCGCGGCCGACACTGCGCCCCGCGGCAGCAAACCTGCCGCCCCTTCCTGGGTGCACGCCATCTGATCAGGTCCGCCGCCTCACCTGCGCCCTGTGCCGGCGCGAGGCGAAGGGCTTCGGCTATGTGCATGAGCTTCGCGTCGGTCTCCATCCGAAGCTGTCTTTCTGCTCGATGCGCTGCTGCGAAGCCGGCAGCGCTCTGGCGCGGCGGAGCGGCGGCGTGATCGATAAGACCCCGATGGAGGTGCGCGCGGTGAAGGACGCGCGACGCCCGCTCGCCGCTGTGCTGGTGGAGCTGCATCTCATGGCGCCGTTCCATGACCGCAGCGCGATGGAGATCGATCGCATCATCGAGGCCTGTGTCGATGGCTTCCAGGCATCCATGCAGCGTCAGGCCGCCGAGCGGGATCCGCTCGACGACCCGATTCCTTTTAGCTGAGGGAGCATTGCCATGAGCACCGGAGAAGTTTGGCGCGATGTTCCCAGCCTGCCTGGCGTGCTGGCCAGCAGCGAGGGGCGCGTGATGATCACGCCCTACCGCGGGCTCATGCCGAACGGCGGAGAGCGCCCCTATGGCGGCACCCCAACCTTTGGCGTTTGGAACAAGCTCGACGCGCGCTTCGTCACCACCGTCGGCGAACGCACATGGAAGGTGGCGCGCCTCATCGCCGAGGCGTTCCACGGACCGCCGCCATTCGACGGCGCCGTCGTCATGCATCTCGACGAGAACGCGGTGAACAACCGTGCGAGCAATCTGCGGTGGGGAACGCAGAAGGAGAACCTCAACGCGCCTGGCTTCCTCGATTACTGCCGTTCGAGAACCGGCGAGGACAATCCATTTTGGAAGGGTCGGCGGAAGGTCAGCGCCCGATGATCCTCGACCTGAACCACGGCTCCAGGCTGGTCTACGGCCGCGTCGCAGCTGACACCGCCAACACCACTGCGCGCATCAATGTGCACGTCGACGCCGCGCTGGTCGCGCGGAACCGTCAGCAGCGTCCGCGCGACTATCTCGGCGGCAGTCGGGTCGGCGAGGCCTGCGCGCGCAAGCTGGTCTATGAGGTGGCCCACACGCCGAAGGATGCGGGCCGGGACTTCGATGGCAGCATCCTGCGCATCTTCGATGCCGGACACCAGTTCGAGGCGTTGTCCATCCGCTGGCTCCGCCAAGCGGGCTTCGATCTGCGCGATCGCGGTACCGAGGGCGAGCAGTTCGGCTTTGCCGCAGCAGGCGGAAAACTGCGTGGCCATGCCGACGGCGTCATCGTGGCCGGGCCCGATGTCGGCATCCGCTGGCCCTCGCTCTGGGAGCATAAGGCGCTCGGCCAGAAATCGTGGAACGACCTCGTCAAGCACGGGCTGCGCCAGTCCAAGCCGATCTACTTCGCGCAGGTGCAGCTCTACATGGCCTATCTCGAACTCGAGGTGGCGCTGCTCACCGCGCTGAACCGCGACACGCTGGCGCTGCACCACGAGGCGGTGCCCTTCGACGCGGCCGAGGCGCAGCGCCTGTCCGACCGCGCCGTCGACATCCTCCGCGCTGCTGACGGCGGCGAACTCCCGCCGCGCATCGCGCAGGCCCGCGATTTCTACCTTTGCCGCTTCTGTCCCTATGCCGCGCGTTGCTGGGAGGCGCCCGCATGAGCTTCACCCCATCTCCCCAACAAGCGGACGCCATCCGCGCCATCGTGGACTGGTTCCAGAACCGGACGCACCAGCAGCAGGTGTTCCGGCTGTTCGGCTATGCCGGCAGCGGCAAGAGCACCGTGATCACTTACGCCATGCAGGCGATCGGCATCGACGTCGCAGCCAGCGGTGACGAGGAGGATGCGGCACCCCGCCGCATTCTCTTCGCGGCCTTCACCGGCAAGGCGGCGCTGGTCATGACCCGCAAGGGCACGCCTGCCTCCACGATCCACTCGCTGATCTATCGTGTCTCGGAGGCGACGCCCGAGGAGATTGACCGCGTCGAGCGGGACCTCCTCGATCTGCAGCGTGGCCTCGGCCGCATGGCACCCGCCGAACGCGCCTTCGCGGAGATTCAGATCAGCAAGCTGCAACTGCGCCTGGCCGACATCCACAAGCCCACCTTCCTGCTGAACGAGCAATCGCTGGTACGGGATGCCGATCTCATCGTGCTGGACGAGGTGTCGATGGTCGGGCCCGAGATGGCCGCCGATCTGCTGGCCTTCGGCAAACCTATCCTGGTGCTGGGCGATCCCGGGCAGCTGCCCCCCATCAAGGGCACCGGCGCCTTCACGGAGGCAAAGCCGGACATCATGCTCACCGAGATCCACCGCCAGGCCGGCGAGAGCGCGATCATCCGCCTCGCCACCATGGCGCGGCAGGGCATCGACATCCCGCCCGGTGAGCATGATGCGCATGTCTGGAAGCTGCCGCGCAATGCGGTACGACCCGAGCAGATGCTGCGCGGTGGCCAAGTCATCTGCGGCCGCAACGACACGCGGCGCTGGCTCAACAGCCAGATCAAGCAGGCCGCCGGCTTTCCCGCACCCTATCCCGCGGGCCAGGACGAGAAGCTCATCTGCCTGAAGAACCGTCACGACCTGAGCCTGGTCAACGGCATGTTCCTGTCGCTGGCGGAGATCCGGCACGAGAGCGATCTGGCCTTCTCGGCCACCATCACCACGGAGGATGGCGTCGCCATCTCCGGCCGGCACCGCTTCTACAAAGGCCACTACGACGACCACGTCCGTTACGACCGGGAGCGGCTGACCCGCGACTACCGCGAGATGCGCGGGTTGATTGAGAGCAGCTGGGGCTATGCCATCACCTGCCACAAGGCCCAGGGCAGCCAGTGGGAGAACGTCGTCGTCTATGACGATGGGCTGAGCCGCACCGCGGAGGACCGCAACCGCTGGCTCTACACCGCCATCACGCGCGCGGAACGCGGGCTGGTGATCCTTGATTGACCTGAACGACGCGGCGGCGCCCGCGCCCGCCCTTCGCTATGACCTCGACGCCATCGCGGCCAGGCTACGCGACACGGCCCATGCGTGGGTGCCTGGGCTGTTCCCCAATGGGCGGCGCCAGGGCGACGAATGGCGGCTGGCCAATATCCAGGGCGCACCGCCGCGCCAGTCCGGCTCCTGCGTGATCATGCTGGCCGGCGAGCATGCTGGCGACTGGCACGACTTCGATGGTGCTCAGGGCGGTGGGCCGTTCAGCACGCTGGAGCACGGCACCGGCCTGTCCGGGCGCCTGCTATTTGCCGAGGCGGCGGCGCGGGTCGGTTGGACGGGCGAGGCACCCGCGCGGCAGGAGCCACCGCCGCAGCGCAAGGCCGAGCGCGACATGACGCACGAGATCGGCTTCGTGCGGGAGCACGCGGTGCCGATCGCGGGCACGCCCGCCGATCACTACCTTCAGGGCCGCGGCCTGACCGTGCCGCCCGATGCCGACCTGCTGTTTCATCCCGACCTGACGAACTTCGAGACCAAGACCGGCTATCTGGCGATGATCGGCCTGGTGCGTGATGTCGCCGGCGAGGTGATCGCGCTCCATCGCACCTATCTCCAGCAGGATGGCGGCGCTGTCCGCAAGGCCGATGTCCCCAAGCCGCGCATGATGATGGGCAAGGTTGGCGGTGGCGCGGTGCGGCTGGCGCCAATCGGCGCGCACGGCGTGCTCGGGCTCTGCGAGGGTATCGAGACCGGCCTCGCCGCCATGGTCGCCTGCCCCGGCCTGCCCGTCTGGGCCACGCTCTCCACCTCCGGCCTCGAGCAGGTGCAGCTGCCGCCCGAGGCCCGGCGCATCGTGATTCTGGCCGACCATGATATCTCGGGCGCCGGCATGCGCGCCGCCGATGCACTCGCCGGCCGCCTTCGCCGCAATGGCATCATCACCGCCATCGCCATGCCGCCGCAGCAGGGCGACGACTTCAACGACATGCTCGGCCGGGATGGTGCTGAGGCGCTGGCCACTTTGGTCGATGCCGCGCTGCGCGGTGCCGCCACGCCGCCGTCCGCAGCGGAGGACGAGACGGGCCGGCACCTTCCGCTCGGCTTCCTGGAGCCGACGACGGCTTTGCCCGTGCTGCGCGCCGATGAGGGCAATCTCCGCCGCGCCACCGACCACGCCTGGAGCGCAATTCTCGCCTCCAATCGCACGCCCTGGCTATTCCGCCTCGGCGGCCTGCCCAGCTGGGTCACGCCGGATGATGAGGGCCTGCCGGTCGCCGCCACCGTCTCGGAGGAGCGGCTGCGCCACATGCTGGCCAAGCTGGCGGATTGGCGGAAGGTCAACGTCAAGGGCGATGCCATCCCCGCGCCGCCGCCCACCGGCGTGGTGAAATCCCTGCTCGCCACCCCGGATCCCGGCCTGCCCATACTCGCCGGCATCGTCACCACGCCGGTGTTCGGGCGAGGCGGGGTGTTGCTCACCGAACCGGGCTACCACCCGGACGCTCGCCTGCTCTATCGCCCGACCATGGGCTTTCGCCTGCCAGCGGTTCCCGATCGGCCTTCGTCTCAGGACATCACCGCGGCGCGCTCCCTGCTGCTGGATGACCTGCTGGGCGACTTTCCCTTCACCAGCACCGCAGAGCGCGCCCATGCGCTGGCGCTGCTGCTGCTGAGCTTTCTTCGCGCCATGATCGATGGCCCGACGCCGCTGCATCTGATCGAGAAGCCCACGCCCGGCACCGGCGCCACGCTCATGGTGGACGTGATCGCCACCGTGCTGACCGGCGTCGGCGCCTCCGTCATGACCGAAGGCCGCGACGATGAGGAATGGCGCAAGCGCCTCACCGCCAAGCTGCGGCAGATCCCCTCGCTAATCCTGATCGACAATCTGCGCGAGCAGTTGGACAGCTCCGCCCTCGCTGCGGCGCTCACCGCGCCCTTCTGGGAGGATCGCATCCTCGGGCAGTCCGACATGACGCGGCTGCCTATCCGCTGCGTCTGGGTCGCCACCGGCAACAATCCCACCTTCTCGAACGAGATGGCGCGGCGCCTGGTCCGCATCCGGCTCGACGCGCACACCGACCAGCCCTGGCGCCGCGACAGCTTCCGCCACCCCGACCTCATGGTCTGGGTGCGCGCCAATCGCGGCCGGCTCGTCGCGGCCTGTCTCACCCTGTGCCAGGCATGGCTCGTGGCAGGCCGGCCGCGTGGTGGTCGCAGCCTTGGCAGCTATGAAATCTGGGCGCAGACGCTGGGTGGCGTGCTGGAGGTGGCCGGCATCGAGGGCTTCCTCGGCAACCTCGACGAGATGATGGCGGCGTCCGACAGTGAAGGCGGCGCCTGGCGCTCGCTCGTCGCCACCTGGTGGGATCGCTTCGGCACGGCAGAGGTCACCACCAGCGACCTGATCGGTCACGCGCGAAACATCGAACCCGCACTGCCGATCTCCGCCAAGGACGAGCAGGGGCAGAAAATCCGCCTCGGTCGCGGCCTCAGCAAGCTGCGCGATCGTGGCTTCCGCGTCGCCGGCCGGCTCATCCACCTGCGGCAAGGGCAGGTCTCACACGGCGCGCAGCGCTGGAAGCTGGAGGTCGCGCCCCAGGGTGGCCGCGATTCATCCTCCCTTTCCTCCCCGGGTGCCGCTCAGGCGGGGAGGATATTGGGCCCTGAAGGCATATCCTCCCCTTATTCTCCCCGGAACGATCGCGCTGTAAGCCAGGAAAAGCCTGGGGCCGGGGAGGAAGGGGAGAAAGGGGAGGATATTTCCACCCCCTACACATGCGCGCACGCGCGCGCACACATGAAGGGAGAGCCGGGAATTTCCTCCCCTTTCTCCCCTTCCTCCCCAAACGCTGCTGAAAGCTGGGTTTCCGGCGGGGAGGATATGTCGGAGGCAAGAACGCATCCTCCCCATCCTCCCCGACCCCCTTCCTGGCTGGACGGGGTGCCGTAATGCGCCGCCCGCACAGCACCGGCCCACCCGTGATGAGCCCAATCCCGAAAGCCGGGCAGCGACGACGAGCTCCGCCAAGAACCGCGCCGTCGCCGCCCTCACCAGGATCATCCCCTCTCGGAGACCACCATGGCAGTCGCAACTCTCACCATGCCCGCCGCCCATGCAAGCGGCCCGCCCATCACCCTCCCGCCCGCAATAAGCCTCGGACACCACGCCGTGCTCGCCTTGGATCTCGGCACCACCACCGGCTGGGCCCTGCGGTCACACGACGGCGGCATCACCTCCGGCACCATGACCTTCAGGCCGACTCGCTTCGAAGGCGGTGGGATGCGCTTTCTGCGCTTCCGCGGATGGCTGGCCGAGGTCGCCGCTCTGTCCGGCGGCGTGGCGCGGATCGTATTCGAGGAAGTCCGCGCGCATGCCGGCACCGATGCGGCGCACATCTACGGCGGCTTCCTCGGCATGCTGACCGCTTGGTGCGAGGAGCACGACGTCCCCTACGAGGGCGTTCCGGTCGGCACGATCAAGCGCTACGCCACCGGCAAGGGCAACGCCGACAAGGTAAAGATGGTCGCCGCCATCGAGGCGCGCGGCTTCGCGCCAGCCGACGACAATGAAGCGGATGCCATCGCGCTGCTGCTCTGGGCGACCGACCCCACAGGAGGCCGCGCATGAGCATGCACGGCGCACCGCTGCCGCCCCGCTCCTGCCTCGACCGCGGCACGCGCAGCCCCACCAACGATAGCGAAGTGAACGCCATGCGCGCCGCCGCGTGGCATCGGCATGGCGTGGTCGCGCTGCCAGTCGCAGACATCACGGACGATTGGCTGCGTCAGGCCATCACCAACGAAGCCAATCGGCGCTGGGGGCGTCGCAATGGGGAGAACCACCATGGCCGGTAAGCGCAAGCCCAAGGTGCCGAAGCCGAAGCACGACGATCTGGCGACGCCGTCGAAGTGGCGGCTGCAGCATGGCCCGGTGGGCGAGCCTGTGCGCGAAGCCGACCCCGAGACAGGATTGCCGGTCGTGCATAGGCGCGCAATCGACACGCTCGGGCAGATGCTCGCCAACGGCACCATCACCCAGGACATGCACGATGCCGGCGCGGTGTTCCGCTCGCAGTTCCGCATTGCGGCACTGGACGTCGTGCGGTCGATGCCGCTGATCCGCGTACCGGGCAGTGGCGAGGCCATGACGGATCGGCAGATGGTCGCGCGCGAGCGGGTGGCGCGCGCGATGACGGCGTTGGGCGGTTTCGACAGCGCCGCCGGGTCGATCGTCTGGCACGTGGTCGGCCTCGAGTGTTCAGTCCGCGAATGGGCGCAGCGCCAGGGATGGGGTGGGCGCAGCGTCGGCCACGCCCAGGCGCAGGGGATGCTGGTGGCCGCGCTGGGCGTGCTGACTGTGGTGTACGGGCTCGCACCACGGCAGCGGGCTGCTTAGGGCGCTCGTCGCGCGAAGTGATTCACTCCGCCTCGACCCGCGCGAGGCGTATCATGATTCGACCGCAAGGAGATCCACAGCCGTGACGACGCCAAGCGATGCCCCGATCTTCATCGACATCGAGTCCTCAGGGATCGCACGGGGATCCTTCCCGATCGAGATTGGCTGGGCGCAGCCCGTGGTCGAGAACGATGGCCGCATTTTGCTGGACGTCCGCAGCATTCTGGTTCGACCGTCCGAGAACTGGCTGGCAGACCCTGCTCGCTGGGACTCATCCGCTGAGCCAGTCCATGGGTTGTCGCAGGAAATCCTGCTGCGGGACGGGCGCGCATTGAGCGACATCTGCGAGATGCTCGATCAGACCTTCAATGCCGTTGAAGTCGCGAGCGACACCGGCATGGGCGGCTGGGACGATGACTGGCTTCTCGCGCTCTACGAAGAAGCTGGGCGAGCTGGGCGTAATTGGGACCTCGCCGAGAAGCAGTCCGGCGCCGTGGTTGCGCGTCAGTTTCGTGCGCTTGGCCTCGATCCTCGTGTCGTCCGGCCGGCGCTGGCACCATGGCTGCCGCGCCATTCGCACGCTGCGGCGGAGGACGCGCTGCGGTTCGCCTGGGAATGGGGGATGGCGGAACTGCTCGGGCGGTGCGGCCTGGCCGGACGACCCGATGCGGAGCTCCTGGAGATCCTCCGCGATCTGCCTGCCGTGGTGCCGCGTGCGCAGTGGCCTCAGGCCATCAGTCACGAGACCTATCGCCGCCGTGCCGTGACCGCAGCGCAGGACGCCTGACGGATCACTCCGCGCCAAGGACGTAGGCCACCGCCTCGCCGATCAGCGTGAACGGCAGGGCGGGATGGTGCGCCAGGATGGCGTCGTGCACCGCCTGTTTGGTGTTCGACCGGGTGAAAGGGTCCGGCGGCCGCCGTGCCGCCCGGGCTGCGGCCAGGGTTGCCGCGCTTAGCCACGGCGGCGAAGGGCGGGTCTGGTCACCGTCGGGCATGCCCGACGATAGCCGGCCCTATGAGAACAAGACAAGAACATGCTACGAAGCACTATCGAGCAGGAGGGACGGACATGGCGGCAAGGCAGCGGGCGGCGATGCGCCCCCTCGATGCGGCGCTGGTGCGCTTGCAGGCAATGGCAGCGCGCGGGGTTCAGCCCACCCGCATGGCGCGCGAGGTCGAACTCATCGTGGTCGAATGGCTCGGCGACCCCAACGCCGATCCCGACGAGGTGAAGGTCCGCCTCGACGAGCTGCGCGAACAGCTGGCGTCCGGCGTTGTCGATGCCGAGGAGCAGGTGTCCTATGTCGACCCCGACGAAGCCGCGGCGGTGAAGCAGGCCAGCATCACCCTGGTCGCGCTGGTGGCGACGCGGGACGCGGTCGAGCGAGCGCGCGCGGCGCTTTAGCGCCGCGGCTTGCGCAGTACGGGCATGCGGACAAGGGGACTGACAAGCCCCGCAGGCTCCGCTACGGCCGATCATCCGCAATGGAGATCCAGTCTGTGTCGAAGAAGTTCCTGACCGAAGTCATCGCCAACTCGACCGACCTGTCCGGTGTCGCAGCGACCAAGCTGGCCGGCGACATCATCGATGCCATCAAGGCGGAGATCGTGGAGAGCGGTCGTTTCACCATTCCTGACTTCGGCGCCTTCGTCGTGCGCGAGACCCCGAAGCGCACCGGCTTGAACCCGCGGACGGGCGAGAAGGTGCAGATCAAGGCGGGCGCGACGGTGCGCTTCAAGGCCAGCCCGGGGCTCAAGGCAGCCGCGCTCGGTGGCGTGAAGAAGGCCAAGCGCAAGGCCGCGAAGGGCTGAGGCTGGGCCACCCGGGGGAGTGACGACCGTATGGAACATCTCCTGACACCGCGGCTCTGCCGTGAAGCACGCGCGCTGCTGGATCTCGACGCTGCCGAGGTTGCGTTCGTCGCACGCATACCGGTGTCGGTGCTGGAGATGTTCGAGGCGGGGCACGCCACGCCACCGGCGATAGTCCTGGCCAAGCTGCAGCGAATCTTTGAGCGTGGTGGCGTGGCCTTCACGCCGGATACCAGCAGGCGTGGCGTGCAACTCCGGGCCTGCGCATAGCGTGTCGAACGTGCGCAGCGCGCTGTTACAATTCTACCTGTAGCGGCGCGGAATCCGTATCCGATAGACTCTTCCCACGGTGAAGAACTGCGAGCGCAGCCGGGGTGGCTCTGGCTCACCAGCCACAGCGTCGCTCGATCGAGACAGTGGCTCTCGAGCCGATGGTTCCTTCCTGGCCCCGCTGTATGCGGGGGGCGGAAGCGCGCAGCATCGCTAGCGCCAGGCCGGAAATATGGTTTGCAGTTTGCAGCCTTTCCGAGCCGCTTCAGATCGTTACCTGCAAACCGACGCCGGGCCGCTGCCCTGCAAACCACCTGCAAACCGGATGGCCAGATGACGCTCCCCTGGATGGCAGCGAAGATCCTGCTGCGCCCGCTGGCGGAGCTGCGCGCGCATCCCGGCAATGCGCGCGTGCACGGCGCCGCGCAGATCGAGCAGATCAAGGCCAGCATATTGGCCTTCGGCTTCACCAACCCGCTGCTGGTCGATGAGGCGGACGTGCTGATCGCCGGCCATGGTCGGCTTGAGGCCGCGACGGCGCTCGGCATGGCCAAGGTGCCAGTGATCGTGCTGCGGCACCTGTCCGAGGTGCAGAAGGAGGCGCTGCGGCTCGCCGACAATCGCATCGCGGAGAACGCAACCTGGGATCAGGCGCTGCTGCGCGATGCGCTCGCCGCGGTGCAGTCGGCGCAGGACATCGACCTCGCGGCACTCGGCTTCTCAGCGGATGAGCTCGCGGACATCCTCGCGGCGGCTGGAGATGCCGTGTCCGACGGCGACGCGCCCGAGGCCCTGTCCGCGGATCCCGCCGAGGGGGGCGGCGCGGCTGGCGCGGCAGGCACCGAGGATGCGCCGGCGGAAGATCCCGCCGATGCTGATCCGGAGCCGCCGCGCCAGGCCGTCACCCGCCCGGGCGACCTCTGGCTGCTCGGCGAGCATCGCCTGCTCTGCGGCGACAGCACCGATGCTGCCTCGGTCGCTCGCGTGATGGGCGATGACCGCGCAGCGCTGCTGTTCACCAGCCCGCCCTACGGGAACCAGCGTGCCTACACCACCGGCGGCGTGTCCGATTGGGATGCACTGATGCAGGGCGTGTTCCAGCATCTCGACGGCGCGCTGCGGCGCGACGGGCAGGTGCTGGTGAACCTCGGCCTGATCCACCGCGACAGCGAGTGGCAGCCCTACTGGTCCGGCTGGCTCGATTGGATGCGCGCGCAGGGCTGGCGGCGCTTCGGGCTCTATGCATGGGACCAGGGGCCCGGTCTGCCCGGTGACTGGAACGGCCGCCTCGCACCCGCGTTCGAGTTCGTCTTCCACTTCAACCGCGAGGCCCGCGCGCCGAACAAGATCGTGCCCTGCAAATGGGCGGGCACGCCAAACAAGGGCAGCGGGCTGCGCGCCGCCGACGGCGAGGTAAAGGCCTACACCCATATCGGCCTGCCCGTGCAGGAGATGCGCATTCCCGACAGCGTGCTACGCATCACCCGCCACAAGGGGCGCGGCATCGAGACCGAGCACCCGGCGGTTTTCCCCGTAGCGCTGCCGGAGTTCCTGATGCAGACCTACGCCAACCTCGGCGACGCGGTGTTCGAGCCATTTGCCGGCTCCGGCACCACCATCCTGGCAGGCCAGCGCACCGGGCGCCGCGTGCGCGCCATCGAGCTGGCGCCGGCCTATGTCGACCTGGCGGTCGCGCGGTGGCGGATGCTGCACCCCGAACTGCCGGTCACGCTCGCCGATGATGGCCGCGATCACGACGCCGTGGCCGCGGCGCGGACGGAGGTCACCGCGAATGCAGCCTGATCTTGTCGTCTCCACCCTGGCGGTGACGGCGCTGGTCCCATACGCCGAAAACGCGCGCACGCATTCGCCGTCGCAGGTGGCGCAGATCGCCGCCTCCATCGCCGAGTTTGGCTTCGTGAACCCGGTCCTGGTCGACGCCGAGGGCGTGCTGATCGCCGGCCACGGTCGCGTCATGGCGGCGAAGCAGCTCGGGCTCGCCTCGGTGCCGGTGCTGCGGATCGGCCATCTCTCTCCCGCGCAGGCGCGCGCCCTGCGCTTGGCCGACAACCAGATTGCCCTGAACTCCGGCTGGGACGAGGCGCTGCTGGCCGACGAGATCGCGCGCATCCGCGACGAGGCGGTGGTCGACCTGGACGTGCTCGGCTTCTCCGGCATGGAGCTCGACCGGCTGTTGGCCGCGGCCGACGCCGGTCTCAGCGACGATGCCGACGAGGCGCCGCCGCCGCCCGCGGTGCCCGTCACCCGCACGGGCGATCTCTGGCGCTGCGGCGTCCACCGGTTGCTGTGCGGCGACGCGACGCAGCTGGCCGACGTGCAGCGCGCGCTCGGCGCCGGCCATTTGGCCGACATGGGCTTCGTCGATCCGCCCTACAACGTGGCCTACGAGGGCGGCACCGCGGCTAAGATGACCATCGCGAACGACGCGCTCGGCGGCGGCTTTCCCGAGTTCCTCCGTCCTGCGCTGGCCAACCTGCTCTCGGTGACGAAGGGCGCCTGCTACGTCTGCATGTCCTCCTCCGAATGGCCGACGCTGCATCGCGTCTGGCAGGAGGCGGGCGGGAAGTGGTCGAGCACGATCATCTGGGCGAAGAACACCTTCGCGCTCGGCCGCGCCGACTACCACCAGCAGTTCGAGGCCATGCTCTACGGCTGGAAGGCGGGCGCGCATCACTACTGGTGCGGCGCGCGCGACCAGGGAAATGTCTGGCACTTCGACAAGCCGGCCTGCAACGACCTGCACCCCACCATGAAGCCGGTGGCGCTGGTCGAGCGCGCGATCCGCAACAGCAGCAAGCCGCGCGACACGGTACTGGACTGCTTCGGCGGCTCGGGCACGACGATGATCGCCGCGGAGCGCACGGGGCGGCGCGCCGTGCTGCTGGAGATCGATCCCGCCTATGCCGATGTGATCGTGCGGCGCTGGCAGGAGGCCACCGGCGAGGCCGCGGTGCTGGAGGGTGATGATCGCATCTTTGAGGATGTCGCCGCGGCACGCGGCGTGGTCTTTTCACGCGACGGCGTCGCAGCGTAGTTCAAACCGGCATTCGGGATATCCGGCCGCAGCGCAAGCCACCTCCTGGCAGACGGGTTCACCCCCGCGCCCTGCCATCTCCAGCACGTAGCGCATCCCGCCCACGAAGCTGCCCTCGAACATGTAGCAGACGTGTCGCCCCGTCTCGGGGCCGTAGCCGAGCGCGAAGGCAGAGTGGCGCACCGTGACGGTCGCCGTACCGGCGGTCTCGTCGAGCGCAGTGATCTCGAGCTGACCGTAGCCGCGTTGGGACAATCGCCTGAGGTAGTGACGGAAGGTCTCAACGGGCGCTAGGCCATGCGTCTTCGCCTCCGCCCGGCACCACTGCAGGGCGGAGAGGTCGCTCGATGCGTACAGGATCTCGCGGTAGGCCGCGGGACCGATGGCGGCCTCGATGCCCTTCTGCATGTTCACCAGGAAGTGCCGCGGCACGTAGATCATCGGCAGTCCATCGGTGCGCCAGATCCCCGTGTCGGGCTCGACGTCGATAGGGACTTGCGGCTGGGCCATGGCTTCTCCTGTCAGCGGCTGGCCCGAGGGCCGTGGTGGCGATCGTGATGTGATCCAGACCGCCGAAACATAGCAATTTCGTGCCGCTGCATCTTGCTTGGCTCGTGCGCGGCACAGCGCGAATGGTCCGTCACACGCAGGGGATGCCCTGCACCACGACGGAGACGATCATGACCGACCGCACCGCCCGCGCCGCCCGCAACCAGGAATGCAGCCTGGCCGCCTTCCTCGCGAAGAAGGCCGAATTCGACGCCCTCCTCGCGGAACTCACGCAGGCCAGCGCGGACCATTTCGGCGCGGATCCCGAGACGGTGCTTTGGGGCGAAGCGGCCTGGCTTTCGGATGCGACGGCGAAGCTGAAGGACATCGCGGACCAGCATTCCCGCCGCGGCGAATACGAAGCCTGACGCGGACCACTTCCGCACCGCCCCGACCGGCCACGCCGGCGGGGCTCCCGGCAGTAGGGGCCGATGACCGGCACCCGGAACCGGAGACCACCACGATGACCAAGCTTTCCGACAGCCAGCGCGTGATCCTGAGCGCCGCCGCGCAGCACGAGATGGGCCTCGCCCGCGCGCCGAAAACGCTCCCGGCCGCCGCGCGCAACGCGGTCTTCCGCAGCCTGATCAAGAACAACCTGCTGACCGAGATCAACGCGCCACGGGAGCATGTCGGGCTGGGCTGGCGCCAGGATGATGACGGCACCTGGATCGTGGCGCGCATCACCGACGAGGGGCTGCGTGCCATCGGCATCGACCCGAACGAGGGCGACGCGGGGGCCGGCGAGCCCGACTGCTCGGGCATCGAGGGCCGCGTGCCCGACACGGCGCCCACGGGCGCGGAGGAGACGGCGCCGCGGGGTGACGACGCCCCGCCGCCCGAAGCCGCCCAGGCCGCGCCCCTGGCGGAGGAAGTCGCCGTGCTCGACCAGGCCCTCGCGGCGCGCGCCTCCACGCCGCGGACCAGCCTGCGCGACGCCGCCGCGGCGATCCTCGCCGCCTGGGATGACGAGGCCAACCGCGAAGGCGACATGATCGGTGCCCTCGATGGGCCGATGGAGGCCCTGCGCACCATGCTCGCCGGCAAGCCCGCCCGCGCCCCGCGGGACGCCAACGCCCCGCGGAAGCCGCGCGAGGGCACGAAGCAGGAGCAGGTGCTGGCCATGCTGCGCCGGCCCGAGGGCGCGACGGTGGCGCAGATCGCCGACGCCACCGGCTGGGCGCAGCACACGGTCCGCGGCTTCTTCGCCGGGCTGAAGAAGAAGGGCCACGCGGTCGAGGTGAAGTCGCGCGAGCGGATGGTCGGGCCGAACAAGACCGGCGCGAAGGGCTCCTTCACCATCTACGCCTTGGCGGAGTGACCGATTAGGTTGGCGCCAGTGTGAAGCACATGGCGCCTTCCCGATGGCCGCGACAGCCTCGTCGGCAGGGCGCATAGCCAAGCCGGCAGGCCACAAAGACAAGTCGATGTCGACCCTGCCCCCCCGACAGTAGAGTTGCCATCGGGCACATCACCCGTGCCGTTCAGCGTGAGGCGTCGGCACCCCCGCGGCCCTGCAGCAGGCGTCCGATGATCACGATCACGGCCCAGAGCAGCCAGCCCACGCCGATCACGATCATCGCCTCCTGCACATCCGCCCAGCGCGCGCCCGCGAGCGAGGGCATGCCGCCATTCGGCCCCGCGCCGCGCCCCGCCACGCCCATGGGAAGGGTGACGACCAGGATGAGGCCGGCGATCATGACGCCGACCGGCGTTGCCTTATGCGAGGCCCCGATCGTGATCATCAAGGACGGCACGACGGCAAAGGCGATCGCGACAAACACGATGCCGCTGTTGACCTCAGCGTGCCGTATTGCGAGCGCCATGAGACAGGGCAGCGTGAGCGCGGCAATGCCCAGCAGGATTTCCCGATGCAGGGGAACCGCCGAGTCGCCAATTCCATCCGTGAGCCGGTCGAGACGCGCCGCGATCCAGGAATGGCGGGACAGGACCACCAGCGCCAGGCTGAGCAGCGCAGCCGCGAACAACCACAGGAGCGGCATCGCGGCATCGAGCCTGGCCCAGCGCGGATCCGCCACCCAGCGCCCGACGACGATGTGCGGCGTTGCCGTCCATCCCGCCTCCCGCAGCGCTTCCTGCACGGCGAAATCCCGCAGCGGCTCCGGCAGCAACCGCAGCACGCCGCGCCCCGCATCCCAGGGCGCGCCCGGCACCTCGTGGGTTATGCCATCCGGCCCGTGCTCCAGCACCGCAACCACCGGCACCGACTGCGCCGGCGTCCAGTCCGGGTCGACGACCGGCACCACCGTGAAGCGACCGCGCAGCCTGCTGGGGCTGGTGGAGCGCCCCCGCATGTCTCTGCGCGGCAGAGCGACGCGAACCTCGACTTCCCGGGCGAGATCGGCGCGCGGCGCAGCCTGGGGCAGCAGGAAGCCGGCGGCGGCGGGGCGGGAGGGAGCGGCCGCCGCATCCAGGCTAGGCACGTTCCCGAAGATGCGCGCCTCGGTCAGGCCGATCGAGAGAAAGGCTGCACCGATCACGATGCACATGGCGTAGCCCATGCGCAGCATGGTCTGGCCGGCACAGAAGAAGGCCGCGCCGCTAGCGGGGAGGAGCGAGAGGAGGAACACGACGAAGAGGGGCGTCGTTCCCTCGCCCCAGACCGGCAGCAGGATGGCATGAAGCAGCATTGGCAGCGCGATGCCGATCGCACCGACCAGCAGCATCCGACCGATCAGCAGCCTCCGGGAGATGCGGCCCGGCGGCGGCGGAGAGGCGGGCAGTGAAGCAGCCGTCTTTGCCGGACGTAGGTGGCCGTACTTTCTCATGCTCATCTAGACAGACCGGCAAGGCCGGCTCTGCTGATTAGGCGCTGCAGTCCAAACCGGCCCACCTGGTCGTGTCCCCGTTGGTTGGTCGAGGGCCAAGGGAGACGGGGGTGTTGTCTCAGCGGCAGCGGCAACTGCCGCCGACGTCGGAGCGCAGGTTCTGTCGGACCCAAGTGACGCCATCTGGCTGGAAGTCAAAGGAAGGGCCGATGATGCAGATTTCCGAAGAGCCGCGGCCGCTCTGCATTTGCGACATTGTGGCGCGTTCGACCATGATCCGATTATTCACACAGTAAACGACCGCAGGCGTGCTCTGCGCCATGGCAGCGGATGCTGCCATGGCTCCCAGAGCAACAGCGCCGGCTATAAAACAACGCATCGTGGCGCCTCTCCCATCCTCGTTAAAGGGACAGCCTGTAGGCTACCCGGGCAGCACGCAAACGCAATGAGCAAGCGTTGCTACCGGTTCACCGACGCTCTCACCTCGCTGCAGATGCTCGGCGACGCCGTCACATTCGATGGGCCCGCTGCCATCAACGCCTTTGAAGCCGCCCGTCAGCACGCACTGCGCGCCCGGTAACTATGCGCGCACTCTATCCTCGTGCGGCGGGAGGTCGCCGCCATGCCGGAAAAGACCGCCTCCACGCGCGAGGCCGCGCGGCGCCTCGGCGTCAGCGACACCGCTATCCACAAGGCCGAGCGTGCGGGTCGCATCGCCCGCGAGCCGGATGGTAGTTGGGACATCGACAAGACCCGACGCCGCCTCGTGGAGACCGCAGACCCAACCCGCTCGCCGCTGGCCAGTGGCGGCGGCGCGGATGGCACGCCCTTCGCCCGGCTGAAGGTCGCGCAGCTCGCCCTCAAGATCGAGGCACAGCGCCTTTCGCTCGACGAGACCAAGCGCCGTCTGGTCGACGTCACTGAGGCCAACGCTGCGCTCGACGAGATCGGCAGCACGATGCGCGACGCGCTGCTGAACTGGCCCGCCCGGGTCTCGGGCCTGATCGCGGCCGAGATCAACGTCGACCCGCATCTGCTGCAGACCATCCTGCAAAGCCACATCAACGACCTGCTGACGGAGGCGGCCGATCGCTTCGATCCAGCAGGCCTCGGAGGGGACCGGTCTCCGCAGCCGTGAGCATGTGCGCCGGCGTGTCGGCGCCATGCTGCGCCCGCCGCCGCAGCTCACCGTCTCGGAATGGGCCGAGCGGCATCGGATGCTCGGCAGCCGGGCCTCGGCCGAGCCAGGGCCATGGCGCACCAGCCGCACGCCCTATCTGAAGGACGTGATGGACGCGCTGTCGGCGGTGCATCCCGCCCGGCGCGTCGTGTTCATGAAGGGCGCGCAGGTCGGCGCCACGGAATGCGGAAACAACTGGCTCGGCTATATCATGCATCACGTGCCGGCGCCGGCGCTGGCCGTGCAGCCGACCGTGGAACTTGCCAAGCGCTTCTCGCGCCAGCGCATCGACCCGCTGCTGGAGGAGACGTCCGCGCTGCGGGAACGTGTCGCGCCGGCGCGGGCCCGCGACAGCGGCAACACCATGCTGTCGAAAGAGTTCCCGGGCGGCATCCTGGTCCTGACGGGTGCCAACAGCGCCGTCGGGCTGCGCTCGATGACCGCGCGGTTCCTCTTCCTCGACGAGGTGGACGCCTATCCCGGCGACGTCGCCGGCGAGGGTGATCCGATCGCCCTGGCCGAGGCCCGCGCGCGGACCTTCGGCTGGCGGCGCAAGGTCTTCCTGGTTTCGACGCCGACCATCGCCGGCCGCAGCCGCATCGAGCGGGAGTACCTGGCCTCCGACCAGCGGCGCTTCTTCGTCCCCTGTCCCGAATGCGGGGAGATGCAGTGGCTGCGCTTTGAGCGGCTGCTCTGGGACAAGGGTGCGCCGGAGACGGCGCGGTATCACTGCACCGCCTGCGACCACCCAATGCAGGAGCACGACAAGACCGCGATGCTCGGCGGCGGGGAGTGGCGTGCTACGGCCGAGGGTCAGGATCCGCACACCGTCGGCTTCCATATCTCAGCGCTCTACTCCCCGGTGGGCTGGCTCTCCTGGGGGCAGATCGCCCGGGATTGGGAGGCCGCCCAGGATAAGCCGGAGGACATCAAGACCTTCAAGAACACGGTGCTGGGAGAGACCTGGCAGGAGCAGGGCGAGGCGCCGGATTGGGAGCGGCTGGTCGAGCGCCGCGAGGATTTTCCGATGGGCGTCGTGCCCACGGGCGCGCTGGTGCTGACGGCGGGCGTGGACGTGCAGGACGATCGCCTGGAATGCGATGTGTGGGGCTGGGCGGAGGGGTTCTCGTCCTGGCTGGTGGACCATGTGGTGATCCCGGGCAGCCCGCGGGACCGGGAGCCCTGGGACGAACTCGCCCGGGTGCTGGCGCGCGACTGGCCGCGCCAGGGCGGTGGCGCCATGCGCATCGCACGGCTCTGCGTCGACACCGGCGGCCGCGACACGGCCGCCGTCTATGGCCATCTGCGCCGGCTGCGGGATCCGCGGATCGCGCCGACCAAAGGTATCGATGGCTGGAACCGCGCCCAGCCCGTGCAGGGCCCGACGCCAGTGGACGCGCTGGTCGATGGCCGCAAGCTGCGGCGCGGCCTGAAGCTGTGGACCGTGTCGGTCTCGACCTGGAAGGCCGATCTGTACCGTCGGCTGTGGCTCAGCCGAGGCGACGCGGAGGAGGTGCCGCCTGGCTGGGTGCATCTGCCGCGGGGCATCGAGGCGGAGTGGGTCAAGCAGCTGGTCGCCGAGCAGCTGCGCACCACCAAGGATCGCCGCGGCTTTGCCCGGCAGGAATGGGCGAAGCTCAGGGAACGCAATGAAGCGCTGGACTGCGCCGTGCTCGCCCGCGCCGCGTTGTGGCTGCTCGGCGCCGACCGCTACGGCGAGCGCTTCTGGCAGCAGCTGCGGGACCAGATCGCCGATGCCCCGCTGCGGCCGAGCGAGCTTCCTGCCGCCGGGAATGTCGCCCACCCACCGGCGTCACCGCAGGCCGAACTGGCGACGCCCGCAACACCACCCAACGCCCATCGCCCGCGTGGTTGGCTCGCCCCGCGCCAGGGCTGGCTGCGCTGATCCTGGAGATTCTGATGACCGCGATCGTGCCCGTGCGCACCAGAATCGCCGCCGGCCAGGCGCTGAGCGGACCCGTCGCCAGCGTCGGCTACGGCGTCTGCCTGCTGTTGCTGCCGGCCGCCTGGAACGATGCGCCGCTCACCCTGCAGGGCTCGCTCGACGAGGGCGAGCCTGCGGCCTGGTCGGATCTCTACGACCATCTCGGCAACGAGGTGGTGCTGACAGCGACTGCCGGCCGCGCCCTCACCCTGCCGCCAACGCTGCTGCTCGGCTGGCGCTGGCTGCGCCTGCGCTCGGGCCTTGCCGCCGCGCCGGTGAACCAGGCGGCGGAGCGCCTGCTCACCCTCGGCATCCGACCCCTCGCATGACCGCGCTGTTCCAGCACTACATGCCGCCGGCGCCGGCGATGCTGCCCTACGTCTCGGGGCGCTTCTACGCCTCGCAGCATGCGCGCGCGGTCGGCGGCGCGGTCGCGATGACGGCGAACCGGCTCTATTGCGTACCCTACGTGCTGGCGCGGCCCGGCCTGTTCTCGGCCATGGCGGTGAGCGTGACGACCGGCGCGGTGGGCGTCCTGCGCATGGCCTTGGCTGCCGACGATGGCACTGGGCATCCGGGGCGCCTCGTCGAAGAGCCGCTGACGGACGCCGACACCGCTTCTGCCGGCAGCGCGATCTGTGGCTTTGCGCAGCCGCGCTGGATCTCGGCCGGCGTCTGGTGGCTGCTGCTGTGCTTTTCGGGGGCGCCCTCGGCGCGCGGCACCAGCACCCAGGCCTTCAGCGGCGGCAACACGCTGTTGCTCGGCTCGGCCGCGGCGGATGGCGGCGCCGGTGGCGGTACCACGGGCAGCGAGAACGGCTTCTTTGCGGCGCTGACGCATCAGGCTGGCGTGCCGATCATGCCCAACCCGCCGAACGGGCTGTCCTATCTCGTCAACGCGGCGACGCCGCTGCCGACGCTCAGGGCCGCGTGATGGACCCCGCTATTCTCGCCTGGGCACTCGCGCAGCCGGTGGGCAGCCGCGCGGCAGTGCTGGCCGCGGCGTATACGGGCGGCAGCACGCGCGTGAGCTTCGATGGGCGTACCGTCGAGTACCGCAGCCTCGACGAACTCGGCCGCGCGCTCGCCGTCCTCCGCAGCGCCGAGACGACGGCAGCGCGCAGGCCGACGGCAACGTTCGCATCCTTCTCGCGGGGCAACGGCACGTGATCGAGCGAGTGATCCGAGCGTGGCAGGCCTTCCGTGGCTACGCCGCCGCGCAGGACGGGCGCGCCTCCGCTTGGGCGCCCTCGGGCGGCAGCGCGAATGCCGAGGTAGGCCTGGCCGCGGCCACCGTGGCGCGCCGTGCCCGCGATGCCGTCCGCAACGATCCCTATGCCAGCCGCATCGTCGATCTGTGGACCGGCAATGCGGTCGGCGCCGGCATCACGACGCGCTGGCCCGACGACGCGCACGGCCGCGCCTGGCAGCGCTGGGCGGAGAGCACCGCCTGCGACGCCGAGGGACGGCTCGACCTCTACGGCCTGCAGGCGCTGGCGATGCGGGCGGTCGTGGAGAGCGGCGAATGCTTCGTCCGCTTCCTGATGGTGCAGCCCTCACCGGCGAACCCGATCGGCCTCCGCCTGCAGGTGTTGGAGAGCGATCACCTCGACACGGCACGCACCGGCATGGTGGACGGCACTGCGACCATCCAGGGCATCGCCCTTGGCGAGGCGGGCGAACCGATCGCCTACTGGCTGCACCGGGTGCATCCCGGCGCGGCCTGGATCCTGCCGGGTGCGACCTGGCAGGGCAGCCAGCGCATCCCCGCGTCAGAGGTGCTGCACGTCTACCGCAAGCGCCGGCCCGGGCAGCTCCGCGACGTCTCCTGGCTGGCGCCGGTGCTGCTGCGCCTGCGGGACCTCGGCGACTACGAGTCTGCGCTACTGATGAAGGCCAAGATCGAGGCCTGCCTCGCCGCGCTCGTGACCGAGGAGGGCGACGAGGCCCTGACGGGTGCGGCGGCGGGCCTGCTCCGCGACGCGCAGGGCCGCACGGTCGAGAGCTTCGAGCCGGGGATGATCCTGTATCGCCGCGGCATGGGCTCCGTGGAGGTGGTGAACCCCTCGGGTGGCGGCAGCCATGCAGCCTTCGCCCGCCGCGCCCTCGAGGCCGCCGCGGTCGGCGCCGGCCTGACCTACGACCAGGTCTCCGGCGACCTGACCCAGGCGAACTACTCCTCGCTGCGCGCCGGCAAGATCGAGTTCCGCCGGCTCTGCGAGCAGGTCCAGTACGGCATGCTCATCCCGATGCTGGTGCGCCCGATCGCGGAGCGCTTCCACGCGCAGGGAACGCTACTCGGGCTGTGGGGCCCGGAGGTGCCGGACGGCGTCAGCCACGTCCCACCAGCGCACGAGATGATCGACCCGCTCAAGGACACCACCGCCTTGATCGCCCAGGTGCGCGCCGGCTTCGTTCCGCAGCCGGAGGCGGCCGGGGCCTTCGGCTACGACTTCCGCGCGGCGGTGGAGATGATCCGCGAGGCCAATGCCCTGCTCGACGAGGCCGGCATCTCGCTCGACACCGATCCGCGCCGCGTCGCGAAGTCCGGCGCAGCGCAGGACGCCGCGCAGATGGCTGCCGTCGAGATCGCGGCGACCGGCGCCGCCACCACGCTCAATGAGGAGCGGTCCTCGCAGGGTTAATGGTGTGGTGTCGCGATTCCCGATCGGCGTGCTGGTGCTGTTCTACCGGATCGGATCCAGGAATGGCGTGTCTGGTTCCGCCACATAGAAGATTACAACCTTCGTCGGCTCGGTTGCGCTTCGGTTGTAGCCAGTCATGCGGACATTCGGCGGTTCCACCATGGATTGGCCGGCCCGTACCGTGATCGCCTCGCGCCCCTCCATCTCGAGAGTGAAGGCCCCCTCCAGGATGTAGACCGTCACTGGAAAGCGGTGCGTATGGAAGACCGTGCTCTGGCCGGGGTTGATGGTCGCCGTCATCACGCTGACCTGCTGGCGCTCGCCGCGCGGCATTCCCTGGACTGTTTCCTGCAGCAGAAGATTGGGCCGCGCAGGCGGCTGCTGCGCCAGCGCCGGATAACAGGCGATCAGGGTTGCGACGGTGCAGGTCAGGCCGGTTCGGTGCTGCATCTTGCTCACTCCTAGCCGAAGGCCAGAACGCTAGCACGCGCATCCAACCGTCTGCATCGGAATCGGTGCGTACCAGCGAACGCTGACATCCCCCGGCAATTCGGTGGGTCGGGGTCACAGGGCCGCTCAGACGAGGATTACAGCATGACGACCTTGGCCGACCCGAGCGGCAGCGATGCCGCGCCGGAACACGCCGCTATGCTCGATCAAACGCCCACCGCTGTGCAGTCGCTCGTGGCGCAGCGCGCCATCACCGCGCCTGCCACCGTCGATCGCGCTGCGCGCACCGTCGAGGTGGTGTGGAGCACCGGCGCGCGGGCCCGCAACTTCGTCCCGGCCCTCGGCCTGATCACCGAGGAACTGGAGATGTCGCCGAACGCGGTGCGGATGGAGGCGCTGCGCTCCGGCCGCGCCCCGGTGCTCGACACCCATCGCCGCGGCGGCGCGCGCGACGTGCTGGGTCGGGTGGTGGCAGCCCGCCTCGAGCGCGGCCGCGGCTATGCCACGCTGCAGTTTAGCTCCGCGGCTGACGTCGAGCCTGTTTGGCAGCGCATCGCCGACGGCACGCTGCGGGCCGTCAGTGTCGGCTACCGCGTGCATCGCTACGAGCCGTGGCCTGACGCCGCCAGCGGCGAGACCGTCCACCGCGCGGTGGATTGGGAGCCCTTCGAGATCTCCGTCGTGCCGGTCCCCGTGGACCGCGACGCCGCAGTCCGCGCGCAGGGGGAGCAGGGCCTCCCCGCGCCAGCGATCGAGCCCGCCCTGCCTGATGAGGATCCACCCATGCCCGAGACGACGCCGGAGACCCCGGCTGCTGCCCCGTCGGCGCCGCCCTCCGCCGCGCCGTCCACCACCCCGCCCCAGGAGACCACCGTGACCACCACGCTCAGCGCCCCGGCGCGCGAGCCGACTCGCGCCGCACCGGACCTCGACGCGGTCCGCGCGGAGGCGCAGCGCGCCGAGCGCGAGCGCATCGCCGGCATCGACACCGCCGTGGAGGCCGCCCGCGCCTTGCTGCCGGCGGACCGCATCGCCCCGGTGCGTGCCGAAGCCATCGCCCAGGGCTGGACCGGCGACCAGGCCCGCCGAGCCCTGTTCGACGCCTTGGTGACGCAGGGACCGCGTCCCTCCATTCCCGCCCGCCCCGAGACCGGCGCCAGCCACGATGACCCGGCGCAGATCCTCGACGCCATGGCCGAGGCGCTCGCCGCCCGCGCCATGCCCGGCTACCAGCCGCAGGGGGAGAGTGGTCGCTCGGGCCGCCACGCCGAGTTCATGGGCTGGCGTCCCTCCGACATGATCGGCGAGCTGCTGCGCGCCCGCGGCGAACGCAGCGTGCCGCGCAACCCGACGCTCCTGGCCGAGCGCGCCTTCCACACCACCTCCGACTTCCCGCTGCTGCTCGCGGCGGCAGCCAACAAGATGCTGCTTGCCGCCTACCAGCCGGCGCAGCCGACCTACCGGCAGATCTTCCTCCGCCGCGATTTTCGGGACTTCAAGCCGCACCGGCACCTGCGCATCGGTGACTTCCCGACCCTGCTGCCGCTCGCCGAGAACGGCGAGATCCAGGTCGGCACCATGTCGGAAAGCCAGGAGATCGTGCTGCTGCAGACCTTCGCGCGGCGCATCCGCGTCACGCGGCCGATGCTGGTTAATGACGACCTCGGCGCCTTCACTGACTTTGCCGCCGCCATCGGCCGTCGCGTCGCCGAGTTCGAGAATGCCACCGCCTACAATCTGCTGAACTCGGCCAATGGCGACGGCCCGACGCTGACCACCGGCAGCGCCGCCGTGTTCGCCACCGGCGCCGCGCGCGCCAACAAGGCTAGCACCGGCACCGTGCTCGACACCGACACCATCGGCGCCGGCCGCACTGCCATCATGAAGCAGCGCACGCTGGACGGGCTGCCGATCTCGATGGGCCAGACCATGCGGCTGCTGGTCGGGCCGAACCAGGAGCTGGCGGCGCGGCGCGCGACCATCAACGTCGCCGCGAGTGAGATCGGCAAGGCGAATGTCTTTGCCGGCTTCGTGCAGCCGCTGATCGAGCCGCTGATCCAGGCGAACCGCTGGTACCTGTTCTCCGACCCGGTCGCGGCACCCGTCTATGTCTACGGCTACCTCAACGGCGCCGAGGGGCCGCAGGTCACCACCGGACCGGTGCAGGGCGCAGACGGAGTCGAGGTCAGCGTGATCTTCGACTTCGGCGTCGGCGCCATCGACTGGCGCGGCGCCTGGTTCAATCCGGGCACCTAAGGACAAGGTAGTCGGGTGCTGCTGCGTGCGCTGACGATGGGCGAGGATTGTGGCGATCTCGCCCATCGCTAAGGTGCGAAAAGCAATCTTGGATTCGGCCGCAATGCGTGTCGCCACTTGGAATATCAGGCATGGCGGCGCCGCCGGTGACGGACATCGCCGCGTTGTCGGCACGCTGCTGGGATTTGATGCCGACGTCCTCGTTGTTACGGAATTTCGTACGAACGACCGTGGTGCGGCGATCGTCGTGGCTCTGCAGAAGGCGGGGTACTACACCACCAACCCCGGCTCGCCTCCCAACCGAAACTCGGTCCTCATCGCCAGCCGAACGCCGATCACGACAACCCAGTCGCTTGTGTCCTCGCTTTCCGATCCCTGGCGGCTGTGGATGGCGGACCTCGGATGGGGCCGTGTGACGGGTGTCTACATGCCGAACCAGGAACGTAAGCTGCCGTACTGGGACAGTGTTATCAGTGCCGCATCCGGCCCCAGCGCACCATGCCTCCTCATCGGTGACTTCAACACCGGGCGCAACGATTTGGATAAGGCGGACAACGCGACCGCCCTCATCGGGGCCGAGTACATGGATCGCATCGGCGAGGTGGGCCTCATCGATCTCTGGCGATCCCGTCATCTCGACCGGCGCGAGTACTCTTGGTTTAGCACGCCGTGGAACAACGGCTTCCGGCTCGACCACGCCCTTGGGACCAGTCGCATCGCCGCGATGGTCACCGACTGCCGATACGATCACGCACCGCGTCTGGAGCGAGTTTCCGACCACTCGGCGCTGATCTTGGAGTTGGCGCTGACTGGACCAGCAACCAACGCGCGCTGAACGACGAACCGGCGCCATGGCGGCGCCGGCCATATCAAGACATCGCAGAACCATCCACGGGGCGCCCTTTCGGGCGCCCTTCGTGTTTCCGAGGAGGTTTCGTCACCATGCGCAACTGTATCCGTCCCGACGCGCGCTCCATCCCGATGGTGGTGCCCTATGCCGGCGGGATCCTCTCGGGCCAGGGCATGCTGGTCGGCGCCTTCTTCGGGGTCGCGGCGTCCGACGCCGCGCAGAACGCCAGCGTCGACTGCGAGACCCGCGGCGAGTTCGAGCTGACCAAGGAGCCCGCTCTGGCCATCAGCCAGGGCGCGCGCGTGTTCTGGGACGACACCAACCGCCGCATCACCACCACCGCGACCGGCAACTTTCAGGTCGGCCTCTGCACTGTCGCCGCGCTGGCGGCCGATGCCACGGTGCGCGTGATGCTGGCCCGTGTGCCGGCCTCGGGGGCGTGATGAGCGCGCTGCTGCCGCGCGACCGCGCGCGCCTCGAGGGCGTGCACCGCGACCTGGTGCGCGTCGTCGAACGGGCCCGCCCGGCGGTACCCTTCATCGTCACGGAGGGGCTGCGCTCCCGCGAGCGCCAGGCCCGGCTGGTAGCCATCGGGGCGTCACGCACCATGAACAGCCGGCACCTCACCGGCCATGCCGTCGATCTCGCCTACTGGCGCGACGACGGCGACGGTGCGGTGGAGCAGGGCGAGATCCGCTGGGATTGGCCGCTGTATGAGCAGATCGGCGCGGCAATGAAGGCTGCGGCGAAGGAGCTCGTCGTGCCGATCGTCTGGGGCGGCGACTGGGCTTCCTTCCGCGACGGGCCGCATTTCGAGCTCGACCGCAAGGCGTACCCGTGACCGGCGCGGCCATCCTGTCGCTGCTCGGCCGGCATGCGCTGCCGATTGGGCTCGCGGCAGCCGTCCTGCTCTACGCCACGGCCGCCTGGCACTTCCGCGCCCAGCGCGACGCCGCCCGCCTGGACGCAGCGACGGCCAGCCGCACGGCGGAGGCGAATGCCGCTGCGCTCGCCCAGGTCACCGCCGAGCACGCGCGCCACATCGCCGCGCTCACCGGCGAGGCCGAGCGCGCCCGCGCCCTGGCCAAGCGCCTTGGTGCCAATCTGGAGGCCCTCCGCCGTGACCCGAGCCACGCTACCGGCGCTGCCCCTGTGCTGCGCGATGCTGTTGACCGCCTGCGCGCCGGCCGCACCGCCGGAGATCCGGCTGCTGCCGCTCCGTCTCCCTGACGCGCTGCTGGTCTGCGCGGAGGCACCTGTCCTACCGGCCACGCACGACTTGACTCAGGGACAGGTGGCGGAGCTGTTGCTGGCTTACGACGCCGCCCATGCCGACTGCGCCGGGCGGCTGGCCGCGGTGCGCCGGCTCAACCCCGCCGACGGGGGCGAGTAGTGAGCGCCTTCGCCGATGCGATGAGGGCGCTGGTCGCCGATCCGAACCTGGGCGCCGAGGCAGCCTATCGGCAGGGCGGCACCGGCCCGGCAGTTCCGGTCCGCGTCCTGCGGTCTTCGCCCGACCGCGTGGCTGATGCCTTCGGGACCGAGATCGTCGCGGCGACCGACATCCTCTCCGTCGCAATCGCCGTGCTCCCCGACCTCGCCGCCGGCGACAGCTTCGCCCTCGGCTCCGACCTTCTCACCGTCACCCACGCCGAGCGCGACGCCTCCGGCACCGCCTGGCGCGCGCTCTGCCAGCGATAGGAGTTCGCCATGCCGCAGAACGCTCTCACCCTGCTGGAGATGTTGCGCGACCTGCTGCTCGGCGCCGCAGCCGGCCTCGCCGGCGGCTTCGTGCGCTGGAACAATCCGGAGCGCCGGCGCTTCGGCTGGTGCCTGGCCTGGGAGGTCCCCTCCGCAGCCCTGGTCGGCAGCGCCGGCTATGCGCTCGGGGGCTTTCTCGAGTTCAACGAGTACGGCCGATTCCTCTTTGCCTTCGTGTTCGGCTACCTCGGCCAGGCAGCGTTGCACGATCTTGCCGTCGCCATCATCCGCCACCGCACCGGCCTGCCGCCCGGCGGCGGCACGCCGTGAGGCTGGCCGCCCGTATCGTCGGCGACCTGTGGCAGGTGCTCGCGGCCGAGGTCCGGGCCGGCGAGCGCGCGGCGATGACGGCGATCCGCGCCGAGACCGAGCAGGTCAAGCAGGAGCTGCGCCGGCAGGTGACCAGCAGCTTCGGTGGCAATGCGCGGGGGATCGCCAATGCCTGGCGCTCGCAGGTGTTTCCCCGATCCGGCCAGTCGCTGCGACCCGCCGGGCTGGTCTGGACCAAGGTGCCCAACGTGATCGACGCCTTCGAGCGCGGCGCGCTGATCCGCGCCAAGGGCGGCCGGAAGTTCCTGGCGATCCCGACCGGCTTCAACGCGGCGCGGGGGCGCCGCGGCCGTGGCGAGAAAGGCATGCGCGTCACCCCGGCGCAGATGGTCGCGTCCGGCCAGGCATTCCTGCGGCCGTTCCAGTCGGGACGGGGCTTCGTGTGGTGCCTGCCGCTGCGCCAGGGGACACAGACCGAACGGCGGCGACGCACCCGGCTCATTGCCGGCGGGCTCGCCGAGATCGGCACTGGCAATCGCAAGGGCCGCGAGGCCTGGGCGCGCGGCATGCTCGCCCGCGGCATGGTGCCGATGTTCCTGCTGCTGCCGCAGGTGAAGCTGGCCAAGCGGCTGGACGTGAAGGATGCCGCCGAGCGCGGCCTGCGTCGGCTGCCCGGGCGCTTTGTCGCAGCCTGGGAGCGCGAGAGCGGGAGGCCGGCGCCATGAGTATGCGCGAGACCGCGATCGCGGCGCTGCACGGTCGGCTGGCAGCGGCGCTGGGATCGAGAAATCCCGCACCCTTGGTCCTGCGCGGCGAGACGGTGCCGCAGCGCCTGCGGCCGGGCGGGCTGGTTGTCATCCGCGACGGCGAGACGGTGGAGGAGACGGCGATCCTGTCGCCGCTCGCCTGGGCCATCGAGCACCGCGCCGAGGTCGAGGTCACCGTTGGTGGCGCGACGCCGGCTGCGCGCACCGCGCTGCTCGACGCGCTGCTGGTGGACATCGCCGCCGCCATCACCGCCGAACGCACCCTCGGCGGCGCCGTGGAATGGGCGCAGCCCGGTGCGCCCGACTTCGAGGATGTCGAATTCGAGGGCGCCGCCGCCGCCCGCGCTGCCTCGGCCCCCGTCACGCTGTTCTTCACCGTCGCCGGCTCGACGCTGGCCTGACGCTTCTTCCTCCCCGCTGATCCCGGAGACCTCCGATGCCCCGTGCCATCGGCGCCAATTGCCGCCTGCTCATGATCCCCGAGGCGACCTACGGCACCGCGCCCGCGGGCGACTGGCTGCGCATGCCGTTCCTCTCCTGCGACCTTGGCGCCGAGCAGCCACTGCTCGATGCTGATGTGATCGGCGTCGGCAGCAGCCGTGATCCGGCGGCACCCTTCCTCGACACTGTCACCGTGCAGGGGCAGGCGGTGGTCCCGGTGGATCTGGTCAACATCGGCCACTGGCTGCGCCTGCTGCTCGGCGCGCCGACCACCATCGGCACCAGCCCGAACTTCATCCACAGCTTCGGCTCCGGTGCCGCGGCGCTGCCCTCGAACAGCGTCGAGATCGGCTACCCCGACGTGCCGAACTACGATCTTTGCACCGGCGTGCGCGCCGACACGCTGGAGATCGACTTCTCGCCGACCGGCCCCGCCACGGCGACCTTCGGGCTGATGGGGCAGGGCTCGACGCGCGGCGCCTCGAGTTCGGGTGGCACGCCGACCTCCGCCGCCTACACCGCCTTCAACAAGGCGCAGGGCGCGATCAGCCGGAACGGCGCCGCGCTCGCGCAAGTGACCGGGGCGCGACTCACCTATGCCAACGGCATGGAGATGGTCCGCACCATCCGCGCCGACCGGCAGGTCGAGGGTGTGGATCCCGGCATCGCGCGCGCCACCGGCCAGATCACCGCGCGCTTCGCGGACACCACGCTGCTGACCCAGGCGCAGGACAACACGCCGGCGGAGTTCGCCTTCAGCTACACGATCGACGCGAACCGCAGCCTGACCTTCACGCTGCACGAGGTCTACCTGGCGCTGGCCAAGACCCCGGTCGAAGGTCCGGGCGGCGTCGAGGCGAGCTTCGAGTTCCGCGCGGCCTTCAACGCCACGGCGACGTGCATGATGACAGCGGTGCTGAAGAACCAGCAGGCGGGGACGGGGTATGCGTGATCGCGCCAGACAACGATGCGAGTCTGCGTTGGGCGGCGAGCGGACGCTCTCGGGTCCGCTCCCGACTGTTCAGCCGGAGACCTCCACCCTCGGTGGCAACCACCTCCGCTCGACGAGCGCCGCTTTGCGCCCATCGGCGTTGCAAGCCCTGGGACTACGTGGCCGACCGGGTCCCGATTGCACCGGCATTCACAGGTCTGCCGCGGCCTTGGCCGTTGCCATCACCCGTTGGTGCAACGGAGGTCCGAAACTAGCGAGTACCCTGGCGCCGGCTCCAGTCCGCGTCGACCGTGCTCCAGCCCTGCCGGGGGCTGCCGTTGCAGGACTGAAGCACCAGCTCCGCCGCGGGGCGGAAGGAAACGCGCTCCGCGCCCGGCGGCACCGCGGCGGCCAAGCAGGTGCCAGTCCCGCGGTTCCGCATCGCGGTCCACCGGTCGCTCGTCGGCGGCTGCGCCGTGATGTCCCAGGCGTGCGCCGGGTTCGCCGCGTCGCACGGGCCGAATCGCACCTGATCCAGCCCCGACGCGACCGCGCAGCGGCCTGACGGCAGGTGCACGAGCCAGCCTCGCGCTGAGACGAAGCCCCACACCTCGAAGGCGTTCTCGACAGGACAGCTCGGCGCCGGCGCGCTTGGCGTGAACACGACAGCGCCTGCGACGCAGGTCACGAAGCGCAGCGGAGCGCCCATCGGCCCGTCCGCCGGCGGCACCAGCGGCCGGTCCAGGGCAAGATTGTAGAGGGCGCGGCGGCGGTCCATGCCCCCCGGCGGGAAGCTGGTGCCAAAGGAAACCTGCTCCTCAGCGGCCGGCCACTGATCGGCAATGATCGCCGCGATGCGGTCGCGCAGCGGCCCGACTGCCGCAAGGCGGCACGAGACCACTTGGCTGACCCAGGTCCAGCCGGGCGTGTCCTCGTGGCCGTCGAGGCGGCGGGTCATGCAGCTCGAGGCGACACCCACGACTTCGCGCCGGAAGCCGCGCGCGTGGTTGTTCGGGTCCACCCAGACGCGGATGTAGCTCGGGCCGCCGCTGTCCCCGCCCGCGATCGACACGCGGGGCGGGATCGCGAGCGAGAGGGTGCTGGCGTCAGCGCCGGTCACGTCGAAGAAGGCCGTGCGGAACTGACCATCCCCAACCGCCGCCACGTCCGTACCGCCGACGCGCTGCGCGAGTTGATAGATCCCGGCGCCGAAGGTCTCGACCCATTGCACGCGATCGTTCGGCCGGGCGGTCACCTCCGGCAAGTTCGGGTCATTTGGTGTGCGCATCGCAAGCCGAGTGCGGACGAGGGCGGCGTCGATACCGCTTTCGCTGAAGAGCTCGCGCACATCCTGCACGACGAGCGGCCCCGGCTGCCAGGCGCGCGTGACCGTAACCTGCGAGGGGGGCACGGTTGGCGTGGGTAGCGTCAGGTCGCGCACGCAATGCGCCGCCGTCAGCACCCAGTAGGCGTTAAGCGCAACACCGCTGCAAAAACTGCTGTTCACCCGGATTGTGACAAGGCCGAGCTCGCGCAGGATCTGGTCGGGCGTTGTCTCCCCCGCCACGAGCGGCTGCTGCTGGCTGACGGGGTTGGGCGGTTCCTGCTGTGCTGCGGCGTGCGGCGCGGGAAGCACGAGCGAGGCCAGTGCCAGCAGGCCGGCCTTCGTGAGTGTGAGCTGTCGCATCGATCTCTCCTCTCTGAGGACGCGCAGTGTGTCGGCGTGGGTGATGGCGCGCTGTGCGCCAAGCCACAGGTCCGGGCCTTAGGGTGAACCTCCCGACCTGAAACGGGCGGGGCGGTCGCAGGGCGAAGCGGCCTCGTTCTCTCCGTGTTGGCAACGCCCCTGATCTCTGCACGGCCGCGGCCGGCATTGCTTCAAAGTTAGGTCGGGCTACCCCATACTCGCCGTTTGCGTTTCTTGCAGCGGCTGCCACCCCCACGATTACGCAGATAGAGAACCGCATGCTGACCCTCGACCTCCCGGCCGAGCCGTACTGGCTCGACCTGCCGCGCGGCGTCCGCGTGGAGATCCGTTCCGTGACGACCGCGGTCATGGCCGCCGCGCAGGCTGCTGCCGCGCGCCGGCTCGCCGCCATTCGGATCGCGGACCCGGATCTCGACCCCGACATGTCGCGCGGCTTCTCCTTCGCCTTCCTGGTCAAGGCACTCGCGCGGCACGCCGTCACCGCCTGGGAGGGCGTCGGCGACGCCGACGGCAAGCCGCTGCCGCTCTCGCCCGAGGCGGTCGAGCGCCTGATGGACCTCGACGACATCGCCGCGTCCTTCTGGGACCGCGCAACGGCCCCGGTCGCCGCGGTGGCCGCCGAGGGAAACGGCTGAGGGCCCGCGCCGCCTGGCACTTCGGCCGCGGGCCCGAATACTGCCGCGGCTGCGCCGCCCTCGGTCGCGATTGCGTCGATGCCTGCCCCTACGCCGCTCACGCCCCGACCAGCCTCGAAGGCCACGCCTGCTGGGCGGCCGGCACCGCCTGCGCGGAGGTCACCATGGCGGGCCTGACCCTCGACACCGCCGGCGCGCTCGCCGCCACGCGCGACCTCGGCGCCGCCGGCTGGGCCGCCGCCGAACTGCTGCTCGCCATCCGCATCGGCATGGCCGAGGGCAGTGCCGCCCGCCGCGAGGGGGAGACCACCTGACATGGCCGACGCCACCCGACGTGTCTCGGTCCGCCTGTCGCTGGACGACGCCGCGCGCGTCAAAGCCGAGCTGCGCGAGGTCGGCGAGACGGGCCAGCGCTCCCTCGACCAGATCAAGGGCGGCGCCGAGCGCGCCTCGCGCTCGCTGGAACTACTCGACGTCGCCACCCGCGGCATCCAGCTCGCCGGCGTGGCCGTCGCCGCCCGCGCGCTGGTCCAGGCCGGCGATGCGCTGACCCAGAGCCTCTCCCGCCTGCAGAACGCCACCGGCTCGGTCGAGCGCGCCGGCCAAGTCTACGAGGCGCTGTACCGCAACGCGCTCTCGACCGGCGTCGCCGTCTCCGAAAGCGTCGACGCCTTCCAGCGCTTCTCGATCGCCGCGCGCGAGATCGGCGCCACCTCGGACCAGGTGGTCCGCTTGGTCGGCGGGCTGCAGCGGGTCGCCATCGTCTCCGGCGCTTCCACGCAGGAGATCTCCTCGGCCACGCTGCAGCTCGCCCAGGCGCTGGCCTCAGGCGTGCTGCAGGGCGACGAGCTGCGCTCCATCCTCGAGGCGATGCCGCTGCTGGCCGAGGGACTGGCCAAGGAACTCGGCGTCTCGATCGGCGAACTGCGCAAGCTCGGCTCCGAGGGCAAGCTCACCGCCGAGCGGGTCTTCCCTGCTCTGCTGCGCGCCACCGAGCGGCTCGGCGCGGAACTCGACCGCGCCCCACTCTCCCTCGGCCGTGCCTTCGGGCAGCTGAGTGCGGCGACCGAGAACTTCCTTGGCCAGCTCGATCGTGCCATCGGCTTATCGAACGCGCTGGCCCGCGCGCTCTCCGCTGCCGCCCGTGCGGTGGACGGCGTCCGCCAGGGCGCCGGCATGCTCAGCGAGGAGGAACGCTTCGCCGGCATGCGCCGCCAGGCCGAGGCACTGGCGGCGCAGATCGCCCGGCTGGAAAGCCAGCAGGACGGCCGCGCCAGCCTCAGCGCCCCGGTCCGCCGCGGCAGCATCCGTCCCGGCCTGGTCGGCACCGCCGAGCAGCAGGCCGGGGTGGATCGCGCGGCCCGGCTGGAGGAACTGCGCCGGCAATACACGGAGCTCCAGGCCGAGATCACCCGCGGCGAGCAGGCCGCTGGGGAGCGCCAGCGCAGCGAGCAGGAAACCGCTGCCGCCCAGGCTGCCGAGGCGCGCCGGCGTCGCGCCGCCCAGGACGTCCAGGAGCTCACCCGCGACCTCGACGACCGCTTCCGGATCAACCGGGAATACGAGGAGCGGGTCCGCCGGCTGCGCGAGGCCGAGGCCGCCGGCGGCGTCACCGCCGCTGAGCGCACCCGCCTCGAGACCCTGGCGCTGCAGGAGCGCGACGAGGCGCTACGCCGCCTCGAGCCCCGCGTCGCCGCCGTCCGCCGCGCCAGCAATGAGGGCGCGCGGGAGGCGCGGGAGGCGGAGCGGGAGCTGAACGAGCTGCTGCGCGAGCGCGAGCGGCTGATCCAGCAGAACGAGACCGCCTATGAGCGCTACCAGCGCCGGATGGCCACCCTGTCCAGCCTGGTGGAGCGGGCGGAACGGGCCGGCCGGGCGGTGCCCGACGAGACCATCCAGCGCGAGGCGGTCGCGGCGATGGAGGAGCTGGAACGGGCGGAGGAGCGTGTGCAGCGCGGCGCAGAGCGCACCTCTGACACTATCCGCGAGCTGGGCCTGACCTTCTCCAGCGCCTTCGAGGACGCGATCGTCAAGGGCGAGAAGTTCTCCTCCGTGCTGGAGGGCCTGCTGCAGGACATCACCCGCATCCTCGCCCGCAAGGTCATCACCGAGCCGTTGGGCAATGCGGTCTCGGCCGGGCTGTCGGGCATCTCCTTCGACAGCCTGTTCACCGATGTTGGCTCCTGGCTCGGTGGCCTGTTCCGTGCCGAGGGCGGGCCGGTCACCGCCGGCCAGCCCTACGTCGTCGGCGAGCGCGGCCCGGAATGGTTCGTGCCCCGCCAGGCCGGCACGGTGCTGCCGAATGGCACCGCGCCGGGCGGGCCGACCATCCACACCAGCATCAGCATCGACGCCCGCGGCGCCGATTCCGGAGTCGAGGCACGGCTACGCCTGCTCGCCGGGCAGATCGCCCGCCAGGCCTCGGCGATGACGCTGGATGCCATCCGCCGCGGCGGCGCGGCCTACGACACGGTGCGCGGGTAGGGGGAGGCGTCAGCATGAGCGAATACGCCTGGCCCGCCGCGCTGCGGCCGTCGCGGCTGAGCTTCTACCTGCAGCACAATACGCTGCGCTTCGTCTCGCCGGTCAGCCGCGCCACCCAGGTGCTGCGCCGGGACGGCGCGCGCTGGATCGCCGAGGCGAGCTTCGATCCCCTCAACCGCATCCAGGCCGGCGTGCTGGAGGGGCTGCTCGCGGCGCTCGCTGGCTCGGCCAACACGGTGCGCATCTGGGACTGGCGGCGGGAGTACCGCACCGGCGATCCGCGCAGCCAGGGCGAGGTGCCGAGCGGACCCTACTCCTTCTCGGACGCAACCATCTTCACCGATGGCACGGGGCTGGTGGTGGGATCGGGCACGCCGTCGCTGGCGGCCGGTGCCGCGCGCGGCGCCCTCTCCCTGCAAACGCAGGGCTGGTGGCCGAATGCGGTGGCTGTCGGGGCGGGCGACCATGTTGGCCTCGCCGGCCGGCTCTATATGGCGACCGAGACCGTGGTCGCCTCCGGCACCGGCACGGCGACCATCCCGATCGCTCCGCCGCTGCGTGCGGCCGCACCGCTCGCCGAGCCGCTGGTGCTGACCACCCCGACCGTCGCCATGCGCCTCGCCTCCGACGACGAGGGCGCCAACCCGATCCGGCCGGGGCGCTTCACCGCGATCACCATCCGCTTCGAGGAGGCTCTCCCATGAGCGAGGGCATCACCGCCACGCCGCGGCTATCGCCCCAGGCCGCGGCGGCGGCGGCCGCGCCAGTGGCGACGCCGGTGGTGCTGGTCGAGCTCGACTTCGCCTCCGGCCCCATCCGCGCCTGGACCGGCCTCGGGCCGCTCAGTTGGGCTGGGACAGTATACGAGGGCATGGGCACCATCGGCGCCGTCTCCGACATCGAGGAGACCGCCGAACTCAGGGCCGTGCGCATCACCCTGACCCTCTCGCCCGTGCCGCATGAGGTGGTCGATATCGCCCTGGCCGAGCAATCCTTCCGGCTGCGCCCGGCGCGGCTGTGGGGCGCCCTGCTCGATGCCGAGGGCGCCTTCGTCGCCGACCCGTTCCCGCTCTGGGCCGGGCTGATGGACACCATGCAGGTGGTGGACGGAGCGGAACCGCGCATCTCGCTCACCTGCGAGAGCCGGCTCGTCGACCTCGAGCGCGCCGAGGTGCGGCGCTACACCGACGCCGACCAGCAGGCCGAGTATCCGGGGGATCGCTTCTTCGAGTTCGTCCCCGCCCTGCAGGAGGCGGAGATCCGGCTGCCGGCCAGCTGATGGCCCGGCTGCCGGATTGGCCTACGCGGCTGGCAGCCCTGCTCGCCGCGGCCGAGACGCGCCCCTTTGATGCGCATCGCTGGAACTGCGGGCGCTTCGCCCTCGCCGCGGTGCACGCCGCCACCGGCCGCCGGCCGGGCTGGCGCAGCCTTGCTTCACTGGAGGCCACTGCCGACAGCGCCGGCTTCCCGCGCATCCCACCGGCCTTCGCGCGTGCCAGCGATGTCGTCCTCGCCGCCGAGCCACCGCGCCTCGGCGTCGTGGTCGATGGCGGTCGTGCGGCCTTCGTCGGGCCGCGGGGGCTCATCCGGATTTCACTGACCAATTGCGCCACTGCCTGGAGGATTGGCTGATGCCGGCTGCGGTGCCGCTCATTGCAGTGGCTGCCGCCGGCGTCGCCTCCGCCGCCGTCGGTGGCGGGATCATCGGTGCCGTGGTCGGCGCCGGCGCTGCCTTCATCGTCTCAGCCATCGGCCAATCGGTCTTTCCGCAGAAACAGAAAAAGCAGGCCAGCCTCAGCCCACAGGCGGCGGCGATCGCCGGCTTCGACGCCGGCCAGCCCGGCGCCGGGCGCACCCAGGCCTTCCGCCAGCCCGTCACCGAACACCAGCTCGTCCTCGGCCGCTGCAAGGTCTCCGGTCCGATCGTCTTCCTGCACTCGGCCATCGACGATGGGGGGCGCGCGGACGGGTTTCTCTATTCCGTGGTCGTGCTCGCTGCGCACCGGGTCCGCGCCATCGGCGAGGTGTTCCTCGGCGACAAGCTCGAGAGCGATGGATCGCTCGCCGGGCTGGTGCGCATCGATCGCCATCTCGGTGACACCGACCAGGCGGCCGACGCCAACCTGATCGCCGAGACCGGCGGCCAGTGGACCAGCGCGCATCGCGGCCGTGGCCGCGCCTATGTCGCCGTCCGGCTGAAGCTCACCGCCGAGGGCTTCCCCGCCGGCCCGCCCAACATCGCCGCCATCGTCGAGGGCGCCGACACCATCCTCGACCCACGCACGGGGATGGTGGGCTGGTCCGACAACCCCGCCCTGCTGCTCGCCTGGTACCTCACCGCGCCCTTCGGCTGGCGGGCCGCCTGGGCCGACATCGACATCCCCGCCCTGATGGCCGCCGCCAACATCTGCGACGAGTTGGTGGGCACCCGCGCCGGGATCTACGAGCGCCGCTACACCGCCAACGGCGTCCTCTCCCTCGCCGAGGGTAAGATCGCCATCACCCGCAAGCTCGCTGCTGCCATGGCCGGGGCGCTGGTGGTCTCGGGCGGGCGGTTCTTCATCCATGCCGGGGCGCCGGCGCTGCCGGCAGCGACGCTCACCTCCGATGATCTCCGCGGCGACGTCACCATCCAGGGCGCCCGGCCACGACGGGATCTCTTCAACGGGGTCCGCGCCGTCTATGTCGAGCCGGCGGCCAACTGGCAGCCAACCGACGCGCCGCCGCTGCTCGCCTCGAACTACGTCGCCCAGGATGGCGGCGAGATGATCTATCGCGACCTCGAATTCCCGCTCACCACCTCAGTCAGCACGGTGCAGCGGCTAATGAAGGTCGAGCTGGAACGCAACCGCCGCCAGCGCACCGTGGCCTTTCCCGCCAACCTCTCGGCGCTGCGCCTGCGGCCTTGGGAGGCGGCGACGGTCGCCCTCGACCGCCTCACCCCCTTTCCGGCGCGGGTCACCGCCTGGTCGCTGGCCGCCGAGGGCGGTGTGGACCTCACCCTGGAGGAGGAGGACGCCGCGGTGTGGGACTGGAACCCGACGGTCGATGAGCGCGCGACAGGGAGCAACCCCGCCGTGGTGCTGCCGAACCCCGGCGTCATCGCAGCACCCGCCAGCATCGCGGTGGAGACGCCGCAGGCGACCACGTTTGCCGTACTGGCCGTCTCCTGGGCGGCGGTCGGCTCCTCGCACCTCGTCGGCTACCAGGTGGAGTTCCTGCCGGCCTCCGTCGCGGCCTGGCAGGGCTACGGAGGGTCTCTGGGCGCCACGGCGGCCGTCCTCCCCACCGCCGAGCCGACCGGCTTCCGGGTGCGCGCCGTGGCGCGCAGTGGGGCGGTGTCGGGCTGGCGGCAGGCCCTCGTCCCGGCCGCGGTGGCGGCGCCGACAGCGACGGGGATCGCGGGCGGCATCCGCCTCTCCGGCAGCTTCCCGCCGGACGCCACCAGCCTCCAGGTGTTCGAGGCCAGTTCGAACAGCCTCGCTGCCGCGGCCAAGCTGCCGGAGGAGCCGACCAGCCTCTTCTGGGACCGCACCGGCCTCAGCGCCGGCGACACCCGCTGGTACTGGCTGCGCGTCGTGTCGGCCGAGGGCAACGTTTCGGCCCTCGTCGGGCCGGTGACCGCGACTGCGCTGTAGGGAACTCCACCATGCCCGCCCGCATCGACGACCTGCTGGTGCTCGACACCGCGGTCAGCAAGACCGACCTCGCCAAGTACCTGCGCGACCGGGAAACGGTGCTGCCCGCCGACTTCGGCGGATTGGGCGACGGCGTCGCCGACGATCGCGCCGCCATCCAGGCCGCCTTCGATCGCGCTGCGGCCGACCAGAAGTTCGCGGTGATCCCGCCCGGCACCTGGAACGTCTCCGCCGGCGTCACCCTCGGCGGCGGCGCCCGCGGGCTGATCATGCATGGCGTCATCCGCTACACCGGTACCGCCGCGGCGACCGTCCTGACCCTCGGCGATGGCGGTACCACCCGCAATGGCGAGAAGCACTATGCCGGGCTTCAGGTCACCCGGCAGAGCCAGTCCGACTGGCTCGACGAGGCAGATATCGGCATCCTGGTGCGCAACATCGACGCTTCCGTGGTCGAGCTGCGCCTGGTCTCGGGCTTCACCATCGGCCTGCGCACGTTGGGCGACGGCCGCGGCGTCGAGGACAGCACCTTCCACCTCGGCCGCATCCTCAACAACCGCATCGGCCTCGATATCCACTGCGCCACCGCGACCGCCTGGAACACCTCCATCCGCTACTATGGCGGGCACTTCGCCATCGCGACCGGGATCAACCCCAGCATCGACCGCTTTGGGATCCGGCTGTCCAGGGCGGAAGGCGCCTATTCCAACCACAATCGGCACGTCTTCGACGCGCCGAACTTCGAGCTGCGGCAGCTCGATCCGAACGTCGCCATCCCCTTCCTGAACGAGACCAGCGGCTCGGCGATCATCGGCCGGGCACTGCGCATGGAGGCCTGCTCGCCGATCGTCGCCCGGCACACCGCGGCGGCGCAGGATTGCGAATACGAGGTCGCCTGGTCCAACACCTACCAGGTCACCATCGACTACGCCGCGACCGCCACCCGCTGCGGCAACACCGTGCTCAACCGCCATCGTGCCCCGGCGTCGCGCCATCTGCGGCTGCTCGGCTCCGTGCCGAATGTCCGGGCCAAGGCCTTCCGGCACAGCGCGACCGAGATCGGCGTTGAGGGGCTGGCAGTCGTCGCCACCTCGACCACCTCCGCCACGACGCTCGCCGGGCTGTCCTTCAACGGGCTGGACGACATCACGGCGACCTCCCGCGGGCTGCTACTCGCCGCGCAGCGGGGGTTGGCCTTCGTGGTGGAGTGCTCCCAGGCCAAGGAGTTCGCGCTGGTGCATTCGCTCGTCGGTGGCGCCGACGGGGGGCGCATCTTCGTGCGCTGCTTCGATGCGGCGATGAATGTGCGGGAGAACCTCGCCGGCGATGCGCTGGCCTCGATCACCACCCTGCTGTGGAACATCCCGTCCAAGGCCTGGACCGGCGGCGCGGCCATGGCGGACGCCTCGCTGAACAAGCGCATGACGGTGCGGCTCGGGCCGGGGGTCGCTTTTGCGCAGATCGGCATCGTCGGCTTCGACGGGCAGATCGAGGTCGAGGCGCTCCGGCTCTATGGCCTGCCGGAGGCGGCACCGGCGCTGCTCTGCGGCACGCCCGCCCTGCCTGTCGGGCAGCGGGAGTTCGCCGCGGAGGTGTCGTGGGATCTGCCGAGCCTGGCGCCGGGGGCAACCAGCCTGCTCGACGTCACCGTCAACGGTGCTCGGCAGGGGGACCAGGCCCAGGCCGCGCTGGCCTCGTCGACGCGCTTCATCGAGCTCGACGCCGCGGCCTGGTCGAACAACACCGTGCGCATCGTGGCCAGGAACATCGCGCCGGCAACGTTCGACCTGAGCTCGGCAACGCTCTCGGTGCAGGTGACGAAGCGACGCGCCCCATGACCGTTATGCTGCGCCCCGAGCGTGCGGCGTGATCGCGGCGGCGTGGGCGCGCCTGCAGGGGTGGGTGGCACTCGTAGGCTTGGCGATGGACGCGCTCGGTGCCGCGTATCTGACCGGGCGTCGCGACGGCCGCGATTCACGGCACGCCGAAGCTGCGCGCGAAGAACAATGGACGAGGAGGGCGGCGAATGCGGAAGCTCGCAATGCTGAGCGCACTGGCGCTGCTGAGCGGCTGCGGCGCGGCGATTTCTGATCGCCCGTGTCCGCGGGTGACGGAGTTCCCGGCCGAGATTCAGCGGCAGGCGGCGACGAAACTCGCGACCGCGCCGGCGCTGGCGCGCATGATGGACGCAATGGCGGCGGATCGCGCATTCAATCGGGTGATCTGCCGCTGACCATCATCGCGTCGACCGTGCCCGGCGCTCCAGGCGGGTGTGCCGAGCGACAGCAGGCACGGTCGATCGCTGATGATGCAGCCGGCCTTATGACGGCGAGCCTGGTGGGCACCAGCGGGTTAGCCGCCATCCCCATCACCGCCACCGATCCGCCCCACCATGCGGCGTATCCGGCGGTCCCCGCGCTCTCGGGTCCGGGTCCCCAAGTCCATCGGCACCACGATCGCAGCATCATCGAAAGATGACGCCGGCGGCGCCACTGCCGTTCGTATGTCAGCCCCCGGGGCCGTCCCTCATGACGTAACCCATCAGGTCGCCCACGTTGCGCTCCAAATCCCGAATGATGTCCTTGACGACGTCTCCAATCGAAATCACGCCCACGACCTTGCCCGCGTCCAGCACAGGCAGATGGCGAAAGCCGCGCGCCGCCATCATTGCCATGCAGCCTTCCAGCTGGTCCTCCGGCTTGACCGTCACCGGGTTGCCCGTCATCACCTGGCTTACCCGCGTGTGCTTCGCATCGAGCCCGGGCAGCAGCACTTTGATGGCGCAGTCACCCTGGGTCACGATACCGACCAGCACGTCGTCGTCGATAACCAACACCGACCGGACGCGGTTGTCGCGCATCTGGCGCAGAGCCTCGACGACCATGTCGTCGGAACTCACATGGACCAGGGCGCCACGCTTTTGGGCCAAAGTGCCTTTGACTGTATTCATCGATTCCTCTCGTGGGCCCTGTCCTTCCCCGTCTTGGTAGTCTGCATTGAAGGTAAGTGCATCGGCAACGTCGACGTGACGGTGCCGGGCGCGCGGCGGGGCAATTTCGCGGACGCCTCGCTCGACACCAGCAGCATCGCGTTGGTGCTGGATTGCAAGTGTGGTTGAACAACAGCGTGCGGCTTACGGCCCGAAACGTCAGCGCCTCGACGGTTGACCTCGCGGCGGCAGCGCTGTCGGTGCAGGTCGTAGAGTGCAAGATCGTTTGAGCGGCAGCCCCCGGCGTTGATCCAGAGCGATAGGACATCGGGACCAGCCGCATGGGTGCAACCGGTGCTACAGGCGAAGACGCCCTGGCAGGGAGCTGTTGGCGACGAGGTCTACTCCGCTCGTACGCCAGCAGCGCGAGCCGCTGCACCCCATCTCTCCGCCTCTGACCTCACGAAATTGGCCATCTCAGTACGCGTCAGCGAACGGCGCGGCACGCCGCCCAGCCGCGCCGTCAACGCCACCGCGTCTGGGGCTGACATCGCCGCCTCTGATGCGGCGTGCAAACGGTCGACGAGGTCCGCCGCGAGCCCTGCTGGCGCGCAGAGCCCGAACCAGACGGTGGCGACCAGATCGACGCCCTGCTCGCGAAAGGTAGGCACCTCGGGACGCGTCGGAAGCCTCTGCGTCGACGCCATGGCCAGGAAGCGCAGCCGATCGTTCCCGGACAGTTCGCCAAACCCTGCGACCGTTGCGTCGATGCGCCCGGCCACCGTCTCCAATGCCGCAGCCGTGCCGCCGCGAAACGGCACGTGTACCGTCTCCGCTCCGGTAAGCGTGCGCAGCATGTGCAGGCTGACCTGCGCCGCTGTGCCATTGCCCGGCGTGCCAACGTTGAGGGTCGCTGGCCGCGTGCGTGCCGCAGCGAGGAAGGCGTCAAGGTCGCGCCAAGGCCGGTCGGCCGAAATCGCGAGGACCAGCGGGAACTCGCCGAGCAGCGCGATATGCGTGAAGTCCCGTAGTGGGTCGTAAGGGATAGTCGGGTAGACGGCCGGCCCCACAGCATGCGGCGCCAGATTGCTGAGGCCGAGCACATGACCGTCCGGCGCGGATTTCGCGACGATATCGGCACCGATGGTGCCGCCCGCTCCGGGGCGGTTCTCGACAATGACGGGATGGGGCACCGTGGCTGCCATCCGATCAGCGAGGCGCCGGGCCAAAAGGTCAGGCGATCCCCCCGGCGGAAACGGCACGACAAGACGAACTGGGCGAGCAGGCCAGGTATTCGCAAGGCCGGTACGCGACACGGCGAGCGTTGCGGGGGCGCTGAGCGCGAAGATCGTGGTCAGTAGCGGGCGACGTCGCATCAGCATGTCCTCTCGGTGTAGGGCACAGCCTTCCAAAAATCGGCGGCAACGCCTCGGCGATACGCCGATGTCACGGCCGTCCATTTTCGCGCCCGGCTCCTCACCATCACCGTGACCGACAACGCCATTCATCATTCCTCGGGCCTGAAGCCAGTGGCGCGCACGATCGATTCGTAGAGGGCCCGTTCTGCACGCATGCGCGCCGCGAGGTCGTTCGGGGCAAGGACCTGTGGAGCGGTTTCGGTGGTGGCGAGGCGCTGGCGCAGGGGCGCAGCGGCGACCGCTTCGACCACTGCAGCATGCAATGCCATGACGACCCGGTCGGCGGCTCCTGCTGGCAGCATCACGGCGCCAGTCGCCTCGTCCTCGGGAAGCTCGGCAAAACCGGCTTCCATCAGCGCTGGCACATCCGGAAGGCTATCGAGCCGCCGCGAACCGCTGACGGCCAGCATTCGCGCGAGGCCGCCGCGGACCGCCGGGATCCCGTCACCGAGCACACCGATGTAGCTGTCGATCTGGCCCCCGAGCAGATCCTGCAAGGCGGGCGCCGCGCCTCGGTAGGACACAGCCGTAAGCGGAACCCCCGAGCGCTGCGAAACTGCGAGTCCGATCAGGTGCTGTGGGGCACCGACCACCGGCGGAGCGAAGGTTGCGCCGCCGCGTCCACGCGCCCAGGCGAGGAACGCGGGAAGGTCGCGCGCGGGATGATCGGCCCGCACCAGCCAGCAGAAGCGGGTGACGCCGATGGTTGCGACGGGGGTGAAGTCCGTGAAGGGATCGTAGCGGGTGGTGCGCGGCATCGCGACCGGCGTCAGCGTCATAACAGGCAATGGCGTCAGCAGTATCGTGGCGCCGTCCGGCGCTGCTGCCTTCACTGCCTCGGCGGCCAGGCGTACACTGGCGCCCGGCCGGTTCTCGACGATCACCTGCGGCGCCCAGCGGCCACGCAGCTGCTCGGCGAGCAGCCGGGCGAGGGTATCGTAGGGACCGCCCGGCGGAAGCCCGATCACGATCCGCGCCGTCCGATCGAGTGTGGTCGTGGCCTCGGCCGTCCGCGCCATTCCGGCCAGCGCGCCGAGCGCGAGCGCGCCCCGCCTCGTGATGTGCATGTTCCTGATGCCTCGCCATGAAGTCCCGAGGGGAGGCTAGGCGAGCGGAATGCGCATCGTCGTCATGCGGATGCATGACGCGCGGCCGTGCGGGCCGCGCCGGCACGGAAGATCCGCGTAAGCAGCAAGCGAGTCGTTCCTGCAGCGGCGTTGCGCCCGCGATGCATGACCCCGGGACCGAAATGCAGCAATTCGCCCGAGCCGCTGATGCGCCGCTGATCCGCACCCCATTCGCCGTGCTGGCTGCCGTCCAGGACGTAGACGATCTCGTGCAGGTCTGCGTGCCGGTGCAGGGAGGTCGTCCTCCCTGGCGCGAACTCCAGGTGCGAGACACGCGCTTCCTGGCGGCTGGCCTGCGCGAGGTCGCCACGGAACAGGTCAAGGGGCCGCAGCGGCCAGCCTGGCAGTCCCGAGGCGGCCGTCCCCATCGCGAAGCCCGCCGCAAATCCCGCCTGCACGGCCTCGGTGAGGGCCAGCGGCATGAGCAGTCGGATCAGATCGGCCTGGCGATGCGTCCCGGTCTTGTCCATCAGCCGGGACATCAGGGTGCGAACAGTATTCACGCTGACGCCCCGTTGCTCCGCAATCTCGCGAAGCGTGGCGCCCTGGAGTAGGCCGACGGCGACAGCCGCTTCTGCTACGGTCAGCCCGAACGCCTGACGCAGCAGATCCGTCCCTGGTCGCGGCGCAGTTTCCGGATCGTGCAGCAGCACCAACGCGCCGACAGGACCGGTGGCCGTGGTCGCCAACGGCGAGATGGTGGCGATGAGGGGCAAGCCATCGCGCCTCCGAAGCGCCACGGCGCGCAGCGGGGCCAGACGGTCGGTGGGCGTTGCGGCAAGGGCGGCTCCGACGGCCTCGTCCAGCCGGGGGCCACCCCAGCGTCCCGCCAGCCTGCCCGACTGGACCGACACGCCGTCACCGAGGCGCAACATCGCCTCGGCCACATCGGTGACGAAGCCGATGCGGCCTGCGCGATCGAGTACGACAATGCCGGGTGAGGTCATGTCGTTCACCACTGATTCAAGTGTCAAAGGTTGGCGAGCGAGCGGCCCGCTGGTCAAGCGACTTCGATGCGGCAGAGCTCGGGTACTCGCCATTATAGGGGCGGTGTTCCGGAGTGGGCAGCCGCAGTTCCGCTGCGCTAGGCTCCGCCAGAAGCCAATCCGCTGCGAGAGTCATTGGGTATGGTCGACACCGACAGAATCGTGCTCTGGGGCTGCGCGACCCCGCGTACCCTGCGTGCGCATTGGGCGCTGCACGAGTTGGGCCTCGACTACCACTGCGAACCGATCCAGCCACGCGCCGGCGGCGCACCGAACGAAACATTCACCAAGCTCAACCCGCGCGGCAAGGTCCCGGTGCTGCAGCATGGCGACTTCACGCTGACCGAGAGCGCGGCGATCGTGAACTATCTCTACGCGACTTATGGTCCTCCCGACGCGCCGGCGGCAGCTAGCGACCCGCGCAGCCGCGCCCGCTACGACGCATGGTGCTTCTTCCTGATGACAGAGCTCGATGCGACCAGCCTCTACGTGCTGCGTCGCCATGTCGGGCTGGCACACGTCTATGGTGACGCACCTGCCGCTGTTGAGGCCGCGAAGGTCTATTTCCTGAAGCAGGTTCAGGCGGTGTCTGACACGCTTGCCGATGGCCGCCCCTGGCTGATGGGCGAGACGTTCAGCGGTGCCGATATCCTGCTCACCTCGTGCTTCGCGATGGCGCTGCCGCATGGCCTGCCGCTGACCGACACCCTGGCCGCTTACCGCGATCGCGCAATTGCTCGGCCAGCCCACGTCGCTGCGCTGGAAGCAAATCGCCCTGAGCACTGGAGCATTCGTTGAGTCCGCACGAGGGCCAGGGCACCGGGTGGCTCGGTGCGCACCTGGCCGAGATTCTGGCCCATGGCGGGCGCATCGCGCTGTCCGGCATGTCGGCGCGGGCGCGCGGGCTGGGCGAGGAACTGATTGCTGGCAGACCGGCCGAGTTCGCCCAGCCGGATGTGCTGGTGCCGCTGGCGGCACAGGCCGAGGTGGTCATCACCTAATGATCGCCGGCAACGTCCGAAGCCGCCAAGCCCGCATTGCGTGGGTCAGGCCGGCCCGACGTGCCGCAGCCCAGCCTCCACAAGGGTGCGCTGCGCGGCGACGCGGGCGGCGAGGTCAGCCTCCCCGCCGGCGAAGGGCGTCTGCCCGGCGGTGCGAACGCGGCCGGCGAACGCCTCCTCCGCCACCGCGGCGCGCGCCGCTTCCACCAGCGCTGCGCGCACCGCCGCAGGCTGCCGGGCATCAGCGAAGACGCCGACGAAGCCCTCGAAGACATAGTCGGGAAAACCCTGCTCAGTGGCCGTCGGCACCTCTGGCGCGGCGGGCGAACGTACGGCGTTGGTCACGGCGAGCAGCCTGATCCGCCCGGCCCGGGCTTGCGGCAGTGCGGTCGCGAGCGGCAACGCGGCGATTTGGATCCGGTTCGCAGCCAGGTCGTTCAGCATCTCGGGCACGGCCCGGTAATGCGCGCGTCGTTACAGTGCCACTCACCAATGGTCAGCACGGAGCGTTGATGTTCTTCGCGTTCAGCCTTGGGCACAGCACGGTGGCGGGGAAGCCGCTGGCGAACATCGCGGCGACGCTCAACCGGGGCGACTATGACGGCGCGCTCCGGCGCATGGGGCTCTACGTGAAGCAGCGCCAGAACGGGCGGCTCGTCACCGTGCCAGGGTTGGTGAACCGGCATGCCGCGAAGGTCGGGCTGTGGGCACGCGGGGAATTCATCGCCAGCCGGCATGTCGCGCCCGCGGCGACCGCGGCGCCCGCGCTGCAGGCGCTGGCCGGCGTGCCGGTCTGGATCGGCGTGGCGCTGGTGGTCGCTGTCGCAGCGGTGGCCGTGGCCTTCCTGCTACGACGGGAGCGCATGGCGTGATCACCGCGGTCTGTGCGCGGGTGCAGGGCTGGTTTGCACTCGCGGGGGCAGCACGGGTAGCCATCGGCGCCGCGTATCTGGCCGGGCGGCGCGAGGGCCGCGATGCCCGTCACGCCGAAGCCGCGCGCGAGGAACAGAGGACAAGGAGGGCGGCGGATGCGGCAGCTCGTGAGGCTGAGCGCCTTGGTGCTACTGAGCGGCTGCGGCACGGGCGGTGGGGCGAGCGCCGTTACGGAGCACTGACGATCAAGGTGCGATAGTGATCTCACGTGAAGCCGCTGGCTCGTTGTCGATCAGAAGGTCCAAGCGGTAGCGCCCGACTGGCCAATCGCGCGGCATGGAAACATCGAACTCCAGTGGCGTGTTTTCAATATACTGCCGCTCGATCATCGCGCGCGCGACTTCCGCCGCGCCGCCTGCCGTTTCGACCGCGGTGAAGATCCAGGTTATCCGTGCCCCATCCGTGCGGGATCCCTGGGCGCGGGTAGCAAAGAAAATGCTGCGATCACTCGGGCGTGGCCGCGGCGCAGACTCAAATTGACCTTGGCCGAGCGAGCGTTCCACCAAAATCTCGCCCACCGTGATCGGCCCATTGCGGGGCGATTCGGGGCGGACCAGGAAGGGCAGAGTTGCGATCGCCTGTCCGTTCCGGGACAGGGCGATGCCGTATTCGCCAACAGGCCAGTTGCGGGGCAAGGACACGGCGATCGGGAGAGTGCCGGCGTTCTCGATGGCAATTGCGGTTTGGCCGACGGTGGCCCCATTGCTCTGTGTGGTGTTGACCGAGAAGATACGCACACTGATTTCCTGGCCTGCTGACGCCCGGTCGAATCGTATGACGAAAAGCAGCCGGCGTTGTGTTTCCAGGAATGCATTGCCTGGCATCGGCGCGGCCTGATGGCCGCGTGGCGTGTCGGGCAGCAAAAGCAGTTCTGTGGGCCTCGGCAGCGGCCCTCCGCGCACTCTTTCCTGCGCCCCGACTGGCATGGCGAGACATACAAATATGAGGAAAGGGGCAAGGGAACGCATCGGCAACTCCGGTAGCATGGCGTGCGTCACATGTGCGCGCGCTGCGGTTGAGCGGAGAAGGCTGTTGGGACTTCACGGAGCCGTCAAGGAGACGCTCCGCACGGCTGTGCAGACTCTCTCTAGCCTGGGGATCAGCGGTGCGGCGGCGGCATTGCGATCGGCGAGATCCTCGCGATACCGTGAGGCCGGCACGGTGGATGCTGTGCACTTGCTAACTTGGCCGGGGGGGCCTCGCAATGTCACAGCTTTGCCTCACACGTCGGCTTCGCCTGGTCTGCCTCGCCCTGGCATTGCTGTTGGGCGCTGGGCAGGCATCTGCTTGGCCGGATCTTGAGGAGGCCGTCGCCCTACTGCCCGATCCCGTCGAATCCGGCGGGACTTCGAGGATTTTCGAATACGCGCATTTCGCTCGGCTGCGGGCCGAGGGCGATATCGGGCGCGGCCTCGCCCAGCCGCTTGGCGGCGCCGGCGAGGCAATCACTCTGCCCGACGGCGTTACGGGTGCGCTTGGCGCGCCCCCAGACGCAATCAGACGCGGTCTCTTTGCCGGCACGCCCAACGAGCCCCTGACGATTCTCTGGGGCGAGGCGGGATTTGCCGCCACCGCCGCAGCACGGCTGCGGGCCCGAGGCTTCAGCGAGAGTCCTGCCACGGGTGGGACCTTCTTCTCGTGGCGGGACGAGGACGACATCGATGTCGCCCGGGCCGATCCGCGCGATCCGTTTTCCTTCAGCGGTCAGCCGCAGCGCCTACTGCTGACGGGGGACACCCTGGCCGGCACGGTGTCCCGTCCAGGCATCGAAACCTTGGCTGCACGTCTTCATGTTCCGCTCGCCGATCGCCCGGCGACGGCGCAGGTCATGGTCAATGTGATCGCAACGCTGCGCCAAAGGCTGCCGGGCGGCATCGAGATCTCACAGGCTTACGCGCATTGGCCGGATGCCTTCGCGCGTGGTGAGACCGACCGCCGACGGGCGGACCCCGACTATCGCGGGCAGCCGCTGCCCGACGGCGTGCAGCCAGACGATGCGCGGCTGTCGCCCTTTGGCTTCGCCATCCTGGCCTCCGGTACGCAGCGCCAGGTGCCAATCCTGCTTGTCGTGCTGGCCTACGACACAGAAGCCGATGCCAGTTTGGCAGCCCCCGTGGTGGTCGAGGGGCTGCGCCGCTTCGGGATGGTCGGGGAGGGTGCCGCGGCGGGTCGCGTCCTGGACTGGGTCGTGCCAGGCCAGGGATTTGTGCTGGCCGGCGCGGTGGTGATGTTTCCAGGGCGCCCTGCGGGGCATGCCTCCGAATTGCTGGTCCGCTGGGCTGACGCGATCCAGACGCTGCGCTTCCCGCCGCTGGACCTGTTTCATTAACCGCGTCGCTCGGTCACGCCGCCGCCCACCCCGGCGAATTCTAAAGGCCGGGCACCCTCGTAATCACGCTGTCCGGCACTGGCGGGCCGCTCAGCGGCTGGGGGCGGTCCTGCAGCATTCGGCATCATCCGGGCGCTGGCACTGTTGCAAGAGCCGCCGGATCACCGATACGCTGCAGGTCCGATGGGTGGATCGCTCGGCCATCTGTGAAATGTCGGTCCATACCGGGAAGGTCACTGCCCGACTTCGCCCGTGGGGCGCGACTGACGTCGCCCGCAATTGAGGAAGTGAGATGAACAGGCTCATCCCGCCCCTTGTCGCCGTGGCGGTGCTCGCAGCACTCGGTCCGATCCGCGTCCAGTCCCAGCCGACGGCGAACCCGGCCGCGATGACGTTCTTCGTGACGAGCGTCGGCACCGGCAATGGCGCCAACCTCGGTGGCCTTGCCGGGGCGGATGTGCACTGCCAGTCGCTCGCCCAGGCGGCCGGCGCGGGCGGCCGCACTTGGCGCGCCTATCTCAGCACCCAAGCGGTAGGCGGGGCGGCGGCGATCAACGCGCGAGACCGCATCGGCGCCGGGCCTTGGCGCAACGCTCAGGGCGTGCTGGTCGCGCAGAGCGTCGCCGAACTGCACGGGCAGAACAACCTGACGAAGCAGACCGCGCTGACCGAGCGCGGCGCCGTCGTGAACGGGCGCGGCGACCAGCCGAACACCCACGACATGCTGACCGGCTCACAGGAGGATGGCACCGCGTTTGCTGGCGCCGAGGACAGGACCTGCCGCAATTGGACCTACAGCGGGTCGGACGGCGCGGCGATGCTCGGGCACCATGATCGCATGGGGCTACCGAACGACCCGCGTGCCTCCTTCTGGAATGCGTCCCATGCGTCGCGCGGCGGCTGCTCGCAGGACGCGCTGCGCGGCACGGGCGGCGCCGGCTTGTTCTACTGCTTCGCGATTAACTGATCCGGCGCGGTCGGCCCGGCTTCCGCTGGCGGGCCCCAGCCAGGATCAGCCTTCCTGTCCCAGGTGCCGTAGCACTGCGTAGCCCGCCAGCACGATCAGCGCGACATGGCCGAAGGCGAGGCCCCAGGCCAGCTCGCACGCGCGGACCGTGAGGTGGAGCACCACACGGCAGAGCAGCGGCCCGACGAAGCCGCCCGCGTAGCCCCCCATGGAATGCAGCTCCATGTCGCGCCGCGCTGTTGGTGCAAATCATCGGGTTCCAGCCTCAGAGCCCATCCGGGAAGGTTTCGATTAGATCGATCGTGCATGGGCAGGTGCCGCGAGTGGAGGAAAGGCGATCATGTGGCGTCCGAGACTCCTGCTTCCGGACGCTCGGCGGCGCGCGGGAACGCATGACAGCGTCGACCTGCTGCTGGTCCTCGCCGTCGACGTCTCGGCTTCGATCAGCGCGGAGGAGGCGCGAATGCAGCAGCGCGGCTATCGGGCTGGGCTGCGCCATCCGCTGGTGCTCGGCGCCATCGCCTCCGGCCCGGTCGGGGCCATCGGCGTCGCCGCCGTCGCCTGGGCCGGCCTTGGCTTCCAGAAGCTGGTCGTACCCTGGAGGCGGATCGTCGGCATGCGCGACGCCCAGGCCTGGGGCGAGGCGCTGTCCACCGCCTGGGCGCCGGTCCCCGAGGAAGCCGCCGCGGAGGCCTTCCCGAACGGTTCCTTGACTTGCATCTCCCGCGCCATCGACTTCTCGCGCGACGTGCTCGCGCGCGCGCCCTGGGACGCCCCGCGCCGGGTCATCGACGTCTCCGGCGACGGACCGAACAATGAGGGGCCACCCGTCGAGGAGGCACGCGACCGCGCCGTCGCCGAAGGCACGACCATCAACGGCCTAACGATCGAGGGAGACCCAGAGCTGGCCCGGATGTTCGGGGCCGGCGCGAGGCTCGCGGACTACTACCGCGATGCCGTCATCGGCGGGCCGAGTGCCTTCGTGGTGGTGGCGGAGGATATCCGCGCCTTCGGCGACGCTGTCCGCCGCAAACTGATCCTCGAGATCGCGGACGGTCATGGCGCGGAAGGCCGTGCGCTCTGAGCAGTGCGTCAACTCAACCTGTCCGCCGGCACGTGGACGCCTGCCGCTCCGCCTGGAATGACCTCCTTGCCGAGACAGGACGCATCCGTTCTCTCGCCGATTTCGCGTCAGCTCGACCGGTAAATCCATAATGCGCTGGGTACGAAGGGGTATCATGCGCTCGCGCGCTTCGAGCCCGAGATAACCGCGCGCGTCGCCCACGGCGTCCAATCCAAGGGTGCGGGCCTTGCTGCGAATTTCAGCGCGCCTGTCCATTGAATGGTGCGCCTCATCGCGCAAAGCCGGGGCGGACGGGGCGGCCGGCATAAATGCGAAGAATTCTTCTTGCCGCAGGGATAATACAAAGTATTCTTCTCATATGCCCCACCGGACCGATCCCCCGTCGAGCCAACCCGTCCCCGTCATCCACCGGCGCATCCCCCAATACCTGGCGCGGCGCCTATGGCAGATCGCCAACACCTTTCAGAGCGAGGCGCATGCCGGCTTCGACCTTGCCGTCTGGAACGTCGCGCTGATCGCGCAGATCCAGACCACGCCGGGGATGGACCGCAACTGGCTGGCGGCGGCGATAGGCATCGACCCGACCTCGACCGGCCAAGCGCTCGCGGCGCTGGAGGCGCGCGGCCTCGTCGCCTGCCGCGCCAACCCGCAGGACCGGCGCGCCAATGCCTACGTCCTCACGCCGGCGGGCCAAGTGCTGCGCGCGGAGTTCGCGGTGCAGGCCCGCGCAGTGGCGCGCCGCCTGCTCGCGCCGCTGACCGAGGCCGAGGCCGAGACGATGCTCGACCTCATGGCCCGCCTCGTCGATGCCCATGAGACCCACGCCCGCCCCGGGGCCGGACGCCGGCCCCCGCGACGGGCACCCAGGGAGGAAACCACCCCATGTCCGACACCCCCCGGTCCCTCGGCCGCCGCACCGCCTGCGGCCTCGGCCCCGGCCTCGGCTTCGTCCTCGGCGGGGGTGGCGCCGCGGCGCAGTCGGCGGCCTGGCCTGACCGCCCCGTCCGCCTGATCGCGGCAGGGGTGCCGGGCTCCGGCATCGACCTGATCGCGCGCCTGCTCGCCGAGGGGCTGTCGCCGCGCCTCGGCCAGCCTGTGATGGTGGAAAACCGCGGCGCCGGCGGCATGGCGATCGCCGGCGAGGCACATGCGAGCGCACGTCCGGGCGAGACCCTGCTGCTCGCGCCGAGCGCGATCGCCTCGACCGTGCCCTATACCTTCGAAGGTCGGCTGCCCTACGACCCGGAACAGGACCTGCTTCCCCTCGGCCTGGTGGCGAGCGAGTTCCTCTGCCTCGCGGTGACCGCGGCCTCCCCGGCGCGGGATGTCGCGGGCCTCGTCGCGGCGTCGCGTGCGGCCCCGGGTGCGCTCAATTGGTACTCGGTGCCGGGTTTCATGGAACTGGCCTTCCGGCTGTTTCTGCACCGGCACGGGATGGACATGCCCTTCGTCGCCTATCGCGGCTCGCCGCAGGCGGTGATCGACCTCGTCGCAGGGCGCATCCAGGCGGCGATCCTGCCACTGACGCCGGCGCTTGCGGCGGTCCGCCAGGGGAGCATCCGCGCGCTCGCGACCACCTCCCGTCTTCGCGCTCCGAGCCTACCGGATGTGTCGACCATGGTGGAGGCCGCCGCGCCGGGCCTCGCCTACGACCCGTTCACGGCACTGTTTGGTTGGCGTGGCATGCCGCCCGGCGCGCGGGAGAGGATGGCGGCGGCGCTGTCCGACACGCTCGGCGACCCGGCCTATGCGGCAAGGCTCGGCAATTCCGGCATGCAGGCGCAAGCGGGCTCCGCATTGGCCTTGGCCGAGGTCATCGCGATGCAGCGCAGCCAGGTACAGACGGCGCTGCGCACCGTCGGCCCGCGGCGCGCGGGCTGAGGTTCAGCCGTGCCCACGACTGGACTGGACCTCCCGCCGCGAGATCCAGACGCCCTGCGGCGGCTCGCTGGTCTGCCAGAACGCGTCGATCAGGATCCTCTCGCCCGGATACCAGTGGCCGCCGATCGGAAGCCACACCGACTGGAGCAGGGTGACGCGACGCTGCGTGATGTCGTCGCGCGTAGTCCCCGTCAAATCCGCCGTGGTTGCGGAAGGCCGCGAGGTATTGCTTGGCATCCGCTGGCCGCTCCGCACTCATCGCGAGCAGCACTCTGTTGGTGATCTGGACCGGCAATCGGCGACGGTTCGAATCCCGGCGCACTCCCTCAGCCGGTTCCGATCCGTGACGTGCTCTCCGCCGGACCGGACGCTGCGCTGAGTGGCAGGTTTCCTCGGGTTTGCGGTGCAGACCTCTCGACCGGCCGGACGCGGAGACGGACGAATATCGCTCGCCGGAGGCCAGTTCTCTCCGGACCTCCTGACTTGGCTGATTTAGTACGGAACTCAAGATCTCAGGTAAACGGCCGGTTTCAGCGCGGTAGGCACTTGCCTCGGTTCGAACCCCACTTGCCCGAGATCCGCACTTCGAGAGCGAAAACTTCGGTGCGGCGGGGGGCAACGGTCAGCGGCGCGCTGATGGTCATCGCCATGGACACTGGCGATGCGCTGTTGAAGGCAATCCGGCGCACCCTGGCGTCTGCGGCCAACGCGGAAACGCTGGCCAATGCGAGCAGGAAAACGGGCCAAGTCTTCGTTGAGACCATCTGAAGCTTTTGACGGATCCATGCTCCGCGTCTCCGTCATCGAGGCTACCTCCATGGCTGTCTGCCTTGCCGATGTTCACCTGCCTTCCCCCGGCGCTGACTTGACTGGGTCAAGGTGCTGACGGGCTGCAGTGGTCTGGGTAATGCAAGCCTTCGGACGACCCATTCACCTACAGCGATGGTGAGCAGCCACATGCCGACAACCACGATGGCAGTGGTCAGCCCCGTGGCCTACGAGACCTTCGAGGACGTCACCGCAGATCTCCCGCGGTTCATCGAGAATGTCTAGAATTGCAAGCGGCTGCACTCGGCTCTCGGCTACCTCAGCCCCGTGCAGTTCGAGGAGCAACAGGCCCGGCGCCCTGTCAAAGCTGCAGCCTGACCCATGTCCGGCCCCAGGGGCCCACTCCAATCGGGGGTCCCGTTTGCGTGCCGATTGACAACGCGGATCGCCAGTGCCTCGCGCGTGAACTCGTCCACCACGCACAGCATCCGGAACTTCCGCCCATCCCGGGTCCGGTCCTCAACGAAGTCGTAGGCCCAGACGTGGTTCGGCCGCTCCGGCCGCAGCCGGATGCAGGACCCGTCCGCCAGCCAAAGCCTGGCGCGTTTCGGCTGCCGCTGCGGCACCTTCAGGCCTTCCCGACGCCAGATCCGCTCCACCCGCTTGCGGTTCACCGTCCAGCCCGCCCGCCGCAGCAGCGCCGTGATCCGGCGATAGCCGTATCGCCCGTAGCGCTTCGCCAGCTCGATGATGTCGGCCGTCAGCCGGGCCTCGTCGTCCGCCCCGCGCGGTACCTTCCGCTGCGTTGATCTGTGCTGCCCCAGCACCGCGCAGGCCCTACGCTCGGAGATCCCGATCTCGCGCACCA
>NZ_STGD01000021.1 GCF_005222755.1 Roseomonas sp. HF4
TCTCCGCCGTCCCCTCCGGGTTCGTGAAGATCCGCCGGGTAGCGGACAGGCGCGCCTGCGCCAGATCCCAGGTCTCCCGATCGATGATGGCGAGGTGCGGCACGGCGGCCGTGATCCAGGCCTCCCGCGGGTTCGGCCGCGCGACCCGCTTGCCGGTGCTCGGATCCTTGATGAAGCGCTGCCGGTTCCACACCCGCTCGCCGACATAGAGCCGGCTCCGCAGCAGGCCGGTCTCGCGCCCGGCACCGCCGAGCAGCAGGGACGCGGTCCACTTGCCACCGCGCGGACCCGGCACGCTCTCGGCGTTCAGCACCTTGGAGATCGAGCGCGGCGACTGGCCCGCGGCATAGGCGGCGAAGATCCGGCGCACGATTGCCGCCTCCACGTCCGCGATCTCCATCTCGCCGGTGATCGGCGTGCCATCGGGGCGCAGCCCGCGGCGGATGCGGTAGCCGTAGCTGAGGCCGCCGCCGCTGCGGCCCGCGCGCACCCGCCCCTCCAGGCCGCGATGGGTCTTTTGCGCCAGGTCCTTGAGGAACAGGGCCGACATCGTGCCTTTGAGGCCGATATGAAGCTCGCTGATGTCACCCTCGGCGAGGGTCACGATCCGCACGTCGGCGAAGCTCATCTGCTTGAAGAGGCCGGCAACATGCTCCTGATCGCGGCTGAGGCGGTCGAGCGCCTCGGCGAGAATCACCTCGAAACGGCGGGCCCGCGCGTCCGCGATCATCTGCTGGAAGCGCGGGCGCGCGGCGCTCGCCCCGCTGATGGCGTAGTCGGCGTAGACCTCCACCACCGTCCACCCCTCGCGCTCAGCGCGCGCTCGGCAGACCCGCACCTGATCGTCGATCGACTGCTCCGACTGCGCGTCGCTGCTGTAGCGCGCGTAGATCGCGATTCGCGTCATCACGACCGCTCCGACTCCAGAGGGAGTTCAGCATACCTCCCCGTACCGCCTGCGCCTCGGCGATGCGCGAGGATCGTGCCCTGCACCCGCCGGAGCGCCCGACGCTGCCCGGCGGCGATGTAATAGCGCGCCGTGGTGGCGAAGCTGCGATGTCCCAGCAGGTCGGCGGCAATGCGCACGTGCTCGGGATTGTCCTCGGCCAGCGAGGTTGCCGCGCAGTCGCGGAACAGATGGCAGTTCACGTGATGGCCAAAGCGTTCGCGGGTGTGCTGCTCCACCAGCGAACGGGCGCCGCCGTAGGTCAGCGGTGCCCCCCAGCGCGACAGCCACAGGGCGTTGCCTGGCGGGTGAGGAAATGTGCTCGCCGGCCCGCGGCCATGTACCTCGGCGAGGCGCGGACGGTAGCGCGTCAGATACGCCTCGAGCGGCGGCACCAGCACGGTGGGGACGGACTGCACCAGCGGCGTGTGATTCTTGGTGATGGCGCCCGGCAGGGCGATCTCCCACCCCTCATCGGTCTGGCGGAGGGTCGTGCCGATCGCGAGCTCGACGATGTTCCGCCGGCGCAGCGGCCGCATCGCCAGCAGCGCGATCAGCAAGCCGCTCCGGAACTCAAGCGCCGGATGGGTCGGGCCGACACTGCCTGGCGGTGGCATGGAGCGGGCCTCAGCTTGGACCATCAGGTCGCAGCCCAGCCGCAGCAGGTCCTCCTGTGGCACGATCCGCGCCGCCTTGTTGCGGACCGGTTCGGCAAAGCGCTGCTCCCGCCGGTGCGCCTCTGACAGCCACTGCCAGTCACGTCCTGGCCAGACCGCCAGGACGAAGCCGAGAAGGTGGCCGAGAAGGCCAGCGACCGTATATGTGGCGCAGCGCTCGCGCAGGGTGCGCACATGCTCCCTGACCCGTTCGGGGGTCAGACGCTCCGCGGCAGCCTCCATGTCGAGGTCCACCCCGAAGCGCTGCAGGTGGCTGAGCCAGGCACCGTAGGCCCAGATCCGCGCCGTGTGCGTGGCCGGGCGCCACCCGGCCGCGCCGCCGCCCTCCTCGAAGGGATCGCCGCGCCGGCAGGCCACCGCATACGCCTCGCGGTCGGTCGTCGGCCAATCCGCCAGCGGTAGGGAGAGGCGCCCGGTCGTTTCCATCAGCGCCGCCCCTTGCGCCCCGCCTGCATGGCGGCGCGGCGGCGCAGCACCAGCTCGTCATGCTGGCGGATCGCCGCCTTGGTCTGGAAGCCGGAGTAATGCGCGCGGGTGGTATCCGCCCGCTTATGGCCGAGCGCCCGCGTGACCAGGGCGTCCGCGCCCGGGTTCTCGCTCAGCTCGAGATGCGCCAGCAGGTGCCGGAACAAGTGCGGGTGCCACGCCACGCCGGCGACGCCGGCCATGGCCTTGGTCACCTGATCGCGCAGCGCCGAGGTCGATTTGTGGGTGCCCGGCCGCGCCCCGGGGAAGAGCCACGGCGAGGCCGCATCGCCCAGCAGCGGGCGGTACACCTTGAGGTACTCGCGCAGCAGGCGCGCCGACACCGGGGGGAGGTCGGCCGTGAAGGTGGTGCGGTTCTTGACGCTCTCCCTCGGGATCAGGATGTCGATCCCGCCCCGCTCGCGCAGCACCAGCGTGCTGCCGATCTCGAGCTCCGCCACGTTGGCGATCCGCAGCCCGGTCATCAGGAACAACTCGATGGTGACCGCGGTCTGGAAGGTCTGCGCCAGGGTCACGGTCGGCGGGCCGGCGCGGCGCACCCGCCCGGCCAGGGTGTTGGGCAGCGCCAGGACCATGTCGAGGCGGCGCGGCTCGTTGATCTGCGCCAGCCGCGCCTCGTTGCGCGGCGCCAGCCCCTCATGGTCCGGGCGCAGGTTGCGCGCCAGCCGGCGGAGGACCTCGCAGTCCTGGTGCGGCATGGCGAGCCAGTGCCGGGCGATCATCAAGGCGACGCCGGCGATGCCGGCGATGTGCTGGGTGCGGCGCTCGCCCTGCCGGGCGTAGATGATCCGCAGGGCCGCGCGGGCGTTCTCGACCGTCACCGCGGCGGCGAGTGAGGTCATCGCGGCCGGATCCTGGCCGGCCGCCACCAGGGCGCCGAGATAGAGCGCCAGGTACTTGTGCCGGCTCCGGATGGAGGCCGGCCGCAGTGCGCGGAAGTCGCGATCGGCGAAGGGATCGCGCCCGAGCCGATCGAGCCAGCGCTCGATCTCCTCGAGCAGGGACGGCGGATAGGCGTCCCACGCCAGGCTGTGGCGGACCTTGCCGGTCGGCAGGGTCAGCGGGGCAGCCTCGCCCTCCTCGGAGCCGGTGAGGGCGCCGTTCCACACGTGGATGGTCTTGCGAAGGATCTTGGCCGGCTCGCTGGTCAGGCTGCGATGCACCAGATCCTCGCGGTACCGCTCGAGCACCGCGTCATCGACCGCCTCGGGCTCGATCCCCAGCTGGGTCGCCCAACGGCCGAAGCGTCCGAGCAGGAACAGCGCGTCGCGGTCCGGGCGGACGCGATCGAGGAGCGCCTGCCAGGCCGGGCTGGGCGCCAGGTCGAAGCGCTGCGGCAGGAAGCCCGGCGTCACCCGTGCGAGCGCCGCCGCCAACAAGGAGCGGACATTCGACCAGCTGCCGGCGGTCAGCCGCGCCATTGCCGGCGTGACGGGATCCAGCAGGGGGCGCAGCCGGACAGGGGCGGCGGGAATGGTCTCGAGCGGCCGCCGGAGCGCTCGGCCGACCGTGTTGATCGCCGAGGCCATCAGGGCCCGGCGCCGCTCGGGCAGCGCCTCATCCTGCAGCGCGACGGTCCGCAGGTCGGCAAGGGAGAAGTCGCTGGGCGGCGGCATGCTGAGCGTCCGCGGGTCGAGCATGTGGTTCATGACTGAACTCCTGTGGCCTATTGTTGTCGAATGTAGACATTTCTGAGTGCGGATACAAGGAAACTTTTTTGGTTACTCAGTATACGCACTCAGAAGGGCGGGGTGGCGGCGTGCCAATACTGAACAAATACGGACATGTATTACTGCTCCATGGAGGTCGCGACATAGGCCGCCAGCTCGACGTCCTGGATCCGCAGGCTCCGCCCGACGCGGTGCGCCCGCAGTTCCCCGCGGGCGATCAGGCGGCGGACCGTGCGGATGGAGACGCCCAGGTAGTCGGCGACGTCCGCGAGCGAGCGCAGGCGGCCACCCGGCGGCAGCGCGCGGCGGCCAAGCCCGAGGCTGCGCGCCAGCGCCGCGGTCGACATCGGGGGGGCGCCGGGCGTGCTGCGCTGCGCGTCCGGCTTGCCCAAGGCCGCGTCCTCGATCTCATCTCCCTGCATCACCCGGTGACGACCCGGCGCCCCACCGCGACCGGCTCCAACGACCTCCTTGCCCTGTCCGACAACGTCACCCGGTGACGCCGGGCGGTGTGCCACTCGGCGCATCACGACAGCTCCTGCCCAAACAGATCTGCCATCACGGGTGACGGCTCCTCGGCCGCCAATCGCTTGCGGCGCGGTGTGGCCGACTTGGGCTGTTCCTGGTGCAGGCGCTCCTCCAGGCAGTCGAGTGCGAGCGTGAGGAGCGCCTGGGTGTTGCGGCTGGTCTCGGCGCAGAGGCGGGCGATGCGCTCCTGGATCTGAGCGCGCACATCTATCGATCGCAGCTGATGCATGGCGCGGTATCGCGCCTGGCGCGCTGCGCCGCCGGTCGGGTGGCGGGGCGGCTGTTCGGCGGTGTTCTCCCCGCACGAGGTGTCGGGGTCGGCATTACTGAAGGTCATGGTAGGTCCTCGAGGCTGTTGGAGGTGGGGGGGGTCCGGCCGCGCCAACGCCTCCCGTGCCGCCTGCCGAGCCAAGGCACGGACCAGCCGCAGCAAAGCCACTTGGTCAGTCGGGCGCGTCAGGGTCTCCCGGCCGACCTCAGCGGTCGGACGGGCCTGCTGCGGCGCCGTTGTGGCGCCATGTCCGGAGGGGGAATCGGGCGCGGCCATGCGGCCACGCTGGCGTCACGACTCAGAGCCAGAGGGCTGGAGGCGTCACTTAGTCACGAAGATTCGCGGCCGGATCCTGCGGTTCAACGCGCCACCTAAGCCTCAGAACCTGCACAGCAATCACCGATCAGCGGCGCGGCGTGAGGTCATCAAACAGGTTTGGCTGGTCGGCCTGCGACTCGCCGCCGCGTCTGCCGCGCCCGCCCCGAACGCGCGAACTCCCTTTGGTGGCGAGGTCGGTCGATCCAGGCGGCCTCTCCCCTGGCGTCGCGCTCGAAGGGGGGCTCTTTTTGTGACTAAGTGACGATGCATCGGCAGGTTCGCTCTTGCCGCCGGGCCGCGCCGCGCGGCGGGATGACCCCCGGACCGACGCTCCCGCGCGCCGCCGCTCCTCGCGGTCCAGCTCCGCCATCAGGCTCTGCATGGCCCGGGCGACCAAGAGCTCTTTCTTGAGGCCTGTCCGTACCTGGAGCGCATTGATCGCCTCACGGGTGGCCTCGGACAGGAACACCGCGCTGAGCCCACGGGACCTGCGGTACTTCGCCTGGCGTTCGGAGGCAGTGGCGGCGGTGCGCTGTTTCATGCGCCAGGAATACTATGTCACTTAGTCACGGACAAGCGCCGGTGCAGCGGCTGTGACCGGCACCCGACACCGGAGACCACCACGATGACGAAGCTTTCCGACACCCAGCGCGTAATCCTGAGCGCCGCCGCGCAGCATGAGATGGGCCTGGCCCGCGCGCCGAAGACCCTGCCGGCCGCCGCCCGCAACGCGGTGTTCCGCAGCCTGATCAAGAACAACCTGCTCACCGAGATCAATGCCCCGCGGGCGCATGTCGGGCTCGGCTGGCGGCAGGATGAGGACGGCACCTGGATCGTCGCGCGCATCACTGCCGACGGGCTGCGCGCTATCGGCATCGACCCGAGCGAGGGCGACGCGGTGGCCGACACGGCGCCCACGGGCGCGGAGGAGGCGGCGCCGCTCGGTGAGGACGCCCCGCCGCCCGAAGCCGCGCAGGGCGCGCCCACGCCCGCCCCGCGCGCGAGCCTGCGCGGCGCCGCCGCGGCGGTGCTGGCCGCCTGGGAGGACGAGGCCAACCGCGAGACGGACATCATCGCCGCCCTGGATGCGCCGATGGAAGCCCTGCGCACCCTCCTCGCCAGCAAGGCGCCCCGCCACGCGCGGGAGCCCGGCGCGCGCCGCAAGCCACGGGAGGGCACGAAGCAGGAGCAGGTGCTCGCTCTGCTCCGCCGGGAGGAGGGGGCCACAATCGCGCAGATCTGCGAGGCGACGGGCTGGCAGCAGCACACGGTCCGCGGGTTCTTCGCAGGCCTGAAGAAGCGCCAGGGGGATCGAGGTGCGGGTGCTGGAGCGCATCCGTCAGGTCGGCCCCAATAAGGAAGGCGCACGCGGGAGCTTCACGATTTACAAGGTAGCGGGCTGACCCGCGCGCGATTGGATCAGGGCTCGCCGCTGAGGCGACGCGAGCCCTGATCGTGCGCGACCACGATTCCACCCTCCTCGTTCGCCCGCGCGCAGATCGGCGCGCCCTCCGGCTGACGCCAGCAATGGGGAGGGGGGCTCGAATCTCTGGCACTTTGGGGGAGCCATCCGCGGGAGGGAACACGCAGGGATTTTTCCCTCCCCAAAAAAGGACAGGGCAAAGGCTGCATCCACGGGGTCGTCGCTGCAGTCATCCGTGCCGGCACCTAGGGCGGTTGCTGGACGTCACCGGCAGCGCGCTGATGCGGGTCGCGACCAACCGCATGGCAGCCACGGCCCGAGACGCGTCCAGTTCGACCGGAAGCATATCGAGTGTGCGCTGCTGGAGCGGGTGCGCCAGGTGGGTTCGAACAAGGAAGGCGCGAAGGGGTACTACACCATCTACACGGTGGCGGCCTGACAGTCGCGAAACCCGCTCGCGGCTCGCTGCGCGACGGCAAAAGGTTCGAATCCCTCTCCGACACGGCCAAGGCCAGACGTGGTTTAGTGAGAATGCAGCGGGCGAAATGCGGCTCATTGCATCGCCCGCAGCCTGCACCCCGCTGGATGACATACTGCCCACCAGGGACCGCCGACGCTCAGACGGGATGCCATGCGCGAACCGCAGCGTCCCGGCTGCGCCGTCAGCCGATGCGCGCATGCCTCAGCCGGAGGGCATTGCCGACGACACTGACCGAGGACAGTGACATCGCCGCCGCCGCGATCACTGGCGACAGCAGGATCCCGAAGGATGGGTAGAGGAGCCCCGCTGCAATCGGCACGCCCGCGGCGTTGTAGGCGAAGGCGAAGAACAGGTTCTCCCGGATGTTGCGCATCACCGCGCGCGACAGTCGCCGCGCCCGCAGGATGCCGGTCAGGTCGCCGCCAAGCAGCGTCACCCCCGCGCTTTCCATCGCGACATCCGTGCCGGTGCCCATGGCGATGCCGACCTCCGCCGCGGCCAGGGCCGGTGCGTCGTTCACCCCGTCCCCCGCCATAGCGACGCGGCGGCCTTCCGCCTTCAGCCGTTCCACGATCCGCTGCTTGTCCTCCGGCAGCACCTCCGCCTCAACCTCGGTAATGTCGAGGCGCCGGGCGACGGCCTCGGCGGTGGTGCGATTGTCGCCGGTCAGCATGACGACCCGCACGCCTTCGGCCGCCAGGCCCGCAAGGGCCTCGGGCGTCGTCTCCTTCACCGGGTCGGCAACGGCGATGAGGCCGACGGCCTGACCCTCCTCCGCAACGTAGAAGACCGTCGCGCCTTCCCCACGCAGCCGCTCAGCCTCGGCCAACAGGGCAGCAGCGTCGATGCCGGCCTCGGCCATCAGCCGCGCATTCCCGACCGCGACGCGCTTGCCGTCCACCAAACCCGTCACGCCTCGACCGGTTGGGGCGTCGAAGTCCTGTACCTCGGGAAGGCGGAGGCCGCGCTCCTCGGCTGCCTTCACCACCGCCTCGGCGAGCGGGTGCTGGCTCGGCCTCTCGAGGCCCGCGGCGAGGCGCAGGAGATCCGCCTCCTCCATGCCCGCGACGGGCAGGATGGCGACGACCTCGGGCCGGCCGCGCGTCAGCGTGCCGGTCTTGTCCACGACCAGCGTGTCGATCCGCTCGAGCCGTTCGAGCGCCTCCGCATTCTTGATCAGCACGCCCGCCTGCGCGCCGCGCCCCACCCCGACCATGATGGACATCGGCGTGGCGAGGCCGAGCGCGCAGGGGCAGGCGATGATGAGCACCGTGACCGCCGCGACGATGGCGTAGGCCGCGCGCGGCTCAGGCCCCCAGGCGAGCCAGCCGAGCGCGGCGAGCACCGCGACCGCCACCACCGCCGGCACGAACCAGGCCGAGACCTCGTCGGCCAGGCGCTGGATCGGGGCTCTCGACCGCTGCGCCTGCGCGACCATCCGTACGATCTGCGCCAGCACCGTGTCCTGGCCGATGCGGTCGGCACGCATGACGAAGGCGCCCTGGCCATTCAGCGTGCCGCCGGTGACGCGCAGGCCGGGCGTCTTGGCTATCGGCACGGGTTCGCCGGTGACCATGCTCTCATCGACGTTGCTCGCGCCGTCCAGCACCTCGCCGTCGAGCGGCACCTTGTCGCCCGGCCGCACACGTAACCGGTCGCCAACCGCGATGGCGGCGAGCGGGACCTCCTCCTCGGACCCATCGTCGAGGATGCGGCGCGCCACAGGCGGCGCGAGGTCGAGCAGCGCGCGGATGGCGCCGCCCGTGCGTTCCCGCGCGCGCAGTTCCAGCACCTGCCCCAGCAGGACCAGAACGACGATCACCGCCGCCGCCTCGAAATAGACCGCCACAGACCCGTCGGCGCCGCGGAAGGCCTGTGGGAAGAGTTGCGGCAAGGCTGTCGCCACCACGCTGAACACCCAGGCGACGCCGGTACCGAGGGCGATCAGGGTGAACATGTTGAGGCTGCGGGTGACGAGGGATCGCCAGCCGCGCACAAAGAAGGGCCATCCCGCCCAGAGCACGACGGGCGTGGCGAGCAACAGCTGTAGCCAGTTCGACGTGCCCCGCTCCAGCAGGTGATCGAGGCCGAGCAGGTGCCCGCCCATCTCGAGCACGACCACCGGCACGGTCAGCGCGAGCCCGATCCAGAAGCGCCGCGTGAAGTCGCGCAGTTCGGGGCTCGGGGCATCGGCGTCGGTCGCCATCTCCGGCTCCAGCGCCATGCCGCAGATCGGGCAGTTTCCTGGCCCGACCTGGCGGATCTGCAGATGCATCGGGCAGGTGTAGACCGTGCCGGGTGCGACGGCCTCCGCACGTAGAGGCATCGCCGCGCCAAGCACGTACCGGTTCGGTTCGGCGACGAACTTCGCGCGGCATCCGGCCGAGCAGAAATGATAGGCGTGCCCTGCATGGTCCGCGTGGTGCGGCGTTTTGCGGGGGTCCACCTCCATGCCGCAGACCGGGTCCTTCACCTGCCCGGCCGGCTGCGATGCCGGAGGATGGTGATGATGGCCGTGGTGCGCGTCACCCTTCGCGGTGCTCATGCCTGCGCGCCCCTGTCCGCATGCACGGGATGGGCCGCCCCGGCCCCGACGCGGCGTTTACCTTCCATGCCGATGCCCTCCATTCGGGAGCAGGTGCATCAACAGGCACGTCGGATAAGTAGCATACGGGGCTCTTCCCCGCACATGCCCGTCGCGTGTCCGCATTACATGGACGAGGCCAGTCGGCGCTGCCCATGCTCCTCCTGCATGCTGCCGGTGCTCTCGTCTCAGGGCATGCCCATGCCCATGCGCATGCCGCGGACATGCTCGCCCATCAGTTCGTCGGCCGTGCGCTTCTGCCCGTCGTCCAGCGCCGCATAGAGCGGACCCAGCGCGGCCGAGACCGCGCGCATTGCCTCGAGCTGCGCGGAGAGGAGGGCGATGCGCCGTTCCGCGATCTGCGGCGCCGTGCTGGGCTGGTCGGCCACCTGCATGGCGGAGGCGACCGCCTCCCGCAATCGCGCGGCCTGCGCGCGCACGACATCGGCAAAGGCGTTCCATGGCTGCGCCTGCGCGTCCGTGAGGCGCAGTTCCGCCCGCACGAAGGCAAGCCGACCTTCGATGCGATGGAACTGCGCCATCGCACCGCGACCCATGCCGGCCATCCCGGGCATGCCACTGGCCATCGGGCCGGCCGGCCCGCCCATGCCGCCCTGCATCATCGGCATCATCTGGCCCATGCCGCCCTGCATCATCATTCCGCCGGGCCGTCCCATTCCCAGCATGGGCATGCTGGGCGCCGGCGCAAGCGGCACCGGCGCGACCGGCGCCGACTGCGCCGTCCGATCGCCCGCGGGGTGATGCGCCGCGTGGTCGCCGCTGGTCTGCGCCTGCCCCTGCGCGATCGCCGTTCCAGCAAGTGACAGCGCGAGGGCGAGGGCGCTGCCGCCGATCATCATCTGATGGGTCTTGCTCATCGTGTCCTCCTGCTTCCTGTATCTGCCGCGTCCCGGGCCATGACGGTCCGGGACGGCGCGTCATGACGCGTAGCGCAGCGTCGTCATCATGCCGGCGGCCATGTGGTAGAGCTGGTGGCAGTGCAGCGGCCATTCGCCGCGATTGTCGGCATCGAAGGCAATCGTGACCGAGCCATTCGCCGGCACCAGCACTGTGTCGCGTACGGCGCCGTTGAAACGTCGCCCATCGACGGCAACCACCTGGAAGTGATGGCCGTGCAGATGCATCGGGTGCGACATGGTCGTGCGGTTGACCATGGTTATCTCCACCCGCTCCCCGATGCGCAGTGAGGCAGCGGCGGTGGCATCGTTGCCCCAGTCCAGCGACCAAGCGTATCCCGCCGCCTCGACAAGGTTGAGCCCTAGCACGCGATCCGGGCGGCGTTCCTCGAGCGCCCGCACCGGCACGAGCCGGCGCTCGATTGCGAGGTCCAGCCCGGCCGCGGCGCGGCCTGCGCGGCCCGATACGCGCACGACGGCAGCGCCCGGCGTGGCGAGGATGATCCCGGTCCGCTCGGCCTTGCCTTCCGGCTGGAACAGGATCGGCCGGGCTCCGCCCTCGCGCGGCATGACGACGATCACATCGGCCCGCTGGCCTCCGGCGAGGCCGAGGTGCCGGACACGGACGGGCTGCACGGACTGGCTATCCACGGCGACCAGCTCCGCGCCGCCGATGCCTTCGAGGTCCACGACGAAGTTCGTCGCCGTGCCTGCCCCGATCAGGCGAAGCCGCACGCGCTGGCCCCGCTCCGCGCGCACGACCAGGGGATCGTCGAGCGTGCGGTCGTTCGCGAGATAAGCGTCGTAGGCGACGTCGCCATGCGCCGGCATGGCCATCGGGCGATGGCCGCCATGGCCTCCGTGCGCGCCGTGCTGCGCGTGCGGCCCCGCCCCCGCCCGCAGCCCCGCGAGCACCTCCTCCGGCGACCGGAAGGTGAAGTCGTGCAGCATGACCACGACGTCCTGCACATCCGCCAAGCGATCCGCCGGATCCTCAACGATGAGCGGCGCGGCCATGAGGAATTGCTCCTGCAGCCCGTGATGCGCGTGCATCCAGTGCGTGCCCGGCGTGCCCACGGGGAAGCGATAGTGGTGCGTCTCACCGGGCTTGAGCGGCGGCTGCGAGATGCCCGGCACGCCATCCTGGGCCACCGGCGGCAGGAGGCCGTGCCAGTGGATCAGCACCTCCTCCCGCGTCATATTCGCGAGGCGGACGTCGAAGTCGCCGCCGGCGGGCAGCCGGATCCCGTGCGTGCCATCGGCCTGGGTGAGGCCGAAGACGGTCGCGGCACGCCCGCGCACCTCGATGCCGCGGGTGGCGGCCGTCAGGGTGAGCGTCCCCGTGCCCGCCGCGCGGGCGGGGCGGAGGAACCCCTCCGGGGCTGCGGCGAGCAGGGTGCCGGCGGCAAGGAAGGCGCGTCTGGTCGATGTCATCTGGGGTTCTGCTTTCATCGCCGGGCCGGATGCCCAAACGTCCGTCTGTCTTGCTGTGGGAAAGGATGCCGCGTCCGCGTGCCGCAGAGGTCTCGCGCGCGTGACAAAGCATGTCGGGGGCAAGGGCCTCATCGGCGTAGCGCCGCCGTTCGCGCTGCGGCGGTTCCCTGCGCGACCTGGCTCGCAACGATGCTGGCGACGACCACCAGCATGCCGAGTGTCTGGATGGCCGTGAGTGATTGCCCGAGCAGCAGCCATCCCAGGATGACGGCCGTGACGGGGCTCAGCAGCGCCAGCGGCGCCGTCGCCGCCGGGCCGAGCCGCGCGATGCCGCGCAGCCAGGCGATGTAGGTGAGCGCCGCGCCGACCAGCCCCAGCCAGGCGAGGCCGGCTAGGCTGCCCGCGGTCAGTCCCGGCACCTCGGGCTGCAGGATCACGGCGATGGGCAGCAACAGCACCCCGCCGGCCGCGAGCTGCCACGCAGTGAAGGTCAAGGCGCCCACCGGCGGCTGCCAGCGCCGCGACAGCACCGTGCCGAAGGCCATGGACACCGCCCCCGCCAGACCCGCGGCGACGCCGATCGGATCAAGCGCCGCACCCGGCGCGAGCACTAGCATCCCTACGCCCGCCACGCCGCCCGTCGCCGCGAGCACGGCGAGCACGCGCAGCGGCGTGCCGAGGATCGCGCGCGACAGCAGCACTACGATCAGCGGCTGGATGGCACCCACGGTCGCCGCAACGCCGCCCGGCAGACGGTAGGCCGACACGAACAGCATCACCCAGAAGATCGAGAAATTCAGCGCACCGAGCACGGCGCTCCGCCCCCACCAGATGCCGTCCGGCAGGCGTCGGACGATCAGCAGCAGCAGCAGCCCCGCCGGCAGCGCCCGCAACAGGGAGACGAGCAGCGGATGCCAGCCGGGCAGCAGCTCGGTCGTGACGATGTAGGTGCTGCCCCAGACCGCCGGCGCGAGCGCCGTCAGCAGGATGTCCGCCACCCGCCCCTGCGGGACAGCCTGGGTCAAGATCGTCGTTCCTTGCATCGGCATGGCACCCTACTCCGCCGCCACGGCATGTGCCGGGACGGCCGCATCGTTCCGGCGAGCCGCCATGCGGCGCACCAACAGGTAGAAGACCGGCGTGAACACCAGCCCGAGCAGCGTCACGCCCGCCATGCCGGCGGCGACGGCGATGCCCATGGCTTGGCGCATCTCCGCCCCCGCGCCGGTCGCGATGGCGAGCGGCACTGCTCCTGCCACGAAGGCGATCGAGGTCATCAGGATCGGCCGCAGCCGCAGCCGCCCCGCCTCGATCACCGCGGCGAGCGGATCGAGCCCGGCCATCTCCCGCTCCCGCGCGAACTCGACCACCAGGATGGCGTTCTTCGCCGCAAGCCCGACCAGCACCAGCCAGGCGATCTGCGTGAAGACGTTGCTGTCCCCGCCCGTCGCCAGCACCCCGGCGAGCGCACTGACCACCGCGAGCGGCGCCACCGGCAGCACCGCGAGCGGCAGCGACCAGCTGCCGTATTGCGCCGCGAGCAGCAGGAAGGCGAGCAGCACCGCCACCGGGAAGACATAGACGGCGGCATTGCCGGCAAGCCTCTCCTGCAGCGCTAGCTCGGTCCATTCGATGGCGAGGCCTGGCGGCAGCACCTCCCGCGCCAACGCCTCCATCGCCGCCTGCGCCTGGCCGGAGCCGAAGCCCGGCGCGGGCGCGCCGCTTACCGCGGCCGAGGGATAGCCGTTGTGGCGCACCACCCGGTCCGGCCCGGTCGAGACTTGCAGCGTCACCAGCGAGGCGAGAGGCACCATGGCGCCTTGGGCACTGCGTACGCGCAGCCGCGCAAGGTCCTCCTCCCGCAGCCGGAAGGCCGCGTCCGCCTGGGCGATGACGCGGTAGGTCCGCCCGTCGCGCTGGAAGTCGTTCACGTAGAGCGAACCGAAGGCGAGCTGCAGCGCCTGCGCGACCTCGGCCGGCGAGACACCCATGGCCAGCGCGCGGTCGCGGTCGAGCTCCACCCGCAGCTGCGGCGCCGAGACATGGAAGCCCGACATCACGCCGGCGAGTTCCGGCCGGCGGGACGCGGCCTCGACCAGCCGGCCCGTCTCGCGCGCCAGCACCTCGAGCCCCAGCCCGGCGCGGTCCTGCACCTGCAGCTTGAAGCCGCCCACGGCGCCGATGCCGGGGACCGGCGGCGGTGGGAAGACCAGCGCCAAGCCTTCCTGGATGCCGAACAGCCGCCCCTGGAGCCGCTGCGCGATGGCATTGGCCGAGAGGTCGGGCGTGCGCCGCTGCTCGAACGGATCGAGCATGGTGAAGAGCACCGCGGCATTGGGAAGATTGACGAAGCCGTCGATCGACAGGCCGGGGAAGGCGACGACGCTCTCGACGCCGGGTTCCTCCAGCATGATGCGCGACATCTCGCGCGCCATGGCCTCGCTGCGCTCGATTGAGGTGCCGGCCGGCAGGATGGCGATGCCGACCAGGTAGTACTTGTCCTGCTGCGGCACGAAGCCAGTCGGCACCCGCTGCAGCCCGGCCCAGCCGAGACCGAGCAGCCCCGCATAGAACACGAGCGCCGCGCCCCCCGCCCGCGCCGCCCGCCGCACAAAGCCGCCATAGGCCGAGGCCGTCGCGTCGAAGCCCCGGTTGAACAGCCGGAAGAAGGCCCCGAGCGGCCCGCGCTGCGGCGCGCCGTGCGGACGCAGCATGACCCCGGCGAGCGCCGGGCTCAGCGTCAGCGAGTTGATCGCCGAGAGTACGGTCGAGACCGCGATGGTCACCGCGAACTGGCGGTAGAACTCGCCCTGCAGGCCGGAGAGGAAGGCCGCCGGCACGAAGACCGCGGCGAGCACCGAGGTGATGGCGACGATCGGGCCGGTCACCTCCTCCATCGCCTGCCGCGCCGCCGCCTTGGGCGCGAGGCCGGCTTCGATGTACCGCTCAACATTCTCGACCACCACGATGGCGTCGTCCACGACGATGCCGATGGCGAGCACCAGGCCGAACAGCGAGAGCGTGTTCAGCGTGTAGCCGAGCAGCAGCATCACCGCGAGGGTGCCGACCAGCGAGACCGGCACGGCGACCAGCGGGATCAGCGACGACCGCCAGTTCTGCAGGAACAGCACCACCACCAGCACGACCAGGCCCACGGCCTCAAGCAGCGTGACCAGCACGGCGGAGATCGAGGCGCGCACGAAGATCGTCGGGTCGTAGGCGATGCGGTGGGCGATGCCCTCCGGGAAGTCGGTGGCCATCGCCACCATCTCGGCGCGCACCGCGGCCGCGACGTCGAGCGCGTTCGCCCCCGGCGCCTGCACCACCTGCAGCGCGGCGGCGGGCTCGCCGTCGAGCAGTGCACGCAGCGCGTAGCCCTCCGCACCCAGTTCCACGCGCGCCACGTCACCAAGCCGGACGATGCGACCGTCCTCCCCGGTGCGGATCACGATGGCGGCGTATTCCTCGGGCTCGGCCAGCCGGCCGCGCAGGTCGATCGCGACCTGCGGCGCCATGGCCGCATCGGGCTGCCGGCCGACCGCACCTGCGGCCACCTGCAGGTTCTGCGACCGCACGGCATCCAGCACCTCGGTCGCCGTCAGGCCGCGCGCGGCCATCCGCTCCGGGTCGAGCCAGATGCGCATGGCGTAGTCGCCGGCACCCCAGACATTGACCTCGCCCACGCCGGGCAGGCGCTGGAGCCGGTTGCGCAGCTGCAGCGTCGCGAAATTCGCGAGGTGCAGCGCGTCGTAGCGCCCGTTCGGCGACACGAGGTGCACCACCATCAGCATGTCAGGGGAGACCTTGCTCGCCACGACGCCGAGGCGCTGTACCTCCTCGGGCAGCCGCGGCAGGGCCCGCTGCAGCCGGTTCTGCACGCGGATCTGGGCGAGATCGGGGTCGGTGCCCTGCGCGAAGGTGACGGCGAGCGCGACCTGCCCGTCCACCGACTGCGAGGTCATGTAGAGCATGCCCTCGACGCCGTTCACTTCCTGCTCGATGGGGGCCGCGACCGTCTCGGCAAGCTCGCGCGGCGAGGCGCCGGGGAACTGCGCGACGACCTGCACCGTCGGCGGCGTGACGGCCGGGTATTCCGACAGCGGCAGGCGCAGCAGCGCGAGGCCGCCGGCCACCAGCATCAGGACGGACAGGACGACGGCGAAGATCGGCCGGTCCACGAAGAAGCGCGGAATGGCATTCATGACCGGGGCTCCTGGGCGGCGGAGGCGATGGCGGGGACGGGCTGCGGGGCGATGCGCGTGCCGGGGCGGACCATGCCGCGCGCGACGACGTTCTCCCCGGCCTCGACGCCCTCGCGGATGACGCGCAGCCCGTCGCCGATGGCGGGACCGAGCCGCACCGGGCGATAGGCCGCGATGCCCTCGGGCGCCGCGACCAGCACGTAGCGGCCGCCCTGCGCGGCGCCCACGGCGATTTCGGGCACCAACACATTCGGCCGCGCCGGCGTCAGCGCGACGCGCACGCGGGCGAAGAGGCCGGGCGCCAGCCGCCCGTCGGCGTTCGGCAGCACCGCGCGCAGCCGCGCCGTGCCGGTTGCGCGGTCGGCCTGGTTGTCGAGGAAGTCGAGCCGCCCGCGGCGCGGGAAGCCGGCCTCGCCGGCGAGGCCGACCTCGACCTCGGGCGGCGCCTCGGCGGCGAGCAGCCGGAGATAGGCGGGCTCGTCCACGTCGAAGAGCACGTGGATCGGATCGACGGAGACGATAGTCGTGAGCAGCGCCTCGCCCGCGGCGACGAGGTTGCCTTCCGTGACCAGGGCGCGACCCGCGCGCCCGGCGATTGGGGCGACGACCTCGGTGAACTCGAGATCGAGCTGCGCGGCGGCGACTGCGGCTTCGGCCGCCTGCACCTGCGCAGCGAGTGCCTCGCGCTCGGCCGCCTGCTGGTCGAGCCGCTCGCGCGGCGCGTAGCCGCCGCCGGCGAGCGTCTGCGTGCGCGCATGCTGGCGCCCGGCCAGCGCGTGCCGCTCGCGCGCCTCCGCGAGCCCGGCCTCGGCGCGCGCCAGCGCGGTGCGATACGGCCGCTGGTCGAGGCGGAACAGCACCTCGCCGGGCTGCACGAGGCCGCCCTCGGGCAGGTCCACCGCCTCGATCATGCCGCTGACGCGCGGGCGCAGCTCGACGCTGCGCGCCGCGGCGAGGAAGCCGGTGAACTCCGCTGTCTCCGGCAGGTCGCGCAGGATCGCCTGCGCGACCGGCACGGGCATGGGCGGCGGGGCGGCCGCCGGGCCGTTCGCCTGGGCAGGCCGGCCGGCCTGCTGCCAGGCGAGACCGCCGCCGATGGCCAGGGTGGCGGCGAGGGCGAAGGGAAGGATGCGGGACATGGTCGTAGGGCCTCTGCGTCGTGCTGGCAGGACCGTGCCGGTCTCCCAGCTTGGGAGGGTCAAGCGGTTTCGGTGGCGCGCTTCGCGGCGAGCGTTCCGGCCATCAGCGCGGCGACGGCCTGCGCGCCGGGATCGGGCCGCGACGCGAGGCCGGCGATGGCGCCCTCGTGCTCGGTCATGCCCTTGTGCTGGATCAGCTTGCGCTGCGCGGCGATGCCGGCGGCTGGCACTAGCAGCTCGATGCCGACGATGGCGCGCATCATCGCGCTCAGTCGCTGCGGCTCGACCTTCTCCATCCGCCACGGCGCCTTCGGGGCGAGACGCCCCTCGAAGGCGTCCGACAGCCTTTCGAGATGCGCCGGCAATTCCTCCGCCGCGAAGGTGCGTGCCCGGCCCAACAGATGCACCGCCGTGTAGGTCCAGGTCGGCACCTGGTTCGGCACGCCGTACCAGTCGGGCGAGAGGTAGGCGTCCGGCCCCTGCACGGCGAGCAGCGCCGGGCGCGCGGCCTCCGCGATCAGCGTGTGGATGGGATTGCTGCGGGCGACGTGCAGTTCGATGCGCAGCCCGTCGCCGCTCCACGCCTCGGCAAGGAAGGGGATGTGGACCGCCTGTGGCAGCCCGTCTGCATCGGCGATGGCGAGCAAGCCGAAGCCGCGCGCGCCCAGCATGGCAAGCGCATCGGCGGTGTCGGTCCGGAAGGCGGGATGGACGTACATTGCGGCGTCTCCTGCGGGGATTGGCGTGCACTTTCGCTACGCCGCGCCGGTCCGATGCCCTATGACCGGTTCTGCGAAACCAATCGGTCCAGTTGGCCATGCCGAGACGACAGGCACCGCCGCTCTGGGGGGCCTTCGCGCCGGATCCCGCCGGTGCGCTGCCGCTGCAGGAGCAACTCGCCGGCCATTTCCGCGCCGCCGTCCTCGACGGGCGGCTGAAGCCGGGCGCGCGGCTGCCCTCGACGCGCGCCCTGGCGCTCGAGGCCGGCGTGTCCCGCCAGACCGTCGTGCTCGCCTATGAGCGCCTCGTCGCCGAAGGCTATGCCGAAGGCCGCGCGGGCGCCGGCGTCTTCGTCCCGGAGGTGCTGCCGGAGGCGCTGCTGCAGGTTGCGCAGCCCGCTGCGGGCCCGGCGCCCGATGCCCCTTCGGGCAGCCTGTCCGCCCGCGGTCGCGACCTGGCGGCGCTGCCGATCACGCCGGCTCGGCGCGGCCCCGGGCTGCTCTCGCCCGGCCTGCCCGCCTTCGACGCCTTTCCTGCCGATACCTGGGGCCGGATCGCCGCGCGCGTCTGGCGCGACCGGCCGACCGCCGATGTCCTCGGCTACATGGACCCTGCGGGCCACCTGCCGCTGCGCGAGGCGGTGGCCGCGCATCTCGGCGCCGCCCGCGGCATCGCCTGCACGGCGGAGGAGGTGATGATCGTCGCCGGCTCGCAGCAGGGCATCGCGCTCGCAGCGCGCCTCCTGCTCGACCCCGGCGACGCCGCCTGGGTGGAGGACCCGGCCTATGTCAGCGGTCGGAGCGCGCTCGCGGCGCACGGTGCGCGGCTCGTGCCCGTGCCTGTGGATGCCGAGGGCCTGGACGCCGCCGCGGGTGAGGCGCTGGCGCCGCAGGCGCGCGTCGCGCTGGTCACGCCGTCGCACCAGTATCCGCTCGGCGTCACGATGAGCCTGCGGCGCCGCCTCGCGCTGCTCGACTGGGCGGAACGCAGCGGCGCCTGGATCCTCGAGGACGACTACGACGGCGACTTCCGCTACGCCGGCCGCCCGCTGCAGCCGCTGCGCGCGCTGGCACGGCCCGGCGCGGCGCGCGTCATCTACATCGGCACCTTCGCGAAAATCCTCGCGCCGGGGCTGCGGCTTGGCTACCTCGTCGTGCCGCGCGCGCTCATGCCGGCCTTCACCACCGCGCGGGCGCTGACGGACCGGCAATCCGCCGGCCCCGAGCAGGCGATCCTCGCCGCCTTCATCGCGGACGGGCACCTCGCGCAGCACCTGCGGCGGATGCGCGTGCTCTACGCCGCGCGCCGCGCTGCGTTACTCGCGGCGTTGCAGGGGGGCGCTACGGACTTCGTGGCCTGGGACGCGGCGGGGCCGCAGGCGGGGCTGCACCTCGCCGCCCGCTTCCACGATCAGGGCATCGATGACGTCGCCGTCTACGACGCCGCACGGCGGATCGGGCTGCAGACGCCGCCGCTCTCGGGCTCCTTCCTGGGCAGGCCGCTGCGCGGTCTGGTTCTTGGCTTCGCCGGCACGGCGGAGGACCGCATGGCCGAAGGCGTCGCCCTGCTCCGTCGCGCCGTGGGGATGGCGCGACGGACGGGGTGAAGAAAGCCGCTTGACCCTCCCAACGTGGGAGCGACGACAAGGCTGTCTCCCGCAACGCTGCGACAGGAGACAGAGATGCAGCACTTCAATGTTCCGGACATGACCTGCGGCCACTGCGTGAAGACGATCACGCAGGCCGTGCAGGCGGTCGACCCGGCGGCGCAGGTCCGGGCGGACCTCGCCGCGCACAGCATCAGCGTGACCAGCAGCGCGAGCGTGGCGAGCCTCTCGGCCGCCATCGCCACCGCCGGCTACGCGAACACCGTCAAGGCCTGAGGCAGGAGCACGCGCGATGGCCCCCGACACCAACGTGAAGGAATGGATGCCCGCGCTCGCGGCCTCCGTCCCCGCTGCGCCGGACGCCACGCTCTCGGTCCCGATCGAGGGCATGACCTGCGCGTCCTGCGTGCGCCGCGTCGAGCGGGCCATCGCGGCCGTGCCCGGCGTGGCTGCTGCCGCCGTGAACCTTGCGACCGAACGGGCTGAGGTCCGCTTCGACGGCACGCCGGACCTGCCGGCGGTGCTTGGCGCCGTCAGCCAGGCCGGCTACGGCGTCGGCACCGAGGCGACCGACCTCGCCATCGAGGGCATGACCTGCGCCTCCTGTGTCGGCCGTGTCGAGCGCGCGCTGAAGGGCGTGCCGGGCGTGACGGAGGCCGCGGTGAACCTCGCGACCAACCGCGCGCGGGTGACACACCTCCCCTCGGTCGATACCGCACGGCTGATCGAGGCCGTGCAGGCCGCCGGCTACGGCGCCGAGCGCATTGGCGCGGAGGCCCCGGCTGACCGTGGCGACCGCGAACGCGCCGCCCGCGCCGCCGAGATCCGGGGCCTGGTGCGCAGCCTCGGCCTCGCTGCCGTACTGACGCTGCCGCTGATGGTGCTGGAGATGGGCGCGCACCTGTCCATGGCGCTGCACCACGCCATCCGCGACAGCATCGGCTTCGCGCTGAGCTGGAAGATCCAGTTCGTGCTGGCCGCGCTGGTGATGTTCCTCCCTGGCCTGCGCTTCCAGACCAAGGGCTGGCGGGCGCTGCTGCGCGGCGCCCCCGACATGAGCTCACTGGTCGCGATCGGCACGGGGGCGGCCTTCGCCTATTCGACCGTCGCGACCTTCACCCCCGGCCTGCTGCCGGATGGCGCGCGGCACGTCTTCTTCGAGGCGGCGGCGGTGATCGTCACCCTGATCCTGCTCGGCCGCTGGCTGGAGGCGCGGAGCAAGGGCCGCACCTCCGAGGCCATCCGGCGGCTGATGGGCCTTCAGCCGCCGACCGCGCGCGTGTTGCGCGACGGGGCGGAGCAGGAGATCCCGGCCGCGCAACTGGTCGCCGGCGACATCGTCCTGGTGCGGCCGGGCGAGCGCATCCCCGCCGATGGCGAGGTGACCGAGGGCGCCTCGTTCGTCGACGAGGCGATGATCACCGGCGAACCCGTGCCGGTGGAGAAGACCTCCGGCGCGCACGTGACCGGCGGTACGGTGAACGGCACCGGCGCCTTCCGCTTCCGCGCGACCGCCGTGGGCGGGGAGACGGTACTCTCGCAGATCGTGCGCATGGTCGAGCAGGCGCAGGGATCGAAGCTGCCGATCCAGGCGCTGGTGGACCAGGTGACCATGTGGTTCGTGCCGGCGGTACTCGCCATCGCGGCGTTGACCTTCGGCGTGTGGCTGGTGTTCGGCCCCGACCCCGCGCTCGCCTTCGCGCTGGTGAACGCGGTCGCGGTGCTGATCATCGCCTGCCCCTGCGCCATGGGCCTGGCGACGCCGACCTCGATCATGGTCGGCACCGGCCGGGCGGCGGAGCTCGGCGTGCTGTTCCGCAAGGGCGAGGCGCTGCAGGCGCTGCGGGACGTCGAGGTCGTCGCCCTCGACAAGACCGGCACGCTGACCGAGGGACGTCCGACGCTGACCGACCTCGCGGTGGTGCCGGGCGAGGATGAGGCCGCGATCCTGGCGCTGATCGCCGCGGTGGAGGCGCAGTCCGAGCACCCCGTCGCGCAGTCTGTCGTCGCGGCGGCGCGGACGCGCGGCCTGGTCCTGCCCGAGGCGACGGCCTTCGAGGCCGTGCCCGGCTACGGCGCCACGGCAGTGGTGGACGGGCGGCAGGTCACGGTCGGCGCCGACCGCTACATGGCGCGTCTCGGCCTCGACGTCGCGCCCTTCGCCGCCACGGCGGCCGCCCTCGCGGACCAGGGCCGCACGCCGCTCTACGCCGCGGTGGACGGGCGGCTGGTCGCGGCGCTGGCGGTGGCGGATCCGGTCAAGCCGGGCACGCCGGCGGCCCTCGCCGCCCTGCGGGCGCAGGGGCTGCGCATCGCCATGGTGACCGGCGACAACCGGCGCACCGCGGAGGCGATCGCCCGGGGCCTCGGCATCGAGGAGGTGGTCGCCGAGGTGCTGCCGGACGGCAAGGTTGCCGCCGTGCAGGGCCTGCGCGAGGGCGGGCGGAAGGTCGCCTTCGTCGGCGATGGCATCAACGACGCCCCGGCGCTCGCCGCCGCCGATGTCGGCCTCGCGGTCGGCACCGGCACGGACATCGCGATCGAGAGCGCCGACGTGGTGCTGATGTCGGGCGACCTCGGCGCGGTGGCGACGGCCTTCGGAATCAGCCGGGCCACCATGGCGAACATCCGGCAGAATCTCTTCTGGGCCTTCGCCTACAATGTTGCCCTGATCCCGGTCGCCGCGGGCATACTCTGGCCCTTCGGCGGCACGCTGCTCTCGCCCATGCTGGCGGCGGGAGCGATGGGGCTCAGCAGCGTCTTCGTGCTGGCGAATGCACTCCGGCTGCGGCGGTTCCAACCCGCCGCGGCCACTGCACGGGAGGGTGTGTGATGAACATCGGCGATGCGGCAAAGGCCTCGGGCGTCTCGGTGAAGATGATCCGCCACTATGAGGCGATCGGCCTGCTGCCCGCGGCGACGCGGACCGAGAGCGGCTACCGCGTCTACCGGGCGGAGGACGTGCATGCGCTGCGCTTCATCCGCAACGCGCGCGATCTCGGCTTCCCGCTGGCGGAGATTGAGGAGCTTCTGAACCTCTGGCGCGACCGGGCGCGCGCCAGCGCCGAGGTGAAGCGCCTCGCGCTGGCGCATGTCGCGGCGATCGACGAGAAGGTGAACGCGCTGCGGGCGATGGGCGACACCCTGCGGCACCTGGCCGCGGCCTGCCATGGCGACCACCGCCCGGACTGCCCGATCCTGGAGGGGATCTCGGAGCGGCCAGCGGCTCCCGCCGCGAAGCCTGCGCGGCGCGGCGGTAGCACGGAGGTGCTGCGCCACGCCGGCATCGCCTCCCGCGACGCCCGGCCCGAGCGCCTGGTCAGACCGGCTCTGCGCCGCGGAAGCGCATGAAGGTCTGATGCGCCCCTTCACCGAAGGCGATCACGTCGTAGGTGTCGGGCGCCTGGCCCGGCACCTCCATTCCAGGCGAGCCGATCGGCATGGCCGGCACGGCGAATGCCACGGATGCCGGCAGGGCGCGTGGCCAGCAGCCGGCGCACCGCCAGGGCCGGCACATGCCCCTCAAGCACGAAGCCCTCGACGCGCGCGGCATGGCAGGAGGGCAGGTCGGCCGGCGTGCCGAGCATGCGCCGGATCGGCGCAACTGAGGGCGGCCGACCCAGCGAGAAGGAGGTCGCCCCATCGCCGGTGACGACCTAAAGATGTGGCCGAGGCGATCGCATTTGTCCTTTCGCCGCGCACGGATTGAGTCATGGGTGCGATCTGGGATGTCGATGGCGATGTCATTGTCGGACGGAACAGATACCATTGAGACGAAAGCGCGCCGCGACGCTCGACCGGCACGCATTCATCGCATTCAGGTGCAGAGGCCATCGCATGAGCGCCGAGACGGCAGGGACGACTGAATTCCGCCCGCACAGCTCGCATTGGGGCGTCTTCACGGCGGCCATGCGCGATGGTGGGCTCCTGGTCCGCCCGCATCCGGGCGATCGGGACCCCAACGAGATCCTGCAGAACTTTCCCTCCGCGCTCCGGCACCCCGCGCGCATCGCACAGCCCATGGTGCGTCGCGGCTGGCTGGAACGTGGCCCGGGACCTGATCGTGGGCGTGGCCGGGACGAGTTCGTTCCGATGTCCTGGGACGCCGTGCTGGACCTGCTGGGCGGGGAGCTGCGCCGCATCAAGGACCAGCACGGGCCGGGCGCGGTCTTTGGCGGTTCCTACGGGTGGGCGAGCGCCGGTCGTTTCCACCATGCCCAGAGCCAGGTCCACCGCTTCCTGAACTGCGCCTTCGGCGGCTACGTCGCCTCGGTCAATTCCTACAGCTCCGGCGCCGCCTCGGTGATCGTCCCGCACATCCTCGGCAACTATGAGGACCTCACGAAGCACAACGTCACCTGGGAACAGGTGGCGCAGCACACCGACCTGGTGCTGGCCTTCGGCGGTATGGCGCTGAAGAACGCCATGGTCGCCGGCGGCGGCATCAGCGAACATGTCGAGCGCGGCGCCATGCAGGCCGCACGCGCGCGCGGCTGCGACTTCATCCTGATCGGCCCGCTGCGCAGCGACCTGCCCGAGGAAGCCGGCGCCGAGTGGATCGCCAACATCCCCGGCACCGACACCGCGCTGATGCTGGCGCTGGTGCACACGCTGGTCGTGGAAGGGCTGCACGACCGCGCCTTCCTCGACCGCTTTACGGTCGGCTGGCCCGTCTTCGAGCGCGACCTGCTCGGCGAGGCCGACGGTCAGGCGAAGGACGCCGATTGGGCGGCGCCGATCACCGGCATCGCGGCCGAGGATATCCGCGCCCTGGCCCGCCGACTGCACGGCCGCCGCGTGCTGGTGACAGTCGCGCACTCCCTGCAGCGGGCGGAACACGGCGAGCAGCCAGTGTGGATGGGCGCGGTGCTGGCCGCGGCGCTCGGCCAGATCGGCCTGCCCGGCGGTGGCTACGGCTATGCGCTCGGCGCCATCGGCTACTATGGGCGGCGCGCGAACGCCGTGCCCGGTCCGACCCTCTCCCAGGGCCGCAACAAGCACGGCAACTACATCCCGGTCGCGCGCATCGCCGACATGCTGCTGAACCCCGGCACGCAGTACCGCTACAACGGGCAGACCCGCACCTATCCCGACATCCGGCTGGTCTACTGGGCGGGCGGCAACCCGTTCCACCACCACCAGGACCTCAACCGACTGCGCGAAGCTTTCGCACGCGTCGACACTCTCATCGTGCACGAACTCGCCTGGACCGCCACGGCTCGGCACGCCGACATCGTCCTGCCCGCGACGATGACGCTCGAGCGCGAAGATATCGGCTACAGTTCACACGACCCGCTGATGGTGGCGATGCACCGCATCGTGCCGCCCTACGGGCAGGCGCGGGACGACTACGACATCTTCGCCGGCCTTAGCCGACACATGGGCGTGGAGGAGGCCTTCACCGAGGGCCGCACGACCCGAGAATGGCTGCGCCACCTATATGCGCGCACGCAGCACGCGCTGCGCGAACAGGACCTGCCGGCGCCCGACTTTGAGGAATTCTGGGCCGCCGGAACCTTGCGTCTGCCGCAGGCCCCGGATGATGGCGGTCCGTGGCGCGCATTCCGGGAGGACCCGGACGCCAATCCGCTGCCTACGCCGAGCGGGCGGATCGAGATCTTCTCCGAGACTATCGCCGGCTTCGGCGAGGCAAGCTGCCCCGGCCACCCGGCCTGGCTGCCGCCAGAGGAGGTTCCGGGGCCCAGCACGCCGCTCCACCTCGTCGCCAACCAGCCGGCGACGCGGCTGCACAGCCAACTGGATTTCGGCGCGCACAGCATCGCCTCGAAGCGGCGCGGGCGGGAGGTCGCTTGCATGCATCCAGCGGATGCGGCGGCGCGTGGCATCGCCGATGGCGACGTAATTCGTCTGTTCAACAAACGTGGCGCCTGTCTCGCGGCCGTGCGGCTGACCACGGAGATCCGCCAAGGCGTCGTACAACTTGCCACCGGCGCCTGGTACGACCCGGAGGACCCCCAGGATGACAAGCCGCTCTGCGTACACGGCAACCCGAATGTGCTGACGCGGGATGCAGGGACCTCGGCGCTCGCCCAGGGCTGCACCGGGCAACTCACGGTGACCGAGATGGAACGCTTCACCGGCAACCTGCCGCCGATCCGCGCCTTCGATCCGCCGCAGGGCGGCTGACGCCTGGCCGGCATCGCGGATGGACCGCGATGCCGGTGCCTTTCGCACCCAAGGCGTCGTAGTCAGCCCAGGCTGACTGCGGCGATCTCCATGCGCTTCTCCGCGTCCTTGTTTAGTGTGATGCCGAAGCCCGGCTCTGTCGGAATGGCGAAGCGTCCATTCACCGGCTGCAGATCCTCCTCGAACATGTCGCGTTGCAGGTCTTGGGCGCTATTCCCCGGCGAGGTCGCCTATGTCTGGCGTGACGCCCTGAGCGGCTGCGCCGCGGGGATTTCTGAGCGGCCGTGTCCGCGGGTGACGGAGTTCCCGGCCAAACTCTGGCAGCAGGCCGTCGCCGAACTCGCCACCGTGCCGGCGCTCGCACGCATGATGGACGCCATGGCAGCGGATCGGGTGTTCAATCGGGCAATCTGCCGATGACCATCATCGCGTCGACCGTGCCCGGCGCTTCAGGCGCGTGGCGTCGTGCGGCAGCAGGCACGGTCGGTCGCTGATGACGCGGCCTGCCTTATGTCGACCGGCTTGGTGGGTACCAGCGGGTTCGCCGCCATCCCTACCACCGCCATCGATCCGCCCCTCGTGCAGCGTCTCCGGCAGGCCCGACGTTTTCGGCTCCTGGTCCCCTAGTTCATCGCCCGCACGATAGCAGCATCACCAGTAGACGGCGCCGGCGGCCGCACTGCCGTTCGGATATCAGCCCCCGGGGCCGTCCCTCATGACATATCCCATTAGGTCGCCCACGTTGCGCTCCAAATCCCGGATGATATCTTTCACGACGTCTCCGATCGAGATCACGCCCACAACCCTGCCCGCGTCCAGCACTGGCAGATGGCGAAAGCCGCGCGTTGCCATCATTGTCATGCAGCTTTCCAGTCGGTCGTCCGGACTGACCGTCACGGGGTTGCGCGTCATCACCTGGCTCGCCGGCGTCTGCTTTGCATCAAGCCCGGGCAGAAGCACTTTGATGGCGCAGTCGCCCTGGGTCACGATACCGACCAGCACCTCGTCGTCGATGACCAGTACCGAACGGACGCGGTTGTCGCGCATTTGACGAAGGGCTTCGACGACCATGTCGTCGGAACGAACATGGATTAGGGCGCCACTCTTCTGGGCCAGAGCGTTCTTGACCGTATTCATCGATCCCCTCCCGAGGGCCCTGTCCCGGCCCGTCCTGCTCGTCGGCATCCGAGGTTAGTGCATCCACAACGTCGACGTCACGGTGCCCGGCGCGCGGCGGGGTGACTTCGCCGACGCCTCGCTCGACACCAGCAGCATCGCATTCGTGCTCAACTGCCATGTCCGGTTGAACAACAGCGTGCGCGTGATGGCGCGCAGCGTCAGCGCCTCGACGATGGACCTCGCTGCGGTGCCGCTTGCGGTGCAGGTGGTGACGCCACGCTTGGCTTGAGAAGGCGTCGAGGTGGCGCCGAGCGCTCGAATCTGGCCAACGAGCGGTTCGGCAGGATCGAGTTGGTGCTGGCGGCGATCGTGCTGCTGATGCTCGTGGGAGACGGCAGCGTCGTCACCGGGCTGCGCAGGATGCTCGGTGGGTGAATGGCTCTGGTGATTGATCTAGATCAGACCCCGCACGCGGAAGGGGTAACAGACTGTGAAAAGTCGAACGCGAGTGGGTGCATCGCCTTCCACTCCGGCGGCGAGAGCAGGTAGGGGAGGAATCGGATGTTGATGCGGACGGCCGTTGCTACGGCAGCCCTTCTGCTTTCTGTGACAGCCGCCTCGGCTCAGTCGGCTCCGCCCGGTCCGACGCTCAGTCAGGTGCGCGAGCGTGGCACGCTCGCCTGCGGCGTTCCGCCCGGCGTGCCCGGCTTTGGGGCGCAGGCGGCCGGCGGCGCTTGGCAGGGCCTTGAGATCGATATCTGCCGCGCCATCGCCGCCGCGGTGCTGGGCGACGCACAGCGCGCCACCTTCAGCCCCCTCAGCAGCCAGGCCCGCTTCCCCGCCCTCCAACAACGCCAAGTCGATGTGCTAACGCGCGCTGTGACCTGGACGCAGTCGCGGGACACGCAACTCGGCTTCAACTTCGGCCCCGTCACCTTTTACGATGGGCAGGGCTTCCTGACCCGCCGCGCAAACATCCGCCGCGCCCAGGACCTGCAGGGCAGTGCCATCTGCACCTTCGCGGGGTCAACAAGCGAAGCGAACCTCACCGACTGGGCCCGCGCGAACGGCCTGACCTATACCGTCGTCCTGGTGGACCAGCCGGATGCCATGCGCGCTGCGTACGAGGAAGGCCGCTGCGCAGCCATGTCCACCGACGCCTCGCAGCTGGTCGGCATCTTGACCACGCTGCGTAACCCGGCCGAGCATCAGGTCCTGCCCGATCGCATCAGCAAGGAGCCGCTTGCTCCCGTGGTGCGTCACGGCGACGAGCAGTGGACCGAGATCGTCCGCTGGACAGTCTTCGCCTTGATCGAGGCCGAGGAACTCGGCGTCACGTCGGCCAATGCGGAAGCCATGCTGACCAGCGACAACCCGGCTATCCGCCGTCTGCTTGGCGCCATTGGCGAGCATGGTCCGATGATGGGCCTTGACGCTCGCTGGGCCTTCAACGCCCTCCGCCAGGTCGGCAACTACGGTGAGATCTTTGAGCGGAACCTGGGCGCGGGATCACCTATCGGCTTGGCGCGCGGCGTCAACGACCTGTGGACACGCGCCGGTCTAATGTACGCGCCACCGATCCGCTGACGCAGACAAGGAACTGCCCGACGCTGCCGGCCGGGACGCGGACGCTGGCAGTGGAGACCAGCTGGGATTTGCCGAGCCTCGGGCCGGACGCGCGGCTGACGGATCCGACCATCCCGGCGTTGAAGACGAAGACGCAGTGTGGCGGCGCAAAAGCGCGACCAGCCACAGCACGCCTTGCGGCTTGCAGCTGCGGCGGAGAGGCTGAGCGACGCTGCCTGAGGCCACGCCCGTCCGGCGGGATCTTAGCCACTCGGTCATGAAGCGTGGCATCCTGCATGCCATGGCGATGACCAAGATGGCCGACGTAGGGCCCCCGACCGGCGTGCCCCCGGTCTTCGTTGCGCGCGGGTTGTGCAAGAGCTACGGCAGCGGCGACGCCACGGTGCATGCGCTGCGCGACCTCGACCTCGACATCCTGCCGGGCGAGTTCGTGGTGCTGCTCGGCCCTTCGGGCTCCGGTAAGTCCACGCTGCTCAACATCCTCGGCGGGCTGGATGCCCCGACCTCGGGCCGAGCGGTATGGCGCGACCACGAGCTGACCGGGGCGGATGAGGCGGCGCTGACCGCCTATCGCCGTGACCACGTCGGCTTCGTCTTCCAGTTCTACAACATGATCCCGAGCCTCACCGCACGCGAGAATGTCGAGCTCGTCGCCGAGATCGCGCGCGACCCGATGCGGCCCGAGGAGGCGCTCGCGCTCGTCGGCCTCTCGCATCGCCTCGACCACTTCCCTGGCCAGCTTTCCGGCGGTGAGCAGCAGCGCGTCGCTGTGGCGCGCGCCATCGTCAAGCGGCCCGACGCCCTGCTCTGCGACGAGCCCACCGGCGCGCTCGACGTCGAGACGGGCAAGATCGTGCTTTCGGCCATCGCGCGGGCGAACCGCGAGGTCGGCGCGACGACGGTGGTCATCACCCACAACGCGGCTATCGCCGGCATGGCCGACCGGGTGCTGCGCATGGGTGGTGGGCGCATTGTGTCGATCGAAGCAAATGCCAACCGTTGCGCGCCGGAGGAGCTCGTCTGGTGAGGGTGCTGGACCGCAAGGTGCTGCGCGATGTCCAGGCGCTGCGCGGCCAGGTCCTGACCATCGCGCTGCTGATCGGCGCCGGGGTCGCGGTGCTGGTGATGTCGGTCAGCAGCTTCCTCTCGCTCCGCGGGGCGCAGCAGTCCTTCTATGCGGAGAGCCGCTTCCCGGAAGTCTATGCCGAGGTGAAGCGGGCGCCCCGCACACTGCTGGCACGGATCGGGGAGATCCCGGGCGTGGCGCTCACAGAGGCGCGCGTCGGCGGCGAGGCCCGCGTTGACTGGCCCGGGGCGGAGGTGCCGGTCGCAGGGCGTGTGCTGTCGCTTCCGGCCAATGGGGAACAACCGGCGCTCAACCGGCTCTGGTTGCTCGCTGGCCGGCTGCCCGAGCCGACACGGCACGACGAGGCGGTGATCCATGCCGCCTTCGCCGAGGCCTGGCAGGTGCGTCCGGGCGACGAAGTCGCCGTCATACTGAATGGCCGGCGCGAGCGCTTCCGCATCAGCGGCATCGCCCATTCGCCGGAGTTCGTCTTCACGTCGCGGCCGGGCAATCCCCTGCCGGACGACCGCGGCTTCCTCGTGCTCTGGGTGAGCGAGGAGGGGGCGGCGCGCGCCTTCGACATGCAGGGCGCCTTTGGCGAGGCGGTTCTGACGCTGGCCCCCGGCGCCTCGGAGCCCGCGGTGATCGCGGAGCTGGACCGGCTGCTGCTGCCCTGGGGCGGGCGCGGCGCCTATGGTCGACGCGACCAGCCTTCGCACCGTTTCCTGGAGGACGAGCTGGCCGAGCAACGCACGCTGGCCGTCACCGTGCCGCTGGTCTTCTTCGGCATCGCCGCCTTCCTGCTGAACGTCGTGCTGGGCCGGATGGTGGAGGCGCAGCGCGAGCAGGTCGCGGCGCTCAAGGCACTCGGCCACCCATCCTTTCCGATCGCCGCGCACTACGCGAAGTTCGTCGCCGCGGTCTGTGCGCTGGGCTCGATGTTCGGCATCGCGGCCGGCGCCTGGATGGGCGCGGGCATGCTCGGCAACTACCGGCCCTTCTTCCGCTTCCCGGAGATGCCCTACCTGCTGCCGGCCTGGCTGCCCCTGCTCGCGGCCGCGGCCAGCTTCGCGGTGGCGCTGCTCGGCGTGCTGGCCGCGCTGCGGCGGATCCTTCGCCTGCCCGCCGCCGAGGGATTGCGCCCGCCGCGCCCGGGCGCCTTCGGCGGGAGCACGCTCGGCCGCTGGGGCCGCCAGGTCGGGGCCAGGGCGAAGATCCCGCTGCGCGGTCTGCTCGGTCGCCCGCTGCGCACCCTCCTCACTGTCTTCGGCATCGCGCTGGCGGTGCCGATGGTAGTGCTGGGTCTGTTCTGGTGGGACGCGATGGACAGCATGGTCGAGCTTCAGTTCGACCGCATCGAGCGCGGTGATGCCTTCGTGGCGCTCACGGACCCGCGCCCCTCCCGCGCAGTGCGCGAGATTGCGCGCCTTCCCGGCGTGCTCGCCGCGGAGGGCCACCGCATCGTGCCGGTGCGGCTTCGGGCTGCGCAGCGCAGCCGCCTTCTCGCCCTGACCGGTCTGCCGGCGGGCGCGACGAACGACGGAGTGCCCGGCGCTCCAGGTGCGTCGCGCCGAACGGCAGCAGGCACGGCCGAACGCTGATGATGCGGCCGGCCCTATGACTGACCGGCCTGGTGGGCACCAGCGGGTGCGCCGCCATCCCCACCACCGCCCTCGATCCGCCGCGCCGTGCAGCGTCTCCGGCGGTCCCCGCGCTTGATGGGTCCGGGTCCCCATGTGCGCATCAGAATAGCAGCATTACCTGGCGGCAGCGTCGACGAAAAAGGGCAACTTGTTGCCCCCGCCGGGACGACGCGACCATCCGGCACAGGTAGTCGGCCTGCTGCGCCAATGCTTCGGCAAGCGGCAGATCGTCGCCGCTGCCACGGCACACCAGGCGACCCCCGAGCGCCGGCAGTTCCTCGGCGCGCATCGCCGCCGATGCGCCGCGCTGGCGGGAGATGGTGGAGGTCAGCGGGGCGCGGCTCGAATAGGCCGCGCGGCGCCGCGCGCCGGCGGCTACTCCGCGAGGAATTCCGCGATGGCGCGGCTGCCGCGGATCACGCCCTCGCCGGCGGTGACCAGCGCGTCGATATCCTCGCGCGGCAGCGTCAGGCCGGTGGGCACGCGGCGCAGGCGGTCGCGCAGCGAGGGGTCCCGCACATCGGCCAGCGAGACATGCACCAGCTGGCCCGCGACATCGTCGCAGCGGCGGCCGTCGATCATGGTCGCATGGGCGCAGCGATTGGCGCGCTGGCGCTCGACCATGCGCTCGACCTCGACCGCGGTGACCGCCAACGTCTCGAGGTTGTAGTTGTCGATCTGCCCGCCCGAGACGGCGTCGAGGATCTGGACCACCCCGTTCACCATGCGCTGCCGGGACAGCGCGGGGTCGGTCGCGGATTGCCCGTCCACGCTGATCATAAGCATGCGCCGCACCGGCAGCATGGCGGCAGCGAAGCGAGGTTCGTCCACGCCGCCCAACAGCGCGAAGTTCACCGTCACGCGCAGCGCCAAGTTGTCCGAGATGCCGCCATCGAGCAGGTGCAGCCAGGGCGTGCGCTCGCGGTCGGCCATGCGGGCGACCACTTCGATCACGCGGCGGCGGTTGTATTCGGCCAGCATCGGCATGGTCGCGAGGTTGGTCGGCAGCGGCGCCGCGCAATCCGGCCCGCGGTGGTTGGCCAGGGTGATCGGCGTGAACAGCAGCGGGAAGCCGTTCGATGCCGCCACCGCCCGCGCCAGCGGGAAGCGCGCCAGGTCCGAGCAGATCACGTCGAAGGTATGCGGCAGGAAGGGGAAGGGCGATCCGGTGGCGAGGTCGGTGGCGTTGATCGACAGCCGGGGGCGGCTGCGCGCCTGCAGGTCGCGGAAGGTGGCGCCGCGGAACATCAGGGCGTCGTAGACCCCCGCCATGCGGTCATTGGTGCCGACGGCCGGGTCGATCAGCCAGCCCCATTGCCAGGGCAGCAGGTAGGTTCCCCACACATAGGCGGCGATGTCGCGATAGAGGAATTCGGCCGGGAAGGTCTCGAAGGATCGGACGCCGTACAAGGCGTAGTGCGTCGCGGTGAAGCTGCCGCCGGAGACGCCGGCAACCTGATCGACCTCCTCCAGTAGGGTCGAAGATTCGCCGCCGCGCCGGACCGGGACGTCCCGCATGCCGCGCAGCGCGCCGTGGCCGAAGGCGGCCGAGCGCTTCCCGCCGCCCGAGAAGGCCACGAAGATCAGCAGGTCGGCCCGCCCGCCGGCGGCGTTAACATCCTCCAGCCCATAGCCGGCGTTGCGGGCGCCGGGCGCCAGCGCGGGATTGATGCCGCGGTCCATGTCCCCGCAGGCCAGCAGCGCCAGGAGCAGGGCCAGGGCGCCAAGATGCTTTGACATGCGCCTCGTCTGCCCTAGGTCCCTCCGCAGACTGCGGGTCATGCCCCTGCAATCGTCCCGTCTACGGATTCCCATGACCGACACCCCGCTCGAACTCATCCGTAAATTCTCGATCATTGCCCATATAGACCATGGGAAATCGACGCTCGCCGACCGCCTGATCCAGCAGACCGGCGCGCCGACCGCGCGCGAGATGAAGGAACAGGTGCTCGACAACATGGATATCTAGCGCGAGCGCGGCATCAAGGCTCAGACGGTGCGCCTCTACGTCAAGCAGCGGCAGAATGGCAGGTTGGCCACCGTACCGGGACTGCTGAACCGACGCGCGGCCGAGGCCGGGCTCTGGGGGCGCGGGGAAGTCGTCGCCAGCCTGCATGTCGCGCCCGCCGCGCCGCCGACGGAAGGCGCCGAGGCGGCGAAGCTGAACGGCTATGCCGCGGCGGCGGCCACTGCGGCGCCCACGCTGCAGGCGCTGGCCGGTGTGCCTGTCTGGCTCGGCGTGGCGCTGGTAGTCGCCTTGGTAGCGGTGGCCGTAGGGTTCCTGCTGCGGCGGGACCGTGCGGCGTGATCGCCGCGGTCTTGGCGCGCGTGCAGGGCTGGCTTGCGTTTGCGGGGGCAGCACTGGCGGCCCTCGGCGCCGCCTGCGTGAACCGCGGGATCAGGTTTCGGAATATGTATGATGATGAGGGAAATCCCTGCAGCAGGAATGCAACGGGCGCGTGAGCAAGACTCGCTTCGCGGCAAAGTACCTTGACGCTTCCCAACGTGACGCGACGCCGGAACACCGGCGGCGGAAGGCGCGGCCTGTTCAGGACCCGGAGCGATGCGGCGTCGTCCCCGTTCTTCCCCGCCGCTTTGCGTTTGTCCATGTCGATCTCCTCGGCAAAGGCCACGCTTCACGCGGCCGGCTGCTCCTGCGGGCGCGAATTATCCCTCAAGCTGCGGTGCTACACTGCTGCGCATGAAAGCCATGTAGGCTTCCTCAGAAGTCTCCCGCCGGGCCGTGACGAGCGGCGCGATGTCTTCGGTCGCGACATAGCGTAGCCGGTCGGTCTCGTCCGTCGCAGCAGCATAGATGACCTCGGCGACCTGCTCGCTGGTAGCGCCGCTGCGGGCGACGCGCAGGCCGCTAAAGAAGCGTTCGGCGACTGCGACGAAGCCTGCGTAATCGACCGGCGACGCATGTCCCCCAGCCTCGAGCTCGCTGCGCTTGCCGAAACCTGTTTCAATCACTCCACCCGGTTCGACGACCCTGACCCGTATGCCGAGGGGCGCGAGTTCATACGACAGCGCCTCGCTGAATCCCTCGAGGGCGAACTTGGATGCGCAGTAGAGGGATATCATCGGCAGGGCGAAGACGCCGGCGCCCGAGCTGATGTTGACCAGCACGCCGGCCCGGTTGGCGCGGAAATGCGGCAAGATCGCCCGCGTGACCTCCATGAGCCCGAAGACGTTCACGTCAAACTGCTCGCGGATCTTGTCTGCAGGCGTCGCTTCGAAGATGCCGAACAAGCCGAAGCCTGCATTGTTCACGAGCACGTCGATCCGTCCAAATCGTGCGAGACCGGTTTCGATTGCCGACCCGATACTCGCCTGATCCTGTACGTCGAGCCGCTCCACCAGAACGTTCGTGAGGGCGCCAAGACCCAGATCGGCTTGCGGTTGGCGCATGGTGGCGATCACGTTCCATCCCTTCGAAGCGAACAGCCGCGCAGTCGCCGCGCCGAAGCCACTCGAACAACCGGTGATCAACACGGTCCTGGGCATGAGACCCTACTCCTTCGGTGCTTTTGGGCGTTTCGTCACACTTGGACCTCGCCACCATCGACGAACAGCTCGGTGCCTGTGATGAAGCTCGCCTCATCCGAAGCGAGGAACACAGCGGCGCTAGCTACCTCGTCGGGATCACCGACGCGGCCGAGTGGTACCTTGGCGGCGAGATGCCTCAGCAGGCTCTATGCTTCACCTGCTCGTACAGGCGATCGAGATCAGCAGATCTGGTCGGGTCCGCCTGGATCCCCATCGCGTTCGGCCTGATCGCAGTGACAGCGCCGGCGAATTCTGCCTCGCGCCAACCAGTAACGAAGACACGGGCGCCTTCGGCGGCGAAGCGCCTGACCGTCGCGAGGCCGATGCCGCTGTTGCCGCCCGTCACGTCGGCAATCTTGCCTTCAAGTCTCCGAGTCATATCCGTGCATCCTGCGTTGATGATTGCTCGGCACCGCACTGCATCCCAATCGTCTTTACGCGCTCTCCCGACAGCTGCATCGCCGTCGCCGCCGCCTGACTGTTCCGACATCGCATCACGGCCGCGTGGCTTGGGCGGCGGAGCTGGACGGCTGCTGTCTCGCAGCTTCCTGAGCCCTCCTGTAGCTCTCCACGACCGCCGCGTAATTCGGCGATACGTGCGCGTAGAGCGCGCCGATCGCGCCAGCCTCGGGCCGGTTCCATGTTCGATGCACCTCGGAGAGGACCGCGTTCGTCGTTGTCGGAATCACGCCGCCCTGGACGAAGCGGGCGAGAGAGGTGCGGTTGGCCATCTCGCTCACGTCGCCGGAGGCGTCCATGACCGCATAGACCCGGTATCCCGCCAGTCTCGCATCGAGCGCCGGGAACATCACGCAAACGCTGGTCCACACGCCGGCGATGATCAGGGTTCTCTTCCCGGTAGCGCGGACCGTGCGGACGAAGTCCTCGTTGTCCCAGGCATTCACCTCACCTCTGCGCGCCACATACACGGCGTGCGGCGCATGTTCATGGATCTCGGGCATCAGCGGCCCGTTCGTGCCGTTCGGTTCCGACGCGGAGGTGATCACCGGGACGTTCATCAAGGTGGCGAGTCTCGCCAGCATCACGACGTTCGATCGAAGATCCGCAACCGGTATGTCCCTCACCGTCTGGAACAGACCCGACTGGTGATCCAGCAGCAGGATGGCGATGTCGGACGCGTCGAGCAGGGCGGCGCCTCCACCGGTCGGCAGGGTGCTGGCAGAGCCGACGCTCGGTGGCAGCGTCGCCTGAGCGTGCACAGGGGACGCCGGTGACAACAGGCCGTAGGCCAGGACGCCGGCAAACAGGTGCAGAACTCGCTTGGTGGTACGCGGCATGACGGGTTCCTCCTTCAAGGGTGTGCGGCTTCGGACATGCCCTGTGACGCGGGGCCGCGTTACTCATCGGATCGCAGCCGCAACAGGCCGTCAGGGCTGCTGGCTGCGTTGGCAGATGGAGGTGGCGTTGGATGACTCCGGAGAACGGCGCCGACCGCGGCGCTCGCGATGGTGCGACGACGACGTTCGCTGCAACGAAGCGACGATGAGGCTCTGCCGGGCGAGATCCGGGATCATGATGAACTCACCAAAGGTGGTTTGGCGGGCACGCGATCATCAGGTCAGACCTGGGCCTCGCCACCGTCGACGAAGAGCTCCGCACCCGTGACGAAGCTCGCGTCGTTCGAGGCCAGAAACAGCGCAGCACTGGCGACTTCGTCGGGATCGCCGACGCGGCCGAGTGGCACCTCTGCAGCCAGCTGCCTGAGCAGGCTCTGCTGGTCGGCGGCATCAGGACCGGCTAGTCCCACCAGGCCGGGAGTCTCAGTGGGACCGGGGCTGAGCACGTTCACCCGGATGCGGCGCTCCTTCAGATCCAATATCCAGTTGCGCGCGAAGGAGCGCACTGCCGCCTTGGACGCAGCGTAGACGCTGAAAGCCGGCGTCCCGCGTGTTGCTGCCGTTGAGCCGGTCAGGATGACCGATGCGCCATCGGCGAGAAGCGGCAGCGCTTTCTGCACCGTGAACAGCACGCCCTTCACGTTGCGGCCGAAGGTGTCTTCGTACTGCGCTTCGGTGATCGAACCGAGCGGCAGCATCGAGCCGCCGCCGGCGTTGACGAAGAGCACGTCAATACGCCCTGCCGCATGCTTCACATGCTCATACAGGCGATCAAGATCGGTGGATCTGGTTGAGTCCGCGTGGATTCCGGTCGCGCTCGGCCCGATCACGGCGACGGCGGCAGCCAGTTCCGCCTCACGGCGACCGGTAACGAAGACGCGGGCGCCTTCGGCGGCGAAGCGCTTGGCCGTCGCGAGGCCGATGCCGCTGTTGCCGCCCGTGACGACGGCAATCTTGCCTTCAAGTCTTCCAGTCATGTCTGTGCATCCTGCGTTGTTGATTGGGAGGCGTTCGCGGTTTGCGCGGCGTCGGGCGCGGTCACTGCGGCGCCGCCGGCGCACGAAACGTGCTAAGCGGCCTGGCGTGAGGTCCCTGGATGTCACACCCCCATGAAGACTAGGCGGGCGAAGAGGGAGGGTGGGATGATGAAGCCGCCCCATCGCGCGTCATGTGCCGCCGTCGGCCGTGCGGCGATGACTTCCTCAAGGCTGCGGCCCTGCCGCTTGAGCGTCGCGATCTTGCCACGGATGTCGACGAGGACGTCGCGGTAGTCGCGCAGGTCGCGTCGTGTGCCGACGGGCCCATGACCCGGGATCACCACCGTGTCATCCGCGCTGCCGTCCAGGTTCTCCTCGGTCGCCCGGATGGTGCCGTCGATGCTCCCGCCGGTGGAGTAGTCGATGAACGGATAGGCGTTGTTCCAGAAGGTGTCGCCCGTATGGAGGATATTGGCCTCGGCGAAAGTGACGGAAATGTCGCCGTCGGTGTGTGCGGGGCGGTGCGCGCGCAGCATCACGGTGGCACCGTTCAGCCGCAACACGTCATCGCCCCGGACGACGCGGCTGGGCAGCGCGAGCCGCGGCGCGGGCGGAAAGTCGAAGTCCCAATCCTCGACCCGCTGCGTCATCGACAGGTATTTGCCGGTGTTCTCGTGCGCGATGATGGTGGCGCCGGCTTCGCCGATCCATTGATTGCCGTCGGCATGGTCGAAGTGCCAATGCGTGTTGATCAGGTGCCGGATCGGCTCGCGGCCGAACGCGCCGAGCGCCTCCTCGATCTTCATGCGCGAGCCGGTCAGACCGGCATCCACCAACAGCTTGCCGTCCGACCCGCCAAGAACGGCAATGTTGCCGCCCGCGCCTTCCAGCATGCCAACCCCGCCGCGCAGGCGGCGGATGGCGATCGGTGCCGAGACCGCCGCCCCGCGCATTCCGTCAACGACGTTCTGCGCCTGTGCGAAGGCCTCGCGCGGCGTCAGCCATTCGCCGGATGCGGTGACGCCCGCGGTCATCAGGCAACACAGACAGAAGCCGCGACGGGTCGGTGCGGAGGCGCGTTCGCCGAAGAAGATGCCCATGACGCCTTATGCCTTTCCTGCGTGGCGCGCCCGCGGATCGCGCGACGCGAATCCTCGACTTATCCCTGATGCGCCCAATCCGCCGCGAGCCAGCGCAGCCGCCCGCCGTCGGACACGATGCGTCCGAGACCGGGAAAGGGCATGTGGGTGGCGGCGATCAGCCCACCCTCCTCGGCGGCGCGCGGGAAGAAGCGGGCCCGCATCTGGTGCGCCGCGGCGGGATCCTGCTCGAACAGGAAGCCGATGCCACTGTCCGCAGGGTGAACCGACGGGAAGAGCATGTCGGACACCATGAGAAGGCTACGCCCACCATCCTCGACCCGCACGCCGATGTGGCCGGGGGTATGACCGGTCAGGTCGACAACCGATACGCCGCGCGTGATCTGCCGCTCGCCATCGATGGCCTGCAGATCGGGATACAGGCGGACCATCTCGGCGCAGGCATCGAAGCTGCTCTTCAGGAAATCGGGCGCGGCCGCCCGCTTGGCGGGATCGGTCCAGTAGGCGATGTCGCGGCGGTCCACATGCAGTGACGCCTTCGGGAAGTTACGCCGGCCGCCGGCCACGAGTCCGCCCATGTGGTCGACGTGCGCATGCGTGACGATGACCGCGTCGATCTGGTCCGCGCGGACGCCCACAGCCTCTAGCGCCCCGGGGAGACGTCCCGTCTCGCCCAGCGAGCCCGCAGGTCCGGTGTCGATCAGGATCAGGCGCTCGCCGTCGTCGATAAGATATTGATTGAAGGCGAAGCGGATGCCATTCGGCCTGGCCCCGAACTGAGCCCGCGCGCCTGCTTCCACCGCCTGCGCCGGCCGGCCGGTGAAGTAGGTGAACGGCATGTCCGCGTAGCCGTCGATGAGCGCCGTCACAGTGAATCGTCCCACCGTGATTTGTGCCAGTGGGACCACCTCCTTCGTGGCGACGGCTCGTGCCTGCGCGAATGCAGTGCGACCGGGGCCAACAGCGCTCGCCGCGACAAAGGCTGCTGGCAAGCCGAGCGAAAACGCTCGACGGGATAAGTTCGTCATGGACTGCTCCTTTCGTTCGATGCTAGCGCGCGGCTGAACGGCTACGACTCAGCCCCGGAGGAAGCCGAGCAGCTCCGCGTTGAGCTGATCCTTGTGGGTGTCGGCCAGACCGTGCGGGGCGCCCGGATACACCTTGAGCACCGCGTGCGGGACCAGCCGCTGCGCGGCCCTCGCGGCGGCGTTGATCGGCACGATCTGGTCGTCGCTGCCGTGGACCAGCAGCGTCGGCTTGTCGAACCGGCGCAGGTCCTGCGTGAAGTCGGTCTCGGAGAACGCCTTGATGCAGTCGTAGGTGTTCTTGTGACCCGCCATCATGCCCTGCAGCCAGAAGGAATCGATCATCCCCTGGGACGGCTGGGCCCCAGGACGGTTGAAGCCGAAGAACGGGCCGCTCGCGATGTCGAGGTAGAGCTTCGAGCGGTCGGCCAGGCTGCCGGCGCGCAGGCCGTCGAACGCTTCGATCGGCGTGCCGTCGGGATTGGCTTCGGTCTTCAGCATCAGCGGTGGCACAGCCGAGATCAGGGCGAGCCTGGCGACGCGCCCGGTGCCGTGCCGCCCGATATAGCGCGCGACCTCGCCGCCGCCGGTCGAGAAGCCGAACATCGAGATATTGCGAAGATCGAGCGCTTCGATGAGTTGCGCGAGATCGTCCGCGTAGTGGTCCATATCATTGCCGTCCCACGGTTGGCTGGAACGGCCATGGCCGCGCCTGTCGTGAGCAATGACGCGGTAGCCGTTCGCCGCGAGATGGAAGGCCTGCGCCTCCCAGCTATCGGCGTTCAGCGGCCAGCCATGGCTCAGCACCACGGGTTGGCCGGCGTGCGGGCCCCAATCCTTGAAGTATATCTGGACGCCGTCGCGAAGAGTGATCGTGTTCATGGGGTTTCTCCTTGGATTGTCTCGTCGTGTGCCCGGACGCGGCTGTTGCGCGACAGCCGGCTGGTGGGTGCCCAATGCGCCCGCGGCGGTGGCGGACAGCGCGCCGGCCAGCAGCAAGGAGCGACGCGAGTTGGTCGTGTTGCTGGGGGGGAGTTCGGTTGCCATCGTCATGCACCTCCGGTTCGGCGAGGGAAGCGAGGCCCAAAGGCACCGCAATCCGACACGGCGAGAATGCGGACGTGGCACGAGCGACGCGAGTAAAGCGGTGCAAACCGGCGCAGAGACACGCATAGAGGCGCACCGCGCGGGCACGCGATGCCCAAGTCGGCCGGAGCGGGACGAACGCTAGTTGTCTGTTGCGCCGTCGAGCTTCTTGAGGAGCGCGCCCGCATCCATCAGATCAGGCGTCCCGAAGCCTTCGACGAAACGAGCGTAGACCTCCGCGAGCTGATCGCGGGCTTCGTGGAACCGCTGCTGCCCGCGCTGCAATCGCGCCAAGCTGGTGGCGGTCCGCAACTCCCACGACAGTGCGCCCTGCGAGCGTGCCACGCGCAAGGACTCCCGGAAGGCCTGCTCCGCCAACGCGGCGTCCGGCACTCGCTGCGCCATGAGAGTTTCGCCCCGGATACGGAGGAGCTCCGCGACGGACCAGCGCTCGCCAGCGCGCTCGCAGCGCTCGAGCGCCTCGTCCACCACGGCGCGTGCCACGTCGGCCTGCCGCCCCTCGATCAAGCTACGGGCCAGTGTGGCGAGGAACGCCGTCAGGTGCTGAACGAAACCGACGCGCCGAAGCTCATCGACGGCGGGCCGGAAAAGCTGCAGCCCGGCTTGGAGATCGCCGCGGCGGACAAGAAGCTCGCCGTCGAAGCACTCTCCATAAGCCCGCCAGACGTCGAGCGCCTGCTCCGCCGTATGGCGGCGCAGCATCGCGGAAAACCGTTCCGCTGCCGCAAGGTCGCCGGCAAGGAGGGCGACCGGGCACGCAGCCTGCGCGAGCGCGTTGCAAAGCGAGAGGGTGTGGTTGAGCTCAAGGGCGTCTGCAATTGTAGTCTCGACCTCACGTAGCGCCTGGTCCGCAAAGCCCTGCAGCCAAAGTACGCGCGCGAGCGTGATGCGAGCCGTCACGCGCTGGTCGAACTGGAATCGGACGAGGTGCGATCGGTGCGCAGGGGCGACGTAGCGTCGTAGCATGTGCTCGATGCGCTCACGGGCGCCGGCCTGGTCGCCCAGAAAGTGGAGCGTTGCGCCCGTCATTCGCTCGGCCACGAGCTTGTCGGCCGGATCGGCGGTGTTCGTCGCCATCGCAAGCTTCTGGAAGCGACCCGCGATGGACAGTGCCTCGCGGAACTCGCCGTCATTGGTACGGTCTGCCCAGAGCGCCCACAGAGCGCGCAGCTGGTAGTCGGCGTCACCAAGTTCCTCGGCCAGACGAAGCACGGTCCTCCACGACGCCGCGCCGCGGTCGACCCGCGCCGTCGCATACATCTGCGGCCAGCCGAACGCGGCGTAGAGCTTCAGCCTGCGGCTGCGGCGATCCTCCTGGCTTGGCGCCGCATCAATGGCGACGAGCGAGCGCTCCACCCATCTGAGGCAATCGTCAACCAACGAGAGCTGATGCCACAATGGCACCGCTGCGATCGTCAGCGCGACGCCGAGCTCTACGTCGCCATCGGACGAGAAGGCCCAGTTCAGGGCAGCACGGAGATCGTCGAGGCCGCGGGCATAGACCGCGAGCCACTCGGCGGTTGGGCTCTTCTCCCATTCGGCCTCGGCTCGCTCGAACAGCCGCCGGAAATGTTCGGCGTGGCGCCGCGCGAACTCTCCAAGCTCGTTACTTGCGGCGAGCTTCTCACGCGCATAGGCGCGCGTCGTATCGAGCAGTCGGTACCGCACCTCGGTGTCGCCGACCTCGACTGCGAGGAGCGACTTCGCGACGAGGGCGGCCAGATGATCCTCAATGAGCGAGGCTTCGACCACGCCGCTCAGGGCCACCTCGCGTGCGGCCGATAGGGTGAAGCCTGCGTTGAAGATTGACAGGCGGCGCAGAACAACCTGTTCCGCTTCCGGCAGCACGCCGTGGCTCCAATCGAGCGTTGCCCGAAGCGTCTGGTGGCGCGGCAGCGCAGTGCGCCGGCCGCGCGTGAGAACGCGGAACCGGTCATCGAGCAGTGTGGCCAGCTCGCGCGGCCCGAACGTGTCCATTCGGCCAGACGCCAATTCGATCGCGAGCGCAATTCCGTCGAGCCTGCGGCAGATCTCCACCACCGTGGGCACATCCGCATCCCTGAGTTCGAAGCCGCCCATGCTTGCTGAAGCTCGTTCAACGAAGAGCTGCACCGCCGGGTAACGCATGGCCTCCGCCGCGCTGAGCTCGGCTTCGGCTGGAGGCAAGGCGAGGGGCGACAGCCGGAGCACCCATTCGCCCTCGGCGCGAAGCCTCTCGCGGCTGGTGACAAGCAATCCCACACCAGGCCCGCACTTCAACAGCGCCTCCGCCAGGGTGGCTGCGCCCTGGATCACGTGCTCGCAGCCGTCGAGTACGATGAGCAGTTGTCGGCTTCGGGCGTAGGCGGCGAGCGCCGCGGTTGTCTCGTCGGCGCGGCCCGCAAGTCCCAGCACGGCGGCTAGGGCGCCTGGCACCTGTGCGGGATTAGCCAAGGGGGCGAGATCGACGAAGACGGCGCCGTCCGCATAGGAAGCGGCAAGGGCCTCGGCAGCCGCCAGGGCGACTGTTGTTTTGCCGATACCGCCGGGTCCGACGACGGTGACGAACCGCCGTCGCTCCAATTGTGCCTTGACGGTCTGAACATCTTCGTTCCGACCGACAACCCAGGTCAGCGGAGAGGGGAGATTGTGATGGCGTCCCGGCGCGGCGTCGGGAAGCGGGGCGGCGGCAGACGCCTGACGCCGCGTGACCTCGGCGACGAAGGCGTAGCCACGACCAGGCACGTTCGTGACAAGCTTGAGGCCGCCCTGGCCATTGCCCAATACCTTGCGCAGCGCCGCGACGTGGACCCTGAGATTGGCTTCCTCAACGGAGATCCCCGGCCAAACCCGGGCTATCAATTCGTCCTTCCCGACGACTTCACCTGCGCGCTCGAGCAATGCAACCAGAATATCAAACGCGCGGCTGCCAAGGCGTAGTGGGCGGTCGCCCTCAAGCAGGAGGCGCCGAACCGGATGCAACTCAAATCGCCCGAAGGCGAACACCAGCTCCGACACTGTAACCGCCCCCCGGCACCTTGCTTACGCTGCTTTACGACAATTTACGCGGAGCGTGTTACCGCTCGTCGATGACGGCCGGCGGTCACGGAAATGAGAGTCCGGTTGGGAACGGAGAGGGATGAGCTGAGCTGACGGGGTGAGCGGCAGATTGCCTGAGGCGTTCGGTGGGTGCCTGACGCCTGCCGAGGTGCGCCCTGCGGACTCCTGCCGCCCGCGCGCAGCACCCGCGCCCGGCTGAAGCCTGCGCAGCCTGCCTGACGGACCGCGCGTGGCACCTCGCGGAAGCGCTCCCTGCCGTCACGCGCGCCGTGCGGCCGACGGCGCTGCTGGGCGATGCGCGATTTGGAGTTGACCCGGTTTCGTGGACACCCCGAGGCTTGAGACGGAGGTGTTCGAGATACCGAGATTCAGGGTGCCCTACCCGCCGGAGTTCCGGCGGCAGATGGTTGAGCTGGTCCGATCAGGGCGAACCCCGCAGGACCTTGCGCGCGAGTTCAAGCCGAACGCGCAGTCGATCGCGCACTGGGTCCGCCAGGCGGAGCGCGATGCCGGCCAGCGCCGCGACGGCGGCACGACCAGCGCCGAGCGAGAGGAGCTGAGCAAGCTCCGTCGTGAGAACCATCGCCTGCGCCAGGAGCGCGACATCTTGGCAAAGGCGGCGGCCTGGTTCGCGCGGGACAAGACTCCGTCCGGGCCTTCGAATTCATGAGGGCGCACCAAGCCGAATTCCCCATGCGCGTCCGTCATGTGGCCACCACGTCTTCAATGCGGATCGGAAGGTCGCGCACACGCTTGCCTGTCGCGTGGAACACCGCATTTGCGATTGCAGGCGCCATGCCGACGAGCGCGATCTCGCCGAGACCCTTCACGCCAAGCGGATTGACATGCGGGTCGTGCTCCTCGACGAACAACGCCTCGAGCACGCCAATGTCGAGGTTCACCGGCACGAGATACTCGGCCATGTGCGCGTTGACCGAGCGGCCGTCGCGCCTGTCGAGCATGGTGCGCTCCATGAGCGCCATGCCGATGCCACCCACCATGCCGCCGGTGCATTGGCTGGCAGCGAGGCGGGGGTTGATGATGCGGCCGGCGCCGTAAGCCCCGACTGCACGCCTGACGCTGATGGTGCCAACATCGGGATCGACTGCGACTTCGGCGAAGACAGCGCCGAACGCGTGCATCGAGTACCGGCCGGCGACTTCGGCATCCCGCTGCGCCGAGCCCTTTGCCTCGATCGCCTCGCCCGCACGGGCCACGATGTCCCGGTAGCTCTCGCCTTGCGATGAGCCACCTTCGCGCAGCAGGCGTCCCTCAAGCCACCGCAGGGTGCTGGGCATGGCGTCGAAGAAGGCGGAGCGTTGGTCCGCGATGGCGCGCAGCATGACCTCCTGCTGCACAGCGATGCAGGCCGCACGGACCGCCGAGCCAACGGACGCCATGGTCCAGGAGCCACCATGCGACGGCGTCGGTGGGTAGTCCGACCGTCCCAGGCGGAACCGGACCCGGCCTGGCGGCAGGCCCAGCGTCTCGGCAGCAACCTGCGTCATCGAGGTGTAGGTGCCAGGTCCCATGTCGCTGGCCGCAGCCTCGACCTCGGCGCCGCCGTCAGCCAGCAAACGCACTCGCGCGCTGGCCGGCGCATGATAGGCGGGATAGCTCGCGGACGCCGCGCCCATTCCAATCAGTAGCCGGCCATCGCGCATGGAGCGAGGCGCCGGGTTTCGCCGGGACCAGCCAAAGCGGTCAGCCGCCAAGGCGTAGCACTCCAGCAGCGAGCGACTGGAGAAGGGCTTGTTGCTGCTCTCGTCGATCGTGGGTTCGTTCAGGCGACGGAGTTCGACCGGGTCGATGCCGAGTTCGTAGGAAAGCTCATCCATCGCGCATTCGAGTGCGAAGATTCCGCTCGCCTCGCCCGGCCCACGCATGTGGTTCGGTGTGCCGGTGTCGAGCGGCACCAGGCGATAGCGCGTGCGCAGGTTGGGGCAGGCATACATGAGGCCCGAGGCTGCGGTCAGCGCCTCCATGAATTCCTCGTGCCGGCTCGTCTCGCCCATGCCCTCATGCACGAGGCCGGTCAGTTTGCCATCCGTGGTCGAACCAAGGACGATGCGCTGGTGGGTGCGCGGGCGATGGCCCGTCAGCGAGAACATCTGCTTGCGGGTGAGAACGAGCTTGACGGGCCGCGCAACCTTGCGTGACGCCATTGCTGCCAGCGTCACATGCGGCCAGGTCCTGAGCGACGTCCCGAATGCGCCGCCGATGAAGGGGCAGATCACCTGCACGTCGTCGGCGGGAATGCCGAAGACGGCGGCCATCTCGGCCCGCTCGTTCACGACGTACTGGCTCTTGCTCCACAGCGTCAGCCGGTCGCCATCCCACGCAGCGACGGTCGCGTGAGGCTCCATCGGGTTGTGGTTCTCGCGAGCGATGCCGTAGGCCGCATCGATCCGCACGGGCGCGCGCGCAACCGCGACGTCGGCATCGCCACGCGAGGTGTCCGCGCGAATCCAGGCATCCGGCTGAATGCCCGCTGCTGGGATGACGGTTGTCGCGCCTGGGCCGACCGGTTCGACAGTGGGCTCCTTGGCGATGTAGCGGACATTGAGGCGGGCAGCGCCATGGTCCGCATGGTCGAGCGTATCGGCGATGACCACCGCGACCGGCTGGCCGTGGAAGTGCACGAGATCGTCCTGGAGCGCGTGCAGGCGTTCGCCGACCGCCGGGTCGATCACCGCCTTGTGGGGCAGGTAGGCGAGCCGGGGAGCATTGAGATGCGTCAGCACTGCGATGACACCCGGCATGCCGAGCACGTCCTCGGCGTCGATGCCTGAGACGCGGCCCAGGCCGATCGTCGCACCGACGACGACCGCATAGGCCTGGTCCGGCTGGTTGAAGTCGGCCGCATACTGGGCGCTTCCGGTCACTTTCGCGCGCCCGTCCACGCGGGTGAGTGGCTTGCCGATGCTGTTCGTGGTCATGTCATCTCTCCGGCCATTTCGAGGGCGCGGACGATGGTCCGCCGCAGCAGGTCGACCTTGTAGTGATTGCCGGACAGCGGCCGCGCTCCCCTCACGGCCAGTTCCGCGGCGGCCGAGAATGCTTCCCGAACCGGCGCCTTGCCGATGAGTGCGGCTTCGGAAGCGCGCATGCGCCAGGGCCGTGTGCCGACGCCACCGGCGGCGATGCGCGCGCCCAGGATCCGGCCATCCTGGATGTCGAGTGCCACTGCCGTGGAGACGAGTGCGAACTCGTACGAGGCCCGGTCGCGCACCTTGAGGTAGCGGGCTTTCCGGGCCGGTGGACCGCCCGGCACCCATACCTCGACGATCAGTTCGCCGGGCATCAGCGTGTGCTCGAGGTGTGGCGTCTCTCCCGGCAGACGAAAGAGATCCTCAACCGGGAAGCCGCGTTCGCCTTCCGGCCCGCGCACCCGCAGCGTCGCGTCGAGGGCGACAAGTGCCACGGCCAGGTCCGAGGGATGCGTTGCGACGCAGTGCTCGCTCGTGCCCATGATCGCATGGCCGGCATTGAGCCCACCGATGGCCGAGCAGCCGGACCCCGGCATGCGCTTGTTGCAGGCTGCATCGCGCATGCGGAAGTAGGGGCAGCGCACGCGCTGCAGCAGGTTGCCGCCAATCGAGGCGGCATTGCGCAACTGGGGCGATGCGCCCTCGAGCAGGCTCTCAGCGATGAGTGGATGCAGCCGCAGCGTCTCCGGATGGCCCGCGACGTCGGCCATGCGGGCAAGCGCACCGATCAGCAGGTCGCTGCCTTCCGCGCGGATTTCCGCCAGCGGCAGCGCATTGATGTCGACCAGGTGCCGAGGCTGCTCGATCTCTTCGCGCATGAGGTCGATGAGGGTCGTTCCGCCGGCGAGGAAGCGCCCACCCGCCGCCGCGGCCCGGAGCGCCTCGTCCTCGGTGCTGACCTTATCGAAGCTGAAAGGGAACATCTTCAGCTCCTCCCGGCCGCTTGTGAGATGGCCGCGATGATCCCCAGGTAGGCACCGCAGCGGCATATGTTGCCGCTCATCCATGCCTGAATCTCCGCGGCGGAACTCGCGTGTCCCTCGTTGATGCAAGCGACGCCCGACACGATCTGGCCTGGCGTGCAGAAGCCACATTGCAGTCCGTCGCAATCGATGAAGGCGGCCTGCAGCGGATGCAGGGCGTCGCCCGTCGCGAGGCCCTCGATCGTCGTTACCTCCGCGCCGTGATGCATGACCGCGAGCGTGAGGCAGGCATTGATGCGCCGGCCATCGACGAGCACGGTGCAGGCGCCGCATGCGCCCTGGTTGCAGCCCTTCTTCGTGCCCGTCAGATGCAGGTGCTCCCTCAGCGCGTCGAGCAAGGAGGTCCGCGGATCGCACGCGATGGATCGCGCCTCACCGTTGACCGTGATGGTCACTCCGCGTGCTGACATGGCGCTACTCCTCCAATGGGCGATCGGGTTGCGGGTGATGGCGGCGGCGCTGCAGGCATCGTGCTCGAGACGAGGTGCGGCCTGGCCGCCGCAGGCGAATGACCTGGCGGCGGCAAGAATTCTTCGGCGGCTTCGCCACCAGGTACGGGCTTCGGCAAGAGATTGGATGGCTCGCTCACGCGTGGTCGCTCGATCTCGTTGGTTCGCGGCCTGAAGATCATCGGGAGCGCTAGGAATCCCTAGCCATTCTTCCTGCGGTCGTGTTTAGTTTTCCTGATGCCAAACAGAGCGCGTCTGCCCCTTGGCGCGTTACGCGCCTTCGAATCCGTCGCTCGTCTTGGCGGCGTCCGTCGCGCCGCTCTGGAACTGTGCGTGACGGAAGGGGCAGTCAGTCAGCAGCTCCGCACGCTCGAGATGGTGCTGGGCGTGCCGCTCGTCTCACGCGGCCCTGATCGACGCCTCACGCTCACGGAGGAGGGCACTGCGATGCTACGCAGGCTCACTCCAGCCTTCGATCTGATGGAATCCGCAACACGCGACGCGATGACTGCAAGTGGGCCACAGCGTCTGCGGGTCCGCATGCTGCCGACGCTTGCGATCAGGTGGCTTGTTCCTCGCCTGGGGCAGTTCTTCGAGCGCCATGGCGACATCAATATCGAGGTGTCCACTGCTGCCGAGCGGGCGGCGGCCCTGCGTCCCGATGACGATTTCGTCGCATGGCAGGGAGATGGCTCATGGCGTGGCGTACACGCCGAGTTGCTCTTTCACGACGCCCTCGTCCCCGTCTGTTCGAGCCACCTTGCGCGCACGGCGCATGAGCCAGCAGCGCTCAGATCGGCCACGCTCCTGCATTCGATGTTGCGCCCGGAGGCATGGCGAATTTGGCTCGATGGAGCGGGTGTCGAGGGTGTTGATGCAACGGCGGGACGGCAGTTTGCCAACGCCTCGCTTGCCTACCAGGCAGCGATGAACGGGCTTGGCGTGGCCATTGCGCAGCGTGTCTACGTTGAGGCGGACCTGAAAAGCGGGCGACTGTTCGCGCCTTTCGAGAGGACGGTCGTCAGCGGCGAAGGCTACTACCTCATCTGCGAGTCAGAGCGGGCAAGCCTTCCTCGTCACCAGGCTTTCCTATCCTGGATCCGAGACTGCGTCAGGAAGGACATGCAGAAGGATGACCGTGAGGTGGTTTCGCGCCTCATCGGCGCGGAGCCCTCGGCCAAGCCCGCCACGCGGACCCGTCGTCGTTCCTCATGATCGTGGCTCACCCAGGGCGCCGCCGCCCAAAGACGGATGTTGAGATTTGGTAGGTACTTGGCGGTAGCCGCACCTTTAATTGCTCTCCAAGGCTCCAGCCTGGAGACCGCCTGTGCCGAGTCGCACCTCCTCCGCCACGTGTTCCCGCCCAGAGAATTTCGTTCCCCGGTTTCCACCGCTGCAGCGGTGGGGATTAGAACTCTCGGCCCCAAGCCAACTTCGCGTCGGCCACGATGGGTGCCGGTCAGATCGAGATCGTCACGTATTGGGATCGTCGGTTGCGTGTCCCCGATTTGAACCTGTGATCTGGCCGGTGGGTGTTACGAATGCGGGATGGACGTTCGGGATAAGTGGATCCATGCCCGCACCCCCTCCCTTCTTTGGCCCTTGGCGCCCGAGCCGGTATCCGCTTCCCAATTCCCAAAGAAGGTTGAGGGGGGTACGGGGGGGGAAGTTCCCTTCTCCCCCCGGGTCCCACGCATGAAGCGCCTCGCCACCACCGACCCCGCCTTCGAAGCCGCCTTCGCCACCTTGCTCGATGAGGCGCGCGAGACCACCGCCCGCGTCGATGCCGCGGTGTCCGGGATCATCGCCGACGTCCGCGCGCGCGGCGATGCCGCGCTGCTCGACCTCACCGCCCGCTTCGACCGTTGGGCGCCGGCCGATGCCGCGGCGCTGCGCGTCACGCCCGCCGAGATCGAGGCTGCCGACGCCGCGATCCGACCCGAGCTCCGCGCCGCGCTGAACCTGGCCGCCGACCGGATCGAGGCGTTCCACGTCGCGCAGCTGCCGCGCGACCTCGAGATGACGGACAGCGCCGGCCTCACCCTCGGCATGCGCTGGGGCGCGATCGACGCGGTCGGCATCTACGTGCCCGGCGGCAAGGCGGCCTATCCGTCCTCGGTGCTGATGAACGCGATCCCGGCGCGCGCCGCCGGCGTCGGGCGCATCGCGATGTGCGTGCCGACACCCGATGGCGTGCTGAACCCGCTGGTGCTGGCGGCGGCCAAGCGCGCCGGCGTGACCGAGGTGTTCCGCATCGGCGGCGCGCAGGCCGTGGCGGCGATGGCCTGGGGCACGGCCTCGGTCGCGCCGGTCGATCGCATCGTCGGCCCCGGCAACGCCTATGTGGCCGAGGCCAAGCGCCAGGTCTTCGGCCGGGTCGGCATCGATTCCATCGCCGGCCCGTCCGAGGTCGTGGTCATCGCCGACGCCGCAAACGACCCGCGCCACGTGGCGGTCGACCTGCTGGCCCAGGCCGAGCACGACGAGAGCGCGCAATCGATCCTGATCACGCCCGACGCCGCGCTGGCCGGGGCCGTCGCCCGCGCGGTGGAGGAGGAACTCCGCCACCTGCCGCGCGCCGCCATCGCCGGCGAGAGCTGGCGCCGCCACGGCGCGATCATCCTGGTGCGGGACCTGGCGGAAGCGGCGGACCTCACGAACCGCCTGGCGCCGGAACACCTGCAACTCATGGTGGACGAGCCGCGCGCCCTGCTGGCGGGCATCCGCCATGCCGGCGCCGCCTTCCTCGGCCGCTTCTGCCCGGAGGCCGTGGGCGACTATGTCGCGGGACCGAACCACGTGCTGCCCACCGGCCGCACCGCGCGCTTCGCCTCGGGCCTCTCGGTCTTCGACTTCATCAAGCGCACGACCTGGGTCGAGGCCGACGAGACGGCGCTCGCAGCGGTGGGGCCGGCGGCCGTCGCGCTCGGGGAAGCGGAGGGCCTGACCGCCCATGCACGCAGCGTGGCGCTCCGCCTCGGGGGCTGAATCCCAACCGCGGCTTGACCCGGCCGGGCGCGGGGATCATGTTCCGGGCGTTTTCGGGCGGCGCGGCAACGCGTCGCCGTGTCGCCTGCGCGCCCGTCGCGCCCCCATTCAACCAGCGCGCGCCGCGCGCCACCCATGAGGCCCGATGTCGAAGGAAGACATGATCGAGTTCAGCGGCCAGGTCGTTGAACTCCTCCCCAACGCCATGTTCCGCGTGAAGCTGGACAACGACCACATCGTTCTGGCCCATACCAGCGGCAAGATGCGCAAGAACCGCATCCGCGTGCTCGCCGGCGACCGCGTGAATGTCGAGATGACGCCCTACGACCTGACCAAGGGCCGCATCACGTTCCGCTTCAAGTGAGCGGCATGCGCCCCGGCCGCCGCAAGTAGAGCCCCGGTGCCCGACCCGCGCCCGCCGCTGGTGCTGGCGAGCGCCAGCCCGCGGCGCCTCGACCTCCTGGCCCGCCTCGGCATCGCGCCCGACCGGGTCATCGCCACCGACATCGACGAGACGCCCTTCAGGGGCGAAGTCCCGCGCCCGCATGCCGCGCGCCTTGCGCTGGCCAAGGCCGAGGCCGCGGCCGCCGAGGCACCCGCCGCGATCGTTCTGGCCGCCGACACGGTGGTGGGCGTCGGCCGCCGCATCCTGCCCAAGGCCACGACGGCGGACGAGGCGCGCGCCTGCCTCGACCTGCTTTCCGGCCGCCGCCATCGCGTGACGACCGCCGTGATCCTGGCCCTTCCGGACGGACGGCGGCTCCGGCGCGTGGTGGAAAGCGCGGTGACCTTCCAGCGCCTGACCGGGCAGCAGGTCGCGGACTACCTCGCGGGCGGGGAATGGCAGGGCAAGGCCGGCGGCTACGCCATCCAGGGCCGCGCCGAGGCCTTCATCCGTTTCCTCTCGGGCAGCCATTCCAACGTGGTCGGCCTGCCGCTGTTCGAGACGGCGCAATTGCTGCGCGGCATCGGATGGCTCACGCCCTGATCCTCGTCAGCGTCTCGCCGGGCGAGGTGCGCACGGCCCTTCTGCAGCGCGGCACCCTGCGCGAGGCGTGGGTCGAGCGGCCGGCCCGGCCGGATGGGGTCGGCGACCTGCAGCGCGGCCGCGTCGCCGCGGTCGCATCCGCCATGGCCGGTGCCTTCGTGACGCTCGCCGGCGGCGAGACAGGCTTCCTGCCCGAGCGCGAGGCCGGCGACGCGCGACGCCCGATCGGCGCCGCGGTACAGGAAGGAATGGCGCTGCCGCTCCGCATCCTGCGCGCGGCGCAGGGCGGCAAGGGGCCGCGCGCGACGGCCCGGCTTGTGCCCGCCGAGGCCGCCCGCATCGCGGCCGCGCCGCCCGGCGCCCCGCTCCTGGTCGCGCGCGGACCCATGGCCGCCGAGCGCCTGGCGCTGAACCACCCCGAGGCGGAGGTCCAGGTCGACAGCGCCGCGCACGCCGCGCGGCTGCGCGCGACACTCGGCGGGCGCGTCCGGGTCGTGCCCGCGCCGGCCTTCGACGATGCCCTGGAAGGGGAATTCGACCTGCTGGCCGGGCCGGAGGTGCCGCTACCCGGCGGCGGCCGCCTGCTGGTCCATCCGACCCCCGCGCTCACGGCCATCGACATGGATGCGGGCAGCGTGGCCGGGGCGCGCGGCGCCCAGGCCGTCGTGGCGTTGAACCGGGATGCGCTACCGGTGCTCGCCCGGCAGATCCGCCTGCGCAACCTGGGCGGCATCATCCTGGTGGATTTCGCGGGGTTGTCGCCGCGCCGGCGCGAAGCACTGGCCGAACCGCTGCGCGCGGCGCTGGCCGCCGACCCCGCGGCCCGGCTGGTGGGCTTCACCGGCCTCGGCCTGGCCGAGATCGTGCGCGACCGGGTCCACCCGCCGCTGCATGAGGTGCTGGGCTGGCCGCCATCCCCGCTCACGCGCGGGCTGGCGGCGCTGCGCCGCGCGATGCGGGAGGCCGCCGCGCGGCCGGGGCGGCGCCTCGTGCTGCGCGCGCCGCCTGGCGTCATCGCCGCGATCGAGGCCCTGCCCGGTGCGCTCGATGAGTTCGCCGCCGGTGCGGGCACGCCGCTCCGCCTGCATCCCGACCCGCTCGCCAGCGAAGCCGAGGTGGAGGAAGCCGCCCATGACCGCTGACGCCAAGCCGCCCGCCCTGCCGCGCTGCCCGATCTGCCGCCGCCGCGCGAGCGCCGAGGCTCGGCCCTTCTGCTCGGCGCGCTGCGCGCAGGTGGATCTCGGCCGCTGGTTGACCGGCGGTTACGCGATCCCGGGCGAGGCCGATGAGCCCGGACGGCCGGAGGATGAGGACGGCCCCTGACCCCGCTGGACAGGCGGCGCGGCCTCGGCTATCTCCCGCCCCTCTCCAGGTTCCCGCGGGAACCGCTTGGGCCCAGGTAGCTCAGTTGGTAGAGCATGCGACTGAAAATCGCAGTGTCGGTGGTTCGATTCCGCCCCTGGGCACCATTTTATTTCAAGGCGGTAGAGGCTATTCGGACCCCTTCACGCGGAACCGAAACCAGTCAGTCCCTGGATGGCGGATCTTCAGCGGGCTCATTTTCCGCTGACCCACGCCTGCGCACCCCTCCAGATGCCGTCAGGCACGGCGGGATCGGATAGGGTGTGTCGAGATCGTCCGAGGAAGTCGGACACCCCTCCAAACGCGCGCGATCGGCCTGGCTTGAATGCGGCATCCGGCGCGTCCGTCGCCCCATCCAGTGCTCAGGGAGCAACCTCCGCCTGAACCTGCATTGACCGCTGGCAACACCGGCAACACTGGCAACACGCGCAGATTTCTGCCGGGCACAGCCGTTGCCAGACCTGTTGCGAGTGGCGCCCGGTGGTAACACGGAGGCGAAGGCGGCCGACGCTGGTCTTGCAGCCGCGCCGCATGCGGGATGGCCGCGGTGGAGGCGTTGATGCTGCAGTAGTGCCCTCGCTGGTTCGAGGGAATGCGACACAGCCGGCCTACATCCTCCTGCTGGGCACACGAGGCGATGACGCAGGCACCGATGCCCGCGCTGCCGATCGAGCGCGGCAGGCCGAGCCCCGAGGCTTGCTGTGTCGCGCAAGTTGGATGTGTGCCTCCCTGCTCAAGGTCCTTCGCCAACCCGGCAACCGTCTGTTGCAGCCAATCCGTCGATGCCGCGCATCATCCTTGCGTCGAAACGGCAGTCGAGCGAGTGAAGCAAGCGATGCGTTTTTCGCTGCCCGGCCCTATCCCTATCCGCGCGGCTCTCCTCGATGATGGCGGATCGCTGGTGCCGCGCAGGACGGAGCGGCATAGGGCGACCGAGGATCACATCCTCGGCCTGTCCTTAGAAGCCGACGCCGCGCCACTGTTGCCTCTTCTTGGGGAGGGAAAGCGGCTCCAGCGAACGCTTGTCCGTCTGCAACCTTATGTGGTCATCCGCGCCGACGGCGCGGTCGTCCCGAATAGCTCTGTGGTGTTCGACATCCATGTGGCGGCACCGGGGAAGCGCTGGTTGCTCGTGCCGGAGCGACGTTCATGTTGCCGGCACGGCCGGCGGGCCTTCCCGGGCTGGTCGTCGATCAAGTCGAGGCTTGGTTGGCATCCGATGCGGCCCTGCCGGTGCTGCTGGAGGTGACGCGGCAAGTACGTGCTCGGTTCGAGTACGAGGCGGCCAGCGATCCCGCGACCCGGAGCACTGCCCGACTGGCCCATGCGCTGACCATCGCGAAGCGGGCGGCGGCCGTGCAGACGGCGCTCGAGGCCCGGATCCGGAAGCTCGCCGCTCACTGACTGGGGCTTCGTGCGGACTTTGCAATCGGGGGAACGCCCCGGCGCTTATCCGCCCTGCCAGGAATGCAGGAACGAGATCCGCGCTCGGGCGGTGGCAGCGCCCCCGCCCGCGTCGCTTCCCGTGCATCGCGACGGAGGATTGCAATCTGGCCCAAAGCCGCACAACGCCTGCGTTTCGTGGCGATGTGCTGCATCCATGCGGAGTCTAAAAGGGGAAGGGTGAGCGCGCAGACATGCCGTGGCCTCGCGCAGCCAAGCCTTGAGGTCCGCAGGGATCAGGCGGGGTTGGCCTCCCACTGACGGATCTTCTTCTCGTCTGGGCCTATGGCGGACGCGAGAGGGGGGCCACCATGTTAACCCGCTGGGACGCCTTTAGCCGCGTCCTCACCGACGGCCGGATCTGCCGGACGAACACGGCGGCGGAACGCGAGTTGCGCGGCGTGGCGCTCAGCCGAAAGGCATGGATGTTCGCCGGTAGCGACAGTGACGGCGAGCGCGCCGCGGCAATGTATTCCCTGACGGTGACAAGGGCTTCCTCGGCGGCGCCGGCGCGCTGCGGCGGCAGCTGCGCGAGATGCGGCCGCTCGACCTCGACGAGGCGGCGGCGGGCGGCGTTGGTGCGGCCGACGACGGCATCGACGAAGGCGCGCCAGAGGCGGCGAGGTCGGCGAAGTCGCGGTGGCCGCGCAGCAGCGACGCTTGGCCGAGCGCGTCCTTGAGGTGGCGGTGCGGCACCTCGATCGAGCCGTTCTCGTGGGCGATGCCCCCGCTGTTGCGGGTCGGGCGCATGTCGTAGTGGGCACAGAGCGCCTCATAGCGGCGGGTCTGGTCCAGGGCGGCGTCGGGGTTGAGATCGCGGAAGGCCGCGGAGAGGCTGTCGGATCGGTGCTACTGGGGCGCGCCACCGAGCGTCCATAGGCATCCTGCAGCCGCGTGATGCTTCAGGTCGCTAGACCGGACGCCCTGCCGCCGATCGCGACAGCGGGGACGCTCGACGATGCCAACTGATGACGCCTCTCGGGGCGACGAAGATCCCGAGACACCGGGCTTGGACTCAACAGTGGTGAGCGATTCCACCGTTGTGCACGTGATCACCAAGGGCGGATGCTCGCGATCTTGGCGTTGGATCGTCCACGATATCCAAAGGGCGCCGCGCGGCGCCTTCTGCCAGGCCTTGCTCCAGCGCGCTCATGGAGTCCGCCAGGCGGGCGACGTCCCAGCGGAGCGCGGTGAGGTCCGCCGCGGCATCCTCGGCGGAGACTTCGGACCTCTTGATCGGAGCAATCTCCGATCATCAGGGGGTCTCGCGGCGATTGCGCCATGCCGCCGGCGGGAATGGCTCGAACCGTTACTCCGGCTGGATGCGCGTGATCTTCGACCCGTTGATCGAGAGCGAAGCCATCAATCCCTGCTGGCTGAAGCTGATCGCGTAGACCGGCTCGCTCAACGTCGTCGAGGTGATGTTGGCCTGCATGCCCTGGTCAAGGGCGACGACGGTGGGGCCGGTGCCGATCTCCCAGCCGCTCGCGGCATCAAGAGCCGCACGCGCCGCATCCGTCATGAAGAACATGGCCAGGCCGGCAACCTGCGCGCCGATCGTGAAGCCGAAGGATGCCCCGGCGATATTATAGTATCCGAGCGTCCGTTCGCCGGCGATCAGCGCGCCCTCGCCGTATTGGCCGCCGACGATGAAGCCGCCGCTGAGGATACGCGGGAAGATCAGAATCGATTTTGCCCCGGCAAAGAGCGGGCGAGTGTTGGCCTGCGCGCGCAGGGTGCGCAGGGCATTCGCGACCTCGCCGTCGATCTCGGCGCGCGACGCGGCCTGGGCCGGGCGCGACGCGGATGCCAGGATGGTGGGGGCGATAGCGATTGCCGCACCCAAGGGAAGCAGCTGGCGTCGGGTAGTTTCGGTCATGTGGTCCTCCTCGCATGTGGCAAAGCGCGCCACTCCAGGGGCGGGGCCGACCCCCGCCAATCCCCCCGGATAACGTCCAGGGCAGGGACGAGTTTCGCACGCATGCGATGCCCGACGTCGAAGGCAGGAGGCGCTTGCTGCTTCGACCGTCATGCGGCAGGCGATCGATCGTGACCGCGTATGATCGCCGCGGCCCTGGCCCGGGCAGCGCCGCTGCCCGTTCGCTCGGAGACAGCAACAGACCCTCAATGGCCGACGCTATCACGACGAGAATTGCCGTCGTCGACGCGGAGCATCATGATCGACCAACCCCACGCATATCACTTCATGGCCTATGACGTGCCGATGCGTCGTGGCGCCAGCACCGGTTCATCGGCGACGATACGCCCGTCCACCATCTCGATGATGCGGTCGCACCGCTGTGCCAGGCGAGGGTCGTGCGTGACGATCAGGAAGGTGTTGCGGCTCGTACGGTTCATCTCCCGCAGCAGGTCGAAGACACCATCGGCAGACGTCGTATCGAGGTTGCCGGTCGGCTCGTCCGCCAGCACCAGCGCCGGGGACATGGCGAGCGCGCGTGCAATCGCGACCCGCTGCTGCTGGCCGCCGGAAAGGTTGCCGACGCGACTGTCCTTCCAGGGCAGCAGGCCGACCCGGTCGAGCAGGGTCTCGGCGCCGCGACGCATCGCCGCGTCCGGGCGATTGCGGTCGAGCAGCAGCGGCATCATGACGTTCTCGGCGGCGGTGAAGGCGCCGATCAGATGGTGATGCTGGAACACGAAGCCGATGCTGCGCCCCCGCAGTTGCGTCAGCGCCGCGTCGTCCATGTCGCGCGTATCGCGCCCCTCGATGAACAGCGTCCCCGCCGTCGGGCGGTCGAGCAGGCCGATCAGGTTGAGCATCGTGCTCTTGCCCGATCCGGAGGGGCCGATCAGGGCGCAGAACTCGCCGCGCCGCAGCACCAGGTCGATGCCGTGCAGCACCTCGATCTGCCGCGGCGTGCCCACGCCGAAGGATTTGCGCACGCCATCGAGGCGCAGTATCCGCTGTCTGGGCCACACCTTGCGGCACGGGTTTCTAATGGTGCGCTGTCGCGGCTGATGTCGTGGCGGGGTGGCCGATGGAGATCGAGGTGGAGACTGCGAGCGCTCATACGAG
>NZ_STGD01000022.1 GCF_005222755.1 Roseomonas sp. HF4
CGAGGCCGTGTATCCGATGGCCTACGAGACCTTCGAGGACGTCACCGCAGATCTCCCGCGGTTCATCGAGAATGTCTAGAATTGCAAGCGGCTGCACTCGGCTCTCGGCTACCTCAGCCTCGTGCAGTTCGAGGAGCAACAGGCCCGGCGCCCTGTCAAAGCTGCAGCCTGACCCATGTCCGGCCCCAGGGGCCCACTCCATCCCCCCGCCTTTGCCTCCAACGTCCTGTCACGCTTCGCGGCCGGCCCCCGCACGCGCCAGCACGCGATCCGTGAACGCCCCGGCGCTGCCGAGATAGGCGCCGGGGTCGGTCAGCCGCCCGATCGCCGCCGCGTCGAGCCGTGCCGCCACGCGCCCGTCGCGCAGCAGCGCGGCGGTCAGGTCCAGCCCCTCGGCGATGGCAAGGTCGCAGGCGTCGTTGACGATGTGGTGTGCCTCGAGACGGCCGAAGACCGGCGCCAAGCCCATCATCACAGCCTCCCCCACGATCAGCCCCTGGGTGGCATCCAGGTTGCGGCGCATGCGGGCGGCGTCCACCACCAGCCCGTCCGCGATGAAGCGCGCCTGCGCGACCGCCCCGTGCGCCAGCAGGAAGGCCTGCGGCAGCGCCAGCATCTCGGCCTGCCAGGGGCCGGTGGCGCGCTCGAAATCCTGCGCCATGGCCGAGAGCATCTGCGGCACCAGCGCATGCACGCCGCGGGACTGCGACAGGATGTACTCGCAGGCGATGGGATTGCGTTTCTGCGGCATGGTGGAGGACCCGCCGCGGCCGCGCACATGCGGCTCGCTCACCTCGGCGATCTCGTTCTGCATCATCAGCATCACGTCGGTCGCGATCTTGGAGAGGCTGCCGCAGAGGATGCCGAGCCAGCAGGCGGCCTCATTGAGCCCGTCGCGCGCCACGTGCCAGGGGATGTCCGCTTCCACGAGGTCGAGTTCCCGCGCCAGTTCGCGCGTCACCGCCAGCCCCTGGTCACCCAGCGAGGCCAGCGTACCGGCGGCGCCGCCGAAGGACAGGCGGAGCGCGCGCGGGCGCATCTGGTCGAGCGTGGCGAGCGAGGTCAGCAGCGGCGAGAGCCAGACCGCGACCTTGCAGCCGAAGGTGGTCGGCAGCGCGTGCTGCAGGTGGGTGCGCCCGGCCATCACCGTGTCGCGATGCGCCGCCGCAAGGCGCGCGAGCCCGGCGCAGGTCGCGCGGAGGTCGGCCTCGATCAGCGCGAGCCCGTCGCGCATCTGGAGCACGAGCGCGGTGTCCATGATGTCCTGGGTGGTGGCACCCCAATGGGTCCAGCGGCCGGCATCGGGGCCGGCCAGCGCGGTCAGCTGCGTGACCAGCGCGACGACCGGATAGCCTGTGTTGCGCGTCGCCGCCGCCATCGCCGGGCGGTCGAGCAGCCGCGCATCCGCCGCCGCGGTGATGGCGGCCGCGGCGGCGGCCGGGATGATGCCGAGCCGCGCCTGCGCGCGCGCCAACGCTGCCTCCACGTCCAGCATGCGCTGGAGGAAGGCGTCCTCCCCCATCGCGGCGCGCATGGCGTCTGTGCCGTAGAGTGCGCCGAGCACGGCACCGTCGGCGGGGTTCACGGGCATTGCGTTTCCTCTCGCGTGTCGGCGCGGAGGAAAGCCCCGCCGGGCGCGATGATCAATAGACGACGACGGAGCGGATCGACGTGCCCTCGTGCATCAGGTCGAAGGCGGTGTTGATCTGATCGAGCGGCATGGTGTGGGTGATCAGGCTGTCGATCTCGATCTTGCCCTCCATGTACCAGTCGACGATGCGCGGCACGTCGGTCCGCCCGCGCGCGCCGCCGAAGGCCGTGCCGCGCCAGTTGCGCCCCGTGACCAGTTGGAAGGGCCGCGTGCTGATCTCCTGGCCGGAGGCCGCGACGCCGATGATGATGCTCTCCCCCCAGCCGCGATGGGTGCATTCCAGCGCCTGGCGCATCAGGTGCACGTTGCCCACGCATTCGAAGGAGAAATCGGCGCCGCCGTCGGTCAGGTCCTGGATGGCCTGCACCACCTTGTCGCGGCCGACCGCGTCGGGGTTCACGAAATGCGTCATGCCGAAGCGGCGCGCCATCTCCTCCCGCGCGGGGTTGATGTCTATGCCGATGATGCGGTTGGCGCCGACCATGCGGGCGCCCTGGATGACGTTCAGCCCGATGCCGCCCAGGCCGAAGACCGCGACATTGGCGCCCGGCCAGACCTTGGCCGTGTTGACCACCGCGCCGATGCCGGTCGTCACGCCGCAGCCGATGTAGCAGATCTTGTCGAAGGGCGCGTCGGGCCGGACCTTGGCCAGCGCGATCTCGGGCAGGACCGTGAAGTTCGCGAAGGTGCTGCAGCCCATGTAGTGGAAGACGGTTCCCTGGTCGCAGGAGAAGCGGCTGGTTCCGTCGGGCATCACTCCCTTGCCCTGCGTCGCGCGGATCGCGGTGCAGAGGTTGGAGCGCCGCGACAGGCAGGTTTTGCACTGCCGGCATTCCGGCGTGTAGAGCGGGATGACGTGGTCGCCGGCCTTGAGCGTGGTCACGCCCGCGCCGACCTCGCGCACGATGCCCGCGCCCTCATGGCCCAGGATGGCGGGAAACAGGCCCTCCGGGTCCGCACCCGACAGGGTGTAGGCGTCGGTGTGGCAGACGCCCGTCGCCATCACCTCGACCAGCACCTCGCCGGGCTTCGGGCCGCCGATCTCGATGGTCTCGATCGTCAGGGGCGCACCTGCTTTCCAGGCGACGGCGGCGCGGGTCTTCATGGTGGGCTGCTCCCGGATGTGCCGGCGCAGCATGAGGCGCCGCGCGGTGCCGGCGCAACCCGGCCCGCGGTCAGCCCATGCCGGCGGCGGCGCGGAGCGCCCGCGCCCGCGCCGTGACCTCGGCCGGCCCGTCGCCCGGCCGGTAGAGCGAGGAGCCGACGCCGAAGCCCGCCGCGCCCGCCGCCTTCCAGGCCGGGATCGTCTCCGCCGCCATGCCGCCCACGGGCAGGATCGCGGTGCCCTTCGGCAGCACGGCCAGCAGCGCGCGCAGCACGGCGGGGGAGGCCGCCTCGGCCGGGAACAGCTTGAGCGCATCGGCGCCGGCGGCCAGAAGGGCGAAGGCCTCGGCCGGCGTGAGGAAGCCGGGGCAGGCATGCAGGCCGCGGGCGCGGGCCGCGAGCACGAGGGCCGGGTCGGCATGGGGCGTCACCATCAGCCGCGCGCCGGCGGCGGTGATGGCGGCGACCTCGTCCTCGGTCGTGACGGTGCCGGCGCCGATCAGCGCGCGTTCCCCGAAGGCTGCGTGCAGGCGGCGGATGCTCTCGAGCGGCTGCGGCGAATTCAGCGGCACCTCGAGGATGTTCAGCCCCTCGGCCAGCAGCGCGGCGCCGATGGCTTCCACCTCATCCGGGCGCACGCCGCGCAGGATCGCGACGACGGGGCAGGCGTCGAGCCAGGGGGCGAGGCTCATGGCAGTCGCTCCGCGATCCGCGCGAGGCCCCGTGCCGCGGCATCGGCATCGGCGCTGCGGTGGGGCACACCGAAGGCATCGAGCGCGGCCGCGTAGCGCGTCGTCAACGCCGCGGCGCCGATCAGGACCACGGGCGGCGCCACGCCACCCTCGAGCGCCGACGCCACCTCGTGACCGATAAGCAGGCCCGAGAGGAAGGAGGCCGCCTCGTCTTCCTCGATCTCGTCGAACAGGGAGGCGGCGCGCAGGCCAAAGAGGTGGTGCAGCAACCCGCCCGGCTGCTTCGCGCGCGCGACGCCGCGGGCGAAGCCACCAGCATGGAACGGCGCGGACGGGTTCATCATGCGGGCCAGGATGGTGTGGCCCGAGAGCGCCGAGAAGGCCTCCCCGGTCAGGTGGGTCGCGAAGTGGAGCACGCGCCCGTCCGACACCTGCGCCCATTTGGAATGGCTGCCAGGCAGGCAGACCGTCGCCTCCGCGCCGCCGAGCGTCGGCAGCGCGCCCAGGATCTGCGTCTCCTCCCCGCGCATGACGTCGCGCGCGCCGCCGCCGCCGCGACAGGAGAGGCCGGGGACGATGCGAAGCTCCGCCCCCTCGAAGGGCACGCGGACGGCGGCGGCCGCCAGGCCATCGAGCCCGGCGGGGCAGTCTATGTAGGGGGCCTCGACCCAGCCCTGCCGGCTGCCGACCATGCCGCACATCACGACCCGCGTGTCGCCCTGGCCGATCCAGTCGCCGGCGGCGGCGTGCAGCGCCGCGGGGAATCCGTCAGAGTCGATGGACAGGATGCCGCGCGGCATGTCCCGACGCGCCATGATCTGGCCATCCGTCCCGAGCCGATACGCGCGAAGGCTTGTCGTGCCCCAGTCGAGCCCGATCATCTCGCGATCCTCAGAAAAATCTCACGGTAGAATGCCTGCCCCAGTCATGGCGAGGCAACACGTGATTCAGGACAAGGCATGCAATCGGCCCGCGAGCCCCGGCATGCCCGCCCTGCCGCGCCGCCCTCGCACGCCGAGCCGTGCGGCGAGGTGCAACGGCGGCTTGCGTGTCGCCCGCGCGGGGAGGAACATCGATCACGCCGGGGCGAGGATTGGGAGGATAACCATGAGCCCACGGCTGCTCGGCGGCGGCGCCATCGCGCTGGCGCTTGCCCTTTCACTGCCTGCAGCGGCGCAGATCGCCGTCTCGGGCAACGACAACAAGCGACGTCTCGAGAACGGCCAGAACCGCGTGGTGCAGGATGCACCGGCGGACACGGCGACGATCATCGACCTGTCCGGCCGCGCGCCGCGCGTGCTGGGGGAGGTCGCGCTGTCGCATTCGGTCGTCGGCCCGCCGACCTCGGTCGCCGTGACGCCGGACGAGCGCTTCGCGATCCTCACCTCGGCCGAGCGGATCGACCCGGCCAATCCCGCGCGCACCGTGCCCGACAACCGGGTGCAGGTGGTCGACCTGCGCGCCAGCCCGCCGCGCGTGGTCCAGACGGTCGAGGCCGGCGCCGGTCCCTCCGGCGTCTCGGTCAATCGCGCCGGCACCTTGGTGCTGGTCGCCAACCGCAATGCCGGCACCGTCAGCGTCTTCCGCCTGGCCGCGGGCAGCCTGACGCCGCTCTCCACCGTCACGATCGGCAACGCGACATCCTCCCCCGCGCATGTGCAGTTCACGCCGGACGGGCGGCGCGCGCTGGTCACGCGCGACGACGCAGCGGCGTCCTTCGTCTCGGTCCTGAACATCGAGGGCGAGACCGTGACGAAGACGAACCGCGACATCACGGCCGGCATCCGCCCCTACGGCATGGGCCTGACGCCCGACGGGCGATGGGCGGTAGCCGCGAATATCGGGCGCGGCAGCGGCGATGCCGACACCGTCTCCCTCATCAACCTGCAGCGGGAGCCCTTCCTCACCGTCGCCACGGCCACCGTGGGCGCAACGCCCGAGGGCATCCAGGCGAGCCCGGACAACCGCCATGTCGCGGTCACCATCCACAACGGCTCGGCGCGGCCGCAGGGCGACCCGCTGCGCGGGCGGGCGCAGCTCGTGATGCTGCGGATCGAGAACGGCCGCCTGCGGGAAGTCGCACGTGCGCCGGTGGGCGACTGGGCGCAGGGCGTCGCCTTCTCGCGCGATGGCCGCACCATCCTGGTGCAGAACATGGCCGACCGGAACATCTCGGTCTTCCGGTTCGAGGAAGGCCGTCTGCGCGACACCGGCCAGCGCATCGCGGTCAATGGCGGGCCGGCGGCCATCCGCACCGCCGATGTCGGCCCGCCGGTCCGGCGGAACTGACGCGCCTCAGCGGATCCGGGCCAGGGGGCCGAGGCCGGCGACCCTGCCCGGATCGGCCCCCGCCGCGCGGAGCGCGCCCCAGAGCGCCACGGCCACGGAATCCAGCACGGGCGGGGCGGCGAGGTTACGGGCCGCCTCCAGCCCGCGGAAATTCGTGCAGTGGATCGCGATGGCATCGCACCCCCCGGCGGCGACCTCGCGCGTCAGGCGCGTGACCAGCGCCGCGGGATGCTCGGCGAAGGAGTAGTTGCCCGGGTCCTCGAGGTGACGCTCGGCAGGCACGGCGTAGCCCGCGGCTTCGAGGTTCGCGACGATCGCCGCCTGCACGCTGCCGAGATAGGGCGTGACTAGGCCGACCCGCCGCACGCCGAGCGCCCGAAGCGCGTCATGCAGCGCGATCGTTGCGGTAGTGGCGGGAATGCCTGTCGCGGCTGTGATGGCGGCGCAGGTCGCGCGGTCGGCGTCGAGACCGAGCCAGGCCCCCGATGTGCCGTTCCAGCAGATCGCGTGCACCTTCGCGTCCGCCAGCATCTCGGCCGCCGCGACCATGGGGGCGGTGTCGAACTGCCCGGTCGATCCGCCGTCCAGCGTGATGGAGAGGACACGCAGCCGCTGGAAATGCGCCGTGACGCCCGGCGCCCCCTCCAGCAGCGCGTAGGTCGCGGGCTCGAGCACGGTGTTCGAGGACGGCGTCAGCATGCCGAGGCGGACGGCCTCCATCGTTCAGCCGCCCGTGGCGAGGCGCGGGTCGTTCTGCCCCCGCGTCGCCCAGCCCGTCGTGCGTTCCTCGATCGTGACCGCCACCCAGTACATCAGCACGCCCATGACGCCCGTGACGATCAGCCCGGCGAAGACCAGGGGGACGTCGAAGCGGGAGGAGGCGACGAGCATCAGGTGCCCGATGCCCTCGTTCGCGGCCACCGTCTCGCTGATGATCGATCCCACGAAGGCGACCGTGATCGCGACCTTCAGGGAGGCGAAGAAATACGGCATCGCGCGCGGCAGCCCGACCTTCATGATGATGTCGCGCGGCTTGGCGCCGAGTGCGCGCAGCACGTCGCGCAGTTCCGGTTCCACCGTCGCGATGCCGGTCGCGACGTTCACCACGATCGGGAAGAACGAGATCAGGAACGCGGTCAGCACGGCGGGCCAGAAGCCGGCGCCGAACCAGATCACCAGGATCGGCACGACAGCGACTTTCGGCACGGAATTGAAGGCGATCAGGAGCGGATAGAGCCCGCGGTAGACCAGGACCGAGGATCCGATCACGACGCCGAGCAGAAGCCCGAAGGCCACCGCCAGCAGGAAGCCGATCACCGTCGTGACCAGGGTCGCCCAGGCATTGGTCAGCAGCGGATGCCACCACTTCGCCATGCTCTCGGCGATCAGGCTGGGCGCGGGCAGGATGAAGGGCTGGATGTCGAGGGCGCGGACCATGGCCTCCCACGCCAGGAACATCGCGGCGATGACCAGCCAGGGCAGCGCGGCCTCGAGGCGGCGGCGGCGGCGCGCGGCGGCGACCAGCGCCTCCGACGAACGGGCGCTAGCGCGCATCCTGGGTGGCCTCCGCCTGGCGTGCCTCGGAGATCCGGTCGCGCAGCTCGTGCACGATCGCCTGGAATTCCGCCTGGTAGGTCAGGTCCAGACGGCGCGGGCGCGGGTAGGGCACCGCGCGTTCCGCGATGATCCGCCCGGGGCGGGACGACATGATCAGCACGCGGTCGGACAGGTAGACTGCTTCCTTCAGGTCGTGCGTCACCAGGATCACGGTGGGCTTCTTCGCGATCCAGACCTCCTGCAGCACGTCCCAGAGATCCTCCCGCGTGAAGACGTCGAGCGCGCCGAAGGGCTCGTCCAGCATCAGCAGCCGGGGGTCGTGCACCAGCGCGCGGCAGAGCGAGGCGCGCTGCTGCATGCCGCCCGACAATTGCCAGGGGAACTTCGTCTCGAAGCCCTCGAGCCCGACCAGCTTCAGCAGGCTGCGCGCGTGTCGTTCATAGGTGCCGCGCTGGGCGCGCAGCTGCCGCCGGTGCGGCTGCACCACCTCGAGCGGCAGCATCACGTTGTCGAGGATGTTGCGCCAGGGCAGCAGCGTCGGGTTCTGGAACGCCATGCCGGCGATCGAGAGCGGGCCCGCGACCTCGGTGCCGTCGACGATGACCGTGCCCTCGGTCGGCGGCCAGAGGCCGGTGACGAGCCGCATCAGCGTGGACTTCCCGCAGCCCGAGGGGCCGACCACGGCGACGAACTCGCCCTCCGCCACGTCGAGGCTGGTGCCGCGCAGCGCGAGCGTGCCCTCGACGCCGCCATAGCGCATCGAGACACCGTCGATCTGGACGAAGGGCTGGGTCATGGGCGCATCCGGTCGGGAACGGTCGGGGGCGGAGAACCTCCCCCGATCCACCTCCCTTCTCTGCAACTAGGCGCCGCCCCTGGGAGGCCTGGCACCAGACGACAAAGAAGGTTGAGGGGGGTCCGGGGGGAGAAGTTCCCTTCTCCCCCCGGTCTTCAGATGCGCCTGTCGGCGACGGGCGGCAGGAAGTCCGGCGTGTAGATCTGCGCCGCCTCCAGCCGTGGCGGCAGGTTGTAGGCTTCCTCCACCGCGCGGATGCCGGTCTGCAGCCGGCCCATGTCCACCGCCGAGATGCCGTTGGCGCGCACATGGTCGGTCACGACCACGCGCTCCGTGTTCATCTGGTGGCGTTCGGCCTCCAGCGCGACGTCGGTCAGCGGCTCGATGCGCTTCAACGTGTCCAGCATCTCCTGCCCGCTCGCGACCGTCTCCCGGAAGGACTTCAGCAGCGCGGCCGTCACGCCCCTCACCGCATCCGGGTTCCGCTGCAGGAAGGCCCGCGTGGTCAGGATGGCGCCGCCATAAAGGTTCAGCCCGTGGTCGTAGTACATCATCACGCGCTGCTGGTTGTGCGCGAGGCCAATGCCCTTGAGCGCCAGCGCCGAGGTGGTGACGAAGCCCGTGACGCCGTCGGCCTCACGGCGGACCAGCATCGGCTCGCGCAGCGCGGGCGTGACCGACAGGAAGGTGACCTTGGACGCGTCGACGCCGGCGGCCTTGGCGAAGGCCGGGAACAGCTGCCGCCCGGCGTCGAAGTCCGGCGCCGCGAGCCGCTTTCCTTCGAGGTCCTTGGGCGTGCGGATGGGCCCATCGGCGCGCACGATGGCGCAGAGCGGGCTGCGGTCGTGCAGCACGGCGACGGCAACGATGCCGCGGTCCGGGTTCTCGGCCATGAAGCGGATGGCGGGGTTCAGGTCGGCATAGCCCATGTCGTAGGATCCGCCGGCGAGCGCCACGGGCACGCCGCCCGAACCCTGGCCGCGGTCGACCTGCACCTCGAGCCCCGCGGCGCGGAAATAGCCCTTCTCCCGCGCGACCAGGGCGAAGGCATTGGGCGCCTGGAAGGCCCAGTCGAGCGTCAGGCGCACCCGGCTCGCCTGGGCGCGGGCCAGGCGCGGCGCCGCCAGGATGCCGCCGGTGGCGAGGAGCGCGCCGCGGCGCGTGAAGCCTGAAGTCATGCGTGGTCTCCCTTGCGGCCGGGCCTGACCGACCATTGACGCATCTCTGCGGCAAGGGCGGGCCGGGGCGCAAGCCGTCCGGAGGGTGGCGCGGCGCGGCGCGGCCAGCGTCCGGCCCGGAATTGCCTGGAAATCGGTCGGGACCGCCTGAAATCCGGGCGCCTTTCGGTCGGGCAGGCCCCCCGTCGCGGCCGGGCCGCGGCGGCGCTACACGGCTATCAAGGCCGCCAGGGCAGCGTCCCTGCCGGCAGCCGCCGCGCGGCCAGGCTCGCCAGCGCCATCAGCACCGCCACCAGGAGCAGCGCGAGGCAGGACACCGCCGCAGCCAGCGCCGTGCTGCCCGAATCCTGCAGGTTGAACACCAGCACGCCGAGCGTCTGGCTGCCCGGCCCGTGCAACAGCGCCGAGACCGTGACCTCGTTCACCGCCAGCAGCATGACCAGGATGGCGCCCGCGCCGAGCGCCGGGGCCAGCAACGGCAGGTGGATGGCCGCGATGCGCCGCAGCGGCCCCGCCCCCATGCCACGCGCCGCCAGGTCGAGCGCGGGGTCGAGCCGTGCCGCCGCGGCCGCCGCGGGCCTGAGCGCCAGCGCCTGGAACCGCGACAGGTAGGCGATCAGGATCAGCCCCGCCGTGCCGTAAAGCGCGCCACCCCCCGGCAGCGACAGCACGATCAGGATGGCCGCGACGCCGATGCAGGCGCCCGGCAGCGCATAAGGCAGGTCCGCCATGACGCCGGCCAGGCGCACGCTGCGGTGCGACTGCGCCAGCGCGATCGCCCCCGCCGCCGCCGCCAGCACCAGCGCCGCGACGCCCGAGAGCACCAGCGACCGCCCGAAGGCCGCCCCCGTCTGCGCGCCCGGCGCCAGCGCGGCCGCGAAATTGGCCAGGGTGAAGGTCGCGGCCGTCAGGCGCACGCCGATCGCGGGCACCAGCGCCGCCAGCAGCAGCGAAAGCATCGGCAGCCCGAGCACGACCAGCAGGTAGACCATCGCCACCGCCGTGCCCGCGCCGCGAAGCCGCAGCGGCATCGGCGCGAACGGCCGCCCCGTCGGCAGCGGCGCGGCGCGCGCGGCGAAGCGCTGGATGGCGAGCCCCGGGAGCGCCAGGCCCGCCAGCAGCACGGACAACAGCGCGACCTCGCCCAGCGCCTCTGGCCCGCCCTGGCCGAGGCGTCGCCAGATCAAGACGGTCAGGACCGGATAGCGCCCTGGGATGCCGATGAGCGCCGCGACGCCGAAATTCCCGAGCGCCGCGATCCAGGCGAGCCCCGCCCCGGCCGCGAGCCCCGGGAGGAGCAGCGGCCACGCGACCCGACGCAGCGCGCCCCCCGGCGACGCGCCGAGCCCACGCGCGGCAATCAGCGTCTCCCCGGGGATGCGCCGCACCAGCGCGGCCACGCCCAGGAAGACCAGCGGCGCGCCCTGCACGCCCAGCACCAGCACCATGCCGAGCGGCCCGTGCAGCGGATGCGCCGAGCCGATCGGCGGCGCCAGCCCGAGCGCCAGCAGCAGCGGCGAGCCCGGCCCTGCCGCCTGCAGGAAGCCGAGCGCCATGATCTGCGGCGGCACCAGCAGCGGCAGCACGGCTAGGAAGATCAGCACGCGCCGCCCCGGCACCTCCCGCAGCAGCAACAGCGCGGCCAGCGCCACGCCGAGCGTCACCGACAGCGCGGTCGCCCCCGCCGCGACCACCAGGCTGCGCCGCGCCGCCCGCCAGACCGCCGCATCCTGCGCGAGTTCGGCCCAGGCGCCGGCGCTGCCCGCCTCGACTGCCAGGCGCAGCATCGGAAGCGCGCCCAGCAGCAGCAGCCAGAAGACGGCGAAGCCCGCGAGGCCGGGGCCGGTGGAGACGGGGGTTCTCATGATGAAAAGGAAGCATCAGGGGAGAGAACTCCCCCTATACCGCTCTTTACCGAACCCGACGTCATGGCTGAAATGATGCGGGGCGTCGCGCTGTCCTTCCCGCTCGGAAATGCCCCACCGGCCTTGAGCATGGCGATGAGCTCACCGACGAGTTCGATCCCCGGCGGGTCGTCCGCCTCTTCGCCGGGGCTGACGACGACCTTTTCGATCAGCGCCCGGGCCGCCTCCAGGGCCTCCGGGTCCCGCCCGGCCTTGATGGCTCGGCGGAGCAGGGCGACATGATCGGCATACCCCTCCGCGAGACGCGGATGCAGCAGCGGTGCCGCTGGAGGCGCCTCGGCCATCGCCGCGACCAACACCTCTCGCCGCGCCTCCAATTCCTCGAACTTGCGCTGCACGCCGGGCGCCCTGACCCCATCGGCGATCGCCTCGACCAGGTTTTCAAGCCTGCGTTCGATCACCTGCAACTCGCGCCTCGCGGCGCCAGTGCCGGCGGTGGCCTCGGCGGTCAACCGGTTCCATTCGGCGATGAACGCCGAGGAGAACGCGGCCACGGCTTCTGGGCGCAAGAGACGGCTGCCGAGCGCCTCCAGCCTCGGTCGGCGGATCCAGCGCGAATTGTGGCAGCCATGCCCGCGTCGCGCGGGCAGGCAGCCGAGGTAGTCCTTGCCCATCGCGCTGAAGCCGCCGCCGCATACTCCGCATACGACCTTGCCGCTAAGCAGGTGACGTGGTCGGCGCGATTTCCAGAACGCCGGTACAGGCTGCTCCAGCTGCGGCGCAGCCTCGGCGGCCAGACGGGCCTGGGCCCGCTGCCACAGTTCGCCTGAGACGATGCGCATCGCTGGCACCTCCACCTCGACCACCTCCTCGGGCATGCGCGCGCGATAGACGTGCCTGCCACTGAGCGGATCACGAACGCGCGCATGCCGGTTCCAGCGCAGACGGCCGACATAGATCGGGTTGCGCAGGATGCCGTCGCCTCGGCCGGGCCGGCCGCGGATCGAGGTGTCGTACCGGGGCGTGCCGACCGGGCCGGGCACGCCCTCGGCGTTCAACGCTGCGGCGATGGCGCGCGGGCTGGCACCATGGACATAGGCGTCGAAAATTCGCCGTACGATGCTCGCCTCACCGGCGTCGACCTCGCGAAGGCCGCGTTCCGGCTCGCCATTCACGCCCAGGCGGCGGACCAGGCGATAGCCATACGGCACCCGCCCGAACGCGTGCCCCTTGCGGACACGCACCTCCTGGCCGCGATGCGTCTTGGCGGAGAGGTCCTTGAGATAAAGCGCCCCCATGGTGCCCTTGAGGCCGACATGGAGGTCGGACAGCTCGCCATCGGCCGAAGTGACGATCCTGACGCCGCTGAATTGCGCAAGCTTGTGGAAGGCGGCGACGTGCTCGAGGTCGCGCGAGAACCGGTCGAGGCCCTCGGCGAGCACGATATCGGCCTTGCCGCCCCGCATCGCTTCGAGCAGCGCCTGGTAGCCGGGACGGATGGTGGTGGCGCCCGAAATCGCGGCGTCGCTGTAGGTGCCGGCCAAGGTCCAGCCCTGCCGCTCGGCCCATCCGGGACGATGGCGGCCCCGCCAGCCTTGAGCATCGACATGAGGTTGCCCGTCAGCTCGATTCCGGGCGGATCGCCGGGATCGTCGGGCGGTGAGACGGCGACGGTGTCGATCAGGGCGCGCGGGCGGCCTCGAGGGCTTCGGCGCCGCCCTCGCGGCGAGGCGCGCCTGGGACGCCATGGTCACGATCCGCCGAAGCCGCCCCCGCCTGGCGTCGCGATCGTCACGCGCGTCCCTTTCGCCAGGGTCTGCTGGCGCCGTGTATCGGCCGGCACGCCGTCGAGCAGCACGGCCCCCGGCGCACCTGCGCCCCCTCCGAACAGCCCTGGCGCCCCGAAGCGGATCCGCTCCGTGACGAAGACCGCAGCGACGTCGTCGGACTCGCATTCGATGACCGTCTCCTGCCCCGCGCCGCCGCGTTGGTGCCCCGCCCCGCCGGATTCCGGACGGAGCCGCTTGTGGTGGATCAGCACCGGGGCGGTGCGTTCCGCGACTTCGATTGGCGTGGCGGAGATGTTGGACGGCCAGGAGATGCAGTCGACGCCATCCTGCGCCGCACCGGCGCCGGTGCCTCCGTTGAAGAAGAAGACATTTGCGAAGGAACGGCCGGCGGGATCGGTGCCGGCGATGTTCATGATCCAAAGGGGGCTTCCGGGCGCCGCGCGCACCTTGTCGGGCAGCGCCTCGGCCAGCGCGCCGAAGATCAGCACCGGGACGTAGTGCCCCGTCGCGGCCCGCCCACCCACCGCGGCCGGCCAGCGCGGGTTCAGGATGGACCCCTCGGGCGCATGGATATGGATCGCGCGGAAGATGCCCTCGTTGTTCGGCACCTCGGGCAGCAGCAAGGCCTTCAGCGTGAACACGGTCATCGCGCGGGTGTAGGCGAACACGCAATTCACCGCGCGCGGCTGCTGGGGGCTGGTGCCGGTGAAGTCCACATGCGCCTCGCCGCCCGCGATCCGGACCTCGACGGCGAAGGTGAAGGGGGCATCGAGGCCGTCCGTCTGCATGACATATCGCCAGCATCCGTCCGGCACGCCCGCGATGCGGCGGCGCATCTCGGCTTCCGAGCGGTCGAAGATCTCATCCGCCACGGCCTCGAGGCCGTCCAGCCGATAGCTGTCCATCGTGCGCCGGACGCGGTCGTCGATCAGCGAGACGGCGCCGACCTGCGCCCAGACATCGCCCTCCGTCTGGTCGGGGGTGCGGACATTGGTGCGCAGCAGCGTGAGCAGCGTCTGGTCCACCACCCCGTCCCGCATCAGGCGCATGGGCGGGATGTGGAAGCCTTCCTCGAACAGTTCGCGCGCCTCGGTGCTGCGGATCCGTCCGCCGATATCGGGGACGTGGCTGGTGGTCGCGGCGTAGCCGGCGACGCGCCCCTCCCGGAAGATCGGGCGGACGATCGAGATGTCGTTGAGATGGCCCGTGCCGATCCAGGGGTTGTTGGTGATGTAGACGTCGCCCGGCTGCATGCTGGCAGGCGGGATGGCGTCGCGCAGCGCGCGCACCGTCCCGGGCAGGGTGCCGATGAAGCTCGGGATGGAGCCCGTGTTCTGCGCAAGGGAGCGGCCCTCCGCGTCGGTCAGCACGCAGGCGAAGTCGTTCGCCTCGTTCGACAGGGTGGAGAAGGAGGTCCGGACGATGGCCTTCGCCGCCTCGTCCACCGCCGAGACGAGCCGCGTCCAGACGAGTTCCAGCGTGACGGGATCGAGCCGCGGCATCAGTCCAACTCCACGAGGATATTGCCCGAAGCGAGGACGGAGAAGCGGCCGGCAGGGCCGATGACGAGGGTTGATCCGGCTTCCTCGACCAGCGCCGGGCCGTGCCCCGTGAAGCCCGCCGGCAGGGCCGAACGGCGGTGGACCGCGGCTTCGGCGGCGACGCCATCCACCACGATGCGCCGCCGCCGCGCCACGGGCGGCGCCACGGCGGAAGCGACCGATTGCGGCGGAAGCCCGTGCGCCGCGCCGCGCAGCACCACCCGCGCATGCACGAGGTCGATCGGGACCTGCGGCGGCGGCCGGCTGTAGCGTGCCGCATAGGCGGTTCGGAAGGCGTCGCCGATCAGGGCGTGTACGGCCTCATCCTGCTCAGGCCAGGGTGTCGGCGGCAGCGGCACGGGCATGTGCGCGCCCTGGCCGACGCAGCGGGCATCGAGCAGGCGGGCGACGGACAGCGCCCCCTCCTCCAGGCCACTGCCCACGAGAAGCGAGCGCGCCTCCGCCTCCAGCGCCGCGAAGGCATCGCCCAGGAAGTCGGCGCTGCATCCATCCAGGCGCCGGCTGAGGCTGGTCACGCGATCCACACGCGGCGGCGCGGCGAGCATGCCGAGCGCCGAGGCGACGCCCGCCTCGGGCGGGACGATCATGCGGGGAATGCCGAGCTTGCGCGCAAGGTGGTAGCCATGGACGGGCCCGCCGCCGCCGGTGCAGACCAGCGTGAAGCCCTGCGGATCGCGCCCGCGCTCGGCCAGATGCGTGCGTGCGGCGCCGGCCATGGCCTCGGTCGCGATGTCGTGGATGCCCCAGGCCGCCGCGTCCTCCCCGATGCCGAGGGTTTCGGCTAGGGCGCGAATGGCCGCCGACGCCGCCTGCCGGTCGAGCGGCAGCCTGCCGCCCGCGAAACTCCCGGGATCGAGGTAGCCTAGCAGGAGGTTGGCGTCGGTCACGGTGGGCTGGGTGCCGCCTCGCCCGTAGCTCGCCGGCCCAGGTTCGGAACCCGCGCTGTCCGGGCCCACCTTGAGCAGCCCGATCGCGTCGCGCCGGGCGATGGAGCCGCCGCCTGCGCCGATCTCGATCAGGTCCACGGTGGAGATGCGGATCGGCAGGCCGCTGCTCTCGATGAAGCGCGCCTGGCGCGCCGCCTCGAAGCCGAAGACGATCTCGGGCTCGCCGTGCTCGACGACGCAGAGCTTCGCCGTCGTGCCGCCGAGGTCGAAGGCGAGGAGCCGCTCCTCCTCCGGCCCGGCGAGGAAGGCGCTGGCGAGCGCGCCGGCGGCGGGGCCGGATTCCAGCAACTGCACGGGCGCGCGGCGCGCCTCCGCCACATGGGTCAGGCCGCCGTTGGACAGCATGAGCAACAGCGGCGCCGCGATGCCGAGGCCGCCGAGTTCGGCGGCCAGGCGCGAGAGGTAGCGCTCGGCGAGTGGCGCGACATAGGCGTTCGCGGTGGCCGTCGAGCCGCGGTCGAATTCGCGCACTTCCCGGACGATGGAGGAGGACGCGGTGACCGGCAGGCGGGGGTGGCGCGCGGCGAGATGCGCGGCGGCCGCCTGCTCATGCGCCGGATGGAGGTCGCTGTGCAGGAAGAGGATGGCGATGGACTGCGCGCCGGCGGCCAGAGCGGCATCAGCCGCGGCCTCCGTTGCCGCAAGGTCCAGTGGGACGAGCACCGTCCCGTCCGCCTTCACCCGTTCGGGCACCTCGAAGCGGAGATGCGCCGGCACCAGCGGCGCCGGCGGACGCAGCGCGAGGTCGTAGAGCTCGTACCGCCGCTCCCGCCCGATATGCAGCAGGTCGCGGAAGCCTTCGGTGGTGATCAGCGCCGTGACGGCGCCCTTGCGCTCGATCAGCGCATTCGTGAACAGCGTCGTGGCATGCACCACGCGCCCGAGTTCGCGCGGCGAGACCCCGACCTCGGCCAGCAGCCGCCGCGTGCCGTCGAGGATGCCGAGAACCGGGTCCGCATGGGTGGTCAGGACCTTGATGTTCGCCGAACGGCCCCCGGCAGGGTCGTGCAGCACCAGATCCGTGAAGGTGCCGCCGATGTCGATGCCGAGCGATGGCGCGGAGGACGCGATCATTCTGCGCCCCGGTAGGGCGTCGGATCGGTGACGTAGCCGGCGGCGAGATCGGCGGCGAGCGCCTCAGCGCTGCGTGCGCGCGGATCGCCATGCCCGCCGCCGCCCGGCGTGCCGAGCGAGACCGTGTCCCCGCGCTTCAGCACGTATTGCCTCTTGGGATCGCTTGCCACGCCGTTGATCCGCAGTTGCCCGGGCGCGCCGTCCTGCCCGCCCTCGATGCCGAAGGCGGGGAAGATGGTGCGCTCCGCCAGGAAGGAGACGGCGATCGGGCTGTCCGACAGGCTCTCGATCAGGATCTCCTGACCGAGCCCGCCGCGGTGCCTGCCCGGCCCGCCGGAATCCGGGCGCAGCCTCTTGTGGTGGAAGCGGAGCGGGGCGATGTGCTCGCTGATCTCGATGGCGGTGGAGGAGACGTTGGACGGCCAGGACAGGCAGGTCACGCCATCTCCCCGCGCATTGCCGCCCATGCCGCCATTGTAGAAGAACATGTTGGCGTAGGGCCTGCCCGGCCCGCCATCGGCCGCCGGGCGCACGCCGGACTGGTTCATGCCCCACATCGGCGATCCCGCCGCGGCCATGACACGTTCCGGCACCACCTGGCCAAGGCAGCCGAAGACCAGCACCGGCAGGTAGTGCCCGATCAGCATGCGAGACCCGCCGGGCGCAGGGAACTGCGGGTTGACGATGCACCCTGCCGGCGCCGTCAGGCGAATCGGCCGCCAGGCGCCCTCGTTGTTCGGCAGGTTCGGGGAGGTGCAGAGCTTCACCCCGTACATGCACATGGCATAGGTGTAGCAGAGCGCGCAGTTGATCGCCCGGTCCACCTGCGCGTCGGTGCCAGCGAAGTCCATCTCGATCTCGTCGCCCCGCACCGTGAGCGCGAGGCGGATGGTGATGGGCGTGTCCATCAGCCCGTCGGTCTTGAGCTCGCTGCGGTAGGTGCCGTCGGGCAGGGCGGCGATGGCAGCGCGCATCGCCGCCTCGCAGCGCCCCTGGACCTCGGCGGCGAGGTCGGAGAGGTCGTCGAGCGCATAGTTCGACATCAGCGCGAGCAGCCGGTCCTCCATGACGTCGAGCGCCACCAGCTGCGCCCAGAGATCGCCCAGCGTCTGGTCCGGCGTGCGGACGTTCTGGCGCAGCATCGCGACCAGCGTGTCGTCCGCGACGCCCCGGCGCATGAGCTTGAGCGGCGGGATCTGCAGGCCTTCCTCGAACACCTCGCGCGGCTCGGGGCTGCGGATCTTGCCGCCGATGTCGGGTGCGTGAGCCGTGCTGGCGCTGAAGGCGACGAGCCGTCCCTTGTGGAAGATCGGCTTGGCCACCGTGATGTCCGGCAGGTGCCCGGTGCCGAGCCAGAGGTCGTTGGTGATCAGCACGTCGCCGGGTTCCAGCGTCTCCTCCGGGAAGAAGCGCAGGAAGTGCTTCACGGTCGCGGGCAGCGTGCCGATGAAGGAGGGGATGCTCTCCGTCGCCTGCACCAGGGATTCCCCGCGCGCATCCGTCACGATGCAGGAGAAGTCGTAGGATTCGCGCACGAGCGTCGAGAAGGAGGTCCGCACCAGCGCGGCCGCGGCCTCGTCCACCAGCGAGATCAGGCGGCGCCAGAGCAGTTCGAGTTCGACGGCGTCGAAGCTTCGGGCGGCCATCACGTGGCCTCCGGCATGTCGGCGACGAGGGATCCGTCGGGCAGCAGCGCGATGCGCGCGCCGGGGCCGACGACGAAGGTGCTCTCGTTTTCCTCGAACACCGCGGGCCCTTCCGCCGCGAAGCCGGGCGGCAGGGCGTAGCGGTCGTAGACGGGCGTCCCGACCATGCCGCCGGCCTCGGCGAAGTGGACGGGGCGGCTCCCCTTCAGCATCGTGCCGCCGCTGGCCGCGGCGAGGTCGAGCCGGCCTTCCGCGCCCGGCACCGGGGCGCTGAGGGAGAGCCTGAGCGCGACGAACTGGATCGCGGCCCCGGGCGGCGTTCGGCCGAACAGGCGGCGGTACTCGGCCTCGAAGGCGGCGCGGACCGCCTCCGGCGAGAGCGGCCGCGGCATGGCGACGGTAACCTCGCTGCCCTGGCCGATGTAGCGCATGTCCGCGAGCCAGCGCGTGTCGCGCCGCGCGAGGTCGGCGCCGGTGGCGGCGACGAGCGGCGCGGCCTCGTTCTCCAGCCGCGCGAAGGTCTCCTCGATCGCTGCCATGTCGGCCTCGGCGAAAGGGAGGTTGAGCGAGGCGACGCGATCCACGCGCGCGGGCGCCATCAGCATGCCGATGGTGCTGCCCGCGCCTGCGCCCGGCGGGCAGACGACGCGGCGGATGCCGAGCTTGCGCGCGACCCCCCAGGCATGGACGGGCGCCGCGCCGCCGGTCGCCATCAGCGCGTATTCGTGCGGCACGCGGCCGCGTTCGGCGATGGCGACGCGCGCCGCGCCGGCCATGGTCTCGTTCACCACGTCCTGGATGCCGGAGGCGGCGCGGGCAGGCTCGACCGCCAGCGCCGCGGCAAGCCGGCCGACCGCGGCCTCGGCGGCCGGCGCGTCGATTGCCATGGCGCCGCCGAGGAAGAAATCCGCGTTCAGGCAGCCGAGGGCGAGGTCGGCATCGGTAACCGTCGCCTCCGTGCCGCCGCGGGCGTAGCAGGCGGGGCCGGGCTGCGCGCCGGCACTGTCGGGGCCGACATGCAGCGTGCTGAGCTCGCTCCGCCGCGCGATGGAGCCGCCGCCGGCGCCGATCTCGATGAGCTCGACCGTCGCGATCTGGATGGGCAGGCCGGAGCCGCGCAGGAAGCGCCGTTCGCGCGCCGCCTCGAAGCCCCATGCGACCAGCGGCTGGCCGTCATCCACCAGGGCGAGCTTCGCCGTGGTGCCGCCCATGTCGAAGGCGAGCACGCGTTCGAGCCCCGCGTTGCGGCCGAACCAGGCGCCGGCCAGCGCGCCGGCCGCGGGGCCGCTTTCGAGCAACTGCACGGGCGCGCGCTTCGCCTCGTCCACATGCGTCAGGCCGCCATTGGACAGCATCAGGTGCAGCGAGCCGGGGATGCCGGCGGCGGCGATCTCCTGTTCCAGCCGCTGCAGGTAGATCTCGGACAGCGGGCGCACATAGGCGTTGGCGACGGCGGTGCTGGCGCGCGGGTATTCGCGGATTTCCGGCGCGATGTCGCTCGACAGGGAAATCGAAAGCGACGGGAAGCGCGCCGCGATCGCTTCCGCCGCGGTGCGTTCATGAACCGGATTGGCATAGGCATGCAGGAAGACGATGGCGAGGCTTTCCACGCCCTCTGCGACCAGCGCCCCGGCTTCCGCAACGCAGGCCGCGACGTCGAGCGGCGTGACGATGGTCCCGTCCGAAGCGAGCCGTTCCGGCACCTCCCGCCGCCACGGGCGGGGAACCAGCGGGCGCGGCATCTCGATGAAGATGTCGTAGAGCTCGTACTTCCGTTCCCGCCCGATCTCGAGCACGTCGCGGAAGCCTGCAGTGGTGATGAGGCCGGTGCGCGCGCCCTTCCGCTCGATCAGCGCATTGGTGAAGAGGGTCGTCGCATGCACGACGCGGCCGATCTGCGCGGGTGCGATGCCGTGCGCCCCGAGCAGCCGCGCGATGCCGGCCATGACGCCGCGGGCCGGATCGTCCGGCGTCGTGCTCTCCTTCCAGATGAAGGCCCGGCCGCTCAAGGGGTCGAAGGCGACGATGTCGGTGAAGGTGCCGCCGATGTCGATGCCGAGGGAATAGGTCGCGGCCATGTCGCGAAGTCTCTCCTTGCGGTCAGGCGGCGCGGGAGCGCCGCAGGCGCGCAATCCCGCCGAGGGCGAGGATGAGCGCGATGCCACCGAGATCCGTGAGCGACCCCGGCGTGATGAGCAGCAGCGAGGCTGCCGCGAAGCCCAGTCGCTCGATCATCCGCAGCGGTACGAGAAACCAGCCGATGATCGCGACCGACAGGGCGAAGATGCCGAGCGTCGCCGTGACGAAGGCGAGCCCGACATCGAGCGGCTCCCCCATCCCGAGCAGCTGCGGCCCGAAGACGAACATGTAGGGAATGAGGAAGATCGACAGCCCAAGCCGGAACGCCACCCAGCTGGTCCGCCACGGATCGCTGCCCGCGACCGCCGCCGCGGCGTAGGAGGCAATCGCGACGGGCGGCGTGATGGAGGATTTGGAGGCCACCCACATGATGAACATGTGCGCGGCGAGCAGCGAAACGCCGCCCTGCACGAGCCCCGGCGCCAGCAGCGCCGCCATGATGATGTAGGCGCCAGACGTCGGCATCCCCATGCCGAGGATGATGCCCATGATGGTGGTCAGGACCAGCAGCACGATGGTCTGTCCGCCCGCCGCATCGAGGATCAGCCCGGACAGCCGGAGCCCGAGCCCGGTCTGGCCAATGATGCCGACGAGTATGCCGCCCACCGCACAGGCCACGGTGACGGGCGCGACCAGGCGCGGCGCCTCGTTCATCGCATCCCAGCAGACCTTGAGAATGCGGCGCCGGTTCGGCGGGTCGAACAGCACCAGCAGCACCGCGAGCGTCGCGATCGCCCAGACCGCGGCCGTCGTCGGCGTGTAGCCGTCGGCCAGGATCGCGATCATCACGAAGATCGCGACGAGCAGGTAGCCGCGTCGCGTCAGGACCTCAAGCGCCGTCGGCGCATCCGGGTCCACGAAGGCCGCGAGCTTCAGGCGCCGTGCCTCGAGGTCCACCATGATGAAGACCGCGATGGCGTAGAGCGCTGCCGGGATGACACTGATGCCCATGATGGTGGCGTAGGAGGCGCCGGTGAATTCCATCATGATGAAGGCGGCCGCGCCCATGATGGGCGGCGTGATCTGCCCGCCGGAGGAGGCGACGGCCTCCACCCCCGCGGCGAATTCCTTGTTGTAGCCGCTGCGCTTCATGGCGGGGATGGTGAAGGCGCCGGTCGTCACGACATTCGCCGCCGAACTGCCCGACAGCATGCCCATGAAGGTGCTGGCGACGACGGCGCTTTTCGCCGCACCGCCCACGGTGCGCGCGGTCAGCGCGCGGGCGAGGTTGGTGAAGAAGTCCCCCGCGCCGCTCGCCGCCAGCAGGGAGCCGAACAGCACGAAGTGGAACACGTAGTTCGCCATGACGCCGAGCGGCGCGCCGAACACGCCTTCCGTCGTCAGGTAGGTGTATTCCAGCACCGCCTCCAGGCTGTAGCCGCGATGCCAGAGCGCGCCGGGCAACTGGTTGCCGAACAGTGCATAGGCCAGGAAGACCAGCAGGATGATGACGAGCACCCAGCCGACCGTCCGCCGCGCCGCCTCCAGCACCACGAGGAGCAAGCCGATCGCCAGCACGGTTTCGGTCAGCGTGAGCGGCTCGACGAACAACATCCGCTCGGTCACGTATTGCGCGTTGAGGAAGAGGTAGCCGGTTGCGGCGCCGGCGATCCCGATCAGCGCGAAATTCCAGGCGAGGGCCAGCGGTCGCACCGCCCCGTCCTGCCCGCGGGCAAGGAACAGCACGACAAGGGCGAGCAGCAGGTGCAGCGGGAAATGCACCTCCCCCACCGGCGTGCCGAAGAAGCCGGTCCAGAGGTGGTAGGCCGACATCGACACCGCGACGAGGGTGCGAGCCCGTTCCAGCCAGGCGGCAAGGCCGCCTGGCGCATCCGCCGTGCCGATCACTGTCGGCTCAGCGCAGGACGCCGGCCTCGCGCCAGTAGCGGGCGGCGCCGGGATGGAATTCCATGCCGGAAGTCTGCGCGAACTCCGCGAGTTGCAGGTTCGCGAGCGAGACGTGGATGGCGCGCAGCTTGGCGATGTTCTGCGCCATGGTCCGCGCGATCCAGTACGCCTGGTCGTCGCTCATATCCGCGCGGATGAACAGCAGCTGGTCGGTCACCACCGTCGGCACCGCAGCCACCTGGCCACGATAGGTGTCGGCCGGGATCGCGCCGTCCCGGAAACCCGGGTTGAGCTGGCGCATGCGCGCGCGCAGGTCACCGTCGATCGGGAGGAAGCGTACGTCGAGGCTCTGCGCGACCTCGAGGAAGGCGGGGCTCGGCAGCAGCGTCGTCGCCGTGAAGCCGACCACGCGCCGGTCCTTCATCTGCGAGGCGCCGTAGCCCTGTCCGCCACGGGTGAGCTGCAGGTCCTCCTCGCTCATGCCAGCGGCTCGCAGCGCGAGGCGGAAGGCCTCGGTCGTCACGTTGCCGACGGGCTGGGACGCGAAGGGCCGGCCCCGCAGGTCGGCGAGGCTTTGTACGCCGCTGTCGGCCGCGACCACGATGTGCACGTGGTTCGGACCGATCATGCCGATGCTGCGCAGGTTGGTGATGGGCGCACGGAACGGCGCCTGGCCTGCGGCAGCGGCCGGCGGCACGACACTCATGGTGAAGCCCATCTCGCCGCGCCCCGCCGAGACGACGGCAAGGTTCGAGACGCCGCCGCCGACCTCGCTCGAGGCACGCACGCCGGCTTCCTGGAAGATGCGCGCGAGGCCGCCGCCCATCGCATACCAGGACCCGCCCTGTGGCCCCGTGAAGATGGTGAGCTGCTGCGGCGCCTGTCCCTGTGCCGCGGCGCTGCCCGGCAGGACGGCGAAGCCCAGCGCGACGGCCAGACCGGTGGAGGCAAGAATCCTGCGCATCATCGAAGGCTCTCCCGGTTGCTCTCAGGGAGTATGGAACCGCCCGGCCGCGATTGCCTAGACACCGATCGCCACCGGCGGATCGGCGGCCGAACGCCATCGCCCCCCGACGGCGATCATCGCGCCGCATGCGTTCAATAGGCGTGCGGCATCTCGGCCCAGGCGCGGAATCCCGGCGAAGCCGCAACGCGCCGCGCGCGGATGAGGTCGCGCCAAACCGTCCCTGCCTCGATCAGCCGGTTCATCCCGGCTGGCCACACCGCGAGACTCATGGCCTCCGCGATCTTTCCCTCGCCGACATCCGCGGCGTAGGCGGCCTCGATCTCGACCGCGAGCGCCCAGGACTGGGACAGCGCCGCATGCACGCCGATGAGGGCGATCCTCGCGAGCCCTTCCGGCACGGGCGAACCGGCCAGCAGCGCACGGGCCGCATCGGAATAGGCACGCGCGGCAGGAAGGGCGGCAAAGTGGGACTGCCAATGCGCGTCCAGGAAGGCGAACGCCCGCGCGCCGCGCGCCAACGCCACGAGCCGCCAGCACGCCTCCGCCTGGGCATCCGTGCCGCCGGTGTCGCGGAACAGCCGCACGTGATGCGTGCCGACATGTTCTTCGCAGGCAATGAGGATGGCGAGCCACACGAACTCGCGCTCGAAGGCCGTGAGGTGGCGATCGGTGAGCGTGAGCGCCCGGTACATCACCGCCGCGGCGTCCTGCAGATCGGGCAGCGCCGCCGCCATCACGCCCTGGTTCGGGAGCAGATAGCCGCGCGAACGTCGAACCGCCTCCAGCCGTTCCCGCACCGCGGCAGCATCGGGTAGCCCGTTCGCACTGGTCATCTTGCACCCCGTCCCGATGGTTCTTCAGCGTGACGTTCACACGCAGCTGGTCGGCTGACGAGAGCGTGTCGGCGCAACTCGCGCGCTTGCAAGGACATCATCCGCGCGGGTTGAGGTGCAGCACCGCGGGAGGTGGGTCTCTCGAGACGCGCGCCGACGCAGCGGCGCATCCTCGGGGTCCGTCGCCGATCCGGCCGACCGTCAGCAGGTGAGCGGCACGGGCGGCCGCGCATCCGTGCTAGGCTCCGAGGCCGCCGTCGGGCTCGCCGCGCATCTCGGCGAAGACGGTCTTCGCGACGATCAGTGCCTCACGCACCGCCGGCAGTCCGACATAGCCGCTCATGTGCAGCAGCGCCTCCGACAGCTCGACCTCGGTCCAGCCCATGCGTCGCGCCATCCGTAGGTGGATGGCGAGTTCCGGCCAGGCATGGATGGCGGTGTCGGACACCACGCAGATCAGGGCGCGCGTCTTCAGGTCGAGGCCCTCGCGGGACCAGAGCATCCCGAACACGGCCTCGCGCGCGTAGTCGCCGAACGTCTCCATGATCGGGTCGTCGTAGACGCCCTTGGCCATGCGCCCGACCGCCGCCTCGCCAATCAGGCGGCGGCGCACGGCATCGCCCCTCTCCCAGAGTTCACCCTTCGACATGTTCATCTTCCCCTCGGGTCACGGTCGGCGCTTCGATGCGGCGTCGCCGGATCCTGTTCGCGCCGCCGCTGGCCCGGATCCGCAGCGCGGCGGTCAGATTATCGCGCCTGCAGCCATCTCCACCAACCCGGCATTCGGGAAGCGAGCCGCGCCCCGCTCAGCGGCACCGCGCCGCGACGCTGCGGGAGATGCACGCCGCCGGCCTCGGCCCGGCGGAAGTGCGCCGCCGGGCCATGGTCGGTCCCTGGACGCCGCGGCGCATCGTCCGGCCCGGCTGGCCGGGTTGCGGCCATGGTCCCGCCCCTGAGAACGGATCCTCTGCGAGGGTAATTTTTTCCGGCACTCTGACCGATGGGGGCGGGCGCCATGAAGGGGAAGCGGTGTTCGGATTGTGATGAAGCGCCGAACCGGGAGCCCGCCAGAAATCGGCCTACTGCCCGCACAACGCTCAGGGAGCTGGCGAAGGGGCGATGAAAGTTCGGCATAAGTGGTTCCATGCCCCGAATCCGCCTCCGTCTTTGTCACCTGGCGCCTGTCCTGCCCGGTGGGGCGCCAGGTGCCAGAGAAGGGAGGGGGCGCGGGGGAGGTTCTCCTCCCCTGCCCTTCCTATTCCTCGGCCAGCGCCTGGAACCGCCGCAGCTCCTGCGCCCGCTCGGCGGCCGCCCGTGCCGCGTCGAAGCCCAGCACGCGCACGCTGCGCGGGTCCGGGAAGCCCGCCGGCGGCGCCACCGACGGGTCGGCCGGCAGGAACCCCTGGCGGGAGGCGAGCTCCTGCCCTTCGCGCGACAGCAGAAACGTCACGAAGGCGACCGCGGCCGGCACGTTGCGCGCGGTCGCGAGGATCGCCGCCGGCTCGGTCACGGCCGAGACCCCGTCCTCGGGGAAGACGAAGCGGACCGGCGCGCCGGCGGCGGCCTGCCGGATCGGCAGGAAGTCCACGATGATGCCGAAGGCCTTCTCGCCGCCGGCGACGGACTGCATGACGGCGCCGTTGTTGCCGCGCACCGCGAGGCCGTTGCGCGTGAGGCGCGTGAGGTAGTCCCAGCCATGCGCCGGGCTCTGGGCCAGCGTCTGGACATGGATCGCCGCGGCGCCGGAGACCGACGGGGCGGGCATGGCGGTCAGGTTGCGCGCCTCGGGCCGCAGCAGGTCGGCCCAGCGCGCGGGCACGAAGGGCGCGCGGGCGTTCACCACGATGCCGGTGGTGATGAGCTTGGTCGCGAAGTAGTGCCGGGCGGGCTCGTGGCGCTCGGGCGGGATGGCGCCGAGCGCCACGTCGGGGCTGGGGCGGAGCCGCCGCTCGGCGCGCAGGCCCTCCATGGTCAGCGCATCGGCGATGAGCAGCACGTCCGGGCGCGGGTTGCCGGCGGCGAATTCGGCCGTGAGCCGGGGCATCAGGGCATTGGTGCCGGCGCGGATCCATTCGACGGTGACGCCCGGGTGGCGCTGGCGGAAGGCCTCCACGGTCTGCGCCGCATCGGCCTCGAGCTGGCTCGTGTAGAGCACCAGGGGACCCGAGACCCCCTGTGCCGCGGCCGGCGCCGCCGCCAGCGCCGCCAATGTGAGGACCAGTGCCGATCGCCGCGTCATGCGTCTCTCCCGTCGGACCCGCGGGCACCGGCGCCCGCCCGCGCGCTTCTATCGGCGGCCGGGCCGGATGGGCAGGGGGGAACGGAATGAAGAAGCGATGACAGCCCCCGTCAGGGCGGGTCCATGAAGGCCGAGGCGGCGGAGGCCCGGGCGAGGAGGGAGCGCATGGCCGGGTTCTCGTGCCCCTCATGCGCCGTCAGGGCCTCCATCGGGCAGAAGTATTCGTGCGGATGCGGCATCTGGTGCCGGGCGAAGCCGTCGTAATGGGTGCGTTGCAGCCCATAGAGGACGCGCAGGTCGCGCACGGGCACGGTCAGCGCCGCGGCCGGCGGGCCAGACAGGAACGGGATGATGTGCCAGCGCAGCGTGGCGTCGTTCGCCTGCAGGGGCGCCAGCAGCCAGGGCAGCGGGCAATGCGCGAGAAGCGCGATGGTCGACGGCGCGAAGCGGGACCGCTTGTCGAGCAGGTTCTGGAAGGTCGAGCAGGCCTCGATGCAGAGGATGTCCGCATAGGGGTCCTCGGCCGAGCCCGCGAAATGCAGCCAGAGCCCGTCGGGGATGGTACGCATCCGGTCCGAGCCCGGGATCTTCAGATAGGGTTGCGCGACGGGCTCGCCGTCGCAAGGCCGGCCGCGCAGCCAGGCGCCACCGTCGCCGAGCGGGGCCGCGCCCGGTGGGCGCTGCGGCCACGCCTTCAGACGGTCCCGGACGATGTTGTCAAGCCGTGCGGGACGGCGCTCCAAGCGTCGAATCTCGCTCATGGCAGGAATATCAAACCCATGTGTTCAACCTATGAGCGAATTAAGGAGGGCTGGCTGCTACCGGGCAAGCGTAAAGAGGCGCTGCGGCGGTCTCTGTTCATCGTTTTCACGGAGGAAAAACGCGAATCATCAGGGACAACTCCGGCCTGTTCTTCATCCCGGACTTCAAGTCGAGCCGTTAAGGAATTCAACTGAGTCCGGAATTCGGCGCCCGGGCCGCGTGCGCCCCTTCACGCCGCGCTGCCGCGCCGATCACGGGGATTTCACCCCCTCGTGCGGGCCGCACGCCTCGTCACTCCTTGGCCGCCCGGCTGCCGCTGCCGATCCGGTCCGTCAGCGCCAGCATCAGCGCGCCTAGCAGGAACACCATGTGCAGCCCGAGCGCCCAGGCGAGTGTCCGGTCGCTGTAGGCATCCGCGCGGAGGAACATCTGCAGCAGCTGGATCGAGGAGATGGCGACGATCGAACCCGCCAGCTTCACCTTGAGGTTGCCGGGGTCGAGCTTCCGGATCCACGCCATGCCGCTCGCCTTGCTCTCGGGGTCGAAGGGCGCGACCAGGCTGTCCCACGACGCCAGGATCACCATCACCACCAGCGCCGCCACCAGCGTCCAGTCGAGGATGTGCAGCAGGTCGAGCAGCGCCTGGTCCTCGGGGGAGGTGAAAAGCGTGGTCGCGAACTTCCACACCTTGGCCAGGTAGCGCACGGCGAACAGGCCGAGCGCGACCGTCAGCCCGAGCAGGAAAACCGCCGCGATCCAGCGGTTGGCGAGAATGAGTCTGGCGAGAATCGGTCGCATCGGGGGAACCTCCGGCTGCGCTTATGGCCGATCGCGCGGCCCGGGAGGAGAGACGCATGACCATCCGCCGCATCGCCGAGGAGGAGCGCCTGTCGGGCGCCGTCGCCGCCGGGGGATTCGTCTGGCTGGCCGGCCAGGTGGCCGACGATGCCAGCCTTGACGCCGAGGGCCAGACCGCCGACATCCTGCGCCAGGTCGATGCCCTGCTGGCCGAGGCCGGCACCGACAAGCGGGCACTGCTCTCGGTCACGGTGGTGCTGGCCGACATCCGCGACGCGCCGGCGATGAACCGCGCCTGGGATGCCTGGCTCGACCGCGGCCACAAGCCCGCCCGCATGACGATCGAGGCGCCGCTGGTCGATCCGGCCTGGAAGGTCGAGATCACGGGGGTGGCGCTGGCGCCGCCGGCGTGAGCACAACGCCGGGCCGCGGCCTGCCCGAAGGGTGGCTGCGCTCCGTCGCCACGACCTTCGGCTTCGGCCTGCTGGTGGCGGGCGGCGTCGCGGACCAGGGGACGCTGCTCCCCTTCCTTGTCATCGGCGTGGCGGCGCTCGGCCTCGGCACGCTCTACCTCCTGTTCCCGCACGGGCTGCATTTCGCCTTCGGCACCAGCGCGGGCCTCGCGGTCTATGCCTGCCTTTTCTCGGTGATGGCGCGCGCGGGCTTCCCGGAGGCGCCCGCCTTCGCGCGCGCGACAGGCTTCCTGCTACCGGTCGCGACCTTCCTGGCCGCCGTATGGCACCGCCGCCGCAGCCTCCGCATGGTAGCCGAGGCCGAGCGCCCCTTCGACCTCGGCCACCTGCCGCGCATGGCGCGCTGGCTGGTGCCGGTCTGGGTGGTCGGCGCCTGCTCGATCGCCCTGCCCGTCAACCGCCTGCCGGAGTTCGAGCAGGGGCTGGCGCTGCTTGCCGCGATGGGGGTGATCTCGCTGGTGGTCGCCGCGTCCGTCGGCGGCGTGGTGCGGCTGCTGACCGACATGGCGCTGCTGACGGAGGAACTGGCGGGTCGCGCCTCCCGCCTGCTGGTGCCGGTCATCGCCTTCCTCGCGATGTATGCGGTGCTGGTCGTGGTCTTCGCCTGCCTGTACCGGATCGCGCAGGGGCTGTCGGGCGGGCCGCTCTTCGCCGGGCCGATGGGCCCGGTGCCGCTGGCCTTCCCGGACGCGCTCTATTTCAGCCTCGTCACCCAGGCGACCGTCGGCTATGGCGACGTCACGCCGCACGACGAGGGGATCCGCCTTCTGGCGTCGCTCCAGGTGGTCGCCGGCCAGGTGTTGCTGCTGTTCGGCTTCGCCGAGATCATGCGGACACGGCGGGTGCTCGGCGGCGATCCGCCGCACCGCCCCGGTGCCGCCGGGGACTAGGCGGTTTTCCGCCGCAATCGGGCGCGAACCTCACGCCCGTTCGAGAGGATTGGCCTGGCGATGGTGACCCCTGACTTCTGGCGCGGCCGACGGGTGCTGGTGACGGGCGGCGCCGGGTTCCTCGGCTCGAACCTCTGCCATGCGCTGGCGGGTTACGGCGCACGCGTCACGGCGCTCGACGCCATGATGCCCGATGGCGGTGCCTCGGCGCGCAACCTCGAGGGCGCGGGCGTACTCCTGGTGCGCGGCGACATCCGCGACACGGAACTCCATTCGCTGTGCGAGGGCGCGGACGTGCTGTTCAACATGGCCGCCCAGACCTCCCACATGGGCGGCCAGAAGGACCCGGTCGCCGACATCGCCATCAATGCGGTGGCGCAGGTCCGGCTGATCGGCGTGATGCGGGAAGTGGCGCCCAAGGCCGCCGTCGTGCACGCCTCCACCCGCCAGTTCTATGGCCGCCCGCGCAGCCTGCCGGTCGACGAATTCCACCCGGTCAACCCGCCCGACGCCAATGGCGTCTCGAAATGGGCGGGCGAGCAGTACTGGCTGCTCGAGAACCGCGTCCATCACCGCCCCGTCGTCTCGCTGCGGCTGACGAACTGCTACGGCCCTCGGCTGCGCATCCGCGACGCGCGGCAGACCTTCCTCGGCATCTGGATCCGCCGCGTGCTGGAGGGCGAACCGTTCGAGGTCTGGGGCGGCGCGCAGCTGCGCGACCTGACCTACGTGGACGACGTGACCGCCGCCTTCCTGGTGGCGGCCGAACGCGCGGCCGAGCCGGCGCTGGCCGGCCAGGTCTTCAACCTCGGCGGCAGCCCGCCGGTGTCGCTGCTCGACCTCGCGGCGCGCCTGATCGCGGCCAATGGCGGCCAGGGGTCCTTCGACACACGCGAATTTCCCGCCGACCGCGCGCCGATCGACATCGGCTCCTATGCCGCCGACGACCGCGCCTTCCGAAGTGCTTCGGGCTGGGTGCCGCGCGTCGACCTCGACGAGGGGTTGCGCCGCTGCCTCGCGTGGTATCGTCCCCGGCTAGCTGACTACCTGTAAGGCACCCCGCCATGAACGCGCCCATCCCCGCCATGATCCCGCAGGCCGACCCCGGCGCCGGCTACCGCGCCCAGAAGGAGGAGATCGACGCCGCCGTGCGGCGGGCGCTCGACTCCGGCTGGTACATCCTCGGCAAGGAGGGTGCTGCCTTCGAACAGGAATTCGCCGCCTGGCTCGGCGTGGGCCAGCATGCGGTCGGCTGCGCGAACGGCACCGACGCGCTGGCGCTCATCCTGCGGGGCCTCGGCATCGGCCCGGGCATGACGGTCGCCACCGTCTCCCACACCGCGGTCGCGACGGTCGCCGCGGTCGAGATGGTCGGCGCCACGCCCCTGTTGCTCGACATCGACCCCGACACGTACACGATGGACGCGGACGAACTCGTCTCCGTGCTCGACCACCCGCCGCCCGGGCTGCCGCCCATCGCGGCCGTCATTCCCGTGCACATCTACGGCCAGGCCTGCGACCTCGGCCCCATGCTCGAGGCCACGCGCGCGAAGGGCATCCCGCTGATCGAGGACTGCGCCCAGTGCCACGGCGCGTCGCTGGACGGGGCGAGGCTCGGCACGCTCGGCACCGCTGCGGCCTTCAGCCTATATCCGACCAAGAACCTCGGCGCGCTCGGCGATGGCGGCGTGCTCGCCACGGCCGATGCAGGCCTCGCCGAGCGCATCGCCGCGATCCGCCAATATGGCTGGCGGGAACGCTACGTCAGCGCGATGGTCGGCGTGAATTCCCGCCTGGACGAGGTGCAGGCCGCCATCCTGCGCGTGAAGCTGACCGCGCTCGACGCCGGCAACGCGCGGCGCGGCGCCATCGCCGCGGCCTACGACTCCGCGCTCGCGGGTGGCCCGCTGGCGCCGCCGGTGCGGCGCGCGAGCGCCGAGCACGTGTTCCACCAATACGTGCTCCGCACGCCCGAGCGCGCCGCGATGCAGGCGGCACTGAAGGCGCAGGGCATCGGCACCGGCATCCACTACCCCGTGCCGGTCCACCTGCAGCCGGCCTACCGGGACCGCACGCCGCTCGGCCCGGCCGGCTGCGCCGAAACCGCCGCCGCAGCCGAGGAAGTGTTCAGCCTGCCGATGTATCCGGAACTGACCGACGCGCAGGTCGAGCGCATCTGCACGGCGCTGCGCGGGCTCGCGGCCTGAGGGCCGACGCGCCGGCGCGCCATCCGGTGAGCAGGGCGTGAGCGCCGGCGCGCCCCTGCGCGTCACGGTCGTGACGGTTGCGCATGAGAGCGCCGGCGCGCTCACGGGCTTCCTGGCCGCGCTGCCGGTCGGGCTGAAGCTGGTGCTGGTGGACAATGCCAGCCGCGACGGCGGCGGCGCGCTGGCCGCGGCGGCCGGCGCCCGCGTGATCCGCAGCGACGTGAACCGCGGCTTCGGCGCCGGCTGCAACCTCGGCCTCGAGCCGGTGGACACGGAATTCGCGCTGCTCGCCAACCCCGATGCGCGACTTTCCGCCGGGGCGATCGCGACCCTGGTCGCGGCAGCCGACGCCTTTCCCGAGGCCGCGATCCTCGCCCCCACCATCCTGGCACCGGGCGGGCGCCGCGTGCGGTCCTGGGATGCCGGCCAGGCGCGCCGCCGCCTGCTGCCGCGCAAGCGGGACGGCGAGCCCTGGCCGGAAGGGCCGCTCTGCGCCGAGTTCCTGTCCGGCGCCTGCCTCCTGCTCCGGATGTCGGCCGGGCTGCGCTTCGACGAGGACTTCTTCCTTTACTATGAGGACGACGACATCTGCGCCGCCGCCCGCGCCGCGGGCCACGCCCTCATGCTCGTGCCCGCGGCCGAGGTGCTGCATGAGGGCGGGCGCTCGAGCGCACCCTCGCCGGCGATCGAGACGCTGAAGGCGCGCCACATGGCGTGGTCGCGGCTGCGCTTTCTGGCCAAGCGCGAAGGAACCTCCGCGGCACGGCGGGAAGGGGCGCGTCAGGCGCGCCGGCTGCTCGGCAAGATTGTGGGCCACACCATCACGCTGCAGCGCGAGAAGCTGCGGCGGGATGTCGCGGCCTTGCGCGGCACGCTGGCCTGGCTCGGCGGGCGGGGACATGGCGGCGGGATCTGAGTGACCCGAACGCGGACGTGCTCGATGCAATGCGGCACGCCCTGATTCCCTGATGTCCTCGGCGGGCGGGGTGCGACGGTGCGAGGGCGCTTCAGGAAAGAAGATCTTATCGCGCGGCTGCAGTCGAGGACGGTGGTGTCGTTGCTCGGGACTGCCGCCCTGCTCGACCGGGCCGAGATCGAATGCCAGCTGGTCGGCATCTCGGCGCTGAAGCGGGGTGAGCCCGGTTGGCGACCACCGGCCCTGTTCTGCGCCCTGATGCTGGCGACGTGGCACGAATTCTCGGACGTCCGGCTGGCGGAGGTGCTGGACGACCGCGCAAGCTTTCGCCACTTCTGCGGCTTCGCCGCGCACGAGCGGACGCCGGAGCGCATCGCCTTCGTCCGTCTCGCCGGGTGCTGGTCCAGCGGGGCCGGGCCCGGACATTGGTCGAGACGGTGACGTGGCGGCTCGAGGCCAAGGGCGTCCTGGCGCAGTCCGGCGTGCTGGTGGACGCCACGCTTATCCCGTCGGCCAGCATTCGCCAGGACGGCGAGGCCAGGTGGGCCGGGCATCGCCGTCGCAAGCCGACCCACGGCGACAACGCGCATCTTGCCACCGACGAGGGCGCCGGCCGGATCCGTGGTGTCGATGTCACGACGGCGTGAAGTTGAACCGCCTTCGTGGACACCCCGAGGCTTGAGACGGAAGTGTTCGAGATGCCGAGATTCAGGCTCCCCTAGCCGCCGGAGTTCCGGCGGCAGATGGTGGAGTTGGTCGGCTCGGGACGAACCGCGCAGGACCTTGCGCGTGAGTTCGAACGAAACGCGCGGTCGATCGCGCATTGGGTTCGCCAGACGGATCGTGAGGTCGGAGCGACGAACGGCGGCGGCGGATACCGATCGCGGCTAGCCGCGATCGGCCCGGGGCCTTGTTCGCGCAGGACAAGACCCCGTCCGGGTCTTCGAATTCATGGGCGCGCTACCCAAGCCGAATTCCCCATCCATGTCATGGCCCGCATGCTACGGGTCTCGGCCGCGGCTCATGCGCAGGTCGATGGCGTCCTGCTGCGCCGGATCCGGACGATCCATGCTGGCTCCCATGGCACCACCGGCGCCCCGCAGATGCGTGCCGAGTTGCAGGCCGAAGGCACGGCGACTGCCCGCAAGCGCGTCGCACGGCCGATGCGCCAGGCCGGGCTGCGCGGCGTGTCGCGGCGTCGGATCCCGACCACGACGCGGCGCGAGCCGACGCAAGGGCCAGCCAATGATCTGGTCGGCCGCGTCTTCACGGCGCCGGCGCCGAAACCTGCTGTGGGTAGCCGACATCACCTACCTGCCGACCGCCGCAGGCTTCCTGTTCGTGGCCGCCGTCCTCGATGCCTGGTCGCATGGAACTGGCTCATCGCGCAGCCAGAACAGAACACCACCATCGCATCGCACGCATACGCAAAGGTCAGAACACGACACCGGGGTGGTCAGTCGGGCGCCTCGGCCAATTCGAGCAGCGCCTGGCCGTCGCTGCGGAAGCGCGCCATCTGCGCACGTGTGCCGCGGCAGCGTTCCTCGAACAGCGGACTGTCGGGGGCGACCACGTCGATCTTGCTGCGCACGCGGCAGACCAGGCGGCGCATCATGGCCGGGCTGCCGCCGTGCCAGCGCACCACCGCCATGCCCCAGTCGCCGTAGGTCTCGTAGTGCTGGCGGAGGTAGCGCGCGGCCCAGTCGGTCGCGTGCACGGGATCGAGCGGCCAGGCTTGGCCGCCGCGGGCATGGACGCGCGCGTTCACCTGCACGCAGCCCGCCATGACGTAGCCCGCGCGCGTGCCGCGCAGCAGGCGCTCGGCCTCGGCGCGGGTCTCGGGGTAGTAGGCGCGGCCGGCGATGTTCAGCGCGTGGGCGTGCAGGCCGCTCTCGTTGAGCGCGATGCCGACGAGCAGGCCCTCGGGCAGGCGATGTCGCCGCTCGGCCGCGCGCGCGGCCTGGAGGCAGGCGGCGCGCGGCGATGCGGCGACCTTGGCGGGCACCGCATCGGCAGGCGCCGCCGCGGGCTCGGCCCTGGTCTCGGCGCCGAACATCATGGCGCCCACGAGGGCCACAGCCCAGAGCGGGGCAAGGAAGCGCCTATGACGCCTCCGGGGGGTGCCGGCGACCCCGCGCTGGCGGGATCGGCACGGACGGGCGCCCCGCGGCACTGCGCGCGGGGTCGCCGCAGCATGTCGCCGGCAGGGGGGTGCCGGCCATCCATTCGCGGTCGTCATGGGCGCCATCGATCACAGGACAGCGCAAAGATCAAACGCTGAAACGCAATCCATTTCGGATGAAGTCGCAAAGAACATAATATGGCACGATTTAGGCGAAGTTGTTTTTCAGTATTCCGACTTACCCACCAAGATTTCCGGGAGCTCGATGATAGATTTTATACTTCTCACTACTCTAAATCATCCACCTCTTGATCGATCCGGATTTTTTCACGCCGGCGGCCCGGGCCAGGCAGTCTTGCCGGAGCCCGGGGCGCGCGGCGAAGGCCGCGACGCCCCGCGGCGCTTCACGCCATCCGGATCGCGGGCGCCGGCTGCCCCTCGATCAGCACGTTCACGCAGGCCGGCTTGCCGGATGCGAAGGCGCGCTCGACCGCGGGCACGATCTCCTCGGCGCGCGTCACGTATTCGCCGTGCCCGCCGAGCGCTGCGGCCACCAGGTCGTAACGCGTGCCGGGCGCGAGCTCGCAGCCATGCGTCCGGTTCGCCCCGTATTCGCGGATCTGGATCTGGTGCTCGGCGTTCCACTTCGCGTCGTTGCCGACCACCGCCACGAAGGGCAGGCCGTGGCGAAAGGCGGTGTCGAACTCGGCCATGTGGAAGCCGAAGGTGCCGTCGCCGAGCACGCAGAGGATCTGCGCGTCCGGCCGCGCGACGCGCGCGGCCAGCGCGAACGGAATGGCCGCGCCGATCGCGCCCGCGACGCCGTTGATGATGCGCGCCGGGCCGTGCGGTTCGGCCGCGTTGCCGGACAGCATGGACTGCGCCCATTGCCCGATCTCGCCGCCGTCGCAGACCAGCACGGCGTCGGGCGAGGCGTCGAGGAACGGCCTGAGCGCGTGGCAGAGCGTCGCCGGATGGATCGGGCCGTCCGGCGCGCCGGCCAGCGCGGCCCAGCCCGGCGGGCGGAAGGCGATGGCCTGGCCGAGCCTGTCCGCCCAGGCGGCATTGCCGTGCGGCGCCGCGGCAGGCGTGAGTGCCGCGACCGCCTCGGCCGCGCCGGCCAGCGCCGCCACCGCGATGCGGTCGCCGAGGCTGCCGGCCGCGCGCGCGAGCAGCGCCGCATCGGGCTCGACCACCACGAAGCGGGCCGCGGCCGGGATGGCGGGCGCGCGGCCGAAGCGCAGCGTAAAGTCGAGCGCCTTGCCGAGCAGCACCACGAGGTCCGCTTCCGCCAGCGCCTGCGCGAAGGCGCCGAGCGAGGGGTCGCCCAGCCCCCGCGGGCTTTCCATCGCAACCACCCGCAGCCCGAGCCTGGCCGCGAGCGCGCCCAGCGCCGCCCGCCCCGGCGGCGTGCAGAGCGCGGGCGGCGCCACGACCACCGGGCGTTCGGCCGCAGCGATGGCGGCCGCGATGGCGGCGGCGCTCTCGGCCGACAGGCGCATGGGCGCCGGGGCATAGGCCGCCGGGCCGCGCAGCGTCGGCGGCGCGATGCGCGCGTCCAGCACGTCGGTCGGCAGCGACAGGTGGACAGGGCCCGGCCGCCCGGACCGCGCGAGGCGGATCGCGCCCGCGACCTCCTGCGCCAAAGCCTCGGCCGTGCTGGCGGTCAGCGCCTTCTTGCAGACCGGCTCGGCCATGCGGGCCTGTTCGAGTTCCTGGAAGGCGCCGAGCCCGAGCTCCGCATTGGGCGCATGCCCCGACAGCAGCAGGACCGGCATCTCCCCGGCCAGCGCCGTGGGCAGCCCGGCGACCGCGTTGGTATGCCCCTGCCCGCCTGTAACGAGTGCGACGCCCACCTCCCCGGTCAGCCGCGCCCAGGCATCGGCCATGTGGACGGTCGCGGCTTCATGCCGCGTGTGGATGATCTCGATGCCCGAGCCGAGCAGCGCGTCGTAGACCGGCATGATGTGGTTGCCGGAAAGGCTGAAGATACGGCTGACGCCGGCCTGCTTCAGCGCCCGCACCAGGATGTCCGCGCCGCGGATGGTCTCGGCCATGGTCGTCTCCCTCATGATGGCGCGCAACACGCCATGGGCTGGACTGGGTGTCCAGACGCCTCGGGCTGGACATGGCGTCCATGGCGCCACGCGCTGGACATGGCGCCGGGACGCCGCGGGCTGGACAGGCGGTCCGGCGCCGGTAGTCTGCCGCGCATCGAAGGGGGAGCGTCCATGGCCGAGCCGGCCAGCCTGAAGGTGAGCGTCTGGCGGGGCGCCGAGCAGGGCGAGTTCGCACGCTACGAGGTGCCGGCGCGGGCGAACCAGACCGTGCTCGACGTCGTCACGCACATCCAGCGCGAGATCGACCCCTCGCTCGCCTATCGCTTCGCGTGCCGCGTCGGCATGTGCGGGTCCTGTGCCATGACGGTAAACGGCCGCGCGCGCTGGACCTGCCGGACGCATGTGCGGAAGGTGGTCGATGCCGATGGCGCGCTGGAACTGCGCCCGCTCGCGAACTTGCCGGTCATCCGCGACCTCGCCGCCGACCTCACGCCCTTCTTCGAAAAGTGGCGCCGCGCCCGCGGCCAGTTCGAGCCGAAGGACGCGCCGGACGGCGCGGTGCCGGCCGACTTCGCCGTGGTGCCGCCGGGGTCGAAGGCGCGCGCCGAGGCCGATGCCGGCATCGAATGCATCGGCTGTGGCGTCTGCTACGCCAGCTGCGACGTGGTGGCCTGGAACCCCGACTACCTCGGCCCTGCCGCGATGAATCGTGCCTGGACGCTGGTGAACGACGTGCGCGACGGCGCGCGCGCCGGGCGACTGGAGGCGGTCGCGGGCGATGCCGGCTGCCATTCCTGCCATTCCACGCAATCCTGCACGGAACGCTGCCCGAAGAACCTCGACCCCTCCTCCGCCATCGCCGGGCTGAAGCGGGCGCTGTTCTGGGACACGCTGCTGGGGCGGCGATGAGCGGCGCGCGCGGGCAGGTGCATCTCTGGGTGGTCCAGCGCGTCACCGCCATGCTGCTGGCCGCGGCCGTCGTCGTGCACCTGGTCACCATCGTGTCCGCGGTGCGGGGCGGGCTCACCGCCGCCGAGATCATCGGCCGACTCCAGGGGCACGAGGGCTGGCTGCTGTTCTACGTGCTCTTCGCGCTGGCCGCCGGGCTGCACGGCGCGATCGGGCTGCGCAACATCGCCGCCGAGACGATCGGCCTGCGCGGCCGCAGCGCCGACCTCGCCTGGGTGGCCGCGGGGCTGCTGACCGCGGGCTTCGGCATCCGCGCCGCCATCGGGCTCTATGCCTGATGGACCTGCGGCCGCGTTCCCACCCGACCTACCTCGCCTTCGTGGTGCACCGTGTCTCTGGGCTCCTGCTGGCGCTGTTCCTGCCGGTGCATTTCTGGGCGCTGGGCAGCGCCATCCGGGGGGAAGCGGCGCTGGACGGCCTGCTGCGCTGGACCGAGAACCCGCTGGCCAAGGCGGCGGAGACGCTGCTGGTCGTGCTGCTGGCCGCGCACCTGGCCGGGGGCCTGCGCGTGCTGGCGCTGGAATTCCTCGGCTGGCGGCGGCGGCAGAAGGACATGGTCGCGATCTCGGCCGGCATCGCGCTGCTGGCGGGCCTGATGTTCCTGCTCAATGTGGTTTGAGGCGGCGCTCGTCGCCGGAGCCTGCTTCGTCGCCGGCTTCTGCGCCGGCATGGCGGGCTTCGCCTTCGTGCTGGTGGCGGCCGGGATGCTGCTGCATGTCGTCTCGCCGTCCGTCACCGCGCCGGTGCTGGTGCTGGGCAGCCTGATCTCCCAGGGCATGAGCCTGCCGGCCATGTGGCCGCATATCGAATGGCCGCGGATGCGCTTCTTCCTGGGTGTCGCGGTGCTCGGCATGCCGGTCGGCATCCTGGTGCTGGCCAAGGGGCCGGCGGGGGCGATCGTTGGCGGCGTCGGCGTGCTGCTGGTGGTCTATTCCGGCTACATGCTGGCGCGCATCGCGCTGCGCATGGCCCCGCCCGAGGTGCGCGGCAGCCGCCGGGCCGACGGCGCGATCGGCTTCATGAGCGGCATCCTGGGCGGCATCGGCGGCTTCGTCGGCGCCCTGCCGGCCATGTGGGCGGACATCCAGGGCTGGCCCAAGGACCGCGCGCGGGCCTTCATGCAGCCCTTCATCGTGTTCATGCAGGCGATCACCTCGGTGGGGCTGGCGGCCAGCGGCTTCTTCACGGTGCAGACGCTGGTGCTGGCGGCGCTGGCGACGCCCGCGCTGGTGCTCGGCACCTGGCTCGGGCTCAGGGCCTATCGGGCGCTGCCCGCGCAGGGGTTCCGCATGGTATTGCTGGTGCTGCTGTTTGTATCCGGCATCTCGCTGCTGGTCTGACGGGAAGGAAAGGCGCGCCATGACGCTGATGACGAAGCCGGGGGTCGCGCCGCAAGGCGCGCGGGACGATGGTTCGCCGCTGCGGGTCGAGCCCGCGGCAATCGAGGAAGCCGCGAAGCTGCTCTACATCCGCGCCTGCAAGATCCTGCCCGACGACATCAAGGCGGGCTTCGCGCGGCTGGACGGCTCCGAGACCGACGCCACCGCCAGGACCATCCTGGCGACCATGATCGAGAACATCGGCGTGGCGGAGCGCATGGACAACCTGCTGTGCCAGGACACCGGCATCCCGATCTTCAACGTGCTGGTGGGCCGCAACGTGCAGGTCGATGGCTGGGAACTGAAGCAGGCCATCGCGCGCGGCACCGCGCGCGCCACGCGCGAACACCCGCTGCGGTCCTCGGTCGTGCATCCCATCACGCGCCGGAACGAACATACCTCCTGCGGCGAACGCGTGCCCGTCATCAACATCGACTTCACCGACGCCGAGCGCGAGTTGCGCCTCGAGATGATCCCGAAGGGCAGCGGTTCCGAGAACGGGTCCTTCCTGCAGATGCTGATCCCGGCCGATGGCGTCGCCGCCGTGAAGCGCTTCGTGGTGGACCGCGTGATCCAGGCCGGCGGCAAGGTCTGCCCGCCGACCATCGTGGGCGTGGGCGTCGGCGGCACCTCGGACCTCTGCATGCACCTGGCCAAGGTCGCGGCGACGCGCCCGCTGGGGTCGCGCTGCGCCGATGCCGAAGGCGCGAGGCTGGAGGCGGAACTGAGCGAGGCGGTGAACAGCCTCGGCATCGGCCCGCAGGGGCTGGGCGGCGATTCCACCGCCTTCGCCGTGCATGTGGAAACCGCCGCGACCCACATCACGATGAACCCCGTCGCGGTGAACATCCAGTGCCACTCCGCGCGCCGCGCCAGCGCCACCTTCACCCCCGCTGGCATCGAGATCGGGTTCTGACGCCATGACACACCACGTGCTGCACATGCCGATCACCGAGGAGCAGATCCGCGCGCTCCGCGCCGGCGACACCGTGACACTCGAGGACGTGCTCTACGGCATCCGCGACGCCACCCAGATCCACATGTTCGACCATGGCCGCCGGACGAAGTTCGACCTGCGCGGCCACGCGGTCATCCACACCGCGCCGAACCTGCGCAAGGTGGACCGGTCCGGCACCAACCATTCGGGCTACGAGGCGGTCTGCGTCGGCACCACCACATCCGACCGCATGGAACGCTTCACCCGCCCGCTGATGGAGCGGGAGGGCGTGCGCATCATCATCGGCAAGGGCGGCCTGCGGGACGGTTCGCTGAAGGCCTTCCAGGACCTCGGCGGCGCCTATCTCGCCGTGGTCGGCGGCGCCGCCGCGCTCGAGACCACCTGGATCGAGGCGGTCGAGGATGTCGACCTCGACGACCTCAACCCGGAGAGCCTCTACAAGTTCCGCATCAAGGGCTTCGGGCCGCTGCTGGTGGCGATGGACAGCCATGGCGGCAGCCTCTACGCCACGGTGAACGAGGAAGCCGCGCGCCGCCGCCAGGCGGTGCTGGAGAAGCTGGGGGCCGCCTGATGCTGGTTCTGCCGATCGTCATCCTGCTGCAGGTCCTGCCGCCGCCGCTCGGCATGATGATGACCGCGCGGATGTTCGGCGCCACCGCCCACACCGACGTCATCCTGTCGATCCCCGCACCCGCTCCCGCCGAGGACTGCAACTGCGGAATCCCCTCAAGCCCGCGAGGCCCGCGATGACCGCCATCAGCCGCCGCCGCACCGACATCCTCGTCCTCGGCGCCGGCGGCGCCGGGCTGCTCGCCGCGCTGCACGCCAAGGACGCGGCGCCCGACCTCGAGGTCACCATCGCGGTCAAGGGTCTGCTCGGGAAATGCGGCTGCACCCGCATGGTCCAGGGCGGCTACAACGTCGCGATCGCGGCAGGCGATTCCGCCGAGCGTCACTTCATGGACACGCTCGACGGTGGCAAGTGGCTGAACGACCAGGACCTCGCCTGGACGCTCGTGGTCGGCGCGCAGGCGCGCATCCGTGAACTCGAGAACCGCTGGGGCTGCTTCTTCGACCGCAACCCGGACGGCACCATCCACCAGAAGGCGTTCGCCGGGCAGACCTTCGACCGCACCGTCCACAAGGGCGACCTCACGGGCATCGAGATCGTCAACCGGCTCGCGGAACAGGTCTGGGCGCGCGGCGTGCAGCGCATGGAGGAACACCGCGCCGTCGCGCTGGTCCGCACCAAGGACGCGGCACGGATCTCGGGCGTGCTGCTGATCGACATGCGGAGCGGCGGACTGGTGTTCGTGCAGGCACGCGCCGTGCTGCTCGGCACCGGCGGCGGGCCGACCATGTACAAATACCACACGCCGTCGGGCGACAAGGCCTGCGACGGCATGGCGATGGCGCTCCGCGCGGGCCTCCCGCTCCGCGACATGGAGATGGTGCAGTTCCACCCGACCGGCGTCCTCGCCGGCCCGGGCACCCGCATGACCGGCACCATCATCGAGGAAGGGCTGCGCGGCGCCGGCGGCTACCTTCTGGGCGGCGACGGCCAGCGCTTCATGCACAAGTACGACAGCCGCGGCGAACGCGCGACGCGCGACATCGTCTCCCGCTCCATGCAGCGCGAGATCCTGGCCGGCAACGTGAACGAGGAAGGCGGCCTCTGGATCGAGATGGGGCATCTCGGCCCCGAGCGCGTCGCCCGCGAATTCAAGGGCATGGTGGAACGCTGCGCCGACAACGGCTTCGACCTGGCCGGCGGGCGCGTCCCCGTGGTGCCGACCGCGCACTACATGATGGGCGGCCTGGTGTTCCGCGCCGATGGATCGACCGACCTGCCCGGCCTCTTCGCGGCCGGGGAGGACACCGGCGGCGTCCACGGTGCGAACCGGCTCGGCGGCAATGGGGTCGCGAATTCCACCGTCTTCGGGGGCATCGCCGGCGACAGCATGGGCGCCTGGGTGCCGCGCCATGGCGCCTTCGAGGACCCGGACGAGGCCGTGCTCGACGAAGCCCTCGCCGCGATCGAGGCGCCCTTCGCGAAGCCCGCGCGCAACCTCTCGCCGATCCGCGACGCGCTGCTCGACCTGATGTGGGACAAGGCGGGCATCCTCCGCGACGCGGCGGGCCTCTCGGACGCCGCGCGCGGCCTGGACGCGCTGGAGGCCGAGGTCGATGGCGCTGGGGTGAACGGCTGCGACCGCGCCTTCAACCTCACCTGGCACGACTGGCTGAACCTGAAGTCGCAGTTGCTGGTCAGCCGCGCCATCGTGGTCGCGTCGCTGGCGCGCGAGGAATCCCGCGGCGCCCATTGGCGCGAGGATTTCCCCGCGACGCGCGACGATTCCGCTGGCCTCGCCGCCACCATCACCACGCTGGACGGCGGGCGCATCGCCCAGGGCTGGCAAGAGGTGCGCTTCACGCGCCTCAGGCCTGGCCAGAGCCTGCTGCCCGCCGCCGCGGAGTGATGCCCCCGGCCGGGAGGGGCGGGATGGCAGCGAATGGTGGGGGAGCAGGGAACGTCTCCTCCCACTCCCCCCTTAACCTTCTCTGGCACCTGGCGCCCCGCCATCCAGGTCGGGCGCCAGGTGCCAAGAAAAGGGAGGGCTTGGGGTCCCGTATCGGCGGAGGTTCTCCTCCCCCGACCTTCCGGCGACCCTTCCCCAGGCCACAGGCCGCTTGACACGCCGGCGCCCGCTTCCCACCCTGCTTATCAAGGGGACATCCGCGATCGCCCCGTGAGGCTCCGGCCGAAGCATCGCGTCCAGAACTCCCATCCAGGAGAGGACGCCCCCATGCCGGCGCCGACCATCGTCACCCCGCAGCAACTCGCGCGCCGCATCGGCCTGCCCGATGCGCCCCTGCTCATCGATGTCCGCACCGCGGAGGACGCGGCGGCCGACCCGCGCTTCCTGCCCTGCGCCATCCGCCGGTCCCACAGCGACGTCAACGGCTGGGCCGCCGGCTTCACCGGACGCGATGCCGTCATCGTTTGCCAGAAGGGGCTGAAGCTCAGCCAGGGCGTTGCCGCCTGGCTCCGCCACGCCGGCGCGAACGCGGAATCACTCGAAGGCGGCTTCGAGGGCTGGCGCGACGCCGGCCTGCCGCTGGTCTCGCCCGCCCATGTGCCGGCGCGCGACGCCGCCGGGCGCACGCTCTGGGTCACGCGCGCGCGGCCCAAGGTAGACCGCATCGCCTGCCCCTGGCTGATCCGCCGCTTCATCGACCCGGGCGCGGTCTTTCTGTTCGTGGCGCCGTCGGAGGTGGCGGCCGTGGCAGATCGCTTCGGCGCCACCCCCTTCGACATCGAGGGCGTCTTCTGGTCCCATCGCGGCGACGGCTGCACCTTCGACACCATGCTCGACGAATTCGGCCTGCACACGGAACCGCTCGACCGGCTCGCGCTGATCGTGCGCGGGGCGGACACCGCGCGGCCGGACCTGGCACCGGAGGCCGCCGGCCTGCTCGCCGCCTCGCTCGGCCTGTCGCGCATGCATCGCGACGACCTGGTGCAGCTCGACGCCGGGCTTGCGCTGTATGATGCCTTCTACCGCTGGGCGCGCGACGCGACGGAGGAGACGCATAACTGGCCGAACCCCGGGAAGCCCGCATGACGCCCCCCGCCTTTCCCAGCTTCGCCGAGGCGCTGCGCGTCTGGCTGCGCATCGGGCTGCTGTCATTCGGCGGGCCGGCCGCGCAGATCGCTGTGATGCACCGGGAGGTGGTGGAGGACCGCCACTGGGTTTCCGACGCGCGGTTTCTGCATGCGCTCAATTTCTGCATGCTGCTGCCGGGACCGGAGGCGCAACAGCTCGCGACCTATCTCGGCTGGTTGATGCATGGCGTGAAGGGCGGGCTCGCGGCCGGGTTGCTGTTCATCGTGCCGGGTGCCGCGGTGATGCTGGCCCTGTCCATCATCTACGCGACCCTCGGCGAGGTGCCGGTCGTCGCCGCGCTGTTCTTCGGCCTGAAATGCGCCGTGCTGGTGCTGGTGGTCGAGGCGTTGCTGCGCGTGGCGAAGCGCGCGCTGAAGGGGGCGACACCGTGGCTTCTCGCGGCCGCCGCCTTCCTGGCGCTGGCCGTCTTCGCGGTGCCCTTTCCCTTCGTGGTGCTGGGCGCGCTTGCGATCGGCTATGCGGCGCCGGGCGCCTTCGCCGGTGGCGGCCACGGCACGGCCAAGGCCGGCCCGCCCGCGCTCCTCGACGCCGCCATCGCCGCCGAACCCGACCGCATCGCGCGCATGGCGCCGGCGGCGCGGCGTGCGGGACTGGTCGGGCTCGCGGTCTGGCTCTGGCCGGTCGTGCTGCTGATGGGCGCGGGCGTCTGGGGGGACATCGCCTGGTTCTTCTCCAAGATGGCGGTGGTCACGTTCGGCGGCGCCTACGCCGTGCTCGCCTATGTCGCGCAGGAAGCGGTCGAGCACTACCGCTGGCTGACCGCGCCCGAGATGCTGGCGGGCCTCGGCCTGGCCGAGACCACGCCGGGGCCGCTGATCCTGGTGCTGCAGTTCGTGGGCTTCCTCGCGGGGTATCGGGACAGCGGCGTCGCGGGCGGCGTAGCCGGGAGCCTGCTCACGCTGCTGGTGACCTTCGCACCCTGCTTCGCCTGGATCTTCCTCGGCGCCCCCTTCGTCGAGCGGATGCACGAGGCGCCTCGGCTCAAGGGTGCGCTGGCCGGCGTCACGGCGGCGGTCGTCGGCGTGATCGCGAACCTGGCGCTGTGGTTCGGGCTGCGTGTGATCTTCGCGGAGGTGCGGCACATCTCGCTCGGCCCGGCGTCGATCGACCTGCCGGCCTTCGCAACGGTGCAGCCGTCGGCGCTCGCGCTGGCATTCCTGGCGGCGGTTCTGCTGTTCAAGCTCAAGTTCGGCTTGGCGAAGACGCTGGCGGTGAGCGCGGGGGCAGGGCTGGCGCTGTCGTTCCTGCCGCTGTGATAAGACCTGGGCCTGCCCCGCCTGAATGGACACCGTTGATAGGCTGAAGGGCCAGGAGGTGACGGTGGTGGAGGGCGTGAAACTGCGTCGGAGTTTTCCCGACGGCTTCGAATGGGAACGATTGCCGCGATCCGTGGCGGTCGCTCGGCCTCGCAGGTCGCGGCCGAACTGGGTCTGCCGGATCGTCTGGTCCGCTCCTGGCTGCGTTGGGCTGAGGGACGTGCGCCCGGGGTGAGCGCCGCGTCGGGCCGAGCCCGGCCGATCAGGCGGGCGAGATCGCGCGGCTGCGCAAGGAGCTCGAGCGCGTCCGGATGGAGCGCGACATCTTAAAGCGAGCTGCGCTCATCTTCGGCCAGGCGACGGACCGGAGGTGAGCTACATGTTCATGCGCGACCACGTCGCCGACTTCCCCATCCAGATCATGTGCGAGACGCCCGGCGTCAGCCGCAGCGGCTACTACGCCTGGGCAAGCCGGGACGGAAGCGCGCGGGCGGCCGCCGACCGGGCGCTGGCCGCCGAGATCCGGGCCGCCCATGCGGCCAGCCGCGGCCGCTACGGCAGCCCACGCGTGCATGCCGAACTGCGCGCCCGCGGCCGCCGGGTTGGCCGCAAGCGGGTCGCCCGCCTGATGCGCCGCATGGGCCTGGCGGCGCGCCACAGGCGCCGCTCCCGCCGCGCGACGGACAGCAGCCGAGCCTTCCCGATCGCGCCCAACCTGCTCGGGCGCAAGTTCACGGTGGAGGCGCCGGACCGGGTCTGGCTTGCCGACCGCGGCGTGCAATTCGCCGCGCATCGCTATCGCGCCCGCTTGCTGGCGCACGGCATGCTCTGCTCGATGACTTGCGAGGGCGACTGCTGGGACAACGCGCCGATGGAGAGCTTCTTCGCGACGCAGAAGGGCGAAACTGTCGAGGAGGCCGACTACCAGACGCGCGCCCAAGCCAGGGTCGACGTGCTCCACCACATCGAGGGTTTCTACAACAAGCGCCGCTTGCACTCCGCGCTCGGCTACATCACACCCGAGCATTAGGCAGCAGCGTTCCATTCAGCGGCAACAGCCGCGTAACCGTGTCCACGAAAGCGGGGCTAGCCCACAGGCCGCCTCCATCTCCCGACGGACAGCCGGCGACGGCATCCGGCGGCTGCGGCGACACCGCGGGAATCGTCATGCAGCAGCAGCGCAACTGTCATCGGCAGGACATGCGCAACGGTTACCTCCCTCCGGTCATCAGCAACGAATTGGATGCGGAATGCCGGCGCGCAGAAACGTGCTTCTCATCGTGGTGGACCAGTGGCGCGCGGATTTCGTGCCGCATCTGGGCTCCGGCTTCCTCCGCACGCCGAACCTTGATCGCCTGTGCCGCGAAGGCGTGACCTTTCGCAACCATGTCACTACCGCCGTACCCTGTGGCCCCGCGCGCGCGAGCCTTCTGACCGGCCTCTACCTGATGAACCATCGCGCGGCCCAGAACACGGTGCCGCTCGATGCGCGTCACACGAACCTCGGCAAGCAGCTGCGCCTGATCGGCTACGACCCCGCGCTGATCGGCTACACCACCACGACGCCCGACCCGCGCACCACCGGCCCACGCGACCCGCGGTTCACAACGCTTGGCGACCTGATGGACGGCTTCCGCAGCGTCGGCGCCTTCGAGCCTAGCATGGACGGGTATTTCGGCTGGCTCGCGCAGCAGGGCTACGAGCTGCCCCGGCGGCGGGAGGACATCTGGCTGCCTGAGGGCGAGGATGCCGTGCCTGGCGTGACCGATCGGCCCTGCCGCATTCCGGCCGCGCTGTCCGACAGCACCTACTTCACCGAACGCGCGCTCACCTACCTCAAGGGGCGCAACGGCAAGCCGTGGTTCCTGCACCTCGGCTACTATCGCCCGCACCCTCCCTTCATCGCGCCCGCGCCCTACCACGCGATGTACGCGCCGGCGGACATGCCGGTGCCGGTGCGCGCGCCCGACTGGGAACAGGAAGCGGCGCAGCATCCGCTGCTGCGCCACTACCTGCGCGACATCCGGCAGGGCTCCTTCTTCCATGGCGCCGGCGGCGCGGCCAGCACGCTCGACGAGGGCGCAATCCGCCAGATGCGCGCGACCTATGCGGGGCTGATCACCGAGATCGACGACTGCCTCGGCCGCGTCTTCGCCTGGCTCGACGAGAACGGGCAGTGGGACGATACGATGATCGTCTTCACCTCCGACCATGGGGAGCAGCTCGGCGACCACTGGCTCCTCGGCAAGGTCGGCTACTTCGACGAGAGCTTCCGCATCCCGCTGGTGGTGAAGGATGCCGGCCGCAACGCCCGCGCCGGTTCGGTGGAGAAAGCCTTCACCGAGAGCGTCGACGTCATGCCGACGATCCTGGAGGGGCTCGGCGGCACGGCCCCCCGCGCCTGCGACGGGCGCTCGCTGCTGCCGCTGCTCGAGCATGCGGCACCGGAGGATTGGCGCGACCTGCTGTTCTACGAATACGACTTCCGCGACGTGCATTACTCGAAGCCCGAAAGCGCGCTCGGCCTGGCGCTGGACGAGAGCGCGCTCTGCGTCGTGCAGGACGCGCAGTACAAATACGTGCACTTCGCCGCGCTGCCGCCGCTGTTCTTCGACCTCGCGCGCGATCCGCACCAGTTCACGAACCTCGCCGAGGATCCCGCGCATGCTGCGCTGGTGAAGGACTACGCGCAGAAGGCGCTGTCGCACCGGATGCGGCATGCGGAACGCACGCTCACGCACTACCGCGCCACGCCGCAGGGGCTCGAGGAACGCCTGCCCCAGGCCGTCCTGCCGCGCGCCGCCGAATGACCCCAGCCCCGAGGAGACCCGCCATGCTCCGTCGTCGTCACCTGCTTGCTGCGCCCACCCTCGCGACGTTCGCGCGTCCCGTGCTGGCCCAGGCCGACCAGCGGCCCGCGATCACCGTCGCGGTGCAGAAGATCGCCAATTCCAACACGCTGGAGACTGCGCGCGAGCAGTCCAATGTCGGCACGCGTACCTTCAATTCCTACGCCGAGATGCTGATCGACACCGACTGGGTCGAGACGCTGGAGTTCCGCCCCGGCCTCGCCACCGAATGGCGGCGCATCGACGACCGCACGGTCGAGCTCGACCTGCGCAACGGCGTGCGCTTCCACGACGGGGCGACGATGACGGCCGAGGACGTCGTCTTCTCCTTCGGCCCCGAGCGGCTCTGGGGCGCGGGCGAGCAGCGCGCCGGCGGCACGCTGTTCTCCGGCACCACCGCCGGCATGGCAGGCAAGGCGCCGCCGCCCGAGGTGCCGGCCGTCGCGCGCCGCACCTATCCGGCCTTCGAGCAGATCGAGATCGTCGCGCCGAACCGGGTGCGCTTCGTCAACAAGACGCCCGACGTGACGCTGGAAGGGCGGATCGCGCGCAACGTCGGCGCGATCTTCTCCCGCCGCGGCTTCGAGGCGGCGCCGTCCTGGCTCGACTGGGCGCGCCGGCCCGTCGGTACCGGTCCCTACCGCGTGGCCGAGTTCCGCGCGGACCGCGAATTGGTGCTCGAGGCCTTCGACGGCTACTGGGGCGGCCGCCCGCCGCTCCGCCGCATCCGCTTCGTCGAGGTGCCGGAGCCGATCTCGCGCGTGAACGGCCTCCTGTCTGGCGAATACGACTTCGCCTGCGACGTCAATCCGGACCAGATCCAGGACATCGAGCGCAATGGCCGCTTCGAGGTGGTGGGCAGCACCATCACCAACCATCGCCTGACGGTGTTCGACAAGAACCACCCGCAGTTGCGCGACGCGCGCGTGCGCCGCGCCTTCACCCATGCGATCGACCGAAAGGCGATCGTGGACGCGCTCTGGGCCGGGCGCACGCGGGTGCCGAAGGGCCTGCAGTGGGAATATTACGGCGAGATGTTCCAGGCCGACTGGGACGTGCCGCGCTTCGACCCCGCCGAGGCGCGCCGCCTGCTGCGCGAGGCCGGCTACCGCGGCGAGCCGATCCCCTACCGCCTGCTCAACAACTACTACACGAACCAGAACGCGACGGCACAGATCCTGGTCGAGATGTGGCGCCAGGTCGGCCTCAACGTGCAGATCGAGATGCGCGAGAACTGGGCGCAGATCTTCTCGCGCGAGACGCAGCGCGGCATCCGCGACTGGTCGAACTCGGCGCCCTTCAATGACCCCGTCTCCTCCATCACGAACCAGCACGGCCCGCGCGGCCAGCAGCAGCAGGTCGGCGAATGGACGAACGAGGAATTCAACCGTCTCTCGACCGAACTCGAGACCAGCACGGACCGCGCCCGGCGCCGCGCCGTCTTCCGCCGCCTGCTCGAGATCGCGGAGCGGGAGGACCCTGCCTACACGGTGCTGCACCAGACCGCGACCTTCACCGCGAAGCGCAAGGACATCCGCTGGCGCGCCGCGCAGTCCTTCCTGATGGATTTCCGCAGCCGGAACTGGGGGGCCTGAGGCCATGGCCACCATCACCCGCCGCGGCGCGCTGGCCGCCGCCGCCGCCGCCACGCTGGCCCGGCCCGCCCTCGCGCAGGCCGACGACCGGCCGGCGCTGACCATCGCGGTGCAGCGCCTGTCCAATTCGAACACCTTCGAGCCGCCGCGCGAGCAATCGAATGTCGGCTTCCGACTGCACAACATCTATTCCGAGCCGCTGATCGAGACCGACTGGCTGGGCGACCTGTCGCTGCGCCCGGGCCTCACCACCGCCTGGCGGCGGATCGATGCGCGCACGGTCGAGTTCACGCTGCGCGAGGGCGTCCGTTTCCACGACGGCCGCGAGATGACGGCCGAGGACGTCGCCTTCTCCTTCGGCCCTCGGTTGTTCGGCACGCAGGGCGCGACCGGCGCCGGGCGGAGCACGGTCCTCGCCGGCACCGCGGGCAAGGAACCGCCGGCGGAGGTCATCGCGGTCGCGCGCCGCACCTATCCGGGCCTCGAGCGGATCGAAGTGCTGGGACGCCACAGCCTGCGCTTCGTCAACCACACGCCCGACATCACGCTGGAAGGCCGCATCGCGCAGAGCGTCGGCGCCGTCTTCTCCCGCGCCGCCTTCGACGCGGCGGAGAGCTGGCTCGCCTGGGGCCGCGCGCCCGTCGGCACCGGCCCCTACCGCATCGCCGAGTACCGCCCCGACACGATGCTTATCCTCGAGGCGCACGATGCCTACTGGGGCGGCCGCCCGCCCGCGCGGCGGCTGCGCTTCGTCGAGGTGCCGGAGGTCTCGGGCCGGATGAACGGCCTGTTCTCCGGCGAATACGACTTCGCCTGCGACATCCCGCCCGACCAGATCACGGTGGTCGAGCGCAATGCGCGCTTCGAGGTGCTGGGCAGCCCGATCAACAACATCCGCAAGCTTGCCTTCGACAAGTCGAACCCGGTGCTGGCCGATGCCCGGATCCGCCGCGCCATGACGCATCTGGTCGACCGCCGCACCATCGTCGACGCGCTCTGGGCCGGGCGGACCGAGATCCCGCGCGGCATGCAACTCGAATCCTATGGCGCGATGTACCTGCGCGACTGGGATAATCCGCGCCATGACCCGGCCGAGGCGCGCCGCCTGCTGCGCGAGGCGAACTACCGGGGCGAGCCGATCACCTATCGGCTGCTCAACAACTACTACACAAACCAGGTGAACAACGCGCAGATCGTCGTGGAATCCTTCCGCTCGGCCGGCCTCAACGTACAGATCGAGATGAAGGAGAATTTCAGCCAGGTGACGGAACGCTCGCCGGGCCGCGGCCTTCGCGACTGGTCGAACACCTCGCTGTTCGGGGACCCGGTTGCCGGCATCCTGCGCGCCTTCGGACCACGCACGGAGGCCACGCGCACCGGCGAATGGATCAGCGCCGAATTCGACCGCGTCAGCACCGCGCTGGAATCCGAGACCGACCTCGAGCGCCGCCGCGGCCATTTCCGCCGCGTGCTGGAATTGCTGGAGCGCGAGGACCCCGCCTACATCGTGCTGCACCAGGCCGCCGCCTTCACCGCCAAGCGGCGCGATATCGCCTGGCGCGCCTCCAAGGGCTGGGCGATGGAATTCCGCGCGGGCAACCTCCGCGTCGGGGCCTGAGGCGTGGCCGAAGCTCCACTCGTTGCGCTGGATGGGCTGACCGTCGCCTTCGACGGCCAGCCCGCGCTGCGCGGCATCGACTTCGCCGTCGCGCCGGGCGAGGCGGTCGGCATGGTGGGCGAATCCGGCTGCGGGAAGTCCGTCACCTGGCTCGCGGCGCTCGGCCTCCTGCCGGCGCGGGCGCGGATCGGCGGGCGCGTCCGGATCGGGGGGCAGGACCTGCTCGGCGCGCCGGCCGCGGTGCTCGAGAAGGTGCGCGGCGGGCGCATCGCCATGATCTTCCAGGACCCCGCCAGCAGCCTCAACCCCGTCCACCGCATCGGCAGCCAGGTCACCGAGGCGCTGGCGCTGCATCGCGGCATGGGCGGCGCGGCCGCGCGGGCCGAGGCGAAGCGCCTGCTCGACCAGGTCGGCATCCCGGACGCCGCGCGGCGGCTCGATGCCTATCCGCACGAGCTCTCGGGCGGGCAGAACCAGCGCGTCATGATCGCAATCGCGCTCGCCGGACGGCCGGAGCTCCTGGTGGCGGACGAGCCGACCACCGCGCTCGACGTCACGATCCAGGCGCAGATCCTCGACCTGCTTGCCTCGCTGCGGCGGGAGACGGGGATGGCGCTGGTGCTGATCAGCCACGACCTTGGCGTCGTGGCCGAAGCCTGCGAGCGCGTGGCCGTGATGTATGCGGGGCGCATCGTAGAGGAGGCGCCGGTGACGCGGCTCTTTGACGCAGCGGCTCATCCCTATACGCAGGGCCTGATAGGCGCGCTGCCGCCAATAGACGGGCCGCGGCGCCCGCTGGCCGCGATCCCGGGTGGCGTACCGGAACCCTGGGCCATGCCGCCGGGCTGCGCCTTCGCGCCGCGCTGCTCGCAGCGGCTTTCCGCCTGCGATATCGCAGCGCCGCCGACGGCGCGCATGGATGCGCTTCATTCCGCTGCCTGCCTGCGTGCCGCGCCGGCTCTTCGCGAGAGCGTGCCGGCATGAGGCCCGACGCGCCGCTGCTCGACGCGAAGGACCTGGTGCGCCGCTACGACATGCGGCGGGGCTTCCTCGGCCGCGCCGTGGAGGTGCGCGCGGTGGACGGCGTGTCGCTGCGCATCGAGCGTGGTCGGACACTTGGCCTGGTTGGCGAATCAGGATGCGGCAAATCCACCACCGGACGCCTCGTACTGGGGATGGAGACACCGGATCAAGGCTCGGTCTCCTTCGAGGGCCAGCCCCTGCCGTCGCCCGGCAGTGCGGCCTGGCGCGCTCAGCGCGCACGCATGCAGATGGTGTACCAGGATCCGCTCGGTGCGCTCGACAGGCGTCTCTCGATCGGGACACAGGTTGCTGAGCCGCTCGAGATCCACCGCATCGGCGACCGTGCCGCGCGGGTTCAGGATCTGCTGCGCGCCGTCGGCCTTCGTCCGGACCAGGCGGAGCGCTACCCGCACGAGCTTTCGGGCGGGCAGCGGCAGCGCGCGGTGCTGGCGCGCGCGCTGGCGACCGAGCCCGCGCTGCTGGTCTGCGACGAGCCGATCAGCGCGCTCGATGTCTCGATCCAGGCGCAGGTGATGAACCTGCTGGTGGACCTGCAGGAGCGCTTCGGCATGGGCATCCTGTTCATCAGCCACGACCTGCGGGCCGTACGGCAGGTGAGCCACCGCGTCGCGGTGATGTATCTCGGTCGTATCGTCGAGGAAGGCGAGCCCGATGCCATCCTGCAGGATCCGGCGCATCCCTATGCGCGCACGCTCGTCTCCGCCATCCCGCATCCTGGCCGGCGCGTCGATCGCATCATCCTGCAGGGCGATCCGCCGAATCCTGCCGACCGCCCTTCCGGCTGCGCCTTCCATCCGCGGTGCCCCGTGGCGACCGCACTCTGCGCGCGCGAGACGCCGGCGCTGAAGCGGCGCGGCGACGGTCGCCTCGTCGCCTGCCACCTTGCGCATCGGGACGAAGCCCTGCCCCGGAAGGCCGCCTGAATGCTCCGCTTCGCAACCGCGCGCCTCGCGCGCGCCGGGTTGACCATCGCCATGGTGGTGACCTTCGCCTTCGTCGTGCTGCGCCTGTCGGGCGACCCTGCGCAGATCATCATGGGCGCGGATGCGCCACCCGAGGCGATCGACGCGTTCCGTACCGCCTGGGGCCTCGATGAACCGGTCTGGGTTCAGTACCTGTCGTATTTCTCGGCGATCCTGCAAGGGGATCTCGGCCGGTCCATGCGCGACGGGCGCGATGCGATCGTGCTGGTGACGGAGCGGATCCCCGCGACGCTGGCGCTCACGCTGCCGGCACTCCTGATCAAGATCGGGCTCGGGATCCCGGCGGGCATCTTCGCGGCGTTGCACCGGAATTCGCTGGCGGACCGGATCGTGATGGTCGTGGCGGTCGCGGGCTTCACCGTGCCGTCCTTCGTGCTCGGGCTGCTGCTGGTGCTTGTGTTCGCGGTGCAGCTCGGCTGGCTGCCCTCGGGGGGGCAGGAGAGCTGGCGGCATGCGATCCTGCCCGTGATCACGCTCGGCCTGGGTGGCGCGGCGGTGCTGGCGCGCTTCACGCGCAGCGCGATGCTGGAGGTCCTCGGCCAGCCCTATATCCGCACGGCCAGCGCCAAAGGCGTCCCCTGGCGTTCCGTGGTGACCGGCCACGCGCTGCCCAATGCGGCCATCCCGACGGTGACGATCATCGGCTTCATGGTGGGCTCCCTGATCGCGGGGGCAGTGGTGGTGGAGAGCGTCTTTTCCTGGCCCGGGGTCGGCCGCCTCCTGGTGGTGGCGGTATCCAACCGCGACCTCGCGGTGGTGCAGTGCATCCTGCTGCTGGTGGCGGTGACGATGGTGTGCGCGAACCTCATCGTGGACCTGCTCTACGGGCTGCTCGATCCGCGGCTGCGCTCCGGCACGCGGAAGGCGGGCTGAGATGCCCGAGGGGCTGGTCACCGTCGCGACCGTCGTACCGCCGCAGCCGAAGCGAGCATCGGTGCCCCTGCTGGTCAGGTTGGGCGGCGCCTGGCTGCTGGCGATGCTGGCGGTCGCCCTGCTGGCCGATGTCATTGCACCCTACGGATACACGGCGCTGGACCTGCGCAACCGGCTCTCGCCGCCGGTGACCCTCGGCGGGAGCTGGCTGCATCCGCTGGGGACGGACGAGCTTGGGCGCGACGTGCTGGCGCGGCTGATCTATTCCATCCGCACGAGCCTGCTGATCGCCTTCGGCGCCACCATCATCGGCGCGGTGGTCGGGACGACGCTTGGCTTCCTGGCGGCGCATTTCCGCGGGCTGGTCGAGCAGGCGGTCCTGGCGCTGGTGGATTTCTCGGCCTCGCTGCCGTTCCTGATCCTTGCGCTGGCCGTGCTCGCCTTCTTCGGCAACTCGCTCGTGCTGCTGGTCTGCCTGCTCGGGCTGCATGCCTGGGAACGCTACGCGCGCATCGCTCGCGGCCTGGCGTTGGCGGCCGGCGCTCAGGGCTACGCCGCGGCGGTGCGAGGCCTCGGCGCGACGCCCTGGCGGATCTATGGCAGGCACGTGTTGCCCAACATCGCCTCGACGCTGATCGTCTCGATGACCTTGGCCTTCCCTGAGGTGATCCTGCTGGAATCGGGGCTGTCCTTCCTCGGGCTCGGCGTGCAGCCGCCCGAGACCTCGCTCGGATCCATGGTTGGCTATGGACGCGAGTATCTCACGCGCGCGCCGTGGATCCTGCTCGCGCCAGCCGTGACCATCGTGTTGACGACGCTGTCGGTCTCGCTGATCGGCGACTGGCTGCGCGACAGGCTCGACCCGACGCTCCGATAGTCCGCCAACCTCAACCAAGGCTGCCCGGCCCTAGGGCGTCGTCGCTGTCCTATAGAGCCGCGATGTCGGCCTCCTGCAGCTTCCGCAGGAACTGCTCGTATGGCGGCGAGCCGGTCACTCACGCCGCGGATCGCCCGAACGGCGCGATGCGTTCAAGCGCCGCATAGTCGGACCTGGACGAATCTGCCACGAGGTGCGGCGCTTAGCACCCGCCACGGCCGCGCCCTTCACCGTAATCTTCTCACCGTCGAAGTCGGGTTGGGCGGCGTTCGCGACGAAGCCCGAGCAAGGGATGTTTGCGGAATCTGGTGCAATGCTCGCGAGCGCACGCACGCTCTCTCAGCCGACGCGCGAACCGTCCAAGCCCGCAGCGCGCCGCGGATAATACGAGCCTCAGGTCCATAGGCTGTTCGTAACGATGCGAAGGTCCAGCGGTTGGCTGAAGCGGCCCCCGAATTGACCGGGCACGGTTTCCAACTCCCGTAAGAGTTAGGAGTATGACCGTGACCTGCCCCCCTAGAAGCGGTCCGCCGGTGATGTAGTCCGGCGGCAGCGATGGGAGGTTGTGGGATGGGAAGGAAGAAGGCGCACACGCCGGAGGAGATTGTCGCGAAGCTGCGGCAGGCGGAGGTTCTGGTTGGCCAGGGCAAGACGGTGGCCGATGCGGTGCGGGCGATCGGTGTGACGGAGCCGACGTACTATCGCTGGCGGACGGAGTTCCCACGCCGTGGACTGCCGGGATCGGGCCGCAGTCGATCTGCGCGGCCAGCGCCTGGCGGTGCGCGTCGCTCAGCAGCGGCGTCGGACCAGGGGCCTTGCGGTCGATCAGCCCGTCCGGCCCGTCAGCGTTGAACCGCATCACCCAGTCCCGCACGATCTGCAGAGTGACATTGCCCAATAGCGCCGCCTCCGAGCGCGTGCCGCCGTCATGGATTACCGCCAACGCCAGCAGGCGACGCGCCTGGGCGGCGTCGTTGCTCCGCCGAGCCAAGCGGCGAAGCTCGGTGGCGTTGAAGTCGGAACGCAGGGCAATGGCGCGCGCCATGGTGAGCCTCCGATGCTCACCAGCTTGAATCACATCGCCGCCGTGAACCGCCCCGGGTTCGCCGGAGGCTGTTTGGTTTGAGTCACGCCGCCAGGAGCAGATTGTCCTGGGCTGCGTAGTAGAGGGCCTCCGCCTCGGCCGGCGGGATGTTCCCGATGGGCT
>NZ_STGD01000023.1 GCF_005222755.1 Roseomonas sp. HF4
ACCAACTCCACCATCTGCCGCCGGAACTCCGGCGGGTAGGGCACTCTGAATCTCGGCATCTCGAACACCTCCGTCTCAAGCCTCGGGGTGTCCACGAAACCGGGTCAACTTCAACTTCAGTCTTCGAGCGCATGGCAGGTGTCTTCTTCGAGCGCCAAGGCGCGGAGGTCGAGTTTCCCGCGACCTCGAACCATCCATCCGCTGATCTGCGTATCAACGGCGAATGGTTTCAGGCGAAGTGCACAACCTCGCTCGCGATCATCAGGCGCCATTTCGAACGCAACCCCGACGTCCCGGTGCTTGTGAACGAGGATATCGCTGGCCACTTCGCGACCGACCCGCGGGTCATGGGCATCCCCGGAGTAACCTCGGACGCAGTCCGAGCTTCTACCAACCAGGCGTTGTCGGACGCCGCCGAGATTCTTGATTTCGAGATCTGTCTATATGTGCCAGCGTCGACTGCGGCACGAGTCGCCTTCGCCTGGTTCAAGGGCGACACCGACCTGGTAGGTGCCGCCACCGAGGCGGGTATGGGCACGACGGGGCGAGCGCTAGGTGCCGGCATGGGAAAGGCGCTGGCGGCGAGCGCGGTTGTGGCGACAGGACTTACCGGCTGGCCGGCAATCATCCTTCCCCTCGCGGCCGCCGTCGGCGGCTCCATCGGAGGCCGGTCCGCGACGACCTGGCTAAAGCAGACCATCCTTGGCCGAGGCCCGACAGCCGCACTTCGTCAGAGCGTCGGCGCATACTGCGTTCGGGCCGTGACTAGGCTCGAGAACATCCTGAGTATCTCGGCTGACCAATTGGCACTCTGGAGAAAGCTCCAGGCCGGCGCATCGGCACAGTGGCACGGGATCATCGACAATTGGATCTCCCGACTCGAGGATCAACGAGATCGCCAAGCCCTAGCGCTGCGCCGCCTCAGAGCCGGTGCCCGGGATCCAGAGTCGCTCGAGAAGCATGGCGGACCGCTCCATAGCGCCTATCGGGCGGCTATACTTGCGGGAGGAGCCGGGGTCACGCCTCGCGAACTGTTCCATGAGACCCAGGACCTGACGATGGCCATCGAGGCCTATCAGAAAGCGATGCAGCGCCACTTCCTGCGAACGGTCTGAAGCCGGGTTGCCCGACTGTGCGCCGGTGCGTGTCCCCTACCGCCTCCGGGACCCCGACGTGTGCCGGCAGGGACGTGGGCCGCGCTCAGATCGAGACCATCACGTATTGGGATCGTCGGTTGCGCGTCCCCGATTTGAACCTGTGGCCGATCCCGCTTTCGCGGAAGACTGCCCTATGGTTCGCGCTCGACGTTTGTTCGATATAGATGGGTATGAGCCCCCGATCCCCCACCCTTCTTTGGCACCTGGTGCCCGTCCTGGAAGGTGGGGCGCCAAATGGCAAAGAAGGTTGAGGGGGGTCCGGGGGGAGAAGTTCCCTTCTCCCCCCGGCCTCACGCCGCGCGACGAATGATCTCCGCCGCCCGTTCGGCCAGCATCAGCACCGCCGGGTGGATGTTCGACGACGGCACCAGCGGAAACACCGAGGCATCGGCAACGCGCAGCCCCTGCACGCCGCGCACGCGAAGCTCCGGGTCCACCACGGCGCGGTCGTCCGCGCCCATGCGGTTGGTGCCGCAGGGATGGTACACGGTCGATCCGTTGCGCCGGATATAGTCCAGCATGTCGTCGTCCGACTGCGTGCCCGGCCCCGGAAATTCCTCGCGCTCGACCAGGCCGGCGAAGGGCTCGGTGGCGGCGATGCGCCGGCCGAGCCTGGCGGATTCCAGCATGATGTGGATGTCGGATTGCGCCGTGAGGTAGTTCGCGCGGATCACGGGTTTCGCATCGGCGCTTGGCGCGCGCAGCGTGAGCTCGCCCCGGCTTTCCGGCCGGCAGACGCAGAAATTGAAGGTGAAGCCCGGATGCTTCGCGAGCGCGCTGCCGCCGAAGGACTGGTCGCCGAGGCTGAAATTCACGTACTGGAACTGCACCTCCGGCTCTTCCGAGCCCGGCAGCACGCGCGCGAACAGGCTGGCTTCGGACGCGCCGACCGCCATCTGGTTCTTGCGCCGCAGCAGCCAGCCGAGGCCGAGCCCGGCGGCGCGGACCGGGTTCGCCATGACCTCGTTCAGCGTGCCGCAGGGCTTCGTGCGGAAGGCGAAGCGGACCATGAAGTGATCCTGCAGGTTGCGGCCCACCTCCGGCGCGTTCACCGCGACGGGGATGCCCATGGCCTGCAGCGCGGCACCGTCGCCGATGCCCGACAGCATCAGCAGCTTCGGGCTCTCGATGGCGCCGGCGCAGAGAATCACCTCCCGCCGCGCGCGATACGTCTCCTCCCCGTCAGGGCCGCGCACCACGACGCCGGTCGCGCGGCCGTCCTCGATCACGATCCGCTGGCCCACGCGGTCGGTGTGCACCACAAGGTTGGCGCGGCCGAGGGCGGGCTTCAGGTAGGCGGTCGCCGGGCTCCAGCGCCAGCCGCGATGGACGTTGAGCTGGTTCGGCGCCACACCTTCGAACCAGGCGGCGTTGTTGTCGGCGTTGCGCGCGAAGCCGAGCTTCTCGCAGGCCTCGACGAAGGCCTGGCAGCCGGGGGAGGGCTCGGGCACCTCACCCACCTGCACGGGGCCGTCCTTGCCGCGGAATTCGCTCTCCGGTCCGGCGAAGGTCTCGAGCTTGCGGAAGGCGGGCAGGCATTCGTCATAGGACCAGCCGCGCGCGCCGGATTGCGACCAGCGGTCGTAGTCGCGCGGGCTGCCGCGCAGGAAGACCAGACCGTTCACGCTGCCCGAGCCGCCGATGACCCGCCCGCGTGGCCAATAGACGCTGCGGCCGCCGAGTTCCGGCTCGGCTTCCGTCTGGTAGTTCCAGTCGAACTTCTTGGTCACGTACAGGCGCGCGAAACCCATCGGGATGTGGATCCAGGGGTTGCGGTCCCAGGGGCCGGCCTCGAGCAGGATGACCTTCGCGTTCGGGTCCTCCGACAGTCGCGCCGCCAGGACGCAGCCGGCGGAACCGCCACCCAGGATCACGTAGTCCGCCTCGCGCGCGCTGTCGGTCACGGTTGCATTCCCATCCCTCGTTGCGGGGCAGGATAGCGGAACGGCACGGCCTGACAGCCCCCCTCAGGCATGGTGGCAGGCGACCTCGATGCCGCCCGGCCGCGGCGCCAGGGCAGGGCGTTCGCGGCGGCAGAGTTCCGTCGCGCGTGGGCAGCGCGGGTGGAAGGCGCAGCCCGGGGGCGGGGAGAGCGGCGAGGGCAGCTCCCCCGCGATCGGCCGGAAGGTCACGGCGTTCGCGTCGAGCCTGAGCTTCGGCACGCTGTCGAGCAGCCCCTGCGTGTAGGGGTGGCGCGGCGCGCCGTAGACCTCCGCCGCTGGCCCGACCTCCACGATGCGGCCGAGATACATGATCGCGACCCGGTCCGAGACATGCCGCACCACGGACAGGTCGTGCGAGATGAACAGGCATGTCAGCCCGAGCGCCTGCCGCAGGTCGAGGAACAGGTTCAGGATCTGCGCCTGGATCGACACGTCGAGGGACGCGACCGGCTCGTCGCAGACCAGGATGTCCGGCTGCATGGCCAGCGCGCGCGCGATCGCGACCCGCTGGCGCTGCCCGCCCGAGAACTGGTGGGGAAAGCGCTGCGCGACGGCCGGGTCGAGGCCCACGCGCGCGAGCCAGTCGGCGACGAAGGCGGGCGCCGCGACGCGCGTGATGAGGCCATGCGCGATCGGCCCCTCGCTGATGGTCGCGCCGATCCGCCGGCGCGGGTTGAGCGATGCGAAGGGGTCCTGGAAGACGGTCTGGATGCGCGTGGTGGTCTTGCGCCCGCGCTCCATCACTGGCGCGCCGTCCAGCCGGATGCCGCCCGAGGTCGGCGGCAGGATGCCGGCCACCATGCGCCCGAGCGTCGATTTCCCGCAGCCGGATTCGCCCACCAGGCCCAGTGTTTCCCCTTGGCGGATGGCAAAGGAGACATCGGTCACGGCGCGCACCGGGCGGGTTTCCACCGGCGCGCCGAACAGGGCGGCGATGCGGTCGCCGATGGACAGCCGCGGGTCGAAGCGGCGCGTCAGGCCGGCGGCCTCCACCAGGTCGGTCATGCCGCCGCGTCCAGCGGATGGTGGCAGAGCGCGAGCCGGCCGGCGCGCTCGACCGCCGGCGGCGGCGTGGCGCAGATGTCGCTGGCACGCGCGCAGCGCGGCGCGAAGGGGCAGCCCGGCGGCAGCGCGAGCAGCGAGGGCGCCGCGCCCTGGATCTGGCGCAGCCTCTGGCCGGGTTCGGCCATGGCGGGCAGGCTGTCGAGCAGCCCGCGCGTGTAGGGATGCAGCGGCGCGCGCAGCACCTCGCCGACCGGCCCGCTTTCGACGATGCGTCCGGCATACATCACCAGCACGCGGTCCGCGAGGGAGGAGACGGTCGCGAGGTCGTGGCTGATCCAGACCAGCGCGGTGCCGCTTTCCTTCGCCAGCGTCTTCATCTCGGCCAGGATCTGCGCCTGGATCGAGACGTCGAGCGCCGTCGTCGGCTCGTCCGCCACGATCAGGTCCGGCCCGTTCAGCAGCGCCATGGCGATGGCGACGCGCTGGCGCATGCCGCCCGAGAATTCATGCGGGTAGTTGGACAGGCGGCTCGCGGCCTCGGGGATGCCGACGCGGGTCAGCATGGCGCCGGCGCGCTCGGCCGCCGCGCGGCCGGAGACGCGGCCATGCGCCTGCAGCGCGAGCGTCATCTGCGTGCCGATGGTCAGCACGGGGTTCAGCGTGGCCTGCGGGTCCTGGAAGACCATGGCGATGCGCTGTCCGCGCAGGGCGCGCATTTCCTCGGCCGGCAGGCCGACCAGTTCGCGCCCGTCGAAGCGGATGGAGCCGCCGGCGATGCGCCCCGGCGGATCGACCAGGCCGAGCAGGGAGAAGCCGGTCACGGTCTTGCCCGATCCACTTTCGCCGACCAGGCCCAGGATCTCTCCCGGGGCAAGGGAAAAGGAGACGCCGTCCACGGCCTTGGCGACGCCCGCGCGCGTGAAGAAATGCGTGCGCAGGTCGGTCACTTCGAGCAGCGGCGCGGTCATCGGCGCAACCGGGGGTTCGTCTGGTCGCGCAGCTGGTCGCCGACCAGGTTGATCGCGACGATCAGCACGATCAGCGCGATGCCGGGATAGACCGAGATCCAGGTCCGCCCGCTCATCATGTACTGGAAGCCGTTGGCGATCAGCATGCCGAGGGAGGGCTCGGTCGGCGGCAGGCCGAGGCCGAGGAAGGAGAGCGTGGCTTCGAGCGAGATCGCGTTCGCGACCTGCACCGTTGCCACCACGATCAGCGGCGGCAGCACGTTGGGCAGCACGTGGCGCAGCACGATGTGCAGCGTGGAGAGCGGCGTCGCCGCCGCGGCCTCGACATAGTCCTTGCGACGCTCGGCGCTGGCCGCGCCATAGGCGGTGCGCGCGAAATACGCGTATTGCGCGGCGACCAGCGCGATCACGAGCTGCGTCTTGCCCTGGCCCAGCACCGCGACCAGCACGAGCGCCAGCAGGATGGCGGGGAAGGACAGCTGCAGGTCCACCACGCGCATGATGGCGGTTTCGACCCAGCCGCCGGCCTGGGCGGCCACGATGCCGAGCAGCGCGCCGACGGTCAGCGCCACTGTGCCGGCGGCCAGCCCCATCTGCAGCGAGATGCGCAACCCGTACAGGATGGCCGAGAGCAGGTCGCGCCCCTGCGCGTCCGTCCCCAGCAGGTGCGCATAGCCGCTGGAGCCCACGAAGCCCGGCGGCCGGCGCGCGTCCATCAGGTCGAGATTGGCGAGGTCGTAGGGATCCTGCGGCGCGACCCAGGGCGCCAGCAGCGCCGCGCCCACGATCAGCACGACGACCGCGAGCGCGGCCAGCGCCACGCGGTTCTCGGCGTATTCGCGCCAGAAGGCCCTCATGCCGAGGCGCCGCCGCGCCGCAGCCGGGGGTCGAGCAGCGCGTAGGAGAGGTCGACCACCAGGTTGATGGTCACGAACAGGAAGGCCACCAGGACCAGGTAGGCGACCATCACCGGCCGGTCGAGCGTCGTGATGGAATCAATGATCAGCTTGCCGACCCCGGGCCAGGAGAAGATGGTCTCGGTCACAACGGCGAAGGCGAGGGTGGAGGCGAGTTCCAGCCCGAACACCGTGACGATCGGGATCGAGATCAGCCGCAGCACGTGCCGGCGCAGGATGGTCGCATCCGACAGCCCGGCGGCGCGGGCGAACTTCACCGTGTCGGTCAGCATCACCTCCCGCGTGCCGGCGCGCGACAGGCGGATCATCATCGCCAGCTTGAACAGGCTGAGGTTGAGCGCCGGCAGCGCGAGGAAGGACAGGCCCTCGAGCGTCAGGAAGGACCAGCCGATGCCCAGCACCTCGACCGTCGGGCCGCGGTTGCCGGCGGGCAGCCAGTCGAGGTTCACGGCGAAGGTCAGGATCAGGATCAGCCCGACCCAGAAGGTCGGCACCGAGAAGCCCAGCACCGAGACAGCCATGATCCCACGCGAGAGCGGGCTGTCCGGCCGGTAGCCGGCATAGATGCCGAGCGGCACGCCCGCGATGGTGCCGATCAGCACCGCCGCCAGCGCCAGTTCCAGCGTGGCCGGCAGGCGCGACAGGATCAGGTCGATGACCGGCATGCCGAAGACGAAGGACTGCCCGAAATCGCCCGACAGCAGCCGGCCGAGGAAGGCCACGTATTGTCGCCAGAGCGGCAGGTCGAGCCCGTAGCGGCGGATCGCGTCCTCCCGGATGTCCTGCGTCGCGTCCGGGGAGATCAGCACGTCGATCGGGTTGCCGATGGCGTAGACGCCGGCGAAGACCAGCGCCGACATCGCCAGCATGACGAGGACGGACTGCAGGAGCCGCTGGATGACGTAGCCGAGCATCCGCCCAGTGTGTTGGGCATGGACACGGGCCGCAAGCCGTCCCTGGAGCAATATCCGACCGGAGGGAATCATCCGGTCGGATATTGCTCCAGGTGTTTTTCGACCCGGAGCAGCGCCTGTCCGGTCGGCGGAACCGCGAGGCGGTTCCACTCGGCCGGACGCTGCTCTAGCATCCCCGCCGCAACAAGGGGGCCGAACGATGACCAGACTTGCCCGTTTCCGCATCGCGCTGCTCGCGGGCGCGGCGGCGATGATCCCGGCGCTCGCGCCGGCGCAGACGCTGACCATGGGCGTGCGCGCGGGGCCCGAGAGCATCGACCCGCACTTCACCGCCACCGGCACGCATTCCGAGGCGCTGAAGCACATCTTCGACACGCTGACGCATCTCGGCCCGCAGCTCGAGATCCAGCCCGGGATCGCGGAATCCTGGCGCGTGGTGAACCCGACCACCTGGGAATTCCGGCTGCGCCGCGGCGTCAAGTTCCACGACGGCTCGGACATGACGGCCGAGGACGTCGCGGCGTCGATCGTCAGGATGCAGACGCTCTCCGGCCCCAATCCGACGCGAATCTACGTCCGCCGGGTGCAGGAGGTGCGGATCATCGACCCGCACACGATCCACATCGTCACGGCCGGGCCGTCGCCGACGCTGCCGAACGACTTCATCCGCCTGTTCGTCACCTCGGCCCGCGCGACCGCCGGCCTGACGCCCGAGAATTCCAACGAGGCGTTCAATTCCGGCCGCGCCGCGATCGGCACCGGCCCCTACCGCTTCGTCTCCTGGACGCCGCGGGAACACATCACGATGGACCGCTTCGACGGCCACTGGTCCGGCCGCCCGGCCTGGGCGCGCACCGTGCGCCGCGAAGTGCCGAACGATGCCGCGCGCGTGGCGCAGCTGCGCACCGGGCAGCTCGACATGATCGTGCGCGTGCCGGCCGCCGACGTCGCGACGCTCGAGCGCGACCGCAACCTGCAGGTGGTCAAGGCGAGCACGGTCTATGTCTTCAACTTTTCCTTCGATTTCCGCGAGCAGACGCCGCAGGTGACGGCGCGGGACGGCTCGCGCCTCGCCGCGAACCCCTATCGCGACCCGCGCGTGCGGGAGGCGATCGACCTCGCGCTCGACCGGCGCGTGCTGGCCGAGATTGCGATGGAGGGCATGGGCACGCCGCAGGGCCAGATGGTCACGCCGAACATCTTCGGCTGGAACCCGAATCTGCCCATCACGACGCCGAACCTGCCGCGCGCGCGCCAGCTTCTGGCCGAGGCCGGCTTCCCGAACGGCTTCCGCATGGTGCTGAACTTCACGCAGGACCGCCTGCCGGGCGACCGCGGCGTCGGCACCGCCATGGCGCAGATGCTGGCGCGCATCGGCATCGAGGTGCAGGCGGCGGGCCAGCCGGCGGCGGTGATCTTCCCGGCGCGCTCGCGCGGCGAACTCTCCAACATCATGGCTGGCTGGGGCACGCTGACGGGGGAGGCGAGCTACTACTATTCCTCGAACGCGCATACCAACGACCGCGAGCGTCGGCTCGGCGCCTTCAACTGGCACGGCTACTCGAACCCCGAGATGGACCGCCTGATCCAGGCCGCCGAGTTCGAGCTCGACGAGGCGAAGCGGCGCGACCTGCTGATGCAGACGGCCGCGCTGTTCAACCGCGAACGCGTGGCGCTGCCGCTGGCCTCGGTGGGCTCGGCCTGGGCGCTGCGCCGCGACCGCGCCAGCATGCAGGCCGGCCGCGCGGACGAGGAAACCTACGCCTGGGACGTGACGCCGGCGGCGCGCTGAGCGCCGTGCGCGTCGCTGAGAGCAACTGGTCCGACATCGAGGCGTATCTTCGTCGCGACGATCGCTGCGTGCTGCCCTTCGGCAGCACGGAGCAGCATGCGGGCCTTTCGCTCTCGGTCGACGCGATCCTGGCCGAGCGGGTGGCGGTGGAAGCCGCCGAGCCGCTCGGCGTGCCGGTCTACCCGGCCATGCCCTTCGGGCTCGCGCCCTATTTCGCGGCCTTCCCGGGCAGCGTCAGCCTTCGCGTCGAGACGCTGCTGGCCGTGGCGCGGGACGTCGTCGCCTCGGTGGCGCGGTCGGGCTTCCGGCGGATCCTGATCGTCAACGGCCATGGCGGGAATGCGCCGGTCGGCGCGCTGGCGCATGACCTGATGGCGGAGGACCCGCGGCTCTCGATCAGGTTCCACAACTGGTACAACGCGCCCCGGACCTGGGCCGCGGCAATGGCGGTCGACCCGTCCGGCAGCCACGGCAACTGGATGGAGAACTTCCCCTGGACGCGCCTGCCGCACGCTCCCGCGCCCGCGGGCCGCAAGCCGCCGGTGGACGGCACGCTGCTGAAGGCGAGCGCACCCGCGCAGGTGCGAGAGATCCTCGGCGACGGCAGCTATGGCGGCCCCTGGCAGATGCCGGACGAGGCGATGGCGCGCATCTGGGCCGAAGGCGTTGCCGAGACGCGGGCCGCGCTGGAAGGGCCATGGCCGGCACGGTGAGGCCCGGCCGGGCCTGCCTTGCCCCTGCGGACGCGCCGGGCCCTGGGCGGCGCGGCGGTTGAAGGCCCGCCCGTCACCTTTCCATTTCCCCGGACGGCCCGGACCGGGCAGTGTGATGCCTGGGACGCGGGGGCACGAGGGGCTTGGCTGAAATCTGGGCGGAATGGGGCGCGCTTGCCTATGTGGGTGCGGCCCTCTGGGCTTTCTTCGAAGGGGAGACCTTCGTCCTGGCCGCCGCCGCGATCGGCGCGACGGTCGGCCTCGTTGATCCCTGGATCTTGATGCTCTCGGTCTGGCTCGGGTCCTACCTCGGCGACCAGACCTGGTTCTACCTCGGGCGTCGCTACGGGCCGCAGGTGCTGCGCCGCTTCCCGAAGTCCCGCCCGCGGGTCGAGAAGGCGCACGCGCTGCTCGAGCGCTACGGCACGCTGTTCATCCTGTCGTTCCGCTTCCTCTATGGCATCCGCAACGTCGCCTCGGTGGTCTGCGGGCTGGCCGGCTACAACTGGGCGCGCTTCGCGGTGCTGAACTTCATCGCGGCCGGCGTCTGGGCCGGGTCCTTCGTGGCGGCCGGCTGGTTCCTCGGCGCCTGGCTCGGCGTCGAGCGGCTGTTCTGGACGATCTGCGGCATCGCCGCCTTCGCGCTGACGGGCTTCGTCGCGCGACATTTCTGGCTGCGGTCGCGCGCGCGGCGGGCGCGGGGTGCCACGGCCGGCTGACCGCCCACCGGGCGGCGCCGGCCCTGGCCCGGCCGCCCTACGAGCCCCGCTGCAGCAGCGCCACCACCGCGCGCTGCCACGCTTCCCAGGCCTGGTCGGCCGCCGCGCCGGCCTGTTCCGCCTCGCGGCTCGCGGCGTTCAGTCGCCGGCGGGCCTCCTGCAATTCCGACCCGGTGCGGTCCTCGGCCGCCTGGCGGGCGCGGTCGAGCGCGTTTTCGGCCGTCCGCCAGGTGCGCTGGCGCAGCCGCGCCGCGTCGAGCAGCGTGCGCAACTCGCCCATCGCCTCGACCACCGCCGCGAGGTCGGCGCGCCCCGGCACATCGGCCGGCGCCCGCGCCAGGATGTCGCGGAGGCGCTCCAGCGTGCCGGGCCCGCCCGGCAGGCGGCGGAGGTTCTGCTCGGCGTCGAATTCGCGCCAGCGCAGCAGGATGGGCTCCCCGAGGCCCGCGTCCCACAGCGGAATCTCCTGGCGCATCGTGCGCTCGAAGGGCAGGCGGATGGTCTGCGCCGTGCCGTCGAGCGTCACCTCGTGGCGCAGGCCGAAATCGCCCTCGGACACGACCTCGAATTTCGGCGTGGCACCGCTGCGTCGCGGCAGGTCGATCACGAGCATCCCGCGCGCGCCGCGCGGCTCGACCGCGAGCGCCGTCTCCTCCGTGCGCAGCACCTCGAGCGTGACGTAGCCGCGCCGCTGGCCGATGCCCGCGATTCGGTCCGTGCTGCTGGAGGCGCTGGTGTACTGCACGTCCCGGTCGCGGGCGAAGGCGAGGATGCGGCCGTCGCCGGCCGGCATGGCGCGCATCTCGGCATCGCCCAGGAAGACGCCCGCCTCGGCACCCTCCCCGCCATAGACGGTGGCGAGGCCGTCCGGCAGCGTATGCGCCGAGGCGTTGCGGATCCGCGCGGCCTGCAGCGGATGGCGGGCGGCGAGGTCCTGGATCCACCAGATGCGCTCGGCCGGCAGCCGGACATCGAGGAAGGGCACGTTCGCCGTCTCGCCGCTGCGGATGGTCACGGGCTCTGCCAGCACGAAGGCGACGCGCCCGGCGGAAGCCTCGGCCTGCGCCGCGGCGGCCGGCGCGGCGGCGCCGGCGATGCCGCCCACCAGCCGGTCGCGCGTGGCGCCGACGCCGCGCGCCATCTGCGGCGCGGCCGACATCTCGGCCGCCGGGGCGGGCATGGGTGCCATCACCGGCGCGGGCGGCGGCGGCGGGCGCCCGCCGGTGTCGGGGCGCACATGCACCGCGCCGGCGATCCGCACCGGCAGTTCCGGCCGGGCCACCGTGATCGGGTCGTAGATCCGCTGCCGGAAGGCCGCGGCTTCGCCCGAGACGAGCGCGAGTCGCACGCGGTCCCAGTCGCTGCCCGACGCGTTCTCGACCACCGCCCAGCCTTGCAGCCGCGCCTGCGCGGTGCCGCCCGCGGCGCCCATCGGCGGCACCAGCAGCCGGTAGGACGGCTTCCACAGCGGCGCGCCGGCGACGTAGAGCACCGCCACCTGGCGCGCGCGGTCGGCGCGCAGCCGGATCTCGATGCGGCGCTCGTCCTCGCTGCGCGCGGCGGCCAGCGCCTCGGCGGCGCGGGCGACGCGGGCGGCGAGACCCTCGTCGACCAGCTTCACCTCGTCGCCTTCCCGCAGCAGCACGGTGATGAGGCCGCGTTCGGTCACGAGCGAGAGGCGCAGGCCCGTGGCCGCCTCGGCGGCATCGGCGATGCGCCCGCGTGTGCCGCCCGCCTCGGCCTCCTGGCCGCGCAGCGCGCCGAGCAGCCTGACGCGGCTGTCGAAATCCTCGGGGCGGAGCGGCAGGCCGCGGAAGGCTTCGCCCGCCAGGTCGCGCGCCGGCAGCCGCAGGCCGACGACCGTGCCGGCCGTGTCCACCACGATCAGGCTGCGCAGCAGGTCGTCCACGTCGTCGATCGGCGCGCGGAAGACGACGTTGCCCTCGGGCTCGACCTCGCCCGCGCGTTCGATCTGCGCGAGGCCGGCGGAGGAGAGCGTCACGCTGCGCACCGGCAATTCGGTCGCGAGCGCGGTCGAGGCCATCAGCAGGAAGGCGAGGCTCAGGCGGCGCATGGCGGTCTCCTCCAGGATCGGGGGCGGGAGGGTAGGAAGCCGGGGACCCGGGGTCCAGCGCGCCGGGTCACGCGGCGTGAAGCGCTTGGCAGCGCGCCGGCCGGGCCGCCATGCCACGCCGACGGAGTTCCGAAATGCCGCCCGAAGGGCCTGGGCCGCGATGCGGCCCGCCGGCAGTCCGGCGAAAGCCAAGGAACCCGGAGGGCTCCGCCCGGCATCAGAGGAAGGCGGGCAGCAGGGAGGCGACCATCAGCACCGCCATCGCGAGGTTGAAGGCGCGCAGCCGCGACGGCGTGCCGAGCAGTCGCCGTGCGCCTGCGCCGAGCCCCGCCCAGAGCGCCGTGCAGGGCAGGCAGACCGCGGCGAAGGTGGCGCTGATCAGCAGCGTCTCGGCCAGCGTGTCGCCCTCGGGCGTCGTGAAGGCCGGGATGGCGGCCAGCGCGATCATCCAGGCCTTCGGATTGACCCACTGGAACAGCGCCGCGCCCAGGAAGCCGAGCGGCGGCCGCGCCGGCCCCTCGCCGGGCGCGCCGGCACGGGCGATCCTCCAGGCGATGACCAGCAGCCAGGCGCCGCCCACCCATTTCAGCGCCGCGTGCAGCGCCGGCCAGGCGGCGAAGGGGGCGGCGAGGCCAAGGCCCACGATCAGCAGCATGGCCGCGAAGCCGAGCGTGATGCCGAGCATGTGTGGCAGCGTCGCGCGCACGCCGTGATTGGCCGCCGCCGCGGTGACCATCAGCGTGTTCGGCCCCGGCGTGACCGAGGCGGCGATGGCGAAGCCGAGCAGGGGCAGCAGGGTGTCCATGCGGCGATATTAGGTCAGAATGACTGACATGGCAGCGTGCTCTTGCCGGGACGGCGCTGCGCGTGTCGCATGGCGGCGCCATCGCAGGAGGACGCCATGCCCGACCAGACCCCCGAACAGCGCCTGGCGGCGCTTGGCCTGACGCTGCCGCCGGTGCCGAAGCCGCTCGGCACCTATGTGCCCTACCGGGTGGAGGGGGGCTTCCTCTACACCTCCGGCCAGGGGCCGCGGCGGGCGGATGGCGCCAAGGTGCGCGGCAAGGTGCCGTCCGAGATGAGCGTGGAGGAGGCCTATGCCGAGGCGCGCGCGGTCGGCCTCGGCCTGCTGGCGGCGGCGGCGGAGGGCGCGGGCGGGCTCGCGCGGCTCAAGGCCGTGAAGGTGCTCGGCATGGTCAATGCCGACCCGGATTTCGAGGACCATCCGAAGGTCATCAACGGCTGTTCCGACCTGTTCGTGGCGGTGCTGGGCGAGAACGGGCGGCATGCACGCTCGGCGGTCGGGTTCGCGAGCCTGCCGAACCGCATTCCGGTCGAGATCGAGGCGATCTTCCGTGTCCTCGACTGATGACGCCGATCCCGCGCTGCAGCCCGAAGCGGTCGCGGCGGCGATGGCGGTGCTCGACGCGCACATCGCGGCGCTGAACGCGCGCGACGCCGAAGCGATCACGGCGACGCTGCATTTTCCGCATTATCGCCTCTCGCCCACGGGGATGAAGGTGTGGGACGCGCCGGCGACCTACCTTTCGGACTTCCTGGCCCGCGCTGGCGCTGGCTGGGCCGCGAGCGCGTGGGAGTTCCGCCGCCCGGTCGCGGCGACCGCCTCCAAGGTGCATCTCGACGTGCAGTTCGCGCGGCGCGACGCGGCGGGCGCGGTGACCGGGCGCTATCGCTCGCTCTGGGTGGTCACGCAGGCGGCGGGGCGCTGGGCGGTCGCGCTCCGGTCGACCTTCGCGCCATGACGCGCCGGCCGGGTTCCGGAAGGCCTTGAAGGGGGGGGGGAGAAGGGAACTTCTCCCCCCGGACCCCCCACAACCTTCTTTGGCATTTGGGGCTGGCGCCCCGCCGATGCGGCGGGTCAGCGCGAGAGCAGCCCACCCACCCCCCAGATGCGGTCGTCGTATGACGGGCCGGGGGGGAGCCCTTGGTCGCGGGCCATATGCGGGCTCAGGCAGGCCGGCAGGTCGACCTCCGCCCTGCGCTGCCGCAGCGTCGCCAGCCAGCCCGCGATCCGCCCGCGCCAGTCGCGGCACGCCGGTGCCGCAGGGACCAGGATCGGGGAGAAGTCCGTCGCGCTCATCGTCGCCTCCGTTGTCCGCGACCCGGCACCGCGCCGGGCGTGGCCGAACCATCGCCCGCACCGCCGCCGCGCGTCCTGAGCGGCGCCTGACCTTCCGCCGATGCTTTGTGTATGATCCCCCGAGTTCTGAACGGATGGCGGGACGCATGGCGGAGAAGGCCGAGGAGGAGGTGCTGCACTTCGCCGGCGTCACGCTCGACCTCGGCCGCGGCAGCCTGCGCAACGCGGCCGGCGCCGAGGTGCCGCTGGCGCCCAAGCCCTTCGACCTGCTGCGCACCCTGGCGCGCGAGGCCGGGCGGACAGTCTCCAAGGACGCGTTGCTCGATGCGGTGTGGCCCGGCGTGACCGTCACCGAGGACAGCCTGTTCCAGGCGGTGCGGGATGCACGGCGGGCCATCGGCGACGAGGACGGGCGCGTGCTGCGATCGATCCCGCGCCGCGGCTACATGCTCGATGCCGTGGTCAATGCGGCGCCGGCCGCGCCGCCGGTCGCCGAGCCGCTCACCCCGCCGGAGGACCGCCCGTCCCTTGTCGTGCTGCCGTTTGCCAACATGTCGGGCGACCCCGAGCAGGACTACTTCGCCGACGGCATGGTGGAGGAGATCACCTCGGCGCTGGGACGCATCCGCTGGTTCTTCGTGATCGCGCGCAACTCCGCCTTCACCTACAAGGGCCGTGCGATGGATGTGCGCCAGGTGGGGCGCGAGCTTGGCGTGCGCTACGTGCTGGAAGGCAGCGTGCGCAAGGCCGGGGGGCGCGTGCGCATCGCCTGCCAGCTCGCCGAGGCCGAGACCGGGCGGCAGCTCTGGTCGGAGCGGTTCGACGCGGCGCTCGACGACATCTTCGAACTGCAGGACCGGGTGACGGAAGCGGTGGCCGGCGCGCTGGAGCCGAGCCTGCGGGCGGCGGAGATCCGCCGCGCCACAGCCAAGCCGACCGGCAGCCTCGCGGCCTATGACCTCTATCTGCGGGCGCTGCCGCACCATTACGACGGGCCGGGGAAGAGGGAGAACGACGCGGCACTCGACCTGCTTCGTCGCGCCGTCGAGGCCGATCCTGACTTCGCGCTCGCCAAGGGAATGGCCGCCATATGCTATGCCGCGCGCGCGTCGCGTCAGTGGTCAGAGCCGGGCGATGCCGCGCGAGGGGTCGCGCTGGCGCGCGAGGCGCTGGCCGGCGCGGGCGATGATCCTGCGACGCTGCTGCGCGCCGGCCATGCCATCGCCCATCTGGGTCGCGACTACGAGGCCGGGCTTGCAGCGACCGCGCGCGCGCTGGCGCTCAATCCGAACTCTGCGCAGGCTGCGAACAGTGCCGGCTGGGTACGCAACTACGTCGCCGATGCGGCCGGCGCGATCCCGCTCTTCCGCCGCGCCGCGCGGCTCAGCCCGCGCGACCCGGAGATCGGGCTCATGCGTGCGGGCGAGGCGTTCGGCCATCTGATGCTGGGCGACCTGCCGGCGGCGCTGCGCTGCGCCGAAGACAGTTTGCGCGAAGGCCAGATGCCTCTCGCCGGCACAGCCCGCCGAGCGCTGATCGTGGCACTCTGGCGTCTCGGCCGCGAGACGGAGGCGCGCGAGGCGGTGCAGGCGTATCTGCGCGCCGAGCCGAATACACGGGTCGGCCGCATGCACGACGTCTGGCGCGACCGCGGCTTCCGCGACGCCTACTGGGGGGATCTGCGCGCGGCCGGCGTGCCGGAGTGAAGGCCAGCCCCGCGCGACTGCCGGTGGGGGTGGCGAACCGACCGAACCGAAGCCCGGTCGAGCCCGCGGCGATCCCGCAAATCATCCGACGCCAGGGGTCCGGGGAGGCGCTGCCTCCCCGGCGGGGGGCGGGGGCGGCGCCCCCGGTCCTTCACACCCGATTGCGCGTCACCAGCCGCCCCGGCTTCTCCCCCGTCGCGCCCTTGCCGGTCACGTAGGTCGGCACCCCGTTGGCCCAGACTTCCTCGATGCCGGCGCTGACCTGCTTCGGGTCCTCGAAGGTCGCGCGGTCGATCACCGTGTCCGCGTCGAACAGCACCAGGTCGGCATAGGCGCCTTCGCGGATCTCGCCGCGGTCCACCATGCCGAACAGGTTCGCGGTGCGGCCGGTCATCTTGTGGATGGCGGTCTCCAGGCTGAACAGGCGCAGCTCGCGCGCATACAACCCCAGCACGCGCGGGAAGGTGCCCCACAGCCGCGGATGCGGATGCGCGTCGTGGGGGATGCCGTCGGACCCGATGACGGAGGACGGGTGCGCCATGATGCGGCGCACATCCTCCTCGTCCATCTGCCAGGTGACCTGGCCGGCGGGCAGCAGGCGCTGGGCGGCGGCGCGGATGTCAGTGTTCCAGCCGCGCGCGATGTCGGACAGGTACTTCCCCGCCATCTCGGGATGCGGGATCGACCAGGTGATCATCACCTTCACGTCGTCGCGCAGCCTGTCGGGCATCAGCACGGTCGATCCCGCCGGGTAGGGATACATGTCGAAGAACATGTCCTGCGTCTGGTTGATCGCGTCGATCAGCGGCAGGGTCTGGGTCGATCGTCCGTAGTTCTCGGGCATCGAGCACTTGTGGTGGCTGACCCAGACCGGCACGCCCACGCGCTTGCCGATCTTGGCCGTCTCCTCGATGGACGCCAGCACGCGGTCGGCCTCGTCGCGCATGTGCGTCACGTAGATGCCGCCGAAGGCGCGCAGCGGCTCGGCCACCGCGATCACCTCCTCCGTCGTCGCGTGCATGTTGGGCGGGTAGTACAGGCCGGTGGAGAAGCCCGAGGCACCCTCGGCCAGCGAGTTCTTCACCCGCAGGCGCATGTGCTCGATCTCGGAATCGCGGGCCGGGCGCATGACGTCGCCATCCATCGCCTCCACGCGCATGGTCTGGTGGCCGACGAGCGCGAAGGTGTTCACCTCGGAGCCGCGCTTCTTCAATTCGTGCGCGTAGTCGCCGAAGCTGTCGAAGCGCCACCAGCCATCCGCCCCGATCAGGTCGAGCGGCGGCGGCGGGCGCTTCGAGAACCGCGCGGGGGAAAGGCTGACGCCACAATTGCCGACCACCACGGTCGTGACACCCTGGCTGATCTTGCAAGTCATGCACTCCGGCCCGCACATCACCGCGCGGTCGTCATGCGTGTGGGCGTCGATGAAGCCCGGCGCCAGCGCGCGTCCATTGGCCATCACCTCGCGATCCGCGCTGGCGCCGCCGAGGTCGCCCACCGCGACGATGCGGTCGCCGCTGACGCCGACATCGCCACGACGGCGCGGCCCGCCCGTGCCATCGAAGATCGTCGCATCGCGGATGATGAGGTCGCAGCGCAGCGCCATGGTCACTTGTCCCGATCAAGGATGAGAACCCGATGATGGACCGGGCGCGGCGCGGGCGGAACCCCGCCGGTCAGGACCCGTCCGGCACCTCGCAGACGAAGTCCTCCGACTTTCCCGCCGCGCTGCGCGGCAATTCGTCGAACCCTTCGACCGTCACGCGGAAGCCCGCGCCGAACTTCGCCCGCGCCCAGGCAGCGACGGCCGCTTCCTCCGCCGCCGTCGCCGGCCGCGCGAGTGCCAGCATCACATGCAGGTGGTCGAGCCCCTTCTGCACGATGCGGTACTGCCGGAGCGCCGGCGCCGCCGCGACAAGCCCCGCGATGTCGCCCGACGACAGCAGCGGCCAGCGCCGCCCGCCGCCCGGCAGGCGCAGCATGTTCTGCCGCCGGCCGAGGATGCGCGTGAGCACCGGCAGGCCGCGTCCGCAGGGGCAGGGCGGGCCGACCTCCGCCGCGTCGCCGATGTCGTAGCGGATCAGCGGCATCGCCAGGTTGTGCAGCGGCGTGACCAGCACGCGCCCGGTCTGCCCCGGCGCGCAGGGGCGCCCGGCCTCGTCCACCACCTCGACGCGCAGCCCCTCGGACTGCACATGGTAGTGTGGATGGTCGGGGCATTGCAGCGCGAGGTAGCCGGCCTCCCGCGTGCTGTAGACATCGACCACCTTCACACCCCAGGCGGCCTCGATCGCGGCGCGGTGCTCCGGGCGGAGCGTCTCGGCGATGGCGATGACCTGGCGGAGCCGCGGCAGGCGAAGCCCCGCCTCCCGCGTCGCCACGGCGAGGCGCGCGAGGATCGAAGGATGCGAGAGCAGGTAGTCCGGGTCCTGCCGCGCCAGCCATTCCGCCTGCCGGTCGACCGGCGTCGTGACGTTGAGGCTGACCAGCCGCCCGGTCTCGAACAGCCCGGCGCTCGAGAAGCCCCAGCCCTGCTGCGCGTCACCCTCCGGCCAGGCGGCCTTGCCGGCGCCGCTTTCGCGGATCACGGCCATCGTGCCGGTGAGGTCGCGCCGGTGCCACAGGTGGTCGCGCAGCGTGAAGGCGCTCCAGACGAGTTCCCAGAGCTGGCTGCGCACCGCGCGCACCGGCCGGCCCGCGGAGCCGGAGGTGAAGATCTCGCGATACTCGCCATGGCCGGGCGGCAGCGCGGCGGCGAGCATGGCCTCGTCCGCATCCGCGGCCTGGATCTCGGCGCGCGTCAGCACCGGGATGGCGCGCCAGGCGTCCTCCCAGGCGGGGCCGTCGGACGGGTCGGGCAGGGCGGGCGGCAGGCGGTCGCGATAGAAGGGCACCTCGGCGCGCGCATGCGCCAGGAGCGCCGCGAGCTGGCGCCGCTGGGCATGCTCGATTCGCGCCCGCGGCCACCATTCGGTCTGGCCGAGCTGGAACAGGATGCCGAGCAGCGCCGCGCCCGGGCCGCCCGGCAGGGCTGGCCAGACCACCCCGGGCATGGCCGAGACGACGCCGAGCGGCGGTGCGGGACGATCCATCCGATCCCCTTCTCCCGAGAACGTGTTCGCGCGACGGCGGCGCCGCCACGCGCTTGCCATGGCATTCTGCCGAAATATCGCACACGAGAGCCCCGACTCGGGGGAAGGAGACTGCGATGCGACCCATGACGATCAGTGCCGTCCTGCTCGGCGTGGCGCATGTCACGCTGGCCGTGGCGGTGGCCGCGCCGGTGCCGCCCCTGGCGGGCCTCGTGCCCGGCGCCTCGGACGGCGCCGATGGGGGTTCTGGGGTCACGCTGGCGCGTGCCGGCGCCAGCCCCTTCCTCGCGGTGCCCGAGACGCGGCAATCGGCGCTGCTGCCGGTCGGCGAAGGCGGCGAGGGCGGGCGCGGGCGCTGGCGCCGGGGCGGCTACGGGCCGGGCGCCTATTACGGCTACGGCTGGGGGCCGCCGCCCCGGTACTACTATGCGCCGCCACCCCCGCCGCCGCGCGCCTGGCGACCGCCGCCGGTCTATTACGCGCCGCCGCCGGCCTATTACGTGCCGCCGCCGCCGGTCTATTACGCGCCGTCGCCGGGGGTGAGCCTGAACTTCAGGTTCTGACCCGGCGCGCCGCGCGGCCTCAGCCGCAGTCGAGCAACCGGAGCGCAGCCTCGGGCCCGGCCAGGATCTCGGTCAGCCGGGCGAGGTCCGCAAGGTTCGACCCCGGGGCTGCGCGCAACCCGGCGAAGCCGTCGGCGAGGCGGCGGACGGCGCCGTCATAGGCGGTGCCGCCGCCCAGGCGCCGGCCGGCCTGCTCCAGCCGCTTGAGTGACCGGGCCGCCCCTTCCATGGCGCCCATCCCAGCGTCGTCGATCGCGCCGCCGCGCTGCGCCAGGGGCTCGGCCAGCATCGTCGCGGCCGTGGCGGCGAAGGCGGCGCGACACGCCTCGTCGGCCTGCCGGCGCAGCGCCAGGATGCGCTGCCGGCGCTCCGGCCGCCGCGCCGCGGGCGCCGCTTCCAGGTCGTCGAGCGCCTTCGCGAATTCCTCGGCCTGGTGGGCTGCGCCCTCCGGGTCGTTGTCGGGCAGGTCCGGCCGGCAGTGATCGATCCAGCGGTCGAGCACGCGGTCCGCCACGCCGGCGGGAAGGGAGCGCGTGGCCGCGGCCGCGGCGGCGACGCTGCCCGGCTGCGACGCCTTCAGCAGGAGGGTGGCGAGCATCGCCTCGGCCACCATCGGCGCTTCGCCGGCGGCGGCGCCGATCGCCTCGCGCACCAGGCTTTCCGGTGGTCCCTCCCGCGCCGCGGCGAGCGCCGCCCAGAGCGACGCCGCATGGCGCCAGACGCCCGCGGCCAGCGCCGTGCAATGGCTGAAATCCGCAGCCGAGAGTCCGGTTTCCGCCCATCGCGCCGGCATGCCGGGCGTCGCGGCCGCCGCGGCGCGCCAGAGCCTGCCGCCGGCCGTCCCCACCACGCCGAGATCGGCGAAGGTCGCCCCGGCGAACGCGGCCTCGATGGCGGTCGCCTCGTCGCCGATCGCGGCGCGCATCGCCTCGGTCAGCGGCGCAAGGGCGCTGCGCGGGATCGACCCGTCGGCGCGCTTCCACGCGCCCGGGTCGACGATGACGCCGTCGAGCGGCAGGAAGAGCAGCCGCCCGAGCCCGATCGGCCGCGGCGGGCGCAGGCGCCGCAGCCGCGGGCGCGCGGCATCGAGCAGCCGGTCCGCCACCCGCCGGTCGGGCATGCGGTCGAAGACCGCGACGATCCGGCCGAGCGCGGCATCCGACGCGGCGGCCACGGCGTGCGTGAGGCGCCGCTGCTCCGAGGGCAACGCGGCGCCCGGCGCCGGCGCCGCCGTCATGCGATGCGCGCCCGCAGGCGCTCGTTCCGCGCGACAAGGTCGAGCATCCGGCCGCTGCGCCAGTCCTCCTTCGCGCGCACCAGGCGCCGCAGCCGCGTCGGGCGGTCCCAGTCCTCCTCGACGCCGAGCCATTCCTCGACCTCGCGCGGCATGACCGGGGCGAGAAAGGCCATCTCCCACAGCGCGCCATGGCGCATCTCGGGCGCCGCGTCGCGCCACAATTCGACGATCACCTGCCAGCCGTCGAGCAGCCAGTCCGGGCGGGTGGCGCGGCGGCCGATGCCGGTGGAATCCTCCCGCCAGGCGCGCAGCAGCGTCGGCGTGTCGGACAGCAGGGAATCGAGGTCCCGGAAGGCGACCTCGGCGCATCGCATCGTGAGCCGCGCGGCTTCGGTGACCATCGTCGCGGCGTGCTGCTCGTGCGGGTCGGGGCTCTGCGCCACCCAGAGATCGACCTGCTCGACCAGGGCGACGAGGTCGCGCGCCATCCGCCGCGTGCGCGACTGCACGGGGTCGCCAGGCACGCCGACGCCGCAGAAGGCGCCGGCCAGCGATTCGAGCCAGGCGGCGATGATCTCGGGCGTCACGCCGATGCGCGGCGCGATGCGCCCGACGGCGCGCCGGGCGCGACGCTCGACGTTGGCCGGGCTGTCGGCCTGCGGCGCGGTCGCGGCTTCCTCGGGCGTCTCGCTGCGGCGAATGAGGTCGAGCAGCAGCATGAAGTTGGCGCGCATCCGCCCGGCCGCCTCCTCCCCCCGCGCCTGGGACGCGGCGCCGGCGGCGTCGCGGCCGGCCAGGCCCTCGGCCGCGACGGCATGCGCCGTCTCCCGCACCAGGGCGGGGGTGATGCCGGTCTGGTCCGAGAGCCGCTGCCAGAGCCGCCGGTCGTGCAGGGTAGGCGAGCAGACCTCGGTCAGCGCCGGCCATGGCACGATGTAGAAGCCCCGCCCGCCGGAGGGGTTCGTGATCACCACCTCGAGCCCCGCGCGCGTATCCGTCGGCCGGATGCGCGCGCCGAGCAGGAAGGGGGTGGTGAAGGGTACCGTGACGCCGCGGTCGAGGAAGGTCGCGGGCTGGTAGGCCTGCGTGCCGAAGCGTTCGAGGAGGTCGGTGCGGATCTCGGTCATGCGATCCCGCATCCTGGCCCGTCCGGGTAAACGCCCGATGAGCGCGCTGCCCTACCGCCACACCCCCCGCCGCACCGAGGCGGCGATCAGCACCCCATAGGCCGCGAGGCCGGCGCCGATGGCCGCGAAGGCGCCCGCGAGCCCGGCCCCGGTGAAGGTCGCGAGCAGCCACCCGCCGCCCACCGCGAAGCCGAGCCGCGCGACCGACCCCGCGAAGGGCCAGCGCATCCGCCCCGCCCCCTGGCACGCGAAATAGAGCGCCATGCCGAGCCCGAAGGGCCCGAAGGACGGCCCGACCCAGCGCAGGAACACCACCAGCGCCGCCTGCACCTCGGGGTCGGCGGCGAACAGCCAGGCGAGCGGATGCGGAAACACCGCCGCGGCGATGCCGATGACCCCGCACAGGCCGGCCGCGAGCAGCCCCCCGCGCCAGGCGGTCGCCCGCGCCCCCGCCCAGTCCCCCGCGCCGACCCGCCGCCCGACCAGCGAGGTCAGCGCCACGCCGATCCCGAAGCCGAGCGGGATCATCAGGAATTCCAGCCGCACGCCGACGCCATAGGCCGCGATGGCCGCCGTGCCGTGCCGCGCCACCAGCGCCGTCATCAGCACCACGGTCAGGTTGGCGATGGTCGCCATCACGGTCGCGACCGCGCCGACCGCCAGGATGCGGCGGAAGTAGTCCGCGCGGAGCGGCGCGTCGAGGCGCGGGCGGAACCCGGCGCCGCCGCGCAGGATGATGGCCGCCATGGTCGCCGCCGCCAGGCCGAAGGCGATGAGGTAGGCCGCCGCCGCGCCCGCCAATCCCCAGCCGAAGCCCAGCATGAACAGGCCGGACAGCGGCGCCTCGATCACCCAGGCGGCCGTCATGACCCGCGCCGGCAGGCGCATCCGCCCGGCGCCGCGCAGCGCCGCGCCCAGGATGTTCGACACCCACACCAGCACCGCGCCGCCGAACACGATCGAGGCGTAGGAGAGCGCATGGTCGAAGATCGCGCCCGCGCCCCCCACGGCGCGGAACAGCGCGGGGCCGAGGCCGAGCGCCAGCACCGTGGTCAGCGCGCCCATGCCGACCGCGATCAGCACCGCGTGCTTGATCAGCGCCGCCGCTTCCTCCATCCGGCCCGCGCCGATGGCGCGCGCGACCGCCGAGGTGACGCCGCCGCCCATCGCGCCGCCGGAGGTCATCTGCATCAGCATCAGCAGCGGCAGCACCAGCGCGTAGCCGGCCAGCGCCTCGGTGCCGAGGCGCCCGATCAGCGCGGCCTCGGCGGTCTGCGCGATGGCCTGGACGAAGGTGACGAGCACTGTCGGCGTCGCGAGGCGAATGATCTCTGCCAGCGGGGCGGGCGCCGCCGGCGGCTCGGCCTCGGCGCGCGGCGTCGTCACGCGACGCGGTGCAGCAACGGCTCGCCCGCCGCGAGGCGCCGGACATTCTCGGCGGCCAGGCGGAAGGAGCGGTTGAAGGTGCCGGTCGTGAGCCAGGCCACGTGCGGCGTCACGACCACGTTCGGCAGGCCGAGCAGCGGATCTGCCGGATCGACCGGCTCGGCGGCGAAGACATCGAGCCCGGCTGCCGCCAGGTGCCCCGAGCGAAGTGCGGCGACCAGCGCCGCCTGGTCGACCAGCCCGCCGCGCGCCGTGTTCACCAGCACCGCGCCGGGCTTCATGCGCGCGATGGCGCCGGCGTCGATCAGCCCGCGCGTCGCGGGCGTCTCGGGAATGTGGAGCGAGACGACGTCGCTCTCGGCCAGCAGCGCGTCGAGGTCGCGGTACTGGCCAGCCGCTGCCTCCTTCGGTGCGCGGGCGGTGTAGAGCAGCCGGCAGCCGAGCGCTGCCAGCACGGGCGCGAGCAGGGCCGGGATGGCGCCGTAGCCGACCAGCCCGACCGTCCGCCCGCCCAGTTCGAACAGGCTGTCCTGCAGTCCGGGCGGCTGCGCCCAGCCGCGGCCCGCGCGCGTCTCGGCATCGAAATGCGCGACGCGGCGCAGCGCGCCCAGCATCAGCAGCAGGGTCAGCTCCGCAACCGCACGCGCATTGGTGCCCGGCAGGTTGCACACGGCGATGTCGCGCGCCCGCGCCGCATCGAGGTCGATGGTGTTCACGCCGACGCCGATCTTCTGGATCAGCCGGAGCCGCGGCGCCTGCGCGATGTCCTCGGCCGAGAGCGGACGCAGCACGTGCCAGATCACCTCGGCCTGCGGCAGGGCGGCGGCGAAGCCGGCCTCGTCCGCGTCGGGCACGATGTCCAGCGACAGGTCGGGCAGGGCGTTCAGCCGTGCGGCGAGGCCGGGTCCGGCGGCGTAGTGGAGCAGGACCTTCACGGGCGGTCACCGGAGGGGCGCTGCCCCTCCGGACCTCCCCGCCAGAGGCCGAAGGGTCTCTGGACATCGATACCTGATCGGGGACGGGCGTCATTGGCGCATCCGGCATCGGGGGCACGCCATGCCCGCAATCCGCGAATCTGAGGGTTTCCAAAGGCCTTTCGGCCTTTGGTGGGGTGGGGTCCGGGGAGGGGCAAAGCCCCTCTCCGGGACAGCGCCGCCCCCGCCCTCACCGCGACCGCCCCAGCACCGCCCCGCCCGCGAAGCGCGCGCGGCTGCCGAGCGCTTCCTCGATGCGCAGCGCCTCGTTCCACTTCGCCATCCGTTCCGACCGCGCGAAGGACCCCACCTTGAGTTGCCCCACCCCCCAGCCGAGCGCCAGGTGGACGATGGTCACGTCCTCCGTCTCGCCCGAGCGCGCCGAGACGATGCCGGCGTAGCCGACGTCCCGCGCCGCGTCCCAGGCGGCCTTGGTCTCGGTCAGCGTGCCGCGCTGGTTGGGCTTGATGAGAACCGTATTGGCGGCGCCCGCGGCGGCGGCGCGGCGCACGCGCGCGGCGTCGGTCACCAGGAAGTCGTCGCCCACCACCTGCACGCGGCGCCCGACTTCCTGCGTGAAGGCGGCGAAGCCGTCCCAGTCGTCCTCGGCCAGCGGGTCCTCGATGGAGGCGATGGGGTAGGCGTCGATCCAGCCGGCCAGCATGCGGATCATGCCGTCCGTGTCGAGCTCGCGGCCTTCGAGGCCGAGCCGGTAGCGCCCGCCCTTGCCGAAGTCGGTCGCGGCGACGTCGAGCGCGATGGCGACCTGCGATCCCGGCCTGAAGCCCGCGCGCTCGATGGCCTGCACGAGCGTCTCGAGCGCCTGCTCGTTGGCGTCGAAGGCCGGCCACCAGCCGCCTTCGTCGGCCACGCCCTGCAGCAGTCCGCGGTCCTTCATGATCGACCCGGCGGCGCGGTAGACCTCGGCGGTCCAGTCCAGGGCCTCGGCGAAACTGGTCGCGGCGGGGCAGATCACCAGGAAGTCCTGGATGTCGACGCGCCGCCCGGCATGGGCGCCGCCGCCCAGGATCTGGATCTGCGGCAGGGGAAGAAGGGTCGCGTTCTCGCCGCCGAGGTATGTCCACAGCAGCATGCCCTTCGCATGCGCTGCGGCATGCGCCGCGGCCATCGACACCGCGAGCGTCGCATTGGCGCCGAGCCGCGACTTGTTCGGCGTCCCGTCCAGCGCGATCAGTGCCGCGTCGATCCCCGCCTGGTCGGCCGCGTCCATGCCGGCGATGGCGGGGGCGATCTCCGTGTTCACCGAGGCGACGGCGCCCTTCACGTCGTAGCCGCCGAAGGCGGTGCCGCCATCCCGGCGGTCGAGCGCCTCCCCGCTGCCGGTGCTGGCGCCGGCGGGCGCGATGGCGATGCCGCGCGCGCCGCCCGCGAGCCGGACCTCGGCTTCCACGGTCGGGCGGCCGCGGCTGTCCCAGACGCGGCGGCCGCGGATCGAGGCGATGGTGGTGCTGGTCATGCGCGTTCCGGCGTTCCCTCGCGGCGCGCAGGCCGTGCGCCGGTCCCTTCAGGTAGCCGAGCCCTGCGGCAGCGTCCACGCGCGGCCCGTCCGCCGTCGCCGCCCCGGGCGCCGGCCGGCCCTGCACGGCGGCGGCGCGGTGGTGTAGGAACGGGGGCGCAGTCGCAACCGGAGAGCCCCGCATGGCCGCCAAGGTCGCCCTCGTCACCGGTGCCGGGCGCGGCATCGGGCTTGCCACCGCGCGCCGCTTCCTGGCCGAGGACTGGCGCGTCGCGCTGCTCGACATCGACGCCGCGCTTCTGGAGCAGGCCATGGCCGGCCTTGCCCGGCCGGAGGCGACGCTCGCGCTGCACGCCGACGTCGCCGACGCGGCGGCGGTACAGGGCGCGGTCCGTCGCACGGGGGCGGAGTTCGGGCGGCTCGACGCGCTCGTGAACAATGCCGGCATCGCCGTGTTCAAGCCGCTGCTCGAGACGACGCCCGAGGACTGGGCGCGCGTGCTCGCCGTGAACCTGACCGGGCCCTTCCTCGCGACCCAGGCGGCGGCGCCACTGATGGCCGAGACGGGCGGCGGCGCCGTGGTCAACATCACCTCGATCTCGGGGCTGCGCGCCTCGACGCTGCGCGTCGCCTACGGGACGTCCAAGGCGGGGCTCGCGCATCTGACCAAGCAGCAGGCGGTGGAATTGGGCGCGCTCGGCATCCGGGTGAACGCCGTGGCGCCGGGGCCGGTCGACACGGCCATGGCCAAGGCGGTCCACACGCCCGAGATCCGGCGCGACTACCACGACACCATTCCGCTCGACCGCTACGGGCTCGAGGAGGAACTGGCCGAGGCCATCTTCTTCCTCTGTTCCGACCGCGCCTCCTACCTAACGGGCCAGGTGATCGCGGTGGATGGCGGTTTCGAGGCGACCGGGATCGGGCTGCCGACGCTGCGGGCGGCGCGGCGGAACCTGTAGCGGCGGGGCGCGCCTCAGGCGGAGATCTCGGCGGCCCAGGCCGCCCGCACCGCCGCAAGCCGGGCGGGTGGACGCCGCAGGAAGGCGCCCGCCACCCGCCGCACGCGGTCCTTGCCGGCGTCCTCCGTGATGTATTCGACCGGGCTCTTGCCGTCGATGCGGGCGAGAAACAGGCCCGGCAGCAGGCTCGCCGCCCGCGCCTCGAGCGCCGCGGGCGCCTCCCACGCGACGCCGGCGAGGTAGGCCGCGGCGAGCGCATCGAAGGCCGCGAGGAAATCCGCCGCCGCGCGGGGCGTCCAAAGGCATTTCAGCAGCAGGTGGTTCAGGCAGAAGGCGAGGTCGAAGGCCGGGTCCCCCCACCAGGCGCATTCCGCGTCGAGGAACACCGGCCCCGCCGGGCCGGCCAGGATGTTCTTCGGGCTGACATCGCCGTGCACCAGCGTCCGCCTAGTCGCCGCGGTGCGCGCCGCCAGCGCCTCCAGCGCCGGCGCGAGGTCGGGGTGCGCGCGCGCCGTCGCCAGCAGGTAGGGCTCGAGCCGGATGGCGTGGAAGATGTCGTCGGTCGGGAAATCGGCGGCCAGCGCCGGGCGCGCGGCGGCATGGGCGTGGATGCGCGCGATGCGGCGCCCGACCTCAGCGGCGAAGCCGGCATCGGCGTCCCCGTCGCGCAGCAGCGCCTTCCAGACCGGATGGTCGCCGGGCGGCAGCCATTGCATGGCCAGGGTGCCGGTCGCCGCGTCCTGGCCGAGCAGGGCGGGCGCCGCACCCGGCACCGCCTCGGCCGCGAGCGCGAGCCAGCGCGCCTCGTACAGGTTGCGCACGACCGGCGCGCGCCAGTCCGCCGCCACCTTCAGCTTCGGCAGTGCGCGCTTGACGCAGGCCTCTCGCCCGCCCGGCAGCACGACATGCCAGATATCGGACGACACCCCGCCCGAGAGCGCCGTGCCGGCGGCCGCGGCGCCCGGCGCCAGCAGCCCCATGGCGCGGAGCCCGTCTCGGATCGGCGCGGGCAGGGGGGCATCGGGAAGGGGCATGGGCGGGTCCGGATCCTGCCGCGGCGCAGGCCGCGGGGTCCCAGGATGCCGCGCGCGGGACGCCCTGCCCATCCCGCGCGGCGGCGGGCCGTGCTAGGCTTCGCCCTGGCCGGATGACAGCGACGGGCCGGATGTCCCGTTCGGGGAAGTCCCGTCGCGGAGCGGATCAGGCCCGTTCGGCGGAACCGCGGCAGTGTTCCATCCGGTCGGGCGCTGCTCTAGGAGGATGGCCGAACGACAGGCGGGGCTTCGACGGACACGACATGGCCAAGGACGAGTGGGACATCCCGGAACACCTGCAGCCCGACCCTTCCGAGTTTCCCTTCGACATCGGGGCCGCGCTCGGCAGCATCGTCGCGCTGCGCACGGCGGTGCCGGCGGATGCCTTCACGGCGCGGGTGCTCGGCACCGAGCGCGAAGGCAGCGGCGCGGTCATCCGCGACGGGCTGATCCTCACCATCGGCTACATCGTGACCGAGGCCGAGGGCATCTGGATCACGACGGCCGACGGTCGCGTCGTGCCCGGCCACACGCTGGCGGTGGACCAGGAAACGGGCTTCGGCCTGGTGCAGGCGCTGGGCAGCCTCGGCGTCGCGCCGCTCGAACTCGGCGACAGCGAGGCGCTGCGCATCGGCGCGCCAGCCATCCTGGCGGCGGCCGGCGGGCGCCGCGCGGCGGTCGGCTGCAAGCTGGTCGCGCGCCAGCCCTTCGCTGGCTACTGGGAATACCTGATCGAGGACGCGCTGTTCACCGCGCCGGCGCACCCCTCCTGGGGCGGTGCCGGGCTGATCGGGCCGGACGGGAAGCTGATGGGCATCGGCTCCCTGATCCTCCAGCAGGGGGAGGAGGCACGGCGGCTCGACCTCAACATGGTGGTGCCGGTGCACCGGCTCTCGCCCATCCTGGGCGACCTCGTGACCCTGGGGCGCGTGAGCCGCCCGTCCCGGCCCTGGCTCGGCCTCTATGCGACCGAGGATGACGAGGGGGTCGCGATCGCCTCCCTCGCGCCCGGCGGGCCGGCCGAGAATTCCGGCGTGCGCACCGGCGACCGGGTGCTGGCCGTGGGCGGCGTGGCGGTGACGGACCTGGCCGAGCTCTGGCGCGCCGTCTGGTCGGCGGGCGATGCGGGCGCGACGGTGAAGCTGAGGCTCGGCCGGGCGCGGGGCTCACGCGATGTCGCCGTCGTCTCGGCCGACCGCACGGATTTCCTCAAGCACCCGCGGATGCATTGATGGTGCGCGGGATGATCGTGGTGCCGTCATGGCGCCCCAGATGATCGTGGTGCCGCCGGGGGGCGGCGAGCAGCACTGGCAGCCGGAGCCCGCCAATGGCTGGATCGAGGTGCTGACCGCGCCACGCCTCGCCGGCGCGGTGCCGGGGCTCTCGGCCGGGCTGCAGGAACTCCCCCCGCTCGGCAAGATCCGCGAGCACGCGCACCCGGCGCAGACCGAGATGTTCTGGATCATCCAGGGCCAGGCGCTGGCGCGGCTCGACGGCGAGGTCCGGCGGATCGTCGCCGGCACCTTCATGGTGGCGCCGCCGCATGTCCGGCACGGCTTCATCAACGACGGCGACGCGCCCTTCCGGATGCTCTGGACGCTGGTGCCGGCGGGGCTCGAGGAATTCTTCGTGGCGATCGGCCGGCCGAAGGGGCCGGGCCTGCCCGACCCGACGCCCTATCCCCGCCCCGCCGAGGCCGGGAGCATCGAGCTGGCCACGGTGTTCGAGACGCTCGACCCGCCGCCCGAGCCGCCCTGGGACACGGCGCCGATCGCCGACCCCGCGGTGCTGGAGCCGCTGCGCCGCCTGGCGCGCTGAACGTGCTTGGCGGCGGGACGTGCCGCCGCATATCCTCAGCCAAGCATAAGGGGGCTCTGATGCGTCGTTCCGGGATGCCCGTCGCCGTCCGCTTCATGATCCTGCATGGGTTGGTGGGCTTCGGCCTGTCGGCCCTGTTCGTCGCCGCGGTGCTCTGGGCGGACCCGGGCGGGGTCGGCAGCCTGATCCTGCGTCATGGCGGCCTGCCGGTGATCGCGATGCTGTGGTTCTTCACCGGGCTGACCTTCGGCTCGGTGCAGATCGGCGCAGCGATCATGCTGGATGACGGGCGCGAACAGGGGCCGCGCGGCGGGCGGCGGATGCGCCTGCCGGCCGTGGCGGTGCCGGCCCGGGCGGCGGCACGCGCTCGGCGCTGAGCGGCCGGCGTTCCGACGGAGGGCGGGTTGCGCCGCCCGTGCCCGCCTCGACGTGGATGGGCTGTCGACAAGGTCGGGGGAGGAGCACCTCCCCCGAACCCCCTCCCTTGTCTGTCATTTGGCACCGGTCCTGGAAAGCGGGGCGTCAGGTGTCGGAAAAGGTTGTGGGGGAGAAGTTCCCTTTTCTCCCCGCCCTGTCTTCCACGCGCCATCCCGCGTCGCGACCGCAATCCGCCGGCACGGGCGCCCTACCGGGGCAGCACTGCTGCGTCGCGCGGCGTGAGCTCGCGCCCCCGGCCGAGCGCCCAGTCCGCGATCTCGTCCCGCCGCGCGAACCACACGCCGGGATGGCCGGCCGCCCAGCGCAGGAAACGTTCCACCGATGGCACCACCGCGGGCCGGCCGGCCACGAAATCGTGCAGCGGCACGCTCATCATCCGCCGCCGCGTCGCGCCCTCGGCGTAGAGCACCTCGAATTCCTGGGCCAGCATCTGCTCGTAGTCCGCCAGGCCGCGCTGCTGGTTCTGGAAGAAGTTCAGGTCGTTCACGTGGCCCATGTAGGGCACCAGGCAGAAGTCGCGGTCGCCGTTGACCGTCGTGATCCAGGGCTCGTCGCGCGTGCGGTCGTCGATGGAATAGATCAGGCCGAGCTCCTGCAGCAGGTCGTTGGTGTTGACCGACCCCTGCAGGCCCTGCGCGTTGAAGCCCTTCGGCCAAAGCCCGGTCGCGGTCCTGAGCGCGTCGAAGCCTTCGCGAAGGAACGCGCGCTCCTCGTCCTTCGGCAGGTGGAACTGCGGCGCGTGGCGGATGGCGCGGCCGCCCGCCTCGTGGCCGCGCGCCACGATCTCCCGCGCCAGGTCGGGGTAGCGGCGGATGCTCTCGCCGATCATGAAGGAGGAGACGCGGCAGCCCACGCGGTCGAACAGGTCGAGCAGCCGGGGGATGCCTTCCTTCACGCCATAGGTGCGGTTCATGACCATCGGCAGGTTCGGGAAGCGCTGGCTCGCCTGCGGCGTGCCGGGCGGGCCGGGCTGGAAGGCGGCGGGCTGGCCGCCATCCGCCTCGAACATCATGCAGATGCCGATCGCCAGTCGCGCCCCGCCCGGCCAGAAGGGCCCGCGCGGGCGGGCGGGCTGCGCGCGCACCGGCGATGGCGCGGCGAGCAGCCCGATCGCCCCGCCGCCAAGGCCGCGCCGCGTCCATCGTCCCGCCATGGTCGCCTCCCGCGCCGGTCTTACTGCCGCGCTGTCAGGCATGCGCGTCCGCCGCCGCATCGATGCCGAGGGCTGCGGAGAAGCGGTTGAAGAACCCGGTCAGCGTGATGCGCAGCGTGAGTTCGACGATCTGCGCGTCGGTGAAGTGCTCGCGCAGGCTCCGGAACAGACGCTCGGGCACGCGGTGGCTGTCCTCCCAGGCCGCGATGGCGAAGGCGATGACGGCGCGGTCGCGGGCGGTGAAGGCCGGGTGGTCCGCATTGCCGGGCAGGCCGGCCACCGCCTCGGGCGGGATGCCCTCCACCGCCAGGAAGGGCTCGTGATGCGCGATGCAGTAGTCGCAGGCATTGAGCTTCGAGACGACGACGATCGCGAGTTCCAGCGCGCGCCGCGGCAGCGTCCCGGCGGCGCGCAATTCCATCAGCATCGGCATCAGGTGCCGCAGCGCCGCCGGCACATGGGCGAAGACCTCGAGCTGCGCCTCGAAGGGTCCGTAGGCGGTGGCGTAGCGGTGCCACGTCTCGGCCAGGTCGGGCGGCAACGTCTCGGGGCGGATGGGCGTCACGCGGGGCATGGGCGGGCACTCCTCGTCGGCGGGATGCTGCGTCCCGCCGGGCGCGGCTGTCCAGCGCTGGACGGAGGGGCCTGCGCAGGCGAGACTCGCCGCCCGAGCCCCGAGAAGGACCCCGCCCATGCAGAACACCGAGGAAGTCTGGCGCCACGTGGACGCCAAGGCCGCGGACGCGATCGCGCTCGCCGACCGCGTCTGGGGCATGCCGGAGCTCTGCTACGCCGAGGTCAGGTCCTGCGCCGAGCACACCGCGATGCTGGAGGCGCACGGCTTCCGCGTGACCAAGGACGTCGCCGGCATCCCGACCGCCGTCATGGGCGAGGCGGGGGAGGGCGGCCCCGTCATCGCCATCCTTGGCGAATACGACGCGCTGCCGGGGCTTTCGAACGAGGCCGGCGTGGCCGAGCACCGGCCGCTGCCGGGCGACGGGTCGGGCCATGGCTGCGGGCATAACCTGCTGGGCTCCGCCTCGCTGCTCGCGGCCTCGGCCGTGAAGGACTGGCTCGCGGCGAATGGCGTCAAGGCGCGCGTGCGCTACTACGGCTGCCCGGCCGAGGAAGGCGGCGCCGCCAAGGGCTTCATGGTGCGCGAGGGCGCCTTCGACGACGTGGACATGGCGATCTGCTGGCACCCCGCCGCCTTCACCGGCGTGAACGAGGCGGTTTCGCTGGCCAATACCCGGATCGACTTCGCCTTCACGGGCCGGTCGTCGCACGCCGCCGCGGCGCCGCATCTCGGGCGCTCGGCGCTCGACGCGGTCGAGCTGATGAATGTCGGCGTGAACTACATGCGCGAGCACATGCCGTCGGACGCGCGCATCCACTACGCCTACCTCGATGCCGGCGGCATCGCGCCGAACGTGGTGCAGGGCGCGGCCAAGGTCCGCTACCTGATCCGAGCGCGCGACCTGACGGAGCTGAACGGCCTGGTCGCCCGGGTGCGCAAGATCGCCGACGGCGCGGCGCTGATGACCGAGACGACGGTGACCACCAAGGTGGTGAGCGCGGTCTCCAACCTGCTGGCGAACACGCCGCTCGAGAAGGCGATGTACGAGAACATGCTGCGCCTCGGCCCGCCGCAGTTCGACGAGGCCGACCGCGCCTTCGCCGCCGAGATCCAGAAGACGCTGTCGGACGACGACATCGCCGCCGCCTTCCGCCGCCACGGGCTCAAGGTCGAGCGCGGCAAGGAACTCTGCGACATCATCGTGCCGCTGGATGCGAAGGGGAATGGCGGCGTCGGTTCGACCGACGTGGGCGATGTCTCCTGGGCGGTGCCGACGGTGCAGGCGCGGGGCGCCACCTACGCCATCGGCACGCCGGGGCATTCCTGGCAGCTGACGGCGCAGGGCAAGTCCGGCATCGCCCACAAGGGGCTGGTGCATGTGGCGAAGATCATGGCCGGCACGGCGGTGGACGCGATCCGCAACCCGGAGATCCTCGCCGCGGCCAAGGCGGACCACAAGGCGCGAACCGACGCGCATCCCTATGTCTGCCCGCTGCCGCCGGACGTGAACCCGCCGATCCGGATGAGCGGGGACTGAACCCGCGCTACCCGACCGCCTCGATCCGCCCGTCGCGCAGCCCGACGATACGGTCGAAGCGGTCGAAGATCTTCTCGTCATGCGTGACGACCAGGACCGCTGCCCGCTGCTCCCGCGCCACCTGGCGCAGCAGGTCCATCACCACCCGGGCGCGCTCGGAATCGAGCGCCGCGGTCGGCTCGTCGGCCAGGATGACGCGTGGGCGGTTGGCCAGCGCGCGGGCGATCGCGACGCGCTGCGCCTCGCCGCCCGAAAGGCGGGAGGGCATCGCCGAGGCGCGCCGGCCGACCTGCAGGTAGTCGAGCAGGTCCCGTGCCCGCGCCCGCGCGGTGCCGACATCGGTGCCGGCCAGCGTCATGGCCAGCGCGACATTGTCCGTCGCATCCAGGAAGGGCAGCAGGTTGTGGAACTGGAAGATGAAGCCGATGCGCTCGCGGCGCAGGCGGCGGAGATCGCCGATCCGCCAGGCGCCGTCCCAGACCACCTCCTCCCCCAGGCTGAGCCGCCCCGCGCTCGGCTCCAGGATGCAGGCGATGATGTTGAGCAGCGTGGACTTGCCGCTGCCCGACGGGCCCTTGAGGCCGACCACCTCCCCCGCCGCGACATCGAGGTCCACGCCGTCCAGCGCGCGCACCGCCGCCTCGCCCTCGCCGAAGACCCGGCCGATCCCCTCCACCCGCACCAGTGGCGCATCCGCGCTCATCCACCGAGCGCCTGCTGTGGCTCGATCCGCAGCGCCGCGCGGATCGAGATGACGCTGCCCGCGACGCAGATCGCCCCGATCACGCCGGCCATGACCGCGACCTCCGCCGGGCCGAGCGCGACCGTGCGCGGGAAGGCGCCGCGCGTGGCGAAGACGATCGCGACCGCCGCCGCATAGCCCGCCGCGCCCAGGATCAGCGCTTGCTGCAGCACGAGCCCGATGATCGTGCGGTCGGACGCGCCGATCAGCTTGAGCGTCGCTATCTCCCTGAGCTTGTCCATGGTCATGGTGTAGATGATCAGCGAGATGATCACCGCCGAGACGAACAGCAGCACGACGGTGAACATGCCGAGCTGCACACGGGCGCGGTTCACGACCGACCGGGTCAGCAGGTCGGACTGCTCGGCATCGGTCAGCGCGCCGAGGTGCTTCCACCGCCGGGCCACCTCGGCCACCGCCGCGGGGTCGGCCGCGCGCGAGAGCCGCGCGATCACGGCATTGACCGTGTCGGTCGAGCCGCCGCCGGTGCCTGCCGCCTGCGCCCGCCGCGCGGCCGGCGGCGCGAGCTTGAACTGCAGCTCCTGGCTGTCGCGCAGCGTGATGAACACGAGCGGATCGCCTCCCGCGGCGACCAGGCCGCGCGTGGTGCCGACCACCCGGTAGCGGTCCCCGCCCAGGATCACGGTCGCGCCGGGGGCGAGCCCGGCGCGCGCATCTGCCACCATCTCGAACCGCGCGCCGCCCAGCGCGCGACCGCGCTCGATCGCATCCGGCCCGCCCGGCCGGCCGGGCTCGTAGCCCATCACCTGCGCGCGCAGGATGCCCTGCGGCGCGGCCATCTCCGCCGTGCGCAGCGTGATCGCGCCGGCCGCGGCGACGCCGGGCAGGCGCGCGACCATCTCCCGCACGTCGCCCGGGATGCGCGACGATTCCGCGAAGGGCCCGCGTGTGCCGGATTCGACCACCCAGAGATCGGCGCGCAGGCTCCGGCTGAGCGCCAGCGCCTCGGCTACCACCCCCTGGTAGATGCCGACCATGGAGAGCGCCACGCCCATCAGCAGCCCGAGCCCGATGCAGGTCATCAGGAAGCGGCCGAGCCCGTGGCGGATGTCGGCCAGGGCGAGGTTCACGGCGCCGGCACTGCCCGCGCGGCCCGCCCCTCGGCGAATCCGGACGCGACGCGGGTCACGACCTGCGTGTCCGGCGGCAGTCCGTCGGTGATCGCGGCGCGGCCATCCATCAGCCGGGCGGCAAAGCGCGCCTCCCGGCGCGCGAGGCGGCCGTTCGCGACCACCCAGACGGTACCGGTCGCGCCGTCGAAGCCGTGGATGGCGTTCTCCGGCACCAGGCGCGCGCTGGGCAGGCGGCCGGTCTCGATCACGACCTCCGCCTGCTCTCCGAGCACGGGCATCTCGGGGCAGGCGATGCAGCGGACATGGACGCGGCGCTCCTCGGTCACGCGGTCTGCCTCGAGGCCGATTCGCGCCACCTGCGCCGCGACCGGCCGCCCCGGCCGGCTACGCAGCGTGACGGTCGCGGGCTGGCCGAGCGCGATGTCCCCCGCCCGGCCCTCGTCCACATAGGCGAGCGCCCAGAGGCTGTCGGGCGCGACCAGGGTGAAGATCGGCTCGCCCGGATTGACCGCCGCGCCCGCCTCGCGCTGCCTCGCGATGACCACGGCGTCGTAGGGCGCGCGGAGCGTGTGCTTGGCCAGCGCGGTCTGCTCGGCCGCGACGTTGGCGCGCGCCTCGGCCTGCAGGGCGCGCGCGACCGCGGCATCGGCTCGGTTCACCGCAAGGTCGGCCTCGGCGGTCGCGACCTCGGTCTCGGCGAGCTCGGCCGCCTCCAGGCTGCCGACATTGCGGTTGGCGAGTTCCCGCCGGCGCCGTGCGGTGGCCTGGCGCTGGGCAAGCAGCGCCTCGGCCCGCTCGCGCTGCGCCTCGGCGCGCTGGGCCTGCGCCGCGGCCGAGAGCACGGCGGCCTCGGCGCGGGCGAGGCGGGCCTCCTGGCTCGCGGCACTTAGCCGCGCGAGCGGAGCGCCGGCGGCGAGGCGGTCGCCGTGGTCGGCCATCACCTCGGTGAGCGTGCCGCCGACCTCGAAGCCGATGCGGGAGAGGATGCGGGCCTCGACCGCCCCCAGGCCGAAGACCGTGACAGGCACGTCCTGCGCGACGGCGGCGACCGGGACGAAGAGCGGCCGCTGCGTCGCGAACCACCAGCCGCCGCCGCCGACGGCGAGGAGCAGGAGAGCGGTTGCGGCGGCGAGGCGGCGCATGGCGACATCCAGGACATTCAGAATATCTTATCTAATGTGCCCGGCCCCCGCCGCCAGACCCCCATGCCGGGACGGCGGGCAACGAGGAAGAGCGCCGGCGCGCTGCCCGTGTGGCGCGCGCCTGCACCCGTCCGCGGCATCCCGACCGGGCGTCGCGGGCCGATTGTCACGTCTTCCCGGCGTAGGACTTCGCCATGCCTTCCCCGGGATCCGCCTGCGGCCCGTAGGGCATGATCGGATAGCGCAGCCCCGCCTTCGACAGCCCGAGCAGCCCCTCGACCGCCACCGCAAGATCCGCCGGCGGCAGCGCCATCAGCATCTCGTCGTCCGCGACGCCGCCATAGCGCCGTTCCGCGTAGCAGGGGATCGACAGCGACGGCGCCCGGTCGCGCAGGGCGCGACCCCAGGAATCGGCGCAGGCGCTCTCCCCCGTCACGGAGAAGTCGAACCGCTTGTAGGTCTTCCACTGCAGCCCGTTGATGAACAGGATCATCTGCGCGGGGTTGGCGTAGAACAGGCAGATGTCCGGCGGGTCGAGCCTGGCGCTGCGCAGCGGCGAGACCACGAGGCCCGCGTAACGCGCCGGCACGCGCGGCATCTCGGCCTGGTGCTTGGCGGCCGCTTCGCGGTTCTCGAACCAGACGCCCTCGAACTTGCGGCCCGAGAGATAGAGCTCGGACGGTTCGTTCAGCCCGATCACGCCGCCGCAATTGGAAAAGCCGGGCACGTTCTCGTGCGCGATGCCCATTGTGAAGCCGGCGATCCGCGCCTGGGTCACCAGCTGGCAGGTGGAGAATTTGCGTCCCTCCGGCGGGCGGCGCAGGCCCGGGACCTTCGCCATCTCCTCCGCGCTCTCGAACAGCTTCATGCCGATCGGCAGGGTGCGCAGGCGGAGCAGCTCGGTCAGCTGGCGCGCCAGCTCGGCCACCTGGCGGCCGTCGAGCTGTGGCGTCCCGGCCACGGGCGGGGCATCGGTCATGGGCGTTTCTCCTCAACGCCGCCGATGATGCGCCGATGGACCGGCCTGTCCAGAACGAGCGAAGCCGCCGGCCTTGCGGCACGGCGGCTTCGGGCGGCGCAGGCGGAGGGGTCAGGCCGCCGGCGCCGCTTCCCGGGCCGCGGCCATGGCGGCGAAGGGGCAGCCCTGGCCGCGCCGCGCGCGCCGCACATCGGCGGCGTAGCGGCCTGGCTGATGGTCCTCGGCCATGGCGGGCGTGACCACGCTGTCGCGATAGGCGTTCCACTCCGTATCGCCCCACTGCGTGAAGGCGTCGGTGACGGAGGACGCGTTCATCACCGCATCCGCATAGGCGAATTGCGGCACGGGCTGGACCTGCAGGATGGGGCGCAGCTGGTTGATCTCGACCGGGATGTCGGTGCGCGTCATGCGGATGTTGGTAAAGAGCGGGCCGAACCACTTGTCGAACTCGACCACGCCTTCGAACTGCTCGTAGTGCGGGGACCGCGGCAGGTTGGCCGGCGCGCGGCTCAGCAGCGACCAGCCGGGTGCCGTGCGGACGAACAGGCCGGTCCACATCTGGACGACGCCCGGCTCGGGAAGGCCGGTCAGGAAGGGGGGCGAGAAGCCGCGGATGTCCTGCGGCACCTCCTCGTCGAAGCGGGCGCGAAAATGCGGGTACTGCACGGCGCCGAGGCCGAGCGGCATCCATTCGTGCTCGAGCTCCTCGCAGGTCCAGAGGATCTCGTGGCCATCCCACATCAGCGTGAAGTCGAGCGGCGCGGTGATGTGCCAGCCATAGCCGGCGGCGGTGGTGACGGCATCGCAGTAGCGGAAGGCGCGGGTCGGCAGGCCGCCGAGCCCCGAGCGGTCGGCGCGCTCGGGCGCCGGGATGCCGGGAATGAGGCGGTGGAAGGCGACGATGGGCGTCCTGTCCGGGGTCATGGCTGCCGTCCTGGCCGGATTCGGGAAGGGGGGGCGGGGGCTCCCCGGGCGGAGAGCCCCCAGCTCCGCGGTCAGGCGGGACGGCGGAGGCCGGCACCGGTGCGGACGGTGCCCTTGTCGGCGACGGAGGCCTTGGGCGCGCGGAGGCCGGCGCCGGTGCGGACGGTGCCCTTGTCGGCGACGGAGGCCTTGGGCGCGCGGAGGCCGGCGCCGGTGCGGACGGTGCCCTTGTCGGCGACGGAGGCCTTGGGTGCGCGGAGGCCGGCGCCGGTGCGGACGGTGCCCTTGTCGGCGACGGAGGCCTTGGGTGCGCGGAGGCCGGCACCGGTGCGGACGGCGCCCTTGTCGGCGACGGAGGCGAGGATCTTGGTCATTGGCTTGATCTCCGGGAGGGTGATGATGTCTGGCTGGTCGGCCATTGCCCCGGAGGCTGGCTGCAGGCGAAGGCCAGCGCAAGTAATCATTCCTACTTGTTTAAACTTATTTTCTTGATAATCTAATTGAATAGGAATACGATCTTTTTGAAGTACGTTGGTGCTGTTCAAAGGTCAGCAACATGGACCAAGCGAACGCTAAATTCATGTCGCGATGATGCGTATAACGCGAAATTCACGGTCCAGATTACAACCTATTAGTTAATTTCTCCGCGTTTCATCGCCGCTGACGTCTCTCGCGGATTGAGGCGGCGGCGCATCTGGCCGTGCCGGGTGCTGCTCCCCAGGGCTTGCGCGGCGTGCCATACCCCGGCCGCCGCGTCGTCCCCGACCGCACGGCCCCTGTTTGTCATTACGGCAAAGGCCGTTAGGCTAGCGTGAGAATGTCAGACCTCACCGGCATCGAGATGCAGGACCGCAGACCTTTCGCCGAGGTCGGCCCGAGCGTCGGGCGTGCCGGCACCCCCACCCCCGCGCGGCTGCGCGTCACCATGCTGGGGCGGATGGATGTGCGCGCCGTCACGGGTGAATCCCTCGTGCCGCGGTCGCGCAAGACGCGAGCGGTCCTCGGCGTACTCGCCATGGATGCGCCGACGCCGATCTCCCGCCAGCGCCTCGCCGAGTTGCTCTGGAGCCGCCGCGGCGAGGACCAGGCGCGCGGCTCGCTGCGCCAGGCGCTGCACGAGCTGCAGGACGTCCTCGGGGAATGGGGCCGCGGGCTGATCGTCGCCACCCGCGAAACGGTCGCGATCAACACGGAAGGCGTCTGGATCGACGCGCGCGAGGTCCCCGCCATGGCGCGCGACCGGCTCGAGGCGCTCAATCTCCTGCAGGCCGACCTCCTGGCCGACCTCGATGGCCTCGATGCCGCCTTCGACATCTGGCTGGCGGAGCAGCGGCGCCGCCTGCGCGACGTGGCGCTGGACGCGGCAACGGCCCGGCTGGCGGCGGCCGGCAACGTGGAGCAGCGCGTGCAGGAGGCCCGCCGCGTGCTCGCCATCGACCCCGCGCAGGAACCGGTCTGGCGCATCCTCATCCGCGCCGAGGCCGAGCGCGGCGACCGCGGCACGGCCTTCGCCGCCTGGGAGGAATGCCGGCGCATCTTCGCCGAACGGTTCCGCAGCGCCCCGTCGCCCGAAACCAGTGCCCTGGCCGAATCGCTCCGCGGGGAGGTCGCCGCCCCGGTCCAGGTCACGCCGCGCCGCGGCAGCATCCGTGGCGCGCGGCTCGGCGTCGTGCCGCTGCGGCTCATCGGCGGCGGCACGGACGCGGATGTCTCGCTCGGCCTGGCCGGGGAGATCACGGCGGCGCTGGCGCGGTTCCGCTGGCTCGTGCTCGTGGACAGTTCCTCGGTTGCCGCGGCCGAACGGCAGCCGGGCGGCGGCGAGGAACTCGGCCTCGACTTCAGCCTCTCCGGCTCGGTGCAGCGCAGCGGCGACCGCGTCCGCGTGACCTTGCGCCTGACCGACCATCGCCCGCCGGAATCGGTCGTCTGGGCCGAGCGGTTCGACCGCGACGCCGGCGACATCCTGGCGCTGCAGGACGAGATCGCGGCCGAGGTCGTGGCACGGGTCGACCCCGAGATCCTGCTGATCGAGGCGAATCGTGCCGTTGCGCGCCCGCATGTGCACGCGAACGCCTACGACCTGCTGCTGCGCGCGATCCCGGCGATCTACCGGCTCGACCGGCAATCCTACGAGCTCGCGGGGCGCATGCTGGACGAGGCGACGCGCCTCGAGCCCGACTATGCGCCCGCCTTCGCCTGGCACGCCTACTGGCATCTGTTCCTGGTCGGCCAGGGCTGGGCGCAGAACGACGGCGATGTCCTGGCGAAAAGCGAGGAGCTCGCCTCGCGTGCCGTGGCGCTCGACCCGTCGGATGCGCAGGCGCTCACGGTCCTCGGCCATGTGCGCGCCTTCCTGCATCATCGTGTGGCCGAGGCGGTCACGCTCTACGATCGCGCCCTTGCGCTCAATCCGAACCTGCCGATGGCCTGGGTCTTCTCCGCGCTGGCCCTGTCCTATCGCGGCCAGCACGCCGAGGCGCTGACGCGCTGGGAGCGCTACAAGCGCCTGGCGCCGCTGCATCCGCACGCCTTCTTCTTCGACGCTGCCCGGCTCGTGCCGCTGCTGCTGCTGCACAGGCACGCCGATGTCGACGCGGATGCGCGGCGCGTGACGGCGCTGCATGCGGGCTTCACCTTTCCATACAAGGCGTGGCTCTCCGCGCTCGGCCATCTCGGTCGGCGGGAGCAGGCGGCCGAGGTGCGCGCGCGCCTTCTCGCCATCGAGCCTGATTTCACCCTGGCCAAGGCGCGCGAGCGTGCCCCGATGCGGGTGCCGGCCGACCTCGATCACTACCTGGGCGGCCTGCGCCGCGCCGGCATTTCCTGAAGGCTGCGGCGCGTCTACAGCGGCCGGATCGCATCCCCGGGGCGGATCGTGCCGCCCGTCACGATCCGGCAATTGAGCCCCGAGCGGTGGATCAGCGGCTTGAACACCGGCTTGCCCAGCAGGTCCTCGAGATACTGGCAGGGCACGTTGAGCCGCCCGCCCACCAGCACGACGTCGCCCACGCGGAATTGCCGTCCGACCAGGTGGTTCAGCGGCACGCCGGCGGTCGTCAGGTTCCGCCGCGTCTCCCGCGGCGGCAGGTCGATGCCGTGGTCGCGCGCGAGCGCGTCCAGCGTCTCCATCTCGATCAGCGTCACCTGGCGGTCGGCGTGGGGCTTGTGGCTGTAGGTGCCGCGCGCGGTCGCGTAGCGGTCGCCCTCGATGCCCACGCCCTCGATGAGGTGCGCGGCATCCAGTTCCACCATCGGGGCCGAGGCTTCCGCGGCGACATGGATCGCAAGCAGCACGCCCGTGAAGTCGTGGCTCATCGGAGCAGCTCCGCCGCGGCACGCAGCAGCGTGCCCCCCGGCTTCCAGAGCGATTCCAGCACGCGGAAGTGATCCGCGCCCGGGATCGGGATGAGCGGTCCGGGCGCCTGCGCCTCCGCCCGCACGCGATGGAAGGCGCGCGACTGGCGCCGCAGTTCCGGCAGTTCCGCGCCGCCATACGCCACCGCGACGGGCTTCTGCACCACCGGCCGGCGGATCGGCGAGAGGTCGGCGATCTCGGCCTCGGTCAGCCGCAGCTTCTCGTTCAGCATCGTGTCGCGGATCGGCGCCAGCTCATGCACGCCCGAGACGGCGAGCGCCGCCGTCACCGCCGGATGCTCGGCCGCCAGCGCCGCCAGGTGCCCGCCGGCCGACCAGCCCGAGGCGACGATCGGCCCCGCGATGCCATGCGCCGCGCCCTCGGCCGCCAGCCAGTCGAGCGCGCGGCTCACCTGCCAGCAGATCGTCGTCAGCGAGGCCTCCGGCGCCAGCGTGTAGCCGGGCAGGGCGGCCGACCAGCCCATGGCGAGCGCGCCTTCGGCCATGATGGCGAAGTCTTCCCGCCGGTTGCGCTGCCAGTAGCCGCCATGGATGAAGACCAGGCAGGGCGCGGCGGGATCGCGGCCGGGGAACAGGTCCCAGCGCTCGCGCTCCGCCTGCCCGTAGGGCAGGTCGAGATGGCCCGAATGGGCGGCGCGGAAGGCCTCGGACAGCGCGACGCGGGCCGCGATCTGCTGCGCGCTGTCGGCCACCATGCCGGTGTTGTCGTAGGCGTCGTCGCGCTGCTTCTGCGGCCAGGACGACCAGCCTTCCGGCAGGGCGAAGGGCGTGCTCACGGCGCGATGACGCGCACCGGCGCGCCGGCGTCGAAGGCCTCGATCGCCTCGACGCAGCCGGCGTAGTAGGCGCGGTAATTCTGCTGCGACACGTAGCCGAGATGCGGCGTCAGCAGCGTGTTCGGCGCGGCCAGGATCGGGTGGCCGGCGGGCAGCGGCTCGATGTCGAAGACGTCGATGCCGGCGCCCGCGATCCGCCCGTTCCGCAGCGCCGCGATCAGCGTGTCCTGGTCGATCAGCGGCCCGCGCGAGGTGTTCACGACGAAGGCCGAGGGCTTCATGCGCGCGAGGTCCGCCGCGCCCACGATCCCGCGCGAGCGGTCGGACAGGATCAGGTGCAGCGTCACGACGTCCGCCTGTTGGAACAGCGCGGCCTTGTCGACGCGCGTCGCGCCCACCTCGGCGGCGCGCGCCTCGGTCAGGTTCTGGCTCCAGGCGATGACCTTCATGCCGAAGGCGTGCGCCACCTTAGCGACCCGCCCGCCGAGCTTGCCGAGCCCGACGACGCCGAGCGTCCGGCCCTCCAGCGCCGTGCCGACCGAGGTCTGCCAGCGGCCTTCGCGCAGCGCGCGTTCCTGCGCCGGCAGGTCGCGCATCAGCCCGATAATCAGCCCCCAGGTTATGTCCACCGTCGGGTCGCCGTGTGAGGGGGTGCCGCAGAAGACGATGCCCCGCTCCGCACAGGCCGCCGCGTCGATGGAACGGTTGCGCGCCGCGGTCGTGATCAGCAGCCGCAGCTTCGGCAGGCGCTCGATCAGCGCGCGCGGGAAGGGCGTGCGCTCGCGCATCGCCAGGATGGCGTCGAAGGGTGCCAGCCGCGCGGCCAGCGCATCGGCGTCGGTCAGCGTGTCGCGGAACACCGTGACCTCGACGCCCTTCAGCCGCTCCCAGGGCCCCATCGACATGGCCACCCCCTGGTAGTCGTCGAGGATGGCAAGCCGCGTGATGGGGGCGGGGGCCTCGGGCATGGGTCGTCTCCGGATCGATTCTGTGCCGCTAGATCGCGCCGTTGCGCGGGACGCGCAAGCGCGGGTCAGAGACCGTTTGAGAATGCCGGCACCGGCCCGCTCCGCCACCCTTCCACCGATCGAGGATACTGTCGTTGGGTGGCCGGGTGGGGGAGCGGGCCGGCGCCGCACTGCAGGATGCGCCGAACGACGCATTCTCACATGGTATCTCAGCCGGCGGCGATGCCGGCGAGCGCGCGGCGCAGCAGGTCGGGCAGCGGCGTCGGCGTCTTCTGCGTCGCGCGGTCCACGTAGACATGGACGAAATGGCCCTCGGCGCTCGCCACGTCCTCGTCGCCCCGGAAGATGCCGATCTCGTAGCGGACGGAGGTATTGCCCGCGCGGCCGCAACGCAGCCCCGCCGTCACCTCGTCCGGGAAGGCGATGGGGGCGAAGTAGCGGCACTGCGTCTCGACCACGAGGCCGATGACCGGCGCGGTCGGGATGTGCAGGAAGCCCGTATCCATGAGGAACCGCGCCACGACCGTGTCGAACCACGAGTAGTAGGTCACGTTGTTCACGTGGCCGTAGACATCGTTGTCCATCCAGCGCGTCGGGATCGGCAGGAAGAAGCGGTAGTCGGCCCGCGTGCCGCGCGGCGGGGCCATGCTCAGCCGCCCAGCGCGCGCGCGACGATCGCCTCGTCCACGCAGGCCTCGAAGGCCGGGGCGCCCTTCAGGATGCTGGCGCTCCGCATCGCGCCCTGCAGTTGGTCGAAGGCGGCGCGCGGGAAATGCGGCGTCGCGGGCCAGAGGCCGAGGCCCTGGTAGCGCGCGAGCGCCGCCGTCAGCGCAGCTCGCGGCACGTCGGGAAACAGCGGCGCGACGGTCGCCGCGATCTCGGCCGGCGGCGCCGCGTTCACCCAGGCGAGCGCGCGGGCCATGGCGCGGATCATGGCCTCGAACGCCGCGCCGCGCTCGGCGATGCGCGCCTCCGTCGCGTAGAAGGCCGTGTAGGCGGACGGGCCGCGGTCGGCCGCCCGGTGCCAGACGGCGCCGCCCGCGGCCTCGGCCAGCGCGGCATGCGGCTCGAACACCTGCGCGACATCGAGCGTGCCCGCCAGCACCGCCGTGGTGTTCTCGGCCATCGAGCGGTCGGTCACGCGGGTCAGCGCGTCAGGATCCACCCCCGCCTTCCGCAGGTCGTCCTGCAGGCACCACCAGGGGGTGGGCACCTCGTTGACCGTGCCGAAGCGCAGGCCCGGCAGGTCCGTCAGCGCGAAGCCCGGCCGCGGCGCGCGCCCGACCAGCAGGAACGGGTCCTTCATCACCACCGCGCAGAAGGACCGCAGCGGGCAGGACGGGTCGCGGTCGCGCAGCCACATCGGGCGCATCGGGCCCGACCAGGCGATGTCCGCCCGGCCGGAGAGCAGATTCTCCGCCGCCTTGTTCGGGTCCCCGGCGGTGTCGCGGCGGACCTCCACGCCCTCGGCAGCGAAGAAGCCCTGCGCCTCGGCCACGTAGAAAGGCGCGTAGAAGACGGCGCGGAACGGTTCGTTGAGGATGATCGGCTGCACAGCGGTCCCCGGGATGGCGTTGGCGCATCCTGCGAGACGCATGGCAGGCTGGCCAGCCCCGCCGATTCGCCGCTGGCATCGGCTGCGAAGATCGCGGCATAACGCCTTGCCCCCGCTCGATCGCCTCTGCGCGGCCTTCGCCGGGACCCGTTACAACGCTATATCTGGTGTGCATCGGGGGCTTCGGCCACAATACCTATGGTGCCAACCCCCACGAATGACCGCCTCGGGAGACCCATGTCCGCCGCGCCAAGGCCCGATACGCCGCCCCGCCTGGAGCCGTTCCGCCTGCGCGGCGCGAACTTCAACCTGCTGGTGCTGCGCCTGCTCGACCCGCGGCCCGAGGCCGTGGTGCCCGCGATCGGCGACCAGTTCCGCCGGGCGCCCGGCTTCCTGCGCTTCGCGCCCGTGGTGCTCGGCCTCGGCGACCTCGACGTGCCGCCGAACGCGGTCGATTTCCAGGGGCTGATCGAGGGGCTGCGCGGGCTCGAGATCGTGCCGATCGGCACCACCGGCGGCACCGCAGAGATGCGCAACGCCGCCATGGCCTACGGCCTGCCGCCGATCCGCGCCACCGGCGGCAAGGAGACCGAGGAGGCCGCGCCGCCCGCCGCCGCCACCCCGGTCGAGCCCGCACCGCCGCCGCCGGCCGCCCCGCCCCCCGCCGGCCTGCAGCGCCCGACCATGGTCGTCGAGCAGCCGGTGCGCGCCGGCCAGCGCATCTGGGCCGAGGGCCGCGACCTGATCGTGACTGCGACCGTGAATGCGGGCGGCGAGGTCATCGCCGATGGCAATATCCACGTCTATGGCGCGCTGCGCGGCCGCGCGATCGCGGGCGGCAGCAACAACGCGGACGCGCGCGTGTTCGCGCAGAATTTCGACCCCGAGCTCATCTCCATCGCCGGCTACTACGCGGTGCGGGAGGGGCTCGCGGGCGCGCCGATCGGCAAGGCGGTGCAGGTGCGGCTGACGGGCGAGCGCATGCGCTTCGACCCGATCGGCTGATGGCGACGATGCCGGCACCGGCCCGCCGGACGCCGGCCCAGGACTGAACGAGGAGGCAGGGGACATGGCACAGGTCGTCGTCGTCACATCGGGCAAGGGGGGCGTGGGCAAGACCACCTCCTCCGCCGCCTTCGCCACGGGCCTTGCGCAGCGGGGCAAGAAGACCGTCGTCATCGACTTCGACGTCGGGCTGCGCAACCTCGACCTCATCATGGGGGTCGAGCGGCGCGTGGTGTTCGACATCGTCAACGTCATCAGCGGCGAGGCGCGGCTGAACCAGGCGCTGATCCGCGACAAGCGCGTGGACACGCTCTCCATCCTTCCGGCGAGCCAGACGCGGGACAAGGACGCGCTGACCAAGGAAGGCGTGCAGAAGATCATCGAGGAACTGTCGGCCGAGTTCGACTACATCCTCTGCGACAGCCCGGCGGGGATCGAGAAGGGCGCGCTGCTCGCGCTCTATTTCGCCGACCAGGCAGTGGTGGTGACGAACCCCGAGGTCTCCTCCGTCCGCGACAGCGACCGCATCCTCGGCGTGCTGCAGTCCCGCTCGAAGCGCGCGGAGGAGAAGCGTGACCCGGTGCGCGAGCACCTGCTGGTCACCCGCTTCGACCCCGTCCGCGTCGAGCGCGGCGAGATGCTGAAGCTCGAGGACATCCAGGAGATCCTGTCGATCCCGCTGCTCGGCGTCATCCCCGAGAGCGAGAGCGTGCTGAAGGCGTCGAACACCGGCACGCCCGTCATCCTGGATGCCGAGAGCATGGCCGGGCAGGCCTATGCCGACGCCGTCTCCCGATTCCTCGGCGAGGAGAAGCCGCACCGCTTCATCGAGCCCGAGAGGAAGGGCCTGTTCAAGCGGCTGTTCGGCGGGAGGGCGGCGTGATGTCCTGGCTCGACTTCTTCCGTGGCCGGCGGGTGGAGCCGGCGAGCGCGTCGGCCGCCAAGGAACGCCTGCAGATCGTGCTGGCGCATGAGCGCATCGGCCGCAACCGCGAGGACTTCCTGCCGAAGCTGCAGCAGGAACTGGTCGCTGTCGTCGCGCGCTACGTCGCGATCGACCCGGGCAAGGTGAACGTGAACCTCGACCGCGGCGGCGACATGTCGACGCTGGCCATCGAGATCGAGCTGCCCGCGCCATCCGCCATGCGGGTTGTCGCCGCGGCGCGGTGAAGGTCGGGGGAGGGGAACCTCCCCCGAACCCCCTCCCTTCTTTGGCACCTGGTGCCGACCCGGGAAGGTGGGACGCCATGTGCCAAAGAAGGTCGAGGGGGGGTCCGGGGGGAGAAGTTCGCTTCTCCCCCCGCCCTTCAATCCGCCCGCCGCATCGCCCGCGTCAGGATCACCACCGGCACCAGCCCGACCGCCACGATCAGCAGCGCGGCGGTCGAGGCCTCCGCCAGCCGTTCGTCGGATGCCAGGTTGTAGATGCGGACGGCCAGCGTATCGAGGTCGAAGGGCCGCACGATCAGCGTCGCCGGCAACTCCTTCATCGTGTCCACGAAGACCAGCATCCCCGCCGTCAGCAGCGCGCCGCGCGCCAGCGGCAGCTCCACCTCCCGCACCGCCTGTCCCGGCGTGCGGCCGAGCACCCGGGCGGCGGCGAAGAACGACGGCTTGAGCCGCTCCAGCCCCGATTCCACCGAGGACAGCGCGACGGCGAGGAAGCGCACCAGGTAGGCGAAGACCAGCGCCGCCATGGTCCCCGACAGCAGCAGCCCGGTGGAGACGCCGAACTGCGCCCGCATCCAGGCGTCGAGCGCGTTGTCGAACAGCCCGAACGGCACCAGCGTGCCGACCGCGATGACCGAGCCCGGCAGCGCGTAGCCGAGCGCCGCCACGCGGTTGGCCAGGCGGCGCAGCGGCGAGGGATGCATCCGCAGCGCCCAGGCCATCATTGCCGCGATCAGCACGGCCAGCACCGCCGTCACGCCTGACAGCGTGAGCGAATTCACCGCGAAGGGCAGGAAGCGCGACCCCGAGAGCGGGTCCCCCGAGGTCGCGGCCAACCAGGCGAGCGCGCCCGCCGGGATGCCGAAGCCCAGCAGCACTGGCATGAAGCAGGCAAGGATCACCAGCGCCTCCCGCCAGCCGCGCAGCACGACGGGGCGGAGCGGCGGGTGGCGCGTCGTGGTCGGGTGGAAGCGCCGGTCGCCGCGCGAGACGTGCTCCAGCGCCAGCAGCAGGAAGACGCAGCCGAGCAGTGCCACCGACAACTGCGCCGCCGCGCCGCGGTCGTCCATGCCGAACCAGGCCTCGTAGATGCCGGTGGTGAAGGTGCGCACGCCGAAATGCTGGACGGTGCCGAAATCGGCCAGCGTCTCCATGAGCGTGAGCGCGATGCCGGCGGCGAGCGCCGGGCGCGCCAGCGGCAGCGCGACGTGCAGGAAGGTGCGCGGCAGCCCGTGGCCGAGGGTGCGCGCCGCTTCCAGCAGGCAGACGCTCTGCTGCAGGAAGGCGCTGCGGCACAGGAGGTAGACATAGGGGTAGAGCACCATCGCGAGCATCAGCGCCGCGCCGTTCAGGCTGCGGATCTCGGGCGCCCAGTACTGTCCGTAGCGCAGCCCTGTCAGGTCGCGGAAGGCCTGCTGCAGTGGCCCAGCCACGTCGAACAGCCAGGTGTAGACATAGCCGTTGAGATAGGCCGGCATCGCGAGCGGCAGCAGCAGCGCGACTTCCAGCGCGCGCCGGCCGCGGAACTCGCAGGTCGCGACGAGCCAGGCGGAGATCGCCCCGGCCGAGCCCGCCATCAGCCCGACCAGCAGCACGAGCAGCGCGGAATTGCCGAGCATCTCGGGCAGCGTCGTGGTGGCGATGTGGATGAAGCTGACGCCCGGCCGAGCGGCCGCGGTGATCGCGACGGCCACGAGCGGCGCCGCGATAGCCGCCGCGACGAGGAGCGACCCCCAGGCCCAGAGCGGGACGCCGCGCCGACGCGGGACGGCCGGCGCCTCCAGGGAAATGTTGCGAGCCATTCTCAGCTGGCCGATAGCACGGCCCGCCGCCGGGCGGGAGGCCCCGCCCTCAGCGTGCCGGCGCTGGCGGGATGGTCACGCCGCCCTGGAAGCCCTGCAGCGTCCACTCATAGGCGGCGGTGCCGACGCGGATGCCGCCGAGCCGCGGCGCGCCGAGGTCGAAAACCAGCGTCAGGATCGCTGTCCACATCGCGACCAGCACCAGCGACATCAGCCGCAGGCGCTGGTTGCGCATCCCGAGCTGGTAGCCGAGCGATCCGATCGTCAGCGTGCTCATGGCCGACAGCAGCCAGAACAGCACCGGCGGGATGCCGAGGCTGAAGGCGAGGCGTTCCGAGGTGGCGAGGTCGAAGGTTTCGTTCAGGGCGGCCAGCAGCCCGGCGGCGACGGCGTCGGGCCTCTCGCGCGAGATGGCGGTCGCGTGGCCCCACATCTCCCCCTGCATCGTGGCGGTCCGGGCGTTGATGGCGGCGATCCCCTCGGCCGCCCGGTCGGCCGCCACGAAGGCGATCCGCTGGCGCGTATAGTCCTCGAGCAGCCGCGCGATCTCGAGCCCGCGCGGACCGCCGATCGCCTGGGCGCGCAGCCAGGCGGTGCCGATCGCGTTCGCCTCGGCCAGCACGCCGGTGCGGCGTTCCTGGAAGCGGGCGCTCGAGTGGGAGAGCGTGAGCGCCAGCACGAAGGCCAGCAGGCCGAGCATGCCGCCGACGATCACGCCGACCCCTTCGCGTGGCGCCTGGTCGTTGCGGGCCTGCCGCAGGCCGAGCCGTAGCCCGATCTCCCCCGACGTCGCCTGCACGAGGAACAGCACCGCGGCGAAGGCCAGGGCGCCGAAGGACGCGATCTCGATGACAGCGGCGTTCATGGGCGACTCCAGCCTTCCGCCGGAGAGTAGGGGCGCGCCGCGGCGTCGGGCAATGCGCGGTACGCTGGCGGGCGCGCGGGCCTTCGCCTAGATTCCGCCGATGCAGACCAGCTTCTCCGCCGCCCAGCTCGCCGACCCGGATACCGCGGAGAGCAACCGGATCCTGCGCACCTGTGTCCATTGCGGCATGTGCACTGCGACCTGCCCGACCTTCCTGCTGCTGGGCGACGAGCTCGACAGCCCGCGCGGCCGCATCTACCTCATCAAGGACATGCTGGAGCAGGGCAAACCCGCGACCGAGCAGGTGGTCCGCCACGTCGACCGCTGCCTGTCCTGCCTGTCCTGCATGACGACCTGCCCGTCCGGCGTGCACTACATGCACCTGGTCGATCATGCGCGATCCTACATCGAGCAGACCTACACCCGGCCCTGGCCGGAGCGGGCAATGCGTCGCGTGCTGTCCTTCGTGCTGCCCCATCCCGGGCGGTTCCGCCTGGCGCTGGTCGGCGCCTGGTTCGCGCGGCCCTTCGCGGGACTGGTGCCCGGCGCGTCCATGACGGCGCAGCGGCTGCGCGCCATGCTGCGCCTGGCACCTGCCGCGGTGCCCTCGCCCTCGCCCTTCGAGCGGCCGCGGGTGCATCCCGCCGAGGGCCCACGCCGCGCGCGCGTCGGCATCCTGATGGGCTGCGCGCAGCAGGTGCTGGCGCCGTCGATCAACGAGGCGACGATCCGCCTTCTGACCCGCATGGGGATCGAGGTGGTGGTGACCAAGGGGCAGGGCTGCTGCGGCGCGCTTGACCACCACATGGGGAACCACGACCCGGCGATGCGCCTCGCGCGCGCCAACATCGCCGCCTGGACGGCCGAGATCGAAGGGGAGGGGCTCGACGCCATCGTGGTGAATGCGTCGGGCTGCGGCACCACGCTCAAGGACTACGGCCACATGTTCCGCGAGGCGCCGGAGGCCGCGGCCGCCGCGCGCGTGGCGGGCCTCGCCGCCGACATCAGCGAGGTGCTGACCCGCTTCGGCTACGCCCCATCCCGCCCGGCGCCGGGGCTCGCGGTCGCCTACCATGCCGCGTGCTCCCTCCAGCACGGGCAGAAGATCACGGCCGAGCCCAAGGCGCTGCTGAAGGCCGCCGGCTTCGTGGTGCGCGAACCGGCGGAGGGGCACATCTGCTGCGGCTCGGCCGGGACGTACAACATCCTCCAGCCCGAGATCGCCGGGCAGCTGAAGGCGCGCAAGCAGGACAACATCGCACGCACGGGGGCGGCGCTGGTCGCGTCCGGCAACATCGGCTGCCTGACGCAGCTCGGCGACGGCGCGATCCCGGCGGTCCACACCGTCGAACTGCTCGACTGGATGGCGGGCGGGCCGGAACCCGCGGCCGTCGTCCGCGCCCGCGCGGCGGCCTGAACCCCGTGCTCCGCCTCTGGCGCGGGGAATTGCCGTTGGGCGAGGCCTTCTGGAGCTGGGCGGTGCTGGGCGGGCTGCTGGTCAATATCACCACCAGCATCGGCTTCCTCTGGCTCATCATGGCCGGGCAGATGATCCCGGCCTATGTCGTCGGCTACGGCATGTCGCTGCCCTACAACCTTGTCGTGGTCGTCGGCACGCTGCGCTCGGCCGCCCGCCCGGACGCCGATCCGCGCTGGGCGAGGACGGCGCGGATCGCCGTGGTCCTTCTCATGACGGTGCTGAGCCTTACTTGAGGCTTGCCCCGACAGGCCCCGACAGCCGAGCATCGCCGCCATGCGCGCCGCCCTCCTCGTCCTCCTCCTGCTGCTGGCCCCGACGCTTGCCGCGGCGCAGTCCCGCAGCGCCGCCCGCGCCGGGGAACAGCGCCAAGCGGAACTCGACAGCCTGTTCGAGGCCCTGAAGGCCGCCCCGGACGACGCCGTGGCGGCGATGATGGAGGGGCGCATCCGCGCCCTCTGGGTGCAGGCGGCGTCACCCGCCACGGTTCTGCTGCTGCGCCGCGGGGCGCGCAACCTGGCCGCGCGCACCTATGACGAGGCGCTCGAGGATTTCGACGCGGCCCTGGTTCTTGCCCCGCACTCCGCCGAGGCCTGGCACCAGCGCGCCCAGGCCCATGCCGCGATGGGCGACGCCGCGGCCGCCGCGCGCGACCTGCAGGAGGCGCTGCGGCTGGAACCCCGGCACTTCGGCGCGCTGGTCACGCTGTCCATGCTGCAGGAACAGGCGGGCCAGCCGGCGGCGGCGCTGCGCAGCATGGAGGCCGCGATCGCGCTCCACCCGCGCCTGCGCGGCGGGCAGGAGAGGCTGCGCGAGCTGCGCCGCAAGGCGGAGGGCGACGCGACCTGACGGCGCGTGCCCGCCCGCAGCGCGGTGGACACCAGCGCGCCGGCGCAACGCCCGGATGGCGACGGGGAGCGACCCATGCGACGCAGGCCCATGCCCGATGCCCTGCCCCCCCACGACCCCGACGCCGCCCGCTGGGCAGCCGTGTTGTCGCGCGACCCGGAGCCCGACTGCGGCCCCTTCCTCTATGGCGTCTCGACGCAGGGGGTGTACTGCCGGCCGGGATGCCCGTCGCGCGCGCCGCTCAGGCGCAACGCCCGCTTCTTCGCCAATGCTGCCGCCGCCGAGGCCGCGGGCTTCCGCGCCTGCAAGCGCTGCGACCCGAAGGGTGAACGCGCCGCGATCCACGCCGCCGCCATCCGCGCGGCCTGCGACCTGATCGAGGCGTCGGAGGCCATCCCCTCCCTCGCCGCGCTGGCGGCCCGCGCGGGCTATGCGCGCCACCATTTCCTGCGGTTGTTCCGCGATGTCACCGGCGTCACGCCGCGATCCTATGCCGAGAGCGTGCGCGCGCGGCGCCTGGCCGATGCGCTGGCCGCCGGGGACCGCGTGGCCGATGCCGTGGCCGGCGCCGGCTTCGGCAGCGAGAGCCGGGTCTACGAGGACCACGGGCGGGCGCTCGGCATGACGCCCGGGGCCGCCAGGCGCGGCGGCGCGGGGGAGGTGATCCGCTGCGCGCTGGCCGAGACCGCGCTCGGCCCGCTGATGGTGGGCGCGACCGCGGCGGGCGTCTGCTTCATCGGCTTCGGGGAGGATGCCGCGGCGCTGGCGGGCGACCTGGCGCGGCGCTTCCCCCGCGCGCGCATCGAGCAGGCGCCGGAGGCGCTGGCCGCGACGGTGCGCGAGGTCGTGGCCTTCATCGCGGAACCCAGGCGGGCGCTCGACCTGCCGCTCGACCTGCGGGGGACGGCGTTCCAGCGGCGGGTGTGGGAGGCGCTGCGGCGCATCCCGCTGGGCGAGACGCGGACCTATGGCGGGCTCGCGGCCGAGATGGGGGAGCCGCGCGCGACGCGGGCGGTGGCGCGGGCCTGCGCGGAGAACAAGGTCTCCTTGGCCGTGCCGTGCCACCGGGTGGTGGGCAAGGATGGCGACCTGACGGGGTATCGCTGGGGCATTCCGCGCAAGCGGGCGCTGCTGCGGGCGGAGGCGGCGGCGCGGCGGGGCTGAGGCCGGCGTCTCGGCGGCACCGGGCCGCCCGGCCGGGGGGATGCGCGGGCGCGGATGCCGGCCGGGCGTGGGGATTGCGGCCCCGGCGCCCGGGATGGCGGCCCAGCGGCGTCGGGCGGGGCGTTCCGGCCCCGGCCCCCGGGTGGCCAGGCGGCCGGTGCGGGGCGGGGCGCGTCATGACCAGCCGAGGCGGAGCGCGCGGGGGATGCGCTGGACGCCCCCCGACCGCCGGTGCAGGCGGCGCAGCGTGCGGAGGATGTCGAGGAAGATGCCGCGCTGCGTCTCCGCGACCGGGGCGGGCGGCAGGCGGAGGGTGCGGCGGAGGTTTTCGGACAAATCGGGGTCGGGGAGCTTGGACGGGGGGCCGCTCAGGGCCTGGAGGAAGCCGAGGCGGCGGACGAGGGCGATGAAGCGCAGGCCGCGCAGCCGGACGGCGCGGCGGCAGGCGCGGAAGATCCTCGGCGCGAGGGCGCGGAGGGGATGGTTGGGACCGGAGTCCTTGATGGCTTCGAGGAGCTTCTCCCAGAGGCCGGCATGGGTAAGGCGGCGGAAGTAGCGGGCGATGGTGTCGGGCTTGCCGTGTTCGGGGGGCAGGCAGCGCCAGGGGGCGGTGGTGGAGGCGAGGTGGAATATGGCGTCCATGCGGGCGCGGAGGTCGCCGATCTGGCGGCCGGCAGGGGAGCGGGGGAGGAGGTAGGGGAGGAGGGCGAGGAATTGGTCGGGGGTGAGGGGGCGGGGTGCATCGTAGATCGAAAAGCACACGCCTGGTGAAAAAGCAATAAATTCCTAAATCATCCACGGATCATCTTTCCGTCGCGTAGCCGCTCGGGCGACCGCGCACTCTGGGTTAGCCTGCCGGTCGTTCTTCGGTCGGGAGAATGGTGAGCATTGCGCGGCGCAGGGTCTGCGTCTGGCATATCGTACGTGAGTTCGGCGCGTCGGAGCATAAGGGCTGTACGGTGCTGGGGCAGTACGGAACGACGGCGCAAAAGGCGCACTGCGTGCTCGTCTTCCTCGACGCGGCGCCTGCCAAGGGCTGAACAGGCGGCAATCGTCGCTGGAGTTGATACTCGCGACGGCGCCGGGCGGCGTCAGGGCCTTTCCAGGAAGGCCAGCACCGCCGCGTTCAAGGCATCCGGATTGTCCATCTGCATGCTGTGACCAGCGTTCGGGATGGTCACGCGCGTGGCGTTGGGCATGGCGCCTTCCAGCGCGTCGAGAACGATGCCGAAGCGTGGCCCGGATTGCGCGCCTCCGACCAGCAGCGTGCGCAGGCGGATGCCTTCGGCTTCGGCGCGGCTGTAGGGCTTGCGCTGTTCGTTGACCTGACCGAGCAAGGTGCGGGCATTGGCGCGGTTCACCGCCTTGCGCGGCTCGGGGCGCTTCTCCCAGGAGCCGGGGCCGCCGATGTGATTGTTGACGACGGTCAGGCCCTCCTCGACCTTGCCTTCGGCGATCAGCGCGGCGCCTTGCGCGAAGGCGGCGCGTTGTTCTCCCGAGGGTGGCGTGCCGCCGGGACTGTCAGGAATTCCGTGTGTGGCCGGTCGGTTGAACGACACGGTCAGGCCATGGCTTTGGTGAAGCGTTCGCCGAACAGGACGGCGAACTGGGCCTTGGCCATGGACCACTCACG
>NZ_STGD01000024.1 GCF_005222755.1 Roseomonas sp. HF4
GTCGGCCAGCCCGAGGCCGAGGAAGCGCATGAACGACAGGCGGTCCTTGATGAGATACTCGCAGCGCTCGTCGGACAGCCCGTGCATCGCCTGCAGCAGCAGGATCTTGAACATCAGCAGGTGATCGAAGGCCGGCCGGCCGCCCTTCGTGCCGTCCGCCCGCGGCACCGCCAACTCCAAATCCGCGCGGAACATGGCGAAATCGATCAGCGCGGCGATCCGCTCGAGGTCATCGCCCTTGGCCGACAACTCCCGCAGCCGTTCCTCCACGTCGAAGAAACCCGGCTGCCGAACCATCGCCATCCCCCGCGCCAATCCGCGTCAGTGAATCAGCCGAACGGCTTCAGGGCGAGGGGTTTCTGGAGGTGTCCAGATGCCGAGGGCAGGCAGCGTCCGGCGACGCCGCGGCGACCAGCCCCGCGCGCGGGCGGCAGGGCCGCCCCGTCGGCGCGATCGCCCGTGCCGTTCAGCGCGAGGCGCCGGAACGCCCGCGCTTCTCCAGCAGGCGTCCGAGGATCACGAGCAAGGCCCAGACCAGCCAGCCAGCCCCGATGACGATCATCGCCTCCTGCACATCCGCCCAGCGCGCGCCGGCGAGCGCGGGCATCTCGCCGTTCGGCGTCGTGCCGCGCCCCGCCACGCCGATGGGAAGGGCGACAACCAGGATGACGCCGGCGATCAGGACGCCGATGGGCGTTGCCGGTCGCGATGCCCCGATCGTGATCATCAGGGACGGCACGACGGCGAAGGCGATCGCGAACAGCATGATGCCGACATCGACCTCGGCGTGGCGCATCGCGAGCGCCAGGAGGCATGGCATCGTGAGCGCCGCGATGCCCAGCAGGATCTGCCGGCCCAGGGGAAGCGCCGAGTCGCCGCTTCCCTCGGTCAGCCGGTCGAGATGTGCCGCGACCCAGGGATGGCGGGACAGCACAACCAGCGCCAGGCACAGCAGCGCCGCGGCGAACAGCCACGCCAGCGGCATGGCCGCATCGAGCCTGGCCCACCGAGGATCCGCCACCCAGCGACCGACCACGATGCCGCGCGCCGCCGTCCATCCGGCCTGCCGCAGCGCTTCCTCCACGGCGAAATCCCGCAACGGTTCGGGCAGCAGCCGCAGCACGCCGCGCCCCGCATCCCAGGGGGCGCCCGGCACCTCGTGCGTCACGCCATCCGGCCCATGCTCCAGCACCGCAACCACCGGTACGGGCTGCGCCGGCGTCCAATCGGGGCCGACGACCGGCAGCACGGTGAAGCGGCCGCGCAGCCTGCTGGGGCTGGTCGGGCGCCCCCGCAAGTCGTTGCGCGGGAGTTCGAGACGGACCTCGACCGTGCGGGCGAGATCGGCGCGCGGCGCGGCGCGCGGCAGCAGGAAGCCGGCGGCGGCGGGGCGGGAGGGTGCGGCTGCCGCATCCAGGCTCGGCACCGCGCCGAAGATCCGCGCCTCGTTCATGCCGAGCGACAGGAACGCCGAGCCGACAACGATGCACATGGCGTAGCCGATCCGCAGCATGCCCGGGCCGGCGCAAAAGAACGCCACGCCGGTCGCCGGCAGCAACGAGAGGAGGAACGCGACGAAGAGCGGCGTCGAGCCTTCGCCCAAGGCCGGCAGCAGGATGGCGTGGAGCAGCATGGGCAGCGCGATGCCAACCGCGCCAACCAGCAGCGTGCGGAAAAGACGGACAGGCGGCGGCGCGGCGTCCGGTGGGGCGGTAGTCGTCGCGGAGCCGCGGCGGCGGTTAAGCCTCATGCGGCTTCACGCGCGCCGCGAGCGACGCGCGCGGTCATCGCCGCGGGATCCGCGGCGCGGCGATCACCGTCCATCATCGCCCGACCGGGAGGTGGGCGCTGTCATGGATCAGCCTGCGAATGACGGGCGTTCCGAGCCGGGAGGCAGAGCGACCGCGGGATCAGTCGTCCCGGTGCACCCGCTCCATCCGCTCGTGGCGCTCCTGCGCCTCGATGCTCATGGTCGCGATCGGGCGGGCTTCCAGGCGCCGCAGGCCGATCGGCTCGCCGCTTTCCTCGCAATACCCGTAGGTGCCGGTCTCGATCCGGTCGAGGGCCTGGTCGATCTTGCTGATCAGCTTGCGTGCGCGGTCCCGCGTGCGGAGTTCCAGCGCGCGGTCGGTCTCGACGCTCGCGCGGTCGGTCAGGTCGGGCTCCGCGATGCCACCTTCGGACAGGGAGGAGAGGGTCTCGCCCGCTTCGCGCAGCAGGTCCTGCCGCCAACGCAGCAGCTTCTGCCGGAAATACTCCAGCTGCAGGGGGTTCATGAACTCTTCGGCCTCCGAAGGCCGGTAGTCGGGCGGCAACGTCACCAGCATGTCAGTCCATTCCCCCGGGCGCAGGGTCTCGGCCGCCTGTCCGGCAGCGGCCGGAAACCCCCTTTTCAAAGCGGGCGGAACATAGACGCGGCCCGTGGCGAAAGCCAAGGGGGACATTGACGACAAATCCCTGAAACGGCGCGGTTTTCAGTCCGATGACAGGTCGGGGTCGATCCGAAGCCGCGCAAGTTCGACGCGGAGCCTCAGCGCGATGCCCGCCACGGCGGCCTGCAAGGCGGGGTCGGCGGCGGGGGCGCCATCGGCCAGCCCGGCCAGCTGCGCGAGTCGCGCGGGGTCCAGCCGCCCGCCGAGCAGCGCGGCCTGCAGCATCGCGAGCCCCTGCAGCATGGCCTCCCCGCGGCGGCGAGCACGGGCGTCGCGCTCGGCGGCCGGGGCGCCTTCCTGCAGCGCGAGCAGGCCGATCGCCGAGGTGGGCGCCACGCCCTCGGCCGCGGCGGCGGCATCGGGCGCCATGCCGCCGCCGAGGTTGAAGGCGCCCCCGCCCGCCCGCGCCCCGCGCGCGGGGCGGGCCGGCCCGCTGCCCGGGACACCCCTGATGACCACCATGCACCCTCCTTTGCCGCTGCCCGGCACCCGCCGCCGCCTGGCGGCAATCGCTGCCGGGCAGCGCCGGGCCCTGCGCTGGCACGCGGCTTGCGCTCCACCCGGCCACGAGCCGCCCACCGAGCCGCGCCCGACCCCGGCGCAGGGAGACGCATCTTGGCCGCGAAGGATTACGCGAGAACGAAGAGCCGGCCCGGCGCCCTGCCGGCGCTGCTGGCCCTGGTGCTCTCTGCCCTGCCGGCGCTGCTCGGCGCCCTGCCCGCGGCGGCGCAGCAGGTCCGCATCAAGGACATCGCGGATGTCGAGGGCGTGCGCGACAACCAGTTGGTCGGCTACGGGCTGGTCGTCGGGCTGAACGGTACCGGGGACCGGCTGCGCTCGGCGGTCTTCACCCGGCAATCCCTGGTCGGCATGCTGGAACGTCTTGGCGTCAACACGCGGGACCAGGAACGCCAGCTCGATACACGCAACGTCGCCGCCGTGATGGTGACCGCAAACCTGCCGCCCTTCGCCAGGCCCGGCAGCCGGATCGACATCGCGGTCTCGGCGCTGGGCGACGCCACGAACCTGACGGGCGGCGTGCTGCTGGTGACGCCGCTGCTGGGCGCGGACGGAGAGGTCTATGCCGTCGCACAGGGCGCAGTCGCGACCGGCGCGATCAGCGCGCGCGGCGCCGGCGCCTCGATCACGCGGGGCGTTCCGACCGCCGGGCGCATCGCCAACGGCGCCATCGTGGAACGCGAGGTGCCCTTCCAGCTCGCGAGCCGCGACCGCATCCGCCTGTCGCTGCGCAACCCCGACCTGACCACCGCGCGGCGCATCGCCACCGCCATCAACGGCGCCATGCGCGGCAGCGTGGCCGAAGCGTCCGACTCGCGCACGGTCAGCGTGGCGCTCGGCGGGCGCAGCCCGGTCGCCTTCCTCAGCCAGATCGAGCAGCTGCGCGTCGAGCCCGACCAGGTGGCACGTGTCGTGATCGACGAGGCGTCGGGCACCATCGTCATGGGCGCCAATGTGCGCGTCTCCACCGTCGCGATCGCGCAGGGCAACCTGACGATCCGCGTGACCGAGACGCCGCAGGTGAGCCAGCCCAATGCGCTGGCGGGCGGGGAGACGGTGGTGGTGCCGCGCACCCAGGTGGAGGTGGACGACCAACGCGACCGGCGCCTCGGCATCCTGCCGCGCTCGGTCACGCTGGATGAGCTGGTACGCGGGCTGAACAGCCTCGGCGTCGGGCCGCGCGACCTCATCACCATCCTGCAGGCGATCAAGGCCGCCGGCGCGCTGCAGGCCGAACTCGAGGTCCGCTGATGGACGCCCGGCAGCCAGCATGCCGCGGCTTCGCCCGGCTCGGCCGGGCTACGCGGGCCGAGCTCGACATCCGCTGATGGACGCCCCCGCGCTTCCCCCCGTGCAGCCTCGCGCGCTCGCGCGTCCGGCCACCGCCGGCGACGACGCCACCATGCGCCGCGCCGCCCGCGACTTCGAGGCGCAGGCCTTCGCCCTGCTGCTGCAGCCGATCTTCGCCACCGCCGATGCCTCCCGCGGCCGATTCGGCGGCGGCGCCGCCGAGGCGCAGTGGCAGCCCATGCTGGTCGAGGCCTACGCCGGCGCCGCCACGCGGGCGGGCGCCGGCCTCGGCTTGGCCGATTCGGTGCTGCGCGAACTCCACCGCGCCCGCGCCGCCGCAAGCACCCCCAACACGGGAGAGACAGCACCATGATGGACACCCTGATCCTGGCCGGGCAGCGCCTGGCCGAGGCGCTGCGCGCCGAGAACGAGGCGCTGGCCGCGCTAGACCTGTCGCGCGCGGCGCGGCTCGCCACCGGCAAGATCGCCGCCTCCGACGCCTTCGCCGCGGCCTATGCGGCGCAGGCCAGGCACGGCTCCGCCGCGACCGGGCCGGTGCGCGACGCGGCGGCGATCCTGGCGCGGCGGCTCGAGGAACTCGGCACCGAGAACCGCCGGCTGCTGGAACGCGCCGTTGCGCTGCAGTCCCGCGTGATCGAGACCATCGCGGGGGCGGCGCTGCCGCGGACGCAGCCGCAGGGCTATGCGCCGGCCGGGCGGGCGGTGGCGGCAAGGCCGCCGGCGCTGGCAGTCTCGGCCCGGGCCTGAGGCCCGCCGACCGCCAGGGCGCCGAGCACCGCCTCGATCGGCTCGATGACCGTCACGCGCGGCATCTGCCGGGCGAAGACATCGCGGTTGTGCGCGGCGGCCAGGCTGAGGCGCCGAAGCTCGGCCGGCGTGAAGCCCGGCGCGCGGGCGAGGAAGCGTCGCACCGCATCGAGCGCCGCGGCGAAGCGGCGCTCGGGCGCGGGCTCGCGGTCATACCCGTGGTCCACGAGGCCGTGCAGCACGTCGAAGCCGATCTCCTCCAGCCCCGCGATCGTCCCGGCATTGCCGAAGACGACGAAGGGCAGGCCCGAGGCGAGCGCCTTCAGCGTCTTCTCGGTCCAGCGGCGCAGGCCGGGCCACACCATTTCCGTCTCGGTCACGATGAAGATCTCGGCGGCGGCGATCTCCTCGACCGGCAGGGAATGCACGCGCCAATGCGGCGCGCCGAATTCCGCGGCGTCGCCGGGCATGTGAAGCTGCTCGGCGGCCAGTGCCCGTGCGCGCTCGATCAGCCCGGGCTGGCCACGGGCGAACCAGTCGGCGTCGGCCCAGAACCGCGCCTCGGCCCGCGCGTCGCCAACGTCCCGCCGGAAGGAAATCGAAAGGTGGCCGGGCTCCGGCCGTGCCAGCAGCCAGGCGGCCAGCACGGCGCGGTGCGGGCGCAGCGCGAAGTTGAGGCAGATCCAGCGAAGCCGGCGCGGCGCCCCGTCCGGCAGCGCGAAGCCGAAGGGCCATAGGGCAGGCGGGCTTGGCGGCCGCGGCGGGGTGTCGGCGTCGAACAGCCGGCGCCACAAGGCAAAGCCGTACGAATCGGCGACAGGCGTCAGCATCGGCGCGATCCCCCGCGCAGCGCAGTGCGCGCGGTATTCGGCGCCGAGCGCCCGGTTCTGCTGCAGCCACGCCGCGCGTGAGGCGGGGATTCCCGCGGCCGCGAGCGCGCCATGCAGCGATTCCGCATGGACCGCGCGGAAGGCGCGGCCCTCGGTCGCGCCGTCGAAGACCACGATCCCCTCCCCCGCGCGGATGCGGTCCAGCACGTGCCCCGGAACCACGGTCAGAAGACCTTTGGCGCCGTCGGCCCGCTGCAGCAGGGCAAGGTCGAGAAAGAGGCTGAGCAGCACGGGCGCACCCGGCGGCGGCGGGGGCAGGTGGCGCGCCAGGATCGGCATGACCGTGCGAAAGAGATGCCCGGGCCCGGACTCCGGCACCGTGACCCATTCCACGCCGCCGAGGGGCGCCAGCCGGTCGAGGGGCGGGCGCAGCGGCGGTCCTTCGGGCGGCGGGGGCAGACGCGCCATCGCACCAGTCATGGCGCCATGCCGCGCGGTCGTCCAGCGCCCGGCTTGCCGCGCAGGCGGGGCCGTCGCAGGCTCGGCGCGTGATCCCATTCCTCCGCCGCCATGCCAGCCTGATGGCGATCGCCGCCATCGGGGCCGCCGCCGGGGCTACGATCTGGCGGCGGGACGGGGCCGGGGCCCTGGCCGCGGCGCTGGTCCATGCCTGGGACCTGTTCCTCTTCATCCTGCCTTCCCTGCTGGCGGGCATGCTGCTGGCGGCCTCGGTCCGGCAGCTGGTGGCGCCGGGGATGCTGGCGCGCTGGATGGGGGCCGAGAGCGGCCTGTTCGGCCTGGCCGTCGCCACCGCCGCCGGCGCGCTGACGCCCGGCGGGCCGATGGCGGCCTTCCCGCTCGTGCTCGTGCTGGCCGCGGCCGGGGCCGACCGGGGGGCACTGGTCGCCTATATCCTGTCCTGGTCGCTGAACGGCTTCCAGAAACTGCTGGTCTACGAGGTCTCGCTGCTCGGCCTCGACTTCGCGCTGATGCGCACGCTGCTGACGCTGCCCATGCCGGTGCTGGCGGGCTGGGTCGCGCGGCGGCTGCCGATCGCCTGGACGCCGCCGCGATGACGGCGGGGCAGGCCGTGCTCTGGGTGCTGGCGCTCGGCGCGCTCGGCCTCTGCCTGCGGCGCGGCCCGGGCACGGCGCGCAAGGCGGTCACGGATGCGGGGCAGAGCATCCTGAAGATCCTGCCGATGTTCGCCGTGGCTCTTCCCATGGCGGCCTTCCTGGCCGAACTGATCCCCGCCGATGCCGCGAGCGCCTGGATCGGGCCGGAGTCCGGCACCACGGGGATCCTGGTCGCATCCTTCGCCGGCGGGCTGATGCCGGGCGGGCCCTTCGTGACCTTCCCGCTGGTGCTGGCCTTCGCCAAGGCGGGCGCGGGCGTGGCCCAGATGGTGGCGCTGGTCACCGGCTGGTCGATCTTCGCGATCCACCGCATCGTGACCTGGGAATACCCGCTGCTCGGCTGGCGATTCGTGGCGCTGCGGGTGCTGGCGGCGGCCCCCCTGCCGATCATCGCGGGGCTGCTGGCCGAACTCGTCCTGCAGGTGGTCCCGATCGGCCTCGGCCGGCCCTGACCCTTTCGCGCCGGGCCCGCTTCGGGCATGAGGCGCGACGATGGACACCGCGGGGATGGATCCGGACTGGGCCGCGCTGCTGGCCGCGCGCGACGGCGCCGCGCCGCGCGGTGCGCTGGCCCCGCTGTTCGCGCCGGTCCTGGCGCCGCCCACGGCACCCGATGGCTGCCGCGTGGTCGGGCGGCTCGCGCAGACGCTGGACGGGCGCATCGCCACCGCCTCGGGCAGCAGCCAGTGGATCGGCGGCCCGGGCGACATCCTGCACACGCACCGGCTGCGCGCGCTGTGCCACGCCGTCGTGGTCGGCGCCGGCACGGTCCGCCACGACGACCCGCGCCTGACCACGCGCGAAGTCCCCGGCCCCGACCCGCTGCGCGTCGTGATCGACACCGACCGGCGCCTTTCGGCCGATTACCGCATCTTCCGCGAAGGGCCGCCGACGCTGCTCGCCTGCGCCGCCGATGCGCCGGGCGCGGACACCCATGGCACGGCCGCGGTGCTGCGCCTGCCGCGCGCGCCCGGCGGGGGCATCGCGCCGGGCGCGCTGCTGCGCGCGCTCGCGGCGCGCGGCCTGACGCGGGTGTTCGTCGAGGGCGGCGGCGTCACTGTCTCCCGCTTCCTGGCCGCGGGCTGCCTCGACCGGCTGCACGTGACGGTGGCGCCGGTGCTGCTCGGGTCCGGCATCCCGGCCTTCACCCTGCCGGAAGTGGCGCGCATCTCGGACGGGCTGCGCTTCGCCTGGACAGTCCACGAGATCCCGCCGGACATCCTGCTGGACATCGCGGTGGATCGCGCGCGGCCGGGAGGGGGCGCATGACGGGAAGCAAGCATCGGGGGAGGGAACTCCCCCGAATCCCCCTTCTCTGTCACCTGGCGCTGGCCGGGAGGGGTTTCCCTGCCCCGCGACGGTCCCGATGATCACGTCCCGCGCCCTCTGGTCCGTCGCCCCCGGCCGCTGCGAATTGCGCGAGGAGCGCCTCCCGCCCCCCGCCCCCGGCCAGGCGCTGGTCCGCGCACTCGCCACCGGCATCTCCCGCGGCACGGAACGCCTGGTGCTCGCCGGCCGCGTGCCCGCCAGCCAGCGCGCCGCCATGCGCTGCCCGCTCCAGGCCGGCGATTTCCCCTTCCCCGTGAAGTACGGCTACAGCGCCGTCGGCATCGTCGAGGACGGGCCGGCTGAGTTGCGCGGACAGCGCGTCTTCGTCCTGCACCCGCACCAGGACCGCTTCCTCGCGCCCGTGGCGATGTGCGTGCCGGTGCCGGACGCCGTGCCCGACGCCCGCGCCGTGCTCGCCGCAAACATGGAAACCGCGGTCAACGTGCTGTGGGACGCGCGGCCGCTGGCCGGCGAGCGCGCGCTGGTCATCGGCGCCGGCGTGGTCGGGTTGCTGGTCGCGGCGCTGCTCGCGCGCATGCCGGGGATGGAGGTCGTGGTCTGCGACATCGATCCGCGCCGGCGCGGAGTGGCCGAGGCGCTGGGCGCCCGCTTCGCAGCGCCCGAGGATGCGCCGGCGGACCGCGACCTCGTGATCCACGCGAGCGCCGACCCGTCCGGCCTGCGCCGCGCGCTCGAGCTCTGCGCCTTCGAGGCACGGATCGTCGAGGCGTCCTGGTACGGCGACCGCGAGGCGAGCCTGCCGCTCGGCGAGGCCTTCCACGCGAAGCGGCTGCAGATCGTCTCGACGCAGGTGGGCGCGGTGGCGCCGGCGATGCGCGGCCGGCGCACGCATGGGCAGAGGATGGCGCTGGCTCTCGCCCTGCTGGCCGACCCGCGCCTCGATGCCCTGGCCGGTCCCGTGACGCGCTTCGAGGACCTGCCAGAGACCATGCCGCGCCTGCTCAACCCGCCGCCGGGCGAGCCGGCGCCGCTCTGCCCCGTCGTCGCCTACGGCCGATAGGGCGGTTGCGGCGCCGGAGCCGCTCCCCATCTATCGGGATTGGCGAACGCGGCCGCGCGCGGCTGCCATGGAACGGGAGAGCGCGATGCAGGAACCGACCAAGCCGGCGGCACTGGACGACACGACCGCGGTGCGGCAGGGCGAAACGCTCGGCGTGATGCGCTGGGTGCTCGGGCTTTCGCTCGGCGCGGCGGTCCTCGGCATGGGCGTCGCCTGGTTCCTCGCCTGACGCCGGGGCCTGACGCCGGGCGCGGGTGACTGCACGCGGGCGCGCCGCTAAAAGGGCGGCATGTACAGCCTCACCGTCGTCGACCACGTCATGATCGCCCATTCCTTCCGCGGGGAGGAATTCGGGCCCGCCCAACGCCTGCACGGCGCCACCATGGTCGTTGAGGCGGAATTCCGCGCGCCCGCGCTGGATCGCCTCAACCTGCTGGTCGACATCGCGGCGGCGAAGGTCGAGCTCCGCGCCATCCTCGACACCTTCGACTACCGCAACCTCGACGCCGAGCCGCAATTCGCCGGCCAGAACACGACCACGGAATACCTCTGCGCGCATATCCACCGGCTGCTGTCCCAGGCGCTGGCGGAAGGGCGCCTCGGCGAGGGCGGGCGCGCGGTGACGGGCCTCAAGGTGCTGCTCAAGGAGAGCCACATCGCCTGGGCCGCCTATGAAGGGGCGCCGGTGGCTTGAGCGCGATCCACCTGCTGGTCCCGGGTCCCTTCGACGCGATCTCGGGTGGCTACATCTACGACCGCCGCATGGTCGACGGGCTGCGCGCGCTCGGCGCGGCGGTGGAGGTCGTGGAACTCCCCGGCAGCCACCCCGCGCCGGACGAGGCCGCGACGGATGGCGCGCGCGCAGCGCTCGCCGCCCTGCCGGCCGATGCGCGCATCGTGATCGACGGACTCGGCCTGCCGGCCTTCCTGCCGCTGGCGCAGGACCTCGCTGAGCGGCGCGCGGTGGCGTTGATCCACCACCCGACGGCGCTCGAGCACGGCGTGCCCGAGGCGACGCGCACCGCGCTCAAGGCGCGCGAACGGGCGCTGTTCCGCGCCTGCGCGCGGATCGTCTGCACCTCGCCGCTCACGGCGCGGCGGCTGCCGGAGGAATTCGGCGCCGACCCCGAACGCATCGGCGTGGTCGAGCCCGGCACGGACCCGGCGCCGCGCGCGACTGGGTCCGGGGGGCCGGGCTGCGCCATCCTGTCGGTCGGCACGCTGGTGCCACGGAAGGGGCATGACGTGCTGCTGCACGCCCTGGCGCGGCTGACCGACCTCGACTGGAGCCTCACCGTCGCGGGCGACGAGCGGCGCGACGCCGTGCACGCGCACGGCCTGCGCGCGCTGGCGGAGGAACTCGGCATCGCATCGCGCGTGACCTTCGCGGGTGAGGTCGCGGGCGATGCGCTGGAGGCGCTCTATGCGCGCGCCGACCTGTTCGCGCTGGCCACGCGCTGGGAGGGCTACGGCATGGCCGCGGCCGAGGCGATGGCGCGCGGCCTGCCGCTCGCGATCACCGCGGGCGGCGCGATCGCCGAGGTGGTGGCCGAGGGCTCGGCCATCGTCTCCCCGGTCGATGACCACGTCTCTCTCTCCAAGGGGATGCGCCGGCCGATCTTCGATCCCACGCTTCGCGCCGAGATGGCCGAGGCCGCCTGGCAGGGCGGCCAGCGCCTGCCGCGCTGGGCGGACCGGGCGGCGGCGTTCCGCGACGAACTCGACAAGGCGCGCGACTGATGGCCGAGGAATTCGACGGCGACTGGCTGGATCTCCGCGAACCCTACGACGCGGCGGCACGCGACCCGGAGCTGGCGGCCATGCTGGCTGCGGCGCTGCCGGCGCGCCCGCGCGTGCTCGACCTCGGCGCGGGCACCGGCAGCCTGCTGCGCTGGCTCGGGCATTTCATCGGCCGCGCCCAGGCCTGGACGCTGGTCGATGCCGATGCCGACCTGATCGACCGCGCCTACGAGACCATCGCCGACCGCGCCGAGGCCGTGGGCTGGGCCGCGACCTTCCCCGGCAGGCGCGTGCTGCTGGTGCACGCCCCGCACGGCGCCTGGCGGGTCGAGGGTCTGGTGGCCGACCTGTCGCACGCGCCGGTCAACCTGCCGCTCGACCGCGTGGACGCGGTGGTGAACACGGCGCTCTGCGACCTCGTTTCCGAGGGTTGGATCGAGGCGATGGCCGCGGCCTGCGCGCGGCGCCGCTTGCCCTTCTACGCCGCGCTCAACGTCACGGGGCGGGAGAGGTTCCAGCCCCCCTACCCCGGCGATGCGCTGGTGGCGCGCGGCTTCCGGCGCGACCAGCGGCGCGACAAGGGCTTCGGCGGCACCGCACTCGGACCCGCCGCGCCGGATGCGATCGCGCGGGCCTTCGCGGCGCATGGCTACACGATCCACCGCGCGGCCTCGGACTGGATCATCGACCGGCGCGCGAGGCTCTTCGCGCGGGAGATCGCGACCGGCCACGGCGCCGCCGCGATCGCCTGGGAACGCCGCGATGCGGAGGTGATCGAGGACTGGATCGAGGCGCGCCGCGCCCAGGCCGAGGACGGGATGCTCTCGGTCCGCATCGGCCACCAGGACGTGCTCGCCCTGCCGCCCGGCTGAAGGAGGCCGCCATGCCCGACACGCCGCCCGTCGCGATCACCGCCATCGAGGTTGCGCCGCGCGCGCGGCCGTCGGGCTATCCGGCCGACCTGGTCGCGAAGATCGGCGGGCGGGAGAAGCGGGTGCTGGGCGACATCTTCGGCCTGCGGAACTTCGGCGTGAACCTGACCCGCCTGCCGCCCGGCGCGGCATCCGCGCTCCGGCACGCGCATGAGAAGCAGGACGAGTTCGTCTACATCCTGGAGGGCACCTGCACGCTGGTGACCGATGCCGGGGAGACGCCGCTGCACGCCGGCATGTGCGCGGGCTTTCGCGCCGGCACGGGGGATGCGCATCACCTGGTCAACCGCGGCGAGGCCGATTGCCTCTATCTCGAAATGGGCGACCGCACGCCGTTCGAGCGCGTGACCTACCCCGACGACGACCTCGACATCCGCCCCGGGCCGGACGGGAAGTCCGTCTATTTCCGCAAGGACGGCACGCCCGTCTTCTGAAGGACACATGACCATGCCCCTTCTCCTGGGCTGCATCGCCGACGACTTCACCGGCGCGACCGACCTCGCCAACACCCTCGTGAAGGCCGGGATGTCCGCCGTGCAGGCGATCGGCGTGCCCGACGGGCCGCTGCCCGAGGCGGATGCCGTCATCATCGCGCTCAAGATCCGGACGGCGCCGGTGGCCGACGCCGTCGCGCAGTCGCTCGCCGCCTGCGACGCGCTGACTGCCGCCGGCGCGAAGCAGCTGTTCTGGAAGTACTGCTCGACCTTCGACAGCACGGACGAAGGCAATATCGGCCCCGTGGGCGATGCGCTGCTGAAGCGCCTCGGGTCGGGCTTCGCCATCGCCTGCCCGGCCTTCCCGACCAATGGGCGGACCATCTATCTCGGCCACCTGTTCGTGGGCGGCGCGTTGCTGAACGAGAGCGGGATGGAAAACCACCCGCTGACACCGATGACGGACGCCAGCCTGGTGCGCGTGCTGTCCCGCCAGACCGAGGGCGGGGTCGGCCTGGTGCCCTTCGGCGTCGTCGAGCAGGGCGCGGGCGCGATCCGCCAGGCGATGACGCGGCTGGGCGATGCCGGCCGGCGCTGGGCGATCGTCGATGCCGTGACCGACGCGCACCTGATGGCGATCGGCGAGGCGATCGCGCCGCATGCGTTGGTCACCGGGGGATCGGGCGTCGCCATGGGCCTGCCCGAGAATTTCCGCCGCGCCGGGCTGCTGCCCGCGCGCGCCGACGCCGCCGCACTGCCGCCCGCGCAGGGCTTCGCGGCCGTGGTCGCGGGGTCCTGCTCGCGCGCCACGCTCGGGCAGATCGGGCTGGCGCGGGACCATGTGCCGGTGCTGGAACTGGACGCGCTCGCGACCCCCGATGCCGCCGCGCTGGCGGCGCAGGCGCTGGCCTGGGTCGAGGGACGGCTGCAGGCGGACCGCCCCGTGGTGGTCGCCGCCAGCGCGCCGCCCGAGAAGGTCGCGGCCCTGCAGGCGAAGCTCGGGCGGGACGCCGCCGGTGCGCTCGTGGAAGACGCGGTCGCGACCATCGCCGAGGGCCTCGTCGCGCGCGGCGTCGGCCGGCTTGTGGTGGCCGGCGGCGAGACCTCCGGCGCCGTCGTGCAACGGCTCGGCGTCACGGCGCTGCGCATCGGCCCCGAGATCGACCCCGGCGTGCCCTGGACCTACGCCGAGCCGCGCGGCATCCACCTCGCGCTCAAATCCGGCAATTTCGGCGCGCGCGACTTCTTCCTGAAGGCCTTCGACCATGGATGAGCAGGCGCTTCGGGACCAGCTCGCGCTGCTGGGCGCCTCGCTGTTCCAGCGCGGCTATTCGGTCGGCACGGCGGGCAACATCAGCGTCCGCCTGCCCGATGGCTACCTGATGACGCCGACCAATTCCTGCCTCGGGCGGCTCGACCCCGCGCGCATCAGCAAGCTGGCGCCGGACTGGTCGCATGTCGGCGGCGACCGGCCGTCGAAGGAAGTCTTCATGCACCGCGCCATGCTGACGGCACGGCCCGACGCCGGCGCGGTGGTGCACCTCCATTCGACGCACGCGACCGCCATCGGCTGCCTGGCCGAGCCTGGGGAGACGGCGCCTATTCCGCCGCTCACGCCCTATTTCGTGATGCGGGTGGGCCGCGCCCTGCCGGTGATCCGCTACTACCGCCCGGGCGACGCCGCGATGGAGGCCGACATCCACGACGCCGCGAAGGGCGCCAAGGCCGTGCTGCTGGCGAACCATGGCCCGGTCGTCTCGGGGCGCACGCTCGAGGACGCGGTGCACGCGGCGGAGGAGCTGGAGGAAGCGGCACGCCTCGCGCTACTGCTGCGCGGCGCCGGCGCGCGCAGCCTGACACCCGCGCAGGTCGACGACCTTCTCGCCACCTTCGGCTGAGGCGCTGCGGCGGCGCCCATCTTGACCCACACCCCCCACCGCGCGAGACGGCAGTCGGAGCAAACGTCCCGGGAGAACAAAGCCATGCCGACCCGCCGTGCGGTGCTCGCCGCCGCATCCCTCGCCGCGCTGTCTCGTCCCGCCCTTGCCCAGGCCCCCTGGGCGCCGGACGGTCCCGTGCGGCTGATCCAGGGCTTCGGGCCCGGCGGCACCACGGACATCGTGGCGCGGCTGCTCGCGCCGCATCTCGCGGCCGCGCTCGGCCAGCCCGTGGTGGTCGAGAACCGGCCCGGCGCCGGCGGCACGCTCGCGACAGAGGCGCTCGTTCGCGCGCGCCCCGACGGGCGCACCATGATGATGCTGAACAACGCCTTCGCCGTCACCGCCGCGACCTTCCGCCGCCTGCCCTACGACCCGCTGGCCGATGTCGTGCCGGTCACGCAGGTCGCGACCATGCCGCTCGTGTTCCTGACGCCGTCCGACGGCCAGCTTTCCTCCGTCGCCGCGCTCGTCGAGGCGGCGAAGGCGCGGCCCGGCGCGCTCAACCTCGGCACCGTAGGCGTCGGCTCGACGCAGCATTTCGTGGCCGAGGCCTTCCAGGCCATGGCCGGCATCCGGCTGACGCACGTGCCCTATCGCGGCACGCCGGCCGTCGTGCTGGCGCTGCGCCAGGGGGAGGTGCAGGTGGTGGTCGAGACGCTGGCCGCCGTGCTCGGCCAGGTGCGCGAGGGCGCGGTGCGCGCCGTCGCGCTCTCGACCGCGCAGCGCTTCCCCGGCCTGCCCGACGTGCCGGCGATGCGCGAGGCGGGGCTTCCGGAATTCGACCTCGCGACCTGGTTCACGATCGGCTTCCCGGCGGGTATCCCGCCCGCCGCCGTGGCGCGCATCCAGGCCGAGACGGCGCGCGCGCTGGCCGATGCCGATCTCGCCACCCGCATGCGCGAGATGGGCCTGACGCCCGTCGGCAGCGACCAGGCCACCGCCGCCGCCGTCATTCGTCGCGACATCCAGCGCTGGCGGGACCTCGTGGTCAGCGCCGGCATCCCCCAGCAGGAGTAGTTCCTTGACCGACCGCACCGCCCCCACGGCGCACCCGATCGCTGACCTGTTCGCCGCGCGCTGGAGCCCGCGCTCCTACGACGAGGCGCGCGCCGTGCCCGACGCCGCGCTGGCGCAGGTGCTGGAAGCCGCGCGCTGGGCCGCCTCCTGCTTCAACGACCAGCCGTGGAACTACGTCGTCGCGCGGCGCGACAAGGAAGCCGAAGGCTACGCCAAGCTGTTCGCCTGCCTGTCGGCGAACAACCAGGGCTGGGCGGGCAAAGCCCCGGTCCTGATCCTGGCTGTCGCGCGCACCACCTTCGCGCACAACGGCAACCCGAACCGGCACGCCGGCCACGACCTCGGCCAAGCGAGCGCGAACCTCGCGGCGCAGGCGGCCGCCCTCGGCCTGCAGGCGCACCAGATGGCGGGCTTCGATGCCGCGAAGGCGCGCGAGACGCTGGCGATCCCCGAGGGCTTCGACCCGCTGGTGATGATCACGCTGGGCTATCCCGGCCCGGCCGAGGCGCTGCCCGAGGCGCTGGCGTCGCGCGAGACGGCGCCGCGGGTACGCCGAGCGGTCGCGGACTTCACCCATCTCGGCGCCTGGGGCGCGAACGGGGCACCGTGATGGACGCCGAGGCGCTTCAGGACGACCTGGCGCTCCGCCGCCTCGTCCAGGATTGGGCGGTGTGGCGCGACGCCGGCATGTGGGACCGCTTCGCCGGCTGCTGGCACCCGGACGGGCGCATGATGGCGACCTGGTTCCAGGGGCCGGCCACCGAGTTCATCAAGGTCTCGCAGGTGGGCTTCGAGAAGGGCGTGCGCATCCTGCACTTCCTGGGCGGGATCAGCGTGGACCTGGCCGGCCCGCGCGCGATCGTGCAGACCAAGATGACCATCGCCCAGCGCGCCGAGGCCGAGGGCGTGCTGGTGGACGTGGTCTGCACCGGCCGCTTCTACGATTTCTGCGAGAAGCGCGACGGGCGCTGGGGCGTCGTGCTGCGCCAGCCGATCTACGAGAAGGACCGCATGGACCCGGTGGACCCCGCGGCCCAGGTCACGCTCGACCCGGCGCTGCTCGCACAGTTCCCGGAAGGCTACCGGCACCTCGCCTATATCCAGACGCGCATCGGCTACCAGGTGAAGCGCGACATGCCGGGGCTGACGGGGCCGGAGGTGACGGCGCTGTATGAATCCGGGCGGCGATGGCTCGCCGGGGATACGCTCGACCGGTGAGGACGCACGGGGGAAGGCCCTGCCCTCCGCCGGACCCTCGACTGGCGTATCGGTTTCCAAAGGCCCTTCGGCCATTGGTGGGGTGAGGTCCGGAGAGGAGCAACGTCCCTCTCCGGGGCGTCCCTCACGGCAGCATCTTCCCCGGGTTCATCATCCCCTCCGGGTCGATCAGCCCCTTCACCGCGCGCATCAGGTCGAGTGCCACTGGGTCCTTGTGCGTCGCCATCGCGTGGCGCTTCGACTGCCCGATGCCATGCTCGGCCGAGAAGGACCCACCGAGCCCGACCGCGATCGCGTTCACCGCGGGTTCGAACCCGTGCGCGCGCGCGACCCATGCGTCCCGCGCCATCCCCGGCGGCGCCATCAGGCTGACATGGATGTTGCCGTCGCCCGCATGGCCGATGGCGATGAGGCGCCCTTCCGGCCAACCGCGCGTGACGGCGGCCTCGACCTCGGCGATGAAGCGCGGCACGGCCGAGACCGGCACGGCGGTGTCCGTGTTGACCGATGGCCCTTCGCGCCGGCCGCAATCGGGCCAGTCCTCCCGGATGCGCCAGAAGCCGGCGCGACCAGCCTCATTCTCGGCGAAGGCGGCGTCGAGCACCTCGCCGCCCTCCATCGCGGCGGCGAGCGTATCCTCCAGCATCTCGCGCAGCGGCACGGCGGGATGTGCGGCGGCCAGTTCCACCATCACGTACCAGGGGCTGCCCAGCGGCAGCGGCACGCGCAGGCCGATGCCGTTCTTGGCCACGATGTCCATGCAGCGGCCGATCATGAGTTCGAAGGCGATCACCTCCGCGCCGCTTTCCATCACGCGGGAGAACAGGCCGAGCGCGGCCTCCGGCGACGGGGCGGCGACGAAGGCGGTCTCGACGCGCTTGAGCGCCGGCACGAGGCGCAGCGCGGCGGCGGTGATGACGCCGAGCGTCCCCTCCCCGCCCAGGAACAGGTGGCGCAGCGCGTAGCCGGAATTGTCCTTCCGCACGCGGCGCAGGTCATTCAGCACGCGCCCGTCGGGCAGCACGACCTCGAGCCCCATCACCAGGTCGCGCGCATTGCCCCAGCGCAGCGTCCGGATGCCGCCGGCGTTGGTCGACAGCGCGCCGCCCACCATGGCCGAGCCCTGCGCGCCCCAGGACAGCGGGAACAGCCGGCCGGCCGCGGCGGCTGCCTCCTGCACGTGCTGGATGACGCAGCCGGCCTCGGCCACCAGGGAGAAGTCGCGCGCGTCCACCGCCAGGATCCGGTTCATGCGCTCGAGGCTGAGCACGACCGAGGGCGGCCCGTTCGGCGCCAGGATCGCCCCGCCGGCCAGGCCCGTGCGCCCGCCGGCCGGCACGACGGCGATGCCCTCGGCCGCGCAGGCGCGGATCGTCTCCTGGACGTCCTCGACGCTGCCGGGCCGCAGCACGGCGCGCGGCGTGGCGCCCGCGATGCCGCGCCAGTCGGCGGCATAGGGGGCGATGTCCTCGGGCGCCGTCAGGCAGGCGGCGGGGCCGAGCGTCGTGGCCAGGGCGGCGAGCGTTTTCATGGCCGCGATCCTGCGCCCGCGCCCGTGCCGGTCAAGCGGGCAGGTAGCCGACCAGGTCGTCCGCCCGCATCACCTCGCAATAGATGCGGTTGATGATCTCGATCTCCCGCATGTGCAGGTCCATCGTGCCGGCGGCGCAGCCATCCTCGACCACGATCACGTCGAAGCTCTCATCCGCCAGCGACCGCACGGTCGAGGAGACGCACTGGTCGGTGAAGATGCCGCAGCAGACGACATGGGTGATGCCCATGTTCGACAGGATGAGGCGGAGGTTCGTGCCCGTCAGCGCGGAATCGGTGGTCTTGGTCACCACCACCTCCCCCGGTCGCGGCGCCAGCGCCGGCACCACCTGGGACGCGTCCGAGCCGTGCGGCAGGAAGATGTTGTTCCAGCCGGGCTTCTTCTGGCTGAGCGAGCGGTCGGCGCCGTCAGGCGTCAGGCAGGCGATGCGCGCGAAGACCACCGGCCCCGCGCCCGCCCGGAAGCGCGCGATGAGGCGCGCGATGGTGGGGATGACGGTGCCGTGCATGCGGTCGTGGAAGCCGTCCCAGGCGGCTTCGCGCGCGCGCTCGACGGGCGTGAGGCTCGCGGGGTCCTCCGGGCGCGCCAGGTAGGTGTTCTGCATGTCGATGACCAGCAGCGCGACCTTGCCGCGGACCAGCACCGGGTCCGGCGCCTCCGGCGCGCCGGCGTAGTAGAAGGACCGCCAGGCGGTCTTCCAGCCGGTCATGCGGCCTTCTCCGGATACATGGCGGCGATCGCCTCGGGCGTCGCGGGGATGCGACCGCGCTCGGTGACAAGGCCGGTCACGAGCCGCGCCGGCGTCACGTCGAAGGCCGGGTTGGCGGCGGGGCTGCCGGCGGCCGCGACGCGGATGGTCTCGATCCGGCCATCCGCGGTGCGGCCCGTGAGGTCCGTGACCTCGGCCGCGCTGCGTTCCTCGATCGGGATCTCCGCCACGCCGTCGGCCACGCGCATGTCGAGGGTGGAATGCGGCAGCGCCACCCAGAACGGCACGCCGTTGTCGGCCGCCGCCAGCGCCTTGAGGTAGGTGCCGATCTTGTTCGCGACATCCCCGGTGCGCGTCACGCGGTCGGTGCCGACGATGACGATGTCGACCTCGCCATGCTGCATCAGGTGCCCGCCGGCATTATCGGCGACCACGGTGTGCGGCACGCCATGCGCGCCCAGCTCGAAGGCCGTCAGGGCCGCGCCCTGGTTGCGCGGGCGCGTCTCGTCCACCCAGACATGCACCGGGATGCCCGCATCATGCGCCATGTAGATCGGTGCCAGCGCGGTGCCCCAGTCCACTGTCGCGAGCCAGCCGGCGTTGCAATGGGTCAGGACGTTGAGGCGCGCGCCCGGCTTGCGCGCGGCGATCTCCTGCAGCAGCGGCAGGCCGTGGCGGCCGATCGCCTCGCAGGTGGCGGCGTCGTCGTCGGCGATGGCGGCGGCCTCGGCATAGGCGGCCTCGGCGCGTGCGCCGGGCGGCAGATTGCGGAGCGCGGCCAGCATCCGGTCGATCGCCCAGCGCAGGTTGACCGCGGTCGGACGCGTCTCGGCCAGCATGGCGGCCACAGCCTCCAGCGTCGCCGGGTCGCGGCGCATCGCGAGCGCCAGGCCATAGGCCGCGACCGCGCCGATCAGCGGCGCGCCGCGCGTCTGCATGGCGCGGATGGCGTGCGCGACCTCGGTCTCGTCCGCCAGGCGCAGCCATTCGACCTGCCACGGCAGGCGCGTCTGGTCGAGGATGCGGACGGACCAGCCATCCTGCGCATCGACGCGGACGCTGCGGTGCCAAACCCCGTCGATCCTCATGCGCCCTGCTCCACCAGCACCTCCTCCAGTGACCGCCGCAGGGATGGCGGCAGGTCCGGCCCGCGGCCGAAGCGCAGCACCAGGTCCGGCCGGCGCCCGCCGAGCCCCAGCCATGCGGCCAGCACCGGCCTGAGCGCCGGCACCTCGACAGGCTGGTTCACCCAGGAGGTGCGCAGCCCGAGCGTCGTCGCCGCCAGGCAGAAGCGTTGTGCCGCACGCCCGGCCGCGAGCCAATGGTCCGGATCGTCGCGCGCCGCCGCGAAGACCGCGAAGCCGGCGCTGCCGGCCAGCTGCCGCGCCATCCGGTCGGTCTCGGCGGCCAGCGTGAAGACATGCGGGAAGATAGCCCGGCCGATCGGCTCCGGCAGGACCGGATTGCCCGAGGCGCCGGCAAAAAGCCCGTCCCGCCGCGCCAGAGCAGCGCCCGCGCTGAACCGGATCCAGTGCGTGAGCTCGGCGACGAAGCCCGCATCGCGCAGCTGCACGCTGTTGCCCGCGAGCACGAGTTCCGACAGCGCGGCGCGCTGCGCCGGCGCATCGAGCAGCAGCAGCGCAACGCGCGGATCGGCGCCGCCGGCCGCCTCCAGCACCGCGAGGTCGGCGGCCGGCAGCGGCGCCGGGTCGAAGGGCAGGCGGGTCGAGCGGCGCCGCGCGACCGCCGCCGCCATCGGCCCGTCGCGCTGCGGCGCGGCGACCAGATGCAGCGTCGCGCCGCCATCCGCGGCAACCTCCACCTCGGCCGCGAGGCCGAGCGCCGGCGCGGCCTGAACCATCGTCTCGACCGCGCAGCCGAGGCTCGCGACCAGGTGGTGGTCGTCCGGATCGACCACCGGCGTGCGCCGCGCCGGGTCCGGCAGCACGCGTAGCCCGCCGGCCACTGTCACGAAGCGCCAGGGCTGGGTGTTGTGGCTGTTGGGTGCCAGCGTCGCGCAGCGCACCAGTTCGCGCAGAACGGGTCGGGACGCGGCATCGGGCGGGCGCCAGGTCTCCCGGGCGAGCGCCGCATAGGCCGCGCCGTCGCGCCGGGCGATCCACCAGGCCGCGCCGCCGCCCAGCACGGCCGCCGCCGCCAGCCCGCCGAGGCCACCGCGCAGCAGTGTGCGCCGCAGGGCCATGGCGCGCCGCTAGATCCGCTGGTGCAGCGCGCAGACGAGCGTGAACAGCCGCCGCGCCGTCTCGAAATCGACGTCGATGCGCCCCTTGAGCCGCTGCTGGAGCAGCTCGGCGCCTTCGTTGTGCAACCCGCGCCGGCCCATGTCGATCGCCTGCACGCGGCTTTCGGGGCCGCTTTCGGCCACCGCCTGCTCATGCGCCTCGACCACCATGTGGTAGTCCTTGATCAGCCGCCGGAACGGACCGAGGGCCAGCGCCAGGACGTGCAGCGTGCGATTGTCGACGTCGCGGATGTCGAGCACGAGCCGCCCCTCCCGCACCGACACCGACAGGGCATAGGGACCCTTCGGCAGGTTGGGCGGGTCGAAGCGGTTGCCGGCCAGCAGGTCGGCGATCGCCTGGCGGCGGTCAGCCTCGGCGAAGGCCGAGGGCGCGGGCGGCTCCTCCGGCAGTTCGAGGCGGATCAGGCGCTGGTCAGGCATCGCCCGTGCCGCGCGGCGGCGCCACCGGCACCGGCGCGCCCTGCTCGTCCCCCGTCAGGCCAAGGCGGAGCATCCACGCCACCACCGCCCCCTTCACCGGGCGCAACAGCAGCATGCAGGCGATGGTGAAGGCCGGCAGCCAGACCGCCATGTGCAGCCACATCGGCGGCTGCCAGGCGCGCTCGACCCAGAAGACGCCCGGCAGGAGCAGGTGGCCGGCCAGGAATATGGTGAAATAGGGTGGTGCATCATCCGCCCTGATGCGGCCCAGCGGCGCGCCGCAGGCGCTGCATTCCGGCACCAGGCGCAGGTAGCCGGCGAACAGACGCCCTTCCCCGCAGCAGGGGCAGCGGCCGCGCGCGCCCCGCACAAGGCCGGCAAGGATCGGCTGGGGCGCGGCGGGCGCATCGGGCGCGCCCCGCGTCGGGTCCCATGACATCGGCGTTCCTTTCGCCGGGCGCTCGGCGGCGCCCGTTGTGCAATGCAGCATAAGACACCCTTCAGGCCGCCGGTTCAAGCATTGCACGTCCGGGCTTGAACCGGCGACCTCCGCGGAGCGAGGATGCGGCATGTCCGAACGCATCCTGGTGATCAACCCGAATTCCAGCCTGTCCTGCACGGACGGCATCGCCGCCGCCATCGCGCCCTTCGCGGCGCCGGGGCTGCCGCGGCTCGACGTGACGCGCCTGCCCGAAAGCCCGGGCGCGATCGTGACCTGGCGCGACTGGTACGGCGTGGCCGAGCCGCTCTGCCGGATGGTCGAGGCCGAGGCGGCCGACGCCTACGTCATCGCCTGCGTGTCCGACCCGGGGCTCGAGGCGGTGCGGACCGCGACGGACCGGCCGGTCTTCGGGCCGCTGCGCTGCGCGGTCGCGGCCGCGATGATGCGGGGCGAGCGGTTCGGCATCGTGGCCTTCACCGACAAGTCGAAGCCGCGCCAGCGCCGCGCGCTGCAATCGCTCGGCGTCGAGGACCGGCTGGCCGGCATCGTGCCGCTCAACCTCGACATGGAGGTGCTGACCGACCCGGTGGCGCCGCGCGCACGCATCGCGGCCGCCGCCCGCGAACTGGTCGCAATGGGGGCGGAGAGCGTCATCCTCGGCTGCGCCGGCATGGCCGGGCACCGCAACTTCGCCGAGGAGGCCTGCGGCGTGCCGGTGGTCGAACCCTGCCAGGCGGCGGTGGCGCAGGCGATCCTGGCGGTCGTCTCGGCGCGTGGGGCGGGCATGCGCCTCGCGGCGGAATGAGGCGCGCGGCGCTGGCGGCGCTGGCCGCGGCGCTGGCGGCGACGCCCGCCGCCGCCGTGCCGCCCGCCGACCCGCCCGGCGACCCCGCGCTGCAGGAGGCGGTCCGCCTGACCGAGGCCGGGCGCTACGACCTCTCGGTGCCGATGCTGGAGGCGGTGCTGGCGCGGCTGCCGGGCGATCCAGACATCCTCACCTACCTCGCGCTCGCGCTGCGCCGCACGGGGCGGGTGCATGAGGCCGAGCTGCGCTACGCCGAGGCGCTGGCGCGCGACGCCGCGCACCTGCCCGCCCTCGCCTACCAGGGCGTGCTGTTCCTCGAGACCGGTCGGCGCGCCGCGGCGGAGGCCAATCTCCGACGCCTGACGGCGCTGTGCCCGGCAGGCTGCACCGAGCAGGCGGAGCTGGCACGCGAGATCGCCGCGCGACGCTGATGCGGGCGCCCCTGCCGTCCGCAGCCATTGCCGGGCGCCCTGCGCGTGCGCCGGGACATGTCGGCCGCCCGGTCCCGGCGCGCGGCGCTGCTGGCCCTGCTGTTCGCGGGCGCGGCCTCCGCCGGCATCCCGCCCAACGCCACGGCCCGGCTGGCGGCGGAGGGCGAGGCGGCCAGCACGCGGCTGCTGGCCGATGCGGTCGCGGCGCGACGCCGCCTGGACCGGGCGGCGACCTCGTGCTGCTGCGCGCGGCAACGGCGCGGCGGATCGAGGGCCCGAACCGGGCGCTGATCGAGGTGCTCGACGGGCTGGTCGCCGCGCTGGACCGGGAGGCGGAGGTGCTCGGGCCCCTCATGGCCCGGATCGGCGCGGACCGGGGTGACGACGTGGCGGCGGCGCTACGCCGCGCGGGCCTCGTGCAGACGGTCGAGGCCACGACGCTGGCGGCGGTGGCCGAGGCCTTCGGCTGGAGCGTCGCGCCGCTTGCCGACCAGCGCCTGCGTGCGCCCGGCGCGGCCCGGCCGCGCCTCGGCCTAGGCCTCGGTGCGGTGCGCGCCGTGCTCGTTGCGCTGCGCGAACGCCATGAAGGGCTGCGCGACGACCGCCGCGCGGATCCGGAGATCCTGCGCGATAGCCTCCGGCGCCTGGCGCAATGACCAAGGCGGCGCGGCCGCCTCAGCGCCGCGGATGGCCCTCGCGCAGCCGGAGCGGCGCCGCGGGCCGGCGCCGATCGTCGAGCGGCACCACCCAGGGCGCGCCCTGATCCGACGACCAGACGCGGAGGGTGCCGGCCGTGACCTCGGCCCGGGCGGCGTCCGGATAGGGTGTGGTCTCGAACGCCAAGCGCTCTTGCCCGTCGGTGCCGCGGACATGGACGTGCCAGACGAAGCCGACGGTGGCGCCGCAATTGGTGCGCGCGATCCGCCAGGCGCCATCGGGGTCGCGGGCGACGTCCTCGCTCTCGCAGCCGAAGCCGCCAACCATCGCAAGCATCAGCAGCCCGAGCGCGGCCGTACCGCCCCCCAGCAGCACGACCAGCGCGATGACGACCCGGCGCAAAGACGATGCCCGCTCTACTCCGCCGCGCGCGAGGGCGCCCAGGCGGGCGGCGCCTCGCTGCCGACCTGCCCCGTGATCCGCCCATAGGCTTCCGGCCGGCGGTGCTTCGCGAAGTTGAAGATGGTGCTGCGGCCCAATTCGCACATGCCGAGATCGGCTTCCGCCACGATCAGCTCGTCGCCCCAGGAGGTGGCCTGGGCCATGATCTCGCCCTGCGGGTTGACGATGATGGAATGGCCGAACAATTCGTGCCCGTCCTCGGTGCCGGCCTTGGCGGTGGCCACCGCGAAGCAGGCATTCTGGTAGCAACCCGCCTGGATCGTCAGGTGGGAATGGAAGACGCGCAGGTGGTGCGCCTCGAAGCCGCGGTTATCCATGTTGAGCGAGGGCGTGTTGTAGCCGAGCATGACCAGCTCGACCTGCTGCAGGCCCATCACACGCCAGGCTTCCGGCCAGCGGCGGTCGTTGCAGATCATCATGCCGACATTCACCTCATGCCCCGCGACCGGCGCGCGCACCACGGGGAAGCCGAGGTCGCCAACCTCGAAGAAGCGCTTCTCCAGGTGCTGGACCTTGCGGACGGGATCGAATTCCGCATGCCCGGGCAGGTGGACCTTGCGGTACTTCAGCATCACCTGACCTTCGGGATTCACGAAGACGGCGGTGTTGAAGCGGTGCCCGTCGGGCGTCCTCTCGGCATAGCCGAGGTGGAAGGCGATGCCGTATTTCCGCGCCGCCTCGAACAGCGGGGCGGTCGCGTTCGAGGGCAGCGTCGTCTCGTAGTAGTGGTCGGCGTTTGCGATGTCCTCCTCGTACCAGCGCGGGAAGAAGGTGGTCAGCGCGAGCTCGGGGAAGACGACGACCTCGGCGCCCATGCGGTGCGCCTTCTCCATCAGGCGGACCATGCGGCCCACGGCGACGTCGCGGCCCTCGGCCTTCTGGATCGGGCCGAGCTGCGCGGCGGCGAGGATGATGGCGCGCGACATGGGCGGGCTCCCGGTTAGGAGATGAGGGTGGCCGGAAGGAAGGCCGACACGTCAGCATGGCGCCAGGTGCGGGCACCGACCAGAGGGAGACCGCCAGGAGGATCCTATGGTGGCCTGCGATCTGCATGCCGGGCGGCATCCAGGCAGGTTCAGATCACGACGGCAGGGCTGCTCCGCAAGAGCAGCCGCACTCCGCGATGCAGCCTCGCACGATTCTACCGGTTTGAACTGCCGGACGCGTATCTCGGCGTATTGACGAAATTGTCGCTGACGTTAGCGATTCCCGCCTCATTCAGGATCTTCAGGATAAGATCAGCGCAGTTCACGCCTCTCTGCCCCTTGAGAGCGCCGAGCGCCCGGCCGAGCTTGCCACCCGGAAATGAATACACATAGCGGCCGTCTGCGACCTTCCCCTCGAAACGCTGAAAGGCTTGCATCATTCGTATGGTCTGGTCAGTATTGATAGCATAAGAATGATGCTTCGTCGTCGCAATATGCCTCAGCTCGTCATCAACTTCATCATATTTTACTTTCCGCTTCTTAAAACGCTGAATTCCCATTTGTCTGAGTTGCACTCGTCCGTGTCCGGGTGTCACCAGGTCATAGAAATCCATGACCGCCAGTTTGTTTTCGACCCACTCCAGATAGCAACAGGAATGGCCGCCGTGCCACACGTCGTCGCGCGAGCAGACGGTAAAGACCGACTGGTCATCGGTGACGGGTATGGGAGCCCCATCCGCGTTGGTGAAACTGCTCACCCACTGACCTCCCGCTCTACGCATCCTGCACTCTCCTCGCACGACGTGGTCAATAAACAACCGTAACGACGGTCTGCCACGCCCGCAACGACGAATGGCAAAGGCAACGCGACCGCCCGGACAGCGCAATCAGTGCGCGCCACGGAGGCAGGCGCTAACGACATCGTGATGGCGTGTATGACGCGAGAGGACGGCTGATCATGCGCGCCGGGCTCCTCGTCGATGCGTTGGACGGCGAAGCAAAGGCCGCCTCCGCGAAGGGTCTGCGCGGCGAGCACAAAGGGGGCTTGCGCGTGACGGAGCGCATGCATCTCCTCCCTCCGCCACTGACCGCGGCTCGATGATCGCCAGGGTCTCGTCGTCCCGCGTCACCACACGGAAATGCCCCGCTCCCTCGTCCTGCACGACGCGGATTACGCGACGAGCCCCAGCTCCCGCGCCTTGATCTGCAGCGCCAGCACCTTCGAGAAGATGCGGCACTGCGCGAGCCCGCCGGCATGGAACCACAGGCCCGGCTGGCCGGTCGGGCGCCACATGCCGTGCAGTTCGCCCTCCGCGTCGTAGCCCCAGACCCGGCCGACGCGCGTCGCGACCTCATCGCCCAGGATCCGCCGCGCGGCGGCGGCTTGGCCTTCGTAGCCGGTGGCGAGCACGATGAGGTCGGCCGGCTTCGTCGTGCCGTCCTTCATCACCGCGCCGTCGGGCCCGAAGCGGTCGATGTCGTCGAACTGCATCAGCCCGACCTTGCCGTCCACGATCATCTGGGAACAGCCCGCATCGAAGTAGTAACCGCCGCCCCGCGACTGGTACATGATCTGCCAGCCCGTCCCGTCCGGGCCCGAGGTCAGGCGGAAGCCGCGCGCCTTCAGCCCGTCGAGCAGCACCCGGTCGGCCTCGGCGTTGCGGATGGTCATCTGCTGGTGCGCGCGCGCATAGACCGGGAAGGGGAAGGAGACGGCGAGGAGGTCCTTGTCCTCGAACGGTATCTCCTCGTCATACAAGGCGTAGGGCGCCTGCGCCTCCTTCAGGCTCACGACCAGCGTCGGGCGGCGCTGCACCAGCGTCACCTCCGCGGCACCCGACACCGCCAGGTCCTGCGCCACGTCGTGGCCCGAGGTCCCGGTGCCGACCACCAGCGCCCGCTTCCCCACCCAGTCGAGCCCGCTGCCATAGGCGCCGGAATGGCGCACCGTACCGCGGAATTCCTTCAGGCCCGGCAGGTCCGGCATGACGGGGATGCTGCTCACGCCGTTCGCCATGACGATGTGGCGCGGGCGCATCCGGCGCTCGGTCCCGTCGGCGCGCCTCAGCGTCACGTCCCAGCAGCCGGCGGCCTCGTCCCAGCTCCCGCCTGTCAGTTCCGTGCCGGTCCAGACGTTCAGCTCCATCGCCTCGGCATAGAGCTCGAACCAGTTGGCCAGCATGTCCTTCGGGATGAAGACCGGCCAGGACCGCGGGAAGGGCATGTAGGGCAGGTGGTTGACCCGCGTCTCGTTGTGCAGCGTCAGCGCGTGGTAGCGCTTGCGCCACGACTGCCCGATCCGCGCGTCGCGCTCCACCACCAGCGTATCGACGCCGAGCAGCGACAGCCGCGCGGCGATGGTCATGCCCGATTGCGATCCGCCGACCACCAGCACAGCCGGGTCGCGGTCGGCATAGGCGACGGCCTTGCGCCGGCGGTCGAGCCAGTTCTCGCCACCGAAATTGCGCTTCCAGTCCACGTCCTGCCAGCGCGACCCGTTCGCCGGGTCCTCGTGGCCGCGGATCTCGTCCAGCGCGGTCATCAGCGTCCAGGCGCGGGTCTGCCCGCCCTCGTTCACCAGGCGGACCACGCCGGAACAGGGGCCGGTCGCGGTCTCGAAGGCGAAGATCGCCTCGATCGCCTCGGTGCCCGCGCGGGTCATGCGGCGCGGCGGCGTGCGGCGTGCGGCGAGGCCCATGGTGCGCGGCCGCACCGCCGGGGCGTACTGCGCGAGGCGCGCGGCGATCGGCCCCGCGCCCGAGGCGGTGCGCAGGTCCCAGGTGAAGGCCAGGAGGTCGCGCCAGTGGCACTCGGCGGCGAAAAGCGGGGCGATGGTCGCCGCATCCCCCGCGTCGAGCGCGTCCTCGAAGCGCCCGAGCCATTCTTGCGCAGCCGCTTCCGCGGTCGTGCCGGTCAGGATGCCGTCCATGGCGCCGTCCTCCTTCGCCTTGTTGGGCGGGAGTTTGGTCGCCGGGGGGCGGCGCGGCAAGCGCGGGGCGGACGGACGGCCCCGCGCCCGGCGCGGGTCAGGGCGGCGGGACGGCGCCCACCTGGTCGACGATCGCCCGGTACCATTGCGGACGGCGATGGGCGGCGAAGTCGAACATCTTCTCCTTGCCCTGGCGGCAGGCGTCGAGATCGACCTCGGCCAGGATTACCTCGTCGCCGAGCGTCTTCGCTTCCGCCCGCACGATGCCGTTCGGATCGACGATGACGCTGCCGCCGATCAGGCCAGAGCCGTCCTCGTTGCCGGCCTTGGCCACGCTGACGGCCCAGGTCGCGTTCATGTAGGCGTTCGACTGCACCGCGAGCGTCGAGTGGAAGGTGCGGAGATCGGCGCTCTCGCTCGTGCCGCCCATCGGGTCGTAGGCGGCGGAATTGTAGCCGATCAGCATCAGCTCGACGCCCTGCAGCCCGTAGCAGCGCCAGCCTTCCGGCCAGCGGCGATCGTTGCAGATCAGCATGCCGAGGATGCCGCGGCCCCAGGCCTCGGGCCCGCGGAAGGCGGGGAAGCCCATGTCGCCGTAGTCGAAATAGCGCTTCTCGAGCTGCTGGAAACGGTCCCCGGGGCGGGGCTCGACCGTGCCGGGCAGGTGGATCTTGCGGTACTTGCCGAGGATCGTGCCATCCGGCCCGACCGTGACCGCGGTGTTGAAGCGCTGGCCCTGCGGCGTGAGCTCCGCATGGCCGACATACATGCCGACGCCGAGCGCGCGCGCCCGGTCGAACAGCGGCTGCGTGTTCGGCCCCGGCAGGTCGCGCTCGAAATAGGTGTCGAGCTCCTGCGTGCTCTCGATCAGCCAGCGCGGGAAGAAGGTCGTGAAGGGCAGTTCCGGGAAGACGACGAGCTGCGCCCCCTGCCCGGCCGCCTGATCGAGCAGCGCGATCATGCGGTCCAGGATGGCGCGGCGGCTGTCGGCCTTCTGGTTCGGGCCCATCTGGGCGCCGGCGACACGGAGGATGCGGCTCATTGGTCGAGTTCCGGCCGGATGCTGTCCACGACGGGACGGAAGCGCGCCGTCTCGGCGGCGATGAAAGCGGCGGCGAGCGGCAGAGCCGCCGCCCGATGCGTCACGTGGTCGTCGTCGGTGCTCATCGGAACAGATCCCTGAAATCCTGCACGGTGCCGCCAAAGGCGCGCCAGACCAGCACGGCGCCGAGGCAGAACCCGGCGCCGGCGAACAATCCGGGCAAGCCCTCGCGCAGCCCCGCGGCCCCGGCAACGGTGCCGCCGAGCATGCCGAGCAGCAGCCCCGCACCCGCCGCCATCGCGGCCTGGGCGAAGCCGGGCTTCACGCGCGGCGGCGGCGCGGCCGGCCGGGAGGGCTTGGGCGGGCGCTTGACCCAGTGGCGCGGCGGGCGCGGCCCCTCACTCCTCCCCGACATAGGTCCCGTTGTGCTGCCGCGGCACGAAGCGGCCCGTCCCGGGCTTCGCCAGGACCGCCTTGCCGTCCCAGATCCGTTCGCCGCGCAGGTAGGTCGCCGCCACGCGCGCGGCCATGCGCCGGCCGTCATAGGGCGACCACCGCGCATCCTCCTGGTCCTGGATCTCGGCCGCGTCGAAGGTGAACTCGCCCGTCTCCAGCACCACGAAATCGGCGTCGGCGCCGATCCGGATGGCGCCCTTCTTCGGGAACAGGCCGTGGAACTTCGCCGGGCGCTCGGCGCAGTACTTTGCCATCAGCGTGACAGGCAGCGAGCGTTCGGACAGCAGCGTATACATCAGCGGCGCGAAGGACTGCATGCCCGTCAGTCCGGCGCCGACCGCGAAGATGTCGCCCGTGTAGGTCTTGCGGTCGCGCGGCCAGGGCGCGTGGTCGGTCGAGACATAGGCGATCTTCCCCGCCGCGAAGGCCTCCCACATCCGCGCCACCTCCTCCTGCGTGCGGAAGGGTGGATTGCACTTGCCGAAGCCTTCGAGGCGGATGATGTCCTCCTCGGTCATGCAGAGGTACTGGATGCAGGCCTCGCCCGATGCCTTGCCGCCCATGCGTCGGAACACCTCCGCGATATCGAAGCCGCGCGCGAGGGAGGAATGGGCGATGTGGACATGCGCGCCGGTTTCCAACCCGATCTCGAAGATCTCGAGGTCCGCCATGGTCTCGCACAAGGGCGGGCGGGTGCGGCAATGCCAGATCGGCGTCGTGTTGCCGGCGGCCTTCGCCTCTTCGGTCAGGCGGACCACGATCTCCTGGTCCTCATTGTGGATCGCGACCATGAGGTTGGTCTTCGCGATCTCCCGGAAGGCGGCGACCATGGTCGGGTGATCGATGCGCGGGAAGCGCACCGCGTCATACTCATATGTAGAGAGCTTGAAGGAACAGACGCCCGCTTCCGCCAGCCCCGCGATCGCGTCCACCCCCCCGGTCTTCGTGATGGTTCCATAGAGCGCCATGTCGACATGCGAGAGCCGGTTCACGTGCTCGATCTTGTCGGCGAGGATCGCCGCATCCGTCACCGGCCGCGGCACGTCGTAGGGCATGTCGACGCAGGTGGTGACGCCGCCGGCGGCGGCCGACATCGACGCCCCCTGGATCCCCGGCCAGCCGCGCGAGGAGGAGGTGTGCATGTGCCCGTCCACCAGGCCGGGCAGCACGTAGTTGCCGGAATGATCGACGAGGTCCTTGGCCGGCGGCGCGGTCCCCTCCCCGATCGCGGCGATCGCCTCGCCGCGGATCGCGACGTAGCCGTCGCGCAGCACGCGGTCTGTCAGCACGATGTCGCCGCGGATCACGCGGTCGAAGGGGGCGGCGTCGGACATGCAGGCTCTCCCGGAAGGCAGCGTGCCGGAGGCTACCGCCGCATGCGCCCGCTGCCCACCCCGCCCCCGCTTGATGCCGCCGCGTCGCGGGTGGAGCATCCCGCCATGGACACCCCCGCCGCGCGCCTTCGCGCCCGCCTCACGCCCGACCGCCCCGCCATCGCCATGTCGGCGCACAATGCGCTTTCGGCGAAACTGGCCGCCGAGGCCGGATTCGACGCCATCTGGGGCAGCGGCTTCGAGCTCTCGGCCGCGCATGCGGTGCCGGACGCCTCGATCCTGTCCTGGGAGACCCACCTCGCCGCCATGCGCGCAATGGTCGAGGCGCAGGACGCGCCCGTCGTCGCCGACATCGACACGGGCAGCGGCAATGCGGTGAGCGTCGCCTACCTCGTGCCGCGCTACGCGGCGGCGGGCGTCGCGGCCGTGGTGATGGAGGACAAGACCTTCCCCAAGGATTCGAGCCTCCGCCCCGGTGGCCGACAGGAGTTGGTGCCGGTCGGGGAATTCCAGGGAAAGATCGAGGCCGCGCGCGTGCCCAGCGGCCCTCTGGTGATCGCGCGCACCGAGGCGCTGATCGCCGGCCTCGGCCAGGCGGAGGCGCTGACCCGCGGCGCAGCGTATGCCGAGGCCGGCGCCGATGCCGTGCTGATCCACTCGAAACAGAAGACCCCGGACGAGATTCTTGCCTTCTGCCGCGCCTGGCCCGGGCGCGTGCCGCTCGTGCTGGTGCCGACCTCCTACCCGCAGGTCTCCTTCGCCGAGGTCGCGGCGCTGGGAAAGGTCGGGCTGATCATCTGCGGCAACCACGCCATCCGGGCGGCGGTGGCTGCCATGCGGCAGACCTTCGCCACGATCCGCGCAGAGGGCGGCATCGCCGGCGTCGAGCAGCGGATCGCGAGCGTCGCGGACATCTTCGCTCTGCAGGGCGACGAGCGAATGCGGGAGGTCGAGCGGCGGTTCCTCCGCTGAGCGCGCCCGGCCTCGGCTGGCGCCTCCTGGTCCTCGCCGGCGTGGCGGGGGTGGCGACGCTCGCTCTCGCGCTGGTCGCCGTACTGCCGGGATGACTCCGCACGGGCGCAGGCGGGCTGCGCGTGGCGATTCATCTCGTGCTGCTCGGCTGCGGCGCGGCGTTGCTGCACCGCGGCTTCGCGCTCCGCCGGCGCGGGGAGGCGCGAAAGGCGGTCCTCGCGCTCGGCCTCCTCGCCGGCACGACGCTGCCCTTCGCGGCGTCGCTCGCCGTCTCCGCCTATTTCCTTGCCTTCGTCGGCGAACGGTTCTGAGGCGCTGCGGCGGAGGGCGGCCACGCCTGCTCCGCGATCCCGAGCGCGATCCGCACCGCCTCGCTCTCCCGCTCTGCGTTCCAGGCCAGCGCCACCCCCACGCCGCGCACCGGCCCGGCCAGCACGCGGAACGCGACGCCGGGCGGGTCGAGCCGCGCCATCCCCTCCGAGACCAGCGCGACGCCGAGCCCGGCCGCCACGAAGCCGAGCTGCGCCATGGCCGATCCGACCTCCCGCACCGCCTGCGGCGCGAAGCCGGCGTCGCGGCAGGCCGCCGTCATGGCGTCCGCATAGGCGGGGCTGATCGCGCGCGGCAGCACCAGCATCGGCGCATCCGCCAGCAGCGCGAGCGGCAGCGGGTCCGGCCCCGCCAGCAGCGCATGCCCGACCGGCAGCGCGGCCACCAGCCGATCCTCCCCGAGCGGGCGCAGGCGGAGCGGCGCCACCTCCCGGTCCGCGCGGAGCAGGGCAAGGTCCACTTCCCCGCGCCGCAGCGCCTCCGTCGCATCGGCCGTGTCCATCTCCCTGACCGCGATCGCCGCGTCCGGGCGCGCGGCCTGCATGGCGCGCACCAGCGGCGGCAGGTAGTCGAACAGCGCCGAGGTGACGCAGGCGATCGCGACCGGCGCCGAACGCCCCGCGCGCAATTCGCGCGCCAGCGCCTCGAGATCCGCGGCATTGCCGGCGACGCGCCGCGCCAGCGGCAGCAGCGCCTCGCCTTCCCGCGTGGGCCTCGCACCCTTGCCGGTGCGTTCCAGCAGCCGCACGCCGAGTTCGCGTTCCAGTGCCTGGATCTGCGCCGTCAGCGGCGGCTGGGAAATCCCCAGCCGCGCGGCGGCGCGCCCGAAATGCCCTTCCTCCGCCACCGCGAGGAAATGCCCGAGGCGGCGCACCAGCCGGAAATCCATCCCGATACGGAAATCCTAATGCGCCGCGCGGTCAATCGGATTGGACGATCACGCGCGACGGGCGCACAAAACGCGCCGACTGAATCCACCGAGGGAGAACGCCGCCCATGAAACTCCACCCCGTGAAGGTCCACCCGTCCAAGGCGCTGCTGAAGCGCGAGGACCAGCTCGCCTGGAAGATGGCCGGCGTCGCCACCGACAAGGTTCCGGTGGAGAAGGACGTGCAGGAGATGATCATCAACCGGGTCATCGACAACGCCTCGGTCGCCATCGCTGCGATCAACCGACGCCCCGTGGTCTCGGCGCGCGGCATGGCGCTGGGTCACGCCAAGAAGGCGGGCGGCGCGCAGGTCATGGGCGTGAAGTCCGGCACGACGGTCTCGCCCGAATGGGCGGCCTGGGCGAACGGCACGGCGGTGCGCGAGCTCGACATGCACGACACCTTCCTCGCCGCCGACTATTCCCACCCCGGCGACAACATCCCGCCGATCCTGGCCGTCGCACAGGCGATGGGGAAGTCGGGCCGCGACCTGATCCGGGGCCTCGCCACCGGCTACGAGCTCCATGTCGACCTCGTGCGCGCCATCTGCCTGCACGAGCACAAGGTGGACCACATCGCCCATCTGTGCCCGGCGGCCGCGGCCGGCATCGGCACGCTGCTCGGCCTGAAACAGGAGGTGGTGTTCCAGTCCATCCAGCAGGCGCTGCACACCTCCATTTCCTTCCGCCAGTCGCGCAAGGGCGAGATCAGTTCCTGGAAGGCCTATGCCCCCGCCCATGCCGGCAAGCTGGCGGTCGAGGCCGTGGACCGCTGCATGCGCGGGGAGGGCGCGCCCTCACCTATATATGAGGGCGAGGACAGCGTGATCGCCTGGGTGCTGGCCGGCCGGTCGAACCGCCAGGATGTGTATGGCCCGATCTACTACCAGGTGCCGCTGCCCGAGGCCGGCGAGGCCAAGCGCGCCATCATGGCGACCTACACCAAGGAGCACTCGGCCGAGTACCAGTCCCAGGCGCTGATCGACCTCGCCTTCCGGATGCGCGAGCACATCACGGACTTCGAGGACATCGCCAAGATCACCATCCACACCTCCCACCACACCCACTACGTGATCGGGACAGGCGCGAACGATCCCCAGAAGATGGATCCGAAGGCGTCCCGCGAGACGCTCGACCACTCCATCATGTACATCTTCGCCGTCGCGTTGCAGGACGGGCGCTGGCACCACGTCGACAGCTACGCGCCCCGGCGCGCCGGCCGCGCCGACACGGTCCGGCTGTGGCACAAGATCGAGACGCGGGAGGACCCGGAGTGGACGCGGAAGTACCACTCCAAGGACCCCGACGAGCTCGCCTTCGGCGGCCGCGTCGAGATCCTGCTCAAGGACGGCCGCAAGCTGGTCGATGAGCTGGGTGTGGCGAACGCCCACCCGAACGGCGCCCGCCCCTTCGCCCGCGAGCAGTACATCGGCAAGTTCCGGACGCTGACCGACGGCATCCTCTCCGCGCGGGAGGCCAACCGCTTCCTCGAGGTGGTGCAGGACCTGCCGAAGCTGAAGGCGGGCGAACTCGGCGCGCTGAACGTGGCGCTGCCGGCCGGCGGGCTGCTCGACGCCAAGCCCGGCATCTTCTGACAACCGGCGCCGGGCGGTGCGCCGCCCGGCTACCCACCAGATACGACAAGAGTGAGGAAGCCATGAACGACACGCCAGAGATCAAGAAGGGCCTGGTCGGCGTCTATGCCGACGTCTCCGCCGTCTCGAAGGTCATGCCCGAGACGAACAGCCTCACCTATCGTGGCTACCCGGTGCAGGACCTGGCCGAGAACGCCTCCTTCGACGAGACGGCCTACCTGCTGTGGAACGGGGAATTGCCGAACACCGCGCAGCTCGCCGCCTTCCGGGCCGAGGAGAAGGCGAATCGCGCGCTGACCCCCGCGCTGCTCCGCGTGCTGGCCGAATTCCCCAAGGCCGCGCACCCGATGGACATGATCCGCACCGCAGTCTCCTTCCTCGGCATGGAGGACCCGGAGGCGGCCGACATCTCCGACGCGGCGCAGCGGCGCAAGGCGATGCGGCTGCTGGCACGGATCCCGACCGCAGTCGCGGCATCGAACCGGCTGTCCAAGGGGCTCGACCCGATCGCCCCGGACCCGGCGCTGCCCTTCTGCGAGAACTTCTTCCACATGGTCTTCGGGAAGGTGCCGCAGCCCGAGGTCATCAAGGCCTTCGACGTCTCGATGATCCTCTATGCCGAGCACACCTTCAACGCCTCGACCTACACCGCCCGCCTCGTCACCTCGTCGATGTCCGACATGCACTCGGCCATCACGGCGGCGATCGGCAGCCTCAAGGGCCCGCTGCATGGCGGCGCGAACGAGGCGGTGATGCACATGCTGAAGGAGATCCCCTCCCCCGACGTCGCCGAGGCCTGGCTGCGGGAGCGCTTCGACCACAAGGCGCTGGTGATGGGCTTCGGCCACCGCGTCTACAAGACCGGCGACAGCCGCGTCCCCACCATGAAGAAATACGCCGAGATCATGGCCGAGGTGGTGGGCGACAAGCGCTGGATGAACACCTCGGCCGTGCTCGCGCGGGTGATGCTGACCGAGAAGAACATCCACCCGAACCTCGATTTCCCGGCCGGGCCCGCCTACTACCTGATGGGCTTCGACATCCCGTTGTTCACGCCGATCTTCGTCTGCTCGCGCATCACGGGCTGGGCGGCGCATGTGCTCGAGCAGGGTGCGGACAACCGGCTGATCCGCCCGCTGTCGCACTACACCGGCGTGCCCGAGCGCGCCGTGGTGCCGATCGCGAGCCGCGGCTGAGGCGGATGTTCCCGCCGCGACGGACGCGGCGGGAGCAACCTCGGCGCACACGCGGCCGAGCATCGACGCGCGGCAAACCGCGACGCGCGCGCAACACGCGACGACGAGGATGACGACGACGCGCGTTTTGCGCGCGAGCGCATGCGGATTCTGTTGACACTACACAGCGCGGTGCAGATAGCGTGACGAGCGCGCGAATCATCTTGCGCGATTCGTCGGAACCCGCTCCGCGCATCACGCTCCGCACGAACCACGTCGGATCGGATTGCAGAAGGCCAGCACCGGCGTATCGGCATGACGCTCTCGCCGCAGCAGGGAAGGACGGTCCATGGACCGCAGGCTCACTGGAAGGACGGCAGCGATTGCCGCACTTCCACCACCGCCCGGCAGCGCAGCCTCTGCGCGGCGTCGTGGCGGGAGAGAGGTCGGAGGCGATGCGCTGCGGGGAAACACCGCGCGCCCCGTCCGTTCCGGCACCTGCGCCACGGAGCTCACTGCACGGACAACGGTACGCGCGACGGGATCCGCGCGCCCGGCATTCGCCTGTCCCGCCCTGTTGTACCCCCCGGAGACGGCGCGCCTGGTCGCATCGCCTCCTCCTCACCGGAACGCACGGAGACATCCATCACAATGACCGACATCGACGAGACCATCGAAGCCGAAGGCGCCGCCCCGCGCGCCCAGGCGATGGCCATGGCCGCCGCGAAGAAGAAGGCGCCGGCCAAGCGCAAGCCGGCCGCCAAGAAGGCCGCCGCCAAGAAGCCGGCCGCCAAGAAGGCCGCCGCCAAGAAGCCGGCCGCCAAGAAGGCCGCGAAGAAGCCGGCTGCCAAGAAGGCCGCCGCCAAGAAGCCGGCCGCCAAGAAGGCCGCTCCGAAGAAGGCCGCCGCCAAGAAGCCGGCCGCCAAGAGGGCCGCCGCCAAGAAGCCGGCCGCCAGGAAGGCCGCCCCGAAGAAGGCTGCGGCCAAGAAGGCCGCCGCCAAGAAGCCGGCCGCCAAGAAGGCCGCTCCGAAGAAGGCGGCGGCCAAGAAGCCGGCCGCCAAGAAGGCCGCTCCGAAGAAGGCCGCCGCGAAGAAGCCGGCGGTGAAGTCCACCGCACGCTCGGAAGCGGCGAAGAAGGCTGCCGTGACGCGCGCCGCCAAGCGCGCCGCCGCCGCGGCCGCTGCAGCCACCGCGTCGACGGAAACGCCGACGAGCTGAGCCGAACGCCGATCCCGGCGTCGGGGCGCCGTCCGCGCAGGCGGGCGGCGCCCCTTTCGCGTCAGGAGCCCGCGCATGGCGCTCTCCGTCACCGAACTGCCGCCTGACGACCGGCACCGGCTCGCGCCGCTTCTCGATGCCTATGCGGCCGAGATGCGCGAGACGCTCGCCGGCACGCACGCCGCCGGCGGCGTCGCGGCGGCCGCGATGCTCGCCGCCGACCCGCGCGCCGAGGTGCTTCTCGCGGCCATCGCGGGCGAGCCCGTCGGCTTCGCCATCTTCTTCGACCTGCCGGAAGCGGTGTTCGCGCGGCGCTGCGGCGCGCTCGACGACCTGTTCGTGCGATCGGACCGGCGCGGCGCCGGCATCGCGCGCGCGCTGCTCGGTGCGCTTCGCGACCTCGGCCGGGCGCGCCGCTGGTCGCACCTGCGCTGGATCGTGCCGGAGGCCGACCGAGGCGCGATTGCGCTCTATGACCGCGTGGCCGAGCGTGCCGACTGGCGCTCCTACGTCATCCGCCTCGACCCGGAAGCCTCATTGTGATCGGCGCCAGGTGCCAGAACAGGGAGGGGGCTCGGGGGAGGTTCCCCTCCCCCCACCTGCCGTTCAGCGCGCCTCCCACTCCTCCCCGTCGCGCGCCGCCGCGCCCTCCGCCGCCAGCTTGATGAGGTGCGCGAGCAGGCTGCGCGCCGCCGCCGGCACCAGGCGCGCATCCAGCGCGGGGCCATAGACGGGCGCGACGAGATCCTGAGCCGTCGCGCGCGTCGCGGCGCGCAGCGCGTCCAGCACCATCGCCTCCCTCTCCCGCCGGTGCGCGGCCAGCGCGGCGACGAAGCCGGCAGGCTCGTGCAGCGGCGGCCCGTGCCCCGGCAGGTACAGCCTGTCGTCGCGCGCCGCGAGCCGCGCGAGGGAGGCCATGTAGGCCGCCATGTCGCCATCGGGCGGGCTGACCACGGTGGTCGACCAGGACATGACGTGGTCGGCGCTGAACAGCACGCCCTCGCTCTCCTCCGCCTCGAGCGCGAAGCAGAGATGATTGGCGCAATGGCCGGGCGTGTGCAGCGCGGTCAGGCGCCAGGCATCGCCCTCGATCGCAGTACCGTCGGCCAGCGTCGCGTCGGGGCGGAAGGTGTGGTCGCCGCCCTCGCCGCCCTGGTCGGGCGGCGTCATGTGCGGGCCGAAGCCGAAGGTGGCCGCGCCGGTTGCCGCCTGCAGCGCGGCCGCGCCCGGCGAATGGTCGCGGTGCGTGTGGGAGACGAGGATGTGCGAGATCCGCTCCCCCGCCGTCGCGCGCAGGATGGCGTCGAGGTGCGCCGCATCCTCCGGCCCCGGATCGAGCACCGCCAGCGCGCCGCCGCGGCCGATGATCCAGGTGTTGGTGCCGCGGAAGGTGAAGGGGCCCGGATTTCCGCAAAGCAGGCGGCGCACGCCCGGCGCGACCCAGGCCGCCTCGCCCACCGGCAGGGTGTCGTCCTTCAGGAAGGGGATGGTCACTCTTTCCTCCGCTCGGCCGCGCGCTTGAGTTCGCGGTGCAGGATATAGAGACCGGCGGCCACGATCAGCGCCGACCCGGCTAGCGTGCCGACCCCCGGCGCATCGTCGAACAGCACCCAGCCCATCGCCACAGCCCAGAGGATGGACGTGTAGGAATAGGGCCCGAGCGCCGAGACCTGCGCCGAGGCATAGGCCTCGGTCAGCATGATCTGCGCGACGCCGCCCACCAGCCCGACCAGGATCAGCAGCAGCCATTCGAGCGGGCTCGGCCAGGTCCAGACGAAGGGCAGCGCGACCAGCGTGAAGGCGGTCATCAGCAGCGACTGCCAGAGCACGATGGTGGCCGAGCTCTCGGTGGCCGACAGGCTGCGCACCAGCAGCGTCGTCATCGCCGACCAGACCCCCTGGGCCACCGCCGCCGCCATGCCGATCGCCGCCACCCGGTCCGGCAGGCTGCCACCCTGGAACGCCCCATTGCCCAGCGCGATCACCATGATGCCGGCGAAGCCCAGCAGCACGGCCGACCAGCGATGGATGCCGACGCGCTCGCCGAGGAAGGGGATCGAGAGCAGCGTGACGAACAGCGGCGTCGTGTAGGTCAGCGCCGTCTGCTCGGCCAGCGGCAGGACGGTCAGCGCGTAGAAGGAACATCCCTGCGCCATGGTGCCGGTGAAGGCGCGGACGGTGTGGGCGGGGAAGCGCTTCGTCCGCAGCAGCCCCGGGTCGCGCATGCGCGCCGCGATGACCGCCATCACCGGCAGCGCGAAGGCCGAGCGGAAGAACATGGTCTCGATGAAGTGGATCTCGGCCGAGATGCCCTTGATGATGGCCGACATGACGGTGAAGAGCGCGGTCGCCCCCAGCATCAGCAGAGCGCCGCGGCGGATGTCATGGCGCAGCGGCATCAGGGGCCGCCGGAAGCGCGGCGTTCCTCGGCGCGACGCACCCTTTCGCGGTGCAGGTTGTAGAGGCCGGCGGCGATGACGATCAGCGCACCGCCGACCGTGGTCCAGGCCGGCACCTCGGCCCAGATGAGGAAGCCGATCAGCCCCCCGATCAGCAGGGGCGAATATTCGTAGGGCGCCAGCGCCGAGACGGGGGCGAGCGCGAAGGCGCGCGCGAAGAGCATGTGCGCGATGGCGTTCGCGATGCCGAAAAAGACCAGCGCCACGACGACGCCCGGCCCCGGCATGGCCTCCGGCGCCGGGAAGAAGGGCAGCAGCGCGATGCCGACCGGGATATGCGCCACCATCAGCCAGAAAGCGACCGCGCCCGGCCCGTCGGTCGCCGAGAGCACCCGCGTCCAGATCCGCGTCACCGCCATGGCGACCACCGCGACTAGCAGGAAGGGCGTCTCGAAGCGCCAAAGGTCGCCCGCCGGCTGCAGCATGATCAGCACGCCCGCGCAACCGATGGCGGTCGAGGTCCAACGCCGCCAGCCAACGCGTTCGCTCAGCATCGGGATGGCGAGCAGCGTCATCGCGAGCGGCGCGGCGGCGGCGATGGCGTAGGAATCGACCAGCGCCATGCCCGATACCCAGGCCCAGTACCAGGTGGCCGAGACCGCGCAGTGGAGCAGACCCCGCATCGCGAGCAGCGACCGGTTGCGGGGCATGATGCCGCGCCCGCGCGTGAGAACCAGCACGGCCATGGCACCGATCACGCCGCGCACGATCATCGAGACCGCGACGCCGACTTCGGGCAGGGCCCACTTCACGGCCACATCCGCGCCGGTGATCACGACATAGGCCGCGAGGATGAGCCCGATGCCGCGCAGCGCCTCGGCGCCGGTCGGCGTCGTCAGGCCGTGCCGAGAGCGCCCCCCGGCGTCACCCACGCGCTGCGCCAGGAATGCTGCCCGCCCGTCTCATCGCATGCGGAGAAAGAGGCGGTAGCCCTCCATCTCCCCAGCCGGCCGGTAGCGTGTCCAGTTTCGCGCAAAGAGCGGATGGGTCGAGAAATACGCGACGAGGTCGAAGCGGTCGCCGCATGCGGGAATGTGCGCGAAGTTCGTCACCAGCACCGCGCGCGGCGGCGCCCGGGCGAAATCCTCCGCCGTCCGGTGCCAGAAGGTGAACTCGGCGGCGCTCATCTGGGCCGGGGTCCGATAGGGCGCGGCCCCGGGCGGACAGGTGCGGTAGGCACCCTGCAACGGCCAGATGCTCATGGTGCGCAGCGTCGGCCGCGCTTCGGCATAGGTCACGGATGGATAGACCGGAAGGATCTCGGGACTGAGGACGAGGATACTCCCGCCGAAGGCCTCGCGCCGCAACCATTCCGTCATGCGGCCCGTCTGCTCGGCCTTGAACCAGAGCTGCCGCCAGGGCGCCTCCCCGCCGCGGATGGCATAGCCGCCGATGCCGAAGGCGGCGACGACGGCGAAGACCGGGGCCGCCGCCGCCGCCCGCTCGGCCGGCAGCGTCGCATCCGTCCAGCGCGAGAGCGCGACGGCGGCGGCGGCGAAGGCCAGGATCGTGATGGGCAGCACGTGGTAGGTCCAGCCCTTGTGCTGCACCCACGCCGACAGGAAGGCGCCCAAGCAGGCCAGCGCCAGCGCCTGCGGGAGCGGCCCGGCGCCGCGCCGCAGCGCGAACGGCACCACGAGGAGCATCAGCAGCGTCGCCGAGCCCATCAGGTCGGTCACCAGCACCGTGAGCGGCCCGGCGCCGTGGATGTTGGCGTAGACCTCCCAGCCCAGCGGCACGACATGGCCGAAATAGTCGGGGAAAAAGACCGGGATGCTCGCGAGGTAGAGCACCCAGATCACCGCCATGACCCAGGGCACGGGGTCGCGCAGCGCGCGGGCACGGCCGCGGCGGAGAAGGACAAGCGCCTCGACCAGCGCCGGCACCGCCAGGAAGTGGGGCTTCAGCGCGAAGGCGAGCGCCGCCGCCACGGCGACGCCGAGCGCCAGCCGCCACGGCACGCTCTCCCCCTCGATCCGGCGCTCCGCGAGCAGCGCGTAGGGAATGGCGGTGATCGCCATCAACACCTCGCGCTGGCCGAAATCCGAGCCCGCAAGGACGATCAGCAGCGGGAAGGCCGCCGTCAGCACCGCAGCCTCGACCGGTCCCTCCGCCCGGCCGCGCCGGAGCGCGACCGTCATGCGCCAGAGCATCGCCGCATGCGCCAGCAGGCAAAGCAGCAAGGCCTGCGGCGCGCCGAGCGGCGTGTGCTTCGCGATCCAGGCCGGGATCAGGTTCAGGATGAAGATGAGCGGCGGATTGACGTCGATGAGGTCGACATAAAGCCGCGCGCCGGCCAGCCATCGCTGGGAGAAGTCGAGCACGGCCGCCGCGTCGTGGTTCAGCGGCGGCTTCAGCACCATGGCGACGAAGAACAGCGCCGGCACCGCGGCGACCCATCGCAGCCAGCGACGTTCCGGCAATGCCAGCGGCGGGGCGGCGGCGGACTCGTGCATGCTGGCGTTGTCTCGCATGCCGGCGGTCTCGCGCACGCCGAAGGACGCGGCAGTGACCGCGTTCTCCCTTCCCCCCTCGTCCCCGTTCATCGACGCGTGGCGCCTTCCTGCCCCGTTTGGAGGGAGCATGCCCCGCCGCAGCGGCGGCGCCAAGGCGTTGCTGCCTTGTTCCGGCCTTGCTCGCGCGGCATGTAGCCTCACCGTGGAACCTGCCGAATACGACCTGATGGATGCGGCGGAGGAGCGCATGTGGTGGTACCGCGCCCTCCATGCCCGCGTGCTCGACACGCTCGCCCGCCGGCCCGGCCCGGCCGGCGCGGTCCTCGATGCCGGCTGCGGCACGGGCGGGCTGCTCTGCCGCCTGGCCGCGCTCGGCCGGCCACTCGCGGGGCTCGACTTCAACCCCGACGCGGCCCGGCGGGCAGCGGAGAAGTCGGGCGCCGTCGCGACCGCGGGCGATGCCAACAGCCTCCCCTTCGCCGACGGGGCCTTCGCCGCGCTCGCGTCCTGCGACGTGCTGAGCCACCGCGCGGTGGACCCCGCGCGGGCCCTGGCCGAATTCCACCGCGTGCTGATGCCGGGCGGGACGCTGGTGCTGAACCTGCCCGCCTATGACTGGCTGCATTCCGCGCACGACGTGCGCGTGCACAACGACCGCCGCTTCACCGCGCGCGCCGCCCGCGCCATGGTCGAGGCCGCCGGCTTCGCCGCCGTCGAGGCGCGCTACTGGAACGCGGTCCTGCTGCCGCTGATGGTGCTGCAGCGCAAGGTGCTGCGCTCGGACGCCGAGGCCCGCAGCGACGTCCACGCCTTCCCGCCCTGGCTCGATGCCGCGCTGCATGGCGCGACGGCAGCCGAACGCTTCCTCGCCCGGCTCGGCCTGCGCTATCCGGCCGGCGGGTCCATCCTTCTCGCCGCAACGCGGCCCTGATGCCGGAGACTGCCTCCATGCCCACCACCGCGGCCGGAACGACGCATCCGGTCGGCCTCACCATCGTCGTGCCGGTCTATCGCGGCGCGGCGACCGTCGGCGCGCTGGTCGCCGAGTTGTCGAAGCTGCGGCCCGAGGGCGGGCTCGAGATCGTGCTGGTCAACGACGGCAGCCCGGACAATTCCGGCGATGTCTGTCGTGACCTGGCGCGCAGCGCCACCGTCCCGCTCACCTACATCGAGCACGCGCGCAACTTCGGCGAGCACAACGCGGTCATGACCGGGCTCCGCCACGCCCGCGGCGCCTACGTCATCACCATGGACGACGACCTGCAGAACCCGCCTGAGGAGGTCGTGAAGCTCTACGACCACGCCCGGCTCGGCGGCTTCGACGTGGTCTACACCCGCTACGCGGTGAAGGAGCACGAAGGCTGGCGCAACCTCGGCTCCCGCTTCGCCAACTGGGTGGCCGACCAGCTTATGGACAAGCCGAAAGGGCTCTATCTTTCGTCCTTCCGCTGCATGTCGGCGCTGGCGGTGGCCGAGGTCGTGAAGTACCGCGGCCCCTACCCCTACATCGACGGGCTGCTGATGCAGGTGACGCAGCGGCTCGACAGCATCGAGGTGAAGCACTTCGCGCGCGCCGAGGGACGGTCGAACTACACCATGCGCCGGCTGATCCGGCTCTGGCTGAACCTGGCGACGAATTTCTCGGTGCTGCCGCTGCGCCTCGCCGTGGTCGCCGGCGTCGGGATGGGCTTCCTCGGTCTGATCGCGGCCGCCTGGGTGGTCTTCGAGGCGCTGATCGGCGAGACCCCCTCCGGCTGGGCCTCGCTGATGACGGTCACGCTGCTGATCGCGGGGGTGCAGTTCATCATCCTCGGCGTGCTCGGCGAATATGTCGGGCGCGCCTTCATGTCGGCCAACGGCAAGCCGCAGGGCGTCGTGCGGGAAGTGATCGCGGCACGGGAGACGACGACATGACGGCCTACTGGATCGCGCTGGCGGCGGCCATCACGACCTCCCTGGTCGGGCAGGTGCTGCTGAAGTCGGGTGCCTCGGGCGCCGTCGCGGCGGATGGCGGCTTCATCCACCAGTTGTTCCGCGTGCCGACCATGGTCGGCCTGGTGTGCTACGGCGGCGCGGCGCTCCTGTATATCGTGGCGCTGCGCAAGATCCCGATGAGCGTGGCGCTGCCCTGCACGGCCGCCTCCTACATCGTGATCGCGATCGTCGGCTGGGCGGTGTTCGGCGAATCCCTCGGCGTCCAGAAGGTCGCGGCGATCGGGCTGATCGCGGCAGGGGTCGCGCTGCTCGCCACCACGGCATGAGGGCGGCCGCGCTCGCCGCGCTGGGCTTCCTTGCGGCCTGCGCCCCGGCCGAGCCCCCCTGCCCCGGCGGCACCGAGGCCGCGACCGTGGCCGAGGCCTATTTCGGCCGCTCGGTCCGCGACCGCGCGCCGGTCAGCGAGGCCGAATGGCGCGCCTTCCTGGCCGACACCGTCACCCCCGCCTTCCCGGACGGGCTGACCGCGCAGGACGGCCTCGGCCAATGGCGCGGGCATGACGGGCGCATCCTGCAGGAGGAGAGCAAGGTGCTGGTCGTCGTGCTGCCCGGCGCCGACGCGGCCGCCGCGGCCGCCCGGATGCGCCCGGTCGAGGATGCGTGGAAGGCACGCTTCCGCCAGCAATCGGTGCTGACCGTCTATCGCCGCGCCTGCATCCGCTTCTGATACCTGGCGCACGCAGGTCGCACCTTCGTGCCCCTCAGGCGCCCGGCGGGCCGCAGGTCGGACCTTCTTGCGCCTGGCATCAACCGCCGCCGCGGGGCCTTCACCCGAAGGCGCCGACCTCGTGCGCCACCACCGCCGAGCATTCCCGCACCAGCGCGAAGAATTCCGCCATCGGCGCCAGGATGGTCGCATGCTCTGCGGCGTAGGAGGCGCCCTCCCGCGGTGCCGCGGGCTCTCCGAAGTCGAGGCCCGAGGCGGGGTCCGGCACGGCCGGGAAGATCGCCGCGAGCAGCTCCAGCACCGGCGGCACGTCGAGCTGCAGCAGCCGCGCGACCAGGCTGTCCCGCGTCTCGCCATGCCGGGGGCTGAAATCCGGCAGCGTCACCGCCAGCAGCCAGAGCCGCTGCACGAGGCAAAGCCGGATCGCATGCGCGAGCACGAGGCGGTCGCCCATGGCCGGCAGGTCCGGCCAGGCCGCGCGCAGCGCCTGGTGGTCCGCCTGCAGCCGGCGGAACATCCGCCGCGTGGCGGGCGAGAGGCCAAGGCGTTCCAGCGCCATCGCGACCGCCGTCAGCGCCTGCCGCCGCCCCGCGCGCTTCGAGAAGCCGGCGCGGTCGAGCCAGGGGGACGGGTCGAGCATGTCCACCCCCGCGCGCAGGACGCCGAGGTCGGAACAGGCGGCCGCGCGCCGCGCCATGGACAGCGCGCGGGCAAAGCGGGGCGAGCGTTCCGCGAGGTCGGCGAAGCTCTCGGGGTTCGCCGCCGCGGCGGCGCCGAGCCCGTGCAGCGTGTTCGCGAGGAAGCCCATCTGGTGCAGGATCGCGTTGTTCGGAATGGCGCGCAGCTGCGACGGGTGCGCGATGCGCGCCGGCCCGCCCATCCCCTGCACCTGCCGCGCCGCCGGGCGCGACCCCGTCTTGTCCAGCAAGCCCGGCCCGAAGGCACCGAGCAGCGCGGCATAGCCCGAGTCCTCGACCAGCGCCGCCATCTCCCGCCGGCTGGTGGCGAAGAAGTCGGTGCTCCAGTCGGCTTCCTCGTAGATCGGGTCGGCCGCCGCGGCAGGCGGCGCGAAGGCATGCTCGGCGATCCGCGCGACGGTCGCGAGCGCCAGTTGGTCGGTGCCGAACAGCAGGTAGCCGTCGCCGCCCTGGAAGGCCGTCTCCTCGCGGAGCGGCAAGCCGGCCTCGGCCAGCGCGGCGCGCGCGGCGGGCGGCGAGAGATAGGCGAAGCGGTCGGCGAGGCTTTCGGGATGGCCGCCGCGGCCGATGCTCTCCCCATGCGTGTCGAACAGCACCAGCTCGATCCCCTCGAGCCCGTGGCGGCGCATCTGCTCGGCCAGGCGGATCTTGAGCCGCTCCGCGAGGTAGGAGGCAGCGAGCTGGCCCACGTAGCGCCCGGAATCCGAATAGCCGAACTGCAGGCAGAGCCGCCCATGGGCGCGGAGGTAGTCCCGGTAGTGCGGGCTGCGCAGCGCTTCCTCCAGCACGCGCTCGCCCCGCTCCAGCGCATCCGCCGTCTCGAACAGCGGTGATATCTCGACCTTCTCCGCGATGCCGAACCGGCGCGCGAGCCAAAGCGCGGCGAGCAGCGTGTAGCCGGTCTCGGTCTCGGCGATCAGGAACCGCACGGGCTGGCTGCCGTCCACGTGCTTCAGCAGCTGCGCGACGGTCATGACCAGCCGCACGGCGGAGGCCTGCTCGGCCAGCAGCGCACCGTAGTCCACGGGCACGGGCTCGACCTCGGTCAGCGCGGCGTTCACCTGCGCCAGCAGACCGCGCCGCGCCGCCCGGTCCTCGGGCGAGGCCACGATGCCGAGGCGCTGGCGGAGCGCGTTGTGGACCTGCGTCGCATTGAGCCGGACTTGCGTGTGCGCCAGCGCGAGCCCATGCGCGGCGAGCCCGGCGCGTTGCACGGCGAGGGCAAGGCGGGACGCCGCATCGGGCGCGGCTTCGATGGCGGCGGGGAACAGCGCCAGCAGCGGCTCAGGCGTGCCGAGCGCCGCCTCCCGCCCCTCCAGCATGGCCAGGGCGAAGGCGCGGGTGGCCTCAGCCTCCGGAGCCGGCGGGGCGGCGGCCTCCTGCGCGGCGACGGCCGCGGCAGCCTCCCGCGCGCGGGATACGATCGGCGCGGCGCAGTCACCGAGCGGCTCCAGCCGCTCCGCCAGCCGGGCCAGCTGCAGCCCCTTCATGCGCAGCCGCAGCCTGAGCGTGTCCTGCCAGCCGATATCGGTGCGGCCGTCCGTGTCGTAGCCGACCCAGGAGGACAGCACGACCGGGCGCGGCAGCAGCGCGAGCGCCCGGTCCCCCCAGACCTCCTGCCCCGCCGCGAGCAGCGCGTCCGAGAGGGCGTCGAGCGCATCCCGGCCGCGCGTCATGGCGGCGACGGCCTGGGCGAATTCCTCCTCGAGCGTCGGGGGGGCGGGGCGGTGCGCGAGACCTTCGGGCAACGGCGCCCCGCAGGCGGCGGCGGCGATCGCGGCGCCGGTCGCGGGCGGCAGGGAGAAGGTCGGATGCGCGGTGAAGACGGCGGCGAAGCGGATGCGCTCGACCGCGTCGCGGAAGGCGGCGAAGGGGACGGGGCTGTCGTCCGGGTCGGGGCGCACGAGCCGCGCGGCCACGGCTTCGAGGGCGGCCGCATCCTCCCCCATGCCCGCATAGGCCGCGAGCCGGCGCGCGCGGCCGGCGGCGGCGTCGCGCGCCATGCGCGCGATCAGGACGCTCAGCGCCCCGGCGGTGATCCGCCCTTCATCCATCGCGCGGCTGATGTCGAGCGCGACGAGCAGCACCGGGTCGCCGAACGGGTCGGCGGCCGCGGCCTCGCGCGCCGCGTGCAGGCGGGCGAGCAGGTCGTGGAGCAGGTCGGGCGGCGGAGCATCGTCCATGGCGCCATGCTGCAACCGCGAAGAACGGGAAGGCCAGCGGAAATGCGCGGCGCGGCGCCCTCGACAGCGGGGCCGCGGGGCGCAAGGCTGGAGCGACACGTCGGAGGAAGCGACCGCCATGACCCTACTCGAGAGCCTCAAGGGCCGCCTGCGCCTGCCGCTGATCGGCTCGCCGCTGTTCATCATCTCGGTGCCGGACCTGGTGGTGGCGCAATGCACCTCGGGCATCATCGGGTCCATGCCGTCGCTGAACGCGCGGCCGATCGAGCAGCTGGACGAATGGCTGGCCGAGATCCGCGACCGCCTGGCCGCGCATGACGCGGCGCACCCCGACCGGCCCTCGGCGCCCTTCGCGATCAACCTCATCGTCCACCGTTCGAACGACCGGCTGGAGCAGGACCTGGCGCTCTGCGTGAAGCACAAGGTGCCGCTGATCATCACGAGCCTCGGCGCGCGGCCCGAGGTGAACGAGGCGATCCATGCCTATGGTGGGCACGTCATCCACGACGTGATCAACCAGACCTTCGCCCACAAGGCGGTCGAGAAGGGCGCGGACGGGCTGGTGCTGGTCGCCGCAGGTGCCGGCGGGCATGCCGGCGCGCAATCGCCCTTCGCGCTGCTGCAGGAAACCCGCGCCTGGTATGACGGGCCGATCGCGCTCTCGGGCGCCATCGCGCATGGCCGGAGCATCCTGGCGGCCGAGGCGATGGGCGCCGACTTCGCCTACATGGGCAGCGCCTTCATCGCGACCGGGGAAGCCCGTGCGGTCGAGGACTACAAGCGCATGATCGTCGAGAGCAGCGCGCAGGACATCGTCTACACGAACCTCATCACCGGCGTGCACGGCAACTACCTGAAGCCGTCGCTCCGCCGCGCCGGGCTGGACCCGGACAACCTCGGCGGCCAGGAAGGGTCGCAGATGAACTTCGGCACCGACCGCAAGCGGAAGTGGAAGGACATCTGGGGCGCGGGGCAGTCGGTGGGCGGCATCGGCGCCGTGGTGCCGACGGCGGCACTGGTGGACCGGCTGGCGGCCGAATACGCGGCGGCCCGGGCACGGCTCGGCGCGGGCTCGGCGCTGGTGAACCCGGGCTGGGGGCGACGCGCGGCGGCGTGAGGGGACGGCACGCGCGGGACAGGTGTTGACGGGGCGGGTGAGGAGAATCTCCCCCATACCCTCCTTTGTCGAACCTGAGGCCACGCCTGTCACGAGCCGGGTAGCGGTGGCATCCTCGCGGCCGGGAAAGGCGCCACCGGCCTTGAGCATGGCTATGAGGTGGCCGACGAGTTCGATCTCCGACGGATCATCGGGGTCCTTGCCGGGGCTGATGACCACCTTGTCGATCAGCGCACGTGCTGCCTCCAGCACCTCCGGCGCGTCGCCGCCCTCGATGGCCTGTCGCAGCGCGGCAACCCGCCTGGCGTAGAGTTCGGCAAGGTTCGGGTGCAGGGCCGGTGCGGGAGCCGGCTCCTCCTCGAGGGCGGCGAGCAGCTGCTGCTTCCGTGCTTCCAGCTCCTCGAGCTTGCGCTGCACCCCTGGCGCGCGCACCCCTTCGGCGATGGCCTCGATGAGGTTCTCGAGCCTCCGGTCCACCGCCTGAAGCTCCCTCCTGCCAGCCTCGGCCGCGGCGGACGCTTCGGCCTGGGCCGTGTTCCACTCCTCGACGAAGGCCTTGCAGAACGCCGCCAGGTGGTCTGGGCGCATCAGCCGCGTCCCAAGCGCTTCCATCACCATCGCCTCGAGTTTGGGACGCCTCACGCGCCGGGTATTGGCGCAGCCGCGGCCGTTCCGCACCGCCGCGCAGGCGAGGTAGTCCTTGCCCACCGAGCGGAACCCGTGGCCGCAGACGCCGCAGACCACCTTCCCGGACAGCAGGTGGCGCGGCCGCCGCCGATCCCAGAACGCCACGTCACCATCATCCCGGATGGGAGCCGCCTCGTCGGCGAGACGAGCCTGCGCCCGCTGCCAGAGGGCGTCGTCGATGATCCGCAACGCGGGGACGGGGACCTCGACGATCTCTTCCTTCGCGCGGGCACGGACAACCCGAGATCCGGTGACCGGGTCGCGCAGCCGCGCGTGGCGGTTCCAGCGCAGCAGACCGGCGTAGGCCGGATTGCGGAGGATGCCATCGCCCCGCCCCGCCCGCCCTCGGATGCTGGCGTCATACCAGGGGGCGCCGGACGGGCCGGGAATGCCATCTGCGTTCAAGGCAGCGGCAATCGCTCTCGGGCTGCGGCCCTCGACAAATTCGGCAAAAATCCGCCGCACGATCGCCGCTTCGGCCGGCTCGATCTCACGCAGGCCGCGCTCCGGCTCGCCGTCAGCGCCGAGGCGGCGCAGCGGGCGATAGCCATAGGGCGTCCTGCCGCAGGCGCGACCCTTGCGGACGCGTCCCTCCTGGCCGCGATGGGTCTTCTGGGCGAGGTCCCGCAAGTACAAGGCACCCATGGCGCCCCGGACGCCGACATGCAGCTCCGAGATCTCGCCCTCGCCGAGGGTCACGACCTTCACCTGCTGGAACGTGGCCTGCTTGTAGAAGGCCGCGACATGCTCGAGGTCGCGCGAGAAACGGTCGAGGCTCTCCGCGAGGACGAGGTCGACCTTGCCGCCACGGATGTCCGCCAAAAGGGCCTGGTAGCCGGGCCGGACAAGCGACGTGCCGGAGACGGCCGCATCCGTGTAGGAGCCGGTGATGGTCCAGCCCTCGCGCTCCGCACGCGCCGTGCATAGCCGCAGCTGGTCCCCGATCGAGGCCGCGTTCTGCAGATCGCTGCTGAACCGGGCGTAGAGCGCGACGCGCACGGTCATCGGCGGTTCTCCGCGGAACCCGGATCGGGGGCCGAGCGCCGCTGCCGGCGCTCCTCCCGGATACGCCGCGCCAACACCGAGGTGCGCCGGCGCTCCTCCGCGAGCGCATCATGAAAATCATGCGCGGCGGCGACCTGGTCGCCGCGGTCGTAGTGTTCGCCCTCGATGTCGGGCGTGATGCCGAGGATCTTCGTCGTCACCCCCGGGCTGTCCGGCAACTCCCGCGGACCATAGGTCGCGATGCCGTAGCGAAAGCGATGCGGCCCGAACCGCTTGTCGCGACCGAACTCCCGCGCCGATTGCTCGAAGATGCGGGTGGCGGGAGCCCGCAGCGGCTCGACATGGCTGCCGATCCAGAGTGCGTCGGAGACCGTCCCACCCAGCAGCTCCCGCCGCTCGGTGTGGAGGTAGCGTTCAACCCAGGGCCAGAGGGTTTTCGGGACGGGATATTCGAGCGGCTTCCTCGTCTTGACGTCCTTCCGCCCAAGCGTGATCCACCAGCCTTCGCCGTCGTGGCGCAGTTGATGGCCGAGTTCCATGATCTGCATGGAACGGCGACGGGGCGCCCTCGAGGCAAGCACGGCGATCATCAACCCATCACGGAGCCGGACCCGGCGTCGGCACGGCGCGCGCATCGCAACAGCCTCCTCCATCAAGCGAACGCCCCACTCGAACAGGACGCGCGGATGGTAGACGACCAGGTCGCGCTTGCGCATGTCGAGCAGGGTGCGAATGGGGACGCCGTCCGGCGCCTGGATCCAGCGGAAGTCCTCGCCCGGCGCCATGACCCGCAAGGCGTCGGTGAGCTCCTGCAACCGACCCGTGATCGTGTGATCCGCATTCCCCAACTCGATCATCTCGTCGAGGAAGGCGGCGATCCTTTCGCGCGTCGGACGAGCGGCCGGTCCGACGCCGCGATCGAGATCGCCGCGCAGGTCCAGGAATGTCAGGAAACGACCCCAGCCCTTCTCCGCCTTGTCGAGCGCGACCGGGCCAAGCCGGACTGCCCGCGTGCTCTCGCTGAACCGACGCCTCTCGCGACCAGGGAGGCCGGCCATCCAGGCCTGCCGGTCCAGCGCTGGCCATTCCGCAACCGGCAAGCAGCGCCGCCGCGGATCAAGGCGCGGGCTCATGCGCGCCTCCGTGACGTTGGCGCCTGGCGCGGCGCCCGCCTGCTCCGCGCGGCCACGGCAGTGACGCGCGTTGCCCGTCGCTCCGCATCGAGCACGGCGTCGAACGCCTTCGCCGCCGCTGCCTCCTCGAACGCGTCGTAGAAACTGACCGTTGTCGCAACATTCTTGTGCCCGAGGATCTTCGCGACCACGCCATACCGGCCAGGATGCCGCTTTAAGTAGAGATACGCCGCAAAGTGGCGGAGTAGGTGCACATTGATGCGAACTCCCGCTTCCCGAGCCACAGCTTTGACGATGTTCGTCGAGACGCTGCCCTGACTGGCGCAGCCGCAGCGGTTGCCCCCAGGAAACAAGTAGGGGCACGCCGAATCCGCCAGGGCAGGACGGAACTTTTGGACGTATTCCTCGACGAGGTCCGCCGCGCCAGGCGGAATTGGCCATTCGAGCAGTTTCCGGTTCTTCGTTTCGTGCGGCTTCAGGACGATGTGCGGAGATCGGGACAATTCTCTCGGCTAAACCGGAGCAGACACCGGATCATAGTCGTATAACCCACGATCAATCGCTGTACGACCTTTGTGACCATTCTGCAGGGCTTGACCTTGTTCACGGGACCAAATCTGCACGTTCGTGCCGCGAGTCTTGCGAGCGGCCTCGTAGCGATGCAATGCGTCCTCGACCGTTTCAGCGGCAGCGAATGCGCGGCCCAGTACCAAGCCGTCCTCCATGGCGATGCACGCGCCCTGGCCTAAGAACGGCGTCATCGGGTGCGCCGCGTCGCCCAGCACCGTAACGCGACCCACAGTCCAAGTCTGCAACGGCTCGCGATCGCGCAAGCCCCATTTGAACAATCCTCCCGCCGGGACGGCGCGGATTAATGCCAGAACTTCCGGCGCGTGGTCCGCATAAGCTTGGGCGAACTCTTCGGCAGTGGCGGAAATTGACCAGCCTTCTTCTTCCCAATTTGCCGACTGCGCGTTGCCAAGGAGGTTGAAAATCTTGCCGCCGCGCATAGGATAATGCATCAACGTTCGCTTCGGACTCGGGTAATACGCCAAGCCTCGCTCTAGGATCGATGTCGGCACCAAGTCACGGGGAATCAGAGCTCGAAATGAAACCTGCCCTGTGAATTTCGGTGCCTCGCTCGGAAAAAGACAGGATCGAACCGCGGATGCGTAGCCGTCCGCTCCAATGAGAACATCGCCACGCGCTAACGCTCCATTGGCGAACGCGGCCGACACGCCATGCTCATCCTGCTCAAAATTAACGAATTCATGACCGGCATGCAGCGCATTTTCATCATTCGCTTTGACAGCTCGAAGCAGGAGATCGTGTAGATCCGCTCGATGAACCTGGAGAACATGAAATCCGTACTTTTCGACAATAGAGGAGTCGAAATTTCTGTACTTTACTTGCCCGGTCGCATAATCACATATGTACATCTCTTGCGCACTACTGGAACAGGATTCGAGTTTTTGGTCGATCTCCAGGTCTCGTAAAGCTCGGCGAGCATTTGGGGAGACGGTGATGCCGGCGCCAATTTCGCGTATTTCTTTACTGCGCTCGAAGACTTGGACCTTAAAACCCCTGCGTTGCAGCGCCAGAGCGGCGGTCAGCCCACCGATACCGGCGCCTATAATCGTAATCAACTTTGTCTTCATGAGGGACCTCTCTCTTTGCTGCGTATCGGGGAGCTACAAAGATTATGCAATAATTGTAATTAAAGTGGTCGCATTGAGCATTGACAAGATAAATTTAGCTGACGTCCAGCGCACAGGCAAGTTCCGTCACGTCGCAACTCACTAATGGGTCGCCAAGAGGTAGTCCGTTCATTTCGATTTCGGTAGGTCGTCACTCACTTGCGGACAGAAGCAGCCGCCGGCTCACATCAACGCCCGACAACCGATGTCTGATTCTGCATAGACACATCTTGGGTGCGGTGATCATACGCCGCGCTGCATCAGTCCGCAGTTGGCCCGAAGCACGAATCAGCCGTGCGGCAGGTCCGGAAGACGAGCAGTTAGTCGCATGCGCGATGGGCACGGGCAAGGCGGGTAAGTTATCCCGGCGTATCGAGGCAGCGAGACTGGTGCTCGCTCAGCGCTCGACGGAGAGCCGGAAGCTGGAGTTGAAGTTGCCCCGGTTCTGTGGACGGTCTGCGGGCAGTGGTCAGTCCTTCATGAGCATCTTCCTTGCTTCGAATTCGATGGGCGAGAGGTAGCCGAGGGACGAATGGCGCCTGGTCGGG
>NZ_STGD01000025.1 GCF_005222755.1 Roseomonas sp. HF4
CGTGAGTGGTCCATGGCCAAGGCCCAGTTCGCCGTCCTGTTCGGCGAACGCTTCACCAAAGCCATGGCCTGACCGTGTCGTTCAACCGACCGGCCACACACGGAATTCCTGACAGTCCCCGCGCACCGGCATGAAGGTCGCCTCCTCCATCACCAGCACACCGCGCCGCTGCGCATCCCGCCACTGCCACAACAAACCGCGGCTCACATCGTGCCGCCGCGCCACATCCACGAACTTCGCCCCCGGCTCGTCCAACTCGGCGAGGATCCGCAGCTTGTCCTCGGGCCGCCAATGACGACGCCGCTCGACCCCGGTGATGATGTCCATCCCGCCATCCGCCCCTGTCCTTAACGGCGCGCCAAAGAACGCCCGTAGGATCACAGGACAGGTTCCGCCCAAACGCGGTAGGCGGCCCTCGCCGGACGGATACGGCCCGTCAGCAGCAAACCAAGCTGCTTGCGTGTCCCCAACTTGAACCTGCGCCGGGGCAACGGCGTCAACCAACCGTGCTTCGGTCGATGAAGGCGAGGTGAGATGCCCGCATCGGCGCATCGGAGGCGTACCTGCACATTCCGCTCGACTTCCCTGCGACAGGAAGCATTGGTGCTGACGCGCCGCGGGGGCAGGCAGCCCGCGAGAGCAAACCCGGCAAGAGCCGGGCTTCGGGTGGTGGGAGCGCCGCATGGTGCGGTCTCCCGCTCAAGGAACCATCCCGATGTCCACCACCAAGACCCTCACCGTCGCCCAGTTGCTCATCCTGACCACCGCCGCGCAGCGGCCCGATCACATGGTCCTCCCTCTGCCACCGACGATCCGCACCCGCGGGGGAGCGCAGCGCAACCTTCTCGGTACCCTGCTCAAGATGGAGCTCGTCGAGGAAGTGCCGGTGGATGACGCGACAATCGCTTGGCAGAGCGACGAGGCCGGCCAGCACCACGGCCTCCGTCTCACCGCAGCCGGCCTCGTCGCCGCAGGCGCCTCGGCCGATTTGGCGGTGGAACCGCTGAATGTCGGGATGAGCGATGAGGGCCCGGCAGCTTCCGTGGGCACCGATGCTGCAGCGTTCGGGGAGGCCGCCGCTGAGCGGGGTGAGCAGGAAGCGCCGCCCCGGCGCCCGACCGGCAAGCTGGGCGAGGTGCTGCAGGCGATCTCGGCCGAGGCGGGTGCGACGCTCGCCGAGATCACCACGCTCACCGGGTGGCTGCCGCACACCGCCCGCGCCGCGGTCACCGGCCTGCGCAAGCGCGGTTTCGATGTGGCGCTCATCCAGCAGGACGGCCGCAAGGCCTACCGTCTGACCGCGGCTGGCTGAGATGGCCGTGATGACCGGCGAGGGCGGAGCAGGGAGTGACGTGCCTCTACGCGCATCGGGTTGCGCGCCTCTGCCCGCAGGCCGTGACGCCGCCGCGCCAATTGAAGAATTGGGCCAGCGCCTCGCAGCCCTGGCTGGCTTGGAGTTGGAAGACCTGCGCACCGCGTGGCGCAAACTATACCGCAGCGCTCCGCCGCTCCGCCTCAGCCGTGATCTCCTGCAGCGCAGTTTTGCCCATCGGATGCAGGAGGAGGCACTGGGCGGCCTCTCCACCGCTGCGCAACGTCAGCTGGTTGCTCTCGCACGTAGCTTGGCGGCCGACAGCAAGCAGCCGCCGGTATCACCCGCCGTCAAGCTCAAGCCAGGCACGACCCTCGTGCGCGAATGGCACGGCCGGACGCATACCGTGATCGTGCAGGAGAAGGGCTTCGAGCATGAGGGCAAGCACTACACCTCCCTGACCCAGATCGCCCACCACATCACCGGCGCGCACTGGTCCGGCCCGCGCTTCTTCGGTCTACGTCGAGCAGCGAAGAACCCGAGCCGGGGAGCGGCCGACGGTGAATGAGCAGCGCCGACCGTCGACGTCATCGGCGCATCGCGGTGCGAGCCGGCGCTGCGCCATCTACACCCGCAAGTCCTCCGACGAAGGACTCGACCAGGTCTTCAACAGCCTCGACGCGCAGCGTGAGGCTTGCGAAGCCTATGCCAGCAGCCAGCGCCATGAGGGTTGGCTGCTGCTGCCGACCCGGTACGACGATGGCGGCCTGTCCGGCGGCAATCTCGAGCGGCCCGGCCTGCAGCGCCTGCTGGCCGACATCGGGGCCGGCAAGGTCGACCTGGTGCTGGTCTATAAGGTCGACCGCCTGACCCGCTCGCTGCCCGACTTCGCCCGCATCGTCGAAGTCATGGATGAGCATGGTGCCTCGTTTGTCTCGGTCACCCAGCACTTCAACACCGCGACCAGCATGGGCCGGCTCACGCTGAACATGCTGCTGTCCTTCGCGCAGTTCGAGCGCGAGGTCGCCGGCGAGCGCATCCGCGACAAGATCGCCGCGTCCAAGCGCAAAGGCATGTGGATGGGCGGGTCCGTCCCACTCGGCTACGTGGTTCGCGATCGCAAGCTGGTCGTCGATGACGCCGAGGCCGAGAGGGTACGGTACGTGTTCCGCACCTATCATGAACTCGGCGCTGTCCGACTGCTGCATGCACGGCTCGACGTGGAGGGCGTCGCCAGCAAGTCGGGTCAGCGCCTCTCGCACGGCGCCCTGTTCCACATGCTGCAGAACCGGGTCTATCGCGGTGAGGTGCGGCACAAGGGCAACGTCTATCCCGGCGAGCACGAGGCCATCATAGACCTCTCGCTGTGGGATGCCGTGCAGACGCAGCTGGCCGAGAACCGCGTGCAGCGCGCCTCCGGCAGCAATGCCGATCATCCGAGCCTGCTGGCCGGCCTGGCCTACGAGGGTGACACTGACACACGCCTGACGCCGACCCATGCCGTGAAGGCGGGTAAGCGGTATCGCTACTATGTCTCGCAGACGCTGATCGGCGGGCCACGCTCGTCGTCGCCGAGCGGCCGTCGGGTTCCTGCCAGTGATCTCGAGCAGCTGGTGATCGGTCGTCTGCGCCGGTTCCTCGCTGATGAAGCGGCCTTGTACGCGGCGCTGCAGCCCATCGTGCCGGACGCAGCGGGGCGCCGCAGGCTGCTCGATCGAGCATCCCGCCTCGCGCAGGACTGGCCCAAGATGAGCGCGACCGAGGTGCGGCAAATGCTGCGCAGGATGCTATCGCGCGTTAGCCTCCACACCGATCGGATCGATTTGCATGTGCGGCTCGATCGCGTGCCGCGGCTGCTGACCGGTGGACCTGAAGCAGCGTCGCTCGACGCCATGCCCGGTAAGGTGGAAGGCTCAGGGCTGGTTCTGTCCGTGCAGGCATCGCTGCGGCGCGCCGGGAAAGAGATCGCGATGGTGCTCGGGGCAGACCCGGCTGTCGCACGATCCGCCGATCCCGCCATGATGCGATTGATCCTGCGCGCCCGGTCGATGTGGGAGAAGGTGCAGCGCGGCGAGGTGGCAGGGCTCGGAGAACTCGCAGCTCAGGAAGGCGTCAGCGGCTCCTACGCTTCACGGCTCATCCGACTTGCGTTCCTCGCACCGGATATCCTGACGGCGATCATGAACGGTCGGCAGCCGGTTGAACTGTCCGCGGCTGCACTGATGCAGGAGTGCCGGCGCGGCCTGCCGCTCGACTGGCAGCAGCAACGCGACGAGCTCGGCTGCCGCTGATCCCTAGAACATCCCAACGTCAGCTGGGATACAGAGGCACGCGTCGGCATCGATCCGGCGCGGCCTCGCTTTCGGCTTCCTGTGCCGCAGCGAAGGCCACCCCAAAACTCGTACTGCCGAAATGGGCAGGAGAGACGCGGGCACGGATTGCGCCGCGAATCCGGGACCAAATGCGTCTCTCGGGCGCCGTGCGAAATCGGCATCGGCGCAAGGCCGCGGAATTCCGGGCCTGTCCGCGAGGACCCATTCCGAAGCAAAAATCCTTCAATATCAAATACTTAACGTGGTTGGGGCGCCAGGATTCGAACCTGGGAATGGCGGTACCAAAAACCGCTGCCTTACCGCTTGGCGACGCCCCAGCCGCGCGCTCTCATACCCTTCACGGACCGGCGCCGTGAAGCCCCCCGCCCCATCGCCACCATGTCGCGGGCAGTGCCCCCGCCGCGCGCGCCGCCGCCGCCGGAGCCGCGAACAGCGCGAAACAGGTCGCGCCGGATCCGCTCATGCGCGCCATGAGGCAGCCCGGCAGCGCACGGAGTGCAGCCAACACCTCGGCCACCGGCGGGCACAGCGCGATGGCCGGCGCCTCCAGGTCGTTGCCGAGCGCGCCGAGGTCGCGCGCCATCGCCGACGCATCCGCCCACCCCGCCGGCAGCGCCGCCGGCGCGCCGAATGCGCCGCCGCGCGCCCGGAACACTGCCGGGGTCGCCAGCGCGACGCGTGGATTGGCCAGCAGGATCCCGCAGGGCGGCAACCGCGGCGCCGGGCGCAGCACCTCGCCGATGCCGCCCAGCACGCAGGGGCGGGCCGCAAGGCAGCACGGAATGTCGGCGCCGAGCGGCAGGGCCAGCGCGGCCAGGCGCTCCATCGGCCAGTCCAGCGTCCAGAGCGCGTTCAGCGCCCGCAGCGCGGCGGCCGCATCCGCGCTGCCGCCGCCGATGCCCGACGCCACCGGCAGGCGCTTGGTCAACGTGAGCGCCGCCCGCGGCGCCACGCCCGCTGCGGTCGCGAGCGCGCGGGCCGCGCGCAGCACCAGGTTGTCGGGCTCTGCCGCCAGCGCGCCGGCCTCCGGGCCGTCCAGCGCGAGGCCCAGCGCATCGGCGGGCGCCGCCGCCACCGCATCCGCCGCCCCCGCGAAGACCACGAGGCTGTCGAGCAGATGATACCCATCCGCGCGCCGGCCGGTGACATGGAGATGGAGGTTGACCTTGGCCGGCGCGGCCTCGGTGACCGGCAGGCTCAGCGCCGGTTCTCCGCGACGGGGTTGTCGGGCAGGCCGCTGCGGATCTTGGCCTCGATCTTCGGCCCCTCCTCGCCCTCGGGGCCGAGGGCCAGCGCGCGGCGCCACTGGAACTGCGCCTCCCGCTGGCGGCCCGCCACCCAGTAGGCGTCGCCCAGGTGGTCGTTGATCACGCTGTTGCGCGGCTCGAGTTCCACCGCCCGTTCCAGCCACCGGATCGCGCCCGGCATGTCGCCGAGCTTGAACAGCGCCCAGCCCAGGCTGTCGGCGATGTTGCCGTCCTGCGGGCGGAGCGCCACCGCGCGTTCCAGCATGCGCCGCGCCTCGGCCAGGTTCTCGCCGCGCTCGACCCAGGTGTAGCCGAGGTAGTTCAGCACGTAGGGTTGCTCGGGGCTGAGCTCGAGCGCGCGGCGGAAATCGGGTTCCGCCTGCGCCCAGTCGCCGCCGCGCTCCCGCGCGATGCCGCGGGCGTAGAACAGCGCCCAGTGCCCTGCCGTGGGGCTCGGGACGCGGCGGATCGCCTCATCGTAGGCGGCGGCGGACTCCGCCCAGCGGCTGCGGGTCCGCAGCATGTCGCCGAGCCGCGCATGCGGCTGCGACGCGCCGGGGAAGGCGGCGGCGATGCGCTGGTACTCGGCGACCGCCTCCTCCGTCCGGTCAAGCCGGTCGAGCAGCGTCGCGCGGCGCAGGCCGACCATCCCGGCCAGCGGGTCGTTGGCCGGGATGCGGTCGAGCTCGGCGATCGCGGCGGCGAATTGCCGTTCGTCGGACAGCGCATCGGCCGCCAGCAGCAGCCCGGGCGTGAAGCCCGGCCGCAGCCGCAGCGCGAGCCGCGTTAGCGCCAGTGAGAATTCCGCCGCACCCTGCCCGCGCAGCGCGCCGGCCAGCGCCAGGTGCGCCTCGGCCATCCCCTCGACCGGGGAGGCGACGGCGCGGCTGGTCAGGATCTGTTCGCGCGCCGCTTCGCCCATGGCCAGCGCCAGGTCGTCCTGCCCGCGGGAGAGGCTCTCGATCAGGCGGTCCGCGTCACTCTCGCGGCCGCCGCGGGCCATGATGCCGGCCGAGATCTGCACGAGCCGCAGCGTCGGCGGCTGGCTGTCGCCGATCGCGATGCGCACGAAGCGCTCGGCTTCCCGCGAGCGGCCGGCGAGGTCGCAGATCAGCGCGGCATGCAGCGCATAGAGCGACCGCAGCCGCCCGCCTTCCGCGAGCGGCCGCAGCAGGGCCACCGCCGCGTCGGTCTGGCCCTTGCCGTGCATCACCCAGGCCAGCAGCAGGGGCTGCAGCAGCTGGGACGCGCCCTGGCGCGGCAGGCTGCGGATACGGGCCTCGGCGCGGTCCCACCGCCCGGCCTGCGCCTCCGTGCCGGCCACCAGCATGGCGGCGAGCGGATTGTCCGGCAGGCGCCGGGCAAGGCGAAGGGCCTCGCTGCGACCGTCGAGAAGCGTCGCGATGAAGGCGCGCTGGACCACCTCCGGCTGGTCCGGGTCGGCACGCAGCGCGGCCAGCAGGCTGTCGGCGGCGATGCGCGTGTCGGATTCGGCCGTCGCGAAGCGCCCGGCGAGATAGGCGCCGAAGGCGTTGCTCGCCGACGGCCTGAAACCCTGCTCGCCGGGGCGCCCGCCTTCTGCCGCGGCGCAGGCCGAGAGCATGGCGACGGCGAGGAAGGCGAGGCGGCGCGGGGCGAAGGGACGGCTCATCGATGCAGTCTAGATCAGAACGCACCGGGCTGACATCGGCCGTCTGCGGGCGCGCCGGATGCCGCGGACCGGCCGCGCCGCATCGGCCCTCAGGTCGGGAAGCCCACCATGGTTCCGGGCGCGAAGGCGGGCGGCTGCGGGTAATGCAGGCCGCGCTGGCCGGACAGGCTGCGGTCCGGCTTTCCAGGGTAGGGGCCGGGGTCGAAGCCCAGCAGCGCGCCATCCTTCACCCAGCCCTGGTCCAGGTCGCTGCCCCAGGCGGCGGCGGCCAGCGCCTCCTGCAGCCGGCCCCGGACGCCGGCGTAGTCGGCATCCGCGGCGCGGTTCACGATCTCGTCAGGATCGCGCTCGAGGTCGAACAACTGAAACGCGTTCCCTGCCGGGTACCAGATCAGCTTGTGCCGACCGTCATGCGCCATGCGCGTCGCGCCGTTGGTCTCGAGCGTGTCGCCGGTCAGCACCGCGCGCGGGGCGCCGAGCATGGAGCGCCCCTCGACCGTCGCGGGCGCGGGAATGCCGGCGAGATCCAGCAGCGTCGGCATCACGTCCTGCAGCCCGACGAGGCGGTGGTCCACGCGGTCGGTGCCGACGCGCGCATCCGCCGCGCGGCCGACAAGGATGCAGGGGATGTTGCCCGAGCCCTCGTAGTAGGTGCGCTTGGCATAGAGCCCGTGGTCGCCCAGCATGTCGCCATGGTCGGCCGTCAGCAGGATGACGGTGTCGTCCAGCAGCCCTTCCTCCCGCAGCGTGCCGATCACGACGCGGAGCTGGTGGTCGATATGCGTGGCCATGGCGTAGAAGGCGCGGCGCACCTCGGCCAGGACGTGCGGCGCGAGCGCCGGCCAGTAGTTCCGCACCATCTTCAGTGCGAAGGGGAGGTTCGCCGCGTCCTCGGACCAGGGCGCCGTGAGCGGCGCGGGCGGCTCGAACTGGCGATACAGGTCCATGTAGGTCTGCAGCGGCACCAGCGGCGGGTGCGGCGCGGTATAGGACAGGCACCAGAAGGCCGGGCGCGTCGGGTCGCGCCGCCGGATCTCGCGCGCCATCGCGAAGGACGCCCAGTTCGTGACGTGGCAGTCCTCCGGCAGGTGCCAGGCGCGGTGCATGTAGTTGTTGTTGTTCATCCCGTGCAGGAACTGCTTGCCGGGGTGCCCCTGGTCGGCCAGGAAGATGTCGTGGTCGTCGGGGCCGCCCAGGTGCGGCCGCCCTTCCTCGCTCAGCAGCACGTTGTCGAAGCCGATGCGGTCGCGCGGCGGATAGACATGCAGCTTGCCCACGCAGAGCGTCTGGTAGCCCGCGCCGCCGAAGGCCTGCGCGATGGTCGGCAGGTGCTTTGGCATGGTGTTGGTGGTGCCGAAGACCCGGTCGCCATGGGTGCGCGTCGTGGTGCCGGTCATCAGCGTGCGCCGCGCGGGGATGCAGATCGGCGTCTCGGCATAGGCGCGTGTGTAGCGGATGCCGTTGCGCGCCAGCTGGTCCAGCGTCGGCGTCAGCACCGTGGGGTGCCCCGCGCAGCCGAGCATGCGGCCGGGCCACTGGTCGACGGTGATCAGCAGCACGTTGGGGCGCGTGTCGGCCATGATGCGGTCGCTCCTCGCGGGCCGCGTGCCGGGCCCTTCCGGTGGCCAGCGTAACAGCGGCAGGGGTGGCGGCAAGGCGGTCTGGCCGCGCGGCCCGGCCGCGCGTAGTCTCCGCCGCCAACACCAGACCTTACCGGAGGAACCAGCCCCCATGGCCTATCCGAACACCCTTCTGCACGTGAACGGGGAGTGGCGCGCCGCGCGCTCCGGCAAGACGCTGAACGTGCTGAACCCGGCGACCGAGGAAGTGATCGGCACCGTCGCGCATGCCGAGAAGGCAGACCTCGACGAGGCGCTGGCCGCCGCCGACCGCGGCTTCGCCACCTGGCGCAAGGTGTCGGCGTTCGACCGCTACAAGCTCATGCGCAAGGCCGCCGACATCTTCCGCGCCCGCGCCGAGGAGACCGCGCGGCTGATGACGATGGAACAGGGCAAGCCGCTGCCCGAGGCGAAGATGGAGGTGATGGCAGCCGCCGACATCATCGACTGGTTCGCCGAGGAAGGCCGCCGTGCCTATGGCCGCGTCATCCCCGCGCGCGCCGACGGCGTCTACCAGCTTGTCATCAAGGAGCCGGTCGGCCCCGTCGCCGCCTTCACGCCCTGGAACTTCCCGATCAACCAGGTGGTGCGCAAGCTCTGCGGCGCTGTCGCGACGGGCTGCTCCATCATCGTCAAGGCGCCGGAGGAGACGCCCGCCTCCCCGGCCGAGTTGATCCGCGCCTTCGTCGATGCCGGCCTGCCGCCGGGCGTCGCGAACCTCGTCTACGGCGTGCCGGCGGAGATCAGCGAGTACCTCATCGCGCATCCGGTCATCCGCAAGGTGACCTTCACGGGCTCGACGCCCGTCGGCAAGCTGCTGGCGGGCCTCGCGGGCCAGCACATGAAGCGCGTGACGATGGAACTGGGCGGGCATGCGCCGGCGATCGTCTTCGACGACGCGGACCTCGACCTGGCCGCCAAGACGCTGGCCGGCGCCAAGTTCCGCAACGCGGGGCAGGTCTGCGTGAGCCCGACGCGCTTCCTGGTGCAGGAGAAGCTCTATGACGGCTTCGTCGAGAAGTTCGTCGAGCACACGAAGGCGCTCAAGGTCGGCGACGGCATGGCGGAGGGCACCACCATGGGCCCGCTCGCGCATGACCGCCGCGTGCCCTGGGTCGAGATGATGGTGCAGGACGCGCAGGCGAAGGGCGGCAAGGTCCATACCGGCGGCAAGCGCATCGGCAACAAGGGCTATTTCTACGAACCGACGGTGATGACCGACGTGCCGAAGGACGCCCGCGCCATGAACGAGGAGCCCTTCGGCCCGGTGGCCATGATCTCCCGCTTCCGCGACCTGGACGAGGTCGTGACGGAAGCGAACCGCCTGCCCTATGGCCTCGCGGCCTATGCCTTCACGCGGTCCGCCAAGACCGCGAACGCGGTCGCCAACCGGGTCGAGAGCGGGATGATGACGATCAACCACCTCGGCCTCGCGCTGCCGGAAGTGCCCTTCGGCGGCGTGAAGGACAGCGGCTACGGCAGCGAGGGCGGGACGGAGGCGATCGAGGCCTACCTGAACACGAAGTTCGTCTCGCAGGCCGGGCTCTGAGGGCGGCTTTTTCAGGCCCTCAGACGCCGGGCGGAACCCTCCGGGTTCCTTGGCTTTCGCCGGACTGCCGGCGGGCCGCAGTCGCGGCCTCGGCACGAGCCAACGCCTCGTGCCGGCCGTATCAGACGCCGGGCGGGCCGCAATCGCGGCCTCGGCCCCTCGGGCCGCAGGTCGGTGCCTCTGGCGCGGCGTAGGAGGCCGGGGAGGGGGGGAAGCGCGCTTCTCCCCCCGCCCCGTCTCATGCCTTCACGATCAGCGCGTCGACGGCCACCGCCTCCGCCCCGGCCACGATGATCGGGTTCACGTCCAGCTCGGCGATGCGCCCGCGCTGGTCGGCCACGAATTCCGACAGGCGCGCGACGATCCCGGCCAGCACGTCGAGGTCCGCCGCCGGCGCGCCGCGGAAGCCCTCCAGCGCCGCGCGGCCGCGCAGCCGGCCGAACATCGCGCGCGCCTCGGCCTGCGTGACGGGCGCCAGCGCCAGGGCGGAATCGCGCATCAGTTCCACCAGCACGCCGCCGAGGCCCGTCACGATCAGCGGGCCCATCAGCGGATCGACGCGCCCGCCGGCCATCAGCTCGACGCCGGGCTTCGCCATGGGCTGCACCAGCACGCCGTTGATGCGGGCACCCGGCGCGTGGCGCTTGGCGTTGGCCATGACGACGGCGAAGGCGTCGCGCACCTCGGCCGCATCCTTGAGGCGCAGCCGGATCACGCCGGCCTCGGTCTTGTGGGGCAGGTCCGGGCTCTCGACCTTCATCGCGACGGGATAGCCCAGGGCCTCGGCCGCCGCGGCGGCTTCGTCGGCGGTCTGGGTCAGGCGTTCCGGCACCACGGGCACGCCATAGGCGGCGAGCACGGCCTTCGCCTCGCGTTCGGTCAGGGTGCGCTCGCCCGCCGCGTCGATCAGCGCCGCCGCCTCGGCCGCGGCCTCGGGGCGCGACAGGCGGGCGTAGCCGCGCGGCCCGGCGGCGCGGCGCGCTTCCCGCGCGTGCCAATGCGCCAGCGCCGCGAAGCAGCGGTCCATCGAGCGGAACAGGCCGATATGCGGGTTCTGCTCCGCTTCCTTCGAGCCGAAGCCCTCCAGCCATTCCGTCGTCCAGACCACGCAGATCGGCTTGCCCGCGGTCCTGGCGATGGCGGCGAGCTCGCCCGGGCGCTTCGCCGAGAGCTCCGTCGAGTAGATCTGCGCGTAGATCAGCGCGCCGTAGTGGTCCTCGCCCAGCATCGCGCCGGCGCAGGCGGTCAGGCTTTCCGGGTCGTTCGCGACCTGCGCCGTGACGTCGCAGGGGTTCCGGGCCGATCCGAAGTCCGGGATGCGGGATTCCAGGATCGCGCGCACCGGCGGTGTCGGCTGGGGCAGGGGCACGCCATGCGCCTCGGCCTTGTCGGCGGACATGATGGCCGCGCCGCCCGAGACGGCAACGACCGCGACGCCGCGGGCCTTCGGCGCCGGGGCCTTGGCGAGGAAGGAGGCGGTCTCGACCAGCGCCTCGAAATCCTTCACGACCACGGCGCCGGCGCGCTCGAAGGCGGCCAGGTAGGCGGCGGTCTCCCCGGCGAGCGAGCCGGTGTGCGACATCGCCGCCGCCGCGCCCGCTTCCCCCGTGCCGAGCTTGAAGACCACCAGCGGCTTGTTCGCGGCATCCGCCACCGCGGCCGCCTGGATGAAGCGCATGGGGTCGGGCATGCCCTCGAAGACGCAGCCGATCGCGGCACAGCTCGGGTCGTCCGCGAGAAAGGAGACGCAGTCCGCGACGTCCACGTCCGACGAATTGCCCGTGGTCAGCAGGTGGCTGACCGAGACGCCCCGCATCACCGCCTGCGCCAGCGAGAAGCCGAGCGCGCCCGACTGGCTGACCAGCCCGACGGCATGCGGCAGCGGCGCGTCCATCGGCGGCGGGATCATGAAGGTGACGCCCGCCTTCGTGCGGAAGTTCAGCATGCCGATGCAGTTCGGCCCGACGATGCGCATGCCCGCGGCGCGGCCGATCTGCGCCAGGCGCCGCTGCGCCGCGACATCGGCGTCGCGGCCGGTCTCGGCGAAGCCGGAGGCGTAGATCATGATGCCGCCGACGCCGGCCTTCGCGCAGTCGGTCGCGATCTCCTCCACCGCGTCCTTGGCGGCGACGACGATGCAGCAATCGGGCGCTTCCGGCAGCGCGGCGACGGAGGGAAAGCAGGCGCGGTCCCCGATCGTCTCGTAGCGCGAATTCACGAGGTAGAGCCGGCCCGTGTAGTCGCGCAGCGCCTGGATGGTGCGGTCAGCGAAGGAGCCCGCCCGGGGGCTCGCGCCGATCACGGCGATGGAGGCGGGATCGAACAGTCGGCCCATCTCGCCATGGCGATAGACGGCGCGGCTTGACGCACTCATGCGGACGCTTCCCCTGGGTTTCCGTTGCGCGGAAGCCTAGGGCGCGCCTCGCGGGACGTCACCCCCGGGCGGACCCGCGGCGGACGCCAGGGCGGCATTCGCGTAGCGCGGGTCCTGCGTGACCTCGGCGCCCGCCCAGGGCGGCAGTTCGGGGGCGTGCAGGGCGTCGGGCAGTTCCACCTCGGCCAGCACGAGGCCCGCGAGCGGCCCCTCGAAGACATCCACTTCCCACAGCAGCCCGCCGAAGGGCACGTCGTGGCGCGTCTTGGCGAGGCTGCGGCCGGCGCAGAGGGCGGCCAGCATCGCCTCGGCCTCCTCCGCGGGCACGGGGTATTCGAATTCCGGGCGCACCAGCAGGCCGGGGCCCTTGATGGTCAGCGTGCCGCGCCCGGCGGCCAGGCGCAGCCGCACGGTCACGCCGTCCTCCCGCGCCAGGTAGCCCTGTCGGATGGCGCGGCTGCGGGCGACGCCGGCCCGCCAGCCATCGCCCGCGACCAGGAAGCGGCGCTCGACCTCGACCTTCATGGCGCCCTCACTTCATCAGCACGTAGGTGCCGGGCGCGGGCTCGAGCGGCGGCAGCCCGCGGCGCGGCGCGCCCATCGGCGGCGGCGGTGCCTTGGCCGGGCCCGATGCGCGCGCCAGCCAGGCGGCCCATTCCGCCCACCAGGACCCGTCCTGGCTGGGCGCGATCTCGGCCCAGGAATCCGGGGCGAGGTAGCGGTCGTCCTTGCCGCGCGTCATGGCGCGGAATGCCCGGCCCGCCTTGCCCGGCGGGCTGACGATGCCGGCATTGTGCCCGCCCGAGGCGAGCACGAAGGTCACCGCCGTGTCCGTGAACAGGCTGATCTTGTAGACCGACCGCCAGGGCGCGATGTGGTCCTTCATCGTGCCGACCGCGAAGATCGGCACGTCGATGTCCGACAGCGCGATGACGCGCCCCTCGACCGCGAAGCGCCCGGCGCTCAGCCGATTCTCGAGGAACAGGCCGCGCAGGTATTCGCCGTGCATCCGGGCCGGCATCCGCGTCTGGTCGCTGTTCCAGGCGAGCAGGTCGGTCATGCCGTTGGGATCGCCCAGCACGTAGCGCCGGATCAGGCGCGACCAGACGAGGTCGTTCGAGCGCAGCGCCTGGAAGGCGCCGGACATCTGATGGGTGTCGAGGAAGCCCTGGTCCCACATCATGTCCTCGAGGAAGCTGAGCTGGCTCTCATCCACGAAGAGCATCAGCTCGCCCGCCTCCGCGAAGTCGGTCTGCGCCGCGAGCAGCGTCATGCTGGCCAGGCGCGCATCGCCGTCGCGCGCCATGGTCGCCGCCGCGATCGAGAGAATGGTGCCGCCCAGGCAATAGCCGCAGGCATGGATGCGACGGTCCGGCAGGATGGCCGAGATGGCGTCGAGCGCGGCCATGACGCCTTCGCGCCGGTAGTCGTCGAGCCCGCGCTCGCGGTCGCGCGCATCGGGGTTCTTCCAGGACACCATGAAGACCGTGAAGCCCTGCGCCACCAGCCAGCGCACGAGCGAGTTCTCGGGGCTGAGATCGAGGATGTAGTACTTCATGATCCAGGCCGGCACGATCAGCAGCGGCTCGGGGTGCACCGCGCCGGTCGCGGGCGCGTACTGGATCAGCTCGATCAGGTCGTTGCGGAAGACCACGCGGCCGGGCGTGGTCGCGACCTCGTGGCCCGGGCGGAAATGCTCTGCGCCGTCGGGCGGCGCGGCGGAGAGCCCGCGCTCCAGGTCGTCGAGCCAGTTCTCGGCGCCGCGCACCAGGTTGAGGCCGCCATCGGCCAGCGTGCGCTCGGTGATGGCGGGGTTGAGCCAGGGGATGTTCGACGGCGCCAGGATGTCGGTGACCTGGCGCATCATGAAGGCGACCTGCTCGGCATGGCGGTGCGACAGGCCCGGCACGTCGCGCGTCGCCTCCATCCACCAGGATTCCGCGAGCAGATGCGCCTGTGCCACGGCGTTGAGCGGGAAGGCCGACCAGGCCGGCGCGGCGAAGCGCGTGTCGCCATTGGCCGAAGCGGACAACGGGGGCGGTTGCGCCTCCATCGCGTGGCGCAGCCACAGCAGGTAGCGCAGCGCCTGGATCGAGGCGCGCGCCGCGAGTTCCATCCGCTTGCCCGGCGCCCGCGCCAGATGCACCGCCCAGTCGAGCCAGGCACCGCCGACGGCGGTGGGCGAGATGCCCTGCGTGACGCGCGCCTCGGCCGCGCGGACGACGCGGTCGAAGGTGCGGAAGGTCGGGCCGATGCGGGTTTCGGCCGGCGGGGGCGCGTCGGCGGGTGGCGCGGCCTTGGCGGGCGGTGCCGCCGTGGTCACGGCGGGCGGTGCCGCCGTGGTCACGGCGGGCGACGCGGCCGCGGCGGGGGCGGCCGGCTTGCGCTTGCGCGGCCGGGCCGGGGTGCGGGGTCGGGCGGGCTTCATGGCGCAGGCATATAGCAGCCCGTGCGGCCAGAGGTTTGCGGCGCCGCAAGTGTGCGTTCCTGCAGGCTTGCGCGGGCCCCGACGTGGCGGGCGCTTCCTGCCGTCGCCGACCCCCCCATGCCGGACATCCCGGGATCCGCGCCAGATGACAAAGAGGGTTTGGGGGGGCGGGGGAGAGAAGTTCCCTTCTCCCCCCCCCCGCCCTCAGCGCCCCTTCCCGGAACCGCGCACCGGTGCTCGCGCCCTGTCAGCCGCCGCGCGCTGCCTCCGCCAGGTATTCGATCGCGGCGGTCACGCCGCCCGGCGCGTGCGGCACGCCCGCCAGGCGCAGCGCCGCCTCGACCGAGGCCAGGGTGCCGAGGATCATCGGCTCGTTCAGGTCGCCCAGGTGGCCGATGCGGAACACCTTCCCCCCGAGCCGCCCGAGCCCGCCGCCGAGCGAGACGTTGAACATCTGCAGCGCGGCGCGGCGCACCGCCTCGGCGTCGTGGCCGTCCGGCATCATCACGGCGGTGACGGAATTCGAGTATCGCTCCGGCGAGAGGCAGAACAGCGTCGGCCCGTTGTTGCCCGACCAGTGCCGCACGCAGCGGCGCACCGCCTCGCCGAGGCGCGCATGGCGGGCGAAGACCTCGTCCAGCCCTTCCTCCTCCAGCAGCCGGATCGATTCCTGCAGGCCGTAGAAGAGCGAGGTCGGCACCGTCCCGATGAAGGATTTGTGCCGGCGCGTCAGCATGTTCGACCAGTTCAGGTAGGATTTCGGCAGCGTCGACGCCGCATGCGCCGCCATGCCCCGGGCCGAGACGCCGGTGAAGGACATGCCCGTGGGCAGCATCAGCCCCTTCTGGCTGCCGCCCACCGCGACATCGACGCCCCAGGCGTCCATGCGGAACTCCATGGAGCCGAGCGAGGAGATGGTGTCGGCCAGCAGCAGCGCCGGATGCCCCACGGCGTCGAGCGCGGCGCGCACCTCGATCAGCGGCAGGACCATGCCCGTCGCGGTCTCGTTGTGCACGGCGCAGATCGCCTTGATGGCGTGGCCGGTATCGGCGGCGAGTGCGGCGCGGAGTTCGGCGAAGTCGATGCCGCGCCGCCAGTCTGCCGCCAGCGTGCGGACCTCGAGCCCGAAATCCTGTGCCATCTTCCCCCAGCTGTCGGAGAAATGGCCGGTCTCCGGCACCAGCAGGACATCGCCGGGGGAGAACAGGTTGACCAGCGCCGCCTCCCAGGCCGCGTGGCCGGAGCCGGTGTAGAGGAAGACCTCCTGCTCCGTGCGCAGCACGCGCTTCACGCCCGCGACGGCGGCGTCGTAGACCTTCAGGAAGGCCGGGTCGTTGAAGTCGATGCTGACATGCGCGACCGCCTTCAGGATCGAATCCGGGATGTTGGTCGGCCCGGGATTGGCGAAGAACTGGCGGCCGCGGGGGATGCGGGGCTTGGCGTCCATGGTCGTTCCCTGTTCCTAGAGCAGCGCCCGATCGGTTGGAACCGCTGCGCGGCTCCGCCGATCGGGCACAAGATGCTCTAGAACACGGTTTTCTAGAGCAGAAGATCCGATCAGATGATTCCATCTGATCGGATCTTCTGCTCTAGCGCGCGAGCTCGCGCGCCATGGTCTCGAGCCCCGCGAGCGTCAGCGGGTACATGCGGTTCTCCATCAGGCGCTGCAGGATCCCGATGGACTGCGTGTAGCGCCAGTGGGTCGGCTCCACCGGGTTGAGCCAGGCGGATTTGCGGAAATGCCGCGTCAGCCGCTGCATCCAGACCTGACCGGCTTCCTCGTTCCAGTGCTCGACGCTGCCGCCGGGCTGGATGATCTCGTAGGGGCTCATGGTCGCGTCGCCCACGAACACCAGGCGCCAGTCGGGGCCGTAGGTGCGCAGCACCTCCATCATCGGGCGCTCGGTCTCGCGCCGGCGGCGATTGGTCCGCCAGACGCGCTCATAGGGGCAGTTGTGGAAGTACCAGAATTCCAGGTGCTTGAACTCGCTGCGCGCAGCGGTGAACAGCTCCTGGCAGATGCGGATGTGGTCGTCCATCGACCCGCCGATGTCCATCAGCAGCAGCACCTTCACGGCGTTGTGCCGCTCCGGGACCATGTGCAGGTCGAGCGAGCCGCCGTTGCGCGCGGTCGCGCCGATCGTGCCGGGGATGTCGAGCTCGGTCGCGGCTCCCGTGCGCGCAAAGCGGCGCAGCCGGCGCAGCGCCACCTTCATGTTGCGCGACGACAGCGCCTCGTCCTCGTCCAGGTCCTTGAAGTTGCGCTGGTCCCAGACCTTCACGGCGCGGCGGTGGCGGCTTTCGTCCTGGCCGATCCGCACGCCCTCGGGGTTGTAGCCATGCGCGCCGAAGGGGGAGGTGCCGGCGGTGCCGATCCATTTCGAGCCGCCCTGGTGGCGGCCCTTCTGCTCGGCGAGCCGCTTCCGCAGCGTCTCCATCAGCGTGTCGAAGCCGCCCAGCGCCTCGACCTGCGCCATCTCCTCGGGCGTCAGGATCTTCTCGGCCATCCTGCGCAGCCATTCGGCGGGGATCTCGCGCGGCGCCTCGCCCTCCGGCGCCTCCAGCCCCTTGAAGATCTCGCCGAAGACGCGGTCGAAGCGGTCGAGGTGGCGCTCGTCCTTCACCAGCGCCGCGCGGGACAGGTGGTAGAAATCATCCACGCTGAAATCGGCCACGCCCTCCTTCATCGCGCGGAGCAGCGCCAGGTACTCCGTGATGGAGGCCGGCACGCCGGCGGCGCGCAGCGCCAGGATGAAGGGGGCGAACACGACCTAGCCGCCGCGGCGGCGCGCCAGGAAGGCGAGCCGCTCGAACAGGTGCACGTCCTGCTCGTTCTTCAGCATCGCGCCATAGAGCGGCGGCAGCGCCGTCTTGGCGTCCGAGGACCGCAGCGCCTCGGGCGGCATGTCCTCGATGGTGAGCAGCTTCAGCCAGTCGAGCAGTTCCGACGTCGCGGGCTTCTTCTTGAGCTCGCCCACCTCGCGGATCTCGAAGAAGACGTTCAGCGCCTCGCGCAGCAGGTCGCGACGGATGTCGGGGAAATGCGACCGGACGATCATCTCCATCGTCTCGCGGTCGGGGAAGCGGATGTAGTGGAAGAAGCAGCGGCGCAGGAAGGCGTCCGGCAGCTCCTTCTCGTTGTTCGAGGTGATGATCACGACCGGGCGGTGGCGCGCCTGCACGGTCTTGCGCGTCTCGTAGACGAAGAACTGCATGCGATCGAGCTCGAGCAGCAGGTCGTTCGGGAATTCGATGTCGGCCTTGTCGATCTCGTCGATCAGTAGCACGACGGGCGCCTCGGCCTCGAAGGCGTCCCACAGCTTGCCGCGCACGATGTAGTTGGCGATGTCGTGCACCCGCGGGTCGCCGAGCTGCCCGTCGCGCAGGCGCGACACGGCGTCGTATTCATAGAGCCCCTGCTGCGCCTTGGTGGTGGACTTGATGTGCCACTCGATCAGCGGGTAGCCGAGCGCCTGCGCGATCTCGTGCGCCAGCACGGTCTTGCCGGTTCCGGGCTCGCCCTTGACCAGCAGCGGGCGCTGCAGCGCCACGGCGGCGTTGACCGCGACCTCCAGCTCCCGTGACGCGACATACCGCTCCGTGCCCTTGAACTGCGCCACGCGCCCACCTTTCCGAAAATCCGCCGCCAAGGTCAGGCCGCGCCCGGCTTCGCGCAAGGGATCAATCGAGCGCCTCGGCCGCCAGGCGGAACAGCGCGGCGGCGAAGGCGCGCATGTTCTGCTCGCGCCCCGGCTGCCCGGTCTCGAGCGTGATGACCCGCTCGACCCGCCCGCTGACGGCGAGGCACGCATGCCCCGCCGCATCGCCGTAGCGGTTGCCCGACGGTCCGGCCGCGCCGGTCTCGGCGAAGCCCCAGTCGGCGCCGAGCCGCGCGCGCACCGTCCGCGCCAGCAGCAGCGCATAGGGTTCGGAGGAGGAGCGCATGCCCGCCATCCCGGCGTCCGTGATGCCGAGCAGGCCGCTCCGCGCCGCCTTCGTGTAGACCACGGCGCCACCCAGGAAGAAGGCCGAGGCGCCCGGCAGGGCGAGCAGCGCGGCCGCGATGAGGCCGCCGGCCGAACTTTCGGCGACGGCCACGGTCTCGCCCCGCGCCTTCAGCCGTTCGGCAACTGCGCGGGACGCGGGCAACAGCGTATCCATCGGCGGGACCCTCCGCGTGGAACGAAGCAAAACCCGCGCGGCTCCGCCAGTGCGCGCGGCCGATTGCCAAAACGAAAGAGATGTCTCATTTTATGGCTCCATCGTCCGGGATTTTTCCTGCCCGGCATGGCAACCCGTTCGGGCGACCCTGATGCAAGCCAGTCCTGTCCCGACCGATGCCGCCCCCGAGGCCGTGCTTGGCGTCCTGGTCGTGGACGACGAACCCATGGTGCGCGACCAGATCGCCCTGGCGCTGCGTCGCCGCGGGCATGCGGTCAGCATCGCCGGCTCGGTCGCCGAGGCGACGGCGGTGATGGCGCTGCAGGACGATATCGGCGTCGTCGTCACCGACATCCGCATGCCGGAGGAGGACGGGCTGAGCCTCGCCCGGCGCGTGGCCGGCGCGCCCGAGCCGCTGCGGCCGGAGGTCGTGCTCGTCACCGGCCACGCCACCATCGAGGACGCGGCCAGCGCTGTGCGCATCGGCGTCTCGGACTTCCTGCGCAAGCCGTTGCGCGCGGCGGAATTGGCCGAGGCGGTCGGCGCCGCGATGAAGCGCGCCCGCGCCCGCCGCGCGGCGGGCACGCCGTCCCCTGCCGAGACGCCGGACCCGCTGACGGGCCTGGCCGGCCGGGCGGAACTGGTCGGCCGGCTGCTTGCGCCCCGCGCCGACGCATGCGGCCTCGTGCTCGTCGACCTCGACCGCTTCCGCCTGGTGAACGAGGCGCTCGGCATGGCGGCGGGCGATGCGCTGTTGGCCGATACCGGCCGCCGGCTCCGTGCCGCCGCGCCGCCCGGCGCGCTGGTCGCGCGCTTCGGCGACGACGAATTCGCGGTGCTGGTCGAACCGGCGGAGGAAGCGGCCCTCGGCGCGCTGGCCGAGCGGCTGCGCGCCGCGCTGACCCGCGGCTTCGAGGCCGGGGGCACGCGCCTCGCGCTGACGGCGAGCCTCGGCCATGCCGTCTCGGCCGAGGGCGACGGCGCGGCCTGCCTGCACGGCGCCGAGGCGGCGCTGCGCACGGCGCGCGGGCGCGGCGGCGACCGCAGCGTGGGCCTCGCCGAGGCAAAGGCGGATGGCGGGCTGCGGCGGGCGCGCCTCGCCGCGGGCTTGGCCGCGGCGCTCGAGGGCGGGCCGGGCCTCGCCCTCGCCTTCCAGCCGATCCGCCGCGCCGCGGACCTGGCACTGCAGGGGTTCGAGGCGCTGGTCCGCTTCGAGGACCCCGTCCTCGGCACCAGCGAGCCCGACGAGTTCCTGCCGGTCGCGGCCGAATACGGCATGATGGATGCGCTTGGCCGGCGGGTCCTGCACGACGCGGTGTCCGCCGCCGCCGCGTGGCGGCGGGACGGGTTGCCGGCGGGCCGCATCGCGGTGAACGTCGCGCCCGACCAGTTGCGCCGGCCCGGCTTCGTGGGCGAGTTGCGCGCCATGGCCGACGCGGCCGCGCTGCCCGCCGAGACCCTGGTGGTCGAGGTGACCGAGGCCGGCGCGTTGCCCGGCGGCGGGCTCGCCGCCCTGGCCGCGCTGCGGGAGGCCGGCTTCGGCGTCGCGATCGACGATTTCGGCGCCGGCCACTCCTCGCTCGCCCGGCTGCGCGACCTGCCCGCGAGCAGCCTGAAGTTCGACCGCGCCTTCACCGAGCGCCTGCCGGGTGCCGAGGCCGACCGCGCGCTGCTGGCCGGCCTTGTGCGGCTGGCCGACGCCCTCGGCCTCGCCACGGTGGCCGAGGGCGTGGAGACGCCGGCGCAGCTCGCCGCGCTGCGGGAGGCCGGCGTGCAGGCCTGCCAGGGCTGGCTGCTCGGCCGGCCGATGCCCGCGCGCGACGTCCCTGGCTTCCTCGCCGGCGCCGCCGGGCCGCTCCGCCTGGACGGCATCGCCTGATCGGCGGCGTGCGGGCCGCCCTGGGGCAGGGCGGCGGGCCGCGTCACGCCGCGGGTTGGGCGCCGTGACCTGACGCGGGGCGTCTGTCGTCCTCGGGTTCCGCCGCCATGAAGTCGAGCACCACCTCCGCCCCGCCGGGCACGTTGGCCAGCCGGATGCCGCCGCCGATCGCCGCCATCATGCCGTGGCAGATCGCGAGGCCGAGCCCGGTGCCCTGTCCGACCGGCTTGGTCGTGAAGAAGGGCTCGAAGACGCGGTCGATGACTTCGGGCGCGATGCCGCCGCCGCTGTCCCGGACCATGAGCTGCATCTGGCCCTCGGCGGGCGCCCGCGCGGCCAGGGACAGGCGGCGCTCGCCGGGCGGCCGCGCCGCCATCGCGTCGCGGGCGTTGAGGAACAGGTTCACGAGCACCTGCTCGATCAGCACGATCTGCCCGCGCACCGGCGGCAGGTCCGGCGGGATGTCGCGCAGGACCTGGATGCCCGCCGCGCGCAGCGCGCTGCCCGCGATGACGAGCGCGCCTTCCACCGCCTGGTCCAGCGCGATCGGCGCCAGCGGGCCGGGGTCGCGGCGGCCGAAGACGCGCAGGTGGTCGATGATGGCCTGCGCGCGCAGCGCCTGGCCGGCCACGTCGCGCAGCGTCTGCACGGCCTCGACGATGCCGGCCTCGCCCTCGGTCTCCAGCGCGTCGGCGGCGTTGTCCGCGCCGAGCGCCATCGCGGTGACCGGCTGGTTGAGCTCGTGCGCGAGGCCGGTCGCCATCTCGCCCAGCGTCGCGAGTTTCGAGGCCTCGGCCGCCTGCGCGGCATAGATCCGCTCGGCCGTGATGTCGGCGCGATAGCCCACGACCTCCACCCCCTCGGGCCCCTGGGCGACGACGCGCGCGGCCTCCCGCATCCAGGAGGGGGTGCGGCCGGGGCGCGGGGCCTCGTACTCCACCGCGGCGTCGCGGCCGGCGAACAGGTCGGCCAGGAAGGCCTCCCGCGCGGGGTTGGTGCCGGCGACGGGCAGCGTCTCCATCGCGGTGCTGGCATAGGTCAGGCGGAAGCCGCCGCCGGCGTCGACGCGTGCGCGATAGACGGCGATGGGCAGGCCCGCGAGCAGCGCCTCGATCTCCTGCCGCGCCGTCGCCGCGGCCGCGCCCTTGAGCCGCGCCTCCTGCAGCTCCGCGCGCGTGTAGAGGCGTTCGTTGCGCCGCCGCACGACAAGGGCGAGCAGCATGACGACGAGGCTCGTCAGGATCGCCGCCATGGCCGTGAGCTGCGCGAGGCCCTGGACGGGGGCGAGCGCGGATCCGGCATCGACCCCCGCGCCGACCACCAGCGGCGTGCCGGGCACGGAGCGGAGGGCGATGAAGCGGTCGGGCCCGCCGAGCGGCCCGCTGCCCCGGATCATCGCGCCGCGGCCCGCGGCCAGGGCCCGGTCCACCTCGGCCCCGAGCGCGACCCGCTCCGGCCCGGCCTCGGCGGCGTCGGACCGGGCGAGCACCGTGCCATCCGCGCGCAGCAGGAACATCTGGTCATTCGGGCCCGACTGGATGCGCGCCAGATGCGCCGAGAGCACGCCGGGGTCGATCGAGATCACCGCGATGCCGATCAACGCGCCGGCCGCGTCCTCCATCCGTCGCGTCACCTGCAGGCCCCGGCGGCCGGACAGGCGCCCGACGACCGGCTCGCTGACGAACAGGCCCTGGTCCGGCCGGAGGTGAACGCGCACATGCTCCCGGTCGGAGACGTCCACGCGATCGAACCCCTGCACGCTCGACCAGCGGACGCGGCCATCCGGCGCGATATCGGCCACCTGCACGAGGCCGAGGCGCCCGGCCGCCGCGAGTTCGGCCAGGCGCGCGGCCAGGATGTCCGACGCCTTTGTGTCGCCCGCCTGCTCCAGGACCAGCCGTGCGTGCATCAGGGTGAAGTTCGCCTCGATCCCATCCAGGGTGCGCAGCACGAACTGCTCGAGCAGGCGTGCGGCGACCTCCGCCTCCTCGCTCGCCTTCGCGGTGGCGCTGCGCGTGCCCTGCTGGATGAACAGGTAGGCGCCGAGCCCGATCGCGATCAGCGCAAGGGCCATCACGGCGCCGGTCGCGAAGGCGCGGCGCGCATGGCCGCGGGCCGGGCGACGCAGCGCGGCGTCGTCGGTCACGGCCGGCTGCTGGTCGGGGGCCGCCGCGGCCGTCATCGCCCGGCGCCCCCCGGGGCCCGCGCCAGGGGCAGAAGCCCTCTCATGCCCTCCGCGCTACTTCTCGACGGGCCCGTCGGCATCGAGCCACGCCTTGAAGCCGCCCAGGTTCCGGACGTTCCCGTACCCCATGTCGTGCAGCGTCTTGAGCACCAGCGCCGACCGACCGCCCGAGGCGCAATAGGCGACGATGGTCTTCGCACGGTCGAAATTCGCGTCGTGCAGGGGGGAGGCGGGGTCGGCGCGGAACTCCACCAGGCCGCGCGGGATGGCCAGCGCGCCCGGCACCTTGCCGGACGCTGCGACCTCGTTCGGTTCCCGCACGTCGAGGAAGACCACGTCCTCCCGCCCGTGCAGGGCCTTGGCCTCCGCGGCCGTGACGCGCGGCACGACGGCCTCGGCGGCGGCGAGCATCTGCTGGACGGTGACGGTCATCGCGTGTCCTCCGTTGCGCGGCCGGGTCAGGCCCAGCCGATGATGAGGCCGATCATGACGGCCAGGGCCGAGAGGGCAATGGCCGAAAACGTCGCGGCCATGCCGCCGACGCGGAAGCGGAAATCCTCGGGCTCGCGCGCGATGCCGAAGCCGTGCGCGACGCGGCCCGCCAGCAGCGCCGCGCCGACCGGGTGCAGCACCCAGCCCGGCGCGCCGCCGGCCTCGGCCAGCGCCATCAGCACCAGCGCGAAGGGGACGTATTCGGCGAAGTTCGCCTGCGCGCGCACGGCGCGCTCCAGCGCCGCGTCGCCGCCCGTGCCGATCGCGACCCGCGCGGCGCGCCGCCGGCCGATGACCCGCAGCGACAGCCACAGGCAGACCGGCGCCAGCAGCGCCGCCCAGAAGGCCGTGTTCGCCATCATTCCCTCACCTCCGCCACCGTCGCGCCGGTGATGCGGAGCAGTTCCGCCGGCGTGGTGCGGAAGACATGTTGGGGCGAGCCCGCCGCCGCCCAGACCGGGTCGAGCGCCAGCAGGTCCCGGTCCAGCAGCAGGATGGGCGGCGCCAGGTGGCCGAGCGGCGAGACGCCGCCGATCGCGAAGCCCGTGACGTCGCGCACCCAGGCGCCGTCGGCGCGCTTCACCGGCTGGCCGATGGCGGCCGCCACCTTGGCCATGTCCACCCGGTTGGCGCCCGAGGCGACGACCAGCACCGCCCGGGCGCCGGCGCGGAACACGATGGATTTGGCGATCTGCGCCACCGCGCAGCCGACCGCCGCGGCGGCGTCCGCCGCGCTGCGCGTGCCGTCGGCGAAGGCCGCGATGGTGTCGGGATGCCCCGCGGCCAGCAGCGCCGCCCGCACCCGCTCGACCGAGGATCCGCTCATGGCCAGAGCCCTAGGCCGCCGCCGAGCGCGAGCCCCCCCGCGCCCAGCAGCCCCGCGAGCGTCAGCAGCATTCCCGTCCCGCGCAGCGGCCGGATGTCCGGCGCCCGCCACATCCCGGCGGCATGCAGCGCGCGGCCGGCCAGCATGGCGAGCCCCGCCGCATGCAGCGCCCAGGGGGCCGCGCCGCACAATTCGGCCGCCAGCAGCGCCACCAGGAAGACCGGCACGTATTCGGCGAAATTTCCGTGCAGCCGCACGGCGCGCTCCAGCCGGGCATCGCCGCCCGTGCCGATCATCACCTGCGTGCGATACCGTTCCGCGAAGACGCGGAAGGTCAGCACCAGGAACAGCGCCATCAGCAGCGCGGCATGCAGCGCGGTCACGCGGGGCATCCTGGTCCTCCCTATTCGACAGGGGCTGCCGGCCGGCCCATATGCGCGCCGTGACCGAGCCCCTCGCCCTCTACATCCACTGGCCCTTCTGCGCCGCCAAGTGCCCCTATTGCGACTTCAATTCCCATGTGCGGGACCGCGTGGACGAAGCGCGCTTCCGCGCGGCCCTCCGGCGGGAACTGACGCATGAGGCCGCGCGCGCCGGCCGCCGGAAGCTCGCCAGCATCTTCTTCGGCGGCGGCACGCCCTCCCTCATGGCGCCGGAGACGGTGGCCGCGCTGATCGAGGACGCGACGCGGCTGTTCGACCCGCTGCCGGACATGGAGGTGACGCTGGAGGCGAACCCGACCAGCGTCGAGATCGGCCGGCTGGCCGCCTTCCGCGACGCCGGCGTGAACCGCGCCAGCCTCGGCGTGCAGTCGCTGGAGGCCGAGGCACTGCGCTTCCTCGGGCGCCGGCACGACGCGGCCGAGGCCATCGCGGCGCTGGAGGCGGCGCGCGCGATCTTCCCGCGCCTGTCCTTCGACCTGATCTACGCGCGGCCCGGGCAGGGGGAGGCCGCCTGGCGGGCGGAGCTGAAGCGCGCGCTGGCCCTGGCGGCCGACCATCTCTCGCTCTACCAGCTCACCATCGAGCCCGGCACGCAGTTCGCTACGCTGCACGCCCGCGGCGCCTTCGCCCTGCCCGAGGGCGACGAGGCAGCCCGCCTCTATTTCGCGACCGCCGAGGAAGCCGCGCGCTTCGGCCTGCATCCCTACGAGGTCAGCAACTACGCAAAGGCCGGCGCCGAGAGCCGCCACAACCTCGCCTACTGGCGCTACGGGGACTACCTCGGCATCGGCCCCGGTGCGCACCAGCGCATGCTGGCCGGCGGGGAGATGGTCGCGACCCGCCGCCACCGCGCGCCGGAGGAATGGGCCGCACGCGTGGAGCGCGACGGCCACGCCGCGGTGGAGCAGGACGTGCTTTCGCCCGAGGACCGCGCGCGGGAGGCGCTGCTGATGGGGCTCCGCCTTGCCGAGGGCGTCGACCCGGCGCGGATCGCGGCACGCGCCGGCCTGCCGTTCGAACGCGCGGTGGACCCGGCGATGCTGGCGGCGCTGCTGGACGAAGGCTACCTCGCCTGGACCGGGGCCGGCCGGCTCAGGACGACGGCGGAGGGGCTTTTGCGGCTCGACGCGCTGCTGCCGGTGCTGCTGCGGTAGCGCGGCGTTCGTTCGTGCCGGTCGGCCCCGCCGCAAGGCGCGATGAAGGGCGGGGGGAGAAGGGAACTTCTCCCCCCGGACCCCCCACAACCTTCTTTGCCACTTGGCGTCGGTCCGGAAAGCATGGGCACCAGGTGCCAGAAAAGGGAGGGGGGTCGGGGGAGGTTCTCCTCCCCCGACCTGTTCAATCCGACCCGAGCCTCCTCACGGCGCCTCCGGCGCGGCGTAGGCGCGTCCCTTCCAGCCTTCCTTCCGCCCCATCAGGAAGCGCGTCAGCGCCGTCCACTGGATGGCGAGCGCCACCGCCACCGCCACCGGATGCGCGAGCACGGTCCAGGACGGTTCCTCCGTCCGGCGCGTGATGGCGAGGCGCAGCGCGAAGACCAGCGCCAGCGCCAGCGCCGCCTGCCAGGCCGGCAGCAGGAAGAAGGGCCAGAGATGCGCGCCCGCCAGCATGGTGGTCCAGACTGGCAGGCCGATCGGCGTTGCCATGCCTTCGCGTGCGTTCTTGAGGAAACCGCGCCAGGATTCCGCGAAGCCGCGATACATCCGGCAGGAAGCGAGGCCGGCGCCCAGCACGATCTCGGTCCGATGGCCCTTCGCGCGGAGCAGGCGCGTCAGCTTCAGGCCGTCATGCAGGGTCGCGCGCATGGCGCCGTGGCCGCCGACCTGCTCGTAGGCCCGGCGCTCGAACATCATCATCTGGCCGCAGCCGGCGGCGAAGCCCGGGTGGCGCGTGAAGGCCCGGCCGCCGCCCGGCAGGTAGCCGATCAGCAGCAGGTTGATCATCGGCACGGTGACGCCTTCGCCGAAGGTCTCCATGCGCTGGCGCGGCACGCCGCTGACGAGGCCGAGGCGATGGCGGAGCGCATGGCCGACCAGGTCGGCGGCGGCATTGGGCGCCAGGCGGACATCGGCGTCGATGAACAGGAAATGCGTGCCCCGGGCGGCCTCGGCCAGGCGGGCGCAGGCGTGCATCTTGCCGGACCAGCCCTCGGGCAGCGGCGGCGCGGAGATCAGCCGCGCGCGGTCGTCCCGCGCCATGATGGCGCGCACGATGTCGGGGGTGCCGTCGGCCGAGCCGTCGTCCATCACCACCACCTCGACCCGCACGCCCTGCTGCGCGAGGGCGCGGTCGAGGCAGTCGGCGATGTTGGCGGCCTCGTCGCGCGCCGGGACCAGGATGGAGACCATCGCGCCGTCCGGCGCCGGGCCCTGTGGCGCACGCACGAGACGGAGGTTGATGGCGCCGACCGCGGCCGGGAAGGCCGCGAGCGCCAGGACGATCCAGGCGAAGTCGAATGTCACGGCGCGCGCTCCGGCTGCTGGTCGTGGCGAGGATCGAAGGGCTTGCCGCGCAGCATCGCGCCCAGCCGCCGCCACATCTGGTAGACGCCGCCCATGCCTTCCCGTCCTTGCACCAGGGTCTCGAAGCGCGCCGGATCGCGCGCGATCGCGTCCTCGGCCAGCCGATCCGCGACCGCGCCCAGTACGGTCGAGAAATGGTCGGCCCGCGCCTCCCTGTCCAGGGCCAGCAGGTCGGCCGCCGGGATCGGCGTGCCGAAGGCCGCCAGCATCTCGGCCTTGCGCTCGCCCCAGAACGGGTAGTCGAAGGCGAGCGGCACGAAATGCGCGCCCGGCGCCATCTCGGGCAGGCGGGTCATGCCGGGCGCGATCGGGATGGGGCGCTCGCGCGGGTCGGCGAAGCGGCCGGGCGCATTGATCCAGAGGATGTGCGACGGGTCCCGCAGCACGTGCTGCGCCGTGCGCAGGAAGGCGACGGTCCCGCGCGAGGACCCGGTCTCGATCCCGAACACGCCGAGGCGCCGCATGAAGGCGTATTTGTCGAGCGCCCATTCCGCCATCGGCGTGAACAGCGGCCGGTCCTTCAGCAGGCGCCGGTATAGCAGCATGAACGCGACGCCGTCCCACCAGGACGGGTGGTTGGCGAAGATGACGGCCGGCGCGCCGCGCGGGATCTCCGGCATGCCCCAGCGTGCGATCCGCACCGCGCGCATGTGCTTGCGGGTGAAGCGGGTGAAGGCGAGGTTGAAGAAGTCGAGATGGCGCTCCGAACGGAGCGCCACCGGGTCGCGCTTCGGGGGCGCCGCCTTGCTCATTCGGCCGCGAGCAGCGCGTCCCTGAGGCCCGCGCGCCCGGCGGCCTCGGACATGCCGCGCCCGCCGAGGTCGCGGTCCAGCGCATCGGCCGCGATCCAGCCCGACATCATCACCATCGGCATCCCCGGCCCCGGATGCGCCGCGCCGCCGGCCAGGTACAGCCCCTTGATCGCCTTCGACCGGTTGGACGGCTTGAAGGCGCCGAGGAAGGCGCCGTGCGAGGCCAGCCCGTAGATCGCGCCGTCGAGCACCTTGTAGCGTTCGTGGATGTCCTGCGGCGTCAGCGCGCGCTCGACCACTATGCGTTCCTCGATGTCCTCGAGCCCCGCGGTGCGCTTCAGCTTGTCGAGGATGACCTGCCGGTAGGGCGCGAACATCTTCGACCAGTCGTGGCCCGGGCGGAGATGCGGCGTGTGGACCAGTACGTACAGCGCCTCGCCGCCCTCGGGCGCCGTGGTCGGGTCGGTGGCCGAGGTCGCCGCCAGGTAGGCGGTCGGGTCTGGCGCGGGCTCGCCGCGCTTGTAGATGCTGTCGAACTCCTCCTCCGCGTCGCGGGAGAAGACGAAGCAGTGATGCGCCAGGTGGTCGTAGCGCTTGCGCAGCCCGAGGTAGAGCACGACGCCCGAGCAGGCCGGCTGGAAGCCCTTCTTCGCCATCGCCTTCGCGGGCGGCCCCTTCACCAGTTCCGTGTAGGTGCGGATCGCGTCCATGTTGGAGATCAGCGCGTCGCACGGGATTCGCTCCCCGTTCGCGGTCACGCTGCGCACGGCGCCGTTCACGATCTCGATCTCGTTCACCTCGGCATCGGTGCGCAGGTCGGCGCCGAGGCCGCTGGCCAGCTTCGCCAGCCCCTCGGCCACGGCGCGGGTGCCGCCCTCGGGGTACCAGACGCCCTCGCTCGCCTGCATGTCGCCGATGCCGCAGAGCACGGCGGGCGCGAGGTAGGGGTTCGAGCCGACATACTGGGTGAAATGGTCGAGCATCTGCGCCAGCCGTTCGTCCGGCACATGGCCGCGGATGACCTTGGCGACGGTGCGGCCCATGCGGAGCGCCAGGATGTCGCGCAGCACCTCGGGCTTGAAGTTGTCGCCGAAGGTCAGCGTGTCGCCGATGCCCTCGACCGGCTTCCAGAAGAAGAACTTCTCGCTCACCTCGTGCAGGTGGCGGCTGACCTCCTGGAACTTGCGGTAGCCCGCGCCGTTGCCGCGCCCGGGCGCGAAGCGGTCCATCGCCTGCGCCATGGCGTCCACGTTCGCCATCAGGTCGATGCGCGTGTTGTCGTCGAAGAAGCAGCGCCATTGCGGGTCGAGCCGGATCAGCGGCAGCTCGTCCGCCTGCACCTTCCCCGCTTCCGCGTAGATGCGCCGCAGCACGCGCGGCACTGTCAGGATGGTCGGCCCCATGTCGAAGCGGAACCGCCCCGGCCCCTCGGGATTGTCGAGATGCAGCACCGCCGCCTTCCCGCCGAGCCAGGGGTTGCGCTCGAGCAGCGTGACCTGGTGCCCGCGCGCCTGCGCCACCGCGGCCGCGGCCAGGCCACCCAGGCCACTGCCGATGACGACGACCTTCGCACCCATGTTCGTATCCTCCCGGATCAGTCGCCGAGCGCAGGCTGGACAGCGCCGAAGCTGCCCTGCGCGACGGGCATCGGCCGCATGCCGAGGTCTTCCATCAGGAGCTTCGCGCTGATGCGCGCCCCTTCGTAGATCACCGGCAGCCCGCTGCCCGGATGCGTGCCGCCGCCCACCAGGTAGACGCCCTCGGCCTTGCCGAAGCGGTTGCGCGGGCGGAAATGCATCATCTGGCGGACATTGTGCGCCAGGTTGAAGGTCGCGCCGTAGCCGACGCTGTAGGTGTCCTGCCAGTCCTGCGGCGTGACGATGCGCTCGTAGCGGATGCGGCCTTCGATGTCGTGCAGGCCGAGCGCCTTCAGCCGGTCGAGCGCGAGCCGCCGGTAGCGCTGCGCCTCGGCCGCCCAGTCCTGGCCACCATGCAGGTTCGGCACCGGCACCAGCACATAGAGCGTCGAATGTCCCTCGGGCGCGAGCGAGGGGTCGGTGCCCGCCGCCGCCTGGACATAGAGCGAGGGGTTCTCGGGGATGATGCCGGCCTCGATCTGCCGCAGGTTGTGCTCGTAGTCCTCGGCCAGCAGGACGTTGTGGTGCGCGATGCCCGGCAGCGTCCCCTCGATGCCGAGGTAGAGCATGAAGGTCGAGCAGGAATAGCGCGCGCGCTCGATCTTGGCGTCCGGCCATTGCGGGCGCAGCGCCTCGGGCATCAGCGACGGCATGGCATGGGCGAAGTCGGCGTTGACCACGACCGCATCGGCGTCATGGCGCGTGCCGTCCACCTCGACGCCGGCCGCGCGCCGGCCCTCGAAGGCCAGCCTCTCGACCTTGGCGCCGAAGCGGAACTCGACGCCGAGCCGCTCGGCCACGCGGGCCATCGCCTCGCTCACCGCGCCGCAGCCGCCCCTCGGGTGGAAGATGCCGTGCTCGTATTCCAGGAAGGACAGGATCGAGAACATCGACGGGCAGCGGAACGGGCTCATGCCCAGGTATTTCGACTGGAAGGTGAAGGCGAGCCGCGTGCGCGGGTCGCTGAAATGCCGCTTGAGGTCGTTGTCGAGCGACAGCCACGGCCTGAGGTAGCGCAGCCCCTTCATCACCTCGGGCGCCAAGTAGGTCATGAGGCCGTGGAAGGGCCGCGCCAGCACCGGGGCGAAGGCGTCGAGCTTGACCCTGTTGTCCGCCATGAAGGACCTGAGGCCCTTGGCATCCGCCGGATTGAGCTTGGCGATCTCGACCTCCATCCGCCCGATGTCGGGGGAGGCGTCGAGCGTGATCGGGTTCGAACCCTCGAAGACCAGGCGGTACTGCGGGTCGAGGCGGATGAGGTCCACCTCCTCCTCGAGGTCGGCGCCGCACATCGCCATGATCTCGCGCAGGATGCGCGGATAGAGGAAGAAGGTTGGGCCGATGTCGAAACGGTAGCCGCCCGGCGCCGTCACGGTGCGGGTGCGCCCGCCCACGACCTCGTCGCGTTCGAAGATGGTCACGCGCGCGCCGTTGGCGGCCAGGATCAGCGCAGCGGCAAGGCCGCCGGGGCCGGCACCCACGATGGCGACACGGGGGCGGGTTCGGGCAAGGGCAGGGAGCGGGGCGTTCATCGCACTCGGATCTGTCAGGGGACCGCCTCCGGAGATTGCCCCGCGCGCCGGGCATGCAAGGGCATGCACCTCATGCGGCGAGGGCTCCGCCGATCTCGGCGACCCGCGCGCCGGCCCTTGGCAGCAGGCGGCGCAGGTAGAAATCGGCCACCGGGCCATAGGTCGCGGCGTCCTCGGCGGCCGCGCGCGCCAGCATCCAGCCGCCCAGCACCCAGCCGGCGGCCTCGAGATAGGCGACCGCGACGGACTGGCCGGCATCGGCATCGCGGCCCTGCGCGTCCAGCACCTGCGCGGTCGCGCGCTCCAGCGCCTCGGCCGCGGCGCGCAGCCGGGCATCGGGGGTGCGCGCGACCTCGGCCAGCAGGGCGCGCATGCCCGCGCCGCCATCCCTGGCCACCTTGCGCACCAGCAGGTCGATCGCCTGGATGCCGTTGGTGCCTTCGTAGATCGGGGCGATGCGGGCGTCGCGCAGCACCTGGGCCGCGCCGGCATCCTCGATGAAGCCCATGCCGCCATGGACCTGGATGCCGGTCGACGCGGTCTCGACGCCGCGATCCGTGCACCAGGCCTTCAGGATGGGCGTCAGCAGCGCGAGGCGTTCCTGCGCCGCCGCATCGCCCGTCAGCGCGTGGCGGTCGACGCAGAGCGCGGTCTCGAGCGCCAGCAGCCGCCCGGCCAGCGTGATGCTGCGCATCTCCATCAGCATGCGCGCGACGTCGGGGTGCCGCGCGATCGCGCGCCCGCCCTGCACGCGCTGTTCCGCATAGGCTTCCGCGAGGCGCAGCGCCGCCGCCCCATGCGCCACCCCCTGCGTGCCGACGCCGAGGCGCGCATTGTTCATCATGGCGAACATCGCCGGCAGGCCGCGATGCGGCTCGCCGACCAGCTCCGCCTCGGCGCCCTCGAACAGCATGATGCAGGTGGGGCTCGCATGGATGCCCATCTTGCGCTCGATGCCGCCGGCGCGGAGCGCGTTGCGCGTCCCGTCCTCCTTCACCTTGGTACAGACGAAGAGGCTGATGCCCTTCGAGCCCGGCGGCGCGTCCGGCAGGCGCGCGAGCACGAGGTAGACGATGTTGTCCGTGCAGTCGTGCTCGCCCCAGGTGATGTAGATTTTCTGGCCGTGCAGCGCGTAGCGCCCGTCGCCGAGCGGCTCCGCCCTGGCCCGCAGGACGCCGAGGTCGCTGCCCGCGTTCGGCTCGGTCAGGCACATCGCGCCGGTCCATTCGCCGGTCACCATCCGGGGCAGCAGCCGCGCCGCCTGGTCGGGCGTCGCGTGGTGCACCAGGCAGTCGATGGCGCCGGCCGTCAGCAGCGGGCCCAGCATGAATGACGCGTCCGCCGCCATGCCGAGCTCGGTCATGGCGGTCCAGAGCGAGGCCGGCAGGCCCTGCCCGCCATGCGCCTCGGGCGCCGAGAGCGACTGCCAGCCGCCCTCCACCCAGGCGGCATAGGTGTCCCGGTAGGGCGTGGTGACGGTGCCGTTGGCATAGACCGCGCCGGCGCGGTCGGCCGGCAGCGCGCCGGGCAGCAGCACCTCGGTGCAGAAGCGGTCGGCCTCGGTGACGATCTGCGCGATGTCCTCGGCCGAGAGCGGCTGGCCGGCGGCCTCGGTCAGCGCGGGCAGTCCGACCACGCGGTTCAGGCCGAAGATCAGGTCGGCGGCGGCGGTGCTGGTCATGCGTCAATGGCCTCGAGGGCTGCGAGAAGGCCCGGGGCGGGCGGCGCCTGTCCTGCGGCCCAGGGCGTGAGCGCGGGCAGCAGCGCGGGCTCGGCCGCGGCGGCGGCGAGCCCGAGCCCGAGCAGGGCCGCGAACTTGAAGCCATGGCCCGAGAAGCCCGACATCACGAGGCAGCGCGGCGCCAGCGGCTCCAGGATGAAGCGCTCGGCATCCTCGACGTCGTAGTAGCAGGCGCGCGCGCCGAGCACGCGGTAGTCCCCGAGGTCGCGCAGGCGCGGGCGGGCGAAGGCCAGGATCTCCTCGGCCTCGGCGGCGCTGGCCGCGCGGTCGTCGGCCTCGGCGTCGCCGGTGCGGGAGAAGCGGTGGTCGCCGATCTTGAGCGGCGTGCCCGCTACCGGCGGCACGGCGTAGAAGCCGCCGCGGTCGGCAAGGTCGAGGAGCATCGGCGCCCGCGCCCAGGCGTCCCGGTGGCGGGGCGGCGGCTCCAGCAGCACCAGGATCTGGCGGGACGCCGCGACGCGCGGGGCGATCGCATTCGGCAGGAGCCGCGGCGCCCAGGGGCCGGCGGCGACCACCAGCAGGTCCGCCGAACGGGTCGAGCCGTCGGCCAGCGTCAGCGCCGCGCGGTCGGGGTCGATCGCCACGGCGCGGCCGCGTTCGAGGGTCACGCCGCGGGTGGGCAAATGGCGCGCCAGCCCGGCCACGATGCGGTCCGCGAGCAGAACGCCGCCGGCCGGCATGTGCAGCGCGGCGCCGATGCCGGCCTCGGTCAGCATCGGCCAGCGGGCGGTGACCTCGGCCGGCGTCAGGTCGGCATGGGCATGGCCGTCGGCGGCGAGGTTGGCGCGGCTGCCCTCGAACCAGCCGGCGGCGCTGTCCGAGACGGCGAGCACGCCGGTCGGCACGTGCAGCACCTCGCCCAGGTCGCGCCACAGCATGTCCCAGGCGGCATAGGCCGGGTCGATCATGCGCATGTAGCCGGCCTGGTGGCCGTAGGCGTGGCGGATCAGACGGTGGTGGTCGACCGAGGCGCCGCGCGGATTCGGCACCGCGTCCTGCTCGACCACGCGGACGGCGAAGCCCTGCCGCGCGAGGCCCCAGGCGGCGGACAGGCCCATGATGCCGGCGCCGAGCACGAGGGCGGTGGGGGAAGATGACATTGCCGCCATCCTATGCCGTGCCCTTGGGCAAGTGTGAACACTCTGCGACGAGGGTGATGCGCCCGGCGAGCGTCTCGCCCGGCGCCAGCACCTGCATCGGGCCGAGCGGCGCCAGCGCCGGGCGGTTCGGTGCGTCCGGCAGGTGGGAGGAGGGCTCGACGCAGAGCACCGGCGCCGCTTGGGGCGCGTAGACCTGCAGATTGGCCGCGAGCGCGCCGGTAGCCGTCATGGCCAGGGCGAGGCCCGGCCAGGCGAGCCGCGCGGTCCCGTCCCAGCCGGCGAAATGCGTGTCGAGCCCGAGCAGCGCCGCTTCCACCGCGTCCAGCCCCGGGTCGGGCCGTGCGGCGATGGGCAGGCAGCGCGCATCGTGCGTGCAGCGATGGGTGGCGCGGAAGGCGAGGTGCGTGGCCGGGCCGCGCGGGAACCAGGGGTGCCAGCCGGCGCCGAAGGGCATCGCCGACGGCCCGGTGTTCGTCACCGCGAGGTCGAGGGCGAAGCCGTCCGGCCCCGCCTGGTGGTCGAGGCGCGCGGCGTAGCGATACGGCCCGAAGGCGACCTGCTGCGTGAGGAGGAGGCGGTCCGCCGCGTGCTCCGCCACCTGCCACGCCCGGTCGCGCGAGAGGCCGTGGATGGCCGTCCAGTCCTGCGGCCGGTTGATCGGCAGCCGGTGCCCGCCGAGCCGCCCGCCATCGAGCCGGTTCGCCCAGGGGATCATCCAGAAGGCGCCGAAGGGCCCGCCGAGCGGCGTGCCGTCCGGTGCCGGCACCAGCACGTCCCGCCGCGCGAAGCGCAGCGCCGCGAGGCCGCCGCCGTCCCGTGGCCGGATGCGCGCGGTCCAGCCCGCCGCGTCGATGTCGATGCCGTCCATGCCGGTCTCCCGTCCCCGGCCATCGGCCGGGGGCGTGTCCCAGAGAAGGGAGGGGGACGGGCCCCATCGACGTTTCCGAAGGGAATGTCCATGGGACCCCGGCACGGGGGAGGTTCTCCTCCCCCGCGCTTTCTTGTCAGATGAAGTTGACCTCGACCCGCCCCAGCGTGTCGAACTCCACCGCCGTCGTGCAGGGCCGATCCAGCCAGATCGGCGGCGTCACCGACCCCAGGAACACCACCTGCCCCGTGCGCAGCCCGCCGAATGCCGCCGCGCAGGGGGAGGCGGCGAGCCAGGCCAGCGCCTCGAAGGGATGGCCGAGCAGGTCGGCGCCGAGCCCTTCGCCGCGCACCTCCCCATCGACCAGGATGCGCCCGCGCGTCGCCGCCAGGTCGAGCCCGAGCGCCCGCCACTCTGCGACCGGCGGCCCGGTCACGCCGCCGGCGTGGAAGACCTGGTCGGCGATCAGCGTCGGCGTGCCGAGGGCGCCGAGGTCGCCGTAGCGGCGGTCCACGATCTCCATGGCGGCGAAGACCTCGCCGACGGCCTCGGCGGCCTGGTCCCGCGTGCAGGGGCCGGGCGGGAGGTCGCGCGCGAGGCGCAGCCCCACTTCGCATTCGATGCCGGGGTCGACGTAGTCGGCGTGGCGGAGCGTGGCCGGCGTGGCGCGCAGCCCCGCCTTCGGCACGAAGCCCGCGGCCGGGCCCGAGAGGCCGAGATAGGCCTGCATCTGGCGCGTGGTGGCGCCGATCTTGAAGCCGGCCGGGGGCAGGCCGCCGAAGCGCAGCGCGATTTCCTTCTGCAGGGCGTAGCCGGCCTCGATCGATTGCGGCGCCAGGGCGCCGAGCGGCGCCAGGATGCGCCGGGACCGGCGGGCCTCGATGATCGCCTCGGCGGCGTCGGATGCCATGGTCGGGTTCTCCCTGGGCGGCGTTGGGCGTCGCGCGCCTTGTAACGCCCCGCGGGCGTCGAGTCTCGGGGGCGGGCCGCCCCCTTGCGCCCCGGCCGCGCGAGTCCGAGGCTGGCCCGACGGCAGCCGGAGGCAATCCGATGAGCGAGACCCTGCGTCCCCTGGTCCTCGACCTCGTGGCCTTCGTCGCGGACCGGCCGCGGCCCTATGCCGAGGTGATGGACGCCTGGCGCACCTCCTGCCCGCGCCTCACGGTCTGGGAGGATGCGGTCGAGGCGGGGCTGGTCGTGCTGCACGATGGGATGGTGGAGGCGACGGCGGCGGGGCGCCGGGCGATCGGGCGGCGCTGAGCGGGGGAGGCGCGCCGCGCCGCCTCCGCGCCGGCGCGGCTCATGGCCTCAGGCGCGCCGTGCCGAAGGCACGCCTCAGGCGTAACGCGGAAACCTCCGGTTTCGTTGGCTTCGCCGGACGTCCGGCGGGCCGCGCCCGCGGCCTCGGCACGAGTCGACGTCTCGTGCCGCTGGTATCAGAGCTTCTCGACCTGCCCGTATTCCAGGTCGACCGGCGTGGAGCGGCCGAAGATGGAGACCGAGACCTTCACGCGGCCCTTCTCCTCGTCGACTTCCTCGACCACGCCGTTGAACGACGTGAAGGGGCCGTCGGCGACGCGCACCTGCTCGCCAATCTCGAACAGGATGGCGGGCTTGCGCGGCTTGTCCACGCCTTCCTGCACCTGCTTCAGCAGGCGCTCGGCCTCGCTGGCCGGCACCGGCTGCGGCTTGTTGCGCGCGCCGAGGAAGCCCGTGACCTTGGGCGTGTCCTTCACCAGGTGCCAGGCGTCGTCGGTCATCTCCATCTTCACCAGCACGTAGCCGGGGAAGAACTTGCGTTCCGTGTCGTGCTTCTGGCCGCGGCGGACCTCGGTCACCTGCTCGGAGGGGACCAGCACCTCGTCGAACTTGTCGGCGAGGCCCTTCTGGGCGGCCTGCTGCTTGATCTGCTCGGCGATCTTCTTCTCGAAGCCCGAGTAGACATGCACGACGTACCACTTCTTGTCGGCCACGTGCCGGTTCCCCTTCAGCCGATTCCGAAGACCCAGCGCATCACGATCTGGATGAGCTGGTCCACCACGAGGAAGAACACCGCCGCGAGCGCGGACAGCGCGAGCACGAGGCCGGTGGTGACCAGCGTCTCCTTGCGCGAGGGCCAGGTGACGCGCCCCACTTCCTGGCGGACTTCCCGGGCGAATTGCACCGGATCGAGCTTGGCCAAGTCGGTGTCCTCTGAAACGACGGGAGGCGGCGGCCCATTGCGGGCCACCACCCCCTGGTCAAACAGTCTTCGCAGCGCGGCGGTGGCAGGGGCGGAGGGTCTCGAACCCCCAACCTCCGGTTTTGGAGACCGGCGCTCTAGCCAATTGAGCTACGCCCCTATGCCTGCCGCCGTCACACTACGCAACGGCGGGCAGGACGCAACGCCTGCCGTTACGCCGTGATCTTCGCGACGACGCCGGCGCCGACGGTCCGGCCGCCTTCGCGGATGGCGAAGCGCAGGCCTTCATCCATCGCGATCGGCGCGATCAGCTCCACGTCCATCGACACGTTGTCGCCCGGCATCACCATCTCGACGCCCTCGGGCAGCGAGACAACGCCGGTCACGTCCGTCGTGCGGAAGTAGAACTGCGGACGATAGTTCGTGAAGAACGGCGTATGCCGACCGCCCTCCTCCTTCGTCAGCACGTAGGCCTCGGCCTTGAACTTGTTGTGCGGCTTGATCGAACCAGGCGCCGCCAGCACCTGACCGCGCTCCACGTCCTCGCGCTTCGTGCCGCGCAGCAGCGCGCCGATGTTGTCGCCCGCCTGGCCCTGGTCCAGCAGCTTGCGGAACATCTCAACGCCCGTGACGACCGTCTTGACCGTGTCCTTCAGGCCCACGATCTCGACTTCCTCGCCAACCTTGATGATCCCGCGCTCGACCCGGCCCGTCACCACCGTGCCGCGGCCCGAGATCGAGAACACGTCCTCGACCGGCATCAGGAACGGCTTGTCCACCTCGCGCGCCGGCTGCGGGATGTACGCATCCACCGCCGCCATCAGCTCCAGGATCGCGTTCTCGCCAAGCTCGGGCGACTTGTCCTCGAGCGCCATCAGCGCCGAGCCCTTGATGATCGGGATGTCGTCGCCCGGGAACTGGTAGGACGACAGCAGCTCGCGCACCTCCATCTCGACCAGCTCCAGCAGGTCGGGGTCCGCCATGTCGCACTTGTTCAGGAACACCACCAGCGCAGGCACGCCAACCTGGCGCGCCAGCAGGATGTGCTCGCGCGTCTGCGGCATCGGACCGTCCGCCGCCGACACGACCAGGATCGCGCCGTCCATCTGCGCGGCACCCGTGATCATGTTCTTCACGTAGTCGGCATGGCCCGGGCAATCCACATGCGCGTAGTGCCGGTTCGCCGTCTCGTACTCGACATGCGCCGTCGAGATCGTGATGCCACGAGCCCGCTCCTCCGGCGCCTTGTCAATCTGGTCGTACGCCGTGAACGACGCACCGCCCGACTTGGCCAGAACCTTGGTGATCGCCGCCGTCAGCGACGTCTTGCCATGGTCCACATGCCCGATCGTACCAATGTTGCAGTGCGGCTTGTTACGCTCGAATTTCGCCTTGGCCATGGCCCTGTCCCGCGTCCTCGTTCCGATCCGTCTCTGCCGAGGGCGACGTCACCCTGCGTGACCCCGCCCCAATCCCTCGCTCGCGCAGCCCTCGTGGCCCGGAAGCGCCCGGCCCGCCATCCGCCCGCGCTGCGCTGGAGCGGGTGACGGGAATCGAACCCGCACAACCAGCTTGGAAGGCTGGGGCTCTACCATTGAGCTACACCCGCGCCGCGAGGCGCCGACCCACCAAGTCCGTGCCGACCGCTCCGCAAGGATCGCTCCCCGCGGCCCGAACCGGCGATATGGAGGGGGTTGGATTCGAACCAACGTAGGCGCAAGCCAACGGATTTACAGTCCGTCCCCTTTAGCCACTCGGGCACCCCTCCGCAGCCGCATGGTCCTGGCGGACCGGCGGGAGCGGCGCGGGTTAACCGCATGGGGGGCCGGCTGTCAACGGACAGCACCACCCGCCGCCGGTTTCCAACCGCCCGCCACGCAGGCAGGATGCGCGCCATGCCACGCCCCCCGAAGCGGCCCGACGGCCGCGCCCCCGCCCGCCCCTCCGGCGGCCCGTCAAAGCCGGGGCGCGCCGGACGAACCCCGCGCCCCGATGCCCGCGACCGCCCGCCGCCCGACAAGCGCGAGGCCCCCGGCCGCAAGCCACGCCCCGCGCGCGGCGAGGCCGACGCCCCGCCCCGCCCCGCCCGCGGCGAAAACCCGCGCGGCGAGCCCGGCCGCAAACCCCGCCCGGACGCGCGCAACACCCCGCCCCGCACGCCGCGCCCCGCCGCCCCGCCCCGCCGCGGCCGCGGCCGCGGCGCCGCGCCCGAACGCCCCGCCCCCGTCGCCGCGCCCGCCCCCGAAGCGCCCCCGCCGCCCCGCCCGGGCGCCGGCGCGGGCTCCGGCGCCTACTGGATCTACGGCCAGCACGCCGTGCTCGCCGCCCTGGCCAACCCACGCCGCAAGCCACGCCGCCTGCTCGCCACCACCGACGCCGAGATCACGCTGCGCGACCACTTCGACGGCCCCTGGCGCGTCACGCCCGAACGCGCCGACCGCACCCGCTTCGCCACCTTCCTGGCCGAGGACGTGATCCACCAGGGCATCGCACTCCTCGCCGAACCGCTCGAAGCCGTGGCGCTGGAAGACGCGATCGCGGCCTCGGACGGACCTGTCCTCGTGCTCGACCAGGTGACCGACCCGCGCAACGTCGGCGCCGTGCTGCGCGCCGCCGCCGCCTTCGGCGCCGCCGCCGTGGTGCTGCAGGACCGCCACGCACCCCCCGAAACCGGCGCCCTGGCCCGCGCGGCATCCGGCACGCTCGACATCGTGCCGGTGGTGCGGGAAGTGAACCTGTCCCGCGCCATCGCCGCCCTGCAACGCGAAGGCTTCTGGGTGCTGGGCCTGGCCGGCGACGGCAAGCGCACCCTGGCCGAGGCCACACCCCGCGACCGCCGCGTGGCCCTGGTGCTGGGCGCGGAAGACACGGGGCTCCGCCGCCTGCAACGCGAGACCTGCGACGAACTGGTGCGGCTGCCGATGGCGGAAGGCGTCGAAAGCCTGAACGTGGCAGCGGCGGCGGCGGTGGCGCTGTACGAGATCGTGCGGGGGTAGGGCGGGGCGCGGCGCGGGAGCGGCGGGAGGGCGCCGCCCTCCCGGACCCACCCGCCGAGGGCTTAAGGCCCTCGGAACCCATTACTTGGCGACAGGATGATCGCCGGCGTGAAGAACCCCCGTCCGAGCGATGACTGTGCTCGCGATGCCGGCATCAGGGGGGAGGCGGCTCGTCCTTCTGCCGCTTGAGCCAGTCGAGCGTGTCGTTGAGCCATGCGAAGCCGGGAATGCCGGATAGCCGCCGCAGGGCCGGCTCGGATTTCAACATCAGGTCGCGCTGGCCGCGCAGACCGCGCACGAAGGCATCGGCGCTGCGCTCCCCCAACTCCTCCCACCGAAAGGTCATATATTTGCGGAGTTCCTCGAAGTGCCGCGTCCTTTCAAGCGACTTGTAGGCGACGAGTCCGGCGCCGGCAGCGGCGGCGCCTCCAACACCGGCAGCGACGGCGGTCGGCATGATCACTCCGCCGACAACGACCGCGGCCACGCCCACGCCTCCAACGCCGACGGCGGCCAGGGCACACTGCCCGATGAGCACGCGCGAGATCGCGGGCCACCTGCTGGATCTGTACGGCGTCGAGGTCTCGCCCGACCTGATCAGCACGGTCACCGATGCCGTTTTGGACGAGATCGCCGCCTGGCAGGCGC
>NZ_STGD01000026.1 GCF_005222755.1 Roseomonas sp. HF4
CGCCGTTCCGGGCGGTGCGGCAGCCCAGGTCATCCTTGCCCATGGCGGAGAACCCGCCACCGCAGCAGCCGCAGGTGACCTTGTCGGTCAGCAGGTGCATGGGGCCAGCGCCGCTGCCGGAATGGGTGGTGCCCGACCGCGGGCTGCGGCGCTGCCTCGGCAGCGAGGCGCGCCTGGGCCGCCTGCTACAGATCCTCCGGGATGATGCGCAGGTGCGGCAGCGGGGTCTCGACCAGCACCTCCTCCGGCCTGGCCCGCCAGACCTCGGTGCCGGTGACGGGGTCGATCACGGTCCGGGCGCGGTTCCACAGCAGGCGGCCGGCGTGGAGGGCGTTGCGCAGATAGCTGGACTCCTTGGTGCTGTTCCGTCCCGTCTGGGACAAACGTGACTGCATCTCTCGTATAACAATGAGAACGACAGAATCGACGCAGTCACGGCGACTGCGGAAGGCTTTGAATGACTCGGACTTGCGAGGAACTGCCACCCGCTCCTACCGGCGGGTCGCCAGGTAGAGGCGCAGGTCGTCCTTCGAGATCCGCACCGACCGGCCGATGCGGATGGCGCGCAGCGCCTTGGCGGTGATCAGGCGGCGGACGGTCTTGCCGCAGACGGCGAGGCGCTCGGCCGTCTGCGCGACGGTGAGCAGCCTGATGGGCGGACGCGCGGCACGGCTCCGCCGGGGCGGGTTCCGGTTGGTCATGACGAGGTCTCCGAACTCGGGTGACGGCCGACCACCCGCGCCCACGCGTCACGCGCCGCCTGCCGCGCCAGGGCGCGGGTCAGCGCGCGGAGCAGGTCCTCGGCGTCGGTGCGCGCAGGCTCAGGCGCCGGAGATGGACCCTGCTCCTGATCTGACAGCGTCCGATCCCGCGGACCGGCGACTCGTGAAGGGTGACGGTCGGCCATGCGCCGAACCTGCCGTCACGACTTGCTGGAGGCCGCTCGAGTCGTGGTCTTCGGGGTGGGTCGCGCAGTTACCGCTTGAGCGCCTTCCCCGTCGTGACGGGCGAGTCGCGGCACGCCACCGCGCACCGATGGTGGCGCAGACGGCCGACCGTTGGGCGGCCGTTCTCGTGCTCCAGCGTCAGGAAAATCACGCCTTTCGCTGGCATCGCCTGCTGGTGCATCAGCCCCAGGCCGGGAATGCTGCCGCGTCGAATCGCCGCCTGGCGCGACAGGACACCGGCCGGACCATTCGAATGAGTGGCAGCGCCTTAGCCGGCCAACCGCCGCCCCGCTCAAGCCAGCCAGCGATGCCCGCGCGCCGCCCGGACAAAGGCGGCGACGGCGGGCGCCTGCGGGCGACCTGGCATGGTCGCCAGCGCCACGGTGCGCTCGACATGCGGGTCGGACAGCGCGCGCTGGATGGTCCCCGGATGGGTGATGGAATGCTCCGGCATGAAGGCGAAGCCGAGATTGGCCGCGACCATCGCCTGCACCCAGTCCTCGCGCTCGGACCGGTAGCGCGCGTAGAGCTCGACGCCCTGCGCCCCGCAAGCCGCCATCACCCGCTCGCGCATCTCGCAGGACAGGCGATCCACATAGGGCTGGCGTGTCAGGTCGGCCAGCGCCAGCGCATCGCGGTCCCGCAGCGGGTGCTCGGGCGGCAGGAGCACGACGTAGCGCTCGGTGTAGAGCGGCTCGACCCGGCAGGACTCCGCCGGCAGGTCGAGCGGGTTGAGGATGGCCGCGTCGAGCACGTCGCCGTCCAGCCAGGCGCCGAGCTCCGCCGGGCGGCCCTCGCGGATCGCGACCTCGATGCCCGGATGCGCCTGCTCGAAGGCCGCCAGGAAACGCGCAAGCCGCACCGGCCCCAACGTCGGCATGACGCCGACCCGCACCGGTGCCTGCTTGAGCAGCCGCAGGCTCTCCGCCGCGCTGCGCGCCGCATCGGCGCGGTCCAGCACCTCGCGCAGCAGCGGCTCCATGCGCCGGCCGAGTTCCGTCAGGCTCAGGCGGTTGTGCTCCCGGTGGAACAGCGGCCCGCCGAGCTCCGCCTCGAGTTTCTTGAGCGCGGCGGTCAGGGCGGGCTGGGAGACGTTCGACTGCTCCGCCGCGCGCGTGAAGGACAGCGTGCGCGCGGCGGCGATGAAGTAGCGGACCTGGTGCATCTCCATGGCGGCCAGCCTGCGGAGCGCGCCGGCCCGGCGTCAACGACGCAATGCGCATCGGCGTGAAGGCGATGCCTATGGGCCCATAGACGAAACCTTCTGTCGCGACGCCTGGGCCGTGGGCGAGCCTTGCGTCGGCCCATCGAAAAGGAGGTCGCCCCATGACGGTCTATGCAGTCGAGAGGTCCCTGCCCGGCGTGACCATGGAGGCGCTGGCCGGCGCCCAGGCGGCGGCGATCGGCGCCGCGGCGGCGTCGAGCGCCGGCGGCGTGCCGGTGCGCTACCTGCGTTCGGTCTTCCTGCCCGGCGACGCGCGCTGCGTCTGCCTGTTCGAGGCCGGCAGCGCGGATGCGGTGCGCCGCGTCAACGATAACGCGGGCATCCCCTATTCGGCGGTGTCCGAGGCGATGGATCTGCCGGCTCCGTCGACCTGAGGCCGGTTCCCCAGACGATCGAGAAGGACGATGCCGATGTTCAAGCGAGGTGTCCTGAAACACGCGACGCTCGCGCTGCTGGCCAGTGCCGGCATCGCCCGGGCGCAGGCCCAGGCGCCGGCCCAGGCGCCGGCCGCACCCGCGGCGGGGCGCAAGCGCTTCCTGGTGCATGTCACGACTGGGCCGCAGGACCCGACCAGGGCTGCGCTGGCCTTCCTGGTGGCGGCCACGGCGCTGAAGCAGGGCCATGCGGTGACGCTGTTCCTGGCCGGCGAGGGCGTGCGGCTGCTGAGCGCCGAGGCGCTGGCCTCGGTCGAGGGCCAGGGCACCGGGCGGCTCAGCGCGCATCTCGGCGAGATCCTGGCGCATGGCGGGCGCTTCGCGCTGTCCGGCATGTCGGCGCGGGCGCGTGGGCTCGGCGAGGAACTGATCGCCGACCGGCCGGCCATGTTCGCCCAGCCCGAGGTGCTGGTGCGTCTCGCTGCCGAGGCCGAGGTGGTGATCACCTACTGATCGCCGCCAACGTCCGAAGCCGCCAAGCTCGTACGGGCTTGGTCACGCCGGGCCGATGTGTCGCAGCCCTGCCGCCACAAGGGCGCGCTGCGCCGCAACGCGGGCGGCGGGGTCCGCCTCCCAGGCCCTGCGCAGCTGGGGCCTCGATCTGCTGCGCCGGGTCGGGGCCAGTCGCGCCAAGGTTGCCGTCGCCCGGAAGTCGGCCGTCGTGATGCTCCGGATCTGACTTGCTGGAACGGCATTCCGCCTGGCAGGGCCCGGATGCGCGGCCTGCCATGGCGGCGTGACCGATCGCCGCGTCGACCTCTGATCCGGCGGGCTACGGCCGGTCTGGGCGATCGTGGCGGCGTGGGTGCCGGCGAAGCCGAGGAGATCTCTGGGCCTCGAGCCCGATTCGCAGATGTGCCCGCCGGCGCCCTCGCACCCCATCATGCAGCGGCCACATGCGCCGACTGCGGACAGAAGAGCGAACGCACGATCATCCCTGGCCAAAGCCGTAGACCCGAGAGGACCCGATGACAGAAGAGGTCTCCAATGATGTCGATCGGCACGGTGTCCATCGGCGCGCTGCTGGCCGCCAGAACTGCGTCGAAGGTTCCATCCCCGAACCGAGGAAAGAGCTCTCGTGCCGATGGATCCCCAGGCGCCGAAGGGGACCCCGCTGATGAGCCTATTCGACTTCAACGCTCCAGCCGTCCTTGTCCGGATCACTCGCATTGACGACGCTTTAGCGATTATGCTGTCGCCGGATGACCGTGCTTCGCATCGCGTTGGTCGTCCGAAATGCTGCACGCTGGTCGGATCACGACGCGCTCCGATCATCCAGCCAGTCGAAGCTGCTCTTCCCGCTTGACGACGGCCGCTTGATGCCGATGCTCTGACAGGGGTGGACATGGCCGACGTATTCGTCAGCTATAAGTCGAACCGCAAGTCTGCAGTCGAGCATTTGGCTCGGGTACTTGAGCTGAACGGCTATTCAGTTTGGTTCGATCACGCGCTAGTCGCTGGCGAGGCGTTCGCCCCGCCCATCGAACGCGAATTGCGTTCAGCGCCCGCGACCATCGTCACTTGGTGCAGCCTGTCCATCGAAAGCGATTGGGTTCGGGAGGAGGCCAGTCTCGCCAAGCGCCTGAAGACGATAATCCCCGTGCGGATCGAGCGGGTGGATGTGCCGCTGGGATTCGCGACGCTGCACACGATTGACCTCTCCCGTTGGGACGGTGCACCCAGAAGCCATGTCGTTGACCGCTTGCTGCTGGAGGTCGCGCGGCTGGTCGGTCGGGAACCTGTCCCGAGAGTTCGTGATCTTCTTGACTATGACCGCATGTGGCGCCGCTCGGGCGCACCGACGCTGCTGCAACTTGCCGGAATTGCGGCGCAGCCGAGCAAGCCGCGACGGCCGTCGACCAACGTCCAGCAGCCAGCCGAGCCCGCTGCGCACGAAGCGGCCGAAGATCGGCCGACCGCAGGGACTGCGCAGGCCGGTGGCGGAACCTCGCGCTCTGCCGCGTTGCAGGCCGATGACGGCACCGTGTTGGCGCGTGATGACAGCACCGCGCGCGGCCGGGGCAGCGGCGCGCCAACGGCACAACCGCGCCAGTCAGAACGCTTTACCCCCGCCCCCCCGGACAGGCAGGGCCACGGCGCTGGAAAGGGCCAGGCTCGGGCAGTCACCGCCCTCCGACGACATCCGGTCCCGACGAAGCGGTCCCCCGACCCTGCGGCCTTGGAGGACAAGGCATTCCAGGCGAGTCGCCCCGCCGCAACTGCGGCTCGACCCGGCGGGTCCTTCCCCCGTCTGCCGGCGAAGCCCTCGCTCGTGGTCCTGCCGTTCGCGAACATCGGCGGCGACGTCGAGGAAGAATACTTCGCCGACGGTCTCACCGAGGAACTCACCGCCGAACTCGCCCGTCTCCGCTGGTTCTTCGTGATCGCGCGCAACTCGGCCTTCACCTACAAGGGCAAGGGGATCGATGTTAGGCTCGTCGGCCGCGAACTCGGTGTGCGCTATGCGTTGGAAGGCAGCGTCCGGAAGGCGGGACGCCAATTGAGAATCTCAGGGCGGCTCATTGAGGCCGAGACAGGGCACGCTATCTGGGCGGATCGCTTCGACGGCGACATGGAGCGAATCTTCGACCTTCAGGACCGCGTGACGCAAGCGGTTGCCGGCGCGCTCGATCCGACGCTGCGCAATGCCGAGATCGATCGCGCGCGCGCCAAGCCGCCGAAAAGCCTCGATGCCTACGACCTCTACCTTCGTGCCCTGCCGCACTACCATTTCATGAGCGAGGGTGGCACGACCGAAGCGCAATCGCTGCTGCGCCGCGCCTTCAAGGCGAGCCCGGATTTCGCGCTGGCCAAATCGCTATTTGCGGCCTGTCAGGTCCGTCGTCAGGGGGAGGGTTGGGCCAAGCCCGGCGAGACGCAGGAGGCCCTCCGCCTCGCCCGTGAGGCCGCGGCGACGGCGCTGGGCGATCCGACGGTACTGAGCCAGTGCGCCGTCGCCGTCTCCTACCTCGACTACGCGCACGGGGAGGCGCAGTCGCTGATCGACAAGGCCCTTTCGATATGCCCGAACTCGGCTCTCGTCGAAGGCGCCGCGGGCCTTGTGCATGTCTATGCCTGCCGTCCCGAGCCGGCGATCCGGCACCTTCAGCACGCGATGCGCCTGAGCCCGCTCGATCCGTGGACCAGCACCTTCTTGATGGGCATCGCGACCGCCCACCAGATGGCAGGCAGGCTGGAGGAGGCGCTTGCGACCGCGCAGGCCTCGGTCCACGCCTCGCCCACCTTCGGCGCGCCGCGCCGCCTGATCGTGGCGACGCTGGTCATGTTGGGGCGCATCGCGGACGCGCAGGCGGCGGCGGAGGAGCTGCGGATCGTCAGCCCGTCCGCCTACCATGTCTTCGCCGATCGCGTTTACGCGCGGAACCCCGACAAAGCCTTCGCCACGCGCCTGATCGATGCCTATCGTGCCGCCGGCATGCCGGAATAGCCGGCCAGGCGCCCAAGGCCTGCGGCGCGGTGCCATGGAGCTGGCCATGCACGCGGAACCCGATGGGCGGCCCGGTGGCCCGACCTCCTCGATCGAGCGACGGGGACGGGGGTGATGCTCTCCGAACGCCTCTCGAGGGCAGGCCCCAAAAGGATCCTGGCCCTGGACGGGGGAGGCACCCGCGGCGTCGTCTCCCTCGCCTTCCTGCTCGAGGTCGAGCGGTCGCTCTGCGGCGAGGATCCGGATGGCTCGCTGGCCGATCATTTCGACCTGATCGGCGGTACGTCCACGGGCGCGATCATCGCGGCAGGGCTCGCGCTCGGCTGGCGCGTCGCCGACATCGTCGCGATGTACATGCATTTCGCGGAGCAGGTCTTCCGTCCGCGCTGGCAACGCTGGCTGCTCCTGAACTGGTATCGGGCGCAGCCTCTGGAGCATCTCCTGCGCCTATGCCTGCAGCCGCCGGGGACGCCCGAAGGGGTGCCTGACGTCCTGATGGGCGACCCCGCGCTGCGTACGGGCCTCGCCATCGTGACGAAGCGCGTCGACACCGGAAGCGTCTGGGTGATCAGCAATCTGCCCGGCGCGCCGCACTTCGTCGATCGGCGCGGCCAGCCGAACGGCAACTGGCGCATTCCGCTGCGCGACATCGTCCGTGCTTCCGCCGCGGCGCCGATGTTCTTCGAGCCGGCCGAGTTCGAACTCGGCCCACGCATCGGCGGCGGTGCGCATCGCGGTCGCTTCGTCGACGGCGGCGTCAGCCCCTTCAACAACCCCGCCCTCAGGATGCTCGAACTGGCGCGCCTGCCCAGCTTCGGCCTGTGCTGGCCCACGGGGCGCGAGCGACTGATGATCGTCTCGATCGGCACCGGCCGGTACCGCCTGCGCGAACCGGTACTGCCGCGGTTCGACGAGCGTCCGCTCGCCTGGCTTGGCCGCCTGCCATCCCGGCTGCCCCTCGTGCAGGCGATCTTCGCTCTGCGCGGCACCATCACCGACGGCGAGATGCACACCTTGCGCCTCCTGCATGCGCTGGGTTCGTCGCCGGCGCCGGCCTATCTCGACGGCGAGGTCGGGCGCATGGCGGAGGGCGGCCTGGCGGGTGCACCGCTCTTCACCCTGCTGCGCTACGACCTCGACTTCGACGCGATGGCGTCCGCGGGCACGATAACCGGCACAGAGGCGCGGCGATTCCAGAGCTTCGACGCGCCGGAGGAGATGCCGCGGCTCTTTGCCCTGGCCACCGAAGCCGCGCGGCGCGACGTCGTCGCCGCGCATCTTCGCTTTCCCGCCCCTGGCATGAGCGAGGCGCCGGTCAGCCGGCCTCCAGCGCCTTGACGTGGAACAGCTGCGCCCAGCCGTCGATATCGAGCAGCATCGACGTGGAGACGCCGATCAGCGCGCTTCCCAGCGCCTCGGACGCGAGCGCTCCGTCGATCGGCAGGGAATCGAGTTCGGCGATGGCGTCGCTCATCACCCGCTGCATGCGTTCCGATTGCCGCGCGATGAGCTCGAATTCCGCATAGGCGCGGATGCCGAGCAGGGTCGCCGACACGGCCGGGGAGGCCGCGCAGGCCACGCCCACGAGGATGACCGCCAGCGCCGGCGCATGCATCAGTTCGAGCGCGATGCGTGCCACGACGCCAGCCAGCGCGAACAGGAAGAAGGCTTCGCCCCACTGCGCCAGGTGGTGGCTTGCCGCCTCGCTCCGCCGCCGGCGGCGCCGGTGGTAGGCCAGCTGCTCCTCGAACACGCCGCGTCCATGGTCCCGCGCGCGTGCGAGCGCCGCGCCGACCAGGGCGCCCGCGGGCAGCGGCGCCGCACGCCTGAGTGCCGCGAAGTACCACGCGACCCAGGCGTCGCGTGGAGGCAGGGTGGCCTCGTTGCCGTCACGCGGGTCAGCGCCGTGGCCGCGCGCCGTCACGATGCGGGCGACGTCCCCGACCGGCGGCGCCAGGCCGAGCGGCGCCAGGACCCGCTGCTTGCGGCAGAGTTCGGCCAGCAGCCGGTAGGTGATCCAGCGTTCCTGCCATCGCCCGAGGTGGTTCACGCAGACGATCGTCGCGATCGAGACCAGCATGGCGAGTTCCACCAGCGCCACCGGGACATGCAGCGCGGCGGGGACGACGAAGGCCAGGATGGCCGCGATCAGCGCGATGCCGGCCATCAGGAACACGATGACGTAGGAGGAGCGGTAGCGGTCGCCGAAGGTTTTCGACGCCGCCGCCGCGGCGGCATGGTGGCGTTCCCACCACTGCTCGACCGGCCGCCCGGGTGCCGGGGCGGGCGGGATCGGCAGCGACGGTCCCCCGACGACAAGGTCGATGAACCGGGCATGGACCTGTCGCAGCCGGGGCGCGCGGGGCGGGGCTTCGCGCAGGTAGTCCCGCAACGGCGACATCGCGCCCCGGGTGGGGCCGAACACCCGCTGCACGATGCCGCGCAGCAGGCCATCCGCGGCAGGCCGCCCGGCGCCGGGCGGCACGATGGAAAGCCGCATGGCGTGGCGCAGGGCCTCTGCCGCCGCCGCGCCGTCATGGGCTGCCGGACCGTCGCGAACGGCCCCGTCCTGCTGCAGCAGGCAAGGGGCGCGAGGCCGGTCCGGGTCGATCCACCACACCGGGACGCCCGCCGCCGCCGCCGCCCGCACGACGCTCTCCGTGCCGCCGCGGCGGGCGACGCGCTGACCGTCCCAGATCGCGATCAGGAGGTCGCAGTTGCGCGCAACGAACCGTCCGACGGCCGCGTAGCTGCGATGCCGGGCGGGGCCCTGGGCACCGTCCAGCGCGACGACGCCGGGACCGCCTGCCTCGTCGCGCGCCTCGGCAAGAAGTGCCCGGAAGGCGGCGACGCTGTCGGGGCCGAAATCCTGCTCGTACTGCGCCTGCGGGAAGGGCAGTGCGACCTCGAGGCGATAGCCCTGTCGCAGCGCTTCCGCCGCCACCAGCCGGTCGGCACCTTCGGCAAGGGGCGAGAGGAGCCGCAGGTCCGCGTCGGCCCCGGACGCATGGACTTCCGCGACCTCCTGCGTCGATGCGAGTTCGTGGAGCGTGCGGCGCACGAGCGCCAGGACCTCGGCGACCGCGGGGCACAGCGCGTCGATGGTCGCGGCGTCGAAGTCGCGATGGCCGGTGACGCCGACGCGCCAGGCCAGGCGTGGCTTCGCTGGCGGCAGCACCGCGGCCGCCGCGGCAACGCTCACGACCGCCTCCTTGTCATCGGCATGGCCGCGGCGCCGCGAGGCTCCATGCCCGAGGATGGCGCCTCGTCCGACGCCATGCCGGCACGGCGCGATCCGCCCGTCATGGCCTGCGGTAGCGCACCGTGAGCCGCCCATCGGCGTCGAGGGTCGGCTTTGCGATGACCGCGATGCGCGGGGGGTCGGGCAGCGCCTGCACCATGCGCAGGAGGCGCGGTGTGCGCAGGGTGCGCGCGGGGAAGTTCGCGGGGGCGGCTGCCTTCGCCGCGTCGGTCACGCCGGACCATACCGGCGACGGCGCCATGGACGCCGCGAATTCCAGGTCGCCCGTCGTGCCGAAATCAGGGAGAGGGAAGAGGTCGCCCGGCCTCACATGGCCGTTCGGGCTCGGCTTGAGCGCGGTGGGGCGTTCCAGGATCCATTGCGCGCTGGCGCCGCGGGACGCGACCTTGTCGTCGGGCGCATCGGTCGGCGGTTCCTTCACGATCGGTGGGACGGCGACCCCGTTGACCTTCAGGAAGAACTGCACGTGGTGCTCGGCGCCCGGCGTTGGTTGATCGCGCGGCAGCCGCGTGACGGCGCAATAGATCGTGTCGCCGGTCTTGATAGGGACCTGATTCAACGGCACCGGTTCCTGCACGCCACGCCCGCGCAGCCACCACTGGAACCAGGCGAAGTTCGGCGGAAGGTCTTGGCCGTCGATCCGCCCCGCCGATTGCGTCGTGCCCATCTGGGGCATCGAGCCCATCCAGCGCCGCAGCCCGTCGAGGCCGATCCAGGTCGAGCAGGCCCAGGGGCCGTCGCCCTCGCCGGCGGCGACCGCCGGAACCGTCCAGGTCGCCAGCACCTGGACGAAGCGTTCTCCGTCGCGCGGCAGGATCGCGGCCCCGGACCAGTTGGCGCTGCTGGACAGGCGGCCGCCGCCGGTGAGGACGGCGCCGGCCTGTTCCTGGCCCTCGTTTGGGCCATCGCCGGAGGCCTCGACGCGGAAGGCGAAGCGGTGGCCGATGTCGCCGCGAAGTGTCACGTCGTCCGGGTGGAACGGCTTGATGCGAAGCGGCGGCGCGACCATGCGCAGCCACAGCGCCAGCGCCTTCTCCTCGGTCGGCCGCGGCGGGATGCCGATGCGCAGGCAGGTCCCGAGGTCAAGCGCCGGGTCCATCGGGTCGAAGCCGGCGTCGAAGTCGAATGTCCCGACCTCGGGCAGGGTGACGATGCGCTTGCGCATCTCCTCGATCAGGGCGTCCTGCCGGCGCGCGACTTCGGCGGGCGGTGGACCGCGCTCGGATCTCTGCGGACTCACTGCCACTCGCTCCGCGCCTCGGCGAGGATGCTCTTGAAGCGTCGGACGGTGCCGGCGGCCGTCTCCGGGGGAATGCTTTGCGGCAACGTCTTTGGCATGTCGTCGGAATTCAGGATGGCGAAGATCCGGTCCGCCAGCGCCGCGCCGGCGGCGCTGTCGCTCGGGAAGTGCAGGCCGGCGATCTCCCGGTTGCGGGCGATGCGGTCGGCGAGCGCCCGCAGCACCGGGCGGAACTGGCCGCGCAGCTCCGCCGGCATGCCCGCCAGCACGCAACGCATCATCAGGTGCGCCTGGGTGGAATGGCCGCTGGGATAGGCGGGGTGCCCGGGCACGGGCACGGGGGACAGCAGCGCCGGGGCGGTCTGGGTCGGCCGCGCCCGCTGGTAGACGCCCTTGAAGTGCATCGACACATAGGCGCCGACCATGCTGCCGATCTGCAGCAGCAGGCAGGTGCGCGGATGCGATTTCGGCGAGATCGTCATCGCCGCCAGGAAGTAGCTGATGAAGCCGTCGTTCTGGGCGACGATCTCGCCGAGCGCGTCCGAGCGCTCGTCCTCGGCGGCGCGGACGAGGTCATCCAGTTCCATGTCGAGGAACCCGCCGACGTCGAGGTCGAAGCCGTCGCCGACCTGGAAGAGCGTGCTTTCCCTCGTCGGGTCGCCGTCCTTGAGGGTGAAGAAAGGCGGCGAGGTCGAGGGGAAAGTCGACTCGGTGCCGCCCGTCGACAGGGTGAACGGCGAACCGGCCACCGCGTCACCGTCCGGATCGAGCAGCTCGAACCGCGCGCCGACGTGGAACTTGCCCGAGACGATGGTGGCCCTGCGCGTGCAGCGCAGGGTGTAGATGCCGATCCTGGCGCCGCTCTGGGGAACGGCATCGGGCGTGCAGGTGCCGATCCCCTGGTTCCCGGCCGGCCGCGGCGTGATCACGAGGGGCTTCGGTCGCGGCTCGACGGTGATGGTGAACCCGTCATTGACGTCGAACCTCTTCGTCCCCGCGGTCAGCGTGCAGTGCACCTGGTCGGCGATCACCAGCCGGGCGCCCGGCGTGGCCGGCAGCCGGTAGGTGCCGACCGTCGTGCCATCCGGCGCCGTGAGGTCGAAGATGGCTTCAATGGTGGGACCGTCGACCGCGGTGCAGGCCAGGGTGTAGATGCCCATCATGACGCCCGGCAGGGCCGGTGAGCGCCGGTCCGTCTCGCAGGAGCCGTCGCCGGTGTTCGCGCCCGCCCGCGGCGGCGGCACGCGCACTGGCAGGCCCGCACGGAAGATGAAGGGAGGCTCCAGCCACAGCTTCGTCGTGCCCGGCGAGACGCTGATGATGAAGGCGTCGTTCGGCTGGAACCCCTGGCTTCCCTTGGTGAGGGTGAAGACGACCTCCCGCCGGACCGTGACGCTATTGCCGGTGCCGATGGTGAAGCGCCGCAGAAGGCGGCCCTGCGGATCCCGCAGCACGAAGGTGCCGTTGTCGGCGGCGTCGACGCATTCCAGGGTGTAGTCGCCGACCTGCCACGAGAAGGGCTGCACTCCGACCGCGGAGAGCGTGCCGTTGCCGACGTTGCCCGCGCCGGTTGCCGGGTTTGCGCTCGGCGGACTGGGCTGGGTCGGGATCAGCGCGCCGAGTTGCGCGAAATCCACCAGCGTCAGGACGGCCGCCTTGTCCCCTGCCCAGTCGCGCCCGCGCCAACCGGTGCGCGGCAGCCGCTTCTGGGCGATGTCGCCCAGCGTGACGAAGGGCAGGTCCACCCGATCGGGCAGCACGCCGAAGCTGCCTCCGCCGCCCCGGCCCAGGCTGCCGGAATTGCCCTCGTTGCCTTCGTTGCCTTCGTTGCTGCCAGACATGGCGTTGTCCTCCGCTACGGAGCCGGCCGAATCATAGTGAAGTAAACAGCCGCCATTTGAAATAATTTTAGGAGGGCGAATGCTTGCAGGCACTGTCGTGTCCCGCCCCGGACGTTCTCTGGCCGAGGCGGTCAAGCCGTTCGATGCCCCGCACCGTGGGGCTCCGTGCTTCCTTCTTGGCTGGTCCGCCCCGCGCCGCCATGACCTCGGATGGGTCCGGGTGGGCTGACGTGGTGTTCGCCGTGGCCCTCCTGACGACCGCCCGATTTGCCCTGCCGGCGGGAAGCCCTTCCCGTCGGCCGCACGTCATGCGCGGCACGCCTTACCAGTTCGGCCAATGGTCGCTCGACCGAGCCGGCCGTGCCCCTGGACGCGGCGCAGCAACGCGCCTGGCTCCCGAACTGGCCCGCTCTCGGGTTCGAACCCGCATTTGCGGTGCAGATCGCCGCCGATGCGCTTCCGCCGCAGGCCCCTGCTGCGGGAAGGCTTGCTCGTCATGCGGCCTCCGCAACGGGGAACACCGGTTGCCGCGCACGACGGCCCGTGACATCCCCCGCGCGATGGCGACACAGGCGTCGTCGCGCATCCCTCGAGAGTCGCCCAAGGGAACCGGCGAAGCGAGCCCTCCCGGATTCGAACCGTCTTCGGCATCAGGGCAAGGTCACGGCCGGGTCCCCGAACATAGAAGAAGCTCGTTCGGCCCTTCCCACCCGCGCAGTGTCGCGAATTGCTCGAGTTTGCGGGCCATCTCGTCCCATGCGCGCTCCCGGCTCTCCGGAGGAAGCGGCCGCAGCAGATCCAGGATCGGCGAGCCGGCGCTGCGCACGAAGTCGAGGTAATCCGAGCAGCTTGGCACGCGGAAGGGCACTGCCAGCGGTTGCACCGTCACGTCACGGAAGCCGGCCTCCGCGAGCAGGTCCGCCATGAGCCCCGGCCTGCCGAGGCTCAGCAGCGATCCGGCTGGCGGCGGCCCATCGACCGGCAGGCCGGCATGCCTGCGCGCGACGCGGCTCATGATCGCGATGCAGGGATTGGCCTCGGCATGCGAGAACACCAGAGCCGCAAAGCGCCCCCCCGGCGAGAGCGCGCGGAGGATGCCCTGCAGCGCGACGAGCGGCCGCTGGCAGAACATGAGGCCAAGCCGGCAGATCGCGGCGTCGAAGCCGGCGCCGTCTTCGCCCGGCGCTTCTGCATCCGCGACATGGGTCGTGACCCAGTGCAGGCCCGCACGACGCAGATTGTCCTGGGCGAGCGCGACCATGGCCGGCGCGACGTCGGTGGCGACCACCACGCCCGCTGGCCCGACGCGGCGGGCGATGTCGATGGTCTGATCGCCCGCGCCCGCGGCGACATCGAGCACGCGCATCCCGGGACCGATCCGCGCGGCGTCGAGCATCGCCTCGTTGGCCTCCGCCAGCCAGGCCCGGATCATCGCCGTGTTGCGATCCCACCCGGCAGCGGCCCGATCCCAGGCTTCGGCTGCATGCTGCATCGGGGCGGCCATCAGTCGGCCCGGATGCCGCTGGTGGCGAGGAACGCCTGCCAGGCCGGCCGCTCCTCCGCGATCCGCGTCCTCATCGCCGCGGGCGTCCCGGCGACCGCCGCCATCGCGATGGTTGCGAAGGCAGCGCGCAGCGCAGGCTCGGCCGCAGCCCACTGGATCGCCTCCGCCGCGCTCTCCGCCAGGACGGGCGACGCAGCGCCCGGCAGGAAGAAGCCGAACCATTCGCCCATCACCAGGCCCGGAAAGCCCTGCTCGGCCACGCTCGGCACATACGGCATGAAGGGGCTGCGGTCCGCGCCCGAGGTCGCCAGCACGCGCAAGCGGCCGGCGGCGTGGTGTTCCCGCAGCAATCCTTCGGGCAGCGCCAGCACGGCGATCCGCCCACCCAGGAGGTCGGCCACGGCGGGCGGTCCGCCAGGATAGGGCAGGTGCGTCGCCTCGACCCCGACCTCGGCGAACAGCTTGGCGGGCAGCAGGTGCGGCAGGCTCCCGACGCCAGGCGAGCCGAAGTTTGCGGCCGAGGGATTGGCGCGGGCCCAGTCGCGCAGCGCGGCTAGGTCGCGCACCGTGGCGGGCACCGCAGGGCCGACCGCCAGGCCGAGGGTCGCCTCGGCGGCGACCGAGACCGGCCGCAGGTCGGCCTCGGGGTCGTAGCCGAGTTGCCGGAACAGGTAGGGATAGATGCTGGCGACCGCGCCCGCGGCGAGCAACAGGGTCGATCCGTCGGCCGGCGCCTGCCTCAGCGCGCCGACCGCAACCCGGCCCGCCGCGCCGCTGCGGTTCTCGACCACCACCGGCCGGCCGAGCCGGGCCGTGAGCCGCTCCGCGTAGCGGCGTGCGATCACGTCCGGGATGCTGCCCGGCGAGGCGCCGGAGAGGACCCTGAGCGGCGCGCCCTGCGCCCGGCCGCCCCGCGTCGGACCGATCAGGGCCAGCGCGGCCGCCGCCGAGGCCCCGTGCATCCACCAGCGTCGCGTTAGCCCTTCATGGGACATCTGCGTCGTCTCCTTCCCGACCGGCGGCATGGGTGCCGCCATTTCCCGAACCATGCGAACGCCCGTCTTAGCGATTGGGTAGCGATTGGCGTCCTCGGAGTCAGAATGGCGCTGCCTCAGCGATTCCGCTGGCGGCCCCGACCAGGGTGGATGTTGCGACGATCGCCAGCAGGGCCGCGGTGCCGAGACGGAATTGCGTCTGGCGCCCGACCACGGCCCGCTGCACCGCCGGCCGCCCGAGCAGCAGCGCCCAGGCCAGGCAGACGCCGAGTGAAAGTCCCGCCGCGCCCGCAGCGACCGCCCCGCCGGCGGCCGCCCCACAGCTTGCGAGCGGGCCAGAGAAGGCGGCCGCGAAATACGCGATGGTCACCGGGTTGACCGACGCGACGCGGAAGCTGGTCCAGAAGCCGGCCCGAAGGCAGCACCGGCTGGGCCCAGGCCGCGACCGTGCGACCCGGACCGCTGCGAGTAGCAGCAGGGCGCCACTCGCCAGGGCGAAGAAGTCGAGCGCCGGGCCGGAGCGCGGCAGGGCGCCGGAGCCCAGGTGTGCCAGGCCGGCGACAAGGCAGACTGCCAACGCATTCGCCGCGCAGCGCGGCAGCGCCGCCCTGGCGCCATGAAGGGTGGCCGCGTTGGCCACAAGCAGCACGTTCGGCCCCGGCGTCATGGCAACCAGCGCGTATCCCGCCAGCACCTGCCCTGCCGTCCCTGCCCAGATCTCCATGATCGCTCTCCCCATCGCTCTGCGCGGCGCGGGAGGGCCCCGCTGCGTCGCGAGCACAGGGATGGCAGGGGCGATCTTAGGGACCGGGTAGCGGTTCGCGCAGCCGTGCCACCGCCTCGCCAAGTCCGGTCCGGGCCAGCCGCTCGGCGGCGAGGTCGAGACTGCGCTGGACGCGTCGGTGCAGCATCGCCCGGCGCTCCATGACAAGCGGCAGGGCCTCGTCGGGCAGGAGCGGCGCCCGGTACAGCGCCCGTATCGCGGCGCCATGCCCGACGATCTCCCCAGTCGGGCAGGTCTCGAGGCGCGCGAGCAGCGCCTCCAGCGCGCCGACATCGGTCCAGCAGCGCTGCGGGCTGAGTTGCAGCGCCCCCTGGCGCAGCAGGACGCGGTCGTCGCCGCCGAGCATCTTCCGCAGCCGGTGCAGCGCGTTGTCGAGCGCGTTGCGCGCCGCGTCGCCATCCGAATCCGGCCAGAGCGCATCCGCCACGCGTTCCTGCGCCAACGGGGTAGACCCATGCGCCGCAAGAAGTCTCAGCAGCTCGAGCAGTCGCCGGCTTTCCTTGCGGGAGGAGGGCAGCGGCGCGTCTGTGCGCTCGATCTCGAACGAGCCGAGGGTCCGGATGCGCAGCGCCCAGGGCCAGGCCGCGCCGGCCTCGGGCGGCGCCTTCAGGTCGTTGCGCAGCACCACCTCACGCGCAACCTCCGGCTCCACGCCGTGTTCCAGCGCCAGCGCCGCGAGGCGGGCCATCATGTCGCCGCAGCAGAACAGCATCGGCCCGTGCCTGAACCCGCACTCGCGCGCGACGCGCCAGGCCGGGCGGAGATGATCGAGCGCTTCCGGCACGTCACCCCGCCGCAGCGCCGCATAGGCGGCGACGCAGCCGGCCACCCAGTGGTGCCAGCGGCAGATCGCGTGGAAGGGATGGGCGAAGACCTCGGCAAGCAGGTCGCGTGCCTCGTCATGCGCGTCGGCATGCGCCGCAGCGAGGGCATTGGCGATGAGGGCGATGTGTTCTCGCATCCGGAAGCCGCTGCCGCGTGCGCTGGCCACGGCGGCGCGCATCAGTCGCAACGCTGTCGGCCGGTCATCCTCCAGCAGGGCCAGCATGCCGCGGTGGTGCTCGAAAGCGGTGCGGTCCGGCGCGTTGTCGGGGCTCAGCGCCGCAGCGGCGAGTTCCTGGTGCCGCCGCGCCCGGGCGCCGTCCACGGCGCCGAGGGCGGCGATGACCGCCATGTTCTCCGCGGACGCGCGCTGTGCCGCAAGCGACGGCTCCGCCGCGACCAGCGCGCGCGCTGCCTCCGCCTCGGCCAGCGCCTCGGCGTTGCGGCCGAGCAGCGCCTTGACCCAGACGCTGACGCCGAGCCAGCGCATCGTCGTCACCGGCGCCGCGCGGCCCTGCGCGGCGAGCGCGTCGATGCGTCGCAACACACGGTCCAGCCGGTCCACGTGGCCGCGCCACAGCAGGTGGAACGCCAGCGAGCCGACCAGCAGGCGCTGGCCGAGCGCCGCCTCCAGGTGCAGCAGGCGCTCCGCACGGTCGGCAAGCGGTTCGGCCAGCGGGTGCCACGGTGCATGGTAGACGACGGCGGCGAGCAGCCCCGGCACCAGACGCATCTCCGCCGCGTCGTCGCCCGGTCGCGCGGCGCGATCGGCGTGGCGCGTCAGCACCGCGATCCAGCGGTCGAGCTCGGGAAGTCGCCCGAGCGAGACAAGCGCATTGGCCGCACCGGCGGCTGCGGCCAAGGCCGCCTCGCCGTCACCCGCTGCCTCCGCACTCTCGTGCGCGAGGACAAGGCGCGGCAGGGCAGCGGCGGGATTCCGGTCGAGCAGGCAGAGGCCGTGCCAGTAGGCCAGCCCGTCGCGCGCGTCCGACGGCAGCGCCTCGATCAGCCGTAGCAGCGCGCCGGTGCGACCTTCGGCGACGTAGCGCGGCGCGGCGAGGCGCAGCGCGGCCTCGGCTTCGGCCCAGGCGCCAACCCCGGCGAGGAGGCCAAGCGCGGCGTCCGTCTCGCCGGTCTCGATCAGCACGGTCGCGGCATGGCGTTGCAGCGCCGCGACCTCCTCGGGCGCGGCGGTCGCCTCGAGGCGCCGGCGCAGCAATTCGCTGAACAGGGCGTGGAAGGTGTAGCTGGGCTCCGGCCCGTCGCGCCGGTCGGTGAACAGGCTCGATGCCGCGAGGCGTTCCAGAAGCGCCGGGGCGTCCGCATGGCCGCTGACCCGGCGCGCGAGGCTGGCTGTTGCGCTCGGCAGGTAGGCGATCGCCGCCAGCGCGCGCTGCTCGGCCTCGGTCATGCGCCGCAGCACCTCGCCGGCGAGGAAATCGAACAGCCGCTCGCGCGCGCCATGCGCGGGCAGCACCGCATCGGCGGGGGAGCCGAGCAGCATCAGCGTCAGCCCCGCGGCCCAGCCCTCGGCGGCCGCGAGTGCCGGGGCCATGGCCTCCGGCCGGCCGTGCAGGCGCACGAGGTCGCGCGTCTCGGCCTCGTCGAACCGCAGGCCCTCGGCGTCGAGGACGGCGAGGTGCTGGCGCGCCAGCGCCAGCGCGTAGTCCGGTGGTGGCGGCTCCCGGCTGACGAAGAGCCACTGGACGCCGAGCGGGAGCTCGCCGAGGAGGCGGGCGATCGCATGGTGCAAAGGGTGATCGGGCGGCAGGTCCTGGTGGTTGTCGAGGACGAGCGTCCACTCGGGCGGCAGGTGGTCGAGCAGCAGCCGCAGGCGGCGGCTCAGGCTGCCCGCGAGGTCGGACAGGTCGTCCGCGCCGAAGGCGGGGAGGGCGAGCGGCCGGCTCGCGGCAATGGCCGCCACCCTGTCGAGGGAGGCGACGAACGTCGGCGGATCGGCATCCCCGGCGTCGACCTGGAACCACAGCATGCGCCGGCCGCGAGCCCGCAGCCACGTCGCGACCAATGTGGTCTTCCCCGCTCCGGGCGGTGCGGCAACCCAGACGCCGGGATACTCCACGAGGGCGTCGAGGGCGGCGAAGAGGCGTTCGCGGTCGAAGGCCCGGCCAAGCCGCGGCGGCGACAGCTTGCCGAGCCCGCCTGGGCCAGGATGTGCCGGCGAGGCGCTCATGCGAGGCTCGAACGGTGCCGCATCCCGTCTCCTGCCCGGGTCTTCGCGTGGAGGCTAAGGGGGAAAGGAGCGGCGTGGAAACCCCCGGCTGGACTCACAGGGTGGGCAAGAATGCGCCGGTGACGGCCGGCACCATCAGCCTGGGTGGGGGTGGTGCGCGAACGCCCGGCCGGGAAACGGTCCGATCGTAAATACTGGCCAAGCACAGCGAGGATCGCGCAGAATGATGTCATCAGATCCGCATGAAGGATCGGCACATGTCACGCAGCGAAGCCGCACGCGCCTTCTTCGAAGCCTGCGAGGCCGGCAAGGGCTGGCAGGCCTGTCGCGACTTCTGCCACGAGAACGCGACCTTCTCCTGCCAGGCTGACGCCCTTGCCGAGATCAAGACCCTGGCGGCTTACGTCGATTGGATGAAGGGCCTGCTGACCCCGATTCCTGATGGCCGCTACGCGCTCAAGGCCTTCGCAATGGACGAGGCGCGCGGGACAGTCGTTGCCGCGGCCGAGTTTCATGGGACCCAGACCGGCTCGGGCGGTCCCGTGCCGCCGACGGGCAAGTCCGTGGTCACCGACTATGCCTATGTCATGCACTTCGACGGCGACAAGATCAGCCACATGACGAAGATCTGGAACGACGTCCAAGCCCTGCGGGCGCTTGGCTGGGCGTGATGCGCTGGCGCATCCTGGCGCTGCTGTTCGTGGCCCGCATCGCAATGGGCTTTCAGTTTCAGACCTTGGCATCGGTGGGCGATAATCTGGTTGTCGCCTTCGGGCTCGACTACGCCGGGGTCGGCCTGCTGATCGGCGTGTTCATGGCGCCGGGCCTTGTGCTGGCGATGCCTGCCGGCTTTTCCGGGCGCTACGTTTCCGACCGGGTTCTGGCCGGTCTGGGCCTCTGCGCCCTCGCTCTGGGGGGCATCGTGTCCGCTGCGGCGATGGACAGTTGGACGATCGGCCTTGGACGCGTCGTGTCAGGCGCCGGGTTCCTGTTCTCGACCCTCTACTTCACCAAGATGGCGGCCGACTGGTTCGTTGGCCGCGAGATCGCGACCGCCATGAGCATCCTTGTCATGAGCTGGCCCTTCGGCATCGCCATGGGTCAGGTCGGCCATGCCTGGCTTGCCGAAGCCTATGGCTGGCGCGTGCCGTTCCAGGTGGCCTCGGCCTATTGCATCCTGGCGTCCCTGGCCGTGCTGGTCTTCTATCGCCCTCCGCCCGGCCTGCCGAACGCCACGCCGGGCGCGGCCGCACGCTTGACCGCGTACGAATGGCGCCTGGTGATCCTGGCCGCGATCGCCTGGGCCACCTTCAACGGCGGCTATGTCGTCTATCTCGCTTTCGGGCCCAAGGTACTCGAGGCGATGGGCCAATCGGCCATCGGCGCCGCCGGCATCATCAGCGTCGGAAGCTGGGTGATGATCCTGTCGGGCGCGCTGTGCGGGCAGATCGCGGATCGCTTCGGGCGACGGGACCTGATCCTGGCTGTCTGCATGGCCGGAGCCGTCATCGCGCTGGTGCTGCTCAACATCCCGCAGGCTGGACTGGCCGCAAGCCTGCTGTTCGGCCTTGTCGGCATGGCCCCCGCGGGCGTCATCATGGCATTGACCGGAGAGGCGATGCGGCCCGAGCAGCGCGCCTTCGGCATGGGTGTCTTCTTCACCGTCTACTACGCGATCATGCTGGTCACGCCGCCCATCGCCGGCGCCATCTTCGACGCGACCGGCCGTGCCGGCGGCCCCATCATGTTCGGCGCCGTCCTGTTCGCAGGCGTCCTGGCCGCCACGCTCGCGTTCCGCCACGCCAAGTCGGTCGGGCCTGTGCCGATACCACGGCAGGTCTAGGGCCTGCCGGCGCCCGAGCCGATCAGCGGCGGTGGGAACGCGGTCCACCCGATGACAGATCTGGACGGGGCGGCGTAGCGTGGAAGCCCGCGCCATTGTGTCCCGAAGCGCCAGCGTTCCGCGATCGCGGTCGCTCATGATCGCTCGACAGACATGAGCACGCCCGCACACACTGACGAGGTGGTCGGGCCAGCTGCCGAGGGCGCTCGACGAGAGAGGCCGACATGAAAGCGATCCGCGTCGATGCCTTCGGTGGGCCAGAAGTCATGCGGCTTCAGGAGGTGAGCGACCCGATCCCTGGATCGGGCGAGGTCGTGATCGATATCCGCGCTGCGGGGGTCAATCCCGCCGACACCTACATGCGCAACGGGGCCTATGCGATTTTGCCGCAGCTCCCCTATACGCCCGGTGGAGACGCCGGCGGCGTCGTTGCAGCCGTGGGACCCGACGTCGAGGACTTTGCGGTCGGCGACCGGGTGTTCGTGGGCACCGCTCTCAGCTTCGACCTCACCGGATGCTATGCCGAGAAGGTAAAGCGCCGCGCCAGCGAGGTCATGCCACTTCCCAGCGGCGTCGGCTTTGCCGCCGCAGCAGCCTTCGGGGTTTCGTACACGACCGCCCATTACGCCCTGTTCGAAAGAGGCGGTGCCCGTTCGGGAGAGACGGTCTTCATTCACGGCGCCAGCGGCTCCGTCGGCACGGCGGCCATCCAACTGGCGAAGCGCGCAGGCCTGAAGGTCGTCGGCAGTGCGGGCAGCGCCAGGGGGCTCGCGCTGATCCTTGAAGAAGGCGCGGACCTGGCCGTCGATCACACCCGGAAGGGCTACCTCGACGAGGTGAAGGGCTACACCGGCGGTCGCGGGCCGGAGCTGGTCCTCGAGATGCTCGCCAACATCAATCTCGCCGCCGACATGGATCTTGTCGCGAAATACGGTCGGATCATCGTGATCGGCAACCGCGGAGAAATCTCCGTCAATCCACGCCTGGCGATGATGAAGGAACTCGACATACGCGGGATCGCCCTCTGGAACGCGACACCGGAACAGATGAAGCCGATGATTCAGGACATCATCGCAGGCGTGGTAGAAGGTGCGTTGAGACCGATCATCGGGCGCGAAATGCCGCTGGCCGACGCAGCGGCGGCGCATGTCGCGGTCCTCGCGCCCGGCGCCTATGGCAAGATCGTGCTGGTGCCGTGAACCCAGTCACGAAGGTGACGATCCGACACCGAGTTTGCTTTCCGGCGCCGGCATCCGGCCAGCGACCTCCCGCACAGCTCCCATGAACAGCTCCGCCAGTGGCGGCAGCGTCCGACCCTTCAAGGTCGCGACGGCGGTTGGCACAGCCCACGGCGGCATCTCGACCGGGAGCACGCGGACATGCGGTGGCACCGCGCCGAGACGCAGGGCTGTTTCAGGCATCAGGCTGACGAAGTCCCCGCTCCGTAGCAGCCTGTAGCGGAGCGCCAAGGATCCCGTCACCACGCGTGCGACAGGCATGGGCTGGCCGATGGCTGCGAAGGCCCGACGGACCGGGCCGTCGGATACGAATTCTGTCGATGACAGGATCCAGGGCGCATCGGCCAGGTCGGCCAGGCTCAGCCGGCGGCGCCGCGCCACCCAGGATGAACCTGCCCCGTAGACGACGAGAAGCCTGTCATGCAGCAAGGGCTCGAGCGTGATCTCCGGATCGGTCGAGGCGATGCGTGCAACGACGAGGTCGGCACGGCGCTCGTGCCGTGTCCGCAGAATGGTTGCCGCCGGGCCTTGCTGCACGTCGAAGCTGGCGCGCGGATAACGCCGCGCCACCTGATCCATCGCCTCCGCGACCAGCCCGGCCGCGATAGCTTCCGAACAGGCAATGCGGACGGTCCCGACACCCGGATTCGAGAGGAAGGCCATCTCCGTCGTGGCCTGACGAAGTTCGTCGAACACGGCGCGCCCGCGCCGGACCAGGGCGCGGCCATGGGGCGTCAGCTCGACCCCACCCGGCAGGCGGTCCAGGAGCCGCACGCCCAGGGTGCCCTCGAGGCCCGCGATCGCCTTCGACACGACGGGTGGCAAGACAGCGAGCTGCTCGGCCGCCTTGGTCATCGACCCGGCCTCGGCCACGGTCAGGAGGATGTGGAGATCACGCGGCTTCAGGCGGCCGCCGATGCGGTCGGTCCAGGACATGGGGCTTAGCCAAACATGAAAGGGGCCGAAGGAAAACAGAACTTGTCGTTAAGCCCCCCGGCCCGCCAGCCTCTGCGCATCAGCCAACCACCCGTCAGGGAGACGAGGCATGACCCAGGCAATGCTGACCCGACGGGCCGTCCTGCTCGGCACCGGGACCTCGGCGCTGACATTGCGCGGCCCGAGTGCCCAGCCGGCCGTGGACCGGCTCGTCCGGATCGTGGTCGGCGCCGCGCCGGGCGGTGGGACCGACACCATCGCGCGCCTGCTCGCGGAGCAACTGTCCGGGCGCTACGCCCCGCAGGTGATCGTCGAGAACCGCCCCGGCGCCAGTTCGCGCCTGGCCGCCGAGGCGGTGAAGGCGGCGGCGCCGGACGGCACCACGCTGCTGGTCTGCCCGCTGCCGGTCCTGGCGCTCTACCCGCATGTCCTGCCGCGCACCACGCGCTACGACCCGCTGGCGGATTTCACGCCGGCGGCGACGATCGGCGAACTCGCCTATGGCTTCATCGTTCCGCGCGACCATCCGGCGCGGGATCTGCCGTCCTTCATCGAATGGGGGCGGAGCAAGGGCGATGTGACCTTCGCCCCACCGGTCGTCGGCGCGCCACAGCACTTGCTGGGCCTCACCTTCGCGCAGGCGGCGGGGCTGAAAGTCACGGTCGTCACCTACCGGTCGGCCTCGCTCGCCATGCAGGACCTGATCGCCGGACGGCTCGAGTCCTACATGAACCACATGGCGGAGGTCTCGCCACAGGTGCGGGGCGGCCACGCGCGGCTGCTCGCGGTCACCAGCGAGCATCGGCTGCCCGGCTTCCCTGACGTGCCGAGCTTCGCGGAACGCGGCTTCGCGCAGGTGACGGCTGGGGAGGCCTTCGTCGTCATGCTCCCGGCGCGCGCACCACGGCCGGTCGTCGCGGCGCTCAATGCGGCTGTCGCCGACGCCGTGGCCAACACCACGACCCGCGATCGGCTGATGCAGATGCAGATGACGCCAATGGTGCTTTCCACGGCCGAGACCGGGGCTCGCCTCGCCCGCGAGTTCGCCGCCTGGGGTCCCGTCGTCCGTGCCTCCGGCTTCACGCCCGAGGAGTAGAACGACCATGTCGGGCGAGAACCAGACGGGCCACTCCGTCGCGCGACGTGTGCGCCTCGCGCATCTCGGGCTGCTGGTGCGCGACGTGGCGCGCATGCAGGCCTTCTACACGACGGTGCTCGGTCTCGGCGTCAGCGACCGCGGCGTCAGCGAGCGCCGCGGACAGGAGATGACGTTCATGACCGGCGATCCGGCGGTTCATCATCACCTGGTGCTGGTGGGCGCCGGCGATGCCGTGGTGGAGAAGCGGCGGCTCGATCACCTGGCTTTCGAGGTCGCGACGCTCGCCGACCTCCGTGCCGTGCGTGACCGAGCCTTGGCGGCCAAAGCCGAGATCCGCGCGGCGGATCACGGCAATGCCTGGTCAATCTACTTCGCCGATCCGGAAGGCAATCGCGTCGAGGTCCTGGCGGTTTCGCCCCATGTCGCGCCCCAGCCGCGCGGCAGGCCGCTCGATCTCGACCAGCCCGACGCATGCATCGAGGCGGCGACCCGACGGCATCTGGCCGGGATCTGACCGCGGCTGGGCGGGGTTGTCCGCCCAACCAGGCCTGCAACCGAGAGGTCGAATCGCCATGATGATCCCGGCACCGGGTCGTCGCGCGCTGCTCGCGTCCCTGGCAGGGAGCGCCTGGGCGCGGTCCGAGGATGTCGCTGCCACGAGCATCCGTCCCGATAGCCCGGAGGCGGTCGATCTTCTGCTCGTCCTCGCGGTCGATGTCTCCAGCTCGGTTACCGACGCCGAGGCGCGCCTGCAGCGCGACGGCTACCGTGCAGCGCTGTGTCATGAGGACGTGCTGAGCCTCATCCGATCCGGCCCCAGCGAAGCCATCGGCCTCGCCTACGTCCAATGGGCCGGCTTGGAATATCAGCGGCTGATTCTTCCCTGGACGCGTATCGGCGACAGCGCGGACGCCATCGCCTGGGGTGAGAGGATGGAACGGGCGGCACGCGCCGCGCAGGGCGAGGCGGAGGCTGCGGCGTTTCCCAACAGCCCGGTCACGTCGATCTCGGCGGGCCTTCGCATGGCCGCATCCGTCCTGCGGGACGCGCCCTGGCCCGCAGTGCGACGCGTCATCGACATCTCGGGCGACGGCCCGAACAACGACGGCCTGCCGGCCGAGGCGGCCCGCGATGCCGTCGTGGCTGAGGGCGTCACCATCAACGGGCTGGCGATCGAAGGCGATCCCGATGTCGCGCGCGAACTGGGCGAGGGGGCGAGCCTGGAGGCGTACTACCGCGCCTCGGTGATCGGCGGTCCCGGTGCGTTCGTGGAGCCGGTGCTGGGCGCCGGGTCGTTCGCCGGGGCGATCAGGCGCAAGATGGTCCGCGAGATCGCGGACCTTGCGGTGCCCGCGACAAGGGCCGGTTGATGCGCGGCACGCTCTCGGTCCTGGCCGCGCAGGCACATCGCCCATCGTTCAAGTGAAAGGGTGAGGCAGGGTACCAAAACACAATGGTACGGCGTCGGCACTGAACTACCTGCGCAAAAGCGATCCGCCGGTTATCTGGTCCGGCGGCTGCTGCGGAAGCCGAGATGCCGACCCTGAGGACGCACACGTCGGAGAGAAAGGGTTTCGCACCGTGGGATAGCCTCGGCGTCGGCAATCCTAGGCGTGTTCGGCACCAGTGGATCCATGCCCAAACCCCCTTCCCTTCTTTGTCTCCTGGCAGCGATCCTGGAAGGTGAGGCGCCAGATGCCAAAGAAGGTTATGGGGGATATCGGGGGGAGAAGTTCCCTTCTCCCCCCGCCTCGACCTTCCCCGTCCCTGCCGACATCACCTCGCGGCGAACAACCGCCCGAGCGGCGCCAGCGGCGCGGCCGGGATGCCGGCCGCAGCCAGCAGCGCCGCCACGCCCAGCGCCGCGCTGTCCAGCACCGGGATGCCGAGTTCCGCCTCGAGCGGCGCCATGGCGTCGAATCCCGGCAGGTTCGTGGACCAGACAAGGATGGCGTCGGGCCGCGCCTCGGCCGCCAGGGCACGCGCCGCGGCGATGATCTCCGCCACCGGCACGGCAGCGGCCGCCAGGTTGTCGGTGCAGCCGAGCCCGCGCGCGGCCACTGTTTCGATCCCGCCGGGCGCAAGGCCCGCGCCATGCGCGCCCGCATCCGCCGCCTCCCCCGGCATGACGAAGGCGATGCGCCGCGCGCCGAGGCGGCCCACCGTCGTCGCCGCCGCCAGCGCCGTCGTCACTGCAGGGCAGCCCGCCGCGCGCGCCATCAGGCCCACCAGCGCGCGGTCGTGGTCGAGGCCGAGCGCCGCGCCGCGCGAGCCGTTCCAGCCGACCGCCGCGACCCTGGCATGGCCGAGCAGCGCGGCGGCCTCGACATAGCTGTCGGCATCGTATGCGTCGGCCGGCTGGCCGCTGCCGTCCGGCGCGTAGCGGATGCGCGCGTAGCAGGCATCGACGCCGGGCAGATGCGCGAGGATGGCCGCGGTGGTGCGTTCCACCACGCGGTTGGAAGACGGCAGGATTGTCCCGATCGCCGTACGCATCACGCCCCCGTTGTCCAGGCGATGCGGCCGACCGTGCCGCAGCCGCCGCATTCCGCCTTCCAGCCATTGTGCTCGGCGCCGCAGGCGCCGCAACGCCAGCGCGGCGCGCCAGGCGCATTCGCCGCCGCGCGCAGCCACTTCGCCTGCGCGGCGCGGGCATCGGCGGTGTCGCCCTGCTCGACCTCCTCGAGTTCCGCCAGCAGCAGGAAGGCGCGGCGGTCGGCGGTGCGGCTCGCGACCAGCGCCTCGAGTTCCGAGCGCGCGCGGCCGGTCAGCCCGGCGCCGATCGCCTCCCGCGCCATGAGGAGGCGGCTCTCGGGATGGTCTCGGTTGCGGTGGACAAGGTCCTCGACCGACTTCACGCGGGCCAGCCGGTCCTTCTCCCCCGCCAGCCAGGCGGCGCCGATGTCGGGATGGGGTGCGGCGATCCAGGATTGCTCCAGCGTGCTGCGCGCGCGCCGGGCCGCGCCCGCCGCCGCGGCGCGCTTGGCGACGGCCAGCGCGGCCGGGGCGAAGGCGGGGTCGGCGGCGAAGGCCTGCTTCTCGAACTCGGCGGCGCGCTCGGGCTCCTCCTCCTGCAGGGAGGCGGCGTAGGCGAGCGCTGCGCGCGGCGCCTCTGGCGCGGCCAGCGCCAGGGCCCCCCGCCAGTCGCGCATCGAGAGCGCCAGCGCCTGGCGTTCCACGCGCAGCCAGGCGGCGCCGGGCTGCGCCGCCTCGGCCTCCGTCGCCAGGCGCTGCGCCGCGACCCAGTCCTGCCGCTGCACCGCCTGGCGCAGCAGGCCGCGCAGGCCGAGGAAGCGCGCCTCGGGCCGCTCGGCCAGCGCCTTGAAGGCGGCGGTCGCTGCGTCCTCGCGCCCGGCCAGCCGCTCCGCCTCGGCGGCCAGCACAAGCGTCTGCGGCGTGTCGCCCAGCAGCATCCGCGCGCGCCGCACCTCGACGCGCGCCGCCTGCGCGGTGCCGGCAGCGAGCGCCACCAGCGCGCGTGTCACGGCGGCATCGCCCTCGGCGCGCCGCTGTTCCCGTCGCGCGATACGCTGCCGCGCAGGGATGCCGCCGATCCAGTGGAACAGGGAGAGCACGCCGTGCAGCAGCACGAAGGCCAGCACCAGCGCCATCACCGCGATGGGGAAGGTGACGCCGATCCAGGTCTCGCCGACCGCGATCTCGACCGTGCCGCCGACACGCGCGAGCCAGAGCGCCAGCGCGGTGACGGCCGAGAGCGCGGCCAGCAGCAGGAGGGCACGACGCATCGCGGCGCCTCAGCCGGCCGCGAGCGCGGCGAGGGCGGCGCGCGCGGCGGACAGCGCGCGCGCCTGCTCGGCCCAGGGGCGCATCGCCGCCTGTGCGGCCGGCGGCAGGCGCGCGAGCCGCGCCATCGCGCCCTCGAGGTCGCCGGCGTCGAGCGCGCGGCGCGCGGTTTCGATCTCGGCCGCGGCGGCGTCGCCCCAGACCACCTGTTCCCCGCGGCGGACGGTCACGAGGCCGGAAAGCCGCGTCACCGCGGAATCGAGCACGCCCTGCCCATCGCGCGACGCCTCGCTGGCCGCCCGAGCGGCGCGGGCGGCGTCCTCGAAGGACAGCCGGAGCGCGGATTCCGTCGGCGGGGCCGCCTCGGCGAAGCGCACCAGCGCGGGCGGCGCGGCCGGGAAGGGCCGGAGCGCATCACCCAGCGGCTGGCCGGCATCGAGGCGCAGCCGCAGCGCATCGAGCGCGGCAAGGCGCGCGGCGCGGGCCTCCAGCACGGCGATCCGTGCCTGGGACGCCTCGAGCGCCGCGATCCGCCGCGCCAGTGCCGATTCCGCGCCGGCGATGCGCGTCGCCAGCGCCGCGCCGGCCTCGGCGAGCCGTTCGGCATCCGCGCGGGCGCCGGCGGCGAGGCGCTCGTCCAGGCCGCGGGCCAGGTCCTCGCGACGGCGGATGCTCTCGGCATCCGCGGCCTGCAGCCGCGCGGCCAGGGCGTCCAGCCGCTCCGACAGGCGTTCGGCGCGGGCGGCGAGGCTCTCCGTGGCGGCGCGCGTGGCGACCGCGGCAGGGTCGACCACCGGGCGGGCGAGCGCTTCTGCCGCGCGCGCCTCGACGGCTGCGAGGCGCTGCTCGAGCGGCGCGAGGTCCGGCGGCGGCGGGACGGAGTCGAGGCGGCGCTCGATCGGCGCAAGATCCGGCGGCGGCCGCGCTTCGAGCGTCGCGATGCGCGCCTCCAGCGGCGCGAAGTCGGGGCCGCGCCGCTGCTCGACGGCCGCCAGCCGCGCGGCCAGCACGGCCACAGGCCCGTCGGGCGCGACGACGGCCGCGACGCGGGGCTCGAGCGCCGCGAGGCGCGCCTCCAGCGCGGCCATCGCCGCGACGGTCGGGTTGGGCGGCGGCGCGGGGCGTGGCGTCAGCCACAGCCAGAGGGCGGCGAAGACCAGCACAGCGCCCCCGGCCAGCAGCGGGATGGCGGCCGGGTCCAGGATCTGGCGCCGGGTCGGCGGTGGCTGTTCGGTCATGCCCGTCCTCGCAGAATCGCGCCGCGGCGCGGGCGGGAGGTATAGCAATGGTCGCGCCGGAAGGCGCGCGGGGTGATGTCGCGCCGGAAGGCGCGCTGAATCATGCCATGCCGGAAGGCGCGCTGAATCATGCCATGCCGGAAGGCGAGCTGAGTCGCGCCATGCCGCGGCGCGCGACCGAGGGGCGCTGCCCCTCGGGCTCCCCGCCAGTGGACCGTGTCCCCTGGACCCGCCGGGACGATGGCAGGGACACGACCGGGCCGGACGGTACCGCAGGGCGAGGCAGGGCCCTTACGGATTCGCAGCACGGTCGTCACGGCGCGGGGCCCAGCAGGACGGGCAGCAGCGCCGGATCGGGGCGCGCAGTCACCTCGACCGATGCGAAGGGCAGGGGCTTGAGCACGGCGGCGATGCGCGCGCTGATCGCGAGCGCGCGCACGCCGCGCATCGCCTCCACCAGCCCGGCAGAGCGCAACAGCGCGAGCGTGACGCGCGCCCCGCGCGGCGAGGTGAACAGCGCGGCCGCGACCTCCCCGCCGCGCAGCGCCGTCAGCGCGGCGCCAGGCAGGGCTGCGGCGGGCACTGCCTCATAGACGACGCGGCGCAGCACGCGGAAGCCGCACGCCCGCAGCGCCGCGGCGAGGCCCGCCCCATAGCCACGCCCGACCGCGAGCAGCAGCGCCCCCGCCGCGGGGTCGAGCTGCGCGGCGGCCAGCGCGACGAGCGCCTCGGCATCGCCCTCGGCCGCCGTCACGTCACGGAAGCCCCGGGCGCGCGCCTCGGCGGCCGTGCCTGCACCGACCGTCAGCACCGGCAGGGCCGCGACCGGCAGCGCGCGGGCAGCGGCGCGGCTCGGCAGCAGCAGCGCCTGGGCCTTCGGCAGCCGGCCAGGCGCCGCCGGCCGCAACAGCAACGCGGGCGCGGGTAGCGGGCTCCAGCCCAGCGCGGCGATGGCGACGGCGGTCTCGACCGCACCGGGCTCGGGGCGCGTGACCAGCACGGCGCGGCGCGCGGCGGTCATGCCGCGACCGGCCGCGCATGCTGCGCGACCGGCGCAGCGATCGGCGGCGACATCAGGAGGTCGGCGGCGGCGGCGGCGGGCTGCAGGACCGCGGCGGCTGCGGCCCGGGGGTGGTGGGCGGCGTGGGCGGCGCGGGCCCCTGGGCCGGGCGACTTGGCCCGGCCGCCTGCGCGGCGGCGGGCAGTGCCGGGGCGATGGCCGCGAGGGCGAGGAGCGTCCGTCTGCGCATGCGGCGATCGTAGAGCAATCGCGGCGTCGATGTCTCGGGGAAGGCGCAGGCACGCCGGCAGGGCGCAGGCGCGGCTGCCGGCATCTGGCCTGCGCGGCGGCGGCACGGCAGGATCGCACCATGCTGCGTGCCCTGATCCTCCTTGCGGTGCTGGCGGCGATGGGGTTCGGCGGGTTGCGGCTGCTCGGCCCCGCGGCTGCGCCCGGCCCGGCGGCGCAGCGCCCTGCCGCTGCCGCGGCGCCGGCACCCACCGCCGACGGGCTGTCCTCCCCCTTCGGCGATGCGCTGTTCCGCTGGCGCTGCACCACGGGGCTGCGCGATGCGCTCGGCACGCGGCCGGACTGGCCGCTGCGACGCCTGGCGCGGTTCTGCCTCTGCGCCGCCGACCATCTGCGGGACCGCGGGCCGCGCGACCTGGTGGTCGGCGGCGGGGACCTCGCCGCGGCACTCTCGGTGGCCGAGGCGCGCTACTGCCGGGCGGGCTGATACGCAGCGCACGCATGTGCGGCCTGCGGCCAATCCGGCGAAAGCCCCGCAAGCCGTAGGGTTCCGCCCGGCGTCTGATCCGAACGGCACGAGGGTTCGACTCATGCCGAGGCCGCGACTGCGGCTCGCCGGGACTCCGACGAAGCCAAGGCGGCCGGACGGCCGCCGCCCGGCGTCTGAGGACCCAAGAAACGCAGATGCCAGCGGGCGAAGAAATCGACCGCCGGCATGAAGCCGCCGCTATCCGGCAGCGAGCATGGGCTGCCCCGCCGGGGCCGGCGCCCAGGCCCCGGCCCCGGCGCGCAGCGCGGGCAGGCGCGCGGCGAAGGTCTCGGACCGCCGGCCGTGCAGCAGGCCCTGCAGCCGCGGCAGGGTTGGGCCCCGGTTCAGCCACAGCATCAGGCTGCCGAAGGCGCCGGCATCGGCGCGGCGCACCAGCCCCTCGGTCTCATCGAGGTCATAGGGGTGGCAATAGGACCAGAGCCCGCCGCCCGCCGCGTCCTCCCGCGTCCAGCGGCCGACGAACTGCCTCAGCCGCCACGGCGGCAGCCAGCGGAGATACATGCCCCCCAGGAACGGCAGCCGGAACGGCCCGAGCCGCGCCACCGGCACCGGCAGCTCGAGCAGTCCGCAGGGCCACAGGAAGGGCCGGCGCGGCGCCCCTGGCCAGCCCGCCATCGGGTTCCAGGCCGGCAGCACCGAGGAGGAATAGGCGAAGCCCGCCGCCGCCAGTTCCTCTGGCACCCAGGCGGCCTCGGGCGTCAGGGAGAAATAGGGGGCGCGGTAGCCGACCGGGGCCGTGCCCGTCGCCTGCGCCAGCCGGTCGCGCGCCGCCGCCATGCCCGCGCGGAAGGCCGCCGGCCGGTGTTCCGCCAGCCGCCGGTGATCGTGGCCATGCGAGGCGACCTCATGCCCGCGCGCGGCGATCCGCCGCACCAGGGCGGGATCCGCCGCGGCAAAGGCGTCCAGCACGAAGAAGGTCCCGCGCGCATCGGCCTCCTCCAGCAGGTCGAGCAGGCGGGTGGTCTGCGCCGCCGCGCGGGCGTCGCCGGCGTGGTCCTCGACGTCCACGGTGAAGGTGAACTCGGCCGGCAGTGGCGCGAAGCGCCGCGCGGCCCGGCGCGTCGCCCTTGTGAGGCCGCTTGCGCGTTGATAGGCTTCGTTTCCGAGGGTGACCGTCATCCGGGATGGACCTTGACGGTCCGCCCCATTCCGTCAAGTCCGCGCGATGCGCCCGGGCCGCGCGGATGTCGGGACAGCGACGGGGAGACCGCGATTGACCACGACCCTGTCCTTGGAAGCCGAACTGGCGCGGCTGATCGTCGATGCGCTGCACCTCGAGACGGCTCCGGAGGAGATAGACCCGGAGGCGCCCCTGTTCGGGGAAGGGCTCGGCCTCGATTCGATCGACGCGCTGGAGATCGCGCTTGCGGTCTCCAAGCGCTACGGCTTCCAGCTGCGGTCGGACGACGAACGCAACCATCGCATCTTCGGCTCGCTCCGCGCCCTCTCCGCGCATATCGAGACGCATCGGACGGGGTGAGCCCGATGCTGCTGGCGCCGCGGCTCGCGATCTCGCTGCCGCTGTCAGGGCTGTTCCTGGCCGCACGCGCCGGCGGGCTCGACGTCGCCGCGGCGGCCTGCGCGGCGGGGCTGATCGCGGCGATGGTGGCGCCGGCGTCCGGCGCGCTCGGCATCGGTGCGCTGGCGCTGCTGGCGGGCGCGGCGGCGGCGCTGTGGTCGGCCGGGCCGGGCGGCGCGGGCGCCGTGCTGGCCGCCCTGCCCCTGGCCGGCAACCTGGCGCTGGCCTGGCATTTCGGCCGCACCCTGCTGCCGGGGCGGGAGCCGCTGATCGCCCGTTACACCCGCGCGGATTTCGGCCGCATGCCGGCGGAACTGGCCGGCTACACGCGCGCGCTGACGGGCTTCTGGGCTGTCTTCTTCGTCGGCTTCTCGGCCGCTAACGCGGCGACGCTGGCGGGCGCGGGGCCCGGCGTGGCCGCCAGCGCGGCTCTCAACATCGGCCTGTCGCTGCTGTTCTTCCTCGGCGAGCATCCGCTGCGCGCGGCGCTGTTCGGCGGCCTTGGCCCGGTCGGGCCGCTGCGCACGCTGCGCGCCATGTGGCGGGTGGAGGCGGCGGGCCATGCCGGCTGAGGCCCTGCTGCCGCTGACCGCCCGCGCGCCGGGGGAGGTGCTGTTCCACCGCGGCGCGGAACCCGTGACGGCCGGGCGCTTCCTGGCCGAGGCGGCGGCGCTCGCGGCCCGCCTGCCGGTCGAGGGGCCGGTACTGAACTTCTGCGCCGACCGCTACCTGGCGCTGCTCGGCTTCGCCGCGGCGCTGATGCGCGGGCAGGTCACGCTGCTCTCGGCCGACCGCTCGGCGCCGCGCCTGGCCGACATCGCCCGGCTGCACGGCGCGCGCTATGCGCTGTCGGACACCGATGTCGCGCTGCCGCTGCCAGTGCTGCGGCCCGAGGCCACGCCCGGTGCCGAGGCGCCCAACCCGCTGATCCCGGCCGGGGCAGTGGCCGCCATCGCCTTCACCTCGGGCAGCACGGGGGAGCCGCAGCCGCACGCCAAGCCCTGGGGCGCGCTGGTGGCCGGTGCCCGGGCCGCCGCGGCACGCTTCGCCGTGGCGCCGGGCACGAGCATCGTCGGCACCATCCCGGCGCAGCACATGTACGGCTTCGAGACCACGCTGATGCTGCCCCTGCAAGGCGTCGGCGCAGGCCATGCGGGGCCGGTCTTCTACCCGTCGGACATCGCCGAGGCGCTGGCCGCCCTGCCCGCGCCGCGGCTGCTGGTGACGACGCCGCTGCAACTGCGCGCGCTGCTCGGCACCGGCATCGCGCTGCCGCCCCTGGCCGCGGTCATCTCGGCGACGGCGCCGCTGGCGGAGAGCCTGGCCGCCGAGGCCGAGGCCGCCTTCGGCGTCCCGGTGCTGGAGATCTACGGCGCGACCGAGGCGGGTTCCGTCGCGTCCCGTCGTACGGTCGAGGGCGAGGCCTGGCGGCCCTATCCCGGCGTCGCCTTCGACATCGGCGCGCAGGCGGCGCAGGCGATCGTGCCCGGCCTGCCGGCGCCGGTGCCGCTCGCCGACGTGCTGGAGGACCTGGACGAGGGGCGCTTCCGACTGCTCGGGCGGCGCGGCGACATGGTGAAGCTGGCCGGCAAGCGTGCCTCGCTGGCGGGCTTGACGCGCATCCTGACCACGCTTCCGGGGGTGGAGGACGGCGTGTTCCTGGCGCCGCCCGACCTCGACGGCAACCCGCAGGCGCGGCTCGCCGCGGCAGTGGTGGCGCCGGGGCTGACGGCCGCGGCGGTGGTGGCCGCGCTGCGCTACCGCGTCGAGCACGCCTTCCTGCCGCGCCCCCTGCTGCTGCTGCCGGAATTGCCGCGGGATGCGGTGGGCAAGCTCCGGCGGGAAGACCTGCTGCGGCTCGCGCGGCGAGGGTGACGGGCAGGCGCGCGGCGGCGGTCGAAGTGGCGGGGGAGGAGAACCTCCCCCGCTCCCCCCTCCCGTCCTTGGAACCTGGCGCCGAACCTGGAAGGCCGGGCGCCAGACACCGAAGACGGGTGACGGTGGTTCCGGGGGGGGGAGAGGTTCCCGTCTCCCCCGATGTCCATCACGCCATGGCCGCGACCTGCCGCCGCCCCGGCGCCAGCGCATGCGCCCCGGCGCCGAGCCCGGCCTGCACGACCAGCGCCAGCATCCAGAAGGCCGGGAATTCCCAGCCGCCGCCCTGCGCGCTGAACAGCCAGCCGGCCGGGGCGTGCTGCAGCGTTGCGCCGATCATGACGGGCACCATCGCGAGGCTCGCGGTCCGCACGCCGACGCCAAGGATCAGCGCGATGCCGGCCAGTGTCTCCCCGATCGCGACGACGGCGCCGAGGATGGGCGGATAGCCCAGCGAGCCGAAGAACCCCATCGTGCCGGAGAGGCCGAAGGTACCGACCTTCAGCAGCAGCCCGTGGGCCAGGAACATCACGCCCATGCTGACGCGGAGCAGCAGGGCGGCGTAGGGGGTGGTGCGGTCGGTGTCGAACATCGGTGCGGGTCCTTCGCTGGCGGGGCGTCGCGCCCCGGGATGGCGGGACCATGCGCCAGGATGGCGGGCAGCCTCCAACGCGCGGTCGGAACGGCCATCATCACCGGCGCGAATGGCGCGCGGTTTCAGCGGCCGGCGGCGCCGCTCCGCAGGCCTTCCACCGTGCGCAGCGCCTCCTCCGCCGGCACGCCGAGGCGCGTCATCGCGAAATCCGCCATGCCGAGCGCGATCTCGCGCTCGCCCATCACCACGAGGCCCATGCCGTCCTCGCGCTCGAGGAAGGCGGCCTCCTCCTCGTCATGCGCGCGGGCGGCGGCGATGATGGCGGGGTTCGCCGCGCGCGCCATGTCGAGCACGCGACGGCAGCCCGCCGCATCCGGCATGCCGAGGACGATCAGGCGCGCCGCCTCGGGTCGCGCGGCCTTCAGTACCTCGATCCGCGTGGCATCGCCCCAGACCACGGGCACGCCTTCCGCGCGGAGCGCCTCGGCCATGCGGTGGTCGGTCTCGATCACCACGTAGGGCACGGCGTGGCGGCGCAGCGCGGTCGCGACCACGCGCCCGACGCGGCCATGGCCGACCAGGATCGCATGGCCGTCGAGACCCTGCGCGGGCGGGTGCGAGAGCCGGGCGCGGCCGCGCCGTGCCAGCCAGGCGCGCATCCTCCGCGTGCCCTCGATGCGGAGCGCGAGCCGGTCCGCCAGCACCTGCATCAGCGGCGTGGCCAGGATGGTGAGCGTGGCGGCGGCGAGGATGGGGCCGCGCGCGGCCTCCGGCAGCACGCCCGCGCCGATCGCGAGTGCGCCCAGCAGGAAGGAGAATTCGCCGATCTGCGTCATCGCCCCCGCGACGGTCGCCGCCGCCGGCACCGGCACGCGCAGCAGCAGCAGCAGCGCGAGGATGGCACCACCCGTGCCGAGCATCACCGCGGCCAGCGTCGCGAGCGAGGCGCCCGGCATCGCGACCATCGCCGCCGGGTCCACCAGCACGCCGACTGAGACGAAGAAAAGGGCGACGAAGACGCGCTGCAGCGGTACCGTCTCGGCCGCCGCCTGGTGGCCGAGCGGGCTCTCGCCCAGCAGCACGCCCGCGAAGAAGGCGCCGAGCGCGGGCGAGACGCCGAAGACGGCCGAGGAGCCGAAGGCGGTGCCGAGCGCGATCACGATCACCGCCAGCGTGAACAGCTCCCGCGACCCGGTGGCCGCGACCACCGCGAGTAGCCGCGGCAGCACCACCCGCCCGCCGAGCGCCATGGCGACGAGGAAGGCGGTAAGTTCGACCGCGGTGGTGGCGAGCTTCGTGCCGAGATCCTCGGCCGCGCCGACGCCGGCCAGGACCGGCAGCAGCACCAGCGCCAGCACCACCACCAGGTCCTGCACCACGAGCCAGCCGAGGGCGATGCGGCCGGCCTCGCCCGACAGCCGGCCCTTCTCCTCCAGCGCGCGGGTCGAGACGGCGGTCGAGGAGATGGCGAGGGCGAGGCCGAAGACGAGCGCCGGGCCCCAGTCGAGGCCGAGCCCGGCGGCGCCGGCCGCCGCGCCGAGCAGCGTGCCCGCCGTGATCTGCGCGAGCGCGCCCGGCAGCGCGACGCGCCAGACCGCGAGCAGGTCCCGCGCATGGAACTGCAGCCCGACGGCAAACAGCAGCAGCGCCACGCCGATCTCGGCGAGCGCCGCGGTGACGGCGGGGTCCGCCACGAAGCCCGGCGTGTGCGGCCCGACCGCGATGCCGGCCGCGATGTAGCCGAGCAGCGGCGGCAGGCGCAGCAGCCGCGCCGCGAAGCCGAGGGCGAACGCAAGGGTCAGGGCGACGACGAGGGTCGCGACGAGCGGGCCGGCATGGGACATCCCGACCTGTATAGCCCGTCGCGGCCCTGCGTCAGCCGTCCGGCGGCGCGCCCGCCCCGGCGCCGAGGGCGCGCGTCATGAGCACGCTGTCCACCCAGCGCCCGTGCTTCCAGCCGATGGCGGGCAGGAGCCCGGCGCGGGCGAAGCCGGCCCGCGCATGCAGGCCGATCGAGGGCGCGTTCGCGGAATCGCCGATCACGGCGACCATCAGGCGGAAGCCCTGGGCCTCGCAGCGCGTGACGAGGGCGTCGAGCAGCGCGACGCCGGTGCCCCCTCGCTCCGTGCCGGGGGCGACGTAGACCGAGTTTTCGACCGCGTAGCGGTAGGCCGGGCGCGGGCGATAGGCCGAGGCATAGGCATAGCCGGCGAGGGCGCCGTCGCGCTCGGCCACGAGGTAGGGGTAGCCGGCGGCGAGGATGGCGCCGCGGCGGCGGGCCATCTCCTCCTCGGCGGGCGGCTCGGTCTCGAAGCTGGCGAGGCCCTGCAGGACCCAGTGGCCGTAGATGGCGGCGATGGCGGGGATGTCGTCGTCACGGCTGTCGCGGATGAGAGGCGCGGGCATGGCGCGAAGGTGCCGGGCGGCGCGGCGGCCGGGAAGCCGGATGACCGCGGGGGAGGTCGCGCGCGACGGGGCTTCCTTCGGCCGGCGGGGTGGGCTATCGCTGGCGCGGCGTGGACCCGTAGCTCAGCTGGATAGAGCGCTGCCCTCCGAAGGCAGAGGTCGTTGGTTCGAATCCAATCGGGTCCGCCAGTTTTTTAAGTACTTAGACCGCTTGATGCAGTGAATGATGCGGCGCTAGGTAACAGATAGGTAGCAGCGCAGCTGGCCGCTGCGAATCTGCGAATGCCGCGCTCGGCTCATCGGCTCAGTTTCCGCAGCGCCTTCGCGCCAGTGTATTCTGGGCAAGGCGCCCTATGCCGCGACGACGCTGATACGCCCGGCAGTCCGGCTCCGCGGCTTCCGCTTGATGACGATCTCGACGTCCTGGTCGAGCGAAGTCAGGAAGGTCATCAGCCTCTCGACCGAAAACCCATCGAGCTTGTAGTTCGCCAGCGCCGACACCTTTGGCTGATTGACGCCCAGCTTCTCGGCAGCAGCCCCCTGCGGCAGCCGACGGCGCGCGATCACGCCGTTGATGGCGTGCGCCAGCCGCAGCTTGGTCTGCCGCTCCTCGGCATCGGGATAGCCGAGATCAGCGAACACGTTGCCGCTGCCACGGGTGATCGCATCGTCCGTCATCTTGTTGCCCTCAGCGTTTCGGCTTGCCATGGCGGGTCTCGTAATCCTGTTGCGCAATTTTCAGGCGGCGCTCGACAAGGTCGACGTCGGTCTGCGCCGTCCTGATCCCCTTGGGTGACTTCTTCTGAAAGGCGTGCAGCACATACACGACCTCGCGGAACCGCACCGTGTAGATGGCCCGGTAGGTGTCTCCGTCGTGGTCCTCGACCACCTCGAAGACGCCGGGCCCCTGTCCCTTCCAGGGCTTGGCCGAGGGATGCGTGCCCCCGAACTGCGCAAGTCCAAGCGCATTTCCCATCTCGTCCTTCACCGGCCCGGGGAAGCCGAGGAAGTCCTTCTTCGACGAACCAACCCAGTCAAGCGGCCGCTCGCCGGCCGCGAGCTTCCGCGCCATGGCCTTATATCCTAGTTTTGGGATGCCTTTGCAAGACCGGTGATGCCGGCACGGGAGAGGGAGAGTTTGGCGGCTGTCGCCGTGACGGGTTTCAGGGCCGAGAGAGAGGCTCGCGGCCGGCCCGTCATGGAGAACCGCCATGACCCGCTCCGCGACGCGTCCGGCCCCGAGCGGCCGAGCCTCGGGTGACCGCGCGAACCTCTACGACGAGATCACCGACAGGATAGTTGCTGAACTCGAGGCCGGGCGCCTGCCCTGGGTGCAGCCCTGGGTGACCTGCCCCCCTAGAAGCGGTCCGCCGGTGATGTAGTCCGGTGGCAGCGATGGGAGGTTGTGGGATGGGACGGAAGAAGGCGCACACGCCGGAGGAGATTGTCGCGAAGCTGCGGCAGGCGGAGGTTCTGGTTGGCCAGGGCAAGACGGTGGCCGATGCTGTGCGGGCGATCGGCGTGACGGAGCCGACCTACTATCGCTGGCGGACGGAGTTCGGCGGCCTGAAGCTGGACCA
>NZ_STGD01000027.1 GCF_005222755.1 Roseomonas sp. HF4
GGCCGGCCGGCCGCCCTTCGTGCCGTCCGCCCGCGGCACCGCCCGCTCCAGCTCGGCGCGGAACATGGCAAAATCCACCAGCGCCCCGATCCGCTCGAGGTCATCGCCCTTGGCCGACAGCTCCCGCAGCCGCTCCTCCACATCGAAGAAACCCGGCTGCCGAACCATCGCCATCCCCCGCGCCAATCCGCGTCAGTGAATCAGCCGAACGGCTTCAGGGCGAGGGGTTTCTGGAGGTGTCCAGATGCTGGCGACCATGGCGGCCTCCATCCCGGCCGGCATCGTCTTCGCGCGGATGGGGCGGAAGGCCGGCTTCGTGATGGGGGCGGTGGCGGCGCTGGCGGGCTCGCTGGTCTTCGCGCTCGGCGTCTGGACGGGCGACTTCCTGGTCTATTGCCTGGGTGCCATCCCGGCGGGCATCGGCTTCGGCATCTCGCAGCACTACCGCTTCGCGGCCAGCGAGGTCGCCGCCCCCGCCTATCGCCCGCGCGCCATCGCGCTGGTCATGGCGGGGGGGATCGTCTCGGCCGCGCTCGGGCCGGAACTGGTCAAGCACAGCCAGGCGTTGCTGGTGCCCTACCTGTTCCTCGGCACCTACCTGGCGCTGGCGCTGCTGCCGCCGGTCTGCCTCGTGCTGCTCGCGATCGTGGACCTGCCGCCCGCGCCGCCCCGCCCGAAGGCGTCGACGCCGGTCATCGAGATCATGCGCCGCCCGGCCTTCGTCACGGCCGCGGTCGCCGGCATGGTCGCCTTCGGCACCATGAACTTCGTCATGACGGCGACGCCGCTCGAGATGATGCTCTGCGGCTTCACGGTCGGCGCCAGCGCCACCGTCATCCAGGCGCATGCGGTCGCGATGTTCGCGCCCGGCTTCGTCACCGGGCGGCTGATCGGGCGCTACGGCGCGCGGCGCGTCATCGCGGCCGGCGCGGCGCTGACCGCGGCCTGCGTCGCGGTCGCGCTGGCCGGTCGGTCCTTCGGGCATTTCGCCGGCGCGCTCGTGCTGCTCGGCATCGGGTGGAACTTCATGTTCGTGGGCGCAACGTCGCTGCTCGCGACCTCCCATGCGCCGGAGGAGGCGGTCCGCGCCCAGGCGACGAACGACGTGCTGGTCTTCGGAACCGTGGCCGCCACTGCCTTCGCGTCGGGCGCGGTGCATGCGGGGGCGGGCTGGGCCGTGCTGAACCTCGTGCTGCTGCCCTCGGTCGCGATCGCCCTCGGCGTGATGGCGTGGCAGGGCGCGCGGCGCGGCGCCGCGGCCGCGGGCTGAGCGGCACGCCCCGCACGCGCCGGGTCGGGCCGGGTTGCCGGCTTCCCCCACACCCCTTAGCCTTTGCCTCGCTTTGACAGCACGAGCGGAATCGGCGCTCACGCCATCGCCCATACAGTCCCGGAGCGCCCGATGCCCTGCAGACCGAACAGATCAAGGCCATCCTTCGGGCCAATGGGGTGATCCGATTCCCCTCGAATGAAAAGATGGGCGCCCAGCCCCTGGGCAGGGGGACCGACGACCCCTCGGTGATGGGGAACTACGCCAACATCTCGGTGCTCGCGAAGCCGGACGAGAACACGATCACCATCACCCGCGAACTCGACAAGGGCACCGGACACAACGGCGTGGACGTGCAGACCGTCGACAGCACCGCCGTGACCGGCACGACGAAGGTCCCGGGCTACATCTACACGGGCAATTTCTCGGGCTGCGTGTTCTACCTGTACAAGACCGGGCTCGATGAGATGACCGGCGTGCATGCCTACAGCGGCTATGTCAGCGAGACGACGCGCAAGGGGTTCTTCCGTCGCAAGGTCATCAACAACGTGGTGCGCGAGTTCAGCCCGCAGAGCTACTTCGCCCGCAGCGGTGGCCGTCTGATCGACCGCTATGAAACGCGGGGCGAGATCGACCCGACGACCGGCGAGAACGGCCTGTCCTTCCTGTCCTGCGTGGAACGGACGACGATCACCACGTTCCTGTTCAGCCTGCAGAGCTCGGCCGAGGGCTCGCGCGTGAAGCGCGTGCTGCGGGTGATCAATCTCGGCTACTGACGCCCGGCGGCGCGGCCGCGGCCGGTTCCCCTTGCCGGCGCGCTGATCTAGCCTGACCGCGGAAGCGGGAGGGCAGGGCGTGACGGACATCGCGACAAGCGCCGAGGAGACGGCCCTGATCGAGGCCGCGCGCCGCGTCCTCCCTGGCGGCACCTTCGGCAACTTCCCCGCCGAGATCATCATCGCGGAAGGCCACGGCGCCCATGTGCGCGACGTCGCCGGCCGCGACTACATCGACTACCTGCTGGGCTCGGGCCCCATGTTCATCGGCCATGCGCACCCGTCGGTGACCGAGGCGGTGCTGGCGCAGGTGCCGAAGGGCACGACCTTCTTCGCCAACAACCCGGCCGGCATCCGCCTGGCCGAGGCGATCGTCGCCGCAGTGCCCTGCGCCGAGCAGATCCGCTTCGTCTCCTCGGGCAGCGAGGCCGACCTCTACGCGATGCGGCTCGCGCGCGCGGTCCGGAAGCGCCCCAAGATCGTGAAGTTCGAGGGCGGCTACCACGGCATGTCCGACTGGGGGCTGATGTCGCTGGCGCCGAAGCGGCTGGCCAACTTCCCCGAGGCCGTGCCCGACAGCCCCGGCATCCCCGACGCCGTGCGGGCCGAGGTGCTGGTCGCCCCCTTCAACGACGCCGCCGCGGCGGTGGCGCTGATCGAGGCGCGGCACGACGAGATCGGCGGCGTCATCCTCGAACCCTTCCAGCGCCTGATCCCGCCCGCGCCGGGCTTCCTGCAGGCGGTGCGGGAGGTGACGGCGCGGCTCGGCATCCCGCTGATCTTCGACGAGGTCGTGACCGGCTTCCGCTTCGCGTATGGGGGCGCGCAGGAGCTGTACGGCGTGACGCCCGACATCTGCACGCTGGGCAAGATCATCGGCGGTGGCTTCCCGCTCGCGGCCGTCGCGGGCCGCGCCGACCTCATGAAGCATTTCGACCGCGCCGCGGTGGAGGAGGACGGGTTCCTCACGCAGATCGGCACGCTCTCCGGCAACCCCGTCGCGGCGGTCGCGGGGCTCGCGACGCTCGAAGTGCTGCGCGCGCCCGGAGCCTACGAGGCCGTCCGCGCCACCGGGCGATCGCTGATGGACGGGCTGGCCGGGTTGATCGCCGAGGCCGGCATTCCGGCGCAGCTGGTGGGCGAGAGCGTGCTGTTCGACGTGGTCTACGCCGCCGGGGAGATGCGCGACTACCGCGCGCTGCTGCGCCAGGACGGCGCGATGCAGAAGCACGTGAACGGCGCGCTCCGCGCGCGCGGGATCCTGAAGGGGGACAGCAAGTACTACCTCTCGACCGCCCATTCGGCCGAGGACGTGGCCCGGACGCTGGACGCTTTCCGCGCCGCGCTGGCGACGCTGCCGGCCACGCGGCGGGTGGCCTGAGAAGCGGCGCATCGACATCGGCGCCGCGCGCCGCCATATCCCCCGCATGGAGACTTCCTCGATCGTCGCCCTGCTGGTCTTCTTCGGTTTGAACTTTGCGACCGCGATGTCGGGCGCTGTCTTCATGCCGGGGGAATGGTACCGGGGCCTCGCCAAGCCGTCCTGGAACCCGCCAGACTGGGCCTTCGCGCCGGCCTGGGCGGTGCTCTACGTCACGATCGCCGTCTCGGGGTGGCTGGTGTGGCGGGAGGCGGGGCTCGCGGGCGCCGCCCTTCCGTTGGCCGTCTATGTCGTGCAGCTGCTGTTCAACGCCGGCTGGTCGGCGGTGTTCTTCGGCCTGCAGCGCCCGGACCTCGCCTTCGCCGAGGTGATCGGTCTCTGGCTCTCGATCCTCGCGACGATCCTGCTGTTCTGGCCGGTCAGCCAGCTCGCGGCGCTGCTGCTGCTGCCCTATCTCGCCTGGGTGACCTTCGCGGCGTCGCTGAACTTCGCGATCTGGCGATTGAATGTCGTGAATTGAGCCTCAGGCGCCGGCGGGTTTTCTTGCCTCAGGCGCAGGCGCAGGCGCAGGCGCCAGCGCCGGCATCCGCCGGCTTGGCTTGCGCGCCGCGCACTGGCGCGCCGGGGATTTCGGGCGGGCTGGGCGCGGTCGCGCTTCGCGCTCCCGGCCCGATGCCAGGGCATCGGGCCGAAGGGACATGGCGGCTTAGCCGCTCGGTCATTTCGTCCCCCACATCCGGTCGCCCGCATCGCCGAGGCCCGGCCGGATGTAGCCATGGTCGTCCAGCGCCCGGTCGATCGCGGCCGTCCAGAGCGGCACGTCCGGATGACGCTCCCGGAGATGCGCGATTCCCTCCGGCGCCGCGAGCAGGCTGACGAAGCGGATCTCCCGGCAGCCCCGCGCCTTGAAGCGATCGACCGCCGCGACCGCCGAATGCCCCGTCGCCAGCATCGGGTCGAGCACCAGCACGAGCCGTTCCGCCACGTCGGCCGGTGCCTTGAAGTAGTATTCCACCGCGCGCAGCGTCGCCGGGTCGCGATAGAGCCCGATATGCGCCACGCGCGCCGCGGGCAGCAGCGCCAGCATCCCTTCCAGCATCCCGAGGCCCGCGCGCAGCACCGGCGCCAGCACCAGCTTCCGGCCGGCGATCCGCGGCGCCATCATGGGCTCGAGCGGCGTCGAGATCGGCACCTGCTCCATGGGCAGCTCGCGCGTGACCTCATAGGCCATCAGCATCGCGATCTCGCCGAGCAAGCGGCGGAAATCGCCCGAGGCGCAGGACACGTCCCGCATCAGGGTCAGCTTGTGGCGGACCAGCGGGTGGTCGACCAGGTGCACGGCGCCGCGGTCGCGTTCCTCGGCCGTGCTCATGCGCGCCTGTCCCGATGCCCGCGCGCCGCGGCGCAGCCTGCCCGAAAACCGCTCATCCCCAACGCCCTCGCGTGACCTTGCCTGTTTGGCGCAACTCGGGCGGCGCGACCAGGGCGTGCCGGGGAAATCACCTCAGGGTTGAATTTCCATAAATCTTATTCGAGTATTCGGCATGCCCGACACCGGCCTGCTGCCCGCCACCGCGCTTCGCCCCACCGCCATCGCCGGGCGTGTCGTGGTGATCGGCCTCGGCTATGTCGGGCGCCCGCTGGCCGAAGCGGCCGCCGCGGCCGGATTCGACGTGACCGGCTTCGACCGCGATGCCGGCGCCGCCGAGGCCGCCGCCCGCGGGTGGAAGGACCTGCCGCAGGCGGCCGGCGCCCTGGCCGCGACCCCCGACCCCGACGCGCTGCCGCCGGCCGGGACCTGGCTGATCTGCGTGCCGACGCCGCTCGACGCGACGGGCCAGCCTGACCTCTCGGCCGTCGTCGCGGCGCTCGAGACCTGCCAGGCGCGGCTGGCGCCGGGCGCGCTGGTCTGCCTCGTCTCCACCTGCCAGCCCGGCGCCACCAACGGGCTCTGCCGCCCGGTGCTGGAACGGGGCGGGCTGCGCGTCGGCCAGGATGTCTTCCTCGCCGTCTCCCCGGAACGCGAGAACCCTGGCGCGCCGGATGGCGGCCCGCGCCGGGTGCCGCGCCTGCTCGGCGCGCCCGACCCCCGCTCCCTCGAGCGCGCCTTCGTGTTCTGGTCCCGCATCGTGGACAGCGTCGTCCCGGTCGCGAGCCCCGAGGTCGCCGAATGCGCGAAGCTGCTCGAGAACACCTACCGCCTGGTCAACATCGCCCTCATGGACGAGCTGCACCGCGCCTTCACCGCCCTCGGCGTCCCCACGCGCGAGGTGGTGGCGGCGGCCGCAACCAAGCCCTTCGGCTTCGCCCCGTTCTGGCCGGGGCTCGGTGCGGGCGGTCACTGCATACCCGTGGATCCCGCCTACCTGCAGATGGAAGCGTGCCGCGCCGGCGCCGCGTCCTCCCTGGTCGCGGCGGCACTCGCGGCCAACGAGGCGCGGCCGCGCCGCGTGGTCGACGCCGTTGCCGCGACCATGGGCGGCTGTCTGGCGGGGCGACGCGTCCTGGTGCTCGGCGTGACCTACAAGCCGGGCGTGGCGGACCTGCGGGGCGCGGCGCCGTTGGCGCTGCTCCACGGCCTGGCCGGGCGCGGCGCGACCGCGTGCTGGCACGACCCGGTCATCGGGCCGCGCGCGCCGGGCCTGGCCGCCTTCCCGCGTGCGGCCTCGCCCCGCGAATGCCCGGGCGGCGCGCCCGAGGCGATCATCCTCGGCACGCCGCAGCCGGGCTTCGACCTCGGCGGCCTCGCGGGGCTGGCGCCGCTGGTCTTCGACCCCTTCGGCCTGGTGCCCCGGGATGCGGCAGGGCGCGTGCGCGTCGTCTGATGTCGGCCGGCGCGCGACGCGCCGTGGAAGCGCGACAGGAAGGTCGGGGAAGGGGAACCTCCCCCGATCCCCCTCCCTTCTCTCGGACTTGGCGCCCGTCCGGGCCGGTGCAGCGCCGGGTGCCAAAGACGGTTTGAGGGGGGGTGCGGGGGGAAGAGGTTTCCTTCTCCCCCCACCTCGCCGCCCGTCCTATTCCGGCCGCACGCCCGCGCGGCGCAGCACCTCGGCCACGCGCGGCAGGTCGGCGCGCACGAAGGCGTCGAAGGCCGCGGGAGTGGCGACGTCAGGCTGGCGCTCGATCCCAAGTTCCGTCAGCCGCGCCCCGGTGCGCTCCATCGCCGCGTTGAAGGCGGCGTTCAGCGCCGACACCACGGCGGGCGGCGTGCGCGCGGGCACGAAGGCGCCGAACCACGCCGCGGCGTCCCAGGCGGGCAGGCCGGCCTCGGTCGCCGAGGGCACGTCGGGCAGGCTCGGCGTGCGCGTCGCGCCGGCCACCGCGATGGCGCGCACCGTGCCGCCCCTGATATGCGGGATGGCCGAGGAGACGGGATCGACGCACATGTGCGCGTTGCCCGCGATCACCGCCTGCATGGCAGGGCCGCCGCCGCGGAACTGCACCATCTCCATCTCGACCCCCGGCACCGCGGCGCGGAAGATCTCGCTTGCCAGGTGGTTGCCCGAGCCGATGCCGGCCGAGGCGAAGTTGACGCGCCCCGAATTGGCCCGCAGCCAGGTGAGCAGCGAGGCCATGTCGGTCACCGGCAGGCGCGGGTTGACCACGATCACCTGCGGGATGCGCCCGAGATGCGCGACGGCGGCGAAGTCGCCCAGCACGTCGAAGGGCATGCGGGCGACGAGGCTCGGCGCGATGACATGCGCGTTGGAATGGATCAGCACCGTCTGCCCGTCGGGCTGCGACTTCGCCACGGCCTCCGAACCGATCAGCCCCGCCGCGCCGCCAGCGCGGTTCTCGATCACGAAGGTCTGGCCGAGCTGCGCGCCCATCGCCTCGGCAAGCAGCCGGGCGACCACGTCGGTGGCGCCGCCCGGGGCAAAGGGCACGACGGCACGGACGGGCCGGTCGGGGCGCCAGGGCGCCTGCGCGCGGGCGAGGTTCGGGGCGCCGAGCGGCGCGAGCAGCCCCGCAAGCAGCAGCGGGCGGCGGGCGAAGGTCATGGCGGATGTCTCCCTTATCGATCTTCGTCCCGACGGCTTGTCCGTTCTTGGCGGCCCCCCGTGCTGCGGGGGCTGCGGCCGCACGGGCACGGCGGGTGCGTCGACCCGCCGTCCCATTCTCCCGGCCCTGGGACCGGGCAGTGCCGTTATTGCGGCTCGACGCCGGCGCGGCGCAGGATCTGCGTGTAGCTCGCGATACCGGTGCGCACGACCTCCATCACCTTCTCGGAGGTGTCGAAGCCCGGGCGGGGCGAGACGCCGGCCAACTCGTTCAGCCGCGCGCTGCTTTGCTGGATCGCGCCACGGAAGGCGGCGCCGAGCCCGGCCACCACTTCGGGCGGCGTGCCCTTGGGCGCCAGGATCGGGAAGAATTCCTCGTGCACCACGCCGGGGATGCCGGCCTCGGGCGCGCTCGGAACGTCCGGCAGCGCCGGGCTGCGTTGTTCGGCCAGCACCGCCAGCACGCGCACGCCGCCGCCGCGGATCTGGCCGAGCGAGGACGCCATGGTCGGCGTGCCGAACTGCGCCTCGCCGCTGACCAGCGCGGCCACGCCCGGCCCGCCGCCGCGGTAGTGCACCATCTCGGACTGGGTGTTCGTCACGCTGTTGAACAGCAGCCCGGCCAGGTGGACGCCGCTGCCGATGCCGGCCGAGGCGAAGTTGTAGCGGCCCGGATTGGCGCGCAGAAGTGCCAGCAGTTCCTGCGCCGTGCGCGCCTCGACCCGCGGGTTCACGACCAGGGTGTGCGCCGAGAAGCCGGCCACCGCGACGCCCACGAAATCCGCCACTGCGTCATAGGGCATGCGGGCGACGATGGCGGGCACCGTGGCGTGGGCGCTGTTGATCAGCAGCGTGTAGCCGTCGGGCGCCGAGCGCGCCACGGCCTCGCTGCCGATCACGCTGCCCGCGCCGGCGCGGTTCTCGATCACGATCGGCTGGCCGAGCGCCTGGCTCGCGGCCTCGGCCACGATGCGGCCGACGATGTCGTTCGAGCCGCCCGGCGCGAAGGGCACGATCAGGCGCACCGGCCGCGTGGCCCGCCAGGCGGAGGCGGTCTGCGCCCGGACGATGGCCGGGGCGAAGGCGGCCGAGAGGCCGAGGGCCAGGGTTGCGCGGCGGTGCAGCATCAGGGCGTCTCCCGTTGTCCCGGCATTTTCGCGCCGCCGACGGGCGGGCCGCACCAGGATTCGTCGTGAAACATACCGGGATCGCCGCGCCACGCCAGACCCGGCATGGATCGCCGGGCGGGGCCGCGCTATCGGATGGGGCGGAAACGGGGAACCACCGAGAGCATGCCGACCGCCGCCCAACGCCTGATCGACTTCCTCGCCGCGCAGGGGATCGACCGCGCCTTCTGCGTGCCTGGCGAATCCTACATCGCGCTGCTCGACGCGCTGCACGCGCATCCGGCGATCGACCTTGTGACCTGCCGCAGCGAGGGCGGCGCGGGCTTCATGGCCGTGGCGGACGCCAAGATGACCGGCAGGCCGGGCGTGGTGCTCGTCTCCCGCGGGCCCGGGGCCTGCAACGCGTCCATCGCTGTCCATACCGCCGAACAGGACGCGGTGCCGCTGATCCTGCTGGTCGGCCAGGTCGAGAAGCGCGACCTCCGGCGGAACGCCTTCCAGGAGATCGACTACGGCCGGATGTTCGGTGGCATCGCGAAGTGGGTGGGCGAGGCGACGGAGCCCGGCCAGGTGCCCGAGCTGATCGCCCGCGCCTACGCCATGGCCATGCAGGGCGTGCCCGGCCCGGTCGTGCTCTCGCTGCCCGAGGACGTCCTGGCCGAGCCCTGCGCCGCCCCCGCCCTGCCCGCGACGCTGCCAGCCCCTGCCATCCCCGCGCCCGGCGACGCCGCGCGGCTGGCCGCGCTGCTGCGCGCGGCGGAACGTCCGATCCTGCTGGCCGGCCATGCCTTCGACCGGCCCGGCGGGCGGGAGGCGCTGCTGGCCTTCGCCGAGGCATGGTCGCTCCCCGTCGCTGTCTCCTTCCGCCGGCAGGACCTGTTTCCGAACGGGCATGCGCTCTATGCCGGCGACCTCGGCCTCAGGAACCCCGACGCCCAGCGCGCCGCCTTCGCGGAAGCCGACCTGGTGCTGGCGCTCGGCACGCGGCTGACCGACATCACGACCCAGGGCTGGACCTGGCCCGCGCCGGGCCAGCGCCTCGTACATGTCTGCGCCGAGCCGCGCTTCCTCGGCTGGCAGTTCCCGGCGGAAATGGCGCTGGCGGCGGATGCGATGGCGCTGGTCGCCGCCCTGGCCGCCGAGGCGCCCGCCGCGCCGGCGGCCCGCGCGGCCTGGAACGCACGCCTGCGCGCCATCCATGTCGCCGATACCGGCGTGCGCCCGGGCAGCCACACTGACGGCGTCGCCTTCGCCGAGGTCGCGCGTCGCATCGGCGACCTCGCCGCGCCGGATGCGATCGTGACGCTCGATGCCGGCACCTTCGGCGCACCCTTCTACCGCAAGGTGCCCTGGGCGCCGCCGCAGCGGCTGCTGGCGCCGGTCTCGGGCGCGATGGGCTTCGGCGTGCCGGCGGGGGTCGCCGCCGCCCTGCGCTTCCCGGACCGCCAGGTGATCGCCTGCGTGGGCGATGGCGGCGCGCTCATGACGGGGGGCGAATTCGCCGTCGCCGTCGCGCGCGGCGTGCCGCTCAAGATGGTGCTGTCGGACAACGGCTCCTACGCCTCGATCCGCATCCACCAGGAACGGGAGCATCCCGGCCGCGTGTCGGGCACCACGCTGCAGAACCCCGACTTCGCCACCTGGTGCGCCGCGTTCGGCGTGCCTGTCACGCGCATCGACGGCGAGGCCGACCTGCCCGTGCTGGCGGCCGCGCTCGCCGCACCGGGGCCGGCGGCGATCGTGGTGCGCACCTCGCTGGCCGCCGTGCTGCCGGTGCCAGCCATGCGCGCGGCCGAGTAAATGCCGCCCCTGCCGCCGCGGCTCGCGGAACGCGTCGCGGCGCGGCAGGCGCGCGAACCCGGGCTGGCGCCGGGCGCCGCGATGCTCGCCGAGGCGCGCGCGGCCGCCGGCGCGGGGCAGGACGCCGAGGCCCTCGCGCTGGCCGAGGCGGCGCTGGCGGCAGGGCCGGGCGATACCTCGCTCGCGGTCGACGTCGCGCTGCTGCAGGCGCGGCTGGCACGCCCGGCCGCGGCGCTGGCGGCCGCGGCCCCGGCGCTGGCCGCCCTCCCCGGCGATGCGATGCTGGCCGACCGCCTCGGTATGCTGGGCCAGGGGCTTGCCCGGAGCGGCGCGCTGGCGGCCGCGGTCGCGGTGCTGCGCACCGCCTGGCGCGGCAGCCCGCGGCCCGTCATGCGCCGTGCCTTCCTCGAGGCGGCGCTGCCGGCCTATCGCCGCAGCCTGAACGCCGGTGCCGATGCCGCGCTGCTGGCGGAGATGGCCGAGGCGGCCGCCGGCGCCATCGCGGAGGTGCCGCAGGACGCGCTCGGCGAACTCGCGCGCCTGGCCGAGGAGGCCGGGCGGGACGACCTGCTGCGGGCGCTCGGCGCCGCGGCGCTGGCGGCGGGGGACGAGGCGCGCGCCCGCCTGCTCGCCGCCATCGGCCCCACGGAGGGTGCCAATGCCGCCGGCCTCGCGCTGCTGGCCACGGGCCGCACGGCGCGCGCGGGGCTCGCCTTCGCGATCGCGCACCGCGCGGCGCCCGACGATCCCGCGGCGCGGCTCAATGCCGGCCATGCCGCGCTCGCGGCCGGCGATGCGGCACGCGCGGCGGAGATCCTGGCCGCCCTGCCCGCCTGCGGCGAGGCCGCGATGGCGGGCGCCGCCTGGCCCCGCTTCGGCGAATTGCCCTGGCCCTTCGGCGCGCCGCCGGCCGCCGCGCGCCGGGGCCTCGCCGCGCTGCTGCCCGAAGGCGCCGCGTGGCCGCGCATCCGCCTCGTCACGCCCTGCTTCAACCCGGGGCCGTGGCTCGAGGAAACGATCCTGTCGGTCGCGCAGCAGCACTACCCGGCGGTCGAGCATGTCGTGGTCGATGCCTGTTCCACCGACGGCACGGCGGAGGTGCTGGCACGCCACCGCCACCATCTGCACCGCGTGATCGTCGAGCCCGACCGCGGCCCGGCGGAGGCGATCTGCAAGGGCTTCGCGGGGGCCGATGCCGAGTTGCTCGGCTGGATCAACGCCGACGACCTGCTGGCACCGGGGGCGCTGCACCGTCTCGGCGCCGCCTTCGCGTCGGACCCCTCGGCCGACATCGTGCATGGCTCGGCGCTGCCGCATCGCGCGCGGCGCATCCTCGGCCACCAGGTGCCGCTGGCCGACGGCCCGGCGGGCTTCACCATCGAGGCGCTTGCCGACGTCTTCGGCCGCTGGGCGGAAGGCCGCTTCTTCCTGCAGCCCGAGGCGCTGCTCGCGCGCCGCTTCTGGGACAGGCTGGGCGGGCGGCTCGACACATCGCTCGCCGCCGTCTTCGACTACGAGATGTGGCTGCGCGCCGCGGCGGCCGGGCCGCGCGTCGCGCGCGTGGCCTGGCCCACGGCCTTCTATCGCATCCACGCCGCGCAGCGCACCGCCGGGCGGGCCGCGCTGGCGGAGGAACAGGTGGCGGTGCGCGACCGCTACGCCGCCCCCGCGCCGCCGGCGCCGCGCCTTGCTGCGCTGCGCGCCCGGCTCCGCGGCGCGTTGGCCGACCGGCCGCGGCTGCTGCTGGTCGACCCATGGTGCGCCGAGACGCTGGCGCCGGCAGCGCGGGAGGAAGCACGCGCCGCGCTGGCCGCCGCCGGCGTCGCGCTCGAGATCCGCGCGCAACTGCCCGAGGGCGCGCCGGCCACCGACCTCGTGTTGCGGCTGCTGCGCGCGCATGACGGCGCGGACTGGGTCGCGGCGCTGCGTGCGCAGGGCTTCGCGGGCCCGGTCATCGGCTGGCTGCTGGAGGACGACCGCGACCCCTATGCCAATGCCGCGACTGCCGTGGGGCTCGACCTCGTGCTGCCGGCGCGGGCAGCACGGCGGAGCGCGTTGCTGCAGGAGGCCGCGCCGGTCCTGCCCGCGCTCGCACCACCGGGCCCGGGCGGGGCGGGACTCGGCGCGGGGCTGACGGCGCTGCTCGGGCTGCTGCGCGCTGAGGCCGCGCGCGGCTGAACGCGGTGCCGGCCGGGACTTCCGGCGTTGGGGGCGAAGAGCACGTCTCCCCCCCACAGCCCACCAACCTTCTTTGCCACCCGTCGGTGCACCGGCCAGGACGGGCGCCAGGCGCCAGATAAGGAAGGGGGATCGGGGCCCGCCCGCCCCTTATTTCGAGCCCGAATTTCAACCCCTCAGCCGCCTCGAACCCCATGACGGGAGCAATTCGCGCACGCCCAACCGATGCGCGCTTCGCATCACGATCACCATGAGAGTTGTCTCGTCGTCAGGTGCTGGCATCGGGGATTTCGCAGGTGCATTGGTTCCGGGACAGGTGACCGTGCCATCACGACGCTGGCCTCGCGCGGCCGGCAGGACTTGGAGATCGCCTTTGGAAAGTCTTGTGATGTTCTGGTTTCGCGGCGCGGACCAGACCGACCCGGACCTCCATCCCGGACAAGGTCGGAATTTCCGCCGCCCCCGCGGACACTGGCGGTGGTTGGCGCGGCCAATCACGTGGGGACGGCCGCCGTCGCCCGTTGACCCGGTGCCGGCAGCGCAGCAGCCTGGACGCCACCGGCAACGGAAACGCCCATGCGCATCGACGACGCCAGCATCACCCTGTTCCGCTGGGACGACATCCCACCCGCGCAGTACGGGGACCGCAACCCTGCCGCGGGCGGCAGCGAGCTCGGCCTGCTGGAACTGCGGACCGATGCCGGCATCACCGGCCGCGCCTTCCTCGGCGCCTCGTTCCGCTCCGCGCGGCTCGATGTCGAAGGGCTGGTGCGGCACCTGCTGCCGTTGCTGCGCGGCGAGAACCCGCTCGAGCGCGAGCGCCTGTTTGCCCGCCTGCACGGCATGCGACGCGCGGCGACGCTGCGCGCGATCGGCTGCTGCGATGTCGCCCTCTGGGATATCGCGGGCCAGGCGGCGGGCCTGCCGCTGCATGCGCTGATGGGCGGCTTCCGGCGCAGGATCCCGGCCTATGCCTCATCATCCACCCTGCCCAGCGAGGAGGCCTATCCCGACCAGGCGCTGATGCTGAAGTCGAAGGGCTACCGCGCCTACAAGATCCACCCGCCGAAAGGCGGGCTCGAGGCCGCCATCCGCGTCTGTCGCGCCGTCCGCCGCGCCGTCGGCGACGACATGGTCCTGATGATCGACCCCGCCGGCGCCTTCCGCTTCCCCGACGCCGTCCGTCTCGGCCGCGTGCTCGAGGAGCTACGCTTCCACTGGTACGAGGACCCGCTGCACGAGGACGACCTGCACAACTACCCGCTGCTGCGGCAGAAGATCGACGTGCCGATCCTGGCCACCGAATACGCCTCCGGCGGATTCGAGATCATGGGCACCTGGATCGAGCGCGGCGCGACGGACTACCTGCGCGGCGACGTGGCGGTGAAGGGCGGGCTGACACCCTGCCTCAAGGCGGCGCACCTGGCCGAGGCCTATGCCATGAACTTCGAGGTCCACCACGGCGGCAACAGCTGGAACAACGTCGCCCAGCTGCACCTGATCATGGCCATCCGCAACACCGAGTATTTCGAGGTGCTGCTGCCCGAAGGCGCGCAGAAATACGGCCTGCTCCGCGACATCGAGGTCGATGCGGAGGGCTTCGTCCACGCCTGGGACGCGCCCGGCGTCGGCGCCGAGCCCGACATGGAGCTGATCCGGGCGAAGGCCACCGCGGTGCTGCGGTAGCCCTCGCCCGGTCTCGGTTCAGCCCTGCTGGATGCCGGCGGCGCGGATGACCGGGCCCCATTTGTCGAGCTCGGCCCGCAGCAGCGCCGCCATCTGCGCCGGATCCTGGATCCAGGGCTCGGCGCCGAGGCGGCGGATGCGCTCGGCGATCGCGGGATCCGCGATGGTCTGGCGGATCATGCCGGAGAGCTTCGCCTGGACCGGCGCGGGCGTCCGCACCGGGGCGGCGAAGCCGAACCAGACATACATCTCGTAGCCCTGCACGCCGGCTTCCTGCAGGGTCGGGACGTCCGGCAGGGTCGGGTCGCGCTCACTGCCGGTCACGGCGATCGCCCGCACCGTGCCCGCCTGGATATGCGGCAGGGCGTTCGGCACGTTGTCGAACATCACGCCGACATTCCCCGCCAGCAGGTCCGCCGTGGCCGGCGCGCTGCCGCGATAGGGCACGTGCACCACGTTCACATTGGCGCGCGCCTTCAGCAGTTCCATCGCGAGATGCGGGGAGGAGCCGGCGCCGCTGCTCGCATAGTTCACCTGGCCGGGCTGCGCGCGCAGCCGCGCGAGCAGTTCCCCCACATTGTTCACCGGCATGACGCGCGGATTGACGACCAGCACGTTGGCGAGCCGGGCGCAGACCGCGAGCGGCGCGAAGTCGCGCACCGGATCGTAGGACAGGTTCGGGTAGATGAATGGGTTGAACGCCATGTTGGCCGTGTTGCAGACCAGGATCGTGTATCCATCGGGTGCGGCCTGCGCGACCGCCGTGCTGCCGACGGAACCGCCCGCGCCCGAACGGTTCTCCACCACGCCGGGCTGGCCGAGAGCGGCCTGCATCCGGTCGGCGACCAGCCGGCCGAGCGAGTCGTTGAAGGCTCCCGGAGGATAAGGCACCACGATCTTGACCGGGCGGTCCGGGAAATTGCCCTGAGCCCGCGCGCTATCGGCGGCGACGGTCGCCGCGGCAGCGCCAAGCAGTGTCCGGCGGTCGATGACTGTCATGTTCGTTTCCTCCCTTGCGGACCGTTCGGTTCAGACGAAGCCTGGACCCGGAATGGCAGGGTGGCGGCGGATCATCTCCTCGTCCACCTCCACGCCCCAGCCGGGCCCCTGTGGCGCGTGCACCATGCCCTCGGCATCCGGGACGATGGCGCAGAGCTCGTCGCGGAAGACATTGCCCGGCGATGCGTCGCCCTCGAACCAGCCGGCATTGTCGACCGCCGAGAGCAGGTGGACCGTCGCCGCGTGATTGAGCCCGCCCGTCGCGATATGCGGGCAGAGCGGGATCTTCCACGCGCCGGCCATCTCGGCGATGCGCAGCACCTCGGTCGGGCCGCCCGACTTCGAGAGGTCGGGCTGGAAGATCCCGATGGAGCCGTCCTCGATCAGGCGGTGGAACTCGAAGCGGCCATAGTGGTTCTCCCCGGCCGCGAGCGGCACGCCGCCCATCAGCGGCTTGGCCTCGGCGTAGGAGCGGTGATCATGCGCGGGGAAGGGTTCCTCGAGCCAATAGGCGCTGCATTCGGCGAGCACCGGCGCCGCGCGCCGCAGGTCGGCAAGGGTGTAGGCGCAGTTGGCATCGACCATGATCGTGAGATCGGGAAAGGCGCGGCGGACGGCACGAAGCCGCGGCAGGTCGCGCTCCACGGTATCGCCGAAGCGCAGTTTCACCGCGCGCCAGTTGGTCGCGACCAGCGCCGCGACCTCGTCGACCAGCGTCTCGGGCGGCTGGAAGCCGAGCGAAACGCCGCCGGCATAGGCGCGCACGGGCTTGCGCTCGCCGCCCATCAGCAGGTGGCAGGGCGCGTTCCAGTATTTCCCGCGCGCATCCCACAGCGCCATGTCGATGCCCGAAAGCGCGATCATGGTGCCCGCGCCCTGCCCGTGGCTCGCCAGGTGGCGGGCGTAGATCGCGGCCCAGGCATCCACCGGCGCGGCGGCGCTGCGCCCGGCCAGGAAATAGGACAGCGTGTTGTTGATGAGGTCCGCGATCGAGGTCGGGCCGCGGCCGTGATGCGCCTCCCCCCAGCCGACGATGCCGCATTCTGTCAGCACCTTCACCATCACCGTGTCCCGCTTCACGGCGGCGCCGATGCCGTGGCGCACCACGCGGTCCTGCGGCACGCGGAAGGAGACGGCGAAGGCCTCGACGGTGCGGATGCGCAGGTCAGCGACGGCGTCGCGCGCGCGAGGTTCACTCATGGGCGGCGTTTCCCGGTTCTGTTGACCGCAAGGTAGGTGAGGCTGCCAGCATGGGACGCCGCGGGGCGTTGCTCAACCCCGCGCAGCCACGATCCGCCCCGGCGCCTCCTGGTCCGGGGTTTCGATGGCCTCCAGGGACCGGGTCATGCGTCTTCGGGGCGTCGTGCCCAAGGCGGTCCGAGGCTGCTCGGGCGGGGCTTGGCGCACCACGGCTCACCTCCGCCGGACGGCGCTGGAAAGGTAGGTGCTCGCCGCGCGGGGCGGCACCTGATGCGGCAGGGAATGGCCCCTGATCTCTGCGCCGCTTTCATCGCGGGGTGGAAGCGCCTGACGGATGGGATGTCGGTCGGTGCCAAGGCGCGTACGGTTGAGCGCAGGATGGTCGAGCAGGAGACGCGCGAACCTCGTCGAGGCCGCCGAGGATCGGCTCACGGACCCGGGCGTGAAGCAGCGGGTCGAAACACGGCTGCGGGTGGTCCTCGGGTAGATGGGCGCGCCGGGGAGCGCGCTGTCGGCCCTGCACCCGGACCTGGCACAGGTCTATGCGAAACGGGTCGCAGCACTCCGCGAGGCGTTTGAGGTCCGGGAGGGGAGGGAGTTCTCGACGCTGCCCGAAGGCTGATCGAGGCGGTCGCGGTCTCGCCGCCGGACGACCAGGGCACCCCCCCTTGGCATGGAATCCACCTGGTATCTCAGGCCATGTTCACGACGGGCGGGACCAGGTTCGGGTCGTGCCGCTGATCCATGCTCGCAGGTTCGGCATGGGTGGAGCCAGGGGGAGGTTCCCCTCACCCGACCTGCCCACGACGTCAAAGGTCAGGACCTGCCCCGGCCGGAGGCTCAGCGCGCCAGCATCGTCTGCGGCAGCCAGGTCACGATGGCGGGGAAGACGGTCACGATCGCGACCGCCGTCACCATCAGCAGGAAGAAGGGCAGGGTGTAGCGCGCCACCTCGAAGATGCCCTTGCCCGTCAGCCCCTGCAGCACGAACAGGTTGAAGCCGACCGGCGGCGTGATCTGCGCCATCTCGACCACCAGCACGATGAAGATGCCGAACCAGAGCAGGTCGAAGCCGGTCGCCTGGATGATCGGCAGCACGACGGACGCGGTCAGCACGATCATGCTGATGCCGTCGATGAAGCAGCCGAGCACGAGGTAGATGAGCGTGAGGCAGGCGATGATGACGTAGGGGCTGAAGCCCTGCGCGCCGACCCAGGCCGCCATGGCGGCAGGGATGCCCGAATAGGCCATGGCCTGCGTCAGGAAGGCCGCGCCCGCCAGGATCAGGTTGATCATGCAGGCGAGGCGCACCGCGCCCATCAGGCTGTCGACGAAGGATTTCCGCGTCAGCGTGCCGCCCCAGGCCGAGAGCCCGAGCGCGCCGATCACGCCGAAGACCGCAGCTTCGGTCGCCGTCGCGAAGCCGAAGTAGATGCTGCCCATCACGAACAGGATGAGCCCGATCACGGGGAACAGGCTGGCGCTTTCGCGCAGTCGCTGGCGCAGCGGGATGGGCGGGTCGCGCGGCGGCGTCTTGCCGGGATTGAGCAGCGACCAGGCCGCGATGTAGCCGCTGAACAGCACCATCAGCAGGACACCCGGCAGCACGCCCGCGATGAAGAGCCGCACGATCGAGACCTCGGCCGCCACGCCATAGACGATCATGACGATCGACGGCGGTATGAGCAGCCCGAGCGTCCCCGCGCCGGCGAGCGAGCCGATCGCCATGGGCAGGTGGTAGCCGCGCTGCGTCAGCGCCGGCAGCGCCATCTTGCCGACGGTCGCCGCCGTGGCCGCGCTGCTGCCCGAGACGGCCGCGAAGATGCCGCAGCCGATGACGTTCACGTGCATGAGCCGTCCGGGGAGCCGCTGCACCCAGGGTGCCAGGCCCTTGAACATGTCCTCGCTGAGCTTGGTGCGGAACAGGATCTCGCCCATCCAGATGAACAGCGGCAGCGCGGCCAGCGTCCAGGACGCGAGGGACTGCCAGATCGCCGTGCCCATCACCTTCTCGGCCGGGAAGGGCGGCATCGCCGGGATCAGGATGGGCAGCACCGTCACGCCGATCAGCCCGACCATCATCAGCGCGATGCCGATCCAGATGCCGAGGCCGAGGAAGAGGAACAGCAGGCCGAGCAGCAGGACGCCTGCCTCGGTCTGGGCGAGTTCCATCATGTCAGATCTCCTCGCCCGCGCGCTCGAGCGCGGAGGCCTCGGCGGCACGGCGGTAGGACGGCGTGCCGCCGAGGAGGTGCACCACCAGGTCGTCGAGCAGGCAGAGCGCGAAGAGCGCGCAGCCCGCGCCCACCAGCCCCTGCGGCACCCAGAGCTTCCAGGCTACCGAGCCCTGCGCCACGTCCTCGAACTCGAAGCTGTCGGTCGCGAGGTCGATCATGGAATAGGCGAAGAAGGCCGCGAGCGCGGTCGCCAGCAGCAGCGCCAAAGCCTCCATCCCGAAGCGGGGCGCGCCGGTGAGGCGCCCGATGATGAGGTCGACGCGGATATGCGCGCCGTGCCGGAACGCGTAGGCCAGCGGCAGCGCCGCCGAGGCCGCGACCGAGAAGGCCGTCAGGTCGTCGGCGCCGAGCACGGTTGCGCCGAACTGACGCCCCACGACCTGCGTCGCGATGATGATGCCGATGGCCGCCAGCGCCACGGCGCCGAGGACGCCACCCAGCAGATAGAGCGCATCCAGCGCACGTCGGATCAGCAGCATGGCGTGCAGCGCCGGAGCGTCATGGGGCGGTCATCCGTTCGGTCGTGTCGTGGATCAGGATGGGGCCCGCGCGGCGGCGGGCCCCTCCCGGGTCAGGCGATCGCGGCGCGATAGGCGTCGATCAGGCGCTTGCCCTCGTCGCCGGCCTTGGCGACCCATTCGTCGGCCTGCGTCGCGCCGATCCGCGCGAGGCCCTGCATGAGCGCCGGCGTCGGCGTGCCGATGGTCATGCCGCGCTGCTGCAGGATGTTCTGCCGCTCCACCGTCTCGGTGTCGGAGGCGGCCCAGCCGCGCGTCTCCGCCGCGGCGGCCGCGGCGGTGATCGCCGCCTGCACGTCGGCCGGCAGGCCCGCCATGTCGCGCTGGCGCACGAAGATCGCGTTCTTCGTGCGGGTGAAGCCGATCGGCGTGAAGAAGCGGCAGAAATCCCACGCCTGTACGTCGACGCCCGTCGCGGCCGAGGTGACCATCGCGTTCACCACGCCGGTCGCGAAGGCCTGCGGCACCTCGGCCTGCTGCACCAGCGTGGGCGTCGCGCCGCAGAGCGTCGCGAAGCGGTTGGTCAGGGTGTTGAAGGTCCGCATCTTGAGGCCGCGCAGCGTCTCGACGCTTTCGACCGCGGTGTTGGTGTAGAGGCCCGAGGGCGGCCATGGCACCCAGTAGAGCAGGCTCAGGCCCTGGCGGTTCAGCCGCGCCTCGACATAGGCGCGCTGCAGGTCGGCCAGCTTGCGCGCCTGCGCCGTGCTGGTCACGAGCTGCGGCACGCTGTCGACCTCGAAGAACGGGTCCTCGTTGCCATAGGCCGAGAGCAGGATCTCGCCGATCTGCACCTGGCCGGTCTGCACGCCGCGCTTGATCTCGGGCATGCGCAGCAGCGACGCGTTGGAATGCACCTGGATCGCGAGCCGCCCGCCGGAAGCCTGCTGCACCTGCTCGACGAAGGCGCGCATGTTGCGCGTGTGGAAGTTGCCGTCCGGATAGGGGGTGGCGACCTGCCAGCGCGTCTGGGCACGCGCGGTGCCGGGCAGGATGGCGGCCGCGCCGATGGCCGCGGCGCCCGCGAACAGGCTGCGGCGATGAAGGTCGGTCATGGTGAAGCCCCTTTCTTCGTTGCTTGAACGCGGCATCTTCGTCGCCGAGCGACGCTGTGCGCAAGGGGGGGCGGCCCGATCGCCGCCCAAGGCATGTGCCGGCTGCCTTCCGGCTGGGCGCGGCGGGGCGTCGTTGCCCGCCGCGCGCGCAATTCAACCGGCGCGATACTGTTCCAGCAGCCGCGCGCCGTCGGGCCCGGCGCGCTGCACCCATTCATCCGCCATGGTGCGGCCGACGCGCGCCAGGTCGTCCAGCAATTGCTGCGACGGCGGGCCCACCTGCATGCCGCGCTCGGCCAGCGTCGCCTCGGTGCTGCGCTGCGCGGCTTCCGAAAACTCGTAACCACGCGTCTCGGCGCGCCCGGCCGCGGCGCGGATCGCGGCCTGCAGGTCGGCCGGCAGGCCCTCCAGCGCGCGGCGCGAGACGAGCACGGCGTTCTTCGTCATCGAGAAGCCGAGCGGCGTGAAGACGCGCGCATAATCCCAGGCTTGCGTGTCGACGCCCGTCGCGGCCGAGGTGATCTGCGCCTGCACGACGCCGGTCGCGAACGCCTGCGCAAGCTCGGCCGCCTGCACGAGCGTCGGCTGCGCGCCGATCAATTGCGCGAAGCGGTTCGTCATGGGGGAGAAGGTGCGGAATCGCTGGCCGCGCAGCTGCTCGAGGCTGGTGACCGGCTGCTGCGCATAGAGCCCGGCCGGCGGCCAGGGCACCATGTAGAGCAGGCTGAGGCCCTGCCGCGCGAGGCGCGCTTCGATGAAGGGCCGCTGCAGGTCGGCCAGCTTCTTCGCCTGCGCGTAGTTGGTGACGAGCTGCGGCAGCGCGTCGGCGTCGAACAGCGGGTCCTCGTTGGCGTATGCGGTCAGCAGGATCTCGCCCAGCTGCACCTGGCCGGTCTGCACGCCGCGCTTGATCTCGGGCATGCGCAGCAGCGCGCCGCCGCTGTGGATCTGCACCGCGAGCCGGCCGGCGGAGGCCTGCTCGACCTCCTGCACGAAGCTGCGGATGTTGCGGGTGTGGAAGTTGCCGTCGGGATAGGGCGTCGCCATCTGCCATCGCGCCTGGGCGCGGGCTGCTAGCGGCGTGAGCGCGGCAAGGCCGGCGGCGCCCATGAGGGCGCGGCGGTGCAAGGTCATGGCGTCGTTTCTCCCTGGATGCGGGCGCGTGGCGCCCGCCTCGATGCGACCGGGATTCCGGCAGGTTTCCCGGCGCTGATCAAGGGGGCGCCGGCGCCCCGCGCGCTCAGAGACCGTTTAACAATGCCGGCACCGGCCCGCAGCCCCACCCGCCCCCCATCCAGGATAGTGTCGTTGGGTGGCCGGGTGGGGGAGCGGGCCGGTGCCGCGCTGCTGAATGCGCCGAACGGCGCATTCCCAAACGGTGTCTCAGGCGGGGTAGGCTGCCGGATCGACGCCCGCCTCGGTCAGGAAATGCCGGATCGCGACCACCTCGTCCTTCGAGAGGCTGTGCCGCGCGTCGTGGAATGCATGCGACTGCCCGTTGAGCTTCACCGCCACGCGGCCCGAGCCGTTGTGCGAGACCTCGGCGCCGAGTTCCTCGAAGACCGCATGGACGGCCTTGGGGTCGATGTTGGCGCTGACCGGATGCGCGAACAGCGCGTGCAGGATCTTGCGGTGGCGATGGTTCATGGGCGGGCCTTTCGTGCCGTGGTGTCCCCGCATCCTCCGCACTTCCGGGACGCGCGCCTTGCGCCGGATCAAGGACGCGGCCCGCATCCGCCTGCCCGCCGTGACCTGCGGCGCCGCCGGCCGCTAGGATGGCGGGAACAGAACGAGGGAGGATCCGATGCGCCGCACCATCCTGTTCGCGACCCTGCTCGGCACCGCGCTCGCCGGCGGCCCGGCCCGCGCCGACGATGTCGCCGACGCGATCGGGACCGCGCAGCGCGCCTGGGAGGGCGGCCAGGTCCGGGAGGCCCGGACCGCCTTGCAGGAAGCCTTGCAGCTGCTGGCGCAGCGCGCCGCCGCCGACCTTGCCCAGGCGCTGCCCGATCCGCTGCCCGGATGGACGGCGCAGGAAGCGCGGTCCAATGCCGCGGGCGCCGGCGGCCTGCTGGGCGGAGCGACCGCGTCGCGCAGCTACCGCAACGCGGAGCGGCGGTCGGTCCGCATCCAGGTGATGAGCGACAATCCGATGGTCGCGCAGCTCGCCGCCCTGATGGCGAACCCGATGCTGGCCGGCGCGATGGGAAGCCTGGTGCGCATCGGCGAGCACCGTGGCATCCAGGCCAGCGACGGCGACGTGCAGATGCTGGTGGACAACCGCATCCTGGTGACGGTCCAGGGCAACGCGGATGCCGAGGCGAAGCTCGCCTATGCGCGGGCGATCGACGTCAACCGCCTGGCGGGCCGCTGACCGCGCGGTTCCGGCCAACGCGGGAGCGAGGCTGCCGGGACCATGCCGCGAGGCACGGTCCCGGCGCCGCGTCAGGCCTCGGCCTTGTGGGGCACGCCCTTCTCGTTCAGCAGCGTGCCGAGCTCGCCCGACTGGAACATCTCCATGATGATGTCGCAGCCGCCGACGAACTCGCCCTTCACATACAGCTGCGGGATCGTCGGCCAGTTGGTGAAGGACTTGATGCCTTCCCGGATCTCCATGTCCTCCAGCACGTTCACGCCCTTGAAGGGCACGCCCATGTGGCTGAGGATCTGCACCACGCGGGCGCTGAAGCCGCATTGCGGGAAGACCGGCGTGCCCTTCATGAAAAGGACCACGGGGTTCTCCGTGATGTCGGCCTGGATGCGGTCGAAGGTCGGGTTGCTCATCGGGTCGGTTCCTGTTCCGGCGCGGAGGTCTGGAGGGCCAGCGCATGCAGTACGCCGCCCATGCGGCCCTGCAGCGCGGCGTAGACGATCTGGTGCTGCTTGACGCGGGAGATGCCGCGGAAGGTCTCCGAGACCACCTTGGCGGCGTAGTGGTCGCCATCCCCGGCGAGATCCTCGATGGTCACGTCGGCATCGGGCAGCGCCGCCTTGATCAGCGCCTCGATCTCCGCCGGTTGCATCGCCATCAGGACCGCCTCCCTTCCATCAGCGCGGGCAGGGTCGATTCGTTCGCATCCCTGAGCGCTGCGATCGATATGGACCGGCCACCGGGCAGAACCAAGTCCCCGCCGCCCGACCGGCCGAGCGGCATGGCCGGCACGCCCCCCGCCCCGGCCGCGGCCAGGAAGGCCTTCGCATCGGCCACCGCGACCACGTAGCGGCCCTGGTCCTCCCCGAACCAGAAGGCGTGCTCCGGCACGCCCGCCGGTGGGGGCGCGAGGGTGGCGCCGACGCCGGTCTCCATCGCCATCTCCGCGACCGTGACGAGCAGGCCGCCATCGGCGCAGTCGTGGCAGGCCAGCACCTCGCCGCCCAGGATCCGCGCCCGGACGAAATCCCCGTGGCGACGCTCGGCGGCGAGGTCGACGGGCGGCGGCGCGCCCTCCTCCCGCCCAGCGATCTCCCGCAGCCAGAGGGACTGGCCGAGCCAGCCGGCGGTGGTGCCGACCAGCACCAGGTCCGCGCCCGCGGGCAGGCCGAGGCCGATGGCCTGCGCGGCATCGTCCAGCACGCCGACGCCGCCGATGGCGGGCGTGGGCAGGATCGGGCGGCCTTCCGTCTCGTTGTAGAGGGAGACATTGCCGCTGATCACCGGGAAGTCGAGCGCGGTGCAGGCCGCCGCCATGCCGCGCACGGCACCTGCGAACTGGCCCATGATGCGCGGCTTCTCGGGGTTGCCGAAGTTCATGTTGTCGGTGATGGCGAGCGGCAGGGCGCCCGTGGCGGTGATGTTGCGCCAGGCCTCGGCCACCGCCTGCTTGCCGCCCTCGACCGGGTCCGCCACCACGTAGCGGGGCGTGCAGTCGGTGGTCATGGCGAGCGCGCGGTCGTGGTCCTCGATCCGCACGATGGCGGCATCCGCCGCGCCGGGGCGCTTCACCGTCTGGCCGTTCACCAGGCTGTCGTACTGGTCCCAGATCCAGCGGCGGGAACAGAGGTCGGGGCAGGCGACGAGGCGCATCAGCGCCGCCTCGATGCCGATCGGGTCGGGCACGGCGGCGGCGTCCAGCTCCGGCTGCGGCGGCGTGTCCTCTGTCGGGCGGCGATACAGGGGGGCTTCGGATTCGAGCGGGGCGAGGGGGATGTCTGCCTCGACCTCGCCCTTGTGGCGGATGACGATGCGGCCGGTGTCGGTGAGGTGGCCGATCACCGCGAAGTCCAGCTCCCACTTGGTGAAGATGGCCTGCGCCTGCGCTTCCCGGCCGGGCTTGAGGACCATGAGCATGCGCTCCTGGCTCTCGCTCAGCATCATCTCGTAGGCGGTCATGCCGTCCTCGCGCTGCGGGACGTTGTCCAGCACGAGTTCCACGCCCATGCCGCCCTTGCCGGCCATCTCGACGCCGCTGCTGGTGAGCCCCGCCGCGCCCATGTCCTGGATGGCGACGATGGCATCCGTCGCCATCAGCTCCATGCAGGCCTCGATCAGGAGCTTTTCGGCAAAGGGGTCGCCGATCTGGACCGTGGGGCGCTTCTCCTCGCTGTCCGCCGAGAATTCGGCCGACGACATGGTGGCGCCGTGGATGCCGTCGCGCCCGGTCTTGGAGCCGACATAGACCACCGGGTTGCCCACGCCGGTCGCGGCCGCGGTGAAGATGCGGTCGGCCTTCGCGATGCCGACCGTCATGGCATTGACCAGCGGGTTGCCGTTGTAGGCGGGGTGGAAGTTGACCTCCCCGCCCACGGTGGGGACGCCCACGCAATTGCCGTAGCCGCCGATGCCGCGGACCACGCCATCGATCACCTGGCGCATGCGGGGCGCATCCGGGCTGCCGAAGCGGAGCGCGTTGAGGTTGGCGATGGGGCGCGCACCCATGGTGAAGACATCGCGCAGGATGCCGCCGACGCCGGTGGCCGCGCCGTTGTAGGGCTCGATCCAGCTCGGGTGGTTGTGGCTTTCCATCTTGAAGACGGCGGCCAGGCCATCGCCGATGGCGATGACGCCGGCATTCTCCCCGGGGCCCTGGATGACCCAGGGGGCCTTGGTGGGGAGTTCCTTCAGCCAGATGCGGCTGGATTTGTAGGAGCAGTGTTCCGACCACATCACGGAGAACACGCCGAGCTCGGTCAGCGAGGGGGTGCGGCCGAGGATGGCCAGCGCGCGGTCGTATTCCTCCGGCTTCAGGCCGAATTCGGCGGCGAGCTGGGCGGCGCGGGCGGGGTCGAGCGGCGTGGGCGTGGCGGCGGTCATGGGCAGCCTTGTCGGCAGGCCGGGGGCTGCTGTCCAGGGGGTGTGCGCGGGTCATGACCAGCCGAGGCGCTGCTGGCGGGTGAGGTGCTTCACGCCGCCGACGATGCGATGGAGCTGTCTGAGCGCCTTGGTGAGGGCGAAGAACGCGGCGAACTGCGCTTTCGTTTCGGGGTAGGGCGGAAAGCGCGTGTGCCTGAGGCTTTCGGACAAATCGGGGTTGGGGAGCTTGTCCGGCGGGCCGTTCAGGGCCTGGAGGAAGCCGAGGCGGCGGATGAGGACGAGGAATTTCAGCCCCCGGAGCCGCACGGCGCGGCGGCAGGCGCGGAAGATGAGGGGGGCGATCTCGTTCAGGGGGTGCTTGGGATCGTTTTCCTTGAGGGCTTCGAGCAGGCGTTCCCAGAGGCCGGCATGGGTGAGGCGGCGGAAGTAGCGGGAGACGGTGTCGGGCTTGCCGTGTTCGGGCGGGAGGGCGCGCCAGGGGGCGGTGGTGCAGGCGAGGTGGAATATGGCGTTCATGCGGCCGCGGAGGTCGCCGATGGAGCGGCCGGCGGGGGAGCGGGGGAGGATGTAGGGGAGGAGGGCGAGGAATTGGGTGGGGGTGAGGGGGTGGGGGCGCATTTCAGGATAATAATCTTATCATGGTGGCCGCGCAAGGACATTTTCGGCGTGCCATTCTGTGGTTGAGAAACTCATCCACTTTGATATCCTAGGCCGAGGTGAGGATCGATGATGCATACGATAGAAAAAATTGACGTTGAAGGCTTCTGGGATAGCTACAGTTTCCCCGTTAAGATTGATCAGAATGTTGCGTTTTTTATCGGTCAAAATGGAACCGGGAAAACTACGCTTATCAATCTTATTGCTTCTGCACTTACAGCAGATTTTAGGACACTAGACCGATTACCATTTCGAAAGATAACTATAAATCTTCGGCCAATTAAAGGAAACATCAAACCAACAATATCTGTTGAGAAAACAAAAAGAAAAGATAGGCCTGTTGAAATTATAGAATACACTATTAATACGGGAAAACCACACTCAAAAGAACGACGGTTCTCACTAGACGAAGATGAAGAACAAATATTGCTTAGAAGATTTATTCATGAGAGTAGACATATGGAGTATTATAGAAGATATCAATCAGGAATAAGGGCCGAGTTACAAAATCTTGTTTCCGTTAACTGGTTGTCAGTTCATCGAATTTCTCCGTTTGAGCGCGCGGGCGAAAGTCGTTCGTTTGAGTCATCTATCGATCAAAAGCTAGAATCTTTATCAAATGATTTAGTAAAGTATTTTGCTACTCTTTCGAAAAGTAAAGACGATGAAATTAGGGTATTTCAAGAGTCATTGTTTATTTCTCTTCTGCACCAGGCAGAGAATGCAGATCCAATCGAATTTGAAAGATTGCAGCGGATTGAGATGTATAAAGAGTCGCTACAAAAAATATTCGCTGAATTGCATGTGTCTGAGCAGACTGCATCACGCATGAGTGATTTTTTGATGCTGGCAGATAAAATACAGATCAGATCCAAGGACTCCAAAAATAAAACAATTCTTCTAAATGATGCATTATTTCTCGCGAGTCTGCAGCGCATCGAGGATGTCGTGCGACGTTGGGGGGAACTTCAAGACAGACTCAAAATCATATTCTCACATAGAGACAAATTTCAGGAGATTGCTGACCAACTTTTTCGCAGAAAGAAGATGACTTTCAGCGAGAGCAATGAACTCAAATTCTTGTCGAGGTCAGGAAAAACATTGCTTCCTCAGATGCTTTCCAGCGGCGAGAAGCAGCTCCTTATTTTGATGAGTGAGACTTTGTTGCAACGACAGAATCCTGCAATATTCATTGCAGATGAACCTGAGCTATCGTTGCATGTCATTTGGCAGGAGCGATTGATTGGGAGTTTGCGAGCCCTCAATCCGAATGCTCAAATTATTGTTGCGACGCACTCTCCTGATATTGTTGGGAACCTTACGGAAAAAACGATTGATATGGAGGATGTAATAAAGTGACCTTAAGAAGAACAGCCAGCGGTCTTAGAAGTCTTCATGTATTTTTTAGAGCGGACGTGGTCGTTTTTTGTGAAGGGGGTCCGTCTATTACGTACAATGAAGCGCTGGCTACAGACCAAACTGATGGGACACTAGACACGCATTACTGGAGTTCAGTTCTATCTATTTTCCCAAATGGTCGACGCTGTCATTTTAAGTCGATAGGATGCAAAGAAACGCTAAAGAAAATTCAACTCGATATTAACAATCTAAATATTAGTACGATAACTATTTGCCGAGACCAAGATTTTGACTTACATCTTAATCGCACAATGCCTTGCGCGCGTACCGCATATACTTTTGGATATAGCTGGGAAAATGATGTTGTTCAATTGCCTATTTTGTTCGGTCTGATTGATCGACTGGCTGGAGGGGGTGAGGATGGTAGTGCGATGAAGGAGGCGCTTCGTGAAAAGCTTCTTGCATTTAGCGGTGACATAAAGTCCTGGGTTGAAGTCGATATCGCTCTTCATGCGCGAAATAAATTGTCGATTTTTGATCGAGGCAGCCCTCTATTTTGCATAGATCTACAGAATTGCCCGTCCGTGAAACATGATAAACTTAGAGAAAGATTATCATCAATCGGATATCAACGTTCACCCCGAAAAGTAAAAAAATTCATAGAATCAGAAGTAATTCTGTCATGTTTTGGGAAGCTGGTTTCCAGAACAGTATATCATTGCGTTTCTAGTATGTTTCTGTCATTACGCCCGTCCGTTAAAATGACCTATAATCTCTTCATGAGAATGCTTATTGGGGAGGCTGTTGCCGCACTTCGCGCTAGTTCCTTGCCCGAGTATCATTCTCATTTGCAACATCAAAGTAGCGCGCTAGCGTAACTTCGGAGGTGCAGGGAAGTGAGTTTCTGCCGGGGAGCAGGGGCAGAGCTCCTGCAAAGCCTCCCCCCTACTCGGCATAATCCGGCTGCGTCCGGTCCAGCATCCGCTTCATCGCGGCGAAGTAGTAGTCGGATGCGCCCATGGCCATGGTCGGGTCTTTCCAGCCGGCCTGTTCGCGCATCTTCTCCAGCACCTCGGGTGCCACGAAGCGGCGGCGCTGGCCGGTCCACATCGAAAACAGCTGCGTGCGGCAAGATCGTTCGAGGAAGTAGAGCCGGCGGTAGGCCTGCGCCACGGTGTCGCCGATCACCACCACACCGTGGTTGGCCATCATCAGCACGACCTTGTCGCCCATCAGCGCGGCCATGCGTTCGCCCTCGGCGTGTTCGTGGGCGAAGCCGTTGTAGTCGTAGTCGTAGGCGATGCGTCCTTCGAATTGCAGGGCGCCCTGGCCGGTCATCTCGACCGTCATGTCCTCGAGCTGCGACAATGCCGTGCAGTAGGGCATGTGGGTGTGCAGCACGCAGGCGGCGCCGGTGGCTTCGTGGATGGGGGCGTGGATGCAGATGGCGCTGCGGTCGGCGGGGCCGCGGCCTTCGACGACGGTGCCGTCGAAGGCGACCTCGATGAGGTTGCTGGCGGTGACCTCGTTCCAATGGAGGCCGAATTCGTTGAGGTAGAAGCGGCGCGGGCGGCCGGGGACGAGCAGGGTGAAGTGGTTGTCGATGGCCTCGTGGTAGTCGTCGAGGACGGCGAGGCGGTGGGCCGCCGCGAGGTCGATGCGCGCCTGGCGGCGCTGCGCTTCGAGCATGTCCTGCGGCGTGTTCTGGATGCTGTCCATGGTCCGTCCTCATGCAATGCCGCGCATGGTGCCACCGAAGGCGCGCCCGCCCAACAGTCCGAAGGTGCAGGAAACTGAGTTTCCTGCCGGGGTGCAGGGGCAGAGCCCCTGCGTCTGCCTCTCCTCCCGCGGCCCCGCAACCTCCGGCGCCACAAACCGTTCTCCCCAGGACGACGGAGGATTTTGCCATGCGTGCCATCTCACGCACCCTGGGCACCGCCCTGATCATCGCCGCGATCGCCGCCGCGCCCGCCCTGGCGCAGGCGCCGGCGCCGCTGTCCTTCGTGCAGCCGCTCACGCCCTCGGCGACCTCGGCGGTGCAGGAGCAGCTGCGGGAGGCCGGCGTCTATACCGGCGCGCCCGATGGCGTCTGGGGGCCGGAGAGCCAGGCGGCGCTCGACCGCTTCCAGCAGGCGCGGGGGCTGGCCGTGACGGGGTCGGTCAACCTGGCGACGGCCCAGGCGCTGGGCGTGAGCATGCCGCGGCTGTTGCCGCCGGCGGTGATGGAGCCGGTGGCGGTGGCGCCGGCCACGGCGCTCAGCCCGCGCGCCGTGCGCCATGTGCAGATGCGCCTGCGGGCGCTGGGCTTCTACCAGTCGCGCGCCGATGGGGTGTGGGGTGCCGGCACGCAGACGGCGCTCGAGCGTTTCCAGCGCGGCCGTGGCCTGGAGGCGAGCGGCCAGATCAACCCCGCCACCGCGCAGGCGCTGGGGCTGAACCCGAGCAACCTGGAAGCGCCGCTGCGGTAGGCCGCGCGCGCGGCGGTCACGTCGCGTAGGCTTGGCAGCGGCGGCGGCGGACCCCGCCCCGGGCTGCCAAGCATGTCCCTGTCCTTCGGCGACGAGCGGCCCGGCGGGCCGGCCAAGGTGGCGATCGGGGTCGCGACGGCGCTGCTGTTCGTGATGACGGGCGGCCTGGCCTCGGGCGGCGGGCCGGCGTGGTACGCACCGCTGTTCGCCCTGGTGCCGCTCTACGTCCTCTTCGTGCTGTGGGTGCTGTGGCGGCGGCGTGTGGACATCCACGCGGACCGGCGGGAGGTGGTGATCACCCGCACCCTATTCGGCCTGGCGTGGCGGCGGCGGATCAGGTGGACACCTCCAGAAACCCCTCGCCCTGAAGCCGTTCGGCTGATTCACTGACGCGGATTGGCGCGGGGGATGGCGATGGTTCGGCAGCCGGGTTTCTTCGATGTGGAGGAGCGGCTGCGGGAGCTGTCGGCCAAGGGCGATGACCTCGAGCGGATCGGGGCGCTGGTGGATTTTGCCATGTTCCGCGCCGAGCTGGAGCGGGCGGTGCCGCGGGCGGACGGCACGAAGGGCGGCCGGCCGGCC
>NZ_STGD01000028.1 GCF_005222755.1 Roseomonas sp. HF4
CGCGCAGCTCAAGGCGCGTGCGATCACGGTCAAGACCGGCACGCTCGTGGACGCGACGATCATCACCTCTGCCAGCAAGGGCGATGGCGAGGCGCGTTGGGTGAAGCATCGCAACCGCGCCTCGGTGCATGGCTTCAAGGCGCATGTCGGCGCCGACGCCGACACCGCGCTGGTCGAGCAGGTGTCGGTCACGCCGGCGAACGTGCATGACGGGCGCGAGGGGCCGGCTGCACTGCCCGACGACCCGGGCGAAGTGTTCGCCGACAGCGCCTATCGCGGGCAGCACTTCGAGGCCGCCGTGCGCGCCAGGGGCGGCGTGCCGCGTGTGGCAGCCACGGCGATGTGGGGTCGTGACGAGGCCGAGACCCTGGCTCGGCTCGCGGCCTGGAACGCGCCGATCCAGCGGGTGCGCGCGCGCATCGAGAAGATCTTCGGCACCTGGAAACGCTGCTACGGCCTGCGACGGATGCGATGGCGAGGCCTCGCCCGCGCCAGAGCCCAGGTCCATTTCACCGCAACCGCCTACAACCTCAAGCGAAGCCTCAATCTCCAGCCGGCGTAAGCGCCGAAGCAGGAACGCGCGTGCTGCCAGAGCCGCGCGACAGAAAACCACGTTCCGCACGGCACAGCGTCGCACCGCAAGCCTCCCGCGCACAGGTCTCATTACAGGGGGCATCTTGGACTGGGGCTCGGGCCACTCTCCCGCCATGGTCGGCGGGATGGCCAGGCCGCGCCCCGATCGGTCGTCCCGTCCCGTCCGGTCGCGGGAACATGGGGCGCCGTGGCGCCCGGCGCGGCCGACGTGACGGTCCCACCGGCCAGGCCGGGCCGGGTGATGCGCGGCATCGCGCGCGCGAACCCCTATCGGAGGCTCATTCCCCCGGCGCTGCTGGCAATGCTGGGCTTCGCCGCGCATGCGGTCGTGCCGGGCACCGCGCCCGAAGGCATGGTCATGGCCATCCTGCGCATCGGCACCGGCATCGGCGCCTGGGTCGCGCTGGCCTGGGTCCTGTCGCGGCTGGTCGGCGTCCTGCTGCACGCCAAGCCGCGGCTGCTGGCGGACCTGATCAGCGTCGCGCTCTTTGCCGCCGCCGCCATCATCGTCACGCAGTACGTGCTGGGCTCGCCGGCCCCGGGCTGATCGCGACATCGAGCGTGATGCTGGCGGTGCTGGGCTTCGCGCTGCGCAACATCTTCTCGGACGTCTTCGCGGGCATCGCGCTCGGCCTCGAGCATCCCTTCGGCATCGGCGGCTGGATCGAGACCACGGATGGCCGCGTCGGGCGCGTGGTCGGCATCAGCTGGCGCGCGACGCGGCTCGTGACGCGGGAGGGCACGGTCGTCACCGTGCCGAACGGCCAGGTCGCGGGGAACCGGCTGATCAACTACGGCAGCGCGGCCGCCGGCCGCTACATGGCGTCGCTGCGCTTCGCGCTCGAATCCGACATCCCGGTCGGGCGCGCGAAGCGCATCCTGCTCGCCGCCGCGCTGGAGGCCGGGCGCGACTGGCCCGACCTCGACCCCGAGGTGCTGCTGCACGACACGGCGGACGGCGCGGCGATCTACGCCGTGCGCTTCCACGTGCCCGGCTAATACCCTCGGTGTCATGTCCTGACCTGTGCGTATGCGCGCGATGCGATGGTGGTGATGTGTTCTGGCTGTGCGATGAGCCGGTTCCATGCGTCGCAGCAGGCCTCGACGATGGCGTCGTAGCGGTCGAAGACGCGGTTGCTGAGCTTGTTGGAGCGCAGGAAGGCCCAGACGTTCTCGGCTGGGTTCAGTTCAGGGCTGTAGGGCGACAGGTGCAGCAGGGTGACATTGTCCGGCACGACGAGCCGGCCGCCGGTCTGGTGCCAGCCCGCGCCATCGACGATGAGGACGGCGTGGGCGCCGGCTGCGACGGTGCGACTGATCTGGGCCAGGTGCAGGGTCATCGCATCGGTATTGGCGGCTGGCAGCACGAGGCCCGCGGCCACGCCGCGGCCGGGGCAGACCGCGCCGAACAGGTAGGCCGAGGTGTAGCGCTGGTCGCGCTGCGCAGGCGGGCGCGAGCCACGTCTGGCCCACAGCCGGGTGATGGTGCCCTGCTGGCCGATCCGGGCTTCGTCCTGCCACCACAGTTCCAGCGGCTTGCCGGGGGCTCGCGCCGGCAGGGCGGCGTCTACGAGGGCGGCGAAGTCAGCCTGAAAGACGCTTGGCGCCCGGCGTCGTGGCCGGGATGGCGCGGCCGCGGAACCAGCCGGCGGAAGCCCTGTCGGCGCAGCAGGTCGCCGACGCCGCGCTCGGCCATCGCCACGCCGAACCGCCGCGCGATCGCCCGCACCAGGTCCGACCGGCGCCAGCGCGTCACGCCATCCTGCGCGAGGTCCGGTCCCTCGCTCACCCAGCGCGCCGCCTCTCGCGCTCCTGCTCGGGCGACAGCAGGCGCGGCGCGCCGCCCCCATGGCGGTCACGCAGTCCCGCGAAACCCTCGGCGTTGTAGCGATGCACCCAGTCCCTCAGCGTCTGCCGGTCCATCCCCGCAGCCTGCGCCGCATCCGTCCGCGACGCCCCCTCCCGCACAAGCGCCAACGCCAACATGCGCCGCGTGCGGCTGCCGGCACCGCCGAGCCGCGCGCCGAAGCCCCGACGCATCCAGATCCAGCCGCGTGATCGTCACCGCCGCCACCATCGCCGCCCCCTCCCCAACCACGAAGGACAGCGAATCACACACGCCGTGACCGCGGGAACCTTCATGAGTCGCGGCAGGCCGACGGGCGAATCAGACCGAACAGCCTCCGACAAACCCGGGGCGGTTCAGTTCCGTGTTCGTGCTACCTATCAGACACCCAGCCAGCGATGGCGTCCGCGGTCGTGCTGAAGATCGCGGGTCCTGCCTCAGTGTAGGTCCGCGGGGCAACGCTGACAGACCATCCTGCGGAGCCGCATCAGCGACCTGCTGACGAAGGCGGTCGATCGCATAGATCCGGCAGGCGTCAGAGTCGATCGAAGAACTGGCCCAAAGCCACGTCCGGCATCGTGTCGTCGCCATACCGAACCCGCCGCTGCAGTACACGGTGTCGCAGCGGATGGAACGGCGTAACGTGAGTGACGATCAGCGCCTTTGTTCGGCGGCGGGAGCCAGGCGTCGTCCGCCGCGCGTCATCCGAGCGCCGCGATCACCTCCTCGGTCGTGGTCACCAGCGCGACATTGCGCATGGCGTAGTCGATCGAGGCGCGGTGCCAGTCGGCGTTCATGGTCGAGCAGCCGTCTTCCGGGATCACCATGACGTAGCCCTTGTCGGCGCCGGTGCGCGCCGTGTGCTCGATGCTCATATTGGTCCAGGCGCCGGTTTCAATGATGATGCTGCGGCCCTCGGCCTTCAGGATGCGCTCGAGCGATGTGCCTTCCCACGCGCTCATGCGCGCCTTGTGGACCACGTGGTCGCCGGGCTGCGCCTCGAGGCCGGGGACCGGCTCGGCGCCCCAACTGCCCTCGATCATGGCGTTCGCATCCACGCAGCCCTCGAACAGCGGGGCGTTCAACGTCATGTCGCGCGCGTCCGCACGGCGCAGGAACCAGACATGTATGATGGGCACGCCGAGCGCCCGGCACCGCGCCGCCAGCCGCGCGATATTCGGGATGGCGTTCTGCTGCCGGCAATGATCCGGGCTGCCTGAGGAGGCGAAGGCACCGCCATCCATCACCACATCGTTCTGCATATCCTGGATGATCAGCGCGCAGCGCGAGGCGTCGAGCCTGAGCTGATCGCCCTCCGCACGGGGCACAGGCTTCGCGTCCGTCTGGGCGCGCATGAAGGGTTCATTTCGCGGGCCGACCTTGACCGGAACCGCGTAGACCGATGTCGAGGCGCATACGTACAGCGTGCGCCAGTCTGGCCCGCCCCAATGCAGGTTGGCCGGCGGCTCGGGGATCGACACCTTCCCGAGCAGCCGCCCATCCGGCGCGAAGACCCAGACGCCCCCGGGCGCCGTGCACCAGACATTGCCTCCCGCGTCGCACTTCATCCCGTCCGGCAGGCCCGGCAGCAGCGCGTCACGCAACCCGGATGCGAAGATGCGGCCGTGCTTCAGCGCGCCGTCCGCGGCGACCTCGTAGACGCGAATATTCGCCTGCTCGGTGTCGTTCACATACATCAGGCGTTCGTCGGGCGAGAAGCAAAGCCCGTTCGGCTGGCTGTGCGTATAGCGCTCGACGACAAGCTGCGGCTCCTCGCCGGCCCGCGCATTCGGGCGGATGCGGAACACGCCCTGCCAGCCGAGCTGGCGCGGCCGTTCCACACCATAGTGCGGCATTCGTCCGTACCACGGGTCGGTGAAGTAGATCGCGCCGTCAGACGCGACGCAGACATCGTTCGGCGAATTCAGCTCGCGTCCCTGGAAGTGCGTTGCGAGAACCTCGCGCTGGCCGTCCGAACGGATGCGCACGAGCGCCGAAGTCGCATGCTCGCAAGCGATGAGGTTCAACTGCGCGTCATAGGTCAGTCCATTGGCCTTGTTGGACGGGCGCGCGACCTCCCGCACGCCTGCGCGATCGAGCCGGCGGCGTACATCGGCCGGCATGTCGGAGAACAGCAGGTAGTGCTCGGTCGGATGCCAGACCGGCCCCTCGGTGAAGGTGAAGCCGCTCCCCGCCATCTGCACGGGGGCGTGCTCGTCGATCAGGCGCCGGAAGGCGGGGTCGAGGGCGACATGGGACATGGCACGCTCCGTCAGGCCGGAAACCAGTCCCGGCGCGGCACCGACTGGGTGATCGGCCCCGGCACCTGCATGTCGAGCCGCCCGATCACCTGCCCGCCCTCGATCCTGGCGGGCTTGTCATGCACCGGCAGCAGGAACCTTGACGAAGCCAGCAGCTTCTTGATCGCCGCCTTCTCGCCGCGCTTCGATCCGGCATGGTTGCCCGTGACCTGGGGTTCGTGCGCGTTCACCTGGTACAGCGGTTCGACGATCTGGTCGTTGAAGTCGTAGATCACGTCGCCGCAGATCGTGGCGCGGCCCTCGGTGGTCTCGACATGCACGTTCATCGAGCCCTCCGTGTGCGCGTTCGCGGCTTCCAGCACGACGCCCGGCATGATCTCGATCGGTCCGGTGATCTCGAGGTCTTCGAAGCGCAGCGCGTGGCGCGTGTGCAGCCGCTCGACCAGGTGCTGGATGTCGGGCTTGGGGTATTGCGGGTGCATGAGGCCGGAGACCGAATGCTCCATCTCCCGCCGGTTGATCACCACTGTGGTGTTCATCGGGAAGTGGTCGTCCTTGCCGGCATGGTCGATATGCAGGTGGGTGTGCAGGACGTAGCGGACATCGCCCACCTTCACGTTGTGCCGGGCGAGCTGGCGCTCGATCATGTTCTCGTGGAACTGCAGGCCACGCATGCCGAGCGTCTCCATGATGGCGTTGTCGCGATAGCCGGTGTCCACCACCACCGGATAGCGACCGCCCAGGATCAGGAAGCCGTAGACCGGCACGCGGCGCACCCGGCCGCAGTCGCGGGCCAGCACGAGGAAGCTCGATTCAAGCTCGATGTCGCCGTAGTCGAGCAGCTTGATCTCAAGTCCCATCGTCGTCGCTCCCTTACAGCCGGTAGACCCGGCGTGCCGTGTTGAAGAAAATCGCGTCGCACTCGGCTTCGCTGAGGCCTCCCGCGCCGCGCCGGTGCGCGCCGAGCAGCGCGTCGTAGCTGGTCCAAAGCTTCTCGATCGGGAAATTCGACCCCCACAGGCAGCGTTCCGCCCCGAACAGCCCGACGGTCTCGCCGATAAGCCAGCCTATGTGGTCGGCGTCGTTGCGGTGGATGAAGGTACCAAAGCCCGATAGCTTGGCGACCACGTTGGACTGCGCCGCCAGCAGCGTCATGCCGGCCCGCCAGGCAGCGCGGCCGGCGGGCGTGAGATCCTCCAGCATGCCGGCGTGCTGCAGCACGAAGGTTACGCGCGGACAGGATTCGGCGAGGTCGGCAGCACTCGCCATCTGCCCGGCGAAGACCTGGAGGTCGAAGACCAGGCCGTAATCGGCGAGCCGCGCGACGTTGCGCCGGACCGCTGGATCGGCACAGAGGTCCGGGCGCGGCGCGAAGCGATAGAGCGCGTTCTCATGCCAATGCAACTGCTGGCGGATGCCGCGCAGCCGCGGGAAACGCGTCAACCGGTCGAGCGCGGGGCGCGCATCGTCCACGGTCATGTCGGCATAGGCGACGAGGCCATGCGGCCAGCCGGTCTCGAGCGCCAGGGTCTCGATCCAGGCGGCTTCCTCGACGGCGCGATCCACCGGCCAGTTGGCCTGCACATAGACCGACTTCTCCACGCCCGAGCCGGCCAGGTCGGCAAGGTATTCGCGCATCGGATAGTCGCGGCGGATCGCCTCGTAGGGTCCGAAGATGCGAGGCTGCATCGGCCCGGTCAGCCAAGGCAGGTCAGCCTGCCGCCAGACATGGAAGTGGCTGTCAATCACCTTCATCAGCGGGCCCCCGCGCGGCGCAAGGCCGCGTCGCCCACCAGCGCCCCGGCCATCGCCGCAAGGTCGCCACCGGCGTCGAGATGGTCGATCAGCGGCAGGATGGCGCGCATCGCGCCGGTCTCGGGGCGATAGGACGCGTCGGAGGCGAGCGGGCTGAGCCACACGATCCGCCAGGCGAGCGCGCGCAGCCGCGTCATCGCCGCGACAAGCGCCTCCGGCCCTCCGCGTTCGAGACCGTCCGACACCACGACCACCAGCGCGCCGCGCGCGAAGGATGCGAAGCGCGGCACCGCGAGGAACACCGACAGCGCCTCGCCCAGGCGCGTCCCGCCATCCCAGTCGGCCACCAGGCCGGACGCAAGCGCCAGCGCCTGGTCGCGGTCGCGGCGCCGCAGCGCGCGGGTCACGCGGGTCAGCCGCGTGCCGAGGGTGAAGGTCTCGGCACGTTCGGCCGTCCTGACGATGGCATGCGCGATGCCGAGCGCCGCCTCCGTGCCACCCTTCATGCTGCCGGAGACGTCGATCAGCGCCAGCACGCGGCGCTGCCGCGACCGGCGCCGACGGGTCGGTAGGACCAGGACTTCGCCATCGCGCCGCGCCATGTCGCGGAAGGCGCGGCGCGGGTCGGCGACACCACCGCCCGCCGTCTCGAAGCGGCGTGACCGTCGGCGCGGCAGGGCCCCAGGCAGCGCGCGGGCGAAGGCGGCGAGCAGCGCGGCATTGTCGGCGGGCGCAAAGGCTCGGGCGAACAGCCGTTCACGCTGGCTCGCCTCGCGGCCTGAGGGGTCCTCCTCCGCGGGCGGCAGAAACTCCGCCATCTCGCCGGCATCGTAGGCCTGCGGTGCCTCCTCGCTGGTCGCCTGACCCGGCGCCAGCACGGCGCGGCCGAGGAAGATCATGTCGAACAGATCATCGAAGTCCTGCCGGCGGTCCGGTCCTGGACCGAAGATCGCGTGCGCCGCGCGGCGCACGTCAGAGAGAGAGCGCGGGCCGAGCAGACCGACGGCGGCGAGGAAGCTCTCCGTCTGCGCCGGCGCGGCGAGAAAGCCCTCCGCCCGCAGCACGCGCGGGAAGGCGAGGAACGGGTCGAGCGCGCGCGGCGTCATGCCGCACCCTGCAGGATGCGGTCGAGCCGCGGTGCCACGAAGGCCAGGTCGTCCTGGTCCTTCAGCGCCACGCCGATGGCGCGCGCGAAGGCGGTCGGCCAGGGCGCACCCTGCGCATTGAGCAGCGTGGCGGCCTCCGCCCATTCCACCGTCTCGGCCACGCCGGGCGGTTTGGCGAGCGGTTCGGCGCGCAGCCTGCCGACCGCGGCAACGACGCGGTGCGCGGTGTCGCGCGCCACGGCGGAGGCGCGCATCATGACGATCTGCGCCTCGAGCTGCGGGTCCGGGTAGCCGATCCAGTGGTAGACACAGCGCCGCCGCAGCGCCTCGTGCAGTTCGCGGGTGCGGTTGGAGGTGAGCACGACGACCGGCGGTTCGGCCGCGCGGATGGTCCCGCGCTCGGGGATGGACAGGCTGAAGTCGGACAGGAATTCCAGCAGGAAGGCTTCGAACTCGTGGTCGGAGCGGTCGATCTCGTCGATCAGCAGGAGCCGTTCGCGCGGGCGCTGCAACGCGAGCAGCATCGGCCGCGCGATCAGGAAATCGTCGCCGTAGAGGTTCACGTAGTCGGTGCCCGCCTGGCGGATGGCGAGCATCTGGCGCGGGAAGTTCCACTCGTACATGGCCGCCGACGCATCGAGACCCTCATAGGCCTGCAGGCGTACCATTTCGCGCCCGAGCACGGCCGCGAGCGCCTTCGCTGCCTCGGTCTTGCCCACGCCCGGCGCACCTTCGAGCAGCAGCGGCTTGCCGAGCGCCAGCGCGAGATAGGCGGCGGTCGAGAGCCCCTCATCGGCGATGTATTGCGCTGCGCGCAGCGCCTCGGCCAGCGCCTCGGGGCTGTCGATGCCGGCGATGGAGCGCCTGACCGTCATGCCTCAGAGCCGCTTCTTCGGCTTGGCGCCGCCCTGGGCCTTCAGGCCGCGCAGGATCTTCTCGGGCGTGGCCGGGAGTTCATCGATGCGCACGCCGACGGCGTCGTAGATCGCGTTCACGACCGCCGGCAGCACCGGGTTGGCGCACATCTCGCCAGGCCCCTTGCCGCCATAGGGCCCATCCTCGGCCGGGCGTTCGAGGATGCTGATGTGATGCGGCGCGAGGTCGCCGGGGCCGGGCATCAGGTAGGTGTTGAAGTCCACCGGCCCATGGTCGCGCTGCGGGTAGTATGGCTCGGTCGTCTCCCACGCTGCGTGGCTCATCCCCATCCAGGCGCCGCCGCGCAGTTGCTGCTCGACCAGGCGCGGGTTGAGCGCGCGGCCGACCTCGTAGGCGGACTTCATGTCGGTGACGGTAACCTCGCCGGTCTCGTCATCCACCTCGACCTCGACGAGCATGGCGGCATGGGCGAAGGTGCTGACGGGCGTCATCTCGCCCGTGTCGGGGTCGACGTCGCTGAGCGGGATCAGGAAGATACCGCGCCCGGCGATGGTGCGGCCCTGCTTGAACTGCGCGGCCTGCGCGGCGGCGAGCGTGGTGATGGAACGCCCCGGCGCGCCACGTACATGGATGTTGCCGCGCCCGTCGGTGACGAGGTCGGATGCGTCTACTTCAAGTTCCTCGGCAGCGGCTTCCAGCATCACCGCACGCGCCTCGCGCGCCGCCATGATCACGGCATTGCCCATGCGGTGCGTGCCGCGACTGGCGAAGCTGCCCATGTCGTGCGGGCCGGTGTCGCTGTCGGCGGTGTCGACATAGACATCCTCGACCGGCACGCCGAGCGTCTCGGCGGCGATCTGCCTGGTGACCGACTTCATGCCTTGGCCCAGGTCGATCGCCGAGAGTGCGACGGTGAACTTGCCGTCGGGGTTGGAGTGGATCAGCGCCTGGCTGGGATCGCCGCCGAGGTTCATGCCGATCGGGTAGTTGATGGCGGCGAAACCGCGCCCGCGATGCAGCGCCATGGCTCAGCGCTTCCGGAAGCCGGAGAGCGAGGAGAAGCGCATGGAACCGGCGCGCGGGGCGGTGGCCGCGGGGGTGTGCGTCGATGGTGGCGGGGGCTGCGCCGCGGCAGGCCGCGGAGCTTCGGTGCGCGCGGCCGGCGGTAGCGCTAGCGCACCGGGCGGCGGCGGTTGCTTCGCGCCCTTCTTGGCGTACGAACTCGCCTGGTAACCCTGCACCCGGCCGTTCTCGTCGGTGGCGGTATGCGACGGCAGACGCGCGCGCTCGCCGCCGCCATCGCGCGTGGAGGCGGCGGCCAGCATGGCCGGGCTGAGCTTTACGCCCGCCTTCTCCGCCACCACCTGGCAGCATTCGATCAGCGCGCAGTTCTTGGCGAGCCGCCGATGTGCCTTCATGTCGCCATCGCGATAAGCGTTGAGGATGCGTAGTTCGACCGGGTTCATGCCGACCGCCTCCGCCACCTTGTCCATATGCGCCTCGATGGCGAAGTCGACGCCGGTGATGCCGAAGCCGCGCATGGCGGTGGCCGGCGTGCGGTTGGTGTAGACGCAATACACGTCGGCCGAGACGTTCGGGATCGTGTAGGGTCCCGGCAGGTGCCCCACCCCCTTGATGATGGCGTAGGAGGAGAGGCGGGTGTAGGCGCCGGAATCGAAGTAGCCGGTGAAGCGGCGCGCGACGATGCGCCCGTCGCGCATCACGCCGTCCTTGAGATACCAGCGCTCGGCGCCGCGCGGCGCGCCGACCTGCATCTCCTCCTCGCGGTCCCACATGAACTTCACGGGGCGGCCGGTGAGCATCGCACCCAGCACCGCGAGCGGTTCGTGGATGCTGTCCACCTTGCCGCCAAAGCCGCCGCCCACCGTACCGCCGATGAAGTGCAGGCGCGAGGACGGCATCTCGAGCGTCTTCGATGCCGTGGCAAGCGAGAAGAACAGCGCCTGGGTCGAGGTGTGGCAGACGAAGCGGCCGTTCTGCTCGGGGGCGGCGATGGCGCCGCAGGTCTCCATCGGCGCCTGCTCGATGGGTGACATCTGGTAGCGGCCTTCCACCACAATGTCGGCCTGGCGAAAGGCGGCCTCGACATCGCCGAAGCGCAGCTTCTGGTGGTCGTACTTGCCGTGATAGACGAATTTGTTCGTCGGATAGACATCGAGCACGACCGGCGCGCCAGGCTTCACCGCCTCCTCGACATCGAGGACATGCGGCAGCGGTTCCCAATCGACCCGAATGGCCGCGACCGCGTCGCGCGCGCGCGCATCGCTGGTGGCAATAACCGCTGCCACCGGCTCGCCACGATAGCGGACGCGGTCGGTGGAGAGCAGCGGCTCGTCATCGATGCCGAAGTCGAGCAGCGAGAGCAGGGTGTTGAGGTTGCGCGGCACGTCGCGGCCGACCAGCACCCGTACGACGCCGGGCATGCGTTCGGCCGCCGAGGCATCGATGCGCCGGATGCGCGCGGCATGGTGCGGCGAGCGCGCGCAGCGCATGTGCAGCAGGCCTTCGAACAGATGGTCGTCGTAGAAGGGCGAGCGGCCGGTGACGTGGCCGGTGATGTCCTGCCGCCGCGTCGGCTTGCCGATCTCGTTGAGATTGTCGTCGCGCTCATTGGCGAAGAACTGCTTGCGGAAGTCGATCATCGGCTGGTCGGTGCCGCTCACGCCCGGATCCTCCCTTCGGCGACGTCGAGGATCGCCGCGATGATCGGCTCGTAGCCGGTGCAGCGACAGAGGTTGCCGGCGATGGCCTCGATCACCTCCTCGCGGCTCGGCCGCGGGTTGCGGTCGAGCAGTGCCTTCGCACTCATCAGCATCCCAGGCGTGCAGTAGCCGCATTGCGCGGCGAAGCGCTCCATGAAGGCTTCCTGGAGGGCATGCGGGCGAGCCTGGCCGAGGCCGGCGGTAGTCTCGACACGTCGCCCCTGGACAGTCTCGGCGAGTACGAGGCAGGACAAGTGCGGCTCGCCGTCCACCAGCACCGTGCAGGCGCCGCAGGTGCCCTGGCCGCAGCCGTATTTCGGCGACAGGTCGCCGGCGCCGCGGCGCAGGAAGTCGAGCAGGTTCTGCCCGTCCTCGGTGAAGGCGGCCTTGGCCTCGGTGTTCAGCGTGAAGGTGACGGGCTTCATCGCCATGTCAGAGCATCCGCTCCAGGAGGCGCCGCAGATGCACGCCGGCGACCTCGCGCCGATACCAGGCGGAGGCGAGGGCATCGGTCGGCGGGTCGAGCCCGTCCGTCGCGGCCGCGGCGGCGCGGGCAATCAGGTCTGGCGTGAGCGCCGAACCTTCGAGAACGCGCTCGGCCGCCTGCGCGCGCAGCGGTGTCGGCCCCATGGCGCCGAAGGCGATCCGCACGCCGCGCAGGCGGCCGCCGTCGCGCGGCAGGTGGGCGGCGACGGACAACACGGAGACGCCCTTCGGCTTCACGCGGCTGACCTTGAGGAAGGCGAAGCCGCGTGGCTCGCGCGGCCGCGGTACCTGAACCGTCGCGACCAATCCGGTACGGTCGCGTTCGCGCAGGAAGTCTTCGATCGGTCGCTGCGCGCCGCCGGCCGAAACGACGCGCGCACCGAGCGCCAGCAGCGCGACCGTCAGATCGCCATAGGGATGCACGGCAAAGAGATTGCCACCGACGGTCGCCATGACGCGCACCTGCGGCCCGCCGACGGCGCGTGCCACCGGATGCAGATGCGCAAGGTCGCGTTCCGCCAGGATCATCGCCATGGTCACGCCGGCGCCGATCTCCACGCTGTCGAGCGAGGGCCTGATCTGCCGCAGTGCCGGGTCCGACGTGCGCAGGATGCGGCCCTGCAGCGCGCCGGCATTCACCTCGCGCATCACCAGCGTGCCGCCGCCGAGATAGGTCCCGTCAGACCCAAGCGCCCGCTGCGCGTCACCGAGGGTCGCGTGGCTCTCCACCAGAACGGCCATCACGCGGATCCCTTCGCGAGATGGGCGCGGATCGCGTCGAACCCACCCTGGTAAATGTCCTCGCCGACCATGCGCGCGAGCTCGGCCTCGCGCCCCGCCGGGGTATCGAAGCGGCTCTCCCAGCGCCAGAAGGTGCGGTCCCCGTCGGTGACGGGCGCGAGGCGCACATGGGCGACATAGTTGAACAACGGGATCGGCGTCTCGAGCAGGCAGTAGCTGTAGGCGAGATCCGCATCGGACAGAGTCAGCAGGCGTTCGCGCAGTTCCGATCCGTCGCGTAGCCGAAAACGGCGCACACACCCGACGCGGTCGGAGGTCCATCCGCGCTCGATCTGGCTCTCGGCCACCGGCGGATGCCATTTGTCGTGCCCGTTGAAGTCGCGCAGCACGTCCCAGACCGCCTCCACCGGCGCATCGATCACGGTGCTCCTCACCACCTGCGGCATGGTCAGGACGCCATCTGGCGCTTCAGCGCCTGGAAACCTGCGAGGAACACGTTGTGCCCGATATTGGCCGCCAGGTCGTCCGCCGCCTCGGGCGCACAGTCGAACTCGGCGGTCCACTCCGCGAAGGCGCGGTCGCCGTCCGTGATCGGCGTGAACCGCAGCGTCGCGACGTAGTTGGTCAGCGGCATCGGGCTCTCGAGGATCGAGTAGGTACAGAAATAGTCGTAGTCGGATAGCGCCAGCAGCTTTTCGCGCAGGCGGTCGCCATTCTGCAGGCGGAAGTCCCGCACGCAGCCGACCCGGTCCGACGGCTCGCCATTCTCGATCCGGCTTTCGCGCACCGCCGGCAGCCAGCGCGGCAGTGCGTTGAAGTCGCGCACCTTCTCCCAGACCCTGGCGACCGGCGCGTCGATGACCGAGCTGATGTAGACCCGCGCCATCACTTGTCCTCGCCCTTGCCCTTGCCCGACTTGCGGGCGCCTTCGGCGATGCGCTGCATGTCGGAGGCCTCGCGGATCAGCCCACCCTGCTTGCTGAGATTCCCGCCATCGATGCCGATGTCGCTGAGCAGGTTGTCGATCAACGGCGCCTGCACGCGGTAGCGCAGTGCGGAGTTGATCACCTCGTCGGTTGGCGAGCCTTCGCGCGCGCCCGCACCACCCATCGCGCCGTCGAGCTGCACGATTCGGATGTCCTGGATCTTCTCCAGCGGCTTGACGCTGGCCGCGACAATGCCCTCGACATGCTCAAGCAGCTTGCGGCGGAACAGCGAGTGGCGCGCCTCGTCGGTGAGGATGTTCTCTGCCTCGTTGAGCAGCTTCTGCGCCTCGGCGTGCACGGCCGCGCGCACCTTCTCCGCCTCGGCGGCGAGCCGCGCCTCGGCGGCCGCCTTCTCGGCGATGACGACGTCGACCGACTTGCGGCGGTTGGCGACCTCAGTCTCGCGGACGGTGCGGACCTTCTCCTCGGCAACGGCTGCCAGCGCGCGGGCCGCATCGGCTTCGGCGCGCGCGGCGGATTCCTCCAGCGACTTGCGGTAAAGCGCCACGGCCTTGTCCATCTGCGCCGTCTCGACCGTCCGCTCGCGCTCGACCTCGAGCTTGCGCCGAACTGTCTCGTGATCGATGCGGATCTCGTCGAGCTGGCGTTCGGAGGCGATGCGCGCGCGCTCGATGTCCTCGCGGCTGACGATCTCGGCCTCGCGCAGGTTCTGCACGCGCGCGATCTCCAGCTGCTCGAGTGCGCGGCGGCGTTCGAGGCGCGCCGCCTCCACCGCGCGCTCGCGCTCGACCTCGGCGGTCTCCACGTCGCGCTCGGCCGCGATCTGGGCCTGGCGGACGCTGGCATCGGCCTGCGAGGCCTTCGCCTTCTCCTCGGCGAGAGCCACGACGCGCGCCTGCTCGGCGGATTCCACGAGCCGCTTGCGCTCGATGTCGGTGACCTCGCGTACGCGCTGGCTCGCGATGCGATCCTGCTCGAGCGTCAGCTCGGCCGCGATCCGGGCCTTCTCGACGGCCTCGCGCCGCGCGATCTCGGTGCTCTCCACCGCCTTCTCGCGCCCGATCTCGCGGGATCGCGTCGCTTCCTCGGCGGCGATCCGCTCGCCGGCCAGGGCGCGCTCGCGGGCGATGCGCGCGGTCTCGGTGGCTTCGCCGGCGGCGATCTCGGCGGCCTCCACAGCCTTCTGGCGTTCGATCTCGAGCTCGCGGATGCGCCTGTCCTCGGCGATGCGGACCTGGTTGACCTCGGCGGCCTGGGCAATACGCGCACGCTCCACCGTCTCGCGTGAGGCGATCTCCATTTCATCGAGCGTCTTCTGCCGCTCGATCTCCTGCTTGCGGATCTTCTCCTCGCCGGCAATGCGGGTCTGGTTCAGCAGCAGCGTCTGGGCCATGCGCCGCTTCTCCGTCTCCTCGCGAGCGGCGATGTCGGCCTGCTCGGTCGCGCGCTGGCGTTCGATCTCGAGCGCCTGCGTCTCGCGATCCTTGGCGATCCGGGCCTCATCGACCGCCTTCTCCTGCGCGATGCGGGCCCGCTCGGTCGCCTCGCGTGCCGAGATCTCAGCCTCCTGCAGGGAGCGCTGCTTGTCGATCTCGCGGGTCTGGGTTTCCTGCTCATTGGCGATCCGCGCCTCGCGCACGGCGCGTTCCTGGAGGATGCGCGCCGTCTCGATCTCCTGGCGGGCGGCGATTTCCTCAGCGTCGATCGCCTTCTGGCGGGCGATCTCGCGCCCGCGCACCTCGCGCTCCGAGGCGATCCGCGTCTCGGCAATGATCTGCTCGTTGGTGATGCGCGCCTTCTCGATCGATTCCCGTGAGGAGATCTGAGCTTCCTCGGCCTCGGCATCGCGGCTGGCACGTTCGCGCGCAAGCTCGGCGCGCTGCTGGGCACGGCGGAACTCGATCTCGCGCTCCTGCTCGAGGCGGGCGCTCTCGCTGTCGCGCTCGATGTCGAGCGCCATCTTCTCGGCTTCGAGGTTGCGGGCGCGGATCTGGATCATCGAGTCCTGCTCGATGTCGTTGCGTTCCTTGCGCTTGCTCTCGATGTTCCGGATGAGCGCGGTGAGGCCCTCGGCGTCGAAGCGGTTCGACGGGTTGAAGAATTCGAGGCTGGTCTGGTCGATGTCGAGGATCGCGACGCTTTCGATCTCGAGGCCGTTCTTGTCGAGGTCCACCTGCGCGCTTTCGCGCACCCGCGTCACATAGGCGGCGCGGTTCTCATGCATGCCTGCCATGTCCATCTCGGCGGCGATGGCCCTGAGCGCGCTCTCGAACTTGCCCGACAGCAGCGCGTGCAGGAGTTCTGGCTCCAGCGTGCGGCGCCCGAGCGTCGAGGCGGCCATGGAGACCGCGGTCCGCTCAGGCCGGACGCGCACGTAGAACTCGGCCTCGAGATCGACGCGCATGCGGTCCTTGGTGATCACCGCCTCGGTCTTCGTGCGGCTGATTTTGAGCGGCAGGACGTTCATGTTGACCGGCGTGATGTCGTGCACGATCGGCCAGACGAAGGCGCCGCCGTCGATCACCACCTTCTCGCCAAGCAGGCCGGTGCGCACGAAGGCCACTTCCTTGGTGGAGCGCCGGTAGAGCCGCTGCATGACCCAGTAGACGATCGCGATGACGATGACCGCGACGATCAGCCAGAGGATCAGTCCGCCGATGAATTGCCCGTCCATGCTCGTGCCCCCTGCTGCTCAGCGGCCCGTGATGCGCTTGAAGGCGCGGGTCTGCTCGGTCAACGCGATCTCCGTCGGCAGGCGCTCCATCGAGGAGGCGCCGTAGAAGCCGTGGCAGATCGCGGCGGTCTTGAGGATGAATTCGGCATCCGCCGGCATCGCGACCGGGCCGCCATGGACCAGGATGATGGCATCGGGCTTGACGGCCAGCGCCGCCGCGGCGAGCCGGTCCACCACTGCGGGGCAGTCCGCGAGCTTCAGTGCCGTCTCCGCGCCGATGCTGCCGCCGGTGGTCAGCCCGAGATGCACGACGATGATGTCCGCGCCGGCGCTGGCCATCGCGGCGGCGTCGGCCTCGTTGAAGACATAGGGCGTGGTCAGCAGGTCCTTCTCGCGCGCCAGGGCGATCATCTCGACCTCCTGGGCGTAGGACATGCCGGTCTCCTCCAGGTTCTGCCGGAACGTCCCGTCGATCAGGCCCACGGTCGGGAAATTCTGCACGCCGGCGAAGCCGAGGCGCTTCACCTCATCGAGGAAGACATCCATCTGGCGAAACGGGTCGGTGGCACAGACCCCGGCCAGCACCGGCGTGCGCCTGATGACCGGCAGGACCTCACCCGCCATCTCCATGACGATCGCATTGGCATCGCCATAGGGCATCAGGCCGGCGAGGCTGCCGCGCCCGGCCATGCGGTAGCGGCCGGAATTGTAGATGACGATCAGGTCGATCCCGCCGGCTTCCTCGCATTTGGCCGAGAGCCCGGTGCCGGCGCCGCCGCCGACGATGGGCTCGTTGCGGGCGATCATGGCGCGGAACCGCTCCATGATCTGCGTGCGGGTCTCTTTCCTGGCGCTCATGGCACCGCGCCTTTCCTGCGAGGGCCTCGCTGCGCGCCGTGCAGGCGCCGGAACGCCTCCACGACCGCCGCGGCGAAGGCCGGGTCGTTGATGTTGGGCGGCAATCGGATCAGCTGCCGGTTCAGGCCCGGGCGCAGCGTCGTCTCGATCGCGCGGAACAGCGCGGCGCGCGCCGCGGGATCATGGAACGGCCGACCGGGCGCATCGAGCGCGGAGACGCCCCCCTCCGGCAGGAAGAACCGCACCGGCCCTTCCATCAGGTTCAGCCGCTCGGCGATCCAGCGCCCCATCCGCGCGCATTCCTCCGCCGTCGTGCGCATCAGCGTCACCTGCGGATTGTGCTGATACAGGGTGCGGCCGCGGTAGCGCTCGGGCACCGTCTCGGGCGCACCGAAATTCACCATGTCGAGCGCACCCACCGAGCCGACATAGGGCATGCGCGTGCGGATCACGGCGCCGAAGCGGTCCTCGGTGCAGCCGAATACGCCGCCCATCATCATGTCGGCGACCTCGGTGGTGGTCACGTCGATCACGCCCGCCACCCGACGGTCGTCGATCAGCCGCTCCATCGCCTGCCCGCCGGTTCCTGTGGCGTGGAAGACCAGGCAGTCCCAGTCCTCCTTGAGGGCGCCGACGATCTGCTGCACGCAGGTCGTCGTGACGCCGAACATCGACACCACCACCGCGGGCCGGAAGGATCGCGCGCGTCGTCCGGAACGGCGCGCCTGGACCATGCCGACCATGGCGTGGGCCGCGTTGCCGAGCACCTCCTCGGTGATGGTGTTGAGCCCCTGCACGTCAGCGACGGCGTGCATCATGGTGATGTCGGCGGTGCCGACATACTGGCGCACCTCGCCGCTCGCGACCGTCGAGACAATGAGCTTCGGCACGCCGATCGGAAGCGCGCGCATCGCCGGCGCGACCATGGCGGTGCCGCCCGAACCGCCGGCGGAGAGGATGCCGGCGATCCCGCCCTGCCGTGCGAGCCAGCGTGCGAAGGCGTCCGTCATGCCCGCCACCGCCGTCCCGCGGTCGCCAGTCAGCACGCCCGCCGCGCCGCGCGGATGAAAGGCGGCCACCTGATGGGCCGGAACATCGGCGCCGGCATGCCCGCCGGTGGTCGACAGGTCGACCAGGCGCACCGGCACGCCCGCCTCGCGGAGGATATCGCGCATGTAGCGCAATTCGTCGCCCTTGGTGTCGAGGGTGCCCACGACGAGCACGACCTCCGCGCCGGGCGCGGCGAGCGGCCGAATGTCGAGCTGCGCGCCCTGCGCCATGGCCGGCTGGGCGGTCAGCAGCCTTGCGTTGCGCTCGATCGTGGCGACCGCGACCGGCTTCGACCAGCGGGTCGGCGGCGACGGGTTCGACATGTAGATGCGGGTCGGCCCGCCCGGTGCCCCAGGGTCCGCCTCGGTGACGGCGGTCGCCGCGGGTGCCTCAGGCACCGCCGGCGTGTCGTCATGGGCATGCCGTCCCACGCCGAGCAGGCGCTGCTGGAGGCCGCGATCGGCGGCGAGGTCGCGGGCCGGAGCGGCGCGGTTGATCCGGCCATTGACCATGATGGCGACGGTGTCGGCGATCGCGCAGGCCACGCCGATATTCTGCTCGATCACGAGCACGTCGATGTCGCCTTCGTCGGCGAGGCGGACCAGCATCTCCTCCACCTGCGCTACGATCACCGGCGCGAGGCCCTCGGTCGGTTCGTCCATCACCAGCAGCTGTGGATTCATCAACAGCGCGCGGCTGATGGCGAGCATCTGCTGCTCGCCGCCGGACAGCTGCGCGCCGCCATTGCCGCGTCGTTCAGCCAGGCGCGGGAAGGTCGCGTAGATGCGCTCGATGGACCAGGCGCCGCCACTGCGCGCCACCAGCTTCAGATGCTCGTCGACGGTGAGCGAGCGCCACAGGCGGCGCCCCTGCGGCACATAGCCCACGCCCAGCCGGGCGATCTCGGCGGGCGTGAGCCCGACCAGCGGCTTGCCCTTGAAGCTGATCGAACCCGAGCGGATCGGCACCAGCCCCATGATCGCCTTGCACAGCGTGGTCTTGCCCATGCCGTTGCGCCCGACCACCGACAGCGCCCCGCGATCGAGCCGCAGATCCACGCCTTGCAACGCATGGCTTGCGCCGTAGAAGACATTGAGGCCGCGCACCTCCAGGGCGGCGGGCGCGGCGCGCTCAGCCATGGGCGTGCGTCCCGTCCCCGAGGTAGAGCTCCTGGACCTGCGGATCCTCCTCGATCTCGGCGGGCGTGCCTTCCTTGAAGACGCGGCCGTTGTGCAGCATCGTCACCCTGGTCGCGACGCGCAGCGCCACGTCCATGTCGTGCTCGATGATGATGAAGCCGATATGCGCGGGCAGGTTGGCGAGGATCGCGATGAGTTCGGCGCGCTCGGTGGGCGACAGGCCGGCGGCCGGTTCGTCGAGCAGGATGAGCCGTGGCGCGCCGGCGAGTGCCAACGCGATCTCGAGCTGCCGCTGCTGGCCGTAGCTGAGTTCGCTCACGAGCCTGTCGCGCGCCGCCGTCAGGTGTACGGCCTCGACCAGTTCCTCCGCGCGCATCACCAGCGGATCGCCGCTGCGCGGACGCAGCAGCGAGAAGCGGTTGCGGTTCACGCCGCGGCAGGCGAGGTAGACGTTGTCGGCCACGCTTAACCCGCCGAACAGGAGCGAGATCTGATAGGTGCGCCGCAGGCCCCGGCGGATGCGCTCATGTGCCGGAAAGCGGGACACATCCTCGCCGAACAGCCGGATCGTCCCCGAGGTCGGCAGGAAGTCGCCGGTCACGCAGTTGAACAGAGTTGTCTTGCCGGCGCCGTTCGACCCGAGCACGGCCCGCCGTTCGCCGGGAGCGACCGTCATCGTCACGTCGGAAATGGCCGCGAGCGCGCCGAACAGCTTGGTGACGCCGCGGAGTTCCAGCGCGCTCCCGGACGTCACGGATCCCAGCCGGTCGGCCGCGCCGGCGCTGTCGCGGATGGCCTCGGCGGCGGTCACGGACGCCCTCCCGCCAGCGCCTTGCCGGTCAGGGGGTCAACCGCGTTGCGCCGACGCGCGCGCCAGCGCTCCCACAGTCCCAGCGCGCCATCCGGCGAAAAGAACACGACCGCGAGGAACCCGATGCCGATCACCAGCTTGAAGCGCTCGTTCGAGAGCCCGAAGGCGGACAGCACGTCCGGGCTGAAGGTCGACAGCAGGACGAAGATGAAGGCGCCGATGAAGGCGCCGATCGGCCGGCGGATCCCCCCCACCACGGCGATGATCAGGATGTCGATGACCGCCGAGACGCCGCCGGAGAAGGGCGCGACCTGCGCGGTCTGCCACACCAGCAGGATGCCGCCGATCGATGCGATCACGCCGGCAAACGCATAGGCCGCGATTCGATGCGCCGTGACATTGAAGCCGAGCGAGGCCATGCGACGCGGATTGTCGCGAACGCCCTGCAGTGCCAGGCCGAAGGGCGAGCGCGATACGTAGACGACCGCCGCGTAGCAGATCGCCGCGCCGCCGAGTGAGAGATAGTAGAAGGCTGTCGGCTGCCGCCAGTCGATCCCGAACAGCCGCGGCGGCACCACCAGGTTGAAGCCGCTGTAGCCGTTGAAGATGCCGTAGTTCTGCCGGGTGAAGTAGAAGAAGGCGCTCGCAATCGCGAGCGTGATCATGATCGTGTAGATCCCCTCGGTCCGCACCGCCAGCGCGCCGACCAGGGTCGCGAAGGCGGTGGCGATGAGGATGGCGAGCGGCACATAGAGCCACCAGGACAGGCCGAGGCTGATCTGCTCGACGCCGGAGGACCCCAGGATCGCCACCACGTATCCGGCGAGCACCGCGACGGTCATCTGGATCAGGCTGACCATGCCGCCGTAGCCGGCCAGGAACATCAGCGACAGCGCGATGATGCCGAGGCAGAAGGACCAGCCGAAGACCTGGAACAGCCAGAAATTCCCGGCGACGAGCGGCACGACCAGCAGCACGAAGCCGGCGGCCCACACGCCGCCGGGCACGCGCGAGAACACGCCGAACTCGGCGCCGCGCTGCACGGCCGGTTTGCGCGGCGCGTCGGTCATCGTCCGGCCCCGAGCAGGCCCTGCGGCCGGAAGGCGAGCACCACGGCCATGATCAGGAAGGTGAACACAACCGAATAGGTCGGCGCGTAGACGAGGCCGATCTGCTCGACCAGCCCGATGATCAGGGCGCCGATGGCAGCCCCCGGTATAGATCCCATGCCGCCGACGATGACCACGACGAGGCTCGCCAGGAGAAACCGCGTGTCCTCGCCCGGCGACAGCGACTGGAAGGTGCCGCCGACCATGCCCGCGATGCCCGCCAGGCCTGCCCCGAAGCCAAATACCGCCAGGAACACGTAGTTGATGCGCACCCCGGAGGCGGTCAGCATCTCGCGGTCATCGACGCCCGCGCGGATCAGCATGCCGAGCCGCGTGCGGTTCAACACGATCCACATGGCGATGCCGATGACGATGGCGGCGATCAGGATGGCGATGCGCACCTGCGGAAAGCGCATGTAGATCGGCTCGCCGTTGCGGCCGATGCCGGCGACGATGGGAAGGGTCGCTGGCCCGGAGAGCCAGTCGGGTGACTGGATCGTGTAGGACTGGCCGCCCCAGATCCACAGCATGATGTCGGCGAGCACGACCGAAAGCCCGATCGTGACCATGGTCTGGCGCAGTTCCTCGCCCTGCATGCGCCGGAACACCTGGTGTTGCATCAGCAGGCCGACCAGCGCGACCAGTACGAACACCACGGGAAAGGTCAGCAGCCATTGGTCCGTGGCCGTCGAAATCGTGTAGCCGAGATAGCCCCCGAGCAGGTACAGCGAGCCGTGTGCGAGGTTGACATTGCGCATCAAGCCAAAAATCAGGGTGAAGCCTGAGGCGACGAGGAAGTATAGCGCGCCAAGCGTCAGCCCGCCGAAGATCGCATTAAGGAAGACGCGTTTGCGGCCCAGCGTCTCCTCCAGCCCCGGGCTCCATGGCGCCAGGATCAGCCAGAGAAACACCGCAGCAAAGAGAACGATGACCAGCGACCAGACGGGGTTGCGGCGTGCAAACTCGGTCATGTCTGCGCGATCGCAAGTAATGTATTGAGGCGACGGTTGGGCGATCGCAGCCGCCGGCGCAAAGGCGCCGGCGGCTTGCGGTTGGCTGCCACCGCGCGCGCGGTGCCGGGCCGGTTCACCGGCGGGCGAGTGCGGCGCAGTCGCTCGGCGTGGTGCGCGAGGGCAGGCCCATGGCGCGGAACTGCTCGGCCGTCATGCCCAGGGTCTGGGTGACGCCGTCCGTCTTGGCGACCATCTTGTTGACCAGCGTTCCTCCGGGGCCTTCCGCGACCTCGTTCACGAAGACCGTCCCGGTAGCCTGGCGGTTCTCGTTGAGCGTGATCTCGCCCAGCGGGGAGGCCAGCTTCAGCGCCGAGAGCGCCGCGCGGAACTTCTGCTGGCCATCGCTGAGGTCGCCGTTCACCGCATTCAGCCCGGCGATCGCGGCGAGGGTGGCGATGTAGTAGCCGACACCGAACAGCGAGGGGCTCGCGAAGCGCTGGGCGGCCGGGAAGCCTTCCTGGTAGGCCCGAACATAGTCGCGCCATGCCGGATCGGGATTGTCCTCGGCGAACGGGCCGGAGGTCAGGGCGCCGATCAGCGCGTTGCGGGCGCGCCCCCGCGCCGTGAGCACGGTCTGGTCGGCCATGATCGTGCCGCCGATGATCTTGGTGCCCGCGCCCGCCTGCTGCCACTGGTTGAGGAAGTTGATCGCGTCCGTGCCACCCAGGCCGAGGTAGATCGCGTCGATGTTGTCGGGAAGCTGGGCGATCACGCCGCCGAAATCCGCAGCGCCGAGCGGCACCCAGAAGCGCTGCGCAATGTTGCCGCCGGCCCGGCAGAAATCCACCGCGAAGCCGAGGAAATTCGTATAGCCGAAGGAATAGTCGGCCGAGACCGACGCGATGCGCCTGTAGTTCTTGGTCTGGACTGCATAGGTGCCAAGACCCGCGCCCCACTGCGCGCCGTCCAGGTTGTAGCGAAAGAAGTTGGGCGCGGGATCGACCCAGGTCGTCTCGAGCGCACCCGAGATGCCGTTGATGACGGTCTTTGTGGGAATCGTCTTGGCATAGTCGCGCATGGCGATGCCTTCGGAGCCCGACAGGGGTCCGATGATGAAGTCCACCTGATCCTGCTCGATCAGCTTGCGCGCCTGGCGCACCGCCGTGTCCGGTCGCGTGTCGCTCGGCGCGACGATGGTCTCGACCCGCCGGCCGCCGGCCATGTTGCGTACCTGCCGCAGTGCCAGTTCGACATTGCGCACGCCATCGGCGCCGCCGGCGGCGAAGGCGCCTTCGAGCGCGACGAGGATGCCGATCTTGATCGGCGGCTGCGCCTGGGCCGAAGCTGTCGTCGATACAGCGGCTGCACCGGCGGCACCGAGAACCGCTCTCCTGCTCCAATCCATTCGTCTTCTCCCTGATCGTCTGTTTTTTGCGTGAACCGAGATATTGGCCGGCGTGACCGGCGAACAAAAATCTGAGAGCACCCACCGCGGGTTGCGCCCGCCTATCTTCGATCATTGTAATCAGTCGACCGCGCGGATTGTTCTGCGTCAAGGCCGGAGTATGGGCAGTTCATCCTCCTACGCCGCGGCTCCGAGGCATTTGGCCCCGAGCTGCGCCCGATTTTCCTCGACTGACCAGCCCCCATCGAGTGATCCAGGCGGAATTTTAGTGGGCCATCGCAGCCGTGCCTGCTCCTGAGCCGATCTGCGACCTGGCGATGGGCACCGTCTCTGGAGCGGGCGGGCGGTACCCAAGCGCCGAGTGTGGCCGGACCCGATTGTAGTGCCGGCGCCATTCCTCGATCAGCACCTGCGCTTCCCGCAGCGTGTTGAACACCTCGCCGTTCAGCAACTCGTCCCGCAGCTTGCCGTTGAAGCTCTCGACGTACCCGTTCTCCCACGGGCTGGCCTTCTCGATGTAGGCAGTGCGTGCACCAACGCCGGAGATCCATGCCTTCACGGCCTCGGCGATGAACTCCGGCCCCTGGTCCGAGCGAATGTGCGCGGGCGTCCCGTGCGCAAGAAACAGGTCCGCCAGCACGTCGATCACGTCCGACGAGGTCAGCCTCCGCGCGACGCGGATCGCCAGTGCCTCGCGCGTGAACTCGTCCACCACGCACAGCATCCGGAACTTCCGCCCATCCCGGGTCCGGTCCTCAACGAAGTCGTAGGCCCAGACGTGGTTCGGCCGCTC
>NZ_STGD01000029.1 GCF_005222755.1 Roseomonas sp. HF4
AGCATCCCAATCATGACCCCCGGCATCACCGAGAGCCAACGTGAACCCCTTCAGCAGAGGGGGCCCTTTTGGACGCCGATCACCCCTCCATAGGGGTCCTTCTTCCACGCCGATCCACAGCCACCGTCCTGCCCTGGCCCACCAGGACTTCCACCTGGCGCAGCTTCGCCACGATCTCCTCAGGCGTATGCGTCTTCCTCTTCGCCATCTCCGCCTCCCAAACGCAGCCGCCGGACTACATCACCGGCGGACCGCTTCTAGGGGGTCAGGTCAATGCTGAAGGCTCCGCACGAGGTCATCCAGGCGGCGATGGGGTGGCTCGACTACCACCTCTGGGAATTCACCGTCGGCCAGCGACGGTTCGGCCTGCCGATGGACGAGGATTGGAGCACCGAGCCGCGCATCGAGGCGGCGAAGTTCCGCCTGCGTGAGGTGCTGACGCCGCGCAAGACGACCATGATCTACGTCTGGATTTCGGCGACGACTGGACGCACCGCCTGATCCTGACGAACATCCGCCAGGGTGAGCCCGGCATCGGCTACCCGCGCTACATTGCCGGCGAAGGCAACGCACCGCCCGAGGATTGCGGCGGCATTCCCGGGTTCTACGAAAAGCTCGAGATCGCCGCCGATCCCAGCAACCCCGAGCACAACGAAATACGTGAATGGCTGGGCGACTACGATCCCCAAATCATCGACGAGTTGCAGATCAAGATCAGCCTCGGCCGCATCGCCAAGCGCAGGAACGCTGCAAAGGCTCGGATCAAGAAGCAGGCAACCTGACCAACATCATCAGGTCGAGAGCATCACCCCGCGGCCCTCGCAGGATGGGTACCTTTTGTCCGCATGGCCATGATCCGCATCATGCTCCGCCGTCTCGCAGCAATGCCCTCAGCATGAATCGGAACTTCCCGGATGGGCTCTAGACATGGAGTGTCTTCCGGCGCACCGATCGCCTCGCCGGCGCCACCCTCGGCGCGCGAAGCATCGGCCCTGACCGCTCGATCGTTACAGGCAGCCCTCGCCGCCGTGGGGCGGCATCAGGCCGATGAGAGCAGACTGCGCTGCTTCAGCGTCGGCGAAGCCAGATCGCGATTGCCTCCCCGGCCATCGCGCCGAGCACCGGCGCCGAACCCACCGCGAGCGCTCCCGCTTCGCGCATCGGGCTGCGCGCCGCGGCCGAGAGCATCATGCTTCGGAGCGCAAGCGCCTCCTCCGCCACCGGATCGCGCCGTTGCTGCGCCAATAGCGCGAGGATCCCCGCCACCACCAGGTCAGCCACTGCGACGATGCCACAGGCTGCGGCCAGACCGACGCGCGGCGCCAATCCGATCACCGCCGCGGCATGCGCAAGCCCGATCGCCGCCACGCCGAACAGGCTGGCCGCGGCCAGCCAGGCACCGCGCCGAGCCGTCATCCCCACCGTGCGGCGCAGGCGGAGACCCTCCGCCTGCGCCGCGACGCCGAGAAGGCTCAACATCCGCATGGCTCAGCGCCGCAGCAGCAGGCCGATAGCGATACCGGCCAGCGCCGCCGCACCGATCGCGGCGATCGGCTGTTCGCGCACGCTGGCGGACAGCGCGCCCGTCTGCCGGCGTACCGCATCCATGGCGCCATGCGCGGCATCCTCGGCACGGCCGGCGACCTCGGCCAGCGCCGGGGTGACGCGGTCGCGCATGAGCGCCTCGACCTTCTCGCGCAGGGCCGCGAGCTCGGCCCCGGCGGCGTCCTTCGCAGTCTGGGTCAGATCGGACACGGATTCGCCAATGCCGGACGTCTTGTTCGTCGGATAGGACGACATGGTGTGTGCTCCTTGTAGCGAGTGATGGATCAGGCCGAGTGGCTTCGCAGCATCCAGGCGGCCTTGTCATGGGCCGCGATGCGCGCCACCAGCAGGTCGTGGGTAGCGAGGTCGTCTTCCGCCTCCTCGGCAAGCGTGGCAGCCGCAGCCGAGAGCGTGCGGTGATCATCGCCGAGCATGCGCACCATCCCCGACGCGTCGGGGATGCGCGCCGGCTCCGTGAGCGTTGCCTGCGCAAGCATTCCCTCGATAGTCATCGGTGCGGGACTTCCCAGCGCGCGAATGCGCTCGGCAATCACGTCGACCGCCTTGAACAGCTCGGTGTATTGCACCTCGAACAAGGTGTGCAGACCGTGGAAATTCGGGCCCGTCACGTTCCAGTGGCAGGCCTGGGTCTTGCCCATGAGCAAGTAGCTGTCCGCCAGGAAAATGGTGAGGCCACCCACGATCCCGTCATTGGGTGGTTCGTTCGCGCCGGGCTTCGATTTCATCGTGGCGTTTCTCTTTTCAGTCATGGTCTTCTCAACGCTCCCTGCTGCCGATGGTTGCCCATGGGCAGCTCCAGGCCACGCCGCAGAACCCGGGTCCCGCACGGGATGATTCGGCGCAGGTGCCCAGCCGCCGATGTGCAGCAGGCGTCGCGCGGTGGCGCAGTCCGGACGAAGGAGCCGCGCCACCGCCGCCTCAGGACGTTTCGTCGCGCAGCCGGCCGCCAAAGGCAGCGGCGGCACTGGCCACGAAGGCGCCGATCAGCATCGCCAGGGCCCCGAACAGCGCCACCTTCGCTGCCGTCTTGCGCGCGGTCTCGGCGACTTCGCGCGTCTCGACGGCTGCCTGCTTGGCGCGTTCGATGGTCTGATCCACCCGTTGCCGGGCATCCTCCTGCGAGATCCCCGCACGCGCGGCGATGATCTCCGAAAGGTAGATGCGTTCAGCGGGCGGCACATCGCCGCTGCTGAGCCCGTGCGCGATTATGCGCGTCACCTCGGGCACGACATCCGTCGCGGCCGCATCCCTGGGCGCGGCGCCGCCCTGCGCGGGGCGCATCAGCACGTCGAGGTCATATTGGCTGAGCGGGCCGATCGTCGCTGCCGCCGCCTGCACCGCGCCTTCCGAAACCGCGCCAACGCCGCGCGCGGTGGCACCGATAATGGTGCCCGCGGCGGAACTCAGCAGAGCCACGCCGATCATCGTGGACAAGGCCCATGCAAGCAGCCCATGGGCCGTGTCGCGAAAGAAGATCTCGTCACGATGAACGCCGGTCCAGTTGGTGCGGAGGCGACCGGCGACATAGCCACCGACACCCGCGGACAACCACTGCACGACGATCAGCCAGATGACCGCGCCGACCGCCAGGGAGGTAGCCGATGCGCCTTGCCCAGCCCAGGGCGAGACCGAGGAAAAGCCAAGCCCGACGCCAACCATCAGCAGGACCAGCGTGGCGGTGACAGCGGTCAGGCCGCCGGCCACGATGGCAGGCCACGAGACGGCGGACGCCGGGCTCTCGACGGTGTCGACGACGGGCCCGCCGGTGAGAACCTGAGCGGGTCTCATCACCAAATCAACGCGAGAAGGATGATGATCGGGATCGGAATGCCGATCATCCAGAGAAGTATTCCTCGACCCATGGGGGCCTCCTGTCTTGGGAGGGGTCGTCGACGACGCCCGATTCCGTTAAGCGGAGTATCAGGCCGCGCCGAGTGAAACGGCGCGGCCTGGTCGTGAGGCGTTCAGCCCCGACGAAGTTCGTGCTCGGGGCGCGCGCCGCTCACATTGGTGCCGGCGACATCATCCACCGCACGGCTCGCCATGGTGCCGGGCGGGTTACCCGGGGAGCCGTTGGGCGCCCTGCTGCGGCCGGGATTGTCGCTGCTGTAGCCGCGCCAACCCGTGTTGCGGTAGTCAGCCTCGCGATCCGCGACGTTGACGGTCGCGTGTCGGGTGACAATCTCCTCCGCATGCGCCATGCGCGTGTCGTCGACACGGACCGTCACGATGGTGCCGCCGCGATTTACGCCCTCGGCGTAGACATGCGCTTCCTTCTCGTCGACGCCCGAACTTGTGAGCGATCCGATGAGTCCGCCCGCCGCTGCGCCAGCGCCAGCGCCGGTCAACAGCGCGACGAGCCACCCGGCGGCGACGATCGGACCGACGCCTGGAATGGCCAGGGCGCCGATCCCGGCGAGCAACCCGGCGCCGCCACCCACGATCGTACCGATCGAGGCGCCGACGGGGGCGCCGCTCTCGGCCTCGGCATTGTCGGGCACCGGCGCGACCGAGTGCTTGCCGATGATGCTGACGTCGCTATCCGTGAATCCCGCCGCTTCGAGATCGCGCACAGCGTCCGCCGCCTGCGTGTAGTTGTCGAATAGCCAGGTTCGTGTGCGCATGGTCATGGTCGAACTCCTTTCTTGCGGGGAGCCGCTATCGGCCATGGCCGATGAAACGGCACCCGCGCTTTTCGTATGCGTCTGCAAGCCCTAGCGGGGCGTCGGCGGGGTGCTGCTCGGCGGCATCGAAGTGCTGGTCGGCGGCATCGAGGTGCCGCTCGGCCGCGCCGAGGTGCCGGTCGGCTGCATCGAGGTCGTGCCCCGGGCACCCGTGCTGCTGCCCTGACGAGGCAGCATGGCGACGCCCGAACCTGCGGCAATGCGGCCCTGGAAGTCCATGGCGATATCAACGGTCGACCCGTTGCGCGTGCCGCGGGCACGCCAGAAGCCGGCATCGTCCTTCACGAGGCCCTGGATGCTGGTGAAGCCCGCATCCTCGAAGCGACCTTGAGCCTGACCCTCCGTGAAGCTGTTGGACCCGGGTTCGAGCCTTGAGGCATCCACGATGGACGTGCCTGCGGCATCGGCGCGGGGAGCTGCACGGCTCGCCGTACCGGGGGTTGCCGGGGTGCCGCTCGTCATCGGCGGCGCTGCTGCCCGCGGCATGGCCGAAGGTGCTTGGCCGGATGAGGTCGGGGGCTGCGTCGAAGGCGGCTGCGTCGAGGGCGCCTGCGCCGGAGTCGTCTGCGCCTGAGCGCCGGCGGCAAGCGCGCCGATAAAGTAAAGACTAAGTGTTCTGGAGCGCATTTCGGTTCCTCCAATGATTTTGGAACATCATACCGCCCGATAACCGCGGTATTCATAAAGTGAAACTGAGCCGGAAAGGGAAAGTTGCGCGACATCGTGTCAAGAATCTGTGAGCACTTGACTATGTGCGCAGGCTCAGGCTCGCGGAGGACGGATGCCCCAGAACGCCGCGATATGCTGGGCCGCGGAGACGTCGGCATCGATGGCCCAGGGCCCAGCGCTGCCACCGTCGGGTCCCTTGGCGTCGATGGGAAAGCCGTGGGTCAGATCAGGAATGGTCCAGAGTTCAACTGCCGGGCTGGCCGCCTTCCCCCAGGTCCGTCGGCGAATGTCAGGCACGGGGGCCGTGTCAGCCGCAGGGGCCTCGCCCAGGCCATGGAGGCCGCTCCACTGCGCGGCGAGGACATCGGCATTCGCAGGATCCACGGTTCGATCGCTGCCGCCGTGCCAGACGGAAAGGCGCGGCCACGGCCGCGTTCCGCGCGACGCGGTGCGGGCGAGCAGACCGGGCAGCGGCCGCTGGCGCGCGATGGCCGTGTCGAGCGCGGCCAGGGCCATTTCGTGGCTGAGGTGGTCAGCCATCGCCCAGCCTACGACCCTGCGCGTGCAAAGATCGAGCACCGCGGCGAGATACAGCCAGCCTTCCGCGGTCCAGATGTAGGTCAGGTCGGCAAGCCAGACCCACTCCGGCGCCTCCGCCGTGAAGTTGCGCCCAAGCAGGTTGGGCGCGATCGGGACGGCGTGGCTGCTGTCCGTCGTCCGCCGGAAGCGGCGCCTGCGGCGCGCCGCCAGACCCATGCCGCGCATCAGGCGGGCGACCCGCTTGCAGCCAACCCGGCGGCCGCGGGCGCGCAGTTCGGCATGCACCCGCGGACTGCCGAAGCGGCCGCGGCTGGCCGCATGGGCGGCCCGGATCTCGGCAGCCAGGACGTGGTCGGCGGCCGCCCGCGCGCTCTCGGCCCGGCTTGCCCAGGCGTAGTAGCCGCTGCGGCTGACGCCCAGCGCCTCGCACATGACGTTGACGGGGAAGTCGGCGACCTGGTCATGCGCCATCGCTTCTGCCGCAAGAGCCAGCGCCTCTCCGCTGAAGGTCAGAAGGCGTCGCCTTCCAGCGAATGACCCAGGAAGAAGCGCAGCATCTCGCGCGATGCATCGGGGCCGCGTGGGTCGGTGTAAGAACCGTCGCTACTCCCCCCAGACCACGCATGGCCGCCGCCATGGACCAGCCACTGTTCGAGTACCGGTCGGCCTGCCGCATCGGTATGGGTGGTAAGGGTATAGGCACGCCCGCCGGGTACCTGCCCACGCCGCACTTCTTTGTGCAGGGCCTCGGCGCCGGCAGATTGGGCTATCACCTCGTCGCCATTGCGCGGATGCACCGTGCCGTCCATGTCGGCGTGGAACACGATGGTGGGTAAGCGCCGACGGGCATCCGTGCTGGCCGCTTCCGTCGCACCGTGCCGCATGGCGGCGAAGGCCGAGGGCATGTCGCGCGCTGCGCCGCAGGCCAAGCCCGAATGCACGCCAACCGCGGCATACAGGTCCGGATAGGTCACCGCCATGATAGCCGCCGCTGCGCCGCCGGCCGACAGCCCGGCGACATAGACGCGCCGGCCATCGACCGCGTGGTCGTCCATGGCCTGCCGCGTGATGCCGGCGATCAGCGCGGGTTCGCCCTGGTCGCGCCGCTGGTCACCCGGGCTGAACCAATTCCAGCACTTCTGGGCATTGGCCGACTGCGCCTGGCCTGGATAGGCGACCAGGCAGCCATGCTGCTCGGCCAGCATGTTCATGCGTGTGCCGGCGGCGAAATCCTCCGGCGATTGCGTGCAGCCATGCAGCATGACGACCAGCGGCATCGCCTTGGCATGGCCGGTGCTGGGGACATAGAGCCGGTAGCCGCGACTGCCGGCGTGGTTGGCGAAGGACCGCGTCAGGAACTGCGCGCCCTCGGGCAGCGAGGCGGTGCCCGGCGATGCGCCGCCGCGGCGGGCCCGGCCGAGCACCTCATGCAATGCCCGGGGAAGAGACGGCATCGCGAGGCCGGCACCGCGGGCCGACCACGCGCCGGCGCCCATTCGCGACGGCGCAGGGGCATCCTGGATCGCAGCGGTGTCGGTGGCCTCACCGGTCTGCGGGTCGACATCGATGATGCGCGGCGCGCGGCCTGGTCTGGGCGGCGTGGCGGCGGCGTCGTCCGCCTCGCCACGCAGGGCACGCCGCAACAGCGCGGTGGCTTCGGACAGCCTGCCAGCGCGGGTCAGCCGCGTCGCTTCGATCATCGGGTTAGGCAGCAATGCGTTCATGGCGGGATCTTTCGATGCGTGGGTCGGGGCCAGCCATGCTCGCGCGGGGCAGGGCCCACATCCCGCGGGATGGGGGTGTCGTGCGTCGATGGGCACGAAGCAGGCGCGCGAAGGGGCCCGCGCCTAACGATCAGGCCATGCGGTCGGCTAGCGCCGCCTTCACCGCGACACTGGCCTGGAGCGCACCCAGCACGGCGATCGAGGCGATCGTGGCGCGCGCCAATTCGGGCGTGACATCCGCCGCGATGGTGGCGAGCCCTAGGATGCGGATGTCGAGCCGTTCGCCCGCCGCGCGCACCGCTTCCAGATCCGCCCGGCTGTACTGCCGCAGTCCGAGGTCCAGGCGCTTGCGGATCACCGCCTGCTTCGTCGCGTCGGCATGGCGTTCGATTTGGTTGCGGATCGCGGTGCGGATAAAATCTGTCCGGTTCGAATAGAATCCGTCCTGCACCAGCAGATCGATATGCCCGAGGTCGACATAGCCTAGGTTGATCGTGATCTTCTCGGTGTCACCGGCCAGCCTCGGGCGCAGCGTCTGTACGTTCTCGGCCATTTCCATCCGAACACCATCTGTATGGATGGTATATGGATGTTGCAGGGGGCCGTTCAAGCGCCCCGGCTCAACCGAGGCCGAACAGGTCCGCATCAGGATCCGGCAGGCCCAAGATGGCCCGCTGGACCATTTCCGCCGCGATGGCGCTGAAGGTGATGCCGTTGCCGCCGAACCCCATCACCGCGTAGCAGCGCGGCGCGCCCGGCACCGCGCCGATCGCCGGCAGGCCGGTGCTGCTCTCCCCGAAGCAGCCGGCCCATGCAAAGTCGGCCGCGGTGTCGATCATCGGCAGCAGCCGCTGCAGCTTGCGCCCGATGCGGGCCACCTTTGCTGGGATCAACGCATCACGCTTCGCATCGTCTTCGAAGGCCGCGTCCTCGCCGCCGGCGACCACGCGCCCGTCGCGCATGGTGCGGCAATAAAGGTAGGGATCCGACGCTTCCCAGATCAGGCAACGGCTGGGCCACAGCGCGTCGGGCTGCGGCGCCGTGGCCATCGCCCAGGTGGAGATGATGCGGTAGCCGGGCGGCTTGAGCAGCTTCGTCAGCGCATAGCCAGTGGCCAGCACCACGCTGCCCGCGGAAATGCCGTGGCCCGTATCGGTGCCGAGGGTCACGCGCCGCTTGCCCGGAGCGATGTCGATGACCTCGACCGGGGCATGCAGCATCGCGCCCCGTTTCGCGGCAGACCGCCACAGCCCGCGCGCCAGCTTGGCGGGATCGACCTCTGCCGAGCCCGCCGACCAGATCGCGCCGGGCTTGTCGATGCCGGTCAAGCCCAGCAGCGCGGCACGGTCGATCAGGACGGAACGCAGGCCGATGCGCTCGCGCGCCGCGGCCTCGCGGCGCAGGCCAGCGAGGTCCAACACGGTGCCCGGCAGGTAGGCCGTGTGGCGTTCACGGAAATCGCAGCGCAACCCCAGGTCCGCGATGCGCGCCTGCAGCCGCGCCACGCCGCTGGCCGAACGCCACCAGGCTCGGGCCGCACGCGCCGTGCCGATGCGCTGGCCGAGCGTGGTCAAGGGCTGATCGATCTCGAACTGCAGCATGGCCGTGCTGGCCGGCGTCGATCCGCGCACGAAGCCGATGCGGTCGAACACGGCAACGCTCAGCCCCGCCTGCAGCAGCGCATCCGTGACCAGCGCGCCGCTGATGCCCCCGCCGATCACGGCGACATCGACCTTCAGATTGGCGACCAGCGCGGTGGATGCCGGCGCCCGCGCGCCATCGGCCAGCCAGACCGGCACGCCGGTGCGCAGCTTGAGCGGAACGATGGCATCGATCGCGTGCAGCGCTGCGCGGTTCGACTTCGCGCGGCCCGCCCGCGGTGGAACCGCCGCCATGTCGGTCACGCCGGCGGGCGGCGTAATGGGCGTCGCTCAACCACGCGGCACGCGCGGCGGCGCAGGGCCGGGCGATATCTTGGCCGGCAACGGCAGCGCAGCCTCCCGGTCCCAGAAGCGCAGGGCTCGGCAGCGCGCCACGAAGGCGGCAGCATCGGCCGTGGCACGCACCGCGACGACGCCGTCATCGGCGGCGGGCACGCCAGCCTTTTCGAACAGCGCACGGGCCGCCTCGCCGTGCGCGATGAACTTGCAGTGCGCGAAGGCATCCGCAACGAAGTCGCGCGCCTCGGTCATCGCCGCGAGGAGCACCACGCCCTCGGCCGACGGCAGGATCGCCACGGCGTCGAACAGCACGGATGGCCCGGCGACCAGGGCATGGTCCGCGCGGATCCTGCTTCCGTCGCTAGCCACAATGCCGGCGATGGTTGGCGCGACCAGTTCGAGCATGGCGCCCTCCGCATCCAGCGCCGCGCGTAGTGCCTTCAGCAGTGCCGCATCGCTGCCGTCGGTGACCAGCGCGCCGACCTTGCGTCCGCCGAAATCGGGCGGCGGATTGGACAGGATGCTCAGCGCCGGTGAGGGCAGCAGGTTGGTGCGGACGGCGCGCGCCGGCTCCGCCATTACCGGCAGCTTTGCGATACCGAGCTTGCCGGCGACCGCGGCGGCCAGCGCGGCATCCACGTTCAGCAGATGCGCGATCACGCGCAGGCGGATGTCCGCGCTTTCCACCTTGCCGAGTTCGAAGGTGAAGGCATCGCGGATATGGCCCTGCTCGACCTTGGTCTGGCTGATATAGAACTGCCGCGCCTGGCTGTAGTGGTCGGCGAACAGCTCCGGGCGCGCGCGCAGCTTCTCGCCGGCCTCCTCGGAGGGGTGGGTGACAAAGCCGCGCTGCGGCGATTCACGCGGCCCTCCGGCGGCGCCGCCTCGGGAATTGGGTTCGTAGTTCACCCGTCCCTTGGGGTTGCGGAACGCCATGTGCCCGTCCTGCTGGAAATGCGCGAAGGGGCATTTCGGCGCGTTGATCGGCAGCTGGGCAAAGTTCGGGCCGCCGAGCCGCTTCAGCTGGGTATCGAGGTATGAGAAGTTGCGCCCCTGCAGCAGCGGGTCATTGGTGAAGTCCACGCCGGGAACGATGTTCTGGGTCATGAAGGCGACCTGCTCGGTCTCGGCGAAGAAATTGTCCACCACGCGGTCGAGCACCAGGCGCCCGACGCGACGGATCGGCACCAGCTCCTCCGGGATCAGCTTCGTGGCGTCCAGCACGTCGAAGTCGAAGCTCTCGGCGAAGGCCTTGTCGAACAGCTGCAGCCCCAACTCCCATTCCGGGTAGTCGCCGGCCTGGATCGCCGCCCACATGTCGCGGCGGTGGAAATCGGGATCGGCGCCGTTCAGCTTCACCGCCTCGTTCCAAACCACCGACTGCATGCCGCGCTTGGGCTTCCAGTGGAACTTCACGAAGGTCGAGTGGCCTTCTGCGTTGACCAAGCGGAAAGTGTGGACGCCGAAGCCCTCCATGAAGCGCGGCGCTCGCGGGATGGTGCGGTCGGACATCGCCCACATCAGCATGTGCGTCGATTCCGGCGTGAGCGACACGAAGTCCCAGAAATTGTCGTGCGCCGTGGCCGCCTGCGGGAAGCCGCGGTCCGGCTCGTCCTTCGCGGCATGGATCAGGTCGGGGAACTTGATCGCGTCCTGGATGAAGAACACCGGGATATTGTTGCCGACGATGTCCCAGTTGCCCTCCTGGGTGTAAAGCTTCACGGCGAAGCCGCGCACGTCGCGAGCCAGATCGGCCGAGCCCTTGTTGCCCAGCACGGTCGAGAACCGTGCGAAGGCCGGCGTGCGTTCGCCCTTGCGGGCGAAGATGTCGGCGCGGGTGATGTCGGTCAGCGGTTCGTAGGTCTCGAAGAAGCCATGCGCGCCGAAGCCGCGGGCATGCACCACACGCTCGGGAATGCGCTCGTGGTCGAAGTGGAAGATCTTCTCTCGGAAGTAGCCGTCCTCGAGCAGCGCCGGCCCGCGCGCACCGACCCGCAGGATGTTCTGATCGTCGGCGACCGGCGTGCCTTGTTGCGTGGTGAGAACCGGCACGTCGCCGCCGGACGTCTGATGCACCTCCCCGCCGACGCCGCGGTGGCTCCGCGCCTTGTCCTGGCAAGGCTTCGGCAGACGTGGTCCCGGCATGGGTGCGATTCCTCGTTATCGAACGTGGCAGGCCGGGAACGTTGGAACTCGAGCGATGGTTGCGCTGATGCTGCACACCACGTCGCGCGTCACGCGATCGCCGCACCTGTCTCGAATGTGATTGGCCGGCAGAGGCAACGCCGCCCTCATCGTGTTGCCCTGTGCTGGCACGCCGCAGTAACATCCCGGGGGCCCATGCCGCGACTTCGCCGAAGCCCCTTCTTGAGTCTTTCGCTCAGCTGTAGAAGTAACGACTTCATCTGACGGATGATCGATCTGAGGGGCGTTCGCCCAGGGTGAGCGGCGCGCCGACGCCGACGCCCCGACGAGAGCAGGCGGCGCCGGCGCGCCGCGTCGGGCCGAGCCCGGCCGATCAGGCGGCCTAGATCGCGCGGCTGCGCAAGGGACTCGAGCGCGTCCGAATCGAGCGCGACATCTTTGAGCGAGCTGCGCTCATCTTCGGCCAGGCGACGGACCGGAGGTGAGCTTCATGTTCATCCGTGACCAGGTCGCCGACTTCCCCGTCAACGTCATGTGCGAGGCGCTGGGCGTCAGCCGCAGCGGCTACTACGCCTGGGCAAGCCGGGCCGAGAGCGCGCGGGCGGCCGCCGACCACGTCCTGGCTGCCGAGATCCGGGCCGCCCATGCGGCCAGCCGCGGCCGCTTCGGCAGCCCGCGCGTGCATGCCGAACTGCGCGCCCGCGGCCGCCGGGTTGGCCGCAAGCGGGTCGCCCGCCTGATGCGCCGCATGGGCCTGGCGGCGCGCCGCAGGCGCCGCTTCCGCCGGACGACGGACAGCAGCCACGCCTTCCCGATCGCGCCCAACCTGCTTGGGCGCAACTTCACGGCGGAGGCGCCGGACCGGGTCTGGCTTGCCGACCTGACCTACATCTGGACCGCGGAAGGCTGGCTGTATCTCGCCGCGGTGCTCGATCTCTGCACGCGCAGGGTCGTTGGCTGGGCGATGGCGGACCACCTCGGCCACGAACTGGCCCTGGCCGCGCTCGACATGGTCATCGCGCGCCAGCGGACGCTGCCCGGCCTGCTCGCCCTCCATCAGCCGGCAGGGGCGCCCGTCGCGCCAGTGGTCCGACAAACCGGCAGGGCCACCGCGGTTGTAGCGGATACCCCCCAGTCCCGCAGCGTCTGACGATCCATCCCCGCGATCCGTGCCACAGCCTCTCGGCTCATGCCCTCCAGCGCCGCGGCGATCGCCAATAGCCGTCGCGCCAGGCGCGGGTCGTCCTCGTTCTTCGCAAGCCGCCGAAGCTCACTCGGCGGCACATCCTCCCGGATCATCAGCGCCCGCATGGTACACCCCACGAAGCCATGCCCGCCGATGAATCACGACCGACCGCGTAGGCTCAACCCCAAGAGTCAGCCCTTTGTGCGCCGGATATTAGAGCGCGGCGACGCGGCGCAACGCCTCCTTGGCGACCGGCGCCTTGGCCTTCTGCGCGAGGTCGTAGAACTGCCGCCGCGCATGGCTCCAGCAGAACGCGGCGACGGCGGGGACCGGCCCCCGTGGTCGCGTCGGCAAGGCCCTTGTATCCGGCATAGCCGTCGCACTGCCGGGTACCGCAATAGTCGGCGAGCAGCGCCCTGGCATGCTCGCACCCGCGGCCTGGGGCGTAGGCGTCGACGACCGCCGGCGGGTCGGCCCCGCCCTACAGCCGGTCGTCGCGCGCGATGGTCCAGATCCAGCCGGTCTTCGTCTTGCCGCAGCCAGGATCGAGCACCGGCACCGACGTCTCATTGGCGAACACGCAGGGCGAGCATGCCGGCCAGATGTATTCGCCGGCACTCCAGCATCCGGGCATGAGCGCGTAGATGCGGCTGTCATCGCTGAGCCTCACCTACCGTGTCCGCCACGATCGCCCCTCGTGTCCCGAGCGGCTTGGGCTGTCCTCGTGTGGTGTCGACCGCGGTCTGGCTTTCCATCTCCGCATTCAGCTCAGCCCCGATCAGAACAACGACGGCTGAAAGCCAGATCCAGGTCATGAAGCCCACGCCGGCCCCAAGCGCTCCATAGACGCGGTTGTAGCTGTCGAAGCTCGCGACATACCACGAGTACAGCATCGAAACGCCGACCCAGAGCACGGCGGCCGCCACACTTCCCCAGGTCACCCAGCGCCACTTCGCGGATCGCCGGCTCGGGCCGTAGCGATACACAAGCGAGAAGCCCAGCATGACGGTCAGAAGCAGCACAGGCCAACGTGCGAACGACACGACACGCTCCGCCCAGCTTGTCATGCCAAAGACACCAAGAGCACTGGGGAGGATGACGACTGCACCCACGGCCGTGACAACGAACAGCGCCGCGCCGAGGGTGAACAGGAAGGTTGTCCCGTAAAGGCGCGCGAGGCTGCGCTTCTCGCGTTCCCGGTAGACCACATTCAGCGCGTCGAACAACGCAAGGATGCCTGAATTCGCACTCCAGAAAGCAATCGCCAGGCCGGCCAAGAAAGCCAAGCCCAGCGTGTCGCTACGCTGCGCGGCCAAGCGCTCCAGTTCGTCGCCAACAAGCAAGAGCACGCCGCTGGGCACGATGCCATCGAGCCCGGTCAGCAAATTGCGGACCCCAACCCTGTCGGCGAAAAGGCCATAGAGGGAAACCACCGTGGACAGGCCGGGAAAGATCGCGAGCAGGGCGAAAAAGGCCACGCTCCCCGCAGTCGAGAGGACACGATCCTCCGGGATGGCCCAGAACACGCGCCAAAGAATGTCGTGCCAACCGAGTGCGGGGAAGTCCTCCGGCGCGGTCGCGTCGCGCCCCCGTCCGGGCTGTGCTGCCCGCGTCAGCGCCACGCTGAGCGGTGATTCGCCTTCGCGTTCAACCGTAGAACGCCAATCCTGTGCGGAGTCTCCTGCCGGGTCGGACATCCGCGATACCCATGCCCCCTATTGCGCCGCAAGTGCCGACGGCGTCGCGTCGGTTGTCCTCGCGGCGGTGGCGCAGGCTTCGACGGTGTCGTGCAGGGACGTCGTGTAGATGTCGGCGCCGATCGCTGCCTGCATCCCCGTGTCCGACAGCACCGCCTCCCCCGCCGGCCACAGACCGACCAGGACTGGCACACCCGGCAGGTACTGCCGCAGTCGGCGAATGAGGTAACGCAGATGTGCCGGGCTGCCGCTGATCTTGAGGTATGAGATGCACAGCATCTGCACGCCAGCGCTGTCGACGCTCTCCACCTGGTCACGCGCAACTGCGGCATGTGGCAGCAGGGCGGCGCCGATGTCGTGTTTATTCAGAAGCTGTGTGAGCATCGCTGCCGCAGCCTCGTCCAGCGGCCCACGGCCGGCCACGCAGAGGATGGCTCGCGGCGACCGCCACGCTTCTGGTAAAGGCTCCGGTAAAGGCTCCAACGTCAGCGCCATACCTTCGGGTGATGATGTCTGCGGTGCGTCCCGGTCCTTAACCTTCTTCGCCGCGCGATTCGTGTCGCCGTGGCTCGCGAGGTCGGCGATGACACCCAGGGCCGCGCCCGCAACTCGGTCGAGCCGCTCCTGCGGAAGCACTCCTCGTTCGGCATCCACCGCGGCCAGCTGCAATCCCTTGAGCGCCACATCGTCGTAATAGGAGGTAAGGGAACGCTCCTTGAGGAGCTGCTCCGCCTGGTCCAGCGCCTCATCCCGATCTCCCGCCAGCATGCGCTGGTAGAAACCTTCGGGAGGTGTCAGCGGAGGTTGGTCGCCTAGTATGACATCGAGGAACTCGAGCCGTTCCACATGACGTCCGAGCACAACGAGGCAAAGGGTGAGCGGCATGGCGAGGATCAGCCCGATCGGTCCCCAGATCCAGCCCCAGAAGATCGCGGCCATGATAACCGAGGTGGGCGACAGGCCCGTGCTGTGCGCAAAGACGACGGGCTCAGCCACCTGACCGACGAGGGTTTCGCCCACAAGAAACAGCACGGCCGTCCACAGGACGGCTGTCCAGCCGGAATCAACCGCCGCAGCGAGAAGAATTGGAGGCAACGCAGCGAGGATCCCTCCGACAAAGGGCACGTAGCGCATGAGCCCTGCCAGCGCGCCCCACAGCAGCCAGCCCGGTACGCCAAGCAGGAACAAGCCAAGCCCGATCACCAGGCCATAGCCGGCGTTCAGCCCCAGCTGGAGCAGGAAGAACCGGCTCAGTCGTCGCGCTGCATCGTCGAGCGCGGTGGTGGTGCGGTGCAGGTCGGTCGCACCAGCGAGGCGGATCAGGCGATCGCGCAGATCATCGCGCTGAAGCAGCACAAAGACGGCGACGACGAAAACGATGCTGGCAGTGGCCAGGGGGGGCAGGATCGGGGTGAGGTATCTTCCGGCCAGTTCCAGGGGAGACAGGTCGCGGGAGCGGAGCTCGACAAGTACGGGTTGGGGTCCGTCACCCGTCGTCGGGCGGGAACCCGTGACGTCGGGCCCGTCGGCCGACGTGGAACCGGTTCCTCGGTTCAGCACGCGCCCGACATTATCCAGCACACCGGAGAGCTGCCGCTGGGCGACCGTACGTACCGCCTCAACCTTCTGCTCGACAGCAAACGCATAGCGCGGCAAGTCGTCGGCGAGACTGGCCAACTGCAGGCCGATCACGACACTCAGGACGAGCACCGCGCTGAGCGCCATGGACGACGTGAGCAGTACGGCAGGCGCACGCCAGATGTGCAGGCGCCGCAGACCGTCGACAATGGGCGCCAAAACGAAGGAAAGCAGCATCGCCAGCGTGACCGGGATCAGTACCTCCCGGCCGAGATGGAGCGCTGCGACGACGACCACACCGAGCACCACCGCCAGCAGCGTCTGCAGACCGGGCGGCTGGACTATCGGGACGTGGGGCCGTTGCGGTGCAGGCGGGGTCGCCGACATGTGTCATCGATCTCCTGCTCCGGCACGACGGCACCCGGACGATGATGCGGTGAGTAGAACCAACGCACGAACCCCCGAAAGGTTCAGATCCGACGCGGGCCCGATAGACACCAACCAGGGCCAGGCTTCAGGCGGCAACCAGATGCTGGAACCGAATGGTCACGCGCAGGCCAGTCTCGGGCGAAGACCTGGCATCGAGCTGCGGTCCGGCATGCTGCCGAAGCCACTCCACGATCAGGGCTCCGAGCCGCCCGGAGGTCGGCCAACTTGCGCCTGGCGACACGTGAATCTAGCCAGTACATTTCCATCCACCACACCGAGCGCCTCGCGCAGGCCGGCATCGAGCCGTCGGTCGGCAGCGTCGGCTACAGCCATGACAACGCCTTGGCCGAGAGCATCGATGGTCTCTACAAGGCTGAGGTCTTTCACCGGCGCGGCCCATGGCGATCGCTCGAGGCTGTGGAATTGGCCACCCTCGAATGGATGGACTGGTACACCCATCGGGGACTTCTGGTGCCGATCGGCAATATCCCGCCGGCCGAGGCTGAAGCGCTGTACTATGCCGCACCGGAAAACCTGCCCCTGGCACCATGACTCAGGCCAGACAGCCTCCTGCAAAACCGGGGCGGTTCAGCCAGCATCGCCTTCCCCTTCGCCGAGGGTACGGATGCACTTATCGCCGGAGCGCCATTCCAAAGCCGATTCCGGCGACTACCGCGAGCGTCAGGCTCGCGAACGGATGCTGCTGAATCGCCCGGGCTATGGGATGGATTCGATCTTCGGCGGGCTGCCCCGTGTCATCCTTCGGGCCAAGCTTGGCCTTGGCGTCCAAGACCTCATCGAGGTTACTGCGCTCACCACCCACCATCCCCTCCGCGGTGGCTTCGGATAGCTGGCGCGCATCCTGTTCGAGTGTGTCGAGCGCAACGCGCTTCTGTTCATCGGAAAGTTGGCGATCCGTCACGACGTCATCTGGCACGTGGAAGTGCGTCGAGGGTTTCTGCGCCCGTTCGCTCGCGACCAACGACGTGGCCACGGAAGCTCCTTCTGCTTCCCGCGAAGCCTGCGCGGTCACGTTGAGCTTCACCGTATCCCCCTCGACTGTCTCGACGGAGCTGAGGGGAATGGGCCCGCGCCCCTCGTTATCGGAGCCGTCAGTACGCGTGAGTCGGATGCATCCATCCTCGACGCGATCGATGGTGCCCAGGTACACGCCGTCGAAATCGACAACGGCCATCCGGGCGCGCACTCGCTCTGACATGGAGTTCATGACGGCATCCTCAGGTTGGCAGTTCCGCTTCAAGTAAAGCGCCTTTGCCACATGCTGGTATTCGAGCCGGTCGCCGAACGCCGCCGTTGCGACGGCGGCTCGGCTGCCATCGCCGCCTCAAGTTGAGGCGGCGACCAATTTCCGGGTTCGGTTGGGTTGCAGAATTTCAACCTCGTCACGCCGGACCGTTTCCTTCACCGTCTCGACACGCTGGGTGCGCTCGGTCCGGACCACAATCTCCTCACGAAGGCGAAGGCGCTTCTCGACGGTGGGCACCTCCTCGGTTTCGACGATCTCGACGGTCACTTCGGTCAGGATCTCACCGGTGACCTTGTCGCTCACCGGCCGGCGGCGCTCCACCACCACCCTCTCACTCAGCAGCGTGACCTCCCGCTCGACCGGTGTCTCGACCACGAAGCGACGAATCCGTGCCGTGCCGCGGTTCTCCGTACGCTTGCCGACTTCGAGGACCTCCTCGCCAAGCGCGATGACCTCCTCCATGCCGGACACGCCGCGCGGCTTGGCCGAGCCCTTCGGCTGCGCGTTCTGCATTGCGCCCAGCCAGGGCCACATGAACATATTGGTCAGCGCCACGGCCGGCGATTGAGCGATTGCCGCTGCGGCGATCTGGCTGGCGGCCTTGGTGCCGACCTTCGCGGCAACGGCAACCGGCTTCAGCGCCACCTCGGCAAGCTGGCGCGTCTGGGCACGCAGGCGCTGCTCGGCGGCGGCCTGCTCCTGTTCAGCCTTCGCGTCTGCCTGCTTTTGCAGTTCGGCCTCGCGCGCGAGAAGCTCGGCCTGCACACGGTCCTGCCGGGTCTTCGCCCTCCGCTCCTCGGCTTCGTCCTGCTTGGCCTGCTCGGCCTCGGCGATGCCGGCTTCCATCTTGTCCGTCACGCCTTGGACCTGCTCGTCGCTCAGCGCGCGCTGAACGGCGGGAAGAAGCTCCTTCCGGTCGTCACGCGCATGCTGACGGAAGACCTTCTGCAGGTCCGCGAGGCTCTCCGAGAAGGTCGCGTCGTTCTTCGCCATGCCGTCTAGCTCCGCCACTTTCGCGCGCAGCTCCTTGTTGTCGCGGATTGCGTCGGCGACCAGGTCCTTGGTCTCGGCATTCCGCCTCAGGACCGGAAAGAGGTGCTGCTCCTCGAGGCTGGTGTGGAATTCGAGCTCGGCCTTGAGTTCGGCAAAGAGCTTTTCCCGGGTCTTCAGTGCGCCGTCCGATGTCTCGGACAGTTTGGCAAACAGTTCGTTGGCCTTGGCAGGACCGGCCTGCATTAGAGTTCGAAGATTCATGACATATGTCCTTGGAACGGCCGCTGGCGCGAATTGCGACAGCACCACGGACAGGCCTGGACCTGTCCACGAGCGGGGGTGCGGTGAATCCGACGCTGGCCTTCAGCAGGACAACGCGGGTACGGCTTCGGGGTTGCGTGGCATGACAGGGGTATTGCCCCGCCTGCTTGGCTGACCGAAACACCCAGCGCCGTGAGAACGTTCCGATGACGCCGCCGAAGGCGATGATTCTCCGCGTGGTTGGCGGCGTCCGTCAGCCGCTCACCACGGTGAAGCCCACAGGCGCCCGTCGGCGGCACGATCCGCGTGCACGTATTGCCGAAGCTGTCCGTGTAGTCGCGCGATGCGATGGGTGGATCGAAACTGACCTCATGCGGGCCGATGAGGTCCGATAGGCGGGAGGGATGCGGGCTGACCATGAGCAGCATCGGCGTCGGTTGCGGGCAGTCGAATGCGATCTGGCAGCCGGCGCTAATACGCATCTTGAGGTCCTCTCAGGATTTTCCGGTGAAGGCGCGTGGTCGCCGCCCGGTCGAGCGCTGTCGGCCCCTCCGCTATCATGGCCAACTCGTCAGATGGCGACCGCATCGACGTGCAGGACAAGGCGTGGCGATGGTCACGCACGACCGCCGCGCCGACCAGGTCGCCATCGCGTTGGTGGGGTCGAGGTCAGCGCGCCCCAAGGTCGAGCGTGCCGCGTATGGGCGGGACCCGGGAGGCGGCCCACGCGTCAGCGCCGCTGCGGACGCCTTGCCGCCGATGGCGTCGGCGTATCGATAACGCCTTGCCCGTCTTCGCCGGCGCGATCCTCCGCCGGGTCTGGCTCGGGCGCAGGTTTAGGATTTTCGGCATTTTCCGGAGTTGGCGCAGGGATGGTGCCCTGGCCAGTATTTTTCGGTCTGGGCGGCGGCGGCGTGATGTGGGCGCGCGCGGGCGGCGGTTTGGTTTATTTTGGCATGGGGTCCTCTGGATGCGTCCGATGCTGCGCCCTGCGGATCAACACACCGACGGCGGCGAAGCTGCGCGCCGCGCGTTACGCTGGACGACGTCCGGTGCGCTTCATGATGCGGCCAAAGCTCGCGGCGTTCCCCAATACCGTCATCGTCGAGTGGAACCCGCGCAGCATCTGCGCGCTGGTTGTGCAACTTGCCCGTCGATGGCGCGTTCACTGAACCTACGCTCGATCCTGAGCGAAACAGTCACACATGGCCAGGCTCTGCACGGACACGCGAGGGTCGGCCACGACGGAGAACGTCACATGTCTATCTCCATCCGCGCGGCACAGGCTGCAACCCTCGGGCTCCTGGTGCTGGGGGGGTGCACGGTAAACAATCCTCCGGCGGAGCAGGTCGTGATCCGACAGGCGCCTGAGCCGACGACGATGATCGTCACTCCCCCGTCTTCGAGCGCGCCAAGCACCGTCTACGTGCGGCCTCGCTGAGTGCGGCCATCCCTGCGCTGCGGAGGTATCCGCGCCGCCGGCAGCCAGGCCCTGAAACAAGGAGCTGCACGATGTCCAAGACTATGAGGGGGCTTGTCGCCCTGGGTGCACTGGCCATCGCCCTGCCGGTCGCGGCGCAGTCGCCCGCACGACAAACGGGTGACGCCGCCGTCACCGAGATGCAGCGCCAGCAGGCCAATCCCGGCATTCCGGCCGTGCCGAGCCAGAACCGCGAAGGTGCTATGGCGGATGCCCGCGACGCTGACTGGGTTGGCACGAGGCAGTGGCTGACTCAGGCGCGGGATGCCGTGAACCAGGGCAACTTCGGTTCCGCCAACGAACTCCTCGAACGTGCGGCGACGCGGATGCTGAGCCGCAGCGTGCTGTCCTCGATGGCGGCCGATCCGATGCACGATGCTCGCCTGCAGCAGATCACCCTCGCGCGCGAAGCGGTGCTGCGGCGCGACCGCAGCGAAGCGATGCGGCAAATCGACCTGGCACTCGTCCCCGGGTGAATCATCGTCGATGAGGCCTCGTTCACGACCAACACGGCCCACTTACGAGGTTGAGAGCTAGGTCGGCGGCGTGACCAGCCCCCATCGAGTGATCCAGGCGAAATTTTAGTGGGCCATCGCAGCCGTGCCTGCTCCTGAGCCGATCTGCGACCTGGCCATGGGCACCGTCTCTGGAGCGGGCGGGCGTTACCCAAGCGCCGAGTGCGGCCGGACCCGATTGTAGTGCCGGCGCCAATCCTCGATCAGCACCTGCGCTTCCCGCAGCGTATTGAACACCTCGCCGTTCAGCAGCTCATCGCGGAGCTTGCCGTTGAAGCTCTCGACGTACCCGTTCTCCCACGGGCTGGCCTTCTCGATGTAGGCAGTGCGTGCACCCACGCCGGAGATCCATGCCTTCACGGCCTCGGCGATGAACTCCGGCCCCTGGTCCGAGCGAATGTGCGCGGGCGTCCCGTGCGCAAGAAACAGGTCCGCCAGCACGTCGATCACGTCCGACGAACTCAGCCTCCGCGCGACGCGGATCGCCAGTGCCTCGCGCGTGAACTCGTCCACCACGCACAGCATCCGGAACTTCCGCCCCTCCCGGGTCCGGTCCTCAACGAAGTCGTAGGCCCAGACGTGGTTCGGCCGCTCCGGCCGCAGCCGGATGCAGGACCCGTCCGCTAGCGGGACTGTCAGGAATTCCGTGTGTGGCCGGTCATGATGGGAAAGAAGGAGCTCCCCCATGGCCCGACGGAAAGAGTTGATCATCCCTGACGCGATCCTGGACCAGTTGCTGTCTGGGTC
>NZ_STGD01000030.1 GCF_005222755.1 Roseomonas sp. HF4
CGAGGACTACAACACCATCCATCCTCACAGCGGCTTGCGCATGCGTTCGCCGCGTGAGTTCATCGCTGCGCAGTCAGCAACCCAAGCCGCATGTCCGGTTTGATGGGGGCAACTCCAGCTGTGAAGGGGTCGCCGTGATATCGGCCGCTTCGTCTCATCACCGAAGACCAGAAGTCCGCAAGACGAGCGAGATGCGGTTCCCACTCCGCCTCGGTGGTGCCGACCGCGCGGGCGAATATCGGACCAAGCAGCGCATCTTGGCGTACGCGGCCGTAGAAGAGGTTCAACAGACGCCGAATGCCGCCCTCAGTCACCAGACCGTCCGCGTCGATCGAATGCGACACCACACCGCATCAGTCAGTACACCGCGACGACGACGAGGACAGCGACCAAATTCCAGACCAGCATATTCACCAGCGTGCGCACCATGGCCCGGTCGTCACCCTCGACCACCCCGATCGCATCGCAGGCGAGGTTGCCGGGAAGCAGGAATATCCGCAGCGCATAGTGGCCCATCATCGTTCGCCTTCCGACGCCGGGGCGCCATAACATTTATGTCGGATATATCTTATAGGCGTGGCCGAAAAGCAAGATGCAGGGTATATGTTTATGCAAGATCTCAAGGAGGTGAGCGACCGTGCGCCTGACCGTCTACTCGGACTACTCGCTGCGGATGCTGATGTATCTGGCCGTGATGGACGGGAAACTCGCCACAATCTCTGAGGTTGCCGACGCCTACGGCATTGCCAAGAACCACCTGAACAAAGTCACCCATCAGCTTGGGTTGGCTGGTTTCGTGGAAACCTTGCGCGGTAGGGGGGGTGGGCTGCGTCTCGCCAGGCCCGCCGCGGACATTCGCCTGCACGAGGTTGTTCGCACCACAGAGCCTGACATGGCGCTTGTGCCGTGTTTCGAACCTGTCCGTGCCCACTGCGCCATTCTTCCCGCCTGTGGCCTGTCTGGCGCGCTGCATGAAGCGCGCGAGGCGTTTCTGGCCGTGCTCGACCGCTACAGCTTGGCCGACCTCGTGAAGCGTCGAACGGAACTGGCGACGCTCCTCAACGTGCCATGATGGGGCGCTCGGCAGAGCTCCCCCCACTGCATCCGACGCTTCAGAGCGTGCTGGACCACCCTGAAGACGCGGCAAATTCGCCGAGCGACAAAGCAGACGCACAGATTAAATTTGGAAGTAAATCAAATAAATCCGGTCACTATCCAGAGATCGTAGCAGTACCGGAGTGTCTTTTGGGAGTCTCCGTACCATATCGTGGCAAAACAGGTGATCTCAGATGCCCCATGATGCACTTTTAAAACTGCCAATCGCCGATGAAGCGAGGGACAAATCCGTGGTCAGCGTCTCTCGCGCCAGTCATGCCGCCGGGGACCCAAATTTGCCGACGTCGCGGCGCAGTGTGTTGGACGCCGCCAAAGTCATTGGGCTGACCGCTGCCTTCGGTACCGCTGGCCATCTATCTCAGCCCGGGATTGCAAATGCGGCATCGCCCCACTGACCTGCCCCCCTAGAAGTAGTCCGCCGGTGATGTAGTCCGGCGGCAACGAAGGGGTGATGGGGATGGGGCGGAAGAAGGCGCATACGCCTGAGGAGATCGTGGCGAAGCTGCGCCAGGTGGAAGTCCTGGTGGTCCAGGGCAGGACGGTGGCTGAGGGGGTGCGAGCGATCGGCGTGACGGAGCCGACGTATTATCGCTGGAGGACGGAGTTTAGCGGCCTGAAGCTGGACCAGGTGAAGCGGCTGAAGGAGTTGGAGCGCGAGAACGCGCGGCTGCGCAAGGCAGTGTCGGACCTGACGCTCGAGAAGGTGATCCTGAAGGAAGCCGCGTCGGGAAAATGGTGAGCCCCGCGCGGCGGCGGGCCTGCGTCGAGCATGTGGTGCGCGAGATCGGGATCTCCGAGCGCAGGGCCTGCGCGGTGCTGGGGCAGCACCGCTCGACGCAGCGGAAGGTGCCGCGCGGGGCGGACGATGAGGCCCGTCTGACGGCCGACGTCATCGAATTGGCGAAGCGGTACGGGCGATACGGCTATCGCCGTATCACCGCCTTGCTGAGGGCTGCGGGCTGGGCGGTGAACCGCAAGCGTGTGGAGCGGATCTGGCGTCGGGAGGGGCTGAAAGTGCCGCAGCGACAGCCGAAGCGCGGCAGGCTGTGGCTGGCGGACGGGTCCTGCATTCGGCTGCGGCCTGAACGGGCGAACCACGTCTGGGCCTACGACTTCGTCGAGGATCGGACCCGGGATGGGCGGAAGTTCCGGATGCTGTGCGTGGTGGACGAGTTCACGCGCGAGGCGCTGGCGATCCGCGTCGCGCGGAGGCTGAGTTCGTCGGACGTGATCGAGGTGCTGGCCGACCTGTTCCTCACGCACGGGACGCCCGCACATATCCGCTCGGACCAGGGGCCGGAGTTCATTGCCGAGGCGGTGAAGGCTTGGATCGCCGGTGTGGGTGCACGGGCGGCCTACATCGAGAAGGCGAGCCCCTGGGAGAACGGCTACGTGGAGAGCTTCAACGGCAAGCTGCGCGATGAACTGCTGAACGGCGAGGTGTTCAACACGCTGCGGGAGGCGCAGGTGCTGATCGAGGAATGGCGCCGGCACTACAACCGGGTACGGCCGCACTCGTCGCTGGGGTACCGCCCGCCTGCCCCAGAGACGGTGCCAATGGCCAGGTCGCAGATCAGCTCAGGAGCAGGCGCGGCTGCGATGGCCCACTAAAATTCCGCCTGGATCACTTGATGGGCGCTGGTCATATCGTGCCGGCCTTCACGGTGAATGCGTTGCGCAAGGCGGGTCGTCCGGTGGAGCTCGCGCCGCTGCCCGGCGTGGATCGCGCGGCGATCCTGGCCCTGGTCGGCGTGGCCGCGGTGGATCTTGTCGCCCCTGGAGCCGTCGCGACGGGGCTGGTCGCGGCGGTGGCGGCGACCTGCATCGCGCTGCGCCTGTCGCGCTGGCACGGGCTGCGGACGCTGCATGAGCCGCTGCTGTGGGTGCTGCACCTGGGCTACGCCGCCGCCTGGGCCGTGTTCCTAGCCAGCCACATGCTGCCGGCGCGCCCGGCGCTGCGCGGGCCGATCGTGGCCGCGCTGGGCGAGCGCGTCTTCCTGGCCGCCTACAGCGCGCTTTCGGTACTGATCCTGGCCTGGATGATCGGCGCGGCCGGGCGCGCACCCTTCGTCCCGGTCTGGGGCTGGGCCTGGTGGCAGGCATGGGTGGTGAACGCGGCGATGGTCGCGGCCTGCGTACTCGCTGCACTCGGCGTCGAGGTGCCGAACCCCTTCTCGATCGCAGGGGTGGGCAATGACCGCTACGACCCAGCGCGCCCGGGCGTGCTGGCGCTGACGCGCCATCCGGTGCTGCTCGCCCTCCCGCTGTGATCGGGGGCGCATATCGTGCCGAACGGGGACTTGGCGCATGTGCTGCTGTTCGGCCCCTTCGCAGCGATCAGCCTGCTCGGGATGCGTGCGCTCGATGCGCGCCGGCGGGCGGCCTGGGGGGCGGCACGCTGGGAGGCGCTGCAGCCGCGCGCACGATTCCAGCCGGGAGCGGCACGGCTGCTGGTTGGTGCGCTGACCTGGACCGTCCTGATCGGGAGTCATACTACGGTGATAGGCATGCCGCCGTGGCCGAGCTGACCCTGATCGGCCAGCGGCGTGATCGCCTCAGACGCCGCACGCAGGGGGGAATTGAGGGCGGTGGTGGGAACGACGGTGAGCCGATCTAGAGCCAGTGAGGCCGGCTGTCATGGATATGCCGGGGGCAAAGGCGGGGGCGGCGTGTCGCTGGACGGCGCGCCTCCTCCCTTTGGAGATACTTCGTCGGAGCCGTTGTCACGGCAACCGCCGCGTCACCACCCCCACGCGCGCGTGCACCGTCTGCACGAGGACAATTGCCGCTCCGTCTGCGACCAGGACCCCGACGGCATGGAGGTGGAGACGCTCAACCAGGAGCCCTTCCTCGCGGTGAATGGGCTGCAGGCGGTCTCGCACCGATGCGCCAGCCTGGTCGGCGACCTCCCGGCGTTGCGCGAGATGGGGGTGGCATCACTGCGCCTGTCGCCGCAGCATTGCGAAATGGTGGCCGTGGCGTGGGTCTTCCGCGACGTGGGGGATGGCCGGATGGAAGCCGCGGCGCGGCGGGAGGCGCTCGCCGCGCTGTATCCCTTCGCCCCGTTCTCCAACGGCTTCCTGCACGGCAAGGCGGGCGTGGCGCCGGTGGAGGCGGCATGACCGAGGGCGAGGCGCGCGTCGCCGCCGTCCTGACAGGCCGGGCGGTGCCCCATGCATGGCCGAGCGCGCGCAGCGCCGTCGCCAAGCAGCCGCGCGAAGGCAGGCTCGCGGTCGGTCGGCTCGGCCTCGAGGGCGACGAGCAAGGCGATCCACGGCACCATGGCGGACCGGAGAAGGCAGTGCATGTCTATGCGCTCGGCCATTACCGTGCCTGGCTGGCCGAACTCGCCGGGTATCGGGCGGCGTTGGCGGTGCTCACCGCGCCCGGCGCCTTCGGGGAGAACCTGGCGGTGACGGGCCTCGACGAGGCGACGGTCTGCATCGGCGATGCCTGGCGATTCGGCAGCGCGCTGCTGGAAGTGAGCCAGGCGCGCCAGCCATGCTGGAAGCTCGACGATCGCTTCGGCGTGCCCGGCATGGCGCGGCGCGTTCAGCAGACCGGGCGCACCGGCTGGTACTGCCGCGTCCTGGAGCCCGGCGAGGTCGCGGCCGACGCGCGGCCGCGGCTCGAACGCCGACCGCATCCCGGCTGGCCGCTCACCCGCCTGGTCGGGCTGCTGTTCCACGACATGCTGGACCCGGCCGCGCTGGCCGAGGCCGCGGCGCTGCCGGAACTCGCCGAACGCGCGCGCGACCTCTTTGCGCGCCGGCTCGCGACCGGAGCGATCGAGGACTGGGCCCCGCGGCTCGATGGGCCGCGCGGCGCAGCCGCGTGACGGAACGAGGATGACGCCATGAGCGAGACCACCACCCCGCCGGAGGCGGATGCCGAGGCGCCGGACTGGGACCCGCGCGCGCCCGACGCGCTCGCGGACCAGATCGCCGCCTATGACGCGCTGCGCCGGCGCTGCCCGGTGGCTCGCAGCGACTACCTGCACTGGTCGCTGCTGCGCCACGAGGACGTGATGCGCGCGCTGCTCGACCGCGAGATCTTCAGCAACGCCGCCTTCACGCACCTGACGGTGCCGAACGGGATGGACCCACCCGAGCACTCCGCCTTCCGCCGCATCATCGAGCCCTATTTCGCGCCTGAGATGATGGCCGCCTTCGAGCCGGCCTGCCGCGACATCGCCGAGGCGATCGCCGCGTGGTTGCCGGACCGCGGGGAGATCGACGCAATCCCGGCCGTGGCCGAGGATTTCGCGCTGCGCGTGCAATGCGCCTTCATGGGCTGGCCGGACGCCCTGCACGAACCCCTGCGCGCCTGGACGCGCCGCAACGCGCAGGCAACGCTGGCGCGCGACCCGGCGCAGATGGCCGAGGTCGCGCTCGAGTTCGACGGCCAGATCCGCGCCCTGCTCGACGAACGGCGCCAGGCCGGCGCACGCGCGCCCCGCGACGTCACCATGCGCCTGATGCAGGAGCGTGCGGACGGTCGCCCCCTGACCGACCCCGAGATCGTCAGCATCATCCGCAACTGGACGGTCGGGGAAGTCGGCACCATCACCGCCTCGGTCGGCATCGTCCTCGACTACCTTGCCGAACGGCCCGTCCTGCAGGATGCGCTGCGCGCGTCGCCGGCCGACCTGCCCGCGGCGATCGACGAGATCCTGCGCATCCACGCCCCGCTGATCGCCAACCGCCGCGTCACCACGCGCCCGATCACCGTCGGCGGCCGGCGCATCCCGGCCGGGCAGCGCGTGACGCTGATCTGGGCCTCGGCCAACCGGGACGAGGCCGTCTTCGGCGAGCCGGACGCTTACGACCCGGCCGGCAACGCGGCGCGCAACCTGCTCTACGGCGCGGGCATCCATGTCTGCCCCGGCGCGCCGCTCGCGCGGCTCGAGTTGCGGCTGATCATCGGGACCCTGCTGGGACGGACGCGACGAATCGCGGCGTTGCCGGGCCGCGCGGCGGTGCGCGCAGACTATCCCGGCAGCGGCTTCACCCACCTGCCGCTATGGATCGAGGTGGCGACTCCGTAGGTGTGCCGGCGCTTACCGGCGCGTTCACGGTGCCGCCGTGGCCACGCGGAAGCCGACGAAGGTGAAGCGCAGCGCGGGATCGTTCCTTAGCCGGTCTGCGGAGCGGAGGAAGCGGGGTGCGTTGGTCCAGGCGCCGCCGCGCAGCACGCGCAGCGCGCAGTCCCGGTTCTCCACAGCCTCCGAAGCCGTCGCAGGCGCGCCCTCGTAACTCGGGTGATGGCAGTCCTGCACCCACTGCCAAGCATTGCCCACCATGTCGTGAAGCCCGAAGCCGTTCGCCGCGAAACGCCCGACCGGGCTGGTGTGCATGAAGCCGTCGCTGCAGGGCGCGAAGACGTAGCGGCCGGGCGAACCCACGGTCCGCAGCACGTGCTGGTCGATGCCATTGGCATGGCGGCACTGCGCGGCCTCGTCGTCGCCCCACCACCAGGCGGTCCGCGTTCCGGCGCGTGCGGCGTATTCCCACTCTGCCTCGGTCGGGAGCCGGTAGCGCCGCCCTGTGCGCTCCGACAGCCATCGCGCATAGGCCTGCGCATCATGCCAGGAGACACAGACCACTGGATGGTCCTGCCCCTGGGGGAAACCGGGATTCGTCCAGCCCAGCGCGGGCGTCGGCACGAAACTGTCGTCCGCCATGTTCCATCGTCGGCAGGCCGCCGTCATTCGGCGCCCTGTGGCCTGCGCGAAGGCGACGAATTGCCCTACCGTGACCGGACCTAGCCCGAGCGCCACCGGGCGCACCAGCGTCACCTCGCGCTGCGGCCCCTCATCGGCTTCCCGCCAGCGCTCCGAGGCAGGGCTGCCCATGACGAAGCGTCCCGGCGGTATCACGACCATCTCGGGGCATTCGGGGCAGTCGCGGAAACGCTCCCCTGGGCGCGCCTGCGATGCTGGTGGTGCTGGCGCGGAAGGGCGCGTTGCAGCAGGCACGGGAGGAGCGGGCGCCACCCCCGCCGCGGCAGCGGGTGCGGCGACGGGCGCTGGCGGCGCGACGGCCGCCCGCTGCGGCGGGGCCGGCGCGCGCGTTGCGGAAGGCATGGGGGCGGCTGGTGGTCCCATGGGTATGGCGGCGGGCGCCGGCGGGCCAAGCAACGCGATCCGGTTCCGTGCGAGACCCGAGAAGTTTCCATCCGGGTAGCGCCGGAGGTACTCCTCGAAATCCGCCGGATCCCTGCTGGCTCCGATGCTTTGCCAGAACGCCAGCTCGATCGCGGCCGCCGAGGGCGTGAGCACCTGCGACGATGCTGCGGCCGTCGGCGGTGCCCGGCCCGCCAGATACAGTTCGCTCAACAGGCCGTCATTGCTCCACGGCACCTGACTGTTCCCCGTCTCCCGCGCCACCTCCGCCCGCACGCGCGTCAGCGCGCCGCGGATCTCGAGCCCCGGCGTGGGCAGGTGCCGCAGCAGCGCCAGGGTGAAGGGGCTGTTGCCCCCGCTGCCATCCGCGGCCACCGCGCCTGGCGCAGTTGAGAAAGCGATCAGCGTCCCCTGGGCCTCGGCGGTCTCGATCGGCGCAAGGCCGCGACGAATGCTCCGCGTCGCGCTGGTCTGCGCAATCCGGGCCAGAATCGGGTTGTCACGGCAGGCATCGAGGATGACCAGCCGCGCGTGCGCGCCGTCCATCAGTTGCAGCACGCGCGAGAGGCCGATCGTCTCATCCTCTAGGTCGCGCGCATCGGCCAGGCGGGCATCGACCGGGACCAGAAAGTTCTCGGCCCGGTCGCGCTGGGCCATCTGGAGCCCATGCCCGGCGAAGAAGAAGAGGGCGACCTCGGCGCCGCGCGCGGCGTCGCTGAAATGACGCAGGGCCGCGCGCATCCCCTCGATCGGCTGGTTGCGTTCAAGCGTGACTGTGAACCCGAGGTCGCGCAGCGCGTTCGCCACCGCGTCGGCGTCGTTGCTCGCATTGGGCAGCGCCGGCGCATGCCGGTAGTCGCCATTGCCGACAACGAGAGCGACACGGCGCTGCTGTGCGAGGGCAGGTTCGTGAAGCGCGGCAATCAGCAGCAGCGTGAGGACAGCCCGCGCAAGGGCCGAATGCGGGAAGCGAGGCATGGGGCACCCGCAGACTTGGTGACAAACTCAGGATGGACCTGCGCGACTGCCAACTCAAGCATCGCGTGACCCGCTTCGCGGGCGCCTGACGGCATCGTCCCTATTGATCTTTCGGCCAGGGCGGCACGCCGAGCAACGCCGCATCCGACGCGGTCGCGCTAACGGCGCTCGCCTCTGCCCACGTGGCGTGCGGCGGCAGGAGCGGCCACCTGATCAGATTGAGGTCGTGATTTGCGATAGATCAAACGGGCGCGTCGTGAAGACCGTCATGCTTATTTCAAGTAGGCAAAGTTCCCCTTTTTCCCGCGCCACGTTTCATGGCGGGGACGGTGGGAGGCGAGGAATGGCGAACGACGGCGATACAGCCTCGAGCACGCCCGAAGCGGCACCCGGCCCGATACCGGTGATGCAGCAGGTTCTCGACAGCCCGTTCCTGCTGCTCTTCCTCGGCGTGACGCTGCCAACGGTGCTCTACCTGATCTGGGGTGTGATGGAGATCATCTCGGTGCCGCTCGCCGACTGATGCGGCACCGACAGGGGAGGTCGTGCCATGGCCATATCGCCTCCGCCGAAGCGCATCTGGTGGAACGAGCCAGTCCACGGGGTCGAGATCGGCTGGATCGCGGTCACGGTCCTTTGGGGCCTGTTCATGTTCTTCTTCATGATCGCGTGGCACTTCATCGGCCAGCAGAACCTATCGACCGAAACCTACCGGGTGCAGCCGCACGCCTACCAAGCGCGGGTCGAGGCATTCGCGGAGCGCTTTAAGGTCGGTGAGGAGAACGGCACGCCGGTGGTCCGCCCGCCGGCCGGCGAGGATGTCTACATACTGGCGCGGCTGTGGGAATGGTGGCCGATCCTCGAGCTGAAGCGCGGGCAGAGCTACCGTATCCATCTCTCCTCGGTGGACTGGCAGCATGGCTTCTCGCTGCAGCCGACGAACATCAACATCTCGGTCCATCCCGGCTACGAGCACGTCATCACGCTCACGCCGACCGAGACCGGCCAGTTCGGAATCATCTGCAATGAATTCTGCGGCATCGGCCACCACCGGATGACGGGGCGGATCCGCGTCACCGAATAGCGCCACGCGCGCGGGAGGCGGCGACATGACGGCAATCGATGCGGGCGCCATCGGCGTCGCGGGAGAAGCCCCCGCCCGCGTGGCCAAATATCGCACGTGCCGCTTCACCGGCCTGCGCATCGAGGCGCAGGCCGAGGCGCTGATCAAGGTCAACGCGGTCGCCGCCGTCGTCTTCCTCGCGATCGGCGGGTTGTTCGGCCTGCTGGTGGCGCTGACACGCTGGCAGGCGGTGCATCTCCTGGGCGCCGAATGGTTCTACCTGGTGCTGACCGCGCATGGCGCGAACGTGCTGCTATTCTGGATCATTTTCTTCGAGATCGCAGTGCTGTACTTCGCCTCGGCCGTGCTGCTCGGCGCGCGGCTGGCCGCGCCGCGCATGGCCTGGCTCGGCTTCGTGCTGATGGTGGCCGGCGCCCTGATGGCCAACTACGCGGTGCTCGAGGGCAACTCCTCGGTGATGTTCACCTCCTACCCGCCGATGATGGCCTCACCCTGGTTCTATCTCTCGCTCATTCTCTTCGCGGTCGGTGCGCTGGTGGGGGTGGCGGTGTTCTTCGGCACGCTCATGGTGGCGCGGCAGGAGAAGACCTATGACGGGTCGATCCCGCTGGTCACCTTCGGCGCGCTGACGGCGGCGATCATCGCGGTCTTCACCATCGCCTCGGGTGCGATCATCCTGATCCCGACGCTGCTCTGGTCGCTCGGCTTCGTCTCCAACATCGACAGCCTGATGTACAAGCTGGTCTGGTGGGGGATGGGGCATTCGTCGCAACAGATCAACGTCTCGGCGCATGTAGCGATCTGGTACGCGATCGGCGCCATGGTGCTGGGCGCGCGGCCGCTGTCCGAGAAGGTCAGCCGCATGGCCTTCCTGATGTACATCCTGTTCCTGCAACTCGCGTCTGCGCACCACCTGCTGGCCGAGCCGGGCCTGAGCTCGCAGTGGAAGATCGTGAACACGAGCTACATGATGTACCTCGCGGTCATGGGCTCGATGATCCACGGGCTGACGGTGCCCGGCGCGATCGAGGCGGCGCAGCGGCGCAACGGCTTCACCCGCGGCGCCTTCGAATGGCTGCGCAAGGCGCCCTGGTGCAACCCAGCCTTCTCGGGGATGTTCCTCTCGCTGGTGATGTTCGGCTTCATCGGCGGCATCTCGGGCGTGGTGCTCGGTACCGAGCAGCTCAACGTGCTGATGCACAACACGCTCTATGTGCCCGGCCATTTCCACGGCACGGTAGTGGCAGGCACCACGCTCGCCTTCATGGCAATGACGTACCTGGTCGTGCCGCTCATCTTCCAGCGCGATATCCTCTGGCCCCGCATGGCAACCTGGCAGCCGGTGCTGTTCGGCATTGGCGCGGGCGGCATCTCAATGTTCATGATGGGCGCGGGCACGCTCGGCGTCGCGCGCCGTCATTGGGACACTACCTTCACCGACGCGCCGCACGCCTTCGAGCACGCGCCCGGTGCCTTTCTCATGCTCGGGCTGAACGGCATCTTCGCGGTGATCGCCGCGATCGGCGGGATCATGTTCGTGGTGAACGTGGTTGCCTCCATCCTCGTCGGTCCGAAGCTCGGCGGCGCGCAGACGCGGCCGCTCACCTTCCCACTGCACCAGCAGGCGGCCGAGGCGGCCTCGACCTACGGCAGCCACGCCACCGTGAAACTGCCAGGCACGATCATCCTGGTCGGCCTCTTCTTCTCGGCCTTCGTGCTCTACTACTTCGTCAACTGGAAGTACCTCTCGGAGCTCTGGCTGTTCCGCTGAGGGCGGGAGCATCGCCATGCAGGGCGCGATCGGCACTGCGGTCGTTCTTCTCAAGCTCCGCATCGGCGCGGCGGTGGCCTTCGGCGCCCTCGCGGGGATGCTGGCGGCAGGGCCGACGGTGCCGGCGGGCCGGGCCTTCGCCTTCACGCTCGCCGTGCTGGGGGCCTCGGCGGCGGCCGGCGGCTTCAACCATTACCATGAACGAGACACGGACCGGCTGATGCGGCGGACGCGCCGCCGGCCCTTCGCCGATGGCACGCTGCGCCCTGGTCCCGTCTGGCCGGCCACCTTCCTCGGGCTGCTCGCGGCTTCGCTCCTGCTCGCCTATGTCTCGGGCGGCGGGGTGGCGACGCTGCTCGTCTTCCTCGGCGCGCTGACCTACGGCGTGGTCTACACGATCTGGCTGAAGCGACGCACGGCGTGGAACATCGTGATCGGCGGCGCGGCCGGCAGCTTCGCGGTTCTGGCCGGGGCGGCGGCCGTGTCGCCCGGCATCGGCTGGGCACCGGCCATCCTCGCCGTCGTGCTCTTCCTTTGGACGCCGCCGCATTTCTGGGCGCTGGCGGCGGCGCGCGGGGAGGATTATCGCCATGCCGGCATCCCGATGCTGCCGGTGCTGGTTCCTCCGCGCATCTGGGCGCCCGTGATCCTGGCGCATACGGTGGCGCTCGCGCTGTTGTCGATGGTGCCGCTCTGGCACGGCCTCGGGCTGGCCTATGGCGTACTCGCCGGCACGGGCGGGGTGTATTTCGCCTGGCGGGCGGTGCAGCTCTGGCGTGAACCCTCGCCGGCCAGGGCAATCGCGACCTTCCGTGCCTCCCTCCTGCAATTCGCGCTGCTCGCCGGCGGTGTCGTGCTCGACGCTGTGCTGCGATGAAACGCCTCGCGATCCTACTGCTCTGTCTGGTGGCCGGGCCGCTGGGCGCGGCGCCGGCGCCGCTTGATGCCGCGGCCGCGCTCGCCGTCAGCGAGGAAGCGATCGGGCGCGAGGTCGGCGCGCACCGCCTGCGCGACCACGCAGGGCGGCCCCTCGACCTTGCGGCACTACGAGGGCGGCCGCTCGTGATCAGCCTGGTCTTCACGCGCTGCGCCTCGGTCTGCCCGACCGCGACCGACCGGCTGCGCGAGGCGGTGACGGAGGCGCGCCGCGTGCTCGGGTCTACGAGCTTCGAGGTGCTGACCTTCGGTTTCGACGCGCGGCGCGACACGCCGGCCGCGCTCACCGCCTTCGCCGATGCGCATGAGCTCGACATCTCCGGCTGGCGCCTGGCCAGCGCGGATCCGGACACGACGGCGCGGCTGCTCGCCAAACTCGGCTTCAGCTACCGCGCCGCCGCGGGCGGCTTCGAGCATGTCACCCAGACCACCATCCTCGACGCCGGAGGGCGGGTCTATCGCCATGTCTATGGCGAGGACTTCCCCCTTCCAGTGTTCGTCGAGCCGCTGAAGGAGCTGGTTTTCGGCCTCGCGCCCCGCTCGCTCGCGCCGCAGGATCTGTGGGCACGCATCCGCTTCCTCTGCACCGTCTACAGCCCGTCCATGGGCGCCTACCGCTTCGACTACGGTATCTTCTTCGGTATCGCGATCGGCGGCGCCTCGCTGCTGCTGACGATCGGGCTGGTGATCCGGCTGTGGTGGACGAACCGGCGCCCGCGCGCAGCGGCAGCGGCAGCGGGTGGGGCGGAGGGATAGGCCCGGATGCGCGACGCCCTGCGGCGTGGCTTCGACCGTGCGGAGCGCGCGTTCGATACCGTCTTCGGCCCGGCCTGCAACCCGCTCGCCCATCTCGGGCCGCTCGGCTGGCTGATGTTCTGGGTGGTGGCGGGCTCGGGCATCTATCTCTTCATCTTCTTCGACACCGGTGTGACCGATGCCTATGCCTCGGTCGCTTGGCTGACCGAGGATCACTGGTTCCACGCCGGGCTCGCGCGCAGCCTGCATCGCTACGCCTCGGACCTGATGGTGCTGGTGATGCTGGTGCACCTGGTGCGGGAATTCGCGCGCGACCGCTATCGGGGCCGGCGCTGGTTCTCCTGGGTGACCGGCGTGCCGGTCATCTGGTTCGTCTACATCTCGGGCATCACCGGCTATTGGCTAGTGTGGGATTCGCTCGCGCAGCACGTCGCGATCGTCTCGACCGAACTGCTCGACTGGCTCGGCATCTTCGGCGAACCGATCGCGCGCAACTTCCTTGCCCCCGCCGATCTTTCGTCGCGGTTCTTCACGCTGATGGTGTTCCTGCACATCGCGATACCACTGCTGCTGCTGCTCATGATTTGGATCCACGTGCAGCGCATCGCCGCGGCGCGCACCGCGCCGCCGCGGCCACTGATGGGCGTGACGCTTGCAGCGCTGGTGGTGGTTTCCTTCGCCCTGCCCGCCGTCTCGCAGGCGCCGGCGGATCTCGCGACCATGCCGCAGCGCGTCGGCATCGACTGGCTGATCCTGCCGCTCTACCCGGTGATCGATGCGGTGCCGGCGGGGGCCGTCTGGGCCGGGGTTGCGCTCCTTACTCTCGTCATGATCGGCCTGCCCTTGATGCCGCCGCGCCGCGAAGCACCGGCGGCGCAGGTCTTCCTCGATCACTGCAACGGCTGCGGCCGCTGCGTGGAGGACTGCCCCTACGCCGCGATCGACCTCGTGCCGCGCACCGACGGCGCGCGTTTCCCGCTCGAGGCGGCGGTGCGAGCGGACCGCTGCGTCGCCTGTGGCATCTGCATGGGGGCTTGCCCGTCCTCCACCCCCTTCCGGCGCAGCCGCGATCTTGTCACCGGTATCGACCTGCCATCGTTACCGCTGCACACCCTGCGCGAGCACGTCCTTACGGCCGGGATCGAGCCGCAGCCCAGGCCGCGCGTGATGGTGCTCGCCTGTGGTCATGGTGCGGCCGCGGCGCCGGCGGCCGGTCGCGTCATGATGCCATGCGTCGCCATGGCGCCACCGTCGATGATCGACTTCATCCTCAGCCGTGGACATGCCGATGGCGTCGTGATGGCGGGCTGCGCCGAGCGGGAATGCCAGCACCGCCTCGGCATCGCCTGGACGCGCGCGCGCTTCGCGCATGAACGCGACCCCTATCTGCGCGCGCGCGTGCCGCGCGACCGGCTGCTTACCATCTGGGCGGGCCCGACCGAGCGGGCGCGGCTGGAGCGGGAGATCGAGGCGTTTCGCGCGCGGCTGTCCGTGGCAGCGTCGGTGGCGACTCCTGCGCCGGGGGGCGCGCCCGACTCAAGCGGCGGCGGGCGAATGACTGCCGCGCGCCTGGCGGCCGGGTTCGCCGCCAGCGTCGCGCTGATGGCGCTCGTTGCGCTGTTCTCCGCCTGGCCGCTGCACCGGCCGATCCCCGAGGGCAGCGGCGTCATAAAGCTGAGCATCAGCCACGCGGCGGACCGCAGCAGCGGCTGCCGCGACCTGACCGCGGCCGAACTCGCCCGGTTGCCACCGAACATGCGGCAGATCCGCGTCTGCGAGCGTCGGAGACCGGCGGTGCATATCGAAATGGACATCGACGGCCGGCCGGTGCTTCGGGAGACGGCGACGCCCGGCGGCATCGCCGGGGATGGACCGTCGCGCCTCTACCGCCGCCTCGCGCTGCCGGAAGGCACGCATGTCGTCGCGCTGCGTCTGCGCGAGGGCACGCGCACCGACGGCTTCGACAATGTGGCCGAGCACAGCATCGCGCTGCGCGCCGGGCAGAGCGTGGCGATCGACTTCCGCCCGGCAGCGGGCGGCTTCGTACTGCGCTGAGGGAGCGGAGGGAGGAACCAGCCATGCCGCGCATCCCCTGGCGGGACGAATACAGCGTCGGCAACCCGGCGGTGGATCATGAGCACCGGGAACTGATCGCGCTGGTGGCCGCGCTGCAGGAACGCATCGCGGCGAGCGAGGCGGCAGACTTGCTGGAGGTCGCCTTCGGCGACCTGCTGCGCGGCATCTCAGCGCATTTCGCGCTCGAGGAAAGCTTCATGCGCCGGCACGGCTACGATGCGATAGCGGGGCACAAGGCCGACCACGAGCGGCTGCTCGACGACCTGCGCGACATCATGGACGGCGGCGCGCCCGAGGGTCCGGAACGGCTGGCGGCGAGGCTCGAATCTTGGTTTGCTGAGCATTTCCGCACCCACGACGCGCGGCTGCATGGCCGGCTCGGCAGCCATCACGACGAACCCGGCTGAGGCCCGCGCAGCGCTGCGACGATGCCCCACAAGGCCAGACCGGCGCCGAGGATCAGCATGCCTTCCCCGAGCACCGCCTGCTCGTCCAGCAGATAGGTGGTGCAGAGCCGCTCCGGGGCGTTCAGGTAGAGCCAGCCCATCACGACGGCCATCGAGACCCCATTCGCCCAGAGGACGCCCCGCGCGACGGCCGGGAGCACCCCCCAACACCAGCCCCCGGGCAGGCCGCAGAGCAGTGCGAGGGAGGCGGCCTTCAGAGCATCGACGCGGGCGTCGAGCACGGCGGCATCGAGCCAGCGCGGCAGCATCCAGAAGGCCAGGCAGCCGATCGCGAGCAGCAAGGCGGCGATGGCCTCGGCCACATCGCAAGGGCCGCGGCGCCGGGCAGCCGTGCGGCCCGCGCCGAAGCCGGCCGCGACGAGGAGCGGGAACTGTACGAGGACATGCAGCGGCAGGCTCGCCTGCAACAGCGGCGCCAGCGGCGGCAACGCGGCGGCGGCGAACAGCACGACCGGCACGAGCAGCGCGGCCGGCTGCGCCGCGGGGCGAAGCGGCAGCGCCGCCGGGGGCATCGCGGGGCCTCCGGCCTCAGGCCAGGTGACGGCCGAGCTCGATCATCGCCTGGTCGATCGCGGCGGGACCGAGCACGCGTGCCAGCCGCCCCGCGCGGTCGATCAGGTGGATCGCGGCATTGTGGTCGAAGCCGCCGTAGCGGTCGGGCCGGACCACGATGCCGCAGACGGCGAGCAGCGCGGCGAGCGCCCTGTCGTCGAGCGGGCGGGCGAAGCACCAGTCGGGGCCAGCCCCACCGTGCCGTTCGGCGAATTCCGCGAGCCGCAGCGGGTCGTCATAAGCGGGGTCGAAGCTGACGGTCAGCAACTGCACGCCGGCACCGGGATGGGCGCGCGCAATGCGCTCGCGCAGCTGCTGGAAGGTACTGCCGAGCGCTAGGCATAGGGTGGCGCAGCGGGTGTAGATGAATTCCATCAGCACCACGCGGCCGCGGAGCTCGGCAAGGCGGAAGCGCCGCCCGTCCTGGTCCTCGAGCGGCACATCCGGCAGGTCGCGCGGTGCACGTACGACCGCGGCGCGGCGCACGCCCTCCGAGGTGAAGATGCGGAAGCCCTCCGTGCCCAGGCCAAGGGCGCCGCCCCCGGCGCCGAGGGCGAAGGGCAGCGCGATTACGCCTCGGCGGACCACGCGGCCCCCCCGCGCAGCGCGCCGCGCAGCACGCGCAGCAGCATCACCGCCCCGGCTGCGAGCACGAGGAGCGAGAGTGCCGCCGCGATCCGGTCCTGCAGCAGCCATTCGGGCAGGTGCTGCGCCCAGCGCCGGGGCACACCGTCGCGCCCGGACTGGAGGAACGTCACGACGAAGCCGAGCCCCGCGAAGAGAAAGACGCCGATGGCCCAGCGGTCGGGCGCCGCGCCGCCCTCCGGCGCGCCGCGTTCGAGGCCGGTGAAGTGGTACATGAAGGCCACCAGCATCGGCACAAGGCCCAGCAGCATGTAGAAGTGGAAATGGCCCGGTACCCACATGGTGTTGTGCATGACCCGGTTGACAACGATCGTCGCATCCAGGATCGCGGGGATCACGCCCGCCATCCAGCCGAACATGCCGATGAACATCAGCGTGGTCGTCGCGCTCCAGCGGATGCCCGAACGGTGGACGATGGCGAGCGTGCCGAGGCCGGTGACCAGCAGCACCGGAAAGCCATTGAGATAGGAGACCACCTGGCCGATCGCGAGCGCCCAGGCGGGCATCACGAAGTCCATCATGAGGTGGTGCGGGTAGACCAGCAGCACCATCGCGGTGGACGCGGTCCAGGCGGCGAGGAAGACGCGGTTCACCTTCCAGGGCCGGCCCGTATGCCGTGGCAGGATCTCGTAGACCGCGATGACGGTCATGTACATCGTCGCGTTCACGAAGGTGTGGCCGAAGAAATACGTCATGTTCTTGGCGAACAGCGCATCCACGCCGAATTCCGGAACGATCAGGTTCACGAGGCTGATGACGATGATCGCCGCGCCGGCCACCAGCGCCGGGATGTTGACGATCGTCACCATCGCACTGGCGACGACGGTGGGTGGCGGGGCCGGTTCGATGCTGCCGGCAAAGAGCTGCGGCCAGCCAAGCGCGCGTGCGAGCCCGCCGCGATCGCGGATCAGCGCCCGCGCTACGTCGAGGAACAGCAGCAGGAATCCGACGCCGATGCCGAGCAGGCCGAGCAGGAAGGTCGCCGCCGCACCGCTTTCCCAGGCGCCGCCCGAGCTTGCGGGCAGCGGGAACAGGAATGTCCAGGCCCCGGCGAAACCGCCGAGGAAGGCCGCGGCCAGGATCGCGACCGTGCCCGCGAGGAAGAGCACGAGGTTGGCGAGCAGGATGCGGGCATCAAGCCTGACGTGGTGGCTCAGGAAATACCACATCACCGCTGCGCCGCCGACCGCGGCAATGCCGACCATGCCGACACCGTGGATCGTCATGGACTGGTAGAACAAGGCCGGATCGAGCGCGAGCCATTCCGACTGGGCGAGGCGCATGAGCACGCCGAGCACCATCATCAGGACCAGTACGAGCGCGGTGACGGCGATGTAGGCGGCGAGGATCCGCCGCGCGAAGGGCGTGGGGCCTTCCCGGCCGGGGGCATCCGCAGGCATGGCGTTTCCTCCCCTTCAACGTGCGACGACGGTGAGTTCGGCGACCATGCCGTGGTGGGCCAAGCCGCAATATTCGAGGCAGAGCAGCCGGTAGGTCCCGGGCTGATGGAAGGTGTGACGCAGGTGGTTGACGTAGCCGGGCATCGCCTGCGTCTGGCCGAGCAGACGCAGTTCGGGGTCGTAGAGGCCGATCCCGTGGTTCACGTCCACGCTGGTGACGCGGAACTCGACCGGCACGCCGGCGGGCACCTGCTCCCGATCGAGGTTCCAGTACCACTGGCCGCCGGTGACGGTGACGATCTCGCCGCCAGCGCCGCTCTCGTTGCGCGGCATGCCGGCCAGCGTCACCACCGAGACCGGCAGTCCAACGAGGACGAGGACGAGCAGCAGAGCGAGGCGGATGCGGTAGGCGCGTGGCTGCACCTCCGCCTGCTCCGCTCGCGTTCGCGAGGCACCCCGGACATACAGGAAAACGGCGGCGATGGTGCCGCAGAGGAGGAGAGTGAGGTCCCAAACCACGCCCTGCATGCGAGTCACTCCTTCTGGGTGAATCTCGAGGCACAGGTTCATTTGGTATCAACTTTGCCACTTTGGAATCTTGTTCTCGATCAAACGGCCATGGACGCTGAGGGCGCTTTGCGCTCTCAGTCGGGCAGGCCGTTGGCCCGGAGCGCCTCCATCAGGCGGACGGGCTTCGGGCAGTGATGGAAGGCGCCGAGCAGCGTGGTCATGCCCACATGCGGATGCGCGCGCCGCAGCGCCTCCACCGAGGCGCGTGCCGCCGTCTGGTCGCCGCAGAGGGCATGGGATAAGGCGAGTTGCCGGTGGATCCAGCTCGCCGCGCGAACTCGCCGTGCGCTTCACCGACCAAGCGCGCTATTTCGTCTCCGAGGCCTCGGTCTACCGCCTGCTCAAAGCGCATGACCTGATCACCAGCCCGGCCTTCATCGTCGTGAAGGCCGCCAACGAGTTCTGAGACCTGTGCGCGGAAGCCTTGCGGCGCGGCGTGCTCACTGATTCTCTGTGCTGCGCGACGCGGGGAGCGGGCGGCATGGCACATCGCACCATCGGCCAGGAGAGCCTGGCGCCGGA
>NZ_STGD01000031.1 GCF_005222755.1 Roseomonas sp. HF4
GGGCGCCGCTCATGCAGGGCCTGTTCCAGCGCATCCAGCACGAAGCCCGTATGCGCCGTCCGAGACACGCGCCAGCCGACGATCCGCCGCGCATAGGCGTCGATGATAAAGGCGACGTAGGCGAAGCCCGACCAGGTCGCGACATAGGTGAAGTCGGAGACCCACAGGGCGTTCGGGCGCGGTGCCTTGAACTGCCGGTTGACGTGGTCCAGCGGGCAAGGTGCTGCCTTGTCGCTGACCGTGGTCCTAACCGGCTTGCCGCGGATCACGCCCTGCAGGCCCATGCCACGCATCAGGCGCGCGACGGTGCACCGCGCCAAGTGATGGCCTTCGCGTTTCAACTGGCGCCAGACCTTGCGCACGCCGTAGACGCGGAAGTTCTCCTCGAACACGCGCTCGATCTCGGGCATCAGCGCGGCATCTCGCTTGGTGCGGGCCGGCAACTTCGCCGGATCGCGACGCCGGGCCGCCTGTGCGCGGTAGGTGGACGGGGCGATCGGCAAGACCTTGCAGATCGGCTCGACCCCATGCGCCCCGCGATGATCATCAATGAATGCGATCATGGCTTGAACCGGCGGTCGAGCTCCGCCTGGGCAAAATACGCCGATGCTTTGCGCAGGATCTCGTTCGCCTGCCGCAGCTCGCGGTTCTCGCACTCCAGGGCCTTGAGCCGGGCTGCCATCTCGGTCGTCGGGCCAGGCCGGCGGCCAGTGTCAGGCTCCGCCTGTTTCACCCACTCGTTCAGCGTCTGGCCCGTGCAGCCGATCTTGGCCGCAATCGAAAGGATCGTCGCCCAGCGGGACGGGTGCTGCGCCTCATGCTCCAGCACCATCCGCACCGCCCGCTCGCGAACCTCAGGCGAGAACTTGTTCGTCGTCTTGCTCGTCATCGCTCCAGCCTCTCAGGAGTTGGAGCCTCCGACAAACCCGGCGCGCTTCAGCACCCTTGAGCGCCCCGCTCTGAAGCGCCTGGTCGCCGACATCCAGGAGGGGCTGGTGGACGTGGTGGTGGTCTACAAGATCGACCGCCTCTCCCGATCGCTTGTGGACTTCACCAAGCTGGTGGAGGTGTTCGACGCGAACAATGTGACGTTCGTCTCGGTCACGCAGTCCTTCAACACGACCACCAGCATGGGACGGCTGACGCTGAACATCCTGCTCAGCTTCGCGCAGTTCGAACGCGAGGTGATCGGCGAGCGCATCCGCGACAAGGTGGCGGCCTCGCGCAAGCGGGGCATGTGGATGGGCGGTTTTGTGCCCCTGGGTTACGACGTGCGCGAGCGGAAGCTGGTGGTGAACGACGCCGAGGCCGCGCTGGTGCGGCGGATCTTCCAGGGCTTCGTCGAGATGGAGTCCTGCACCCAGCTGGTGCAGGTGCTGCGTGCAGAGGGCGCCACCACCAAGCGAGGCCGCCCGCTGACGAAGAGCGACGTCTACCGGATCCTGAGCAACCGCGTGTACCTGGGCGAGGCGGTGCACAAGGGCACGGCTTATCCCGGCGAGCACGATGCCATCATTGGTCAGGCGCGGTGGGACGCGGTGCACGCCGTCCTGCAGGTCAGCCCGCGGGTGCGGGTCAACCGGACGCGGAATGCCACCGCGCCCCTGCTGCGCGGGCTGATCTTCGACAGCGAGGGCCGCGCCATGTCGCCCAGCCACAGCCGCGGCAGGGGCGGGCAGATCTACCGCTACTATGTCAGCCAGGCCGTGCTGAAGGGCGGTCCGGCCGAGCGGCCGGCGATCGCGCGGCTGCCGGCCGGCGAGATCGAGGCGGCGGTGGTCGCCCAGGTCCGCGCACTGCTGCGGCAGCCCGAGATGGTCGTGGGCACATGGCGGGCAGCGCGCGCAATCGCACACGACGTCACCGAGCAGGCGGTGCTGCTGGCGCTGGAGCGGATCGAGCCGCTGTGGGACGAACTCTTCCCCGCCGAGCGGGCGCGCATCGTGCGGCTGCTGGTGGAGCGGGTCGACGTCCGGGCCGAGGGCGCCGCGGTGCGGCTGCGGCTCGACGGGCTCGGCAGTCTGGTCCGCGACCTGGCTGCCCAGCCACCAGAGGCCGGAAGGGCGGCCGCATGAGCGAGGTGCCCCAGACCCTGACCGTGGTCATCCCGCTCCGGGTGAAGCCGCGGGGCGGGCGGAAGGCAATGGTCACGCCCGGCGTGCTGGCGCTGGAGCGTCGGCAGGACATCACCCTCATCAAAGCGGTGGCGAGGGCTTTCCGGTGGCGGCGCATGCTGGAATCCGGGCGCTTCGCCACGATCAACGAGCTCGCCTCGGCCGAGAAGATCAACTCGTCCTACGTCTCGCGCGTGCTGCGGCTGACGCTGCTGGCGCCGGACATCGTGGAGGCGATCCTGGACGGGCGGCAGCCGGAGGGGATGACGCTGCCGGTGCTGATCGACAGGCTTGCTGCTGAGTGGCTGGGCCAGGTTTCAAATTCGATGCTCGAACATGAGGGAGACCTTTGCGAAACGCCTTGTGACTTGTGTCTGGATGCTTCGCGTTTGGCCGGGCTGGCGACAAGGCCCAGGCTGCGACCGCCGACGAGGTCAAGGCTCTGCCCCAGGAGGCCCGCGCCCTGAAGGAGATGGCCGCCGAGCAGGCGCGCAATCCGCATATGCTCAGGAAAGTTATCGCGGTCAGGGACGGGCGCGAATGAGATGGCTCTCGGCTGATACATCTTAGAGCTTTCGACCCGCCAAGAGGAGCAACCAAAGGGATGACACTGAATTTGGCAGGCCGAAGGGTACTCCTGGCGTATGGGATTTTTGGCGAGCTTACCGCAAGGCTGCATTCGATCGGTTTCGACTACATGCACAGCTTGCAGGCTTGGCTGCAGTCCCAGCTCGCTGATGCTCATTTGGTACGCCTTGATACGCTCGCGCCGGTCGTCGCCAATGGCGCGCGGTTTGCGGATGTGATCGCCGCCAGCCCAGAGCCCGCGCTGGTCATCGGTTACAGCAAGGGCGGGGTCGAAGCACTGACCGCCCTCGGGGACGCGCGCAGCAGGGCGAAGTGCCTCGGGTTCATCGCACTGCAAGCACCCTTCCTGGGTAGCCCGGTCGCCGATGCAGTGCTGCGCCCTGGCCCGTTGTCCGCGGCCTCGATGGCCTTGGTGCGCGGGCTTGGCATCGGTTCGGGTGAAGGCCTGCGCGACCTCACCCGACGTGCCCGCCGACGCTGGATGACACGACATGCGGCTGATATCGCCGAGGTGCTGGAGCGCGTGCCGACGGTCTGCGTGGCCACCCATCTGACACCGCAGAATGCGCGCGGACGGGCCAGGCTTTATCTGCCGGCCGCAAACTGGATGGAGAGGCGCGGCTATGGTCCAAATGACGGCCTGGTGCCGGTCAGCAGCGCCCTGCTTCCCGGTGCAGGCCACCTGATCGCCGAAGGCTGCCACATCGAAAGCATTAGCGCCGGCGGCGGCCGCGATCCGATCGCGTTGCTGAGCCGTGCGATCGAGATGCTCACGACATCGGCTCCACGTCTGCCGGCGAAAGGTAAGGCGTCGTGACGATCCGCGTGGACGAGGTCCGCACGCGCCGCGATGAATCGGCCTTCCTCGATCTGCCCGAACAACTGCACCGTGGGGAAGCGCAGTGGGTGACGCCCTTACGCCTGCACGAACGCGCGCGGTGGAGCCCCGCCTCGAATCCCTCCCTTCGAGCGCGCGAGGCCGTCCGATTCGTTGCCTGGAGCGGCTCGCGTCCCGTCGGACGCATTGCTGCGATCCGCGATACGGCCTTCCAGCTGGCGTGGGATCCGCAGGCCGGGTTCTTCGGCTTCTTTGAGTCCATTGATGAGCCCGCCTGCGCTGCGGCGCTATTCAAGGCCGCGGAAGCATGGCTCGCCGCGCGCGGCGTGCGCCGCGTGCTCGGCCCGATCAACCTGTCGACGCACGACGAGGTCGGCTTCCTTGCGGAAGGCTTCGAGCAGAGAGCGTCCTTCTTGAGCCCGCAGAATCCGCGCTACTTTCTGCCGCTGGCGGAAGCTGCGGGGTATCGCCCGATCCGCGAATACCACGCGTATCGCTGGTCGCCGCAAGCTCCGCAAACACCCCTGGCGCAGCAATTCCTGCGCCGTGCGGAACGGCCACGCCCCGGCCTGCGCCTGCGGCAGGCGGATCGCGCGCGCTGGGTCCACGAGGCGCGGCTCATCTGGTCGCTCTACAATGCTTGCTTTAGCGAGGTCTGGGGCTTCGTCCCGATCACCTGGGACGAATTCAGCGAGCGCGCCACCGCCTTCCGCTCGTTCTACCGCCCCGACTTGATCAGGATCGCTGAGCTGCAGGGAGAGCCGGTGGGCTTCGCCCTGCTGCTGCCCGATGTGAACGAGGCGCTAGCAAGGCTTAGAGGGCGGCTGCTGCCCTTCGGCTGGCTGCGCCTGCTACTTGGGGTGCGACGCATATCAACGGGCCGGCTGCTGCTGCTGGGCGTCCGGCCCGACTGCATCGGTCGTGGCGTTTCCGTCGCACTCGTCGCCGACCTGATGCGGATCGCCGCGAGGCTCAGCATGGAGGTGGAAGTGTCACTCGTGGACGCTGCCAACGCGCCGGCGCAGAGCATTCAGCGCGTGTTTCAGCTGCCCCGCAGCAAGGTCTACAGGCTCTACGGCAAGTCGCTACATGGTGGAGACGCACTCTCGGCGACCGAGCCCCTCCATCCGGGCTGAGATGGCCCGGCGGCCTCGACTTCTCGCGTTGCAACGCTAAACCTCCGGCCGGTTGCATAGGAAGCGGTGCGCGCTCAGTCCCCCCGACCGCCACGGCGACGGCGCGATTGATTCACATCAATCCATCCTCCAACCGCTCCGTGAAAACAATACGTCGCGCCGCGGTCATTGCATGCGGCGTCGCGGCGCCAGTCGGCACGGAGCTCGCGAGCGCTTGTTCATCTTCGGCCGGTGGAGACAGCGTCGTGAAGGTGACCTTCATTCGGCCGAACATCTTCGACGATCGCCTCGCGAGCGCGATGGAGGTTCTCGCCTTCGCCATCCTCAAGGCGCTCACACCGCCGGATGTCGAGACTGTCCTCTACGACGAGCGCCTGGAGCCGATCCCATACAGTGAAGACACCGACCTGGTCGCGATGACCGTCGAGACCTTCACTGCGCGGCGTGCCTATCAGATCGCCGACCGATACCGCTGCCGCGGCATTAAGGTTGTCATGGGCGGTTTTCATCCATCCATGGTTCCGGACGAGGCCGCGTTGTTCGCTGATGCCGTCGTCATCGGCGATGCCGAATCGGTCTGGGGCGAGATCATCTCGGATGCGAGGCGGCAAACCCTGAAGCCTGTCTATCGAGGTGATGACCAGAGGGGATTGGACGGGGTCAGGTTCGATCGATCGATCTTCGCAGGCAAACGCTACGCTCCGATGTCACTAGTGCAATGGAGCCGCGGCTGCCGCTTCAACTGCAGCTTCTGCTCGATCCGGGCGTTCTACGGCTCCTCGGTCCGACGCCGGCCGATACCCGAGATTGTCGCCGAGATCGAGCGGCTGGGCCGACGGCCCATCCTGTTCGTCGACGACAACCTCTTCGTCGATGTCGAGAACGCGAAGGCGCTAATGCGCGCCCTGATACCGCTGCGCATCAAGTGGTGTTGCCAGGTTTCCATCGACGTCGCATGCGAACCTGACCTTCTCGACTTGATGCGCCGCAGCGGCTGCGTCACGGCCCTCATCGGCTTCGAGAGCCTTGAGCCCGAGAGCCTGACTTTGATGAAGAAGCGCTGGAACCTGAAGTGGATCGACTACGCGACCGCGATCAGCCGGTTCCGGGACGCGGGGATCATGCTCTGGGGCGCCTTCGTGCTCGGCTGGGACCAGGACTCGCCCGACATCTTCGATCGCACGGTGGAGTTCGCGATTCGGCACAAGCTGGCTGTGGCGGGGTTCAACATCCTGATGCCGACGCCGGGCACTCGCCTCTATGAGGAACTCAGGTCCGAGGGGCGCCTGATCTACGACCGCTGGTGGGTGGATCCGCGCTATCGCTACGGCGAGGCCGTCTTCGTGCCTCGGAACATGACCGCCGACCAGTTCACGGAGGGCTGCTTCCGTGCCCTCAAGGAATTCAGTAGCTGGCGATCCATCCTGCATCGCGCCATGGATCCGAGCACGGTTCTGCGTTCCCCGATGCACATGCTGATCTATTCGCTGGTGAACGTCAGGCTGCGGTCTGAGGTGCATCGCAAGCAGTTCGCGCCGTTCGGCGCGCAGGATGACATGGATCCTTTCGAACGGATCCAGGCGAAACGCTTGCATCTCGGGATGGTCAGCGCCTGATGCCCCTCACGACGCCTGGCCGTCGCATCGCGTGCCGGATGCACGCCGCAACCGAAGGCACGGCGGCGTCGGTCAGCGTGTCGCCCGTGGCCGCAGGAAATGCCGCCGGAGCAGGCGAAGACACACCGCATCGGGTAGTAGGCGTCGTGCCAGGCCGACCACGCGCGATCCTGGTCCCATGCTGTAGCGGAAGCGCGGGCGATGGGCGGTGAGCGCATGCTCGATGGCCGCAGCGACCAGCTCCGGCCCCGGTGCCGCAAGCAGCGTCCGGCGGATCGTCGCCGCCGCCGTGCTGGCAAGATGCCCGTAGTCCGAGTTGGCCAAGGCGGCCCAGTCGGTGTTGTCGTTGAAGGCTGTCCGGATATCCCCGGGCTCGACCAGGCTGACATGCACGCCGAACGGCGCGACTTCATTGTAGAGCGACTGCGCGATCGCCTCGATCGCAGCCTTCGAGGCCGAGTAGTGCGCCTGGAAGGGGATCGGCGCTCGGCCGGCGAGGGAGCCGACCAGCACGATGCGCCCGCGCCCGGCGCGCCGGAAGACCGGCAGGGCGGCGCGCACTACGCGCAGCGAGCCAAACAGGTTTGTCTCGAACTGGGCCTTCGCACGCTCGATCGGCACCTCCTCGACGCTGCCGAAGACGGCGAAGCCGGCGCAACAGACTACGCCGTCGACCGGGCCGATCGCGGCCATCGCCGCCGCGACGGAGGCGTCCTGGTCCACATCCATCGGGACCCAGGCAGCGCCTTCGGTGACGAGCGGCGCCCTGCGGCTGGCAAGATGCAGCCTGTATCCCTTGCGCAGAAGGCGGTCGGCGACCGCCCGTCCGATTCCCGAAGACGCGCCGGTAATGAGGAAGGAGGACGACATGGCGGCACCCTGCCTGGAGGCTCGACCTTGCCCCAACATCGCGCGTTTCGCACCCTTGTGCGGCCCCGGATCATGGCAACGAACCTGACGCCGCCAGCGTGCTTCGAACGCCGAGGGGGGCCGGCATGGTGCTGAGCGACCTGTTCCGCGGCAGGGCGCCCGATACGCTGTTCGGTCGTATCGGTGCGTTACTCGACAGTGATGCCATGCACCTGATTCGGGCTTTGCAGGCAGGCCCGCCACGGCCGGACAGCCTCGGCGCCCGGCAGCCCGATGCGCTGCCGGGAGCCGATCTTTGGGTGCCGACGCGCGGCCGTGCGCGCGCCGCGCTCGTGCTGACGCCCGGCCTGTCCGAACATGGCCGTGGCGACCATCGGATCTGGCAGCCCGCCGCGGCGCTTGCACGCTGCGGCTTCCTCGTGATGGTGCCGGACCTGCCGGGCGCCCTTGCCATGACGGTCGACCCAGCGGATGCCGTGGTGATGGCGCGGGCGGCCAGGGCGCTTGCCGCGCATCCGGACAATCCGCGCCCCGGTACTGTCGCAATGATCGCGATCTGCTGCACGGCGGCGCCTGCGGTGATTACGGCAGCGCAGGCGGATAGCCCGGTTCGGTTCCTGCTGACCATCGGTGGGTATTTCGACATCGCGGCCGCCCTGACCGCAGCCATCACGGGCGCCTACCGGCAGGAGGCGGGGCGCCGCTGGCACCATCGTCCGCCAAGTGCGCCGGCCATCGGTGCCTTCCTCATCGCCATCGGCCTGGCGCTGTCGGACAGCGGCGATCGCGAGAGGGCGCGCGAAGCCGGCCTGGCGATAATGCGGCGCGGCGCTGCGGATCTGGCAGCATGCCGCGCTGCCATGACACCAGAGGGTCAGGCCGCCATCGCCCTCGTGCAGGAAAGGACGCCGGAGAGGATACCGGAACGCATCGCCGCCCTGCCTGAGGCGGCCCGAATCCGCGTTGCCGAGCTCGATCCCTCCCGCGCCGACCTGTCGGGCATGCGGGGCGCCCTGCTCGCGCTGCACGGCACCGACGATGACATCATGCCGTGGACCGAGAGCATCGCGATGTCGAAGGCCGTCCCGCACGGTCGCGCCATGATCGTGCCCGGGCTGCGGCACATCGGCGAGGAATCGCACCTCTCCCTGGACGCGAAGCTGAAACTCGTCGCCGTTGCACGCGCGTTGCTCGACTGGCGGGACGGCGTTCACGCAACACCATGAGGATAGACGCCGGTCCGATTTGATGTGGCTCAACAGGGCAGGCCGGCGGAAGGATCTAATGAGAACTTCGCCGTCCGGATGCGGAAGGTATGGGAGGTCAATCGGTGGCAGGCATCGGCAAGGCGACATGCGGATACCGGCGATGAGAGACCGGCCACGGATCCTGCTCATTGGCCCGACGGCACTGGATTACGGTGGCAAGCCCATCAAGCAGCGACGGCTGCACCTTCCCGGTCTCACCCTGCCCATGCTCGCCGCCGCGACGCCGACCGATTGCGAGGTGCGGCTGATCAGCGAGACGGTGGACGAGATTCCCTTTGATGAGCACTGGGATCTCGTGGGCATCACGGGCATGGGGTCCGGCATCGTGCGCGCCTGGCAGATCGCTGACGCCTTCCGCGCGCGCGGCACCACGGTCGTGATCGGAGGCATCGCGGCGAGCCTGGGCGAGCCGGATTGGACGCTCCAGCACGCCGACGCGCTGGTGACGGGGGAGGCCGAGGAAACCTGGCCACGGGTCGTTGCCGACTTCGCCGCGGGCCGCCTGCAGCGCCACTACCGCATGACCAGGCCGCCGCCGATCGAGGACCTGCCCGAGCCGCGCTACGACCTGATGAACGCCAGGCGGCTGGGGGTCTGGCGTCCGGTGCAGGCGACGCGCGGCTGCCCATTTCAGTGCTCCTACTGCTCAATCACTGCATTCTTCTCGGGGCGCTACCGCAAGCGTCCCATAGAGGCGGTAGTGCGCGACGTGCGCCTCGCGAAGCGGACCGGCACCCGCCACATCGCCTTCATCGACGACAATATCGGCGTTGACTGGGACTACTCGGGGCGACTGTTCGAGGCGCTTATTCCCGAGAACATCATCTGGATGAGCCAGTGCAGCCTGCACATCGCGGACCGGCCCGACATGCTGCGCCTGGCGAGCCGCAGCGGCTGCCGGATGCTCTCGATCGGCATCGAATCCACCAACCCCGACAGCCTGGCCGAGGTGGACAAGGCGTGGAACCGGCCCGAGCGGTACATCGAGGCGCTCCGCACGATCCGCTCGCACGGCATCGACGTCTCTACCGAGATGATCATCGGCCTGGACAGCGACGATGCCAGCGTCTTCCAGCGCACCTACGACTTCATCATACAGGCCGGGATCTCGGTGCCGCGGGTGCACATCCTCACGCCGGTTCCCGGCACTCCGCTGTTCCGGCAGATGGTCGAGAGCGGGCGCATCTCCAGCCTCGACTTCGCGCGCTACTCCGGCGGCCAGGCGGTGTTCACGCCGCGGCGGCTCAGCCCGGAGGACCTGCAGAAGGGGTATTGGGATCTCTACGAAAGGTTGTTCTCCTGGACCGGGATCCTGCGCCGGACCTGGCGAAACAACGCTTCTCTCGGGCTGTTCATGCGCGCCGTCGTGCTGGCGACGAACCTTCACTACCGTAACCACATCCACCATCGGATCACACCGGGCATCGTCTGATTCGGAGGTCGGCCGCCATGCGTATCCTGCTCGTCCGCCCACCCGTGCCGCGGCACACGATGGGCCTGAAGCACGTCATGATCTGCGAGCCGCTGGAACTCGAATATGTCGCTGCGGGCCTCGCAGGGCACGAAGTGCAGATCCTCGATCTGATCGTCGAACGGGGCCTCGAGGCACGGCTGCGCAGCTTCCGCCCCGATGTCGTTGGCACCAGCTGCTACGTCACTGGCGTGAACGAGGTGATCAAGCTGTGCCGTTCGGTGAAGCGCTGGAACCCGGCATGCCGCACCGTGGTGGGAGGCGTGCACGCCTCCCGCGCGCCGGAGGATTTCGCCGATCCGGCCGTGGACTGCATCGTGCTGGGGGACGGAACCACCGTCATGCCGGAGGTCGTCGCGGCCTTCGCCGCGAACCGGTCGCTCGAGGACATACCGGGCCTGGCGCTGCCGCGCGGGGCGGCGGTGCTGCGCACGCAAGGCCGTGCCTACATGCCGCATCCCGACACGCTGCCGTTGCCTCGGCGCGACCTCGTGGCGCATTTGCAGCATCGCTACTACTACCTGTTCCACCAACCGGTCGCGACGATGAAGACGGCGTGGGGCTGCTGGTACAAGTGCAACTTCTGCTTCACCTGGCAGATCACCGACGGGCACGCCTATGCGCGCAGTCCGGAATCCATCGTCGCGGAGCTCGAGACCATCACCGCGGATGACGTCTACATCGTGGACGACATCTTCCTCATCAAGCCGAGCCGGCTCGCGCGAATCGCACAGCTGATCCGGGAGAAGGGCATCCGCAAGAAGTACCTGGTGTACGCCCGCGCCGACTTCATCGCGGCGAACGAGGACATCATCGCGGAATGGGCCGGTCTCGGTCTGAGCGCGGTGTTCATCGGGCTCGAAGCCGCGACGAACCTCGAGCTCAGCGCCATGGACAAGGGCACGACGGTGGATTTCAACCGCGAGGCCATCGCCGTGCTGCGCCGCCATGGCGTCGACACCTACGGCTCGCTCATTACCCAGCCCGACTACACGCCGCAGGACTGGGAACGCCTTTGGCGCTTCATCGAGGAGACGGGGCTCTTCTACGTCAACATATCGCCGCTGACGCCGCTGCCCGGAACCTCGATCTGGGACGCGTACAAGGACCGCCTGACCGTCAGCCGCCGCGCGCATGGCCTTTTCGACCTCTCGCACGTGCTTCTGCCCACGCGCGTGCCACTGAAGGCGTATTACCGCTCCCTGCTGCGGCTCTACCTGCGGACCTGCGTCGACCCGCGCCGGGCGAGGCGGCTGTCGCTGCGCTCGCTGCCGCCGGTCTGGTCGCCGAAATACCTGCGCCTGTGGTTCGGTTCCCTGCGCATCCTGCTGCAGATGATCCGCGCGCATCGCCATCACGATCCGCGGGACCTCGCCCTCGCCGAGGACAGGGGCCCGCCGCTGGCCGAATCCGCACCGCCGCGGCCGCCCGAACGCGCGCTCGGCGCGGAGCTGCGGACATGACGCGCTGGTCGCCCAAGGGCGGGCTGCTCGGCCTCGGCGATCCGCCCGGCCCGCCGCCCGCGCAGTCGCCGCTCGTCGATCCCTTCGGCGGCCGTTTCAACGAGGGGTTGCCCCGACCCACCGACGGCCTGCTCGACATCCCGCGGGCGCGGCGCTGGTTTCGGGCGATCGCCTGGGGCGTCCGCGAGGACCTCTACACCTTCCAGCAGCCGCTGGAGGCGCAGTCCGGCCCGCATGTAACGCGCGCCGGGCGGCGCTGCATCATGCTGTCCTCCTACGACTATCTGGGCCTGATCGGCGACCCGCGGATCGACGAGGCCGCGACCGCGGCGATCGCCCGCTACGGCACCGGCTCGGGCGGCGTGCGCCTGCTCACCGGCTCGACGGCGCTGCACGCGGAACTCGAAGGGGCTATCGCCGATTTCCTCGGCGTCGAGGCCGCCATCGCCTTCGCCTCCGGCTACATGGCGAACCAGGGCGTGCTGTCGGCGCTGCTCGGCGCTGGCGACCTCGTGCTGGTCGACGCCTATGCGCATCGGAGCATCCAGGACGGCTGCCGCCTGTCCGGCGCCGAGATCGAGAGCTTCGCGCACAACGACATGGACGAGCTGCGCCGGCGCCTCGGCGCGCGGCCGCGCAGGCGGCGCACCTTGATCGTCGCCGAGGGCCTCTATTCGATGGACGGCGACATCTGCCCGCTGCCCGATCTCGTTGCCCTGAAACAGGAATTCGGCGCCTTCCTGATGATCGACGAGGCGCATTCCCTCGGCGTGCTCGGGCCCACCGGGCGCGGCGTCACCGAGCATTTCGCCCTGCCGGCGACGGCGGTCGATGTCACGACCGGCTCGCTAAGCAAGGCGATGCCGGCCAATGGCGGCTTCGTCGCCGGCCGGCGTGACCTGGTCTTCTACCTGCAGCACGGCGCCGGGCCGTTCTTCTTCTCCGCGGCACTGTGCCCCGCGGCGACGGCAGCCGCGACGGCGGCGATCCAAGTGCTCAGGGCCGAGCCGGAACGCCTGGCGCGGCAGCGCGCCAACGGTACCCGGCTGCGCGCCGGCCTGCGCGCGCTGGGCTTCGACACCGGCCGTTCCGACAGCCCCCTGGTGCCGGTGATCCTGGAAAGCGACGAACGCGCCTATCGCGCCGCCCGCGACCTGCTCGACGAAGGGGTGGTCGCCAGCGCCGTCGTCTTCCCGGCAGTGGCCAGGGGGGCGGCCCGCCTGCGCTTGTGTGCCACCGCCGCCCATTCGCCGGAGGATATCGATGCCGCGCTCGACGCCTTCGCGCGCATCCGCCCCACCTGACGCGAGACCGCGCGGCACCCGCCATGGCTCTCAGCCTGAGGATCGAGGCGGATATCGCGCGCATCGACCCTGTTGCCTGGGATTCCATCCTGGCGCCTGAGGATCTGCAAGCATCACATCGTTTCGTCGCCCTGTGCCAGTCATCGAAGATCGAGGGCGCGTCCTATCGGCACCTGCTGTTCCATGAGGGAGGCCGCCCGGTGGCGACGGCCACTCTGTTCGTCATGCGGGTCGGTCTCGATGCCCTTGCAGCGCCCGGCCTTCGCCGGGCGATCGGGGCAGCGCGACGTGCCTGGCCCGGCTTCCTGGAACTGCCAGTCGCATTCTGCGGGCTGCCTGTCTCGTTCGGGCAGTCCTGTCTGCGCTTCGGGCCCGCCGCGGACCGCGTGGCCATCCTGGACGCGCTGGCCGGCGCCATGGCTGAGTTTGCGCAGGAGAAGGGCGCCGGCCTGCTCTGCATGAAGGAATTCACGGCGGCCGAATGCAAGGATCTCGACGCCCTGCAGCAGCAAGGATTCCTTCGCCAGCCGAGCCTGCCCTCCTGCGAGATGGCGCTGCCCTGGGGCAACTGGCCGGACCTCCTGCGGGCCATGCGCGCGGGCTACCGGCGGCAGGTGCTGGCGGACATCCAGGCCATGCGGCGGCTCGGCATCTCGGTGCGGGTCTGCGACGACATCGCGCTACACGCCCCGACGCTGCACCGACTGTACGACCGCGTGCTCGACCGCACGGAACATCGCCTCGAGCGAATCCCGCTCGCCTTCTTCGAGAAGCTCCGGCCCGGCCTAGGTGCCGCGGCGAGCGCGCTGCTGTTCGAGCAGGAGGGCTGCATCGTCGCCGCCGCGACACTGCTGCACGGCGGCACGCGCCTCACGTTCCTGCTGTCGGGCGTTGACCGCAGCCTCGAGGCGCTTCCCGGCATTCATCCGATGATCGTTTCGGGGGTTCTCGCCGAGGCAGTCCGGCGGGGCGCCAATACGCTCGAACTTGGCCAGGCGGCCTATGGCGCGAAGCTGCGATTCGGCGCGCGTCTTTCGCCGCGGTTCTTCTACCTCCTCCATCGCGGCAGGGTCGCACATCGCCTGCTTGGTACCGCCGCGCCCGCCCTGTTCCCGGAACGGCGCTGGTGCGAGCGGAACGTGTTTCGCTGATCAGGTGCGGCGCAACGCCTCGGCGGGTGAGAGCAGGACGGCCCGCGCCGCCGGGTAGGCGCTGCCAGCAAGGCATATCAGCATGGCAAAGCCGATCGGCAGGAGAAGGTTCTCGAGAGACGGATCGAAGCGCAGGTAGTCCCCGATGGACGGAATGTGGCGAAACCCGCGGGCAATGCCGATCCCGATGGCGCCGCCGAGCACGCACCCCGCGAGCCCGAGGAAGGCGCCTTCGAGCATGATGAGCGCGACGATCCGCGCGTCGCTCCAGCCCATGGCGGCGATGATGCCGATCTCGCGCGTCCTCTCCTGCACCGACATCAGCAGCGTGTTGAGGACATTGAGGCCGCCGACCAGCAGGGCGATCATTGAGATGGCCTGTGCGATCGCATTCAGGACTTGGATGTCGCGATCCTGGGTGAACAACTCCCGCGCCTCCGAGGCGCGGAGCGGCCCGGCGGCCTCGATCGCCCTTCGCACATCGGCGCGCTGAGCCGGCGTCAGCCCCGGATCGAGCAAGAGATGGAAGGCCGTGACCTGTCCCGGGACGAAGCTGATTTCCTGCAGGACATCGAGCGGCATCACGACGAGGCCGCGGTTCAGCGCGGAAGTGTAGCGCGTAATGCCGGCGATCCTGAACGTCTCGTCGAAGACCTCCAGGCTGTCGCCAATGCGCAGGCCGAGCGTTTCGGCCACCACGTCACCGATCAGGACGGCGCGCCTGTCGTCGTTGCCGGGCAGGCTCCCAGCCGCGACAGGCGCGTCCCGCCATGCGCGTGAGTGCCGCGACCATCCGGCAACCACCAGCAGCCGTCCCTGGGGGCTGGTCGTGAAGGCGAAGAGCTCCCCCTCGACATCCCGCACCCCAGGTATGGCGGCGAGGCCGGGCCCGAGGGATTCGCGGACGCGGCCGCCGAAAATGTCAGTGCCGCCGCGTTGTGTCGCGATCATGGCGATGCCGCGCTCCTCGAGGCTTCCCTCGACGCCGTCTATCAAGGTCCGCCCCAGGCCGAGAAGCGCGACCGCGCTTCCAATTGCGAGTCCGATACCGAGGATCGACAGCAAGGTGCGCGCCGGCCGTCGCGCGAGGTTGCGCGCGGCGAAGCCAGCGATGTTCATCGGCCGGCGTCCGAGGTGGCGGGCGCGATCGCCGCGTGGTCCGCGACGACGTTCCCGTCGTGCAGTCGGACGACGCGCGCGCAACGTGCGGCCAGGCCTTCGTCATGCGTCACGATGACGAGCGTCATGCCGTGATCCTTCCACAGGCCGAGCAGGAGATCGACGATCAAGGCAGCCGTGGCGCTGTCCAGGCTGCCTGTCGGTTCGTCAGCGAGCAGCAGGCTTGGCTGTCGGACGAGGGCGCGCGCGATAGCCACGCGCTGGCGCTCGCCGCCCGAAAGCTCGTGCGGCAGGTGTTGCTCACGCGCCGTCAACCCGACGCGAGCGAGTGTCGCCGCCACCCTGCCTTGCCGCACCGAGCCCGGCACGCGGTCGCCAAGCAGCGGCAACTCGATGTTCTGGGCCGCGGTGAGCGTCGGGAGCAGGTTGAACTCCTGGAACACGATGCCAATCTCCGATCGTCGCAGGGCGGTCCATGCGCGACGTGAGGAAACAGGGGCTCCTCGCCAAAGCACTCGGCCCGCATCCGGAAGGTCGATTCCGCTGGCGAGATTGAGCAGGCACGACTTGCCGCTGCCGCTGCGGCCGACTACCGCGACGCAATCTCCACGCGCGATATCCAGCGAGATATCGCGCAGCGCGACCACCCGACCATCGTCGAAGGAGCGCCGGACATGCTCCAGAGACAGCAGCGGCGGCTCACGCATCATCGGTTGGTGGCCCTGCCGGCCAGTGCGCTGGCAATGGACGCGGCATCGGCGCCAGGGCGTGCGGCCAGCCGCTCCACCTCCGCCCGAAGCATCCCAGCCATGCTGCCGCCGTCGAGGATGAGGTCCTGCGCAAGCCAGCCCCATGCCCCCCCTGGGCGTAGGCGCCATGTGACGACCTTCTCGCTGCCATCCTCATGGCTACAGCGCACGGTGAGGGAGACCCCGCTCGAAGTTTCACGAATGCGCAAGATCTCGAAACGGGTCCGGCCGCGCAGGACCAATTCCTGCCTGCATGCCGCCAGCGCCCGCAACCGGACGGCGGCCACGAATGCATTGCGTTCGGCTGCGCTCATCGTGTCCCACAGCGTTCCGGCTGCCGTGAGGGCGATGCTGACGACATCGAAACCGTCCTGTATCACAAACGCACAGGATGTCGCCGCCCAACCCTGCCTGTCAGCGGGTCGGTCCACCCCGGCAAGAGCTTCCTCCAGCGCACGCAAATACGAGGCACCTCGTGTTTCAGCAGCAGCGGCCGGCGGTCCGGCGGAGACGACGACAACCATCGACAACCACAGCAGCCAAGCCAAGCGACGTTCGATCGCGCGACGACCGGCCCATGCCGCCGAAACGTAGGAACCAGAGTGAAGGTGGCACGTAAACCTCGGGATTCGGCGCAAGAGGGAAGTAATTGTTCCATCCTCCGTGGACCTTCCGGGAGGCGCTCATGCGCCGGGGCTGCGATCAGGCACGAATGGCCGCCTCGACAGGGCTTGCCTCGAATAGACGCTGTGCGATGTCGACCCTGATCGTGATACGCTCAGCGGCGATGGTCTACATTGTTCGCGCGCCAGGATAGTCATGAAGCTGGCAGTTCGATGCCGCCAAGGGGCCGTCGACCGTATCAACCTAAGGCCCCTCGGGCTGGGCCTAACCGGTCGAAAAGGCGGCTGCTTGTGTCGGTGTAGAATTGCGGGACGGCGAAGGATGTGTTCCCGTCGCTGAGTACGGTAACTCTGAGTCGAGATGGAAGTACCGATCTCAGGCAAGTTGGAGTTCGAACCACAGCAAGCACCGACCGCGCGGAAACCGGCCTTTGACCAAGATTTTTGCGTTCCGTACTAAAACGGCCAAGTCAGGAGGTCCGGAGAGAATTGGCCTCCGGAGAGCGATTTTCCGCCATCTCCGGGCCGAGCCAGTCAACAGGTCTGCCCCGAAAACCCCAGGAAACCTGCCACTCAGCGCGGCGTCAGGTCAGGCGGAGAGCCCGGCTCGTATGCGAACTGGCGGAGGAGGTGCGACTCGGTACAGGCGGTCTCTAGGCTCGAGCCTTGGAGAACGCCCGCTACGTCAGGGGGTGCGTCAGCTAGAATTCGTCGCCACTAGCCTTTCACCGCTTCCGCAACGGTGCGTTGTTGATACACTAAGCATGAAATATGACGGCAAGCATCGGGCGCTGGGGGTCTTCGCCCGCTGTCTCTGGTGCATGCCCAGCGCTGAAAGGCAGGCAAGACGAATTGCCCACGTTAGGCTGGATCCAGGAGGACGCGTGGGAGCGCTACCTCGCCTCGCTCCCCCAAGCCGAGCCTCTGCCGCCTGGGCCTCCTCGCGTGCGCTGCCCGTTCTGCGCCGCCGATTTCGCCGACATGACTGGGATGCTGTCGCATCTCAGCGATAGCCACCGCGGAGAACGACCAGTTCTTCTGCTCCGGGCTATCGAGCCGCCTGCAAGCGGTCAGACCAGGGTGGGTACAGCGCTCCGCGCCTCCGAGGTCGTCTTGCAGAACTGCACGGCAGCGACTTTGGCTTTTGACGGTTTGGCTGCCGAACCCATACCTGTTGCTGACGTCCCGGGCGCCCTCGCGCGCCAGCGCGACGCGCTCGTGGACCTGCAGCTGGTGCATCACTTCGACAAGGAAGCGCGGCCAATTGCGACCGGGTACCGGCTCCGTATTCAGGTTCCCGACAAGCGCGCCCTGGACGCAGTGGATCGTGCCTTCCAGCGACACCTCGCCGTCGACGCGCCCGACTTCGGTGCGGTGGATTCTTTCCTCAGCAACCGCGCCTGTACCGGGGTAGCGCGCGCCTACGCCGAGGCTCTCGCCTCCTACGTCCGTGGTGTCCTTGTGAAAGACCGCCCCATGGCGGCCGCCGTGACGCTGCCCTTCGCGCGCTATCGCGACCTGTACTGAAGTTGACCCGGTTTCGTGGACACCCCGAGGCTTGAGACGGAGGTGTTCGAGATGCCGAGATTCAGAGTGCCCTACCCGCCGGAGTTCCGGCGGCAGATGGTGGAGTTGGTCCGATC
>NZ_STGD01000032.1 GCF_005222755.1 Roseomonas sp. HF4
AGCCCATCGGGAACATCCCGCCGGCCGAGGCGGAGGCCCTCTACTACGCAGCCCAGGACAATCTGCTCCTGGCGGCGTGACTCAAACCAAACAGCCTCCGGCGAACCCGGGGCGGTTCAGGTTGAGCCGCGGGGCAACGCCATCACCATCACCAAGCAGGCGGCGGGCAAGGCCAAGATCGATCCGCTGGTGGCGGCGTTCAACGCTGCGGAGCTGATGTCGCGCAACCCGGAGGCACGCTCGGCGCCAGCGATCTTTGTTGTCTAGTCGCACGCGGGCTGGACTTTCGCTGTTGACGGGAAGCAGACCGTCGCTCGACAATTCTAGGCGCAACGTGGCGTCGTCGCCGGGCCTCTCAGGGATGACGACCTCGGAGGGATGATGAAGTAGCTTCGCGCGGTAATGACCGGCGGTGGAGGGATCATGCCTTCAGAAGACGCGCGAGCTCATGACTACGACGTTCGGCTCGCAACCCCGTGGGACATCCCTGACATCTTGGTGCTACAGGAAGCTAACCTCATCCGCAGCGGCGGATCGCTGTCGGTGGAATTCCCGCCCGCATGGTTCGAGACAATCATGCGCGAGATGCCGTTAGTGATCGCCCGGCGCGGTGGCGCGCTGGTAGGGTACTTGATCGCGAGTACCCGGGAGCACGCGCGCGGGCAGCCCCTGACAGAGGCCAAGTTTACCGCCTACCCAGGGGCCGATGACGCATACAACGCGGGTCCGCTGTGCGTCGCGGCGGGCGAACGGGGACGCGGGCTGGCGTTGGTCCTCATGGAGGCTCAGCGCTTGCAGCTGCCGGGCCGCGAGGGCGTGGCCTTCGTCCGGTTTGACAACGCTGCCTCCCGCGCAACCCACGCGAGGGCGGGCTACCGCGAAGCAGCGACTTTCACGCACGCGGGCGTCGCCTACGTTGTTGTGGCGCGGCAAGGGTGAACCCCAAACTATGAGGCGCCGCATGGCACAGGCACTTCGCCGGATGGAATCCGGCGCGGGCAACGCCACGCGCGCGCATCGCTGATGCCAGGACTGTTCGGCAGCCTCGCCCGTCTGTGGCGGGAACGGAAAGCCGTGACTTTCGCGCCGGGCTTCTGGGAGGCGCTGCGCCCGCCCGCGAAGTCCGGTGCCACGGTGAACGCCACCTCCGCCCTGGAATGCACCACCGCGCTCGCCTGCGTGCAGGCCATCGCCTGTGGTGTGGCCATGCTGCCGCTCGACATTTACCGCCCCCGCGAAGGTGGCGGGCGCGACGTCGCCACCGACGAGCCGCTGTGGGAGTTCTTCGCCGGCCAGCCGAACGAATGGCAGACCTGGCCCGAGTGGATCGAGACGACGCTGATGCACGCCGTGCTGTGCGGTGACGGCATCTCCTTCATCAACCGCCCGAACCCGCGCGGCCCGATCCGCGAGCTGATCCCCCTCGTCCCCGGCCGCGTGTCGATCGAGCAGCGCCAGGGCTATGACCTGCTCTACCACCTCGTCCGCGCAGATGGCCGCAGCATGTCGGTCGGTAGCGAGCAGGTCTTCCACCTGCGGGCCCCTTCCTGGAATGCCTACTCCGGCCTCGACGCCACCAAGGTGGCCCGCGAGGCGATCGGCCTGGCGCTGGCCACCGAGGAAGCGCACGCCCGGCTGGCTGGACGGGAAAGCGGCGCGGTGTTCAGGCACAAGCGGCCGAAGGCAGACCGGCTTCGGGAAGCCATCGGCGCAGGATGCGCGATGGACCGGTGCAATCCGGCGCGATCGTGATCTAGTCTTGGCGCATGACAGATGCGGACCCGACCTCGATCGCCGGAATGCCTTTTCCTCGGCGCGATTCCTTCGCGCATGTTGTGATCGGCGCCGGCGAGACCGGCATCGCCGCCGCGCGCGCCGCCGCCTCATCCGGGCAGCGCACCCTGCTGGTGGACGAGCACCCGCTTGATCCTGGTCTGTTCGGACTCGACATCCCCTACCTGTTCGGCGGTCGGCTGGATGCCTCCACGCGCCAGGCCGGCCGCATGGAGGAACGCGTCGTCTCCGCCCGACCCGACCTGGTCATGGCGATGGAGGAGGGTGTCGAGGTCGCGCTCGGCGTCGCGGCCTGGGGCGCCTTCGTCAAGGGCGCGAGCAGCCGCGCCCTGCCCGCGCGACTGCTCGGGCTCGCTGACCGCAATGCTGCCTGGCTCGTCGCCTTCGAACAGCTGACGATCGCGGCCGGCGCGCGCGACGTTGCGCTGCCCTTCCCCGGCTGGACGCTGCCGGGCGTGATGGGCGCGCAGGGCTTCGACGCGGCGCTGCGGCTCTATGGCGCCTTTAGCGGTCGGCGGATCGCCATCGTTGGCGGCGGTGCGCTCGCCATGAAGGCCGAGGCGGCGGCGCGCGCCGCCGGGCTCGATGTCGCGCTGCGCATCGCGGCCCCCGCCCCGCTGCGCATCCTCGGCCGCGAGGAGGTCGCCGGCCTCGTCTGGCAGCAGGACGGCACCTGGCATGAGACCGCCTGCGACACCGTCGTGCTGGCGGTGGACACGGTGCCGATGGCGGACCTGCCCGACATGCTCGGCTGCGCGATCGCCTGGGACCCGGCACGCGGCGGCTTCGCGCCGCTGACGGACGCGCAAGGCCGCAGCAGCCTGGAGGGCGTCGCCATCCGCGGCGAAGCGGCCGGCACCGCGCCATCGCAACGGGCGGCGTGGCTCGACCTTGCGCTGGCTGCCGATGATGCGCTCGTGTGCGCCTGCGAGGAGGTGAGCGCTGCCGACCTCCGCGCGCTACGCCCGCCGCGCTACCTCGATGCCGAGGGGCCGGAAGCAGGGCTCGCGCGGCTCGGTCCGCCCAACCAGGACCAAGTGAAGCGCCTGACGCGCGCGGGCATGGGGCCCTGCCAGGGCCGCCGCTGCCGGGAGAGTGTGCACGCCCTGCTCTCCCGTGAGGGGCCGGCGCCGCTCGCGTCGTATCGCGCGCCGCTGCGGCCGCTGCCGCTCGCTGTGCTCGCCGCGCTGGAGGAGGACCCCGCGCTGCGCGCCAACTGGACCGGCTGGTTCGGCATCGCCGCGCAATGGCTGCCGCATTGGGAACCCGCGCCGTCCGATGCGGAATACATCGGCGGCCGACTCAGCGGAGAGGATGTGGTAAAGTGATCGTCATCGTCGGCGGCGGCGTCACCGGCCTGTCCACCGCCTTCTGGCTGGCGCGGGAGGGCCATCCCGTCACGGTCGTAGAGAAGGGCATCGTCGGCTGGGAAGCCTCGGGCCGCAACGGCGGCGGCTGCACGCATCCCTATTCGCCGCTGTTCCGTGAGGAGCAGCGCCTCTGGCCGATGATGGATGAGTTGCTCGGTCATCCGACCGAATGGCGGCCGAACCGCATCAAGGTCGCGCTCGACGAGGGGCAGCTGGATCGCCTGTGGAAGAGCACGAAACTCGCCACCGACCAGGGCTTCGCCGCCGAGGCGCTCGACCGCGCCGCGCTGCGCGAGCTGGTGCCCTGGGTGGGCGAGAGCGCAGTCGGCGGCATCCTCTGGAAATATGGCGGCCATGCCAATCCGCAGCGCGCCAGCCAAGCCTATGCCTGGGCCGTGGAGCGCCTTGGCGGGCGCATCCTGCAGCACACGCCGGTGCGCGGCATCCGCACCCAGGGCGGGCGCGCGGTGGCGGTGCAGACCGCAAATGGCGAGATCGGCTGCGACGCTGTCGTCATCGCCGCCGGCCCTCACACGGCCGCCCTGGCCGCACCGCTCGGCCATCGCGTGCCGATGGCACCGGCGCGGGTCGAGATGATCGTGACCGAGCCGCTGCCGCCGATCGCGATGGGCGGCGTGGACGGCAATGGGCTCTACGGACGGCAGACGCTGCGCGGCAACCTCGCCTATGGCGGCGGGCCGCATGAATGGATCGACCTCGACGGCGAGGCAACGCCGCGGCCGGTAAATACGCCAGTCGTGGCCGGCTTGGCGCGCCGCCTGCAGGAGCTGTTCCCACGTCTCGGGCATGTCCGCGTCATCCGCTCCTGGGGCGGCATCGTGGAGAACACGCCGGACGGGCGACCGATCCTAGACCGGCTCGAGGATCCGGGGAATGTCGTGGTGGCGAGCATGTCATCGGTCGGCTTCGGCCTCTCGCCCGCGACGGGCCGGGCGCTGACGCAGTTGGTTCTGCAGGGGCGCTGCGACTTCGCCGACCTGTCGCAGCTCAAGTTGTCGCGCTTCGGCAACCTGCCGGTCGATTGGCGCAGCCGGCAGGGCTGGGACGCCCTGCCGGTGTGATGCCTTCGTGCCCTCAGGGGCCGGGCGAACCGGGAACCGCTACGCCCAGGCCCAGTCGTAGACGTTCCAGGTGATGTCCGTGACGTACTGGTTGGGCATCGGACCCTGGAGTTGCCGGCGCTTCAGGTGACCTTGCACCGAGCCGCCCTGCGCGGCGAAGGGCACCTCCTCGTGCAGGATCTCTTGGATGCGGTGATAGGTGCGGATGCGGTCGGCCTGCTCGGTCTGCGTCACGCCGAGTTCGAGCAGTCGGTCCACTTCCGCATTCTCGTACTGCACGTAGTTGCTGCCCTGGCGATGCTTCACCGGGATCATCCGCGAATGGCAGCGCGCGGTATAGTCGGGATCGAGGCCGACCGTTGGATCCCAGGCGACGAGCAACGTGTCGAAGCGCGACTGGGTGGTGAACTCGCCCCAGACGACGGAGGCCGGCATGTTGCGGATCTCCATCTCCACACCGATGCGCCGCCAATTCTGCTGGAACAGCGCCTGGCAGCCCTGCCGCGCCACGTTACCCGCGGTGGTCGACATGGTGAACTTCAGCTCGACGCCATCCTTCTGGCGGATGCCGTTCGGCCCGCGCCGCCAGCCGGCCTCGTCCAGCAGGCGCTCGGCGCCGCCGGCATCGGCCGTGTAGTCGCGCAGGGTGTTATTGTAGGCCCAATGCGTCGGCTGCAGGTACGACAGCGTCCGCGGCCAGGTGCCGTGGTAGATGTCGTCGATCGACTTCTGCATCTCGGTCGCCATGGTCAGCGCGCGGCGAACGCGCGGATCGGCGAATTGCGGCTTGCCGCAGTTGAAGTAGATGAACTGCACATTCGGCGTCGGATAGACGAGGAATTCGCGGTCGGGAAAGGCGCGCGCCTCGCGCCAGCGGTCGTTCGGCACGCCGGACAGCGCGAAGTAGTCCACCTCCCCCGTGCGCGCCTGGCCATAGGCGGCCATCTGGTCGGGAACGAACTTGTGGATGAACTGCCGCAGCTTGGCCGGGCCGCGGTGGTAGTTGGGGTTGCGCTCATAGACCATGTGGCTGCCGGCGGTGCGGCTGCGCAGCACGAAGGGCCCGGTGCCAACGGGCTGGCTGTTGAAGGCCGCGGTCTGGATGTTCGCCTCGCGCGAGAGGATATGGTGCGGGACGATGTGCATGTTCTGCCAAGCCCAGAGGAACGGCACGAAGGGGCGTGACAGCTCCATCTCGATCGTATGGCTGTCCTTGACGCGGAAGGCCTTGATCAGGTCGAAGCCCGAGCGGCTGCGCACCGCGACCGCCGGGTTCATGATGGTCTGGTAGGTGAACTCCACGTCCTTTGCGGTGAAGGGCTGGCCGTCGCTCCACTTGATGTCGCGCTTAAGGTTGACCGTCCAGGTGAGCCCGTCCGCGGAGATGCCGCCGTTCTGGCGCGAGGGCACCTGCGCGGCGAGGTTCGGGATGAACTCGCCCTTGTCGTTCACGTCCCACAGCGCATCGAACATGCAGGCCTCGGGCACATTCTCGGTGCCCGCGTTGACATAGAGCAGCGGATTGAACTGCACCGGCTCCTGCGTCATGGCGAGGATGACGCGCTCGCGGTTGATGGACTGGCCCCAGACGGTCGGGGCGGCGAGCAGCGCGGCGCCGCCGAAGCCGCCCGCAAGTGCGGCGCGGCGGGTGATGGTAATGGTCACGTCTCCAGCCTCCTTCCTGTTGGTGGTCACGGATCCATCCTCAGCCGCGGGTCGAGTGCGTCGCGCAGCCCGTCGCCGAGGAAGTTGAAGCCCATCACCGTCAGCGTGATCGCCGCCCCGGGAAGGATGGCGAGCCAGGGGACGGTGTCGAAATACCCCTGCGCATTGGTCAGCATGTTCCCCCACGAGGCGAGCGGCGGCTGCACCCCGTAGCCGAGATAGGAGATGTAGCTCTCCATCAGCACCGCCGAGGCGACCTTCAGCGTCGCCGCCACCAGGATCGGCGCAGCGGCGTTCGGCAGCAGCTCTCGGACCATGATCCTCGTGCGGGAGGCGCCGAGCGCTCGTGCCGCGGCGACGAAGTCCTGCTCCTTCAAATGCAGGATCTCCGCTCTCACGATGCGGCTTACCTCCATCCACGACGTCAGGCCGATAACAAGCGAGATCGAGAGCAGCGTCGGCGGTACGAAGGCGGCGACCACCAGCAGCAGGAAAACCTGCGGGAAGCAGAGCATGGTATCGACGAAACGCATCAGCAGCGTGTCCGCGATGCCGCCGAGATAGCCCGCCGCGATGCCGATCAGCGCCCCCGTCAGCACAGTGGTGACCATCGCCACCAGCCCAACCGTGAGCGACACCTGCCCGCCATGCAGCAGGCGCGACAGTGTGTCGCGGCCGAGCTCGTCCGTGCCTAGCGGGAAGCGCCAGTCCGTCAGCGGCGGGACGAAGCGCAGCGAGGTGTCGAGCAGCGTGGGATCCTGCGGCGCGAAGACCGAGGCGAACAGCGCCGAGGTTATGAGCAGCGAGACTACGATTCCGCCCGCCAGCGCAAGGCGATGTCGCCGGAAGCGTTGCCAGACACGGGCGAACTGCCCTTCCGGCGCGGCGGCCGCGGCACTCATTGCAAGCGCACCCGCGGGTCGATCGCCGCGATGGCGATGTCCGCCAGGAGGTTGCCGATGATCACGAAGATGGCGGTGAACATCATCATCCCCATCAGTATCGGGTATTCCTTCATGTTGAGCGCATCCACGAAGAGCCGCCCCATGCCCGGCCAGCCAAAGATCGTCTCGGTGACCAGCGCGCCGGAGAACAGGAAGGGCAGTTCGACGCCGAGCAGGGCGATCAGCGGCTTGGCGGCGTTGGGAAAGGCGTGGCGCAGCAGGCGCTGGCGCGGCGGCACGCCCTTGGCGCGCGCGGTGCGCATGTAGTCCTGGTGCATCACCTCGAGGAAGGCCGAGCGCGAATATCGGCTCCAGGTCGCGGTGATGACCAGGGCCAGCACCATAGTGGGCAGCACCAGGTGGCGCAGCAGCGAGACAATGTTGCCTTCCTCCCCCAGCTCCCACATACCGCCCGAGGGCAGCCAGCGCAGCTCGATGGCGAAGACATAGATCGCCATCAGCCCGAACCAGAATGTCGGGAAGGACAGCGCGAAGAGCGCCCCGGTCGTCGCCAATACGTCAAACACCGAATACCGCTTCACGGCGCCCAGCACGCCGATGGACAGGCCGAGCAGGATCGCCATCGACAGCGCGCTGCCCATCAGCAGCATGGTGGCGGGCAGGCGCTCGAGGATGACGTCGAGCACCGGCCGCCCGCCGAAGAAGGTGTATCCCCAGTTGCCGGTGAAGATGCCGCTTGCCCATTTCACGTACTGGATGTGGATGGGCTGATCGAGGCCGAAGATGATCCGGATGCGCTCGATGTCCTGCACTTGGATCGTCGGGTTCAGCGTATAGACCGCGAGCGGCCCGCCGGGTGCCAAGTGCATCAGCCCGAAGGCGATCAGCGAGACGCCAATCAGCAGCGGGATGGCTTGCAGCAGTCGGCGCGCGACGAAGCCGATCATGGCGTCACCAAGTGGCAGGCGACCGCATGGCCGCGGGCGACGATGCGCGGCGCCGGCGTCTCCTGCGCGCAGCGCGGCATGGCATGGGGGCAGCGAGGATGGAAGTGGCAGCCTGACGGCGGGTTCGCGGGGCTCGGCACGTCGCCCTGCGGCACTTGGCGCGCGCGGGGACGGCTAGGCACGGGTTCCGGCACGGCGGAGAGCAGCGCCTGAGTGTAGGGGTGCTGCGCATCGAAGAACAGGGCCTCGCGTGGCGCCGTCTCCACCACGCGCCCGAGATACATCACCGCCACGCGGTCCGCGACGTGGCTGACCACGGCGAGGTTGTGCGAGATCATGATGTAGGCGAGGCCGAGCTCCGACTGCAGACGCTTCATCAGGTTGATGATCTGCGCCTGGATGGAGACGTCGAGCGCGCTGACCGGCTCGTCGCCGATGACGAGCTCCGGTTCCAGCGCCAGTGCGCGCGCGATGCCGATACGTTGGCGCTGCCCGCCGCTGAACTCGTGAGGGTAGCGTCGCGCCGCCTCGGGCGGCAGGCCGACCGTCCGCAGTAGCGCGGTCACGCGGTCCGCGCGGTCCTTCGCATCACCGATGCGATGAATCTCGTAGGGTGCGGCGAGGATGCCGCCCACCGTCATGCGCGGATTGAGGCTGGCATAAGGGTCCTGGAAGACGATCTGCATGCGCCGTCGGAAGGGCGCGAGCCGTGCGTGCGTATGCCGGGCGATCTCCTCGCCGGCGAAGCGGATGCTGCCGCCCGTCGGTTCGATCAGCCGCAGGATGGACTTGCCGGTGGTGGTCTTGCCGCAGCCGCTCTCGCCCACCAGCGCCAGCGTCTCACCGCGCGCAACGTCGAGATCGACACCGTCCACTGCGCGGACGGTGCCGATGCGCCGGCGCAGCATCGCAGAGCGGATGGGGAAATGGACCTCGAGGCCCCGCACCTGCAGGAGCGGCTCAGTCATCGCAGGGATTCCAGCAGGCGGCGTGATGGCTCGGCGCGAGCGGCGCGAAGGGCGGAACCTCGGACGCGCAGCGCGGCAGGGCGCGGGCGCAGCGCGGCGCGAAGGCGCAGCCGGCGGGCCGATCCCCTGGGCCGGGCACCATGCCGGGGATCTCTGGCAGAGTGTCGGGCCGATCGCGCGCGATCAGCGGGATGCTCGCCAGCAGCCCGCGCGTGTAGGGATGGCGCGGCGTGGCGAAGAGCGCGTCGACCGGCGACTCCTCGACGATGCGTCCGGCATACATCACGGCGACGCGATGCGCCGTCTCGGCGATCACCGCGAGGTCGTGGGTGATCAGCAGCACCGCGCTGCCCATCTCCCGTTGCAACTCGCTGAGCAGGTCGAGGATCTGCGCCTGAACCGTGACATCGAGTGCGGTGGTCGGCTCGTCGGCTATCAGCAGCGACGGCCGGCAGGCGAGCGCGATCGCGATCATCGCGCGCTGCCGCATCCCGCCCGAGAGCAGGTGCGGATAGGAGCGCGCCACCCGCAGCGGATCGGGGATGCCGACCAGGCGCAGCATCTCCTCCGCCCGCGCCGCTGCCGCTCTCGCCGAAAGGCCGAGATGCCGCACCACCGGCTCGGCGATCTGTCTGCCCACCGTCATCACCGGGTTCAGCGAAGTCATAGGCTCCTGGAAGATCATCGACAGCGCGCGGCCGCGCAACGCCGACATCTCCGTCTCGGACAGCCGCATCAGGTCGCGGCCTTCCAGCAGCACCTCCCCGCGCGGCAGTTCCGACAGGGGCGGCTCCAGCAGGCGCATCACCGCAAGCGCGGTCAGCGTCTTGCCACTCCCGCTCTCGCCAACTAGGCCAAGTGTCTCGCCGCGTCGCAATTCGAAGGATATGCCGTCTACGGCGCGCAACATGTGAGGCGCGACCGGGATGTGGAGCGTGAGGCCGCGCACGGAGAGCAGCGGCAGTTCCTCCGAGGCTGCCGGCGCGTCGCGGGGAAGGGTCGCAGTCGCCGTCACGTCGCCGAGCATGGCACGCATCGCATGCCCGTCACAACGTGCGGTGCCCCGGTCATTCGATCAGCACCCCGGCCCCCGCGCCCGCTTCCATCAGCCAGTGGAAAAAGGGCTCGGCAAGTGTCGCGAAGACCGTCAACTCGAACACTGGCGCTGCGTCCGTCTGGTGGATCAGGCAGCCGACATGCGCGATCTGCGTCGCGGCCGCGCGGCCCGGGCCGAAGGCGCGCGGATGCAGGTCGAGCCGGCAGCCGCGCGCGAGCACGCTGTGCGCCGCCGGGCCGGCAATGGCGATGGTGATGCGGCCGTGGCTCTGGTCGGCAACCGCGGCCAGCCCCGCGAAGGCCGCCGCCGCCCGGGCGGCGAGCGCGCCTTCCACGCCACGCGGCGCGGTGAGCAGCCAATGGCCCGGCTGAATCCAGATGGCCGTCGCATCCTTGCCCGTCGCCGCATGGCCGGCGTGCGGCAGGTCGAGCCCGAAGGACGCGCGCGCAGCTTCGGCTAGCGCGTCCGCGCGCCCGCGCCGCGCCATCACCTGCACGATGTCGCGCGGCGGGAGCGTCACGCGCAGCGGCGCCTCGCCCGCCGCGCCATGGCGGCCCGGCGCGGCGTGGGCGGCCAGCGGATGCGTCGGCTCAGGCGCGGACACGGATGTTCTCCGGGTCATGCATGTGCGCGCTGACGACCCTCACCGGCACCTCCTCGCCCATCAGCGGATTGGCGGCGAGGACCTCGCTGCCGATGCGCGCCTCGCCCTCGCGCAGCATGCCGAGGCCGATCCATCCCGGCTCGACCACCGACCGCGTCACGCTGGTGATCCAGCCCTGGCTGCGCCCGTCTCCGCCTGGCAGCACCAAGTGCGACCCGACCCGGATCTGCCGCGCCGGATCCACGCTGCGCAGGCCCACCAGGCGCGGCCGCGACGGATCGGTCAGCCCGGGCCGCTGCGCGAGCACCCGGCCGATGAAGTCGCCCTTCTTCTTCAGCATCCGCCCGAGGCCGAGGTCCTGCGCCGTGGTCTGCCCGTTCAGCTCCGGCCCGGCGACATGGCCCTTCTCGATGCGCAGCAGGCCGAGCGCCTCCATGCCATAGGGCTCGATGCCATGCGTCGCCCCAGCCTCCATCGCCGCCTGCCACACATGCGTCGCGTAGCCCGCAGGCATCGCGATCTCGTAGGCCAGTTCGCCGGAGAAGGAGATGCGGAACAGCCTCGCCGGCACGCCCGCCGCGGTGCAGTCCGCCACCGCCATGAAGGGGAAGGCCTCGTTCGACAGGTCGAGCCCTTGCACGACGGCGGCAACGACCTCGCGCGCGCGCGGCCCGGCAATGGCGATCGCCGCCCATTGGTCGGTCACGCTCGCCAGACTGACATCGAGATCCGGCCAGGCGCTCGCGAGATGGAATTCGAGATGCTGCATCACCGGCCCGGCCTGCGCGGTGGTGGTGGTGACGAACCAGCTCTCGGGGCCGATCCGGCTGGTCGTGCCGTCGTCGAAGACGATGCCGTCATCGCGCAGCATCAGCCCGTAGCGCGCGCGGCCGATCGGCAGGGTCGAGAAGGTGTTGGCATAGACGCGGTCGAGGAAGGTCGCCGCATCCGGCCCCTCGACCATGATCTTGCCCAGTGTCGAGACGTCGCAGATGCCGACGCGCTCGCGTACCGCGCGCGCCTCGCGCAGCACGCTGGCCCAGGCGTCGGCATCCGCAGGGCGCGGGTAGTAGGCAGGGCGCTTCCAGATCCCTGCATCGAGCCAAGCTGCGCCGAGCGCTTCATGCACCCCGTGCAGCGCCGTGCGCCGCGTCGGCTGGAAATGCTTGCCGACGCCCTCGCCGGCCATCGCGCCCCAGGCGATCGGGGCGGCATAGGGGCGGAAGCGCGGCAGGCCGACGCGGGAGACCGGTTCGCCGCGCGCCTCGGCCAGCACCGCCGCACCGACGATGCCGCCGGTCTTGCCCTGGTCCGTGCCCATGGCGTGGGTGGTGTAGCGCTTGGCATGCTCGATGTGGCTGAAGCCCTCGCGATGGGCGAGGCGGATGTCCGCCGCCGTCACGTCGTCCTGCAGGTCCACGAAGGCCTTGCCGCGCCCCTTCACTTCCCAGAGTTCGCAGGGGCGGCAGTCGGCCGCCGGCGCGTCCGGCAGCGGGAAGGCGGGCATGGCGACGAAGCCGGCCGCCTCGGCCGCCGCATGACCGGCCGCCGCGCCATCGGCCGCCGCCGCGCCGATGCCGTGCACGCCGCGGCAGGCGCCGGCGCTGCGCTCGCGCTGCACCGGCGCGCCGGGCACGAAGGCGAGCAGCGCCTCGTCCCAGGCGAGCGGCGCGCCCGACATGCTGGCGAGATGCACCGCCGGATTCCATCCGCCCGAGACCATCAGCAGATCCGCGGCGAAGGCGTCGCCGCGCCCCGCCGCGCCGACACCGCGCACCGATACGCCGCGCAGGGCCGTGAGGCCGACCGTGCCGCACACCTCGCTGCCGGTGCGGATGTCGAATCCGGCCTCCCGCGCACGCTGCATCGCGGCGCTGTCCTGGCGCGGATCCACGATGGCGACGATGCGCGCCCCGGCCTCGGCCATCGCGAAGGCTGCGTCGTAGGCACCGTCATGCGTCGCGAAGAGCACCGCGCTCTCGCCCGCGCGCACGCCATGGCGCCGCGCGTAGCCGCGCGCCGCGCCGGCCAGCATGACGCCGGGCCGGTCGTTGCCGGGGAAGGCGATCAGCCGTTCATGCGCGCCGGTCGCCAGCACCACCTCCCGCGCGCGGATGGTCCAGGCGCGCTGGCGCGGCGTGTGCGGCGGCGGTTCCGGCACATGGTCCGCGACGCGTTCCACCGCGCCGAGCACGCCTTGGTCGTAGAAGCCGAAGACGGTGGTGCGCGGCATCACCGTGACCTCGGGCATGCCGGCGATCGCGGACAGGGTCTCGTGCCGCCACGCCTCGAGCCCCGGCTCGTTCAGCAGGTCGCCACCCAGGAGCACGTCCTGGTCGGCGAGGATCACCCGCGCCCCGGTCGCACCCGCCGCGCGCGCCGCCGCCAGGCCGGCGGGGCCGGCGCCGACCACCAGCACGTCGCAATGCGCATGCGCGGCCTCGTAGCGGTCCGGATCCGGCATCCCCGACGCATGGCCGAGGCCCGCCGCGCGGCGGATCATCGGCTCGTAGACGCGTTCCCACCAGGCGGCCGGCCACATGAAGGTCTTGTAGTAGAACCCCGCGCCGAGCCAGGGCGCGAGCAGCCCCGCAGCCGCCATCCAGTCGAAGGCGAGCGAGCCGCGCCGGTTCTGGCTGCCGGCTACCAGGCCGTCGAATAGCTCGACGACGGTGGCGCGCGTGTTCGGCTCCCGCCGTGCGCCCTCGCGCAGTTCCACCAGCGCGTTCGGCTCCTCGACGCCGGCCGAAAAGATGCCGCGCGGCCGGTGGTACTTGAAGGAGCGGCCGACCAGCCGCACGCCGTTGGCGAGCAGCGCGGAGGCGAGCGTGTCGCCCGGATGCCCTTCGAAGCGCCGCCCGTCGAAGGTGAAGGCGAGCCGCCGCGCGCGGTCGATGTGGCCACCCGCCTGCCGGCGATGGGGCTGGCTCATGCCGGCGGCACCTCAAGCGTCTCGGCGGCGTTGGCGACGGCGCGGACCTCATGCGTCACGGTGTGCCGCAGCACCTTGAGGAAGGCGCGGCAGCCCGCCGAATGCTGCCACCATTCTACCTGCCAGCCGCGCGGGTTGGTGCGCGCGTAGAGGTAGTCGTGGAAGGCCGCGATATCGCCGTCAGGGCCCGGGCGCGTGACCGTCGCGTCGCCGCGATAGGCGAACTCCGCCTCGTCGCGCGCGCCGCAATGGGGGCAGGGGATGCGCAGCATGCTACTGCGCCCAGAAGAAGGGGCCGTTGCCCCGTTCGTCGAGCATGCGCCCCTCGCGGAAGCGGTCGAGCGTGAAGGCCGCGTTCAGCCGGTGAGGCTCGTCCTTCGCGATGGTCCAGGCGTGGCACCAGCCCGAGCCCGGCGTCGCCTTGAAGCCGCCGTAGCACCAGCCCGCCGTCATATACAGGCCGCGCAGCGGCGTCCGGCAGATGTAGGGCGAGCCATCCGGCGTCATGTCCATCACCCCCGCCCAGGACCGCAGCCCGCGCAGCCTCCCCAGCGCGGGGATCATGCTGACGCCCGCGGCATAGACGTGCTCGGCCTCGGGCAGCGTGCCGCGCTGGCCGTAGGAGGGATAGCCGTCGAGCCCGCCGCCGAAGACCAGCCCGCCCTTGTCCGACTGGCTGATGTAGAAATGCCCCGCGCCGAAGGTGACGACGCAATCGATCAGCGGCTTCAGCGCCTCGCTGACGAAGGCCTGCAGCAGGTGCGTCTCGATCGGCACGCGGAAGCCAGCCATCTCCGTCAGCGTACTGGTGTGGCCGGCGACGGCAAGGCCGACCTTGGGCGCGCGGATCTCACCGCGCGTGGTGCGTACGCCCTGGATGGCGCCGCCCGCCAGGATCATGCCCGTGACCTCGCAGTGCTCGATGATGTCCACGCCGCGCGCATCGGCGGCGTGCGCGAAGCCCCAGGCCACGGCATCGTGCCGGGCGGTGCCGCCGCGCCGCTGCATCAGCCCGCCCATCACCGGGTAGCGGCCGTTGTCGAGATCCACGATCGGGCACATCGCCTTCACGCCCTCGCGGTCGAGGATCTCGGCGTCGATGCCGTTCAGCCGCATCGAGTTGCCGCGGCGGATTGCCGCATTGCGCTGGGCGTCGTTGTGGAACAGGTTGATGACGCCGCGCTGGCTCATCATCACGTTGTAGCCGAGCGACTGCTCGAGCCCTTCCCACAGCTTCAGCGAATGCTCGTAGAAATTGTTGTTCTCGGGCAGCAGGTAGTTCGAACGCACGATGGTCGTGTTGCGCCCGGTGTTCCCCTGGCCGATCAGGCCGCGTTCCAGCACCGCCACGTTGCGGATGCCGTGCACCTCGGCGAGGTAGAAGGCCGTGGCCAGACCGTGCCCGCCGCCGCCGACGACGATCACGTCGTAGGTCGGACTAGGCTCGGGCTTACGCCAGGCCTGATGCCATCCGCTGTTGCCCCGCAGCCCTTCAAGCAGAATGCGGAAGCCCGAATACCCCGCCATCGCCACCCCTGCCGCCTCGTCGCGAAGGTTACGCAGCAATGACAATGACCCGCAAGGCGGGCAGGCACGCGGGCGTCGATTTCGGGCCGCGCCGGAAACTCACCGCCACGGCGGCCTCCACCGTCACTAATGACAGCGGCGCCGGTGGTGGCGTCGGCTCGCAGTGGGTCGAAATCGTCGGCGGGACCTTCTGGTGCTGCGTCGATGCCACCACCGGTGCCGCGGTGTGGAAGGGCGTCGTCCTGACCTGACGGGGCGCGCCACCCCGCCAACCGCGACCGCCGCCGCCAATCGCGGCCGGGCCCGCCTGCCTTCCCGGAGATCATCATGGACCTCACCCCGAACCTGCTCTGGCAGGTCGTGACGACGCTCGCCATCGCGCCGCTGGCCTATTTCCTCAAGGCCTCGCTGGATCGCCTGCGGCAGATGGAGCTCTGTCTGTCGCGCACGCGCGAGCAGCTGGCGCGCGGATACGCCACCAAGGCGAATCTGCACGCCGACGTGGGTCGCGTCCTCGCCCGTCTCGCGATCTGGCGACGGCGACGCTGTCAGATGAGTTCGTGAAGCGGCGGGTGCCGTGATGCGTGAGCGTGCCTTCGCCTCCTTCATTCCGCTGCATGGTCAGCCAAGGCGATCCGCTGCAACACCTCCGCTGCGGCACGCGAGCCGGCGTCAATCGCGCCGGCCAGATAGCCGGGGTCGCTCGCGCTGGTCTCACTCCCAGCGAGCGACAGGCGATCGCGCCATGCGCCGCTCACCCACGGCCCGCGCTGCGGCACGGGATGGGCCCCGCCGCGCCGGTCATCCGCGGTCGCGGTGAAGACCTCGGCAGTCCAGTCCGTCAGCAGCGTCGCCGCAGGGCGTCCGGCCTCATCGCCGAACAGCCGTACAAGTTGATCAAGGCAGGCGCGGGTTAACAGCGCCGTACCCGCAGTCTGGCGCCGATCCGCGTCGATGCCGAGAAAGCCGAACAGCGCCGCCGCGCCCGAAGCGGTTGTCGCGTCATGGATCTCGCCCATCGGGCCTACACCGCTCTGCGCCATGCCGGACAGGCCGGCGGTGCGCCAGAAGGGGCTGTGATAGACGGCGACGAACTTCGCGTGCGGCGCCATCCAGGTCGGCGTGTCGCGCCAGCGCAGTCGGATGGCAGGATCGATTGCCGGCTCGAAGGCGATGCTCGCCTCGAGCAACCTCGGCGGCAGCGCGGCAATCACCTGTGCTGCGAGGACGCTGTCACTCTCGCCGTCAGCCTGGGCGAGCGTCAGTCGGACATGGTCACCCTCCAGGGCGATCCGCGTGACCCACGAGGTGAGTTGGATGGAGCCCTCTGCCAGGCCGCCGGCCAGCGCGCGCACCAGCGCCCCTGTGCCGCCCACAAGTCGCATGGAGCGGGGCTCCTGCCGAACACCGGGGAAGCGCTGGGGCGGGCGGTTCAGCAGGCGTTCGACGAGAACGTCACCTTCATCGTGTTGCGGGAACGCGGCAAGGCCAAGTTGCGCCAACGCGGCCGCCATGGCCGGGTGCATGCCGGGCCAAAACCAGGACGGACCAAGGTCGAAACCGTCCTCCGCGGGGCGTCCCGCCGCATCGGTCGAGAGGATGCGGCCGCCAAGCCGGTCGCGCGCCTCGAAGATCCGGAAGCCGATGCCCGCTTCGTGCAGCAGTCGCGCAGCCTGAAGCCCGGCGAGGCCACCGCCGATAATGGCGACGGGCAGGATCTGGGTGCTGGCGCTGTCCATCTCAGCCCCTGACGTCGGTGCAGCGCGTCGCACTTGTCTCGGGAGGCATGTGAGCACCGTCATCACGTACCCAGGCATCCACCATCAGGCCGCAGGCGAGGCCAGGGCCACGCATCAACCGATCCTGGCGGATTGCTCGATTCTTGTGCTTCGCCATGGCGTTCAGGGTCTGGACATTTCGGGAGTATGGCAAGCGTCTGACCAGCCCCCATCGAGTGATCCAGGCGGAATTTTAGTGGGCCATCGCAGCCGCGCCTGCTTCTGAGCTGATCTGCGACCTGGCCATTGGCACCGTCTCTGGGGCAGGCGGGCGGTACCCCAGCGACGAGTGCGGCCGTACCCGGTTGTAGTGCCGGCGCCATTCCTCGATCAGCACCTGC
>NZ_STGD01000033.1 GCF_005222755.1 Roseomonas sp. HF4
AGCAGCAGGCCAGCGACGGCGTAGGCTCTGGGACTGCCGCACCCGTAACCCGCGCACCCCGGCAAACATCCACGGGCAGCCCCAGCCCTGTCATCCCGGCGCTGGGTACGCACCCACCGATCGACCATCACGCCCACTGACAGCAGGGTTTCTGGAGGTGTCCAGCCGGTGCGGAACTCGTTGTAGAAGCGCAGCACGTCAACTTCCAGGCGGGCGCCGGCATCGTCGATGCGGAAGCCGGCGCGGGCGAGTTCGGCGCGCAGCGCATCCGCCGTTTCGGCTACCACGTCGTTGTTAGCGACGATCGGCGCCATTTCCATGCCGTAGCCGTTGATCTTGCTCGAGACCCGATCCTGCCGGGCGGTCCTGGCATCGCGCGCGGCAACCGCCACCGCCACGGCGCCTGCGCCGGGAACCGGTGTCGCGTAGCGCGCCGGGCCATAACGGACATCGACATAGTCGCGTTCCAGCGCGCAGGCGCCGGTGACGAGAAGCATGATCAGGCAGCATGCGCGCCCGATGGCTCGGCTGGCGGCTCGCACTCGTTCCTCCGGTCCGTATCCCGCAAGCATAGGCGCGGCCCGATCAGCCGCACCACCGATTCGCGATTCACTCGCCCGGCAGCTTGATCCCCGTCATCGCCTGCCAGACGCGGATGACGAAGCCGTCGTCGCGTCCGCCCTGCCCCATCGCCCGTGCCGCGGTGAACAATTGCTGCGCCTGGGAGGCGAGCGGCACGGGGAAGTCGAGCCCCCGGGCCATGTCCGCCACCAGGCCGAGGTCCTTGACGAAGATGTCGACGGCCGAGCGCGGTTCGTCGTCGCCCTCCAGCACGCGCGCCATGCGGTTCTCGAACATCCAGGAATTGCCGGCCGCGCTGGTGACCACGTCATAGAGCTGGCGCGGGTCGGCGCCGGCACGGATGCCGAGCGCCATCGCCTCCGCCGCCACCGCGATGTGCACGCCGGCCAGCAACTGGTGCACGACCTTCACCGTGGCGCCGATGCCGGGCTCCTCGCCCAGGTTCCAGACCTTCGCCGCGACGGCGTCCAGCACCGGCTGCGCCGCCGCGAAGGCGGCCGCGCTGCCGGAGGCCATGACGGTCATCTCCCCCGCCCGCGCCTTCACCGCGCCGCCCGAGACCGGGGCGTCGAGGAACAGGACCTGCCGTTCGCGCGCCCGGTCCGCCAATGCGCGCGCCGCGTCCGGCCCCATCGTCGCGGAACTCACGATCACCGCCCCGGGCGCGAGCCGCGGCGCGGCGCCGCCCTCCGCGAACAGCGCGGCCTCGGTCTGCGCGGCGTTCACCACCAGCACGACCAGCGCCTCGATGCCGTCGGGCAGGTCGGCCGCGCGGGCCGCCACGGCGCCCCCGGCGGCGGCGAATTCGTCGCGCGCCGCCTCGCGCATGTCGCAGCCGGTCACGTCATGCCCGGCGCGCAGCAGGCTCAGCGCCGCGCCCATGCCCATGCTGCCCAGACCGATGACGCCGACCTTCATGCCCTGCCCCTCCGCGAACGCGGCGGACACTGGCGAGGCAGGCCCCCTGCGTCAATTCGAGATGGCGACGATCACCTGGATGACAGCGGCGACGACCAGCAGGACCAGGACGATCCGTTGCAGCACGTGCATCGGCGGCACGCGTCAGCCCCCGCGCGGCCGGATACGGCGGCCCTGGCGGGCGATCAATGCCCGCAGGAGGTCCTTGATGGCAGCCGCATCCGGGTGCCGCGCGACGACCTCGGCCTCGTGCGCCCGCGCGGCGGCGAGCAGGTCGCCGACCATCGCCTCCCCGCGCGGCGCGAGGTGGATCCGCACCAGGCGGCGGTCGCGCCGGTCCTGCGCCCGCTTCACGAGACCGTCGCGCTCCATGCGGTCGAGCACCTTGGTCATGGTCGGTTGCTGGAGCAGGCAGGCCTCGGCCAGCGCGGTCACGGTCTCCGCCCCGCCCGAGAGCGTGGCCAGCACCCGCCAGACCGGCACCGAGACGCCGCGCGCGCGTAGCCTTTCATGGAATTCCGACGACACGACGAAGGAGGCGCGCGCGAGAAGCGAGAGCAGGTAGTCGTCGACGAAACGTGGCGCGTCTGTCTGCCGGTCCATGGCCTGCCCCGGGCTGCTTCCGGATAGACTAGCCGCGCAGGGCGGCGCGAGTCTTCCCCTGCCTTGCACGGGCGCGGGCGATGCTGCGTCGCAGCGCGGTTCAGCGCCCCGGCAGCCGTCCCGCGGCGCGCCGCTGCTCGTAGGCCCTGGCATGGAGGATGGCGGCCTCGTGGATGTCGTCCGGCACGCCGGCGCGGCGCGCGGCATCGAGCAGGAAGCCCAGGATGTGGTCGGCCTCGATGCGCCCGCCGGCCTCGATGTCGCGCAGCATAGAGGTGCCGTAGAGGCTCGTCGGGTCGGCAAACAGCGTGCGGTATTCGGCCAGGAAGGCGTCGCGCATCGGGAAGCCCGCGGCCGCGGCGATCGCCGCGTTGCGGTCCAGCACGCGGTGCAGGAAGGCGATCCCGCCCGGGCTGCGGGCGATCTCGCCGACATTGGCGCGCAGCAGCACGGTGCCGATTGCGCTGGTGCCGAGATGAACCAGCTTTTCCCACATGCGCGCGCGGATGTCGGGCACCGCCTCGGCCACGACGCCCTTCGCGGGCGCGAACGCGGCCTCGATCGCTCGGAGACGGTCGGTCAGGGCGCCGTCCTGCGCGCCGAAGGTCATCCAGCGCCAGTCGTTCAGCTGCCGCACGGTGCCGTCCGGCGCGAGCGTCGCCTGGATCCTGGCGAGCCCGCCCAGCACGCGCCCGGCGCCGAACTCGGCCGAGAGCCGGTCGAGATGCGCGAGCCCGTTCAGCACCGGCAGGACCAGCGTGCGCGCATCCACCGCCGGCCGGATGGCGGCGACGGCGTCATCGAGGTCATAGGCCTTGCATGCCAGCAGCACGAGGTCCCAGCCGGGCCCGACGTCGTCGGCCTCCAGCGCGGCGACGCGGCCCCGCCAGGCGCCGAAGGGGCTGTCGATCCTGAGGTCCTCCCGCTCCAGCGCCGCACGGCGCGCGGGGCGCACGAGGAAGCCGACCTCCGCCGTGCCGGCCTCGACCAGCCTCCCGCCGAAATATCCGCCGAGCGCCCCCGCGCCCAGGACCAGCACGCGCATCCGTCCACTCTCCCCGACGTCGTCGCGGGAGGCTAGCGCCGAACGCGCCGGCCCGCACCGCGACCCCTGGCAGCGGCACGGCAGCGCTGCCATGCTCCAGCCCCGACACGCGCCGAGAGGCCCCCCGATGGAACGGCACAGGCGCCTCCCCTGCGCCCATGCAGCGGTCGCCACAGCGCCGGGCTGCCGGCCTGCGGCGCTTCGCCCCACTCGGAAACAGGCGCGTTACGCCCCACAGGCTAGATTGGCGCCATGCGACGATTGATCCTCATTCCCGGCATCGCGCTGCTGCTCGGCGGCCTCTGGTGGGCCGGGGGCATGCCGGGCCTCGCGCTGCTCCGCGACGGCCATGCGGGCGATGCCGCGCTGCCGCGCCTGCGAACCGCGGCCGCCGACCGCGGGCCCATCACCGCCGTTGTCGCCGCCACCGGCACCGTCAACCCCGTCACGCTGGTCCAGGTGGGCAGCCAGCTTTCGGGCCAGATCCGCGAGCTCTTCGCCGACTTCAACACGCGGGTCGCGAGCAACGAGCCGATCGCGCGGCTCGACACCGCGACGATCGAGGCACGTCGCGCCGCCGCCGAGGCCGACATCCTCGCCGCCGCCGCGCAGGTCGCCGTCGCGCGCGCCAGCGCCGAGCGCGCAACGGCCGACCAGGCGCAGGCGCGCGCCCAGATCGAGGCGTCGCGCGCGGCGCTCCTCGGCGCCGAGGCGACCGCCCGCGACGCCGAGGGCGAGGCGACGCGCAGCGCCGAACTGCGCGCACGCGGCGTCGGTGCCGAGCGTGACGCGCTGCGCGCCCGCTTCGCCGCCGAGCGCACCGCGGCCGCCGTCGCACAGGCGCGCGCCGACGTGCTGCGCGCCGAGGCCGCCGCCATGTCCGCCGCCGCCGCCGCGCGCACCGCCGTTGCGCAGGTCGAGGCCGCCGAGGCCGCCCGCGCGCAGAAGCAGGCGATCCTGCGCCAGGTCGAGGTCGACCTCGGCAACGCCACCATCCGGTCCCCGATCGACGGCATCGTGGTGTCGCGCAACATCGACATCGGGCAGACGGTCGCGGCGTCCTTCCAGGCGCCGGTGCTCTTCCAGATCGCGGCCAGCCTGGACGAGATGGAGGTCCACGCCACGGTGGACGAAGCCGATATCGGCCGCGTGCGCGCCGGGCAGGACGTCAGCTTCACCGTCGCCGCCTTTCCCGCCGAGACGATGCGCGGGCGCGTCAAGGACATCCGCCTGGCCGCGACGACGGTGCAGAACGTCGTGACCTACACGGTGGTGGTGGCCACGCCGAACGCGGCCGGCCGGCTGCTGCCGGGCATGACCGCGACGCTGCGCGTCGTGACCGAGAACCGCCCCGAGGCGCTGCGCGTGCCGAACGCCGCGCTGCGCTGGCGGCCGCCCGGCGCGGCATCCGGCGGGCCGGCCGGGGAGGCGCAGGCACCGGGCCAGGCGCAGCTGGACCAGGCACTCGCGGCGCTGACCGACCTGACCGACGCCCAGCGCGCCGAGATCGCCGCCGCGCGGGCCGAGCAGCGCGCCCGGATGCAGGGCCTGCCGGCGGATGCGGATGCGCGCCGGCAGCAGGCCCAGGCAGCGCGGCAGCGGCTGGTGTCGCGACTGAACGCAGTGCTGACGCCGGACCAGCGTGCCCGCCTCGCGGCGCTGCGCGGCGGCGCGCGGCAGGGCGGCACGCCGGGGACGGTCTGGGTGCTGGACGGCAACGGGGCGCCGCGCAGCGTCGCCGTGCGCACCGGCATCACCGACGGCACCACGACCGAGATCCTGTCGGGCGGCCTCGAGCCCGGGGCCGTGGTGGTGGTCGGCCAGGATCGCGCCGGCACGGCCGCGGCACCCGCTGGCCGCCGGCTGTTCTGAGCATGGCTGCGCTGATCGAGACCGAGGGCCTGTCGCGCCACTTCCCGGCGGGGGAGGAGGTGGTGCGCGCGCTCGAAGGCGTGTCGGTCACGATCGCGCCCGGCGAATTCGTGGCCGCCATGGGCCCGTCGGGCTCGGGCAAGTCCACCTTCCTGAACCTGGTCGGCTGCCTCGACCAGCCGACCGCCGGCCACTACCGGCTGATGGGGGAGGCGGTCGAGACGCTGCCGCCCGACCGGCTGGCGGAACTCCGCAGCCGTCGCATCGGCTTCGTCTTCCAGTCCTTCAACCTGCTGCCGCGCACCGATGCGCTCGGCAATGTTGAGCTGCCATTGGTCTATCGCGGGCTGCGCCGCCGCGCGCGACGCGAGAGGGCGGCGCTGGCGCTGGCGGCGGTGGGGCTTGCCGACCGCATGGGGCACCGGCCGTCGCAGCTCTCGGGCGGGCAGCAGCAGCGGGTCGCGATCGCCCGCGCCATCGTCGGCAGCCCGGACCTGCTGCTGGCGGACGAGCCGACCGGCGCGCTCGACACCCGCACGGGCCTGTCCATCGCCGCGCTGTTCCAGTCCCTGAATCGCGGCGGCGTTGCGGTGCTGATGGTCACCCACGACCCCGAGGTCGCGCGCTTCGCCGCGCGCGTGCTGCGCTTCCGCGACGGCAGGCTGGTAGCCGATACACGGCAGGCGCCGGCGGATGCCGCGGCGATGCTGGCCGCGCTGCCGCCGCCGGAGCAGGCGGCGTGAACGCGCCGGGCAGCCTGGCGCGGGCCGATGCGGCCGCGAGCATGGCCTCGCCCGTGCTGCCGCCGCTGCCCGAGGGCCGCGGCGGCATGGACCTGGCGGAGGCGCTGCGCGGCGCGCTCTCGGCGCTCGCGGCCAATTACCTGCGTTCGATCCTGACCGCGCTCGGCATCTTCATCGGCGTCGCCGCGGTGATCGCGACGGTTGCGGTCGGGGAGGGCGCGCGGCGGCAGGTGACGGCACAGATCCAGTCGCTCGGCGCCAACCTCCTCATCATCTGGGGCGGCAGCGCGAATGTGGGGGGCGTGCGCCTGGGCGCGGGCGGCCGGTCGAACCTGTCCTGGGACGACGCGCAGGCGATCGCGCGGGAGGTGCCGCAGGTCGAGGTCGCGGTCGGCACCATCCGCCAGACCTTCCAGATGGTCGCCGGCAACCAGAACTGGCAGGCCAGCGTGATCGCGACCGACCCCGACTATTTCGTGGCGCATGAGTGGACCGCGGCCGAGGGCCGCCTGTTTGCCGAGCAGGAGGCCACGGGCGCGCGCAAGGTCGTGGTGCTCGGCGCCACCGTCGCCGAGAACCTGTTCGGCGACGAGGATCCCGTCGGCCGCGAGATCCGCATCCGCGCGACACCCTTCGAGGTGATCGGCGTCATGGCCCGCAAGGGCCAAAACCCGCAGGGCCAGGACCAGGACGACGCGGTCTTCATCCCATACTGGACGGCGCGGCGCAGCGTGATGGGCGCGTCGCGCGCCAATGCCCGACAGGTCTCGGTCATCTCGGTCAAGATCCATGAGGGCGAGGACATGCGCGAGGCGGAGGAGGCGATCCGCACCCTGATGCGGCAGCGCCACCGCGTCGCGGCGAACGAGCCCGACAGCGTCTCGATCCGCAACCTCTCGGACATCCAGGCCACGCGCGACGCCGCCGCGCGCACGCTGTCGCTGCTGCTGGCCTCGGTCGCGGCGGTGTCGCTGCTGGTGGGCGGCATCGGCGTGATGAACATCATGCTGGTGAGCGTGACGGAGCGGACGCGGGAAATCGGGTTGCGCCTGGCCATCGGCGCCCGACGGCGCGACGTGCTGGCGCAGTTCCTGCTGGAAGCCCTGGTGCTGGCCATGCTGGGCGGCGCGGCGGGGGTGCTGGCCGGGATCGCGCTGTCCCATGCGGCGGCGGACCTCGCCGGCTGGCCGGTGCTGGTCAAGCCAGAGGCGGTGCTGCTGGCGGTCGGCGTCTCGGCGCTGACCGGGCTGTTCTTCGGCTTCTGGCCGGCGCGCCGGGCGGCGCTGCTCGACCCGATCGCGGCGCTGCGGCACGACTGATACTTGGCGCACGAAGGTTTCACCTTCGTGCCCCCCAAGCGCCGGGCGGGCCGCAGTCGCGGCCCTTGGCTTCGCCGGACAACCGGCGGGCCGCGGTCGCGGCCTCGGCCCTTCGGGCCGAAAGTCGGAACTTCGTGCCCCGGCGTCCGCGCGCCCGCCAAGCGTCACCCCGGCCGGTCGGTATCGTCCCCGGTCGGCGCGTCCGTGCGATCGGGCGTCGATCTCGCCGCGGCCACGAAAGCGCGCACCAGCCCGCCGTCCTTCACGCCCCGCGCGCGCTCCACACCCGAGGAGACATCGACGCCCGGCGCGCCCGCTGTGCGGATCGCCTCGGCCACGTTGCCGGCCGTGAGGCCGCCCGCCAGCAGCCAGGGGCGCGGGATGGCGCGCCCGGCCATCAGCCGCCACTCGAAAGGCTGCGCGTTGCCGCCTGGCAGCGGCCCGCCGGGCGGCGGCTTCGCGTCGAATAAGAAGCGGTCCACCACGGGCGCGAAGGTGTCCACCACGTCGAGGTCCGCCGCGGCGGCGACGCCGATCGCCTTCATCACCGGCAGGCCGAAGCGGGCGCGGATGGCGGCCGCGCGGGCGGGCGTCTCCTCGCCATGCAACTGGATCAGGCCGAGCGGCACCGTGGCCAGCGTGGCGGCGATGTCGTCATCCGTCGGATCCACGAACAACCCGACCCGCACGGGACCGCCGGCATGGCGGGCCGAGAGCGCGGCGGCCTCGGCCGGCGCGATGGCGCGCGGAGAAGGCGGGAAAAACACGAAGCCGAGGAAGTCGGCGCCGGCGGCGACCGTGGCGTCCATGCCCTCGGCATCGCGGATGCCGCAGATCTTGACCTCGATGGGCATGGTCAGCACGGGAGCGGCACCGCCCTCCCCGAACCCCACGCCGTCCTCAGGGAGGGTTCCGCCCTCCCCGAACCCCTCCGGCCAAAGGCCGAAAGGCCTTTGGAAACCGATACCCGGGGCGTCATGGGGGGAGGGTCGCAGCGATGGCGGCGGCGGTGGCGGCGGGGTCGGGCGCGGCGGTGATGGGGCGCCCGAGGACGATCCAGTCGGCGCCGGCTGCGACCGCCTCGGCCGGGGTCGCGGTGCGGGCCTGGTCGTCGGACACGCTGCCGGCGGGGCGCACGCCAGGGACCACCAGCGCCACGGCGGGGCCAAGCGCGGCGCGCAGCAGCGCAACCTCCTGCGGGCTGCAGACCAGGCCGTCGGCACCGGCGGCAACCGCCAGGCGCGCCAGGCGCAGCACCTGGTCGGACGGCAGCGCGGCAACCCCGGTCGCAGCCAGCGTCGCGGCGTCGATGCTGGTCAGCACCGTGACGGCCAGCAGCAGGGGCCGTTCGGCGCCGGCGCGCTCGGCCTCGGCGCGCGCAGCCGCGATCATCGCGGCGCCGCCCGCGGCATGCAGCGTGACCATGGCCGGGCGCAGCGGCAGCAGCGACCGAATGGCGCCCGCCACCGTGTTCGGAATGTCGTGCAGCTTCACGTCCAGGAACACCGGCGCATGGCGCGCGACAGCGTCCACCGCCGGCGGCCCGGCAGCGCAGAACAGCTCCAGCCCCACCTTGAGGAGGCCGCAGCGTCCCGCGAGGGACGCCGCCAGCGCCTCGGCGCGCGCAAGGTCGCCGGTGTCGATGGCGGCGATGAGCCGCGCGGCGGTGCCCGTAGGTTTCGCGATCATCTCAGGCAGACCCCGCCAGGCGGTCGGCGGCTGCGGCCTTCTCCAGTGCATGGATCCGGTCGATCTCCCGCTGCAGGGCGGCGGCGCGGCGCTGCGCCGACCAGCCGCGGCGGCGCGCCGGCAGGTCCGAGAACCACACGATGGCCGCGCCCAGCAGGAACGCGATTCCCGCCGGCAGCAGCACGGCCAGCGCCAGCGGCGCCGCCCAGGCGATGTCGAAGGGCCAGAGGCGGAGTTCCACCACGTCCCGGTTCGACAGGGCGAACAGCACGACCAGCACCGCGAGCGGCAGGAAGAGAAGCCAGCGCATTCAGGCCGTGGCGCGCGCGGCGGCGCGGCGCGACGCGGGCGGCGCGGCGCGGTTGATGCGCTCGCGCAGCTCCTTGCCTGGCTTGAAATACGGGACGGACTTGGCGGAGACCTCCACCGTCTCCCCCGTGCGGGGGTTACGGCCGGTGCGCGGGTCGCGCGCCTTGGTCGAGAAGGCGCCGAAGCCGCGCAGTTCCACCCGGTCCCCGCGCGCGAGCGCGGCGGTGATCTCGTCGAAGATCGTTGTGACGATGAGTTCCACATCCGGCTGGCGCAGATGCGGGTTCGCGCCGGCGAGGTGCGCGATCAGCTCGGATTTCGTCATGCGTGGCCTTCCTTCGATCGCGGCCTCAGCCCGCCGCGTCGCGTTCTGCGCGTCAGCGTGAAGGCTGCCAAAGGGCGCGGGGGGCGTCAACGCCAAGCCATTCCGACAAAAGGCTTTTCATCATGCCTTCGGTCACGCGGGAGATCAGGCGTTCGGCGCTGCCGCCGATCTGGGCGTCGCGGATGGGCAGGCCCTCGGACACCTGGCGTTCGGCGGCGAGCCAGGCGCGGGCCTCGCGTTCGCCGCCGATCGCGTCGATCAGCCCGACGGCCAGCGCCTGGCGGCCCGTGAAGACGCGTCCATCGGCGAGCGCCCGCGCCTGGGCGGGCTCCATCCGGCGGCCGGACGCGACCATGTCCACGAACTGGGCGTGCAGGTCGCCGACCACCCGGTCGAGCGCGGCGCGGCCTTCCTCGGTCAGCGGGCGGAACAGGCTCGGCTGATCCTTGAGCGGGCCCGAGGCGATGACCTGCGCGCGCACGCCGGCGCGCTCCAGCAACTCGGACAGGTCGAAGGACTGCAGCAGCACGCCGATCGAGCCCGTGACGGTCGAATCCCGCGCGAAGACGCGATGCGCCGGCAGCGCCGCCATGTAGCCCGCGGACGCCGCGGTGCCGCCCATCACGGCGATGACGGGCTTGCGCTCCGCCAGCCGGGCGAGCGCGCCGTGCAGCGCCTCCCCCCCCGCCATGCTGCCGCCGGGGCTGTCGATCGCGACGATCACGGCACGGACGCTGTCGTCCTTCGCCGCGCGGTCGATCGCCTGCATGACGCGCCGGTCGTCGGAGATGAAGCCCGAGACGGGCAGGCGCAGCACATGGGCGCCGCCGGTCAGGACCGTCGAGGGTTCGCGGATGCCGGCAACCAGGGCGAGCGCGCCGAACAGCGCGAAGATCGCGAGCGCGCGCCAAAGCGTCAGGCGGCGGCGCAGGCGGCGGCGGTCGGCGAGGAGGTCGGCGTCAAGGGACATGCAGGGTTCAATGGCGATGCGAGGGCGGGGAGGCAAGGGTGACTGTGCGCGAAGGAGGCCTGCCGGTCTTTCGGGGGCCGCTGACCTCTTGGCGCGACAGATGATCAGGCACGCGCAGGACGGTGTCGTCGCTTTGCCCAGCACGGTGGCGCGGCGCCCACGGGAACCGCGTTCCTATGCCGCGTCATCCCAACGGGTCGCAAAGCGGCGCAGCCACGCTCGGCGTCGCCAGTCCTTGCGTCGCGCACACACTCTCCGCCAGCCGCTCGGCATCCTCGGTGACGCCGATGAGAAACGATGAACTAAACTTCGACAGGAAATTCAGGCCGAGGAAATAGAGGCCGGGAAACTGCGTCACGCCCTTCTCGTGCAGCGGCGCGCCGCGCTGGTCGAGCACGGGAACATCGATCCAGCCGAAATCGAGGTCGTAGCCCGTCGCCCAGATGACGGTGCCGATGCCGTCGGCGCGGAAATCCAGACGCCGGATCGGGTCATGCATCGCGGCCGGGGTCGGCATGATCACGCGCGCCGCCGGATCCTCCGGCAGCCGCATCCCTGTCCGCGCGATATGCGCGTCCACGAAGTCGAGAAACGCGAG
>NZ_STGD01000034.1 GCF_005222755.1 Roseomonas sp. HF4
AGCCCATCGGGAACATCCCGCCGGCCGAGGCGGAGGCCCTCTACTACGCAGCCCAGGACAATCTGCTCCTGGCGGCGTGACTCAAACCAAACAGCCTCCGGCGAACCCGGGGCGGTTCAGTCGGCTTGATTATCCGTGGTTATAGATGGACTTAGGCGCCCTGGGAGTCAGGGCGCATCGCACGTCGCTCAATCGGCAAGAAATCGTGCGATCTCGTCGAGCATGCGTGACCAGGCGGGTTCGCCTTCCAGCACCACGTGGTTGTCGCTATCGAGTTCCACGAAGCGCGCGCCGGGAACGGCAGCCGCCAGTCGGCGGCCTTCGTCAAAGGGCGCCACCGTGTCGCCTCGGCTGTGCAGCACCAGCGTCGGCAAGTGAAGCGTTGGCAGCAGGTCGGTCACGTCGATCTCGTCGAAGACTTCGCGGAAGCGTATCGCCATCTCGGCGGAGGTTGTCAGCCGCTGTAGGTCGGTCCACCAGCGGATCTGCTCCGGCGTGCCGCCCGGCAGGTAGACCGAACTGAAGGCTTGCATGAACGCCGACCGTGGATCGCCCCAGCCCTGGCGCATGAGCGTCATCAGCGCCTGCGCCTTCTCACGCTCCACCGGCTGGCTGCGACGGTTTCGCCCGCGCGCATAGGCACCGGAGAGGATCAGGCGGGACACGCGGTCTGGATGAGCGGCCGCAAAGGCGACTGAGACGGCGGCTCCTTGTGATGCGCCGAACAGGGCAAAACGGCCTAGGCCTTCCGTCACCGCCTCAAGGTCGCGGACAAGCGCTTCGAAGGAGATGTCTGTCACGTCGCGGTCTGACAGACCGTTGCCTCGGGAGTCGTAGCGCACCAGCCGGCTTCGGCCAGCGAGCGCCTGCAGGAAGGGCGACCATATCGGGCTCGTCCAGTCCTTCTCTACATGCGTCAGCCATGTCCCGGCACGTACTAGCGTCGGTCCCTCGCCGGCCGTTGCGATTGCCAGCGTCACGCCATCAGAAGATCGACGGAAGGTCACGTCCTGGCGGACTGAGCGGGTAAGCGGCACGGCGGTGTGCTCTGCCTGCTCCGCGACGTCTCCGACGAAAAGGAAGCCTCGGCGTGCTACCGTCCGGATAAGGTGCTGCGTCTCGCCGGTGTCGTTGATCGCCCTGCGCGCCGCATTGATGCGGCTGCTGAGAGTGGATTCCGAGACGATGCGTCCGCCCCATACCACCTCGATCATCATGTCCCGGCTTACGACGTGGCCGCGGCTACGAAGCAGTAGCACCAGGAGATCGAAGACCTGCGGCTCCACGGCTATGAGGCGGCCAGCGCGGTGCAGTTCGCGGCGCTCCTCGTCCAACACATAGCCATCGCCAAAGAGGAACCTCATGCCCCTGCCTTGGGGGGAAATCATGGGTAACTCAAGGGAAAATGGCTGCGCTCTCACAGCAAATGCCCCGTGGACCCTGGATATTGGCCCCGTCGCGCCTGCACCGTTCGCGGCGTGCAAAGGCAAGGGATGCTGTGATGCACAGGTCAGCGGCAGAGGTTCGCCGGAACTCGGATGGTTCGCTCGACATCAGCTATTACCGGCGCCGAGCGCGGCGCCTGAACGCGGTGGCGAAGCGTCAAGCGAGGCAGTCGGCCAGTAATTGGCTCGGGCGTACCTGGGCGCGCCTGGTGGCACGGGTGACGCCCCCGCGGGTCACATTGGCGACTGTCTGGGCGCGCGCGCCGACGCGGGTCGCAGTTCTCCTGGCGCTGGGGGTCGCCGGCCCGGCCTTCGCGCAAGGCTTCGAGCCTGAGACAGTCACAAGGATCACTGTCCTGGAGGTCGTGCGGCTGCAGGCTACGCCTGACCGCGTGGCCCGGTTAACGCGGCTCGATTTCGGTCCCGGTGCAGCGATGGTTCCACATTCTAGCACGGGTGATGAGATCATGCTGGTGGTGGAAGGCGCAGTCGTGTTGGAGGAAGTCGGTCGGCCGCCGCGTATCATTGCCGCTGGACATACCTTCAACACGGCCCCGGGCGTGGTGAGGGCGATCCGCAACGGATCACGGGCGGTGCAAGCGGTGTTGTTAGTTAGCGGCATCCGAGCGGCTGGGACGCCCGAGGCAATTGCCGTTCCATTCGCCTATTAAGTCGCATGCTGGACTCTGCGGCTTTAAGGCTGAGAGAGTTCGTCGGCATCTTCGGCGATGCCGGGCAGAAGGTGTCCAACGCTGCGGAACCGGGCATTGCCAGCACGGTCCAGCGCGCGAACAGCCTCCTCGACTTACCCCGGTACCGTCCCTCGGCATGCGATTGCGATGGTGGGGAAGGAGCGCGGGCCATCCGGCCGATTTGACAGATAGGCCCGCCGCACGAGGCCCGTAAGCGTCGCACGGCGATCCTCTGTCAGGCCGGCAACGTACTTCCCCGCCGGTCCTTCGCCCGACAGCAGCGGCGACCAGAAATCGTCAAAGCAGGCGAAATCCATCCGGATCAGCAGGTCCGTTTGGACAACGTCCACCAGCCCTGCCTCCTTCCACGTTGCCGCCATCTCTCCTGGTGCCGTCAACGGCCGCAGAAGCGCGAACGGGGCCGGGGACTCCGGGTCGATCACGCCGGCGATGTCCCACATGATGCGGAAGTTCTGGCTGCCGCCGAAGGCGTCCCACACCGCGGCCGTCACCGTGCCGCCCGGCCGCACCACGCGCCGCATCTCCGTCACGGCACGCTCGGCCTGCGGCATGTGGTGCAGCACCAGCTGCGAATAGGCGCGGTCAAAGGACCCGGTCGCGAAGGGCAGGTCGCGCGCATCGGCCTCACGGACGGTGATGCGTGGATCGGTGTTGCGGGCCTGCGTTCGGGCTACATAGACTGCGGCGAAGTCCACCGCCTCCACCGCGGCGACCTTCGCCGCCTCCGGCAGGGCGAAAGTGAGGCTGCCGGTGCCACATCCCACGTCCAGCACCCGCTCGCCATCGGCGATGCCGCCGAAACCGATCAGCAACGGCGCGAGCCGCCGACTCCACCGCCCCATGAGCTGGTCATAGGCATCGGGGTCCAACGCCGTGAAGGCGGAGGCGGGAGGCGTTGTGGACATGGGAGCACCTGGAAGGGACAACACCCTGCGCGGAACGGTGCTTCATCGGCAAGGAAGATCATCTTGCGTCGTGGGTCAGGCAGAAGAAGACCAACGCTTCGGCTTGCAGACCATCCGGGTAACAATCGGTCCTTGAATCGCGGTCGCCTGTCAACGTCGGCGATGCTGCCACTTTCGGGCTCGCCCATCCGCTTCCGCGCGACGAGAGCGTGCATCACAGGGCGTGACCAACGGGGCGCGCGCGCCCTATCGTCTGCTCAGACGGGGACCCGGACCCGAAAGCGGGGGACCGCCGGAGACGCTGCACGAGGGGCAGATCGAGGGCGGTGGTGGGGATGGCGGCGAACCCGCTGGTGCCCACCAGGCCGGCCGGCATAGGGCCGGCCGCGTCATCAGCGATCGACCGTGCCCACTGCCGTTCGGCGCGACGCGCCTGGAGCGCCAGGCACGGTCGACGCGATGATGATCAACCACAGATCGCCGTATTGAATGCCCGATCCGCCGCCATCGCATCCATCATGCGCGCGAGCGCCGGCGCGTTGGCGAGTTCGAGGACGGCCTGCCGCTGCAGCTCGGCGGGGAACTCCGTCACGCGCGGACAGGGCCGATCAGAAGTTCCCGCTCCGCAGCCGCTCAGCAGCACCAGTACGCTCAGCATCACGAGCCGCCGCATCTCCAACCCTCCTCGTCTGCTGTTCCTCGCGCATGGCCTCGACACTGCGGGCATCGCGTCCGTCGCGGCGCCCCGCGAGGTAGGCGGCGCCGATGGCCGCCAGTGCTGCCCCCGCGAACGCAAGCCAGCCCTGCAGCCGCGCCCAGACCGCGGCGATCACAACGCGCGCTCCCGGCGCAGCAGGACCGCCACGGCCACGGCCGCAACGGCCAGCACCAGCGCGACACCGATCCACACAGGCACACCGGCCAACGCCTGCAGCGCCGGCGCCGCGGTGGCCGCCGCAGCCGCATAGCCGCCCAGCTTCGCAGCCTCGGCGCCTTCCGTAGGCGGCGCCGCGGGCGCGACATGCCGGCTGGCGACGAATTCCCCGCGTGCCCACAGCCCGGCCTCCGCGGCACGCCGGTTCACCAACCCTGGCACGGTGACGAGCCGCCCGGTCTGGCGCTGCTTCACGTAAAGCCCCATGCGCCGCAGCGCGCCGTCGTAGTCGCCGCGGTTGACCGTCGCCGCGATGTTGGCAAGCGGCTTCCCCGCCGCGGTGCTGTGCCCCAGGTTGAAGGCGAAGGACACCAGTGCGCCGTGCTGGCCAGCCCCGCCGAGGAGGCGAAGTCCTCGCCGCCGAGATACCGTTCGAGCCCTGCGGCATGCAGGACGCGCTTTGCGCAACGCCGGGCGTGATCCTTGCCGCCGCCGCTGTCGGCGATGCCGATGGCGTAGAGGTTACTGCGCAGGTCCGTCGGCGTGCGATACCGCCGCCCGGCGACGGCACCGATCAGGCAAAGGCCGGCGCCCAGCGCGAGGAAGGGCTGTGGGCTCACCGCGGTGCGGGTAGCGTAGTCGACGAACATCTTCAGCGCGCCATCGACCTGCAGCAGATCCGGCGGAACCCGATAGGGTGCCGGCGCGATCACCGGCTGGTTGGCGTTCGCTTCCTTCGCCAGGAGTTCCGCCGCGGGATGGGGCTGCGCGTCACGCTCGGCCGCCGCGGCATTCAGGGTGATCTCCGGCGGCGGCACCCAGCCACGCTCGATCGCCATGGCGTAAATGCTGCCGGCGCCGATGCTGTGCGGACGCAGGGTCTTCCAGCGCCGCTCCGGCGTGTCACCCTTGCCCGACGCTCCCGACTTCGCGGCCTGGCGCGACCAGTCCAGCCAAAGCTGCCGACCCTCCTCGCCCAGCGCCGCCTTGATCGCCGCCCCCATGGTGATCCAGGACGCGCCATCGAGGTCGTCGTTCGGGATGAAGGCCAGAGCCGCCTGCACCGCGGCGAAGGTGCCGCGAGGGTCGGAGGGGCCGCGCCAGGTGCCAGCCGGTGCGCTGTCGCCCATCAGCGTGCGAGGCTTCAACTCCTCGGGGAGGAGCGCATAGGCCCGGTCGAGCCAAGCCAGCGCCTGGGCTTGGGTGACCGCGGGAAGCGATGCCAGCGGCACGTCGAGCAGGCTGTCCTGCGGCCAGCTGTAGGGCTGGCCGGTGGTGGGATGGATGGCGTGGGCGACGAACTGCTGGCCGCGCGCCAGGACCTCGAGCGGATGGCGTTTCCGCCCCGCGAACGGCGTGGCGGTGCGATAGACGAGCAGACGCTTCGGCGCCTGAACCGGACGCGGAACACCACCGCGCCGATGCTGCGCGGGCTGATCTTCGACAGCGGCGGCCGCGCCATGTCGCCGAGCCACAGCCGCGGCAGGGGCGGGCAGATGTACCGCTACTACGTCAGCCAGGCAGTCCTGAAAGGCGGCGCGACGGAGCGCCCCGCAATCGCACGGTTGCCGGCCGGGGAGATCGAGGCGGCGGTGGTCGCGCAGGTCCGCGCGCTGCTGCGACAGCCGGAGATGGTGGTGGGCACCTGGCGGGCGGCGCGCACGACGGCGTCGGACGTGACGGAGCAGGAGGTGCTGCTGGCGCTGGAGCGGATCGAACCCCTCTGGGACGAGCTCTTCCCCGCCGAGCGGGCGCGCATCGTTCGGCTGCTGGTGGACAGGGTCGATGTCGGCGCGGAGGGCGCCGCGGTGCGGCTGCGGCTGGACGGGCTCGGCAGTCTGGTCCGCGACCTAGCCGTCCAGGCGCCCGAGGCCGGGAGGGCAGCGGCATGAGCGACGCGGCGCAGACCCTCACGGTGGTCATCCCACTCCGGGTGAAGCCCCGGGGCGGGCGGAAGGCGATGGTCATGCCGGGCGTGATGGCGCTGGAGCGCCGGCAGTACATCACGCTCATCAAGGCGGTGGCGCGGGCCTTCCGGTGGCGGCGCATGCTGGAGACCGGACGATTCGCCACCATCAACGAGTTGGCCGCATCCGAGAAGATCAACTCGTCCTACGTCTCGCGCGTGCTGCGGCTGACCCTGCTGGCGCCGGATATCGTGGAGGCGATTCTGGATGGACGGCAGGCGGAGAGCGTGACGCTGCCAGCGCTGATGAAGCCGTTTCCGAAGACTTGGGCAAAGCTGCACTGATCCTTGTTCTCGTGATCGCCCACGACCTCTTGGGCCTGCGTGCAGCCAATCTGGCGAACTTCCTGCGAACCGCGACGCTGCGCGACGAGGTCAAGCATTGGCCGCTGACAACGCTTCGCGACCGCCTGATCAAGATCTGCGCCAGGATCGTCCGGGCTGGCTGCTCGATCGCCTTCCAGATGGCCGAGGTCATGGTGCCGCGCGCGCAACTTGAGCAGATCCTCACGGGGATTGCGGCGCTGCGTCCACCACTTCCGCCGCCAGCCCGATACTGAGCGTTGCTGGCCGCATCGGTCGCGCAGGCCGACGGCAGCAGGGGAACTGCGTCCAGATCCCGACCGGAGGCGCCTGCGTTCCGCTCCGACGGCGACCATCGACCGGTCAGGCCCGGTGCGCGCGTTACCCAGGCGTCGTCGCCGTTGAAAATGCCGCAGGATCTCCGATACCCTTACCGCTCGGTGGTCGAGACGGCCAGCCATCTGGGAAACGCTGGATGAGGCACGATGCCCGAAGGGGCAGGCTGCCGGCTCGCGAAACGGGAGGCTGTGATGGGGTGGGCGACCGGACAGGCTTTCGGCATTTCCGCGGGACTGCTCGAAAGCGGGGTGAACGCGCACCGCCATTCGGACGCGCGCCCTGCGCCGCGGTTGGCGATCTAGCCGACGGCGCATGCGCAGTCGTCTCGCGTTAGTGTCGTGCGCGGCTGCAATCCTCGGTGGATGCGCCGAGACGCGCCGCCTTAACGCCACGACCGCGGTGGTGGAGTGCGTCGAATCCAGTTCCCCATGGAGCAGGCCGCTGCGGATCTGGGCGATCGAGCCTGCCGGCGATAGGCTCGTCTATGACTATGCGTCTGCCATGACACTCGGCAATTGTCGGGCGCGACTGCAACCCGGCCGCTACCGGATCGAGGTCTGTTTCCGCGGACAGCAGGAATGCCTGCTGCGCGAGGAGCGGGAGTTGGAAGCCGGCACGACCTACGCGCTGCATATCCCCTGTGTGCAGGAAGGATGGATCAGGCGATGTGATCAGTCGCGGCTGCTGCTGGAACCGCCGCCTGCTTGATGGCGTTGCCGATCAATGACATCGCCTTCCAAGCCTGCGTGGACCAAGTGCTGGTCCCAGAGTTGCGGCCCGGCGACAACGTCGTCATGAACAACCTCGGCAGTCACAAGCCACCCGGCATCCGCATGCGGCCAAGTTTTCGGGTATCTCCACCCCGTAGGCCTTGAGCAGCAGCAGGCGCCAGTCGTGCCCATCATCCGCGGAGATGTCCGCCTGCTCCTGCATGATCTCGTGGAAGCCCGGCACGCCGTTGAGGTCGGCCGCGACCGCAAGAGCCTCGGCACGGATGGAGCGCCAGGCCGCAGCGATGCGGGCGCCTTCAGGGAAGAACTCGCCCATCGGCAGGACGGACGGGCTGTCGATGCGGCTGTCGTAGATCCGGCGGATCACGGCGGCGGCGCGGTCATAGATTCCGACGGAGGCAGGCATGGCGGTGCTCCTCCTTCGATATCCTGTGCTGGTCCTGCGATCGGTTCTGCCGCTGGCGAGGTGAGGGCGGAGATCCGGCTGCGCGGCAAGAGCCCGAACACCGCGAGGAGGGTCGCCACCAGCACCGCCCAAGGGCCCGGATGACGTGCCGGTGGGTGCGGGCGGACCGGCCCGGCCGGGATCTCCGGCCGGCGGCGGGAACCGTCCGATGGGGGCAGGCCGGACCGATCGACAGGCTCTCCGCGCATCCTTCCCGGCCTCCTCGCCTGGGGCGGGACGGATGCTGCGCTGGGCCTCGTCATGGCGGCGTCCGATTGCCTGCATCTCTACGGTCAGATCGCCGTCAAATCGTCCTCGGCCCGCCTTTGCCGCCGCTTTGCCGCCCAGGTTCACGAAGTCGTTGGCGGTCCGGATCGCCGCTCCATATGCTGTCGCCAGGTGTGGGAACGGCCTGCCAATGCCTGGGATGGAGTTGCATCGCCGCAGGATCGACATCCGCCTGCTCGGACGGCTGGGCATCCGCACGGCTTCCGGCGCCGAACTCCCTCTACAGGGGCCGAAGATCCAGGCCCTGCTCAGCTATCTGGCGACCCGCCCCGGCCAGCCGGAGCACCGTGACCGCCTCGCGACCCTGCTCTGGGCGGACCGGGGCCAGGAGCAGGCGCGTCACAGCCTGCGCCAAGCCATCCTCACGCTTCGCCGCGCTCTCACCGCGGCGGAGATCGAACCCTTCGCCACCGACGGGCCCTTCGTCGGGCTGGACCCCGGGGTGGTCTCGACTGACCTCGCGCCGTTCGAGACCCTTGCCCGTTCCGACGACCTCGATGCCCTGAAGGCCGCGGCGACGATCTACCGCGGCAACTTCCTCGACGGGCTTGCCATCGCCTCCGAACCCTTCACCGAATGGTTGGAGGCGGAGCGCACGCGGCTTCGCGACCTTACAGGGGGGATACTGCTGCGCCTTGCCCGGCGCCAGGCGGCCTCCGGGGAGCCAGATGCCGCGGCGGCGACGGTGCGGCGCGCGCTCCAGCTCGACCCCGCATTCGAGGAATGCCACAGGCTGCTGATGGATCTGCTGCGCCGGTCGGGCCAGCGGACCGCGGCGCTGCGCCAGTACCAGGCCTGCATCGCGGCGCTGCAGCGCGAGGTCGGTGCCGAACCTGTCGCCGCGACGCGCCGCCTCGCCGAGGAGATCCGCTGCGAGCAGGCTGCCCCGGCTGTGACGGATGCCGCCGAGGCGCCCCGGCCCGCCCCCGACACCGCTGGCGGCACCGAAGCGCGCGTCTCGCCTCGACCGACGGCTGCGCCTCAGCCCGAAGCGGCGCCGCAGCGAGGTCAACGCCCAGGCCTTCGGCCGTCGGCCACTCTCGCGATCACGGCGTTCGGCGCCATGGCCCTCGGTCTGGGCCTTGCGCGCGATCACCTGTGGTGGCCCTCGAACTCCGCCGTCCGAGGGGTCGCCGAGCTACCGTCCGCTGCCTTCCCGCTGCCAGACCGGCCTTCCATCGTCGTGCTGCCGTTCCGCAACCTCAGCATCGACCCGGCGCATGCCGTGCTCGTGGACGGTATCACCGAGGAGATCACGGCCGCCCTCAGCATGGTTTCAGGCATCTTCGTGATCTCCCGCACCACGGCTCTGACCTACCGCGATGGCACGGCCGACATCCGCCGCATCGCGCGCGAGCTTGGCGTGCGGCATGTGCTCGACGGCTCGGTAATGGTCGAGAATGGTCGCGTCCGAGTCCTCGCGAACCTCATCGATACGGCGCAAGACCGCCTCGTCTGGACCCATCGGCACCAAGATCAGGTGGCCGGTGTCTTCGGTCTCAACGACGCGATCACCTTGGAGGTCATCACGGCGCTCAATGTCCTGCTCGTCGAAGGCGAACAGGAACGCGTCGCCCTCGTGCATGGCACGCGCAACCTGCAAGCCTGGCTGCTCGCCGGCAGTGGGCTGCAGCACATCCGCCGCTTCACACCCGCCGATAATGCCGAGGCGCGCCGACTCTACAGGCGGTCCCTCGAGCATGCGCCCGACTATCCCGGCGCGGCGCATGGCCTCGCCTGGACCTACTTCATCGAGGCGCGGTTCGGCTGGAGCGAGGACCCGGTCAGCGCCCTTCGGCAGGCTGCGGCCATCGCCGAGGCGACCCTGGCGCTCGACCCGAACCATCCGGCAAGCTTTTCCCTCCTCGGCGGCGTGGCGCTCGCCGCCGGGCGGCATGCGGAGGCCGTCTCGCTCGCCGAAAGGGCCATCGCCCTCAGCCCGAACGGCGCGGACGTGACAGCGGTGCTCGCCTTCATCCTGACCTACAGCGGCGAACCGCGGCGTGCGGCCATGCTGCTCGAAAGGGCGATGCGGCTGAGTCCCTACTATCCGCATTGGTACCGCTGGACGCTCGGGCGCGCCTTGCGGCAGCTAGGCGAAACGGAGCGCGCGATCGCCGCCTTGAGCGCCGGGCAGGCGACGGCGCCACAATCGATCGCACCGCTCGTGGAGCTCGCCGCCGCGCTGGCGGAGGCCGGCCGCGATGCGGAAGCCCGGGCGACGGCAGCGCGGGCCATGACGATGGCGCCAGGATTCTCGATCGGAGAATGGCTGCGGGTGCCGCCACATGCCTTGCCGCAACATGCGGCGCAGGAGCGAGCGGCGCTCCTGCGTGCCGCCTTCCCGGAGTGAAATTGTGAATCGGCGTGGAAAAAGGACCCTCTGTGAGGGGTGATCGGCGTCCAAAAGGGCCCCCTCTGCTGAAGGGGTTCACGTTGGCTCTCGGTGATGCCGGGGGTCATGATTGGGATGCTGGTGGTGGAGACGATCGGGAAGATCCGTCGGCTGCGCGAGCTCAGATCGGGACGGTGATGTATTGGCATCGTCGGTTGCGCGTCCCCGATTTGAACCTGTGGCCGATCCCGCTTTCGCGGAAGACTGCCCTATGGTTCGCGCTCGACGTTTGTTCGATATAGATGGGTATGAGCCCCCTAACCCCATCCCTTCCTTGGCACTTGGCGCCGATCCCGGGTCGCTGGGCCCCCGATGTCAAAGGAGGTCAGGGGGGCCTGGGGGGGGGGGAGAAGTTCCCCTCTCCTGGAGTGGGCCCCTGGAGGCGGACAGGCGGACTGCCGCGAATTGACCAGGGAGCTGGGCTTCCGAAGGATGGAAGCCGATGACGAGACACCGATCGCACAGCGTCGAGTTCAAGCGCCA
>NZ_STGD01000035.1 GCF_005222755.1 Roseomonas sp. HF4
TGGTCCAGCTTCAGGCCGCCGAACTCCGTCCGCCAGCGATAGTAGGTCGGCTCCGTCACGCCGATCGCCCGCACAGCATCGGCCACCGTCTTGCCCTGGCCAACCAGAACCTCCGCCTGGCGCAGCTTCGCCACGATCTCCTCAGGCGTATGCGTCTTCCTCTTCGCCATCTCCGCCTCCCAAACGCAGCCGCCGGACTACATCACCGGCGGACCGCTTCTAGGGGGTCAGGTCACAATCGCCACGCTTCATCGGCCCGGCGTGATGCGGGTGACCAACAACACGATGCGGGTAATGATGCGGAATATCCCGGGCGCGACGTTCGACCTGGCGGCGGCCACGCTGTCGGTGGGAGTGATGAAGAGTCGGGTGCCATAGTGCGGCGAAAACAGAACGGACCGTGGAGCGGCAGCGCCGCTACCCCCGATTTGAAGTCAATTGATCAACTCATCGCCGCGGCAGCAGATCTGGCGCGTCAGCCGGCGTCGGTTGCCGCTCGAGTTCCGCAATCAACCTTTCCATTTGCCCGATCTCCCGCACCTGAGCCGCAATGATCCCATCGGCCATTTCACGGACGCGAGCGTCGCGGATGTGCGCCCGTTCGCTCGTCATGATCGCGATGGAGTGGTGCGGGATCATCGCGCGCAGATATGAGACGTCGTCGACGGTTTCCTGGCTTCGTACGAGCCAGAGTGCAGCGGCGAATGCCACGACGCTTGCCGCAAGTATGGCCGCGTTCGCTCGCGCATTCCGGTACATCGCCAGCATGAACAGCAGCATGATTGCCGCCATAGCCGCACCCATCACGACGGCCATCCATGCGCGAGTCTGGCTGAAGAACACATGGGCAAAGGCGTAGGTGTTGAGGTACATCAAACCAAACATCACGACTGTGGATGTCAGGATCATTGCGCCGAACCGTAGATAACTCATCTGCCGCGCCTCCTTTCCAGTCTGTTGAACGCCAAACGCCTGAGATCCACCCAGCCCTGCCGGCAGCTAATCCAATTGCGTCGATCGCAGCCGAAGCGCGTTGCCGACGACGCTGACCGAGGATAGCGACATGGCGGCGGCCGCGATGAGTGGTGACAACAGGATGCCAAAGAACGGGTAGAGCGCCCCTGCCGCGATCGGCACCCCCAACGCATTGTACGCGAAGGCGAAGAACAGATTCTGCCGAATATTGCCCATCACCGCCTGCGACAGGCGCCTGGCGCGCACGATCCCCATCAGATCGCCGCCGAGCAACGTGACGCCGGCGCTCTCGATCGCGACGGCGGTGCCCGTGCCCATGGCAATGCCGACTTCCGCAGCCGCAAGCGCTGGCGCATCGTTCACGCCATCGCCCGCCATTGCCACGCGCCGACCCTCGGCCTTCAGCCGTTCGACGATGCGCTGCTTGTCCTCGGGCAGAACCTCAGCCTCCACCTCCGTGATGCCGAGACGCTTGGCCACCGCTTCCGCCGTCGTGCGATTGTCACCTGTCAGCATGACCACCCGCACGCCATCTTTGGCAAGGCTGGCGACGGCGGCCTGCGTCGTCTCCTTGATCGGGTCGGCCACGGCGACGATGCCGAATGCCTGGCCATCCACCGCAACGAAGAACACCGTCGCGCCGTCCGCCCGCAGGCGCTCGGCCTCCGCCGCCTGAGAGGCGACATCGACGCCGGTCTCTTCCATCAGTCGCATGTTGCCGACGGCGACCGCGCGGCCTTCCACTGTGCCGGTGACTCCACGGCCCGTGGGTGCGTCGAAGCGCTCAACGGACGGTACGGCGATGCCGCGCTTCTCGGCGGCCCGTACCACGGCCTCCGCAAGCGGATGCTGGCTGGGTCTTTCCAAGCCAGCAGCGAGGCGCAGCACCTCCTCCTCCGCGATCCCTTCTGCCGGCACTACGGCCACCACATCGGGGCTGCCCTTCGTCAGCGTGCCAGTCTTGTCGACGACCAGCGTGTCGATCCGCTCCATACGTTCCAGCGCCTCGGCGTTCTTGATCAGCACGCCCGCCTTCGCGCCACGGCCCACGCCGACCATGATGGACATCGGCGTGGCGAGGCCCAATGCGCAGGGGCATGCGATGATCAGCACCGTCACCGCCGCCACCATGGCGTAGGCGAGCCGTGGTTCTGGCCCCCAGATGGTCCAGGCGGCGAAAGCAAGTGCGGCAATCGCCACGACCGCCGGTACGAACCAGCCTGCAACCTGGTCCGCCACCCGCTGAATCGGCGCCCGCGAGCGCTGCGCACCCGCAACCATGCGGACGATCTGCGCCAGCACCGTATCCTGCCCGACGCGATCGGCGCGCATGACGAAGCTGCCCTGGCCGTTCAGCGTGCCGCCAACAACCTCATCGCCGACGGCCTTGGCGACCGGCACTGCCTCGCCGGTGACAAGACTCTCATCGACGTTGGAGCCGCCTTCCAGCACCTCGCCGTCGAGCGGCACCTTGTCGCCGGGGCGCACGCGCAGCCGATCACCAGCAACAACCGAAGCGAGAGCGACGTCTTCCTCCGAACCATCTTCGCGCAGTCGTCGGGCCACCTCGGGCGCCAGATCAAGCAAAGCGCGGATGGCCCCACCGGTCTGTTCTCGCGCGCGCAATTCCAGCATCTGGCCGAGCAGCACCAGCACGACAATCACCGACGCAGCCTCGAAATACACGGCAACCGAACCATCCCCGGCGCGGAAGGCCGGCGGGAAGATTCCGGGTGCTGCGGTCGCCACCACACTGAACACCCAGGCGACGCCGGTACCGAGCGCGATCAGCGTGAACATGTTGAGGCTTCGGTTCACCAGGCTCTGCCAGCCGCGCACGAAGAAGGGCCAGCCAGCCCACAGCACGACGGGGGTGGCGAGCGCGAATTGCACCCAATTGCCGATCTGCGGCCCACCAGGAAAATGCATCCCGGTGAGGTGGCCGCCCATCTCCAGGAGAAAGACCGGCAGGGTAAGTACGAGCCCGATCCAGAAGCGGCGGGTGAAGTCCACGAGCTCGGGATTCGGGCCGGTCTCCACGGTCGGCGTTTCGGGCTCCAGCGCCATGCCGCAGATCGGGCAGCTGCCCGGACCCGGCTGCCGAATCTGCGGGTGCATCGGACAGGTGTAGATGGTGCCGGGCGCCACGGCCTCGGTGCGCAGCACCGGCTTATCGTGGAGGTATTTGCCGGGCTCGGTGACGAACTTCGTGCGGCAACCTGCTGAGCAGAAGTGGTAGGCTTTCCCAGCGTTCTCGGCGTGATGCACGGTCTTGGCTGGGTCCACATCCATCCCGCAGACTGGGTCCTTTACGATGAGGCTGGCGTCGCTGTGCGTCGCGTGTGACATCATTTGGCTCCTAAAGCCGAGTCTCGCTCACTCAGGCGACGCGCGCCCCAAAGACATAGCGGCGGCAGCAAAACCCATTGCAGCAGAGGGGTAACGCCCGTCCCGACCCAAGGAAGGCGTGGCATAGCCGAAGCGTAAGCCCAGGCGCCGCGCCATTCGACATTCCACCACTCGCTGAACACCGTGTAGGCGACGCCGATCAACGTGGCCGCCAGGAGCACGCGACCAAAACGCTCCTCCGGCCAACGCCAAGAGCGATGCACCAGGACGGCAAGACCAAGCGACAACAGCGCGATCAGCGCATCTCCGCCCGTGCAGTGCAGTACGGCAAAGGCTTGCTCGCTCCGGCTTGCGGTGCGCCACAACGTGTAGAGCGGCAGGTGCGCCACCTCCCACAGAAGGTTGGCTGCCAGAATGAGCGCCCCATACCAGAGCGCTAGCCGCCAACGCGGTGCCATACGGCGACCGACCTGGGAGATGATCGCGAGCAACGGCGTGCATGTGTCACGCCTGGTGGTGCCAAGGCCCATAGGGCCGGTTCCTTCGGTCGGTTGGGTGCACCCCCGGGCATCCAACAGACCGGATTGATTTGAATCGTCGGTCTGCAAGGCGATGATGTCATCGGGCTTGGGCGTCGCAAAACCTGGCGTGGGGCTGCTCGACGCGCCGGCGTTCGGCACTGGCCTGCCTTGAACCATCCTACCTGTGCATTTGCGACGGCATGCCCTGGCCGGGCGCCATCGGCATACCGGGCGTGGCCTGCTGTGGCATGCCCTGACCGGGCGTCATTGGCATACCGGGCGTGGCCTGCTGTGGCATGCCCTGACCGGGCGTCATTGGCATACCGGGCGTTGCCTGGCGTGGCATGCCCTGACCGGGCGTCATCGGCATGCCGGGTGCGGCCTGCGGCGCCATGCCCTGGCCGGGCATCATCGGCGTCGCTTGAACGGGCTGGGCCTGCGCCAGCGTGCCGCCGGCGCTCATGAGGGCCGTGACAGCGGAAGCAATCAGAATCGTGCGACGCACGGGAATTCCTCCTTGGCTGGCTCTTCTGCAGTCTGCCGTCGATCGACGTCGGTGCATTTCGGCGACACGACAAAACATGTCCTGGTCGCCTCAAGGCGCGATGGGCTTACCGCTCTCTATTCACCGGCTGATATGCATCGCCGATGAGAAAGCATGTCAGCAGCAGCAGGACTTCTTCCCGGTAGACGGATGCTGCTTGTTCGCCTTTGCGGTGTGCTGAATGGCTTCACCTACCAGAGCGTCGGCCTTCACAGCGTGATCAGCGGCTTTCTCAGGATCGCCCGCCGCAAGGTGCTTGGCGGCTTCCTTGTGGTGCATCGCCGCGCTGTCGCAGCACGATGCCGCGGTGGTGTGGTGCTTGGATATTTCTGATGCGTTTTCCATGTTTTTCTCCGCTTTCTGTCGAGATTCGGTAAAGCCGAATGAGACGCGAGCTGCCAAACCGTACGGCCTGGATCGGCGCATTGCTGGCTCTAGTAACGGCAATGCGCTCGGCGTGGTTTTTGTGTTTTATGGCGCGACGGCCATCCGTCGACTTAGCCAACTTCAAACAACGCTGCGATCATCTCGGGCGTTGCGCCCTCGGGAAAAGAAATCTCGCGCAGTGCCACATCGACTATGACCCCGGCGGCGGGGGACCACGGCGCGCAACATAGCGATCCGGCTGCGGCGAACAGGTTTGCGTACGAAAGATAGCTTGGTTGAAGGTGAAGACGATCTGAGCGTCCGGAATATCGGCCTGGGGCAACTTTCGTCCCTCCGCCACGTTGATTTAGTCGACGAAAATACAAGGTGGGGCTTATTCACCCCATGCTCAAGAACGAATTTTCCGATGTTTGGAGGAGGTGTGACATGTTGCTGAATGATTACGTTGCGTCACGTTTGCTTGCCCTATCCGCAGTCACGACATTGAGTTTTGCTACCGTTGCGGAAGCCCAGGTGTCCGGGCAGGGGCCGGGTCCAGGCGGCAGCATGATGGGCGGCGGCTGGGGATCGGGGATGGGCTATGGAATGGGCGGGTTCGGTGGAATCGGCGTCCTGGTGCTCGCCTTGGTCGTCGTGGGTATCGCTGTCATCGCCTTCCGTCGCCGCAAACCGTAATTATAGTCTCCGATGCCATGTTTGGGGCAGTTAAACGCCACTTAGCGGCTCGCGGCGCTATTGTCTGACTGGTGGCGGATAGAACGAACGCCAGGCCGAGGCTCCAGCCTTGAGACCGCTTGTAACCGGTCGCACTCCCTCCGCCAGTTCCCATACGAGCCGTGCTCTCCGCCTGACCGGACGCCGCGCTGAGTGGCAGCTTTCCAGGGGTTTTTGGGGCAGACCTGTTGACTGGCCCGGCGCGGAGACGGCGGAAAATCGCTCTCCGGAGGCCAATTCTCTCCGGACCTCCTGACCTGGGCGATTTAGTGCGGATCCCAAAAACCTAGGTCAAAAGCCGGTTTCAGCGCGCTCGGCGCTTGCCGTGGTTCGAACCCCACTTGCCCGAAATCCGTACTTCGAGAGCGAACACTTTGGGACGGATTACTACCAAATCCCGTGGCGCGTGACACACGAGGGGGATTCCACGACGCGGCCGCGATGTGATTAGTCCCGACCTCCTCGAGCGCGCCTTCGAGCTGTTCGGCGAGACCCCGCTTGTCACTGAAACGTCGTCAGGCGGCCACCACGCCTGGTACCGCGCCAACGGTGACGGGTGGCGCCAGGCAGCACAGAACTCGCCCGACCGCGAGATCCGGCCCTGGCCGCAGGACTTGCACCAGGGCGTAGGCGAGTAGGTGACGAAGCGGCGCGTGCCGTGACGGGAGTTTTTCGTCGTACCGATTCCTCGCATCACAGCCAAAAGTCGAGCCTCACACTGTCTGCTGCGCTTGCCGTGTGCGCGACATCGCCAACCAGAGGATGGCCAGCGCCGCGATGCCGAGCCAGGGCAGCAACACCGCGTTCAAGGTCTGCCAGCCAAGCTGCTGCAGGAGCACGCCGGCGGCGAGCGCGGAGGCGAGGCTGACTGCGAAGATCGTCAGGTCATTCGTCGCCTGGGCGCGCGCCCTCTCGGCCGGCGTATAGGTCTCGGTGAGCAGTGTCGTTCCGCCGATGTAGAGAAAGTTCCATCCCACACCGAGCAGCACCAGGGCGCCCAGGAACGAGCCAAACCCGGTCCCCGTCAGCGCCATGCCGACATGGGCGGAAAGCACGGCGACACCGCTGAGCATGATCCGCAGCACGCCGAACCGCGCGATGAGCGAGCCGGTGAAGAAGGATGGCAAAAACATACCCAGCGTATGCGCCTGGATGGCGCGTGCCGCGTCGCCGATCCCATGCTGGTGCTGCAGCATGGCAAGCGGTGTCGCCGTCATGGCCAGGATCATGACGCCATAGCCGGTCGCAGCGCCGAACAGTGCGATCAGGTAGGCGGGCTGGCTGACGATGGCACGCAGCGGGCGAGCCGGCTCAACCACGGTTCCAGTCATCGCCGCCGCCGGAGCCGCAATGCGTAGACCCAGCAACAGCCCCGCGGAGAGCAGGCTGACGACGGCCAACAGCAGGAACGAGCCGATGAACTCCACCGCGAGCAACGGCCCGCCCAGTCGGCCCAGTTCCGGCCCGACGATGGCCGCGAACACACCACCGGCGAGTACATAGGCGATGGCTCGCGGGCGGAAGGAGGCGTCCGCTACCTCGGCCGCGGCAAAGCGATAGAACTGCGCATGGCCCTGATATGCGCCTATCAGCAGCGTGCCGAGACACAGCAGCATGAGCGAGCCGAGCGCGATCCCGGCCGCGCCCACCAGCCCCCCCAACACACCGAAGACAGCACCCATTATGAAGCCGGCGCGGCGGCCCCACTTGGCCATCAGCAGCGAAGCAGGAAAGGTCGCCGCCGCGGTGCCGAGGAACATGGCTGCGATGGGCGCGGTGGCGAGCCAAGGCTCGGACGCGATGCGCGACGCCGCCAACGCGCCCACCGTCATAACCAGGGCGGAGGCGGTCTGGAACAACGCCTGTGCGATGGCGAGGAGCGCGACGTTCCGGGTCTGGCGTGCTTCGGCCATGTTGCTGTCGTCCTTGATCTGATCAGTGCACACGCGGGGGCAAAGATGGCTTGCGAAGTTGCAAGGCGATGAAGGCGGCGCCGAAGGTGGTGTGCCACCCCAGCCATGCATCCGCGGCAACCGTCAGCCGGGCAAGGGTCGCACTGGGCGGATGAAAGACAGCGCCGCGAACCTCCTAGACGAGCAGCCCCGCACCCTCGGCCGCGCGGCGCAAATCCGCGGCCGAGTGGAAGGCCGACCGCCGCCAGAGCCTGGAGCCGAGCCAGCCACGGATGCGGTCGCGCGCCGCCCAAAGGCTCCAGCGGCCGAGTTCGCCGATCACAAGCCGACCACCCGGGCGCAGCACGCGGGCCATCTCACGCCATGCCACCGTCTCGTCGGCGTCCGTCTGGACCTGATCGACGGGCGGATCGAGGCGTTGCCGCTGGTCGCCAGCAGGGCCGCGAGCACGATGAAGACGATGCGCAGCAACCCGCGAGGGAAGCGGACGGCGGGGCCGGCCAGGGAGCGGTGGCCATCCTGGCCGCCGTTTCGTGGCGGCGCGAGACGCGGTCCCGGATACCAGATCCTACTTCGGATGGTTGCGCATAAGTGCTGCATGCCTTCGGTGTTGCGCTTGGTTTCTTGCCGCGGGAAGCGATAAGAGAAGCCAACGAGATGCATCTGTGGTTTCCCGGCCAGATCTGTCCGGGCGCTGCTGAGTTTGTATGTTGATTGCGGTGGCGCGGCGGCGGCCCTGCGAACTCGATCGGCAAGAGGAAGCTGCCGCAATGCTGAGTGAGGCCTTATGATCGTCCCTTCTCGGCTGACGACCTTCAACGTCGTCCAGGAATCCGATCCAGAGGAACTAGACGTTCGCTCGCGCGTTGGTCCTGTCCCCAACTCTGGTCCGGGGGCTAGGCAACTTCTTGGGCTTGATGAGCCTGCTCGGCGAAGGCCCGCGGGGTCAAGTTCTGCAGTGACCCATGCGGCCGTTCCTCGTTGTACTCGCGTCGCCATGCATCCAGCCGCTCCCGCGCGTCGGCCAGCGACAGGAACCACGAGGCGTTCAAACATTCGGCCCGCAGCCGGCTGTTGAACGCTTCGATATGCGCGTTGTCCGTGGGTTTGCCGGGACGCGAGAAGTCGATCTCCACCCCGTTCAGGTGCGCCCACTGGTCCAGCATCCGGCCGGCGAACTCCGGCCCGTTGTTCACCTTCAGCGCCTTCGGCCGGCCCCGCTCGCGCGCCAGGCGACCGAGCTCCTGCACGAGGTCGAACGCCTGGAAGGTCACTCTCGGCACGATCGAGAGCGCCTCTCGCGTGTGGGCATCCAGTACCGCCAGGATCCGGATCGGCCGGCCGTCGAACAGCTGGTCGGCAACGAAGTCCATTGAAGTTGACCCGGTTTCGTGGACACCCCGAGGCTTGAGACGGAGGTGTTCGAGATGCCGAGATTCAGAGTGCCCTACCCGCCGGAGTTCCGGCGGCAAATGGTGGAGTTGGTCCGATCGGGACGAACCCCGCAGGACCTTGCCCGTGAGTTCGAGCCGAATGCGCAATCTATCGCGCACTGGGTCCGCCAAGCGGAGCGCGATGCCGGCGAGCGCCGGGATGGCGGCGCGATCAGCGCCGAGCGAGAGGAACTGAGCAAGCTCCGCCGTGAGAACCATCGCCTGCGCCAGGAGCGCGACATCCTGGCAAAGGCGGCGGCCTG
>NZ_STGD01000036.1 GCF_005222755.1 Roseomonas sp. HF4
GTACCGCCCGCCCGCTCCAGAGACGGTGCCCATCGCCAGGTCGCAGATCGGCTCAGGAGCAGGCACGGCTGCGATGGCCCACTAAAATTCCGCCTGGATCACTCGATGGGGGCTGGTCACTTCCTATGGTGCGGCGCTGATGCTGACGGCGCTGCTGATGAACCGCCGCCCGCGCGCCGAGTTCCTGCTCATCGCTCCGACCCAGGCCATCGCCGAACTCGCCTATGCCCAGGCCGTCGGCATGGTGGACGCCGATCCTGACGGCTTTCTCCAGAAGCGCCTGCACGTGCAGGAGCACCTCAAGCGCATCACAGACCGGCGCCGCGTCACGCGACGGTGTCGCAGCGTAGCTCGAACCGGCATTCGGGATGGCCGGTCGCGGCGCAGGCCACCTCGCGGCAGGCGGGCTCACCTGCGCGCCCCGACATCTCCAGCACGTAGCGCATGCCACCGGCGAAGCTGCCCTCGAAGGTGTAGCAGACCGGCCGCGCCGTCTCGGGCCCATAGCCGAGCGCAAAGGCGGAGTGGCGCACCGTGACGGTCGCAGTGGCCGCGCTCTCGTCCAGCGCGGTGACGTCGATCTGACCGTAGCCGCGCTGCGATAGCCGCCTGAGGTAGTGGCGAAAGGTCTCGACCGGCGTCAGGCCGTGCGTCTTCGCCTCCGCCCGGCACCATTGCAGGGCGGAGAGATCGCTCGAGGCGTAGAGGATCTCGCGATAGGCCGCCGGGCCGATGGCGGCCTCGATGCCCTTCTGCATGTTCACCAGGAAATGGCGCGGCAGGTAGATCATCGGCAGGCCATCGGTCGTCCAGATGCCCGTCTCGGGATCCACGTCGATGGGGACTTGCGGCTGGGCCATGGCTTCTCCTGACGGCCGCGGGTCCGAGGGCCGTGGCGACGATCGCAATGTGACCGGGAACGCGAAATCATAGCAATGGGATGACGCTGCATCTCCCATGGCTCGGGCCGGGCAAGGCGCGAACGATCCGTCACGCGCAGAGGCCTGTATCCTGCACCACGACGGAGACGAAGATGACAGACCGCGTGGCCCGAGCCGCCCGTAACCAGCAGAACAGCGTTGCCGCCTTCCTCGCGAAGGAGGACGAATTCGGCGGCCTCCTCGCGGAGCTGCAGCAGGCCAGCGAGGACCACTTCGGGGCGGACCGGAGGCGGTGTTCTGGGGCGAGACGGCCTGGCAGCATGACGCGGCCGCGAAGCTGAAGGAGATCGGGGACCAGCACTTCAATCGGGACGAATACGCCGCCTGACCCGAGGCGGCTCCCCAACCGACCCGACCGGCGCGCGCCGGCGGGGCTTGGGCTCGTAGCACCCGGATCCCCGGATGCCGGTACAGGCACCCCCAGATGAAACTCGCCGACACCCAGCGAAAAATTCTCAGCGACGCGAGCCAGCACGACGATCAGCTGGCGGTCCGACAGCAACGCCTTCCCGCCGCGGCGCGGCAGGCGGTGGCGAAGTCCCTGATCACGCAAGCGCTCGGCCGATCGTCAACAACAGCGCGCTCGACGACGCGGTCTACGGGCCCTTCTCCGGCAGCGGCACCACCATCATCGCGGCGCAGACCACGGCGCGGCGCTGCTACGCGATGGAGATCGATCCGCGCTACGTCGATGTCGCCGAACTGCGCTGGCAGGCGCTGACCGGGAAGGCGGCGCTGCTGGCTCGCCAGGATCGGATCTTCATCGATGTGGCAGGTGCCCGCCAAGCGCAGGAACTGTGTGAGCGCGCTTAGCCGGATTCGATGATCGGCCCGCCGGCGGGGAACACGTTGGCCACGGCTCAGTGAGCGGCAAGGCTCCGCCGCAACCGCGTGATGGCGCCCGGCAGGCCGCGGACCTTCAGCACCCGGCCGGTTTCGTCGTACTCTTCCGACAGCACCCGCGCGCTGTCGTAAACTTCGCCGATCAGCCCTTGCTTCGCGTAGGGCAGCAGCAGCACGTCCTCGACCATCGCCGCCTCGAAGAAGGCGATGATGGTGTCCCGCAGCGCGCTCACATCCCCTGGCGCGTGGGCGGAGAGCATGATCGCGTCCGGGTGCTTCTCGGCCAGCGCAGCGCGCCGGGCGGCATCCACCCGGTCCATCTTGTTCAGCACGAGGCGCGATGGCACGGCATCGGCGCCGATGTCCCGCAACACGCTTCGGCTGACCTCCAGCTGCGCCTCGTAGGTCGGGTCCGAGGCGTCGACCACGAACAGCAGCAGCGAGGCTTCCAGCGCCTCCGCCAGGGTGGAGCGGAAGGACGCGACAAGGTCGTGTGGCAGCTGCTTGATGAAGCCCACCGTGTCGGAGACCAGCACGCGGGGCCGCGTCTCGGGCTGCAGGATGCGGACGGTGGTGTCGAGGGTGGCGAACAACTTGTCCTCCACCAGCACCTGACTGCCGGTCAGTGCCCGCATCAGGGAGGATTTGCCCGCATTGGTGTAGCCGACCAGCGCGACGCGCAGCTGATCACGCCGGCCGGTGCGACGGTTGTCGCTGTCGCGCTGCACCGCCTCTAGCTGATCCTTCAACTCGGAGATCCGGTCGCGGATCTTGCGGCGGTCGAGATCGAGTGTGGTCTCGCCGGCACCAGGCCCCTGCTGCCGCCCGCCACCGCCGGCGGATTCGCGCAGCCGGGGGGCGACGTATTTCAGCCGCGCCATCTCCACCTGCAGCTTCGCCTCGCGCGTGTTGGCGTGGCGGTGGAAAATCTCGACGATGACGCCTGTGCGGTCGAGCACCTCGGCGCCGGTCGCCCGTTCAAGATTGCGAAGCTGGCTTGGCGAGAGCTCGTGGTCGACGATCACGAAATCGGGCTTGCGGCTGGTATCGGCTTCCGGTTCCGCCTTGGACGACGCTTCGGCGGCGTCGTCGAACCGCTGCCGTGCCTTGGATCTCGGCGGCGGCGCCATCGAACCGACGACGCCGGTGCCGCCAGTGAGCGCCGCCAACTCCGCTAGCTTGCCGCTGCCCAGCAGCGACCCAGCGCCGGTGCCTTCGCGCCGCTGCGACACCGATCCCACAACCTCGTAGCCGAGCGTCTTCACCAGACGGGCCAGCTCCTCGAGGCTGGCGGCGTGCGCGATGTCATCGACCTCCGGTGTCTGGATGCCGACGAGGACTGCTCGGGGAATGGGCGGTTTGGTCTCCATGGCGGCGCAGTAGCACGGATCGCGCCAAAGCCTTGAATGGTCATCATCGATCGTCAGCCGCCCGAATGTTTGATTGAGCTTCCCGCAGAAGAAGGCGCGCGGCTGAAGAACGTCCCGACATGCTCCGAGCTGACCGCATCGCCGCCGCCCGCGGGGTGCGAGCGACGGCGTGAGGGGCGCCCTTGCGGCGCGTGTCAGTCGGCGATCGTGTAGACGCTGTAGGACCCGCGGGCGCCGTCCTTGTTCCGTCGGACCTGGCGCACCTGCTCCAGCACCGTGATCTCGATCCCCTCCTTCTTCAGCCCGGCGAAGAACCAGCGCACCGTGGGCTGTGCCCAGCCGGTTGCCTCAGCGACCAGCGCCACCGTGGCCCCCTCGGGGCGGCGCAGCAGGGCGAGCACCGCCTCCTGCCTCGTGCCATCACGCGGCTTGCGGGGTGCGCCCGGTGCGCGCGCCGCACGGGCCGACTTGCCGGCCAGCGCCGCGCGCAGTGCCTCCATCGGGCCATCGCCCCAGAGCACCGCCTCAGGGTCGGCGCCGAAATGCTCCGCGCTCGCCTGCTGCAGTTCCGCGAGCAGCTCGTCGAACTCAGCTTTCTTCATCAGGAAGACCTCGAGGCTGTCGAGCTGGTTGGCTTCGCGCTTCGTCATCGTGGTCTCCGTCCTCGACATCGCGTGACAGACCATTCGCGCTGCGCCGCGCCCAAGCCAAGCGTATCTGCCGATCAAGATGTTGCTGAGTTCGGCGCAGTCCGATCATTCCGTGACGCCGCGGCGTCGCGCATAAGGGAGGCGCGCTACGCGGCGCTGTCCCATGCCCCGCAAGCCCGGCCGAGCGCTTCGACGCCATCCCTGGCTTCGATCGCCTGTCGGAGGGCGGTGACTTTTTTTGGCATAGACCCGCGCGAGTTGAGATGCAGCGCTCGCGGAGCCGGTGCCGCCTCAGCACCCAACGCCGCTGGCAACTTGTGCCGGCGTGCCTCCAGATGCACGAGCTTCCGCTGAAATGCCGGGGCCTTGAGGCCGTCCGCGATGGCATCGACCAAGTTGGCCAGTTTGCGTTCGAAGGATTGCAGTCCCCGCAGCTTGGCTTTCGCCGGCGGATGGCTCGACGGTCAGTCGGTTCCACTCCTCGATGAAGGTCGCGCAGGAGCCACCGCACGTCTCGGCCCCAATCCCGCGGCGCGGGCCCGGGCCCGCCCTGGGGCCGGCTGTGCAATGGCCGATTGGAGCATCCGCTGTCGCGCCTCCCGCCCGGCATGGCCGCGCGGCTGGATGTCGGGCAGGCGGCCAAGGGGAGGGTCCAACCTCACCATCAGTAGCAATGGCTGGCGGGCAAAGGATTACGTGTGACTTCGGGCGTGCCCTGGCGAATGGTGCTCGATGTCGGCAACTGGAATGACCGCTTCACCATCACCCCCCCACGGCTAGTCGGACGCCCCCTGCAGCCCGCGTTGCCGGGGCTTGTTTCCGCTTTGCGCCAAGGACGGATGCACTCCGCTGATGTTCAACGCGGCGGCGATGATGCGGCGGGTCAGGCACGGATCCTGTGTTGCGGGCCGGATGGGTGCCGGCGCCTGCCGCCATTGCCTGCGGCAGTTTGTCAGTTGATGCTCGTCCGGCTCTGTCGCCCCTGGGGATAAGGATCGACGCATGACCCAGCCCCCGCCGCATTGGATCGGCCTGTTCGATCTGTTCAGGATCGGGATCGGTCCGTCGAGTTCCCACACGGTGGGTCCCATGCTGGCCTCCGCGTATTTTGCCGCGCAGACGGCGGGGCTGGGTCTGTCCGACCGCATCGTGGTGGAACTCTTCGGCTCGCTGGCCCTGACGGGTAAGGGGCATGGCACGGATGCCGCCGTCATCCTGGGCCTCTCCGGCGCGCGGCCCGACACGATCGACCCCGACGAAGCGGTGAACATCGTCGAGGATGTCCGCCGCGTCCGGCGTCTGGTCCTGTCTGGCGGACGACGCATCGCCTTCGACCCGGCGACTGACATCGTCTTCCGCCCGCGCGAGATGCTGCCCTTCCACCCAAATGCGCTCCGGCTGACGGCCAGTGCGGGTGACAAGGCGGTGCTCGCTCGCACCTATTATTCGGTCGGCGGCGGCTTTGTCGTGGATGAGCATGGCGAACAAATGGCCGGCTCCGCAAATGCGGGCCCTGCCGCGATGCCGTATCCCTTTGCAGATGCCGCCGAGTTGCTCGAACGCGCCGATGCAGCGGGCCTGTCGATCGCTGGCCTCATGCGCGCGAACGAGACAAGCCTGCACGGTACGGCCGGACTCGCGGAAGGCATCGGGCGCATCCATGCGGCGATGCGCGCCTGCGTCGCGCGCGGCCTGCGTGGCGAAGGCGAACTTCCGGGCGGGCTGCGCGTGCGGCGCCGGGCGCCCGATCTTCTCCGCAGACTTGAGGACCGCGCGCGGCGCAACGAGGCCGATCCACTCGAGGCGATGGACTGGGTGAATCTCTGGGCCTTGGCCGTGAACGAGGAGAATGCCGCCGGCGGCCGCGTGGTGACGGCCCCGACCAACGGCGCCGCCGGCATCATTCCTGCCGTCCTCCAGTACTACGAGCGCTTCGTGCCGGGCGCGCATGCGGCTGGGGTCGAAGCCTTCCTGCTCGCCGCAGCTGCCATCGGCGCCATTATCAAGCGGAACGCGTCCATCTCCGGCGCGGAGGTCGGCTGCCAGGGCGAGGTCGGGTCGGCCTGCGCAATGGCGGCCGCGGGCCTGGCCGCCGCCCTGGGTGGCAGCAATGCCCAGGTCGAGAACGCCGCGGAGATCGGGCTCGAGCACAATCTCGGCTTGACCTGCGACCCGGTGGCCGGGCTCGTGCAGGTGCCGTGCATCGAGCGCAACGCCATCGGCGCGGTCAAGGCGATCAATGCCGCCCGGCTCGCCCTGCACGGGGACGGCACGCACCTGGTCAGCCTTGATCAGGTTGTGGCGACGATGCGTCAGACGGGACTCGACATGTCGCACAAGTACAAAGAGACGTCGCTGGGCGGACTGGCGGTGAACGTCATCGCGTGCTGACGCGTCGCGCGCGTCGGGGTCCTACGCGATGATCTCGGCCAGGATGCGGCTCACATGGCTCTGCGGGTCCATGTAGAGGTCCAGGATATCGAAGTGATGATGGTCGGGGCTCACCAGCAGCCCGGGCTTCAGCCCGTGTCGTCGCAGATGCCGTGCGTACCGCGCCGACTGGTGGATCCAGTGTTCGGGCTCGTCACCGCCGGCCACGACCCAGGCAGGGCAAGAGGTGCGAGGCACTGCCGCCTCATAGTTGTGGCGGGCGCAGATCTCGGGCGTCAGCCGGATATCCGCATTGACGGAGATGCGCATGGCGGGTGTCGGGTCGTAGATGCCGCTGATCATCAGTGCACCCTTGATCAGGTCACCCGGCAGGCCTTGCGCCGCCCATTCCGTAGCAAGGCCCGCCGCCACCAGGTGCGCGCCAGCCGAATGGCCCGACATGGTGATGCGCCCCGCATCCCCGCCGTGTGCCGCGATATTGCGCGCCACCCACGCCATCCCGGCAATGGCGGAGGCGACCGTTCCGTCCAGCGTCACGCCTGGGCAGAGATCGTAGTTCATGGCCACGACCATCACGCCCCGCTGCACGAGCACGGGCGCGAGGAAGGCGAAGTTCTTCTTGTCCTGCGCGCGCCAGTACCCGCCGTGGAAGAACAGGTGCACCGGGAAGGGTCCGGCACCTGGCGGATGGAAGATGTCCAGCCCATGCAACCGGCCTGGGCCGAAGGCGATGTCTGTCTGCGGCGCCAGCGCCACGATCGCCGCCGCATTCGAGGGTTCGCGGCGGCGCCGCGCCTCCTCGAAATCCGGTACGCTGCGCTGCGGGTTGTACTGATACTCGTGCTCGTCGGCCGTCAGACCGGCCCAGATCGGTGCGGTCATGCTCCGTCCAGTGCGGTGAGCGTGTCGAAGAACTGGCGGGACTGCGCGCTGCGCGGCTTGGCGGCTTCCTCCGCGCTCCAGGCGCGGAATGTCGGGCGGCCGAGCAGATCCTGGTCCAGGACCATGCAGCGAATGAAGGCGCTGCCGGGCGCCATGACGCGGCCGATGACCGGGTCGTGGCCGGTCTCGAACCAGGCGCCGCCGGGATCGATGCGATGTGCCTCCTCGCCCACTTCCGCCAGCAGACGCCCGCTCAGCAGGCGGCGAATTCCGGGACCGGCATGCTCGATCTCATGCAGCCGACGGATCTTCCCGATCGTCTCCACCACCAGCATCCCAATCATGACCCCCGGCATCACCGAGAGCCAACGTGAACCCCTTCAGCAGAGGGGGCCCTTTTGGACGCCGATCACCCCTCCATAGGGGTCCTTCTTCCACGCCGATCCACATTCTCGACGATGGCAGGCTCGACATGGACAACAACGTGGTGGAGCGGGCCATCAGGCCGATCTGCCTCAGCCGAAAGAACGCGCTATTCGCCTCGGGCGACGATGGTGGCGAGCGCTGGGCCTGCATCGCCTCGCTGGTGGACACGTGCAAGCTGAACGGCGTCGATCCACAGCGGTACTTCACCGAAGTCCTGACCCGCCTGGTGAATGGCTGGATGGAGAGCCGCATCGACGAGCTCATGCCCTGGCACTGGGCGGCCTCGAAAACCAGCTGACCGTCAAGCCGCGGCGACAAGGGCCCGGAACCTGCGCTTACGCCACAGCCTGGATTTCGTCTCCTGGAAGGACCGCAAGCCGGTGGCCGCGGCCTTGAAGGACATCTACCGGGCCGTGGATCCCGCCGCGGCCGAGGCCGCCCTGGCGGCGTTCGAGGC
>NZ_STGD01000037.1 GCF_005222755.1 Roseomonas sp. HF4
GGCCGGCCGGCCGCCCTTCGTGCCGTCCGCCCGCGGCACCGCCCGCTCCAGCTCGGCGCGGAACATGGCAAAATCCACCAGCGCCCCGATCCGCTCGAGGTCATCGCCCTTGGCCGACAACTCCCGCAGCCGTTCCTCCACGTCGAAGAACCCCGGCTGCCGAACCATCGCCATCCCCCGCGCCAATCCGCGTCAGTGAATCAGCCGAACGGCTTCAGGGCGAGGGGTTTCTGGAGGTGTCCAGCTGCTGAACGGCGAGGTGTTCAATACGCTGCGGGAAGCGCAGGTGCTGATCGAGGAATGGCGCCGGCACTACAATCGGGTCCGGCCACACTCGGCGCTTGGGTACCGCCCGCCCGCTCCAGAGACGGTGCCCATGGCCAGGTCGCAGATCGGCTCAGGAGCAGGCACGGCTGCGATGGCCCACTAAAATTCCGCCTGGATCACTCGATGGGGGCTGGTCAAGACTGCCTCGGTTTCACGTCGTCAGAGTCATTCGGAGCGCGATAGAGCACGGCGCGTCGGGTTGGCGCCGCTCCATCGGGTTGCGTTGGATCAACGTCACAGACGTGGAGATGGTCGAGCGTTGATCCAGACTACGTGGGGCCGCTGTTCGATTCCTGGGTATTTCTCGCGGCGGGCGGCGACCGCTCCGACCTCCAGCCGACCGGGCGATGAGTCGTCTAGGGCGAAGGCCGCTCCACGCCAGCACAGGAGGATTGATCATGAACAACATCGTCTACATCGTCGGCGCCGTTGTGATTGTGCTCTTCATTCTGGGATTTCTCGGCTTTCGCTGATACGTCTAGAGGCTGAAGGACAAAGCCGAAGGCTGGCCCACGCGGCGCGGTCCGATCGGTCTGCTGCACTGCTTTGCGGCACAACGTCGTTTGGGTCGGTCTACCAATTGCGAGTGGACCGACAGATCCGCAGCGCAACTCCGTTAACGTTGCCGCTCGGGCGCCCACGGCCAGTGCCGCTTCGGATAGCAAGGTGCGACGATCCCGAGGCAACCGCGAAGCTTGATCTGCCTCATGGTATCGGGCCTCGAGTCAGCCTACCGGTTTCGATCTCGGGAGTTCGCGTGAATGCGAAACACCCACACTCCCTGCGCGTTGTCGGAAAGGATGGCAGGGCTCCGCCCTGCCGATCGAATGGCGCATCGCGCCATCTTGCCAGGAGGACGACATGTCTAAGACCACCCGCCGGCACCTGCTTCCGTTGGGTGCTGCGATCGCTATCGCGCCCACCCTGCTCGCCGTTGCGCCGCGCGCGGCCCAGGCCGCGACGCGTGCCGAGATTGACGGCGAGGTCGCGAACGCGCTGCGCACATTGCGCGCGCAGGACAATACGCGCCCGCTCTTCGCCGGGGCCAAATCCATCCTCATCTTCCCGCGCATCCTCAGTGGCGGCTTCATCGTCGGCGGCCAGTACGGCCAGGGCGCGCTGATCGCGGGTGAACGCACGCTCGGCTATTACAACATCGCCGGCGCGTCGTTCGGCTTCACGATCGGCGCACAGGTCGCCGGTCTCGCCATGTTCTTCATGACGGACGCAGCGCGCGCCGCGCTCGATGCGGCGAGTGGCTGGGAGATCGGTACCGGCCCAACGGTCGTTGCGGTCGATCAGGGCCTGCAGGCGAACATCACCTCAACGACGCTGAGCGAGCCGGTCTATGCGATCAGCTTCAGTCAGCAGGGGCTGATGGCCTCGCTCTCGATCAACGGGTCGAAGATCACGCGCATACATCCCGAGTGAACGATCACGCCATGCCGGTATCAGCATGGCGTGATCGCCGCTTTGGCATCCTGAATGGTGGGAGGTTTCCATGACCAAGAGTTCCGCAGGCACGACCGAAGACATCACGGCGGATCTGGCCGCGCTCCGGCAGGATGTTGCCAGTCTGTCGGAATCCATTAGCGCATTGCTGCAGAGCCAGGCGCAGGGAGCCGCCCAGACCCTCTCAGATGCCGTCGGCGATGCAAAGGCCAAGTTCGCCAGCACGGCCGCCGACGTGAAGTCGCGCGTAAGCGCGGCTGGCGGGGAGATCGAGGCCAGCATTGAACGCCACCCACTGACGGCCGTGCTGATTTCGTTCGGTGTCGGAATGGCGCTCGGCATGATGAGCCGCTCGCGGCACTGACCAGCCATGTTCCGCGGGCTGTATCGCTTTCTGGCCGCAGCGGCGGATTGGGAGCCGCGCGATTTCCTGATCGGCGCGATCGGCGCGGAGGTGGTGGCGCTGTTCGCGGCGGTCAGCCTGGGGTTCGGCACATTTGCCGCCTACACGCATCTCAGCGCGTCGGAGGGACCTGTCTTCGCGGCGACCGTGATTTCCACTGTCTACGGCGTGGTTGCGGTCATCGCTGGCGTCACGCTCGCACGCTGGCATGCCAGGTCGTCGAGCCCCCATCCTACGGCATCGCCTGCCCCCGAGACGCTTGAGGCACTCCTACAGTCCCTGACCAAGCCCGGCACGCCGCAGGATCAGATGGCGCTGATCGCGGCACTGCGGGTGGGACGAGACGTGTCGCCGATGGAGCTGCTTGCCATCTCGCTGATCAGCGGATTCTTCGCGGGCAGAAACGCGGGTAGGTAGCCTCGACGGTCAGCCACCCGCTCGTCACAGTGATCGTCAGACCTGGTCCGCATCACCCGCCGAGGCGCGCATGATCGCAACGCGGAGCGCCGCCTGAAGGGGAGCCGCAAGCGCTATTCCTACAGCGCCGAACAGTGTTCCCATCAGCATCTGCATGCCGAGTGCATGCGCCGGCTGGATATGGACCGTGCGTCGCTGAATGAGCGGGGTGAGTACGTAGCCCTCGATGATCTGGATCGACAGATAGATCGCCATCACCCAGACGACCATCGCGCTCCCCTGCGAGGAGGCGGCGATCGCGATCGGGACGACGCCGATAAAGGCCCCGAGGTATGGGATGAAGTTGAGGAAGCCCGCCAGCAAGCCGAGAACGAGGGCGCCCGGCGTGCCCAGCGCCATCAGCACTAGCGCAATCGACAGGGCGACCACGAGCACAGTGACCACCTGGCCGACGAGCCACCACCGCAGCCTCTCCGCCATGTGGTCGACAACGTCGAGCACAAAGTGGCGCCGGTTGAGCGGCAACAGGCTCTCGAGGCCGCGTCGATAGGCGGCGGGATTAAGGCCGACAAAAAAGCCGATGAAGAGCGTGAGGAGGAAATCGCCCGCGGTGCCGAGTGCGGAGCGCGCCTGACCAAAAAGGCCTGCCGGGTCCGGAAGGAGGATGCTGGCGATCTGCTCGTCAGTGATGCGCCGTCCGCGCGGACCGGGCGTCTGTACCCCCATATCCGCGAGCCGGTCCCCTATGTTCTTCAACTGGTTGGTAAGGACGTCATGCAACTCGTCCCATTGTTGGACGATCGTGTATCCGCCCCAGGCGATGCCCATCAGGATCACGCTTATCGACAGCGTGCAGACGATTGCGAAGCAGACGCCGCGACCCAGGGGAAGAAGGTGCTGAAGCCCGCGGGTTGCTGCGTCGAGGAGGGCGGCGAGGAGCAAGCCGCCGAAGATCATCAGCAGCGTGCCTGCCGCCTGCCACGCCAGAAAGGCGCCCGAGGCGAGGGCGACTGCGATGAGGAGCAGCCTGAGCCTGGAGCGCATGCACTCGCCGCAGTCTACAGATCTATCGTTGGGTTGCTCGGCTTCGGCCATTGCGTGTCCTGGGCCTCACGGGCGCCGGTGCGGTAGCACGCGGACTTGCCGGGTGAGCAGCGCGATCGTGAGGCGGTGGACAAGCGATGGCAAGGCAGAAGCCGCGTTGCGGCGCTGGCATCGGCCAGCGTGCGCGCGGCACCACTTGGCCGACGCCCCGGAAAGCGCGACCGGCGTCACAAGATTGCACCATACGACCCGGACCCGGTTGAGTTGGATCAATGGCCCGCGCGTGGCGATGGTCGATTATTTCTTTGGAGGATCCGAAACCGCCTAACGGCTCCTCCCCTTCTCATCACGATCGGGGTTCCGGCACCAATTTTCGAGAGAATCGGCGGCAACCCTTTCGTCGCGGCGGACCGATGATGCAATTAATGGAGGAGCGCTTATGAACAATATCGTCTACATCGTCGGCGCAGTTGTGATTGTGCTCTTCATACTGGGGTTTCTCGGCCTACGCTGAGACGTGCCCGGTCTGCGCAACCGCCATTCGGTGCCCGATACTACATAGTTCGGGAGCGGCGCGGTCAGTCGTCGCTGTTTGTGCTCGACGCCCTACGAACCCGCGGTCCTCGAGTGTGCGGGCATTCGACGCAGGCTGTCCCGGGAGACGACCAGCATGGTGGATGCAATAGCAGCCAAGGAGCCTGGCCTCGGCCTGAGTGAGCGCGAAGTTGCAGCCCGCCTGAAGGCCGATGGCCCGAACGAGTTGGCGCGCACAGGCCGGCGAACGCCGTTCCGGATCGTGCTCGAGGTGCTGCGCGAGCCGATGCTGGCGCTGCTGCTGGGCGGTGGCGTGCTCTACCTCCTCCTCGGCAGCCCGGAGGAGGCGCTGATCCTGCTCGCCTTCGCGCTGTTCTCCATCGTGATCACGGTCGTCCAGGAAAGCCGGACCGAGCGCGTGCTTGAGGCGCTGCGCGACCTGACCAGCCCGCGCGCGCTGGTGATCCGCGGCGGCGAGCGAAGGCGCATCGCAGGCCGCGAGGTCGTGCGTGGAGACTTGGTCGTTCTGGCCGAAGGCGACCGCGTGCCGGCCGACGCCAGGCTCATCGAGGCAAATGACGTCCAGACCGATGAATCCCTGCTCACGGGGGAGTCGGTGCCGGTGCGGAAGGTGGCGAGCGCGGCATCGCCCCCAGCACGCCCAGGCGGCGATGATCTGCCGCATGTCTTCTCCGGCTCGCTGGTGGTGCGCGGCAGCGGCATCGCGGAGGTGACGGCGACCGGCCCGCGCAGCGAGATCGGCCGGATCGGCCAGTCGCTGAGCACGCTGGAGACCGAGCCACCACGCTTGCAGGCGCAGATGCGCCGGCTGGTGAAGCTCTGCGCCATCTTCGGTGGCGTCGTCAGCGTGCTGGCCGTGGTGCTCTACGGCAGCCTGCGCGGCGGGTGGCTGGACGCGCTGCTGGCCGGCATTGCGATTGGCATGTCCATGCTGCCGGAGGAACTGCCCGTCGTGCTGACCGTCTTCATGGCGATGGGCGCTTGGCGCATCTCCAAGGCACGGGTGCTGACGCGCCGTGCGGCAGCGATCGAGACGCTCGGTTCCGCCACGGTACTCTGCACGGACAAGACGGGCACGCTGACGCAGAACCGCATGACTGTGGCCGAGTTGTGCCTGCCGGACGGAACAGGCTTCAGGCCCCAGGATGGCGCTGTGCCAGAGCCATTTCGCCCATTGGCCGAGACCGGCCGGCTGGCGAGCGCGCCGCAGCCCTTCGACCCGATGGAGAAGGCCTTCCACGCGGTTGCCGAGGGCGTCTCTGGCGCCGGCCTGCCTGCCTCATCCGATCTCCGCCGCACCTATGGCCTCCGCCCCGATCTGCTGGCGATGACCAATGTCTGGCGATCCGGAACGGAGGGGGGCGAGGCGATCGTCGCCGCCAAGGGCGCCCCCGAGGCCATCGCCGCGTTGTGTCACCTGGATGCCGCGACGCGCGCAGATCTGACCGCAAAGACCGAAGCTCTGGCGGTGAAGGGCATGCGCGTGCTCGCCGTGGCCCGCGCCGCGCACCGCGGTGAGGCATGGCCAGAGACACAGGACGACTTCGACTTCCGTCTGCTCGGTCTGGTGGGGCTGGCGGACCCGCTTCGGCCAGGGGTGGTCGAGGCGGTGGCCGAATGCCGCACGGCCGGCATCCGCGTCGTGATGATCACCGGCGACTACCCTGCCACCGCCGCCGCCATCGCGTGCCAGGCGGGGCTGGACGCCGAGGCCATCGTGACCGGCGAGGCGCTCTCCGCCATGGACGACGCGACGCTGGCGGAGCAGGCGCGCAGCACCACGGTGTTCGCGCGCATCATGCCGGAGCAGAAGCTGCGCATCGTGGCCGCGCTGAAGGCGGATGGCGAGATCGTCGCGATGACCGGCGATGGGGTGAACGACGCGCCGTCGCTCAAGGCCGCGCATATCGGCATCGCTATGGGCGGGCGCGGCACTGACGTGGCGCGTGAGGCGTCGTCGCTCGTACTGCTGGATGATGATTTCGGCTCGATCGTCGCGGCCGTGCGCCTGGGCCGGCGCGTCTTCGATAATCTGCGCAAGTCGATGGGGTTCATCATCGCGATCCATGTGCCCATCGCGGGAATGGCACTTCTGCCGCTGATCTTCGGGCTGCCGATCCTCCTCTGGCCGATGCACATCGCCTTCCTGGAGATGGTGATCGACCCTGTCTGCACCCTGGTCTTCGAGGCCGAGACGGAGGAAGAGGGCATCATGCAGCGCCCGCCGCGTGACCCTGCGGCGCCGCTGTTCTCCGCCTCGCTGCTCGGCTGGAGCGTGGTGCAGGGCATGGTCGTGCTGGCGCTGACGGCTGGCATCTTCGTATTCGCGCTGGATCGCGGCATGCCGGAGCAGGAGGCCAGATCGCTGACCTTCGTCGCCCTTGTGCTTGGCATCGTCAGCTTGATCTTCGTGAATCGATCCTTCAGCGCCTCGATCATCACCGCGTTCCGCCGACGCAACGCGGCGCTGCACTGGGTGATGCTGATCGTGACCGTGATGCTCGGGATCACGTTGCTCGTCCCCTTCGCCCAGCGAATGTTCCGCTTCGGCCCGCTGCATGTCGACGATCTGGCAGTGACGGTCGCGGCAGGCCTTTTGGCCATCATCATCCTGGAGGTGCTGAAGCCGCACTGGCGCAAGCGCCTGATGACATGATGCCGCACTGGTACAACCTCGCGGACTGCGCTGGGCATCAGGCTGCGAGATGCCCTGGGGCGAGAGCACAGTTAGTTCCGTGGCCCTGGGTAAGCGAATCCAGTCACGGCAGCTGCCACTTCACGACCTGCACCGCCAGCGGCGCCGTGGCGAGGTCGACGGTCGACGCGATGATGCTCAGCGACATATCGCCCTATTGAACGCGCGATCTGCTGCCATCGCGTCCATCATTCGCGCTAGCGCCGGCGCGATCGCGAGTTCCGCCGCTGCCTGCTGCTGCAACTCCGCGCGGAACTCCGTCACCCGCGGACAGGGTCGATCAGAAATCCCTGCGCCGCAGCCGCTCAGCAGCACCAGCGCGCTCAGCCTCACGAGCTGCCGCATCCGCCGCCCTCCTTGTTATCTGCGCTTGGCGCGCGGCCTCTGCACGGCGGGCGTCGCGACCGTCGCGGCGCCCCGCCAGATCCGCGGCGCCCAGCGCCGCCAGTGCGGCCGCCGCGACCGCCAACCACCCCTGCACCCTTGCCCGGACCGCCGCGATCACGCCGTGCGTTCCCGCCGCAGCAGGACGGCAACGGCAACAGCCGCGATGGCGAGTACCAGCGCCACGCCGACCCACACAGGCACACCGGCCATCGCCTGCAGAGCGGGCGCCGCCGTTGCCGCCGCCGCGGCATAGCCGCCGAGCTTCGCGGCCTCGGCACCCTCCAAGGGGGGCGCGACGGGCGCGACATGCCGACTGGCGACGAACTCCCCGCGCGCCCAGAGCCCGGCCTCCGCGGCACGCCGGTTCACCAACCCTTGCACGGTGACGAGCCGCCTGACCTGCGCCCCTAGAAGTAGTCCGCCGGTGATGTAGTCCGGTGGCAGCGATGGGAGGTTGTGGGATGGGACGGAAGAAGGCGCACACGCCGGAGGAGATTGTCGCGAAGCTGCGGCAGGCGGAGGTTCTGGTTGGCCAGGGCAAGACGGTGGCCGATGCTG
>NZ_STGD01000038.1 GCF_005222755.1 Roseomonas sp. HF4
GCCGATCAGGCAACGGCGATGGCGGCGACCGATGCGCTGCGCGCGCTGATCGACGCGATCCTGGTCTTTCCGGGGGAGCGGCGCGGTGAGTTCACGGTGTCGCTGCGGGGTGACCTTGCGACCTTCCTGCATGCGGCCGACGCGGACAAGGATCCAAACAGCAAAAAGGCCGTTGCCCTTGTGGGGAACGGCCGTTCTGGTTTGGGTCGAGAAGTATTGGGATCGTTGGATGCGGGGACGCGCATCGGCTTATGCCGAACGCGGCTGGGATAGCTGAAGCCCAAACTGTCCCTCGGGTTGAATCCCTCTACCTCTGCCAGTCCCAATGGGCGCCCCGCTCTCGCCCTGGTCGGCCACCGTGCTGGGTGGACGGTGTCCGCGACGTTCTCGGGACAGACCAGTTTGCGCCTGCGGTCGCGCGCACTCGCGCGCAGCGGAGCGGCCCAAAGCGCAAAGGCCAGCGTGACGCCCTGGCCGAGCGGATCAATCGCCGTGCTGTTCTTGCGTGCGCTGCGGCAATCATTGTGGCAGCCAAACCAATCTGCGTAAGGTCATCACCCGTCCGTGAAGGAAGGTTGCATGTCTGCGCCGCATGCGGGTCCGGCCTCTCCACGCGCACCGTGGGTCTTGGTGCTGGCGGCCACCTTCGGCATGCAGGTCGCGATCATGATCGCGGCACAGGCGATCCCCGTCATCGGGCCGCTGCTGACGGAAGAAGCCGGCCTGGCGCCAGAGACCATCGGCTACCTGACGGGCACGGCGCATCTCGGCACTGTACTCTACCTGCTCGTCGGCGGCCCGGTTATCCTTCGCTTCGGCGCCGTTCGTACTTTGCAGATCGGCGCCGCCGCTGCCGTCTGCGCCTTGCTGCTGGCGACAAGCGGCCTCGCCGCGCTGCTCTTCCTTGGCGCCTTCGTGCTTGGTCTCGGCAATGGTCCAACCGTGCCGGCCGGCAGCCGCATCCTGGCCCGCACGGTGCCGCCAGAGCACCGGAGCTTGATCTTCTCCGTCAAGCAGGCCGGCGCTCCGCTCGGCGGCATCCTGAGTGCCATGGCGCTGCCGCCGGTGGCGATCCTGTTCGGCTGGCGTCCGGCCCTGCTGCTGGCTGCTCTGATCGTGCTTGGCGCCATCGCGGCGGTGCAGCCCCTGCGTGCAGGCCTCGATACCGACCTGGACGGCAGCCGACGGATCGGGCTCCGTGCCCTTCTGTCGCCCCGCAACCTGGCCGGTCCGTTCACGGCGCTGCGCAGCGCCCCCGTCCTGTTACCGTTCTGCGGGATGGCTATCGCCTTTTCGGTGGTGCAGGGGTGCTTCTTCGCCTTCACGGTCACCCTGCTCACCACGGCGCATGGATACAGCCTGGCTGAGGCCGGAACCGTGTTTGCGTGCATGCAAGCAGGCGGCTTCGCCGGGCGCATCGGGCTGTCGTGGCTCGCGGACCGTACCGGTGCGGCGATCGCGATTCTGCTGATGATGCTGGGTGCGGCGGGCGTGGCGGCCGCGGTCTTCGCCGTGGCCGCGAATGTGGCGCCCATGCCCGTCGTGGCGCTCGCTGCGGCCGCCGTTGGCATGACGGGCACCGCCTTCCAGGGGATCATGCTCGCGGAGATGGCGCGGCTTGCGCCCCCCGACCGGCTGGCGGAAGCGACGGCAGGTGCCGCGTTGTTGGGGTTCCTGACCTACTTCGCCGCGCCGGCGGCCTTCGCCTATGTCGTTCGCCTCTCAGGCGACTGGACGCTGCCGATGCTCATCGTCGCGGCACAGGCGGTGGTCACCGCAGTACTGCTTGCGCCGCGATTGCTGCGCGAAGCGCGCGCGGCAGCTTGAATGGATGAGTGATTGCTGAGCAACGCCAGGGAATGATGCCCGGTCCGTCTCGGACGACATCTCGCGCCTGAATACTTGGCAAGGCGCGACGACAAGCGCGACATCCTGGCCGAGCGGATCAATCGGCACGCCGCCAATACTGCGCCGCGGCAAGGATTGTAACGGCGAGAACAATCTGCGTAACGTAATCACCCGTCCGTGAGGGAGGGTTGCGTGTCTGCGTCGCATGCGGGTCCGGCCTCTCCACGCGCACCGTGGGTCCTGGTGCTGGCGGCCACCTTCGGCATGCAGGTCGCAATCATGGTCGCGGTACAGGCGGTGCCCGTCATCGCGCCGCTGCTCACGGCAGAAGTCGGCCTGGCACCGGAAACCATCGGCTACCTGGCGGGCACGACGAATCTCGGCACGGCGGTTTACCTGCTCGTCGGCGGACCGCTCATTCTTCGCCTCGGTCCTGTTCGCATGTTGCAGATCGGCGCCGCCGCGGCGGTCTGCGGTTCGCTGCTGGCGACGAGCGGTGTGGTAGCGCTTCTGTTCCTTGGCGCGCTCGTGCTGGGTCTCGGCTATGGTCCAACCATTCCGGCCGGCAGCCGTATCCTGGCCCGCGCGGTGCCCCCGGAGCACCGGACGCTGATCTTCTCCGTCAAGCAGGCCGGCACTCCGCTCGGCGGCATCCTGGCCGCGACGGCGCTGCCGCCCGTGGCGATCCTGTTCGGATGGCGTGTCGCCCTGTTGTTGGCAGCGCTGATCGTGTTGGGCTCCATAGCCGCGGTGCAGCCGATCCGGGCCGGGCTTGATTCCGACCGGGATGGTGGCCGACGGATCGGGCTTCGTGCCCTTCTGTCGCCGAGCAATCTGGCCGGTCCGTTCACGGCGCTGCGCAGCCACTCCGCGCTTCTGCCGCTCTCCGTGCTCGGTGCGACCTTCGCGGCGGTACAGGGGTGCTTCACGGCGTTCATGGTCACTCTGCTGACCACCGCCCACGGCTATACCCTGCCCGAGGCCGGCATTGTCTTTGCGTGCCTCCAGGCAGGCGGCTTCGCCGGGCGCGTCGTGCTGGCCTGGATCGCGGACCGGACGCGCGCGCCGATCGTGGTCCTGTTGCTGATGCTCGGCACGGCGGGCGTGGCAGGCGCGGGCTTCGCGGTGCTCGCGGGTGCGGCGGCGTTGCCTGTTGTCGCACTCCTTTCGGCCGTCGTCGGAGCAACCGGGACCTCCTGCGCGGGGATCATACTTGCGGAGTTCGCGCGCCTCGCGCCGGCCGACAGGCTGGCTGAAGCGACGGCAGGCTTTTCGCTGCTGGCGTTCCTGACCTTCTTCGTCGCGCCGGCGGTGTTCGCCTTCGTCGTGCGCCTGTCCGGCGACTGGATGTTGGCGCTGCTCATCGTCTCGGCACAGGCCGTGGTGACCGCGGTGCTGCTTGCGCCGCGCCTGCTGCGCGAAGCTCGCGCGGCGGCTTCAAGTGATGTGTGACTGCCGAACCGACAGGATATCGGCGTGTGGATCCTGGTGATCGGCGCGGGTGCTCTGGGCGGATTTCTCGGGGCGTGCCTGGCCCGGGCCGGGCGCGACGTGACGTTCCTGGTGCGCCCGCAGTGGGCCGAGCAGTTGCGAGGTGGCCTGCAGGTGGTCAGCCCGCATGGCAACTTCAGCGTGCAGGCCAGGACCGTCCCGACGGACGACCTGGACGGACCCTTCGATCTGATCCTGCTGGCGACCAAGGCGTATTCCCTGGCTGAGGCGATGGAGCAGTTCGCCACCGCTGTAGGGCCGGAGACGGCAATCCTGCCGATCCTCAACGGCCTCGCGCACATCGACGCCCTGGCAGAGCGTTTCGGGGCCAACCGCGTGCTGGGCGGGATGTCGTTCATCAGCGCGACGCTCGACGTTGAGGGCCGGGTGCTCAACCCGCTGCGGATGCATGACCTGGTGTTCGGGGAGCGGGCCGGCGGCTTCAGTGATCGCACCGCCGCGGTCTCGGCGCTGTTCGACGGCGCCGGCTTCGCCCCGCGCGCTAGCGAGGCGATCATGCAGGATATGAGGGCTGGATCATCATTCCGACGACGACCTCCGACCCATCAGACTCGACGCGCGCGCCATCCGGCCTCCCATCTCCCGTCACCGTTGCAAGAACCGCCGGATCGCCGATACGCTCGCCGTCCTGCGGCCAGATCGGCCGCGCAACCGGGACATGTCAGCGAAATCCAGGTGGTCCGATGCGCCCCGCCAGGGGCGGGATGCGCCGCCGAGACGGGGAATGCCGCATGCCGCCCAAGCTCCTGCGACCGGCGACCCGGGAGTATCGTTCCTGGATCTTTGACAACCGACGGCTGGACGCCTACCGGCCCCGCGCCGACGACATCTTCATCGCCACCTTCCCCAAATGCGGCACGACCTGGACCCAACGCATCGTTTCCATGCTGGTGTTCCGCTCACCCGAGCCGCGGCCGATCAACGACGTGTCTCCGTGGCCCGAAATGACGGTACGCGGACCGATCGAGCCGGAAATCGCTGCCATGGAGGCGCAGGAGCACCGTCGGTTCATCAAGTCCCACCTGCCGCTCGACGGCCTGCCGATCTTCGAGGGCGTGAAGTACATCCACGTCGCGCGGGATGGCCGCGACGCGTGCCTGTCCTGGCACGATCACCTGACCGGCTACACGCAGGAGAATCTGGCGCGGTTCGATCGCGTCGGCCTCGACGACCCGGCGATCGGGCGCCCGCACCCGCGCGCGCCGGCCGACCCGCGCGCCTTCTTCCGGGCGTGGATGGCGCATGGGCCGGACCAGGTGGCGCCGGACTTCTTCGCCTTCGAGGCGTCGTGGTGGGAGGGTCGTCGGTCGCCGGACATCCTCTTGGTCCACTACGCCGACCTGAAGGCCGACCTTGCCGGCGAGATGCGGCGCATCGCGGACTTCCTCGGCATCGCCATCCCCGGCGAGCTCTGGCCTGCGCTGGTCGAAGCCGCGGACTTCGAGGCCATGAAGCGCGACGGGAAGCGGCTGCTGCCCAAGGCGGATCGGTCGCATGAGGGGGGTGCGGATCGCTTCTTCTTCAAGGGCAAAAACGATCGGTGGCGTGGCGTGCTGACCGACGATGACCTCGCCTTGTATGACGCGAAGGTGCGCGAGCGGTTCACGCGGGGGCTCGCCGCCTGGGTGGATGGTGGCAGGCGGGCGGCGGGGGACCCGCGCGACATCCGGGATTGAGTGGAGGTTGCTCTCCAGGGGCCGCATGTCCGACGACCGCGACTACCCGCTCGTCCCTGCCCTCTGGTCGATGGACAAGACCCCGGCAGATGTTTGCCGTGACCGAATAGGGCATGGTCTGGCTGAAGAGATAATCCGTCACCGAGCGGGCGAAGCCGATGATGCGCGTCGCTCATCCCGATTTCTGCGAGGAGCTGGAGTGGGGAGCCTCCGCCAACGGCCTCATCCCGCGTGTGTACTCTTGATGAGCACGGAGTCCGCGACATGAACCACTGCCACCTCCTAGTCGTTGGCCGATCCGCGGCCGGCATCCAGGGCGCATGACGATGCCACGGGATGCAGGCGCGCTGCGCATCTTCGTGCCGGTGGCGATCCGCGCGATCTTCGAACGGCTCGCTCCGCGCCTGGAGGCCGCCGCGGGGCGGGCGCTGGCGCCGGCTTTCGACCTGAACCCGGCGATCCCGGAGCGCATCCTGGCAGGAGAGGCCTACGACATCGGCCTGACCAATCCGCCCTACGTGGACGCGCTGGTCGCGGCAGGTCGCGCCGACGGCGCGAGCCAACGCCCCTTCGGCCGCATCCCGCTCGCCATCGGCCGTCGGGCTGGCGTGGAGGCTCCTGTCCTGACGGACGAAGCGGAAATCGCAGCATTGCTGCGTGGCGCCGAGAGCATCGCCTACACCGGCGATGGCACGAGCGGACGTACCTACCTCGATGCGATGGCTCGGCTCGGCCTCTCGGAGGCAGCGGCGCCGAAGAGCAGGCCGATGGGCGCCGGTGGACCGGTTGCCTCGGTTGCGGCCGGCGAGACGGAGCTTGCCGTCGGGCCGCTCACCACGATCATGTCGAGCCGGGGGCTGGTTCCAGCGGCGATCTTCCCGGCCGCAGCCGGTACGCAGATCGACATTGCGGTATTCCTGAGCACGTCGTGCGCGGCCGGCGCAGCCGACGTGCTGGATGTCCTCGCGGGGACGGAACTCGACACCGAACTGGCGGCCGCAGGCGTGATGCGGCTCGATCGGAGGGCTGGATCGCCGAGCGATCTGGGAAATGTCAGTCGGGTCAAGCAGTAGCCGTTGAGGATGCACAATGGACGCGCGCCAACCCAGCCAGACTGCGGACGGAGCAGCCATCATGCGGGCGCTGCACCAGCAGTTGCCAGCAGAGGAGAGGGTCCTGGATGACCCGGTCGCCGCGCTGCTCGTCGACACGCAGAGCGACGCGTTTCGGACTCGCGTGTCTCTTGTCGCCCAGTTGCCCGAAACGGTCCGGCTGCGACTGACTAACTTCGTCCTGCGTAGCCGTTTCGTAGAGGACTGCCTGGCTCAGGCCGCCCAGGCCGGCATCGTGCAGTACGTCATCCTGGGTGCTGGACTGGACACCTTTGCTTATCGCCAGCCTTCGTGGGCCCAACGCTTGCGCATATTCGAAGTCGATCATCCCGCGACCCAGAAAATGAAGCAAAGCCGCTTGCGCGACGCCGGAATTTTCATCCCAGACAACGTTTTCTTCACGGCAGTCGATTTTGAAAACACTACTCTCGACGCTGGTCTTCGGCAGGCTTTCTTCGACGCTTCCAGGCCCGCATTCTTCTCGATGCTCGGGGTCAGCCAGTATCTTGCGGCGGATGCTCTCGATTCTACCGTGAAGTTCGTCCTCTCGATGCCCAAGTCCAGCGAGATGGTTCTCACCATCGTTCTTCCCGACCATCTTCTACCCAGCGACGAGGCGGCTCTGGCCGCCTCCTATGCGGCCCGGTTCGCAGCCATTGGTGAGCCTTGGCTCACGCGACCTGCGCCGGACGAGTTCTTGGCGAAGCTTCGCTCCATGGGGTTTTCCCAAGCCCACCACCTGTCCCCCGAAGAAGCCAACAAGCGCTACTTCTCAGGTCGAACCGATGGCCTGAAGGCGTCACTGCAGGAACAGATGGTCCGAGCCGTCGTTTGACTGGCCGCGGGGATTTTCCGTCGAGAAGCCTGCGCAATAGTCGCGTCGGGCGTGGTCCAGGCGGTGACCTTTCCCTCGACTACCCGCCTGCGGATCGACACAGTATCGGTGGAATTGATGCAGCGTGGTCTTCATGGAACAGATCGATACGCTGATCATCGGCGGGGGCCAGGCTGGGCTCGCGATGAGCCACGCGCTGTCGAAGCGCGGGCGGGAAAACTGCATCCTGGAACGGGGGAGGATCGCCGAGCGTTGGTTGTCGGAACGATGGGATGGACTGCATTTCCAGACCCCCAACCTGCTTGTTGGCTTGCCCGGCTATCCGCTTGTCCATGAC
>NZ_STGD01000039.1:2500-5998 GCF_005222755.1 Roseomonas sp. HF4
TCGAATCCGACCGTCTCCATTTCCTTTCGACCTGAAGGCTCGAAAGGAAATTTCCCGGAGGGTTAGAGACGTGACCAGCGCGGCATCGCGTGAGTGACGCGTCTCTACTATCGGGATGAAGATGGTCGAGAAGGCCTGGTGAGCTGTCCTGATGGGCGGCGACACTTCCGAAACCCGCCTTTGTGGCGTTGTCCGGGATCCTCGAGAGGGAGCCGGATGGCGTATGGGGCGTGCATGTTCTTTCACATGGTGAAGATGATCAGTTGTGTGTGCGAGTGACGCACATCGTCCGGGGCAAGACTAGACCGCGCCCTGGGGATGCTGCGGGCGCTGCCGTCCGATTTGGCTGGTAGTTGCATGGGGCGCGTGGTTTGGCCCTGTGCGCGGGCGGTGGTGTGGATATGGAGTGAGAGAAGGGCATTCGGTGGATGCCTTGGCGCCAAGAGGCGATGAAGGACGTGGCACGCTGCGAAAAGCCGCGGGGAGATGCGAGCGATCGTTGATCCGCGGATGTCCGAATGGGGAAACCCACCCCTTTGGGGTATCCCGGCCTGAATACATAGGGTCGGGAGGCGAACCCGGGGAACTGAAACATCTCAGTACCTGGAGGAAAAGACATCAACAGAGATTCCGCGAGTAGTGGCGAGCGAAAGCGGAGCAGGCCAGTGGTTGCTGCAAGAGAAGCCGAACAATCTGGAAAGGTTGGCCGTAGTGGGTGATAGCCCCGTAGGCGTAGTGCTTGCAGTGATCCTTGAGTAGGGCGGGGCACGTGAAACCCTGTCTGAACATGGGGGGACCACCCTCCAAGCCTAAATACTCCTTGGCGACCGATAGTGCACAAGTACCGTGAGGGAAAGGTGAAAAGCACCCCGACGAGGGGAGTGAAATAGACCTGAAACCGGATGCCTACAAGCAGTCGGAGCCCGCAAGGGTGACGGCGTACCTTTTGTATAATGGGTCCGCGAGTTCGTGTTGGCAGCAAGCTTAAGCCGAGAGGTGTAGGCGCAGCGAAAGCGAGTCTGAATAGGGCGCATAGTTGCCGGCATGAGACCCGAAACCTGGTGATCTAGCCATGGACAGGTTGAAGGTGGGGTAACACCCACTGGAGGACCGAACCCACGCCTGTTGAAAAAGTCGGGGATGATCTGTGGTTAGGGGTGAAAGGCCAATCAAACCAGGAAATAGCTGGTTCTCCGCGAAATCTATTGAGGTAGATCGTCCGTCGATCACCGTCGGAGGTAGAGCACCGGAAGGGCTAGGGGGGCCCAAAGCCCTACCAAACCCTACCGAACTCCGAATGCCGATGAGTGCAGGCGGGCAGACAGACAGTGGGTGCTAAGGTCCATTGTCGAGAGGGAAACAACCCAGACCACCAGCTAAGGCCCCCAAATGATGGCTAAGTGGGAAAGCATGTGAGACGGCCAAAACAACCAGGAGGTTGGCTTAGAAGCAGCCATCCTTTAAAGAAAGCGTAATAGCTCACTGGTCTAATCAAGCTGTCTTGCGGCGAAAATGTACCGGGGCTCAAGCCATCTGCCGAAGCTGTGGGTGTGCAGCAATGCACGCGGTAGCGGAGCGTTCCCTAGGCCTGTGAAGCGGTACCGGTGACGGGCCGTGGAGGTATGGGAAGTGCGAATGCGGACATGAGTAACGACAAACAGAGTGAGAAACTCTGTCGCCGAAAGTCCAAGGGTTCCTGCGCAAGGTTAATCCGCGCAGGGTGAGCCGGCCCCTAAGGCGAGGGCGAGAGCCGTAGCCGATGGGAACCAGGTGAATATTCCTGGGCCCGCCAGAAGTGACGGCCGTGAAGCGTTGTCATCCCTTATCGGATTGGGGTGGCTGCCGGATCGGTCCGGGAAATAGCTCTGGCATATGGACCGTACCCGAAACCGACACAGGTGGACTGGATGAGTATTCCAAGGCGCTTGAGAGAACCATGCTGAAGGAACTAGGCAAATTGCCCGCGTAAGTTAGCGATAAGCGGGACCCATCCGTGGGCAACCATGGGTGGGTGGCACAGACCAGGGGGTGGCGACTGTTTAGTAAAAACACAGGGCTCTGCGAAATCGAGAGATGACGTATAGGGTCTGACGCCTGCCCGGTGCCGGAAGGTTAAAGGGAGGAGTGCAAGCTCCGAACTGAAGCCCCGGTAAACGGCGGCCGTAACTATAACGGTCCTAAGGTAGCGAAATTCCTTGTCGGGTAAGTTCCGACCTGCACGAATGGCGTAACGACCTCCCCACTGTCTCCAGCATGGGCTCAGTGAAATTGAATTCCCCGTGAAGATGCGGGGTACCCGCGGTCAGACGGAAAGACCCTATGAACCTTTACTGCAGCTTGGCAGTGGCGCCAGGAAGGGGCTGTGTAGGATAGGTGGGAGCCATTGAAGCCGGGGCGCCAGCTCTGGTGGAGGCAACCTTGAAATACCACCCTGCGCCTTTCTGGCGTCTAACCGAACCCCGTCATCCGGGGTCGGGACCCTGCCTGGTGGGCAGTTTGACTGGGGCGGTCGCCTCCCAAAAGGTAACGGAGGCGCGCGATGGTGGGCTCAAGCCGGTCGGACATCGGCTGTTGAGTGCAAAGGCACAAGCCCGCCTGACTGCGAGCGCGACAGCGCGAGCAGGGACGAAAGTCGGCCTTAGTGATCCGGTGGTCCCGCGTGGAAGGGCCATCGCTCAACGGATAAAAGGTACTCTAGGGATAACAGGCTGATCTCCCCCAAGAGTCCACATCGACGGGGAGGTTTGGCACCTCGATGTCGGCTCATCGCATCCCGGGGCTGGAGCAGGTCCCAAGGGTTCGGCTGTTCGCCGATTAAAGCGGTACGTGAGCTGGGTTTAGAACGTCGTGAGACAGTTCGGTCCCTATCTGCCGTGGGTGTTGGAGACTTGAGAGGATCTTTCCCTAGTACGAGAGGACCGGGAAGGACGCACCTCTGGTGTACCGGTTGTCGCGCCAGCGGCACCGCCGGGTAGCCAAGTGCGGAATGGATAACCGCTGAAGGCATCTAAGCGGGAAACCAGCCTCAAGACGAGGTCTCCCTAAGGGTCGTGGTAGACCACCACGTCGATAGGCCGCAGGTGAAAGCTCCGCAAGGAGTGCAGCCGAGCGGTCCTAATCACCCGATAGAACTCCATATCACATGCACCACCGCATGGATGGTCCGCCATCCACCGCGCACAGCGCCAAGCCACGCAACACACAACAGATCATCACATCACCACATCCGAGGATCCGGCCCGGTGGTCCGGTGGCCATCGCGGGGTTGATACACCCGTTCCCATCCCGAACACGGCCGTGAAACACCCCAGCGCCCATGGTACTGCGTCTCAAGACGCGGGAGAGTCGGTCGCCGCCGGGCCACCAGGCCGGATCCTCGCCTCATCACCGTCCGCGGCAAACACAACACCGCAGACACCATCGCGGGGTGGAGCAGCCCGGTAGCTCGTCAGGCTCATAACCTGAAGGTCACAGGTTCAAATCCTGTCCCCGCATCCA
>NZ_STGD01000040.1 GCF_005222755.1 Roseomonas sp. HF4
GTATCCGCTGTCTGGGCCACACCTTGCGGCACGGGTTTCTAATGGTGCGCTGTCGCGGCTGATGTCGTGGCGGGGTGGCCGATGGAGATCGAGGTGGAGACTGCGAGCGCTCATACGAGAAGTCGTAGGAGCGTGCGCAGCGAGGTGGTGGAGGTAATCACCCGTGGCGAGAGGCGCCGGGCGTGGTCGGCGGACCAGAAACGCCTGATCGTCAGCGAGGCGATGCAGCCCGGCGCGATGCCGGCGGAGGTGGCGCGGCGCTGGGGCATCGGGACGGGCCTGCTCTACACGTGGCGGCGGCAGTTGCTGGCCGGCGAGTTCGGCGAGCCGCCGGTACCGGCCTTCGCCCAGGTCACCCTGGCTCCGGCTGCGGAACCCGAGGCCGCACCGCCGGACCCGATGACGCGCAGTTCCAACACCGTGCCGGCGCTGCCTGGCCGAATGGAGATCACGCTGCCGGGCGGCGCGGTCGTGTGCGTCGGCGCCGATGTGGACGGCGCGGCCCTGCGCCGCGTTCTCGCGGCGCTGGCGCCCTCATGATCGGCCCGGCGCCGGGGACGCGCATCTTCCTGGCCTGCGGCCAGACCGACATGCGCCGCGGCATGGATGGGCTGGCGGCGCTGGTTCAGCACGCCTTCGGCGCCGATCCCTTCGTCGGCGCGGTCTGGATCTTCCGCGGCCGCCGCGGCCGGCTGGTGAAATGCCTGTGGTACGATGGCCAGGGCCTGTGCCTGTTCGCCAAACGGCTGGAACGGGGCCACTTCCCCTGGCCGGTGACGAACACCGGCAGCATCGCGCTGTCCGCCGCGCAGGCCTCGATGCTGCTCGAGGGCATCGATTGGCGGAACCCACAGCGGACCTGGCGGCCGAGCGCGACGTGATCACCGCACCACGGTCGATTTCCGCTTGCCGCGACGCGGCGGCGTCGGTGACGATTCCCACGTGCTGGACGACGCCCCGCAGAGCACCGACCAACCCGACGAGACCGCGCTGCTGCGTGCCGAGCTGGCTGCGGCGGAGGCGAGGATCGCCGCCCTCGAGCAGATCATCAAAGGCCTCCAGCGGGCCCGCTTCGGGCAGAGCAGTGAGCGCGTCGAGGCCGGCCAGCTTGCCCTGGAACTCGGCCGCGCGCCGCTGACGCCGGAGCCGGCGAACGACACGCCGGCCAGGCCCCGCGACAACACCAGCACGGGATCACGCCGGCGCAACCGCGGCGCGCTGCCGGCGCATCTCGAGCGGATCGAGGAGGTGCTCGACCTCGCCGACCAGGGCTGCCCCTGCTGCGGGGCCGCGATGCGCCGGATCGGCGAGGATCGGTCGGAACGGCTCGACGTGGTGCCGGCACAACTGCGCGTCCGCGTCACCATCCGCCCGCGCTATGCCTGCCGACGCTGCGAGGAGGGCGTGCACCAGGCCCCGGCTCCCGCACGCGCCATCCCCGGTGGCCTGCCGACCGAGGCGCTGCTCGCCCAGGTGCTGGTCGCCAAGTACGGCGACGGCCTGCCGCTCTATCGCCAGGCGGCGATCCTGGCGCGGCAGGGCATCCACCTCGACCGCTCGACGCTGTGCGACTGGGTCGCCAAGGCCTGCTGGTGGCTGCGGCCGCTGCACGGGCTGATCCTCGCCCACATCACCGCCAACGCGCGGGTCTTCGCGGACGACACGCCGCTGCCGACGCTCGAACGCGGCCGAGGACGGACCATGGACGGCCGGCTCTGGGCCTATGCGGTGGACGACCGCGCCTGCGGCGGCACCGGGCCGCCGGCGGTCGCCTACCTCTACGCCCCGGACCGCAAGGGCATCCGCCCCGCCACCCATCTCGCCGACTTCCGCGGCGTACTGCAGGTGGATGGCTACGGCGGCTTCAAGACGCTGGAGAGGGGGCGCAACGACGGTTCGGTCGTGCTCGCCTTCTGCTGGGCGCATCTGCGCCGGCGCTTCTTCGAGATCCACGCCGGCACAGCCTCGCCGATCGCCGCCGAGGCCCTGCTGCGCATCGGCGAGATCTACGCCATCGAGCGCGAGATCCGCGGCCAGTCGCCAGAGGCCCGCGCCGCCATGCGCCAGGTCCGCAGCGCCCCGCTCGTCGCCGCCATGCAGGGCTGGCTGCGCGAGCAACTCGACCGCGTCAGCCGCGACAGCGCGCTCGCCAAGGCCATCCGCTACGGCCTGCGCCACTGGGCCGGGCTGGAGCGCTTCCTGACCGACGGCCGGCTCGAACTCGACACCAACGTCGTGGAGCGCGAGATCCGCCCGGTGGCGGTGACGCGCAAGGCCGCGCTCTTCGCGGGCAGCGAAGGCGGCGGCGAGAGCTGGGCGATCGCCACCACGCTGATCCGCACCGCCATCCTGAACGGCCTCGACCCGCAGGCCTGGCTGCGCGACGTGCTGGAGCGGATGGTCAGCGGCGAGGTGCGCTCGACGCAGCTCGCCACCCTGCTGCCCTGGAACTGGCGCCAGGCTGGCACCGCCGCCGCGGCATGACCCGCCGCGCCCGGATCCCGGCGCTGGCCCTCGACGACCTCGAGGCCTGGCTCGCCGGCCAGCCCGACATCGCCCGCCGCAACTGGACCGTCTCCGCCATCGACGGGTTCTGCGCCGCCCTCGTCGTCGGCCCCGAGCGCATCGCCACCGACGCCTGGCTGCGCGTGATCTTCGGACCAAGCCTGCCAACCACGCCGATGGGCCTCGCCGCCGTGCAGGCCGTGCTCGATCACCGCCACGCCGTCCACCGCGCGCTGCACATCGACGCCGGCCGGCGCTGGAACCCGCTCTACATGCTGACCGACGACGGCACCGTCCTCGCCCAGCCCTGGGCCGCGGGCTTCATGTTCGCGGTCAAGCGATGGCCTGACGCCTGGCGCCCCATGTTCGAGCGCAACGACCATGTCGGCCTCATGCTGCCGATCATCGCATGCTCGGAAGCCGAGGAGGTCGAGAAGCTCATCGCCGATCGCCCTACGGAGGTCCGCGACCACATCGCCCGCGCCTACCACCACATCCCCGAAGCCGTCTGCGCCATCCGCGACTACTGGCGACATCACGCCGCAGCATCCTGAACCCAATTCACCGCGGCCGTGGGGCCCAGACGACGCTTACGA
>NZ_STGD01000041.1 GCF_005222755.1 Roseomonas sp. HF4
AGCAGCAGGCCAGCGACGGCGTAGGCTCTGGGACTGCCGCACCCGTAACCCGCGCACCCCGGCAAACATCCACGGGCAGCCCCAGCCCTGTCATCCCGGCGCTGGGTACGCACCCACCGCTCGACCATCACGCCCACTGACAGCAGGGTTTCTGGAGGTGTCCAGCTGCAGCCTGACCCATGTCCGGCCCCAGGGGCCCACTCCAATCGGGGGTCCCGTTTGCGTGCCGATTGACAGCATGGGCCGCACGATTTCCGAAAATGGTTGCGGGCGAGCGCCGCTCGCCGCTCTCCTGAGCTCGCGATGGATTCCGCCGACGTCATGGGGCACTCGGCCGAGGTCTCGGTGCAGTACTATGCGGAGGCGTCGTGCCTGCACGCCGCGCTTCGGCACGGGGATCGAATCGCAGAGCGGCGCGCGCGTCTCGCAGGCCGGGCCGAGCGCGCCCTCGCCGCTGAACTGGAGCGTTGGGAGGAGGGCTACCGATGATTACGGGTCGCGCCGCTTCGACCTCAGCCGCCGCGGGCCAGCGCTGCGCGCTCTATGCTCGGTTCTCTTCGGAGAACCAGCGCGATGCCTCGATCGAGGACCAGGTGCGGATCTGTCGGGCGCGCGCGGGCCGCGAAGGTTGGCAAGTGACCGCCGTATACCCGGACCACGCCCTTTCCGGCTCAACCGCGCTGCGGCCAGGGTATCAGGCGTTGATGTCGGCAATGCGGGGCGGCGAGATCGATGTCGTCCTGACCGAGAGCCTGGACCGGCTGAGCCGGGACCAGGAGCATATCGCCGGATTCTTCAAGCAGGCGCAGTTCGCTGGCGTACGGATCGTGACATTGGCCGAGGGCGAGATCAGCGAGCTGCATGTCGGCCTCAAGGGTACGATGGGCGCACTGTTCCTGCGGGACCTCGCCGACAAGACCCGTCGCGGCCTCGAGGGTCGCGTCCGTGAGGGCTGCAGCGGCGGCGGCCTCTGCTACGGCTACCGCGTCGTGCGCGGCCCGGCCGGGCGGGACGGTGAGCCCGAGCGCGGGCTGCGCGAGATCGACCCGGTGCAGGCATCCGTCATCCAGCGGATTTTCCGCGACTTCGCCGGCGGCGTCGGCCCCAAATCTATCGCCGCAGCGCTTAACCGCGAGGGCGTCCCCGGCCCGCGCGGCGGGATCTGGCAGGCGGGGACGATTCGCGGCCAGGCAGCGCGCGACACCGGCATCCTCAGGAACCGGCTCTACGCCGGGCAACGAGTGTGGAACCAGCGCCGCTGGATCAAGGACCCTGCGACGGGCCGGCGCCTGGCCCGGCAGAACGGTGCCGACGACGTGGTGGTCGAGGAAATCCCGGCGCTTCGCATCATCGACCCGGAACTCTGGCAGCGGGTGCAGCAGCGCCTCGATGCGCAGCGGGCGCAGGTCGAGCCAGCCGAAACCGGTGTCGCGCCACGCCGGCGCTTCTGGGAGCAGAAACGGCCGCGGCACCTGCTGACCGGCAAGGTGATGTGCGGCCACTGCGGCAAGGCGATGGCCTCGGCGGGCCGGGACTATCTGGCCTGCCGGGTCGCCACGGCGGATGGGCCCTGCGGCAACCGGAGCAGCGTGCGGCGCGGCGCGCTGGAGGCGCAGGTGCTCGAGGCGCTGGGCAGCGAGCTCATGCGGCCGGAGTTGGTGGCCGAGTTCGCCGCCGAGTTTACGCGCGAGCTGAACCGGCTCGCGGCCGAGTCCTCCGCCGGCATCGACGGCAAGCGCCGCGAGCTGGACGGCGTGCGTCGGAAGCTGTCCGGGCTGATCGACGCCATCGCCGACGGCCTGCGGGCGCCGGGGCTGCAGGGCAAGCTCGACGAGTTGGAGGCGCGACGGGCCACCCTGGAGGCCGAGATCGCGACGGCGGGGCGCTCGGCGATACCGCCGCGGCTGCACCCCAACATCGCGGGCGTCTATCGCGAGCGGGTGACCCGGCTACGGGAGGCGCTGGCCGCCGAGGGCGGCACGGAGGTGCTGGAGGAAGTCCGGGCCCTGGTCGACCGGGTCGAGGTGCACGCCCCCGTGGAGCCCGGCGGCGCGCCGCGGCTCGAGTTGATCGGCGAGCTGACGGCGATGTTGCGTGCGGCGGGCGTGGTGCTGCCGGCGCGTGCTGGCGTGGTGGGGGGCGGACGCGAGAAAGGCCCGAGGGCGGTTGCCGTCGGGCCTGTTGCTGAGCGTTCGGTCAAAGTGGATGCGGGGACAGGATTTGAACCTGTGACCTTCAGGTTATGAGCCTGACGAGCTACCGGGCTGCTCCACCCCGCGATGGTGTCTGCGGTGTTGTGTTTGCCGCGGACGGTGATGAGG
>NZ_STGD01000042.1 GCF_005222755.1 Roseomonas sp. HF4
AGCAGCAGGCCAGCGACGGCGTAGGCTCTGGGACTGCCGCACCCGTAACCCGCGCACCCCGGCAAACATCCACGGGCAGCCCCAGCCCTGTCATCCCGGCGCTGGGTACGCACCCACCGATCGACCATCACGCCCACTGACAGCAGGGTTTCTGGAGGTGTCCAGTTATGTCCAGGCGCCGCGGGCTGCCGCTCCCACCGCGCCGGAAAGGGCTTCGCCAGCCGCGGCAGCGTCATGCCCTCCGGCTGCTGCCCATCCAGGATCGCCTCGGCGATGTCCGGCGCCAGCAGCGTCAGCCGCAGCACGCGCCAAGTATCACAATGCTGATCGCCATCGGGCGAGCGTGTCGCGCACCGAACGGACATCCGGTGTTCGGGCCCAAAAGGTCTTCAACCGAACACCCGGGAGGCCTCGTGCCGTAGCAACATGAACGGCGTGCGAGAATGCGGGACGGTTCGGATGCAGGAGAAGCCAGCTGCTTCCAGTTCTTCCCGAACCTCGGATTCGGTAAGTCTGTCCAGGCCCCAGGAAGCATAGATCACTGCGCCGAGGCTGGTCTGGCGTCCGCCGGCGCTGCGCAGTGCTTCATCGCTGGCCGGACGGTCCCGCAGCAGCGGCGTGATCAGATAGCCGCCTGGCTTCAGCGCGCGGCGTATCGCGTCGATGGTCGCCGCTCGGCTGGCGGGGGGAAAGAACATTTGGCTCCACAGTATGGTGTCGAACGCCGCCAGATCCTCGATCTCGCGGGCATCCGCCAGACGCACCGCCACACGGTCCTGGATGCCGAGATCCCGCGCCTGACGCTCGACCTCCGCCAGCACCAGGGGATCGATGTCCACTCCAACCACGAAGGTCGCAGGGTAGGGCGCCGCCACGCGCAACAGATCGCGTCCAGCACCGCAGCCAAGTTCCATGTGACGAGCGCCGCGCAGCCAGAGTTCGCGGATTTCCGGCATCTCACGATCAACGGTGAGGAATGACTCAATCGCCACTGGGGACGAACCCAATCCCCAGACGCCACGGGCAACAGCCAGCCGTTCTTCAGGCAACGGTGACGGGTTGGGGTGCAAAGCTCGCCTGAGTAATCCCATGTTCGTCTCGCCATGCGCCAGCATGTTGGCGAGCGTCTGCGGTGCGGCTTGGTGCAATAACGCCTGGACGCCGGGTCTGATCTGGTAGTAGTCACCCTGTTTCTCGAAAATCTCCAGCGCATGCAGTGCGATGCAGGCTTCGTGCACCATGCGCGCCGACACGCCGATGCGGGAAGCGAGTGTATCCGGCGTGGCGGGTGCTCCGGCCGCACCAAGCAGTCCGCACTCTAATGCAGCCTGTAGCAGGCCAACTGCCTGAGCGCCCTGTATGAACCGACTGATCAATTCGGTGCCCGACGCAAAGGCCGCCGGATCGAATGTTCCCGGATTGGTCATGTGACGACCCGATCAATTCGCGTTTGAAGAACAATCGCCGGAACCTCGCTACGCGGCAAGATTTTCGCCCTGGCGGCCTGTGTCGCCCAGGTGCTTGGCGGAACACCCATCAGTCCCGGCAGCGTCATCCCTTCCGGCTGCCGCCCATCCAGGATCGCCTCGACGATGTCCGGCGCCAGGAGCGTCAGCCGCAGCACCCGTGAAACGTAGGACGAGTTGATCTTCTCGGCCGCTGCAAGGTCCTTGATCGTGGCGAACTGGCCAGACTCCAGCATCCGCCGCCACCGGAACGCCCGCGCCACTGCCTTTATGAGGGTGACGTCCTGCCGGCGCTCCAGCGCCAGCACGCCGGGCGTGACCATCGCCTTCCGCCCGCCCCGCGGCTTCACCCTGAGCGGGATGACCACGGTCAGAGTCTGCGCCGCGTCGCTCACGCCGCGGCCCTCCCGGTCTCGGGCGCCTGGGCGGCGAGGTCGCGGACCAGGCTGCCGAGCCCGTCCAGCCGCAGCCGTACTGCGGCCCCCTCGGCCCTGACGTCGACCCGGTTCACCAGCAGCCGCACGATGCGCGCCCGCTCGGCGGGGAAGAGCTCATCCCACAGCGGCTCGATCCGCTCCAGCGCCAGCAGTACCTCCTCCTCGGTAACGTCCGGCGCCGTCGTGCGCGCCGCCCGCCAGGTTGAAGTTGCCCCGGTTCTGTGGACGGTCTGCGGGCAGTGGTCAGTCCTTCATGAGCATCTTCCTTGCTTCGAATTCGATGGGCGAGAGGTAGCCGAGGGACGAATGGCGCCTGGTCGGG
>NZ_STGD01000043.1 GCF_005222755.1 Roseomonas sp. HF4
TGTGGATCGGCGTGGAAGAAGGACCCCTATGGAGGGGTGATCGGCGTCCAAAAGGGCCCCCTCTGCTGAAGGGGTTCACGTTGGCTCTCGGTGATGCCGGGGGTCATGATTGGGATGCTGGTGGTGGAGACGATCGGGAAGATCCGTCGGCTGCATGAGATCGAGGGTCTGCCGATCAAGGCGATCTGCCGGCGGCTTGGCGTGTCGCGGAAGGTGGTGCGGAAGGTCCTGCGCACGGGTGCGACGGAGTTCCGCTACGAACGTGGCGAGCAACCGCAGCCCAAGCTTGGCGCGTGGCGCGGCGAGTTGGACCGGCTGCTCACGGAGAATGCGGGTCGGGCGAGCCGGGAACGGCTGACGCTGATGCGCGTGTTCGAGGAATTGCGCGGCCTTGGCTATGGCGGTGGCTACGACGCGGTACGTCGGTACGCGCGCGGCTGGCAGCGGTCGCGTTCGGCGGTGTCGGCGGCGGCCTACGTGCCGCTGAGCTTTGCGCCGGGGGAGGCGTACCAGTTCGACTGGAGCCACGAGATGGTGGTGATGGCGGGTGCGGCGATGGTGGTGAAGGTCGCGCATGTCCGCCTGTGCCACAGCCGGATGATGTTCGTGCGCGCCTATCCGCGCGAGAGCCAGGAGATGGTGTTCGACGCGCATGACCGGGCGTTTGCGTTCTTTCGCGGGGCCTGCACGCGCGGGATCTACGACAACATGAAAACCGCGGTGGAGGCGATCCTGGTCGGGCGGGATCGGACCTACAACCGGCGTTTCCTGCAGATGTGCAGCCACTACCTGGTGGATCCCGTGGCGTGCACGCCGGCTTCGGGTTGGGAGAAGGGTCAGGTCGAGAACCAGGTGGGCGTGGTGCGCGAGAGGTTCTTTTCGCCGCGGCTGCGGGTGTCGAATTTCGAGGAGTTGAACGCGCTGCTGCTCGACCGCTGTGTCGCCTATGCGCGGGCGCACCCGCATCCCGAGTTGCGCGACCGGACGGTGTGGGAGGTGTTCGAGGCGGAGCGTGCGAGCCTGGTGCGCTACACGGGCCCGTTTGACGGTTTCCATGCGGTGCCGGCGGCCGTCTCGAAGACCTGCCTGGTGCGGTTCGACGGCAACAAATACTCGGTGTCGGCGAGCGCGGTGGGGCGTCCGGTCGAGGTGCGTGCCTATGCCGAGCGGATCGAGTTGCGCCAGGACGGGCGCGTGGTCGGCGAGCATCGCCGTGTGTTCGGCCGCGGCCATACGGTGTTCGATCCCTGGCATTACGTGCCGGTGCTGGCGCGCAAGCCCGGCGCGTGGCGCAACGGCGCGCCGTTCAAGGGTTGGCTGCTGCCCGGCGCGCTGGAGCGGGTGCGGCGCAAGCTGGCCGGCGCAGGCGATGGCGACCGGCAGATGGTGGACATCCTGACCGCGGTGCTGAGCGATGGTCTGCCGGCGGTGGAGGCGGCCTGCGCCGAGGCGCTGCGCGAGGGCGTGCACTCGGCGGATGTGGTGCTGAACATCCTGGCCCGGCAGCGTGAGCCGCCGCCGGTGGCGACGATCCTGACGCCGGAGGCGCTGCGGCTGCGGCACGAGCCTGTCGCCGACTGCGCCCGCTATGACAGCCTGAGGAGCAGCGCGTGATGGAGCGGTCCGAGATCCTCGCCACGATGGGCGAGCTGAAATTGTATGGAATGAAGGCGGCGTTCGACCAGATCGTCGGTGCGGCGGTGAAGCGCCAGCACGAGCCGCAGCGGGTGATCGGCGATTTCGTCGCCGCCGAGATCGCCGAGAAGCAGGCGCGCTCGATCAAGTACCAGATCACGCTGGCGAAGCTACCGCTGGCGAAGGACGTGGAGGAATTCCGGTTCGACGGCACGCCGATCAACGAGACGCTGGTGCGCGACCTGGCGAGCGGAAACTTTCTCACGCAGCAGCGCAACGTGGTGCTGGTGGGCGGCACCGGGACGGGCAAGACGCATCTCGCGATCGCCATTGCGCGGGCGTGCATCCGTGATGGCGCGCGCGGGCGGTTCTACACCGTGGTGGACCTGGTGAACCGGCTCGAGGCGGAGGCGCGTGCGGGGCGCCAGGGACGGCTAGC
>NZ_STGD01000044.1 GCF_005222755.1 Roseomonas sp. HF4
TTGGAGCGGCCCCCAATTCGACCGGACAGGTGGCATAGCCCGGAGGGCCTAGGTTGAAGCCTAGGCGCACGCCTATGTCGAAGCCCATCGAGCGCGTCGAGATCATCACCGGCATCCACCGCCGCCGGCGCTACACTGCCGAGGAAAAGGTCCGGCTGGTGGAGCAGACCCTGCAGCCCGGCATGACGGTCTCCGCCGTCGCCCGGCTGCACGGCGTCTCCCCCAGCCTGCTGTTCCAGTGGAGGCGGCGCATGGCCGAGGGCGGGCAGGAGGCGGTCCGGGCTGACGAGGAGGTCGTCCCGATCAGCCGCGTGCGGGAACTCGAGAACCGCGTCCGCGAGCTCGAACGTCTGCTCGGCCGCAAGACCATGGAGACCGAGATCCTGCGTGAGGCCCTCGAGCAGGCTCGCCCAAAAAAACACGCGTGGCGCTTGCCCTCGCCGCCACCGGCAGGTTCGCGGTGAAAGCCGTGGCCGACACCATCGGCGTCGCCAGGTCCAACCTGGTCGATCATCTCCGACGGCCCGAGCGACCGCCGCGTGGCCCCTATCGACGCGCCGAGGACGAGGCCGTCCTGGCCGAGATCCGCGTCATCACCGACGCGCGCCCGACCTACGGCTATCGCCGCGTCACGGCGCTGCTCAACCGCGCGAGGCGCAGCTCGGGCGAGCCACCGCTCAATCACAAGCGCGTCTTTCGTCTCATGCGCCAGGCTTCATTGCTCCTGCAGCCTCACACCGGCCGGCGCGCCATCCGCACGCACGAGGGCACTGTCGTCGCCGCGGCCTCGAACCAGCGCTGGGCCTCCGACGGCTTCGAGATCTCCTGCTGGAACGGCGAGGTCGTGCGCGTCGCCTTCGCCATCGACACGCACGACCGCGAGGTCATGGCCTGGGCCGGCACCTCCGGCGGCGGCATCTCCGGCGAGATGATCCGCGACATGATGCTCGACTGCGTCGAGCGGCGCTTCGATGCCCTGCGCGCCCCGCAGCCCGTCCAGTGGCTCGCCGACAACGGCTCCGCCTACACCGCCGGCGAGACCATCGACTTCGCCGTCGCGCTGAACCTCGTCGCCTGCTTCACGCCCGTCCGCAGTCCCGAGAGCAACGGCGTCTGCGAGGCCTTCGTGAAGACCTTCAAGCGCGACTATGTCCGCGTGAACCCAAGGCCAGACGCCATCTCCGTCCTGCAGCGCCTGGCCGAATGGTTCGAGGACTACAACACCATCCATCCTCACAGCGGCTTGCGCATGCGTTCGCCGCGTGAGTTCATCGCTGCGCAGTCAGCAACCCAAGCCGCATGTCCGGTTTGATGGGGGCAACTCCAGC
>NZ_STGD01000045.1 GCF_005222755.1 Roseomonas sp. HF4
GGCTGAGGTAGCCGAGAGCCGAGTGCAGCCGCTTGCAATTCTAGACATTCTCGATGAACCGCGGGAGATCTGCGGTGACGTCCTCGAAGGTCTCGTAGGCCATCGGATACACGGCCTCGACTTTCAGCGTCTTCATGAAGCTCTCCGCCTTGGCGTTGTCGTACGGATTGCCGCGTCGCCCCATGGAACCGCGCAGCCCATGGGCGTCCAGCAGGTCGCGATACGGCTTCGCAGCGTATTGCGACCCGCGGTCCGAGTGGTGAATGCAGTCGGCAGCTGGCCGCCGCGCCTCGAGCGCTGCCCGCAGCGCAGCCAGGGTGAGCCGGGCATCGATGGAGCGCCCGATCGCATAGCCAACGACGCGGCGCGACCAGGCGTCGAGGATTACGGCGACATAGGTGAAGCCGCCGAGGATGGCGACGTAGGTCAGATCGGCCACCCAGAGCTGGTTCGGTCCGTCCGGCACGACATCCTTCGCCAGGTCGGGGAAGATCGGGCCATCGTGGTCGCTGTCGGTCGTGGCCACGTATCGCCGGCGGCGCCTCGGCTGCAGGCCGTGCTCGCGCATGAGACGGCGGACCTTCTTGTGGTTCACAACCAGGCCCCGCTGCCGAAGCGCGGCCCCGACCCGGCGCCAGCCATAGGCCTCGAACTCGTCGCAGATGGCCATCATCGCCTCGACCAGGGCGGTGTCGTCGAGTTCGATCCGCGGCGCGTCGTAGACAGTGGAGCGGGCGATCCCCATTAGCTGGCATCCGCGCGCGAGCGAAATGCCGGCGGGCCGGCAACCGCGGACGTAAGCCCGCTTCTCGGCGGCGCTCCGGAGCGCACTGCCCCCTTTAGAAACTCAAGCTCCAGGGCCTGCCTGCCGACCAGCCGCTCGAGCGCGGCAATCCGCGCCTCGTAGGCCTGGATGAGGTCCGCTGCCCGGGCGTCCTCGTCGAAGGCGCCGGCTTCGTACTTCTCCACCCAGACACGGATCAGGTTGCGCGAGATGTCGTGGCGCTTGGCAAGCCCGTGCAGGGTCTCCCCGGCCAGGTACTCCTGCGCGACCTGGCGCTTGAACTCGACGCTGTGCGATCGGTGTCTCGTCATCGGCTTCCATCCTTCGGAAGCCCAGCTCCCTGGTCAATTCGCGGCAGTCCGCCTGTCCGCCTCCAGGGGCCCACTCCA
>NZ_STGD01000046.1 GCF_005222755.1 Roseomonas sp. HF4
GCCGGCGAGCGCCGGGATGGCGGCGCGATCAGCGCCGAGCGAGAGGAACTGAGCAAGCTCCGCCGTGAGAACCATCGCCTGCGCCAGGAGCGCGACATCCTGGCAAAGGCGGCGGCCTGGTTCGCGAGGGACAAGACCCCGTCCGGGTCTTCGAATTCATGAGCGCGCACCAGGCCGAATTCCCCATCCGTGTCATGGCCCGCGTGCTGCGGGTCTCGGCCTCCGGCTACTACGCTTGGCGGCGCCGGCCGACCTCGGCGCATGCGCAGGCCGATGCCGTCCTGCTGCGCCGGATCCGGACGATCCATGCCGGCTCGCATGGCACCTACGGCACGCCACGGGTGCATGCCGAACTTCAAGCCGACGGCACGGCGATCGCCCGCAAGCGCGTGGCGCGGCTGATGCGCCAGGCCGGGCTGCGCGGTGTGTCGCGGCGTCGCTTCCCGACCACGACGCGCCGCGAGCCGACGCATAGGCCGGCGAACGACCTCGTCGGCCGGGTCTTCACGGCGCCGGCGCCGAACCTGCTGTGGGTCGCCGACATCACCTATGTGCCGACCGCGGCAGGCTTCCTGTTCCTGGCCGTCGTCCTCGACGCCTGGTCGCGGCGCATCGTCGGCTGGGCCATGGCGAACGACCTGCGCACGCAGCTCGTCCTCGATGCACTCGACATGGCCGTCACCACGAGGAAACCGGCCGATGTCGTGCATCACAGCGATCAGGGCAGCCAATACACCTCGCTGGCCTTCGGGATGCGATGCCAGGAAGCCGGCGTCCGCCCCAGCACGGGATCTGTCGGCGACGCCTACGACAACGCGCTGGCCGAGGCGTTCTTCGCCACGCTCGAGTGCGAGCTGCTCGATCGGCGCCGCTTTCGCTCCCAGGCCGAGGCACGCATGGCCGTGTTCCACTTCATCGAGGGCTTCTACAACCCGACCAGGCGCCATTCGTCCCTCGGCTACCTCTCGCCCATCGAATTCGAAGCAAGGAAGATGCTCATGAAGGACTGACCACTGCCCGCAGACCGTCCACAGAACCGGGGCAACTTCA
>NZ_STGD01000047.1 GCF_005222755.1 Roseomonas sp. HF4
CGCCGGATCGGGTCATGCATCGCGGCCGGGGTCGGCATGATCACGCGCGCCGCCGGATCCTCCGGCAGCCGCATCCCTGTCCGCGCGATATGCGCGTCCACGAAGTCGAGAAACGCGAGATAGCCGGCGTCGCCATGCGCCAGGTTGTCGGCAAGGTCGGCCGCGAAGGTCATCGCCTCCCGCGTTGCTGCCTCCGCGCGTCCGAGAAGGGTCATGCCCTGGCGGGCATAGTCCCGGAAATCGATCGTGTGACCACCATAGGCGCCGGTGTGCACGACGGGGGCGGGATTGGGGTTGCGCCGCTCCGGCGGCGTGTTGACCATGCCGGTCTCCACCCACCACCAGACGTGGTCGTGCCCGCGATAGCGGCGCGGCGCCCGGCGATGTCGGCTGACCGACAGGAACACCTTGCGGCCCGCCCGCATGAGTTCCTCGGCGATCTGCGCGCCGGACGCGCCGGCGCCGATGACAAGCACGGCGCCGTCCGGAAGCGTCCCCGATGCGCGGTACTGGGCGGCGTGGATCTGCAACACCGGGGCATCCGGTGGCAGCATCGGCGGGAATACGGGGCGCTGGAACGGGCCGGTGGCGACGACGACATTGCTGCAACCCATCGGCCCTGCCGAGGTCTCCAGCAGATAGCGCCCGGCGCCGCCACCCCGGGCCAATCGCGTCACCGCGACACCCTGCCGCACGGGCGCCGAGATGAAGGTCGCATAGCCGGTCAGGAATTCCGCGATCCGCGCTGCGCTGACGTACCCGTCGGGATTGTCATGGACAAGCGGATAGCCGGGCAAGCCAACAAGCAGGTTGGGGGTCTGGAAATGCAGTCCATCCCATCGTTCCGACAACCAACGCTCGGCGATCCTCCCCCGTTCCAGGATGCAGT
>NZ_STGD01000048.1 GCF_005222755.1 Roseomonas sp. HF4
AGCATCCCAATCATGACCCCCGGCATCACCGAGAGCCAACGTGAACCCCTTCAGCAGAGGGGGCCCTTTTGGACGCCGATCACCCCTCCATAGGGGTCCTTCTTCCACGCCGATCCACAATCATCCTTGCCGCGTCTGGCGGTCCGCCGGCGGACGCACTGATCACCTCGGCGACCTCGCGGAAGTACGTCGGCCCGATGGCGGCCGGCGTGACCACGCACAGCGCTCGTACGTCCTCATCTCCGTTGTTGTCGAAGCGATGAACTGCGCCGCGCGGAATGCAGAGGGCCTGTCCGGGCGCGACATCGATTCGATGCCCATCGACGGTCCAGGTGAGCACGCCGCTGATGCCGTAAATCGTCTCCTCGTAGTGGTCGTGGCTGTGCGCCGGAGCCGCCAGGCGCTGTCGCCTCGGTACACTGACCTCGAAGGCGGATACGCTGCCGCCCGAAGTCTCTGTGGTGATCAGGAATCGCACCGAAAGCGGACCGAGGCGGATCGTCTCATCTGACGGATTGGTTCGCAGGCCGGGAGCACCCGCCTGTGCGGCGGAGCCGGTAAGCGGTAGCAGGACGCTCGTCGCGCCGGCGGTCGTTGCGCTGGCCAGGACGCCTCGGCGCGTGAGCTGACTGGTGGGAGTGATTCGGGTCGCGTCCGCTGAAACGATCTCGGTGGCGGATTGACCTGCCCCCCTAGAAGCGGTCCGCCGGTGATGTAGTCCGGCGGCAGCGATGGGAGGTTGTGGGATGGGACGGAAGAAGGCGCACACGCCGGAGGAGATTGTCGCGAAGCTGCGGCAGGCGGAGGTTCTGGTTGGCCAGGGCAAGACGGTGGCCGATGCTG
>NZ_STGD01000049.1 GCF_005222755.1 Roseomonas sp. HF4
ATGAGCTTCAGGAAGACGCTTCTGGCCGCGACGCTGCTGTCGCTGCCGATGGCCGCGAACGCGCAGGGCTGGGACCCGCGCGTTCAGGGCTTCTACGTGGGCCTCGGCGGTGGTGCGAACTACCTCATGGGCCAGTCGGACAATGTGCCGATCCCCGTGAACCGCGGCTTCGACGTCAGCTACGAGTGGGGCTGGGTCGGCGTCCTCAGCGCCGGTTACGGCTTCGGCAACGGCCTGCGCCTCGAGCTCGAGGGCAGCTACCGCCAGAACGACGTCGACAGCGTGAAGGCGAACGGCGTCGGCCGCCTGGCGCGGACGACCGGCAACGCCAGCACCTACGGCGTGATGTTCAACGCGCTGTATGACTTCAACCTGGGTGGCGTGGCCCCGTATGTCGGCGTCGGCGCCGGCTACCAGCTGCACAACCTTGACAACGTCAGCGCGCGCAACGGCACGTCGACCGCGGTGATCGACGGTGACGAGGGCAACTTCGCCTACCAGGCGATCGTCGGCATCGGCTTCCCGATCGCGTCGGTGCCGGGCCTCGCGCTCACGGCGGAATACCGCTTCATGGGCACGCTCGGCCACGACATCGACGGCGTCGTGAACACGACGGGTGCGGCGCCGAACCGCTTCACCTTCGAGGCGGACAACTTCAACCACTCGATCATGTTCGGCGTGCGCTACAACTTCGGCCGTTCGGCCGCCCCGGTGGCCGCGGCCGCCGTGGCCCCGGCGCCGGCGCGCACCTTCCTGGTGTTCTTCGACTGGAACCGCGCCGACCTGACCGCCCGCGCGCGTCAGATCATCGGCGAGGC
>NZ_STGD01000050.1 GCF_005222755.1 Roseomonas sp. HF4
CTGGATCACGGCCGCCGTGCCGCACCTCGCCATCATCGATCGGGAGACCTGGGATCTGGCGCAGGCGCGCCTGTCCGCTACCCGGCGGATCTTCACGAACCCGGAGGGGACGGCGGAGACGGGTGGCACGAATCGCGGCGGGCGGCTTGCCGCAGCCCGGCGGCCGCGCTGGCCGCTGTCCGGCCTGGTGCGCTGCGGCGCCTGCAACGGCCCGATGTCGGTGATGGGCAGCAATGGCCGGCTCGGCTGCGCCAATCGCGTGGAGCGGGGCACGTGCACGAACCGCCGCACGGTCCTGCGCGGCGTGCTGTTGCCCCACGTTCTGGTGGGCCTCAAGGAGCGGCTCCTGGCACCGGAACTGATTGAGGAGTTCGCCCGCACCTACGTCACCGAGGTCAACGCGGCGAACCGGGAGCGCGGTGCTCGTCAGGCGGGGCTGGAGCAACAGCACGCCAAACTGACCCGGCAGATCCGCAACCTGCTCGAGCTGATCAAGGACGGGCACGGCGGGGCAGCGATGGCCGCCGAACTGCGCGATCTCGAGCGGCGCCAGGAGGACCTCGCCCAGCAGATTGCCATGGCCGGTGAGCCGGAGCCGATTCCCGTCCTGCACCCGAACCTGCCGGCGCTGTACCGGCGCCGGGTCGAGGCGCTGGAGCAGGCGCTGGCCGATCAGGCAACGGCGATGGCGGCGACCGATGCGCTGCGCGCGCTGATCGACGCGATCCTGGTCTTTCCGGGGGAGCGGCGCGGTGAGTTCACGGTGTCGCTGCGGGGTGACCTTGC
>NZ_STGD01000051.1 GCF_005222755.1 Roseomonas sp. HF4
GGTGAACCGCCCCCGTGGCTCTCCTTGTACCGAACTCTCGAGCATGGCGGCGAGGCGTGAGGCGAGGGTGTCTTGCCCCCGGGGGCCAGGTCGGCCCCGCCGGCCTTGAGCATGGCCATCAGGGTGCCGGTCAGCGCGATGCCGGGCGGATCGCCGGGGTCATCGGGCGGCGACACGACGACGGTGTCGATCAGGGCGCGGGCGGCCTCGAGGGCTTCGGCGCCGTCCTCGGCGGCGATGGCGCGGCGGAGATCGGCGACCGTCTTGACGTAGGCCTGCGCGAGGTTGAGGTGCAGCGCCGGCGGGGCGGCGGCGCTGGTGGCATCGAGCGCGGCCCGCGGGTCCTGCCGGCGCGCCTCGAGGTCCGCGAGCTTCTGCTGCACGCCGGGCGCCTCGAGACCGTCGGCGATCGCCCCGACGAGGTTCCCGATCTTGCGCTCGACGGCCTGCAGGTCCCGCTGCCGGGCCTCGGCGCCAGCGGAGGCCTCGGCCGCCAGGCGGCTCCATTCCGCGATGAAGGTCGCGCAGAACTCGGCCACCAGGTCGGGCCGCATGAGCTGCGTCGCGAGCGCCCGCAGCACCCGCTCCTCCAGCACCGCCCGGCGACCCCGGGTGGTGTGGCGACAGGTGCCGCCGTTCCGGGCGGTGCGGCAGCCCAGGTCATCCTTGCCCATGGCGGAGAACCCGCCACCGCAGCAGCCGCAGGTGACCTTGTCGGTCAGCAGGTGCATGGGGCCAGCGCCGCTGCCG
>NZ_STGD01000052.1 GCF_005222755.1 Roseomonas sp. HF4
GCGATCGCCATTGCGCGGGCGTGCATCCGTGATGGCGCGCGCGGGCGGTTCTACACCGTGGTGGACCTGGTGAACCGGCTCGAGGCGGAGGCGCGTGCGGGGCGCCAGGGACGGCTAGCCGACCATCTCTGCCGCGTCGATCTCGTGGTGCTCGACGAGCTCGGCTACCTGCCATTCGCGCAATCGGGCGGGCAGCTGCTGTTCCACCTGGTCAGCCGGCTGTACGAGCAGACCTCGATCCTGGTGACGACGAACCTGGCCTTTGGCGAATGGCCGAGCGTGTTCGGCGACGCCAAGATGACGACCGCGCTGCTGGATCGCCTGACGCATCACTGCGACATCGTCGAGACCGGCAACGACAGCTGGCGGTTCAAGAACCGCGCCTGATCCCTCACCGACGGCGCTGATGCGCCCGGGTTGCCCGCCGCTGCGCCTACGGCTCCGCACCAGCCAACCCGGGCGCATCCATGACACCAAAAGGGGGTCCCTTTTGCACGCCGATCTGGAGTGGGCCCCTGGGGCCGGACATGGGTCAGGCTGCAGCTTTGACAGGGCGCCGGGCCTGTTGCTCCTCGAACTGCACGAGGCTGAGGTAGCCGAGAGCCGAGTGCAGCCGCTTGCAATTCTAGACATTCTCGATGAACCGCGGGAGATCTGCGGTGACGTCCTCGAAGGTCTCGTAGGCCATCGGATACACGGCCTCG
>NZ_STGD01000053.1 GCF_005222755.1 Roseomonas sp. HF4
CGCGGTTGCGATGCTTCACCCAACGCGCCTCGCCATCGCCCTTGCTGGCAGAGGTGATGATCGTCGCGTCCACGAGCGTGCCGGTCTTGACCGTGATCGCACGCGCCTTGAGCTGCGCGGTGACGGCCTCGAACAGCTTCCGGTCCAGGCCCTGCGCGATCAGGGCGCGGCGGAAGCGCACAAAGGCGGTGCGCTCGGGAGTCGCCTCCCGCGCGGCGAAGCCGCAGAAACGACGGAAGCTTGCGCGGTCCTCCAAGGCCTCGGCCAGTTTCACGTCCGACAGGTCGTGCCAGACCGCCAGCAGCAGCGCCTTGAACATCGACAGCGGCGGCCAGGCAGGTTCGCCCTTGGCGGAAGGGTAGAGCGGGGCCAACAGTGCGCAGATCGGCTGCCAGTCGATCAGCGACGACAGGCGCTCCAAGGCCGCGCCGCTGCGCGAGGTGCCGTCCGGCGCCAGGCTCTCCTGGCCGATGGTGCGATGTGCCATGCCGCCCGCTCCCCGCGTCGCGCAGCACAGAGAATCAGTGAGCACGCCGCGCCGCAAGGCTTCCGCGCACAGGTCTCA
>NZ_STGD01000054.1 GCF_005222755.1 Roseomonas sp. HF4
GATGCCACGCTGCGCGCCGCCGGCTACCTGGCGATGGGCGGGCAGATCGTGGATGCGACCATCGTCGCCGCGCCGAAGCAGCGCAACACCGAGGCGGAGCGGGCGGCGATCAAGGCCGGACAGGTACCCGAAGGCTGGGCGGAGAAGCCCGCGAAGCTGCGCCAGAAGGATCGCGACGCGCGCTGGACGGTGAAGTTCTCCAAGGCCAAGCCGCGCGAGGATGGCGCGCCGCAGGTTGATCTCGCGGTGCCGGCCTTCGGGTACAAGAACCATGTCGCGATCGATCGCCGGCACGGCCTGATCCGCGGCTGGACCGCGAGCCACGCCGCGGCCCATGACGGGGCGCAGCTGGCGGAGGTGGTCGATGCTGACAACACCGCCTCCGATGTCTGGGCCGACACTGCCTATCGCTCGGCGAAGAACGAGGCATGGCTGGCCGAGCGCGGCCTGGTCTCGCGCATCCACCGCAAGAAGCCGCCGGGGCGGCCGATGGCGGCACGGACGCGGCGGGCCAATGCGCGCAAGTCGGCCGTGCGCTCGGCCGTCGA
>NZ_STGD01000055.1 GCF_005222755.1 Roseomonas sp. HF4
GATGCCACGCTGCGCGCCGCCGGCTACCTGGCGATGGGCGGGCAGATCGTGGATGCGACCATCGTCGCCGCGCCGAAGCAGCGCAACACCGAGGCGGAGCGGGCGGCGATCAAGGCCGGGCAGATCCCCGAGGGCTGGGCGGAGAAGCCCGCGAAGCTGCGCCAGAAGGATCGCGATGCGCGCTGGACGGTGAAGTTCTCCAAGGCCAGGCCGCGCGAGGATGGCGCGCCGCAGGTCGATCTCGCGGTGCCGGCCTTTGGGTACAAGAACCACGTCGCGATCGATCGCCGGCACGGGCTGATCCGCGGCTGGACCGCGAGCCACGCCGCGGCCCATGACGGTGCGCGGCTGGTGGAGGTGGTCGATGCCGACAACACCGCCGGCGATGTCTGGGCCGACACCGCCTACCGCTCGGCGAAGAACGAGGCGTGGCTGGCCGAGCGCGGCCTGGTCTCGCGCATCCACCGCAAGAAGCCGCCGGGGCGGCCGATGGCGGCACGGACGCGGCGGGCCAATGCGCGCAAGTCGGCCGTGCGCTCGGCCGTCGA
>NZ_STGD01000056.1 GCF_005222755.1 Roseomonas sp. HF4
TGAACCGCCCCGGGTTCGCCGGAGGCTGTTTGGTTTGAGTCACGCCGCCAGGAGCAGATTGTCCTGGGCTGCGTAGTAGAGGGCCTCCGCCTCGGCCGGCGGGATGTTCCCGATGGGCTCCAGCAGCCGCCGATGGTTGAACCAGTCCACCCATTCGAGGGTGGCGAATTCCACGGCCTCGAGCGAGCGCCAGGGGCCGCGCCGGTGAATGACCTCGGCCTTGTAGAGGCCGTTGATGCTCTCGGCCAAGGCGTTGTCATAGCTGTCGCCCACGCTGCCGACCGACGGCTCAATGCCGGCCTGCGCGAGACGCTCGGTGTAGTGGATGGAGACGTACTGGCTGCCCCTGTCGCTGTGATGCACGAGGCCGCCGCGATGCAGTGGGCGCCGCTCATGCAGGGCCTGTTCCAGCGCATCCAGCACGAAGCCCGTATGCGCCGTCCGAGACACGCGCCAGCCGACGATCCGCCGCGCATAGGCGTCGATGATAAAGGCGACGTA